>NZ_RCNS01000002.1 GCF_009725995.1 Zobellia laminariae | reverse complement strand
TATGATGCAAATTTTGAAACAAAAAAGCAGCAAAAGCATAAAGCCCTTGCTGCGCAGGATAACAATTTGATTACTCAACTTGTTTCCTAAATTTTAAAGAAAAAACTTGTTTTTTGACACAGTACCTATGAACAGTACGGGAGCAAACTAGCGTTTGCTTTCCGCCACGCACATAGCGAAATTTTTTTGTTTTGATTTATTTTTTTTCTGTCCAGAGCAAAATCCAAAAGATTTTGCGGACTTCATAAAAATACACAAACCATTCGTTAAAGCCCGAAGCCCCGTATTGATTATAGGTTTTGTTAGCATTTGTTGCGACACGTTCGAGTAAGCACGAACGATTAAGTTTCCATTTTTCCGTCTGAGTGATGTCCATCTGCATAACAGTTGCGTCTGAGTGAAGTCCGTCTATTGCGATTTTAAATTCGTTTTGAATAATTGTAAGTTCACTTTGCTCAAGTGTAAATAAATGTGGTTGCAATCGTCAGAGTTGTTATTATAATATGAATTATTGTATTTGATTTCTTTTTTTGAAAGTAATGGATTATGGTTAATCCGACTATAATAAATGAAATGGTTCTGATTCCCATTCTAAATAACCATTCAATTCCCTCTCCAATTGAACTACCCTGAGGCACATAATCTGGATGACTTAGTGGATTGCGATTATAATTACCATCTATTATAAATAGGAAAATTGCAAATGATAAAAATGCTAAATTCAAAAATATTAGAAACACTTTGAAATATTTCATTTCTGTTATTTACTTTTTTGAGCTATAAATGCTAACGTCTCGGCTAAGCGTAGTGCGGTAGTAAGGAAACGCTTAGTTTCCGTCTTAGCACGAAGCTAAAGCTTATTGTTTAGACTTATTTTTTATTTTCCAAAGCTAAATCCATAAGATTTAGCGACTTTATAAATATACACAGACCTTTCGGTTTTGCCCAAAAGCCCGCATTACGTTTAGGCATTGTTAGCAAAATGTGGCGACACGCAAGAGTAAGTGCGAACAATTGAGTTTCCGTTTATTTTCCATTCGAGTTAAGTCCATCTGCGCAACAGTTAAGTTTGAGTAAAGTCCATCTGACCAATATTAGGTTATTACTTCTTTAAAGAAATTCGAAAAAAGAATATTCAACTATTTGTGCAATACGTAGTCAAGGAGCTTATTGAACATTTCTTTTTTTACTTCTATATCACTAGTGCCAAATTGGTCGGGCTTTTTATTAGCTGTTATATCGCCAATAAAAATATCATTTTCGCTTTTTACAATTTTAGCAATAAAAATACAATGCCCTAACCAGCTACGATGAAAGTAAATTGATTCATTTTGACTGTAGATGAACCATTTGTCATCCATGCTAGTAGGTTTGAACCCCATTACAAGCTTGGAATATTCTTCAAACAACAACTTCCGCCCAGAATAAAAACTCTCGGTTTGTTTGGGCATTGGTTCAATTTTCCAATCACTAGATTTTGTCATGAGCCATTTTTGCTAACGGTCCGGGTATATCTTCCGGTAGGCGCAGCCTCCCGAGTGGAAGATTGCTGCGACTTCTGGAATATATGCCTAGTTGTGTGTAGTTAACTAAAGTAGGTAGTAAAGTTGGCAAAAGCAAAATAGCCTTAATTAAAGTCGCGGCATACCCGGACCGTTGAGGGAAATGAGTGTTACGGGAGTCGTGAAAAAACAGCTATTCATGCAGTACGTGTTTTTTTGCAGCGGAGTAACACGGCCTTTAGGTCATTTCCCTCAACGGTTAGTATAAGAATAGTAGCGGATTTTGAAACTCGAACTATTCGGATTAGCCCTTGACCATAAATATAAAAAAGCGATTTCGATTAATTACCGAAACCGCTATTGTTTTTATACATTGTTATGCCTTGTTATTTTTCGCACGTAATTTTCAAAAGTTCCAATCCTCTCGCATTCATTTTCTCCATTTCTTTCTTTGCTCCAAAAAGCCACATAAAGAAGGAATCTACGAGTCCAGATTCGAGATTAAAATCTTGAGTAACTTTTACTATGTTACCAGTCTGTGAGAAAGAATACTCAAAAGTTGGATTTGCTTTAAAAGGTTTTTGAATATCACATTCCATTTTTATATATTCTAAAGGTCTAATTTCCTTTATTTCTTGATAACCTAAGTCTTTACCTTTATTTCCTTCCCAATGAAATTGAGCGCCTACTTGTCCGTCATTCCCTTTAACTTCTGTTTTTTGTGTTGGGTCAGCTTCATAAAATGGTGACCATTTAGGAAAGTTCTTTAGATATAGAACATTATCAAATGTAGTTTCAGCATCCGCATTAATGTTAACCACTTTTTGGATATGAATTTGTTGTAATTTACTTGCATTGTAGAATCCTATTCCTAGAAAAAGGACTAATGCGACTGTGATTATTATTAGTATCATTTTTTTCATTTTTTTGAATATTTATTAATTTTCCATTGGGATGATATTACGAACTTCAACCGAGCCTCCCATTTTTAAAATTGGGCTGTCTTTTGCCATAGTAACAGCTTCATCTAAAGAATTTGCTTTAACAATCATATTTCCACTAATCGTTTGGTTTTCCGAAATCAGAATTCCATCCGATATTTTTGAATCAGCCGAAATTTGTTTTCCATCAAAGCCCAATTGATGTGTACTTTCCAATTTTTCTTTAATTGCAATGTTTCCTATAAAACTTCCCCAATCTTCTTTCATTTGTTCCATTTCTTTTGGTGTTGGTTGGTATTCGGGATTGGGACTAAATCTGAATACCATCATAAATGTTTGTTCTTTTTTCATTTTTTTGATTTTTAAGTGTTAAACAATACAACAAAAGTAGATGAGTGAGAACAGAAAAATCTTTGCCTATGACAAGAAATGAAAATCAGACTAATTTTTCGGAAGATAACTTGCGATATACTAATAAATGAAGAAATATAATAGTTGGTGGTGCAAATGCAGGAATAAAACAAAATGGAAATTCTGCTAAAAATTCTACACCTTGAATACCGTTATCAATGCTTATTTTCGTAAATATAATTGCCATAGCAGATGTAATTAAAATATCTACGAGTCCAAAAGTGTTCCAGATGTAAGTTAAACGTCTTGCATATTTTTTTTTATTTTGAATAGCTTTTGCTACAAAAACACTTGATATAGCAGTTAGTAAATCTCCAATACCAGCGAAAAGGGCAAATACTGGCGGTAATAAATCATAGAGTAAAAGAATAATAAAAGTGCTTCCAATAAGTCGGAATATGTGAATCTTTACTAAATCCTCTAACCTAAAAGAAATATTTGCCTTTTTACAGATTTTAGTATTATAAATTAAGGTTACAAATATTGCCAAAGGAAGCGTAGTTGTCAAAACAATTTTTGGTGGTAACATAACATCATCAAAAAATCCGTTTAGACTTGCAAATGCTACAATGATTAGATATGGAATATAAAAACCTAGGACTATCCAAAATCCGTTCTTAATTTTTCCTTTTTTTGCTAAATGAGCAACCATAATAACTGGTATTGAGAATGCCAATAAAAAAAGGATAGAGAAAATAAGAGGTACTTGATTGGAAAACATAATGATATTATAAAGTGATTTCTTTTCTAATTCTACTTAAAGAAGTGTCTGTAATGCCTAAATAGGTAGCAATGTGTTTAAAAGGAACATTTTGAATTATTGAAGGCTTTTCGTTTAATAAATTTAAGTATCTGTTTTTAGCTTGGTCGGCAATTACAGATATGGAATGATTCTTTAGTTCAAAATAATTGTTAATCAGTCTTGTTCTGCCAACTTCCCTAAAAGCTTCGATTTTAAATAGTTTCATAAAGTTGCTAAAACTAATTTTCCAACATTTTCCTTTCGTCAATGCTTGAATAGACTCTTTACTAGGCTTTTTTAAAAAATAGGAATGCCAATCTATTACGATGTCATTTGCCGAAAAGAATTTTGTTGTTATGTCATTTCCTTCTGTGTCAATTGCGAAAGAACGTAAAAACCCTGTTTCTAAAAAGTAATAATAATTCGCAACTTTTCCTTTTTCAATAAGAAATTCGTTTTTTATAAATTCCACTTCTTCAAATTGCATCATTATCAATTCCAATTCCTCCGAATTAAAACTTTCAGGTTTAAAAATGCTTTTTAAAAAATGAGTTTGATTCATTGTTATTTCAGGTTCTGTTTTAATAAGGCATAACACATATATATGTGTAATTGATCCTCAAGGTACAAAAAGAAACAAAAATATCGGAAACAATTATAGATAAAGGGATGGGGGAAGATTAATAGAGTAGGTATTTTGTATATCATTTATTATCTTTCGTAGAATTGATATACAAAATGCGGAATGGACATTTCTAAATATAATTTTGAATTTACGACTCATAATACTAAAAATGTAATTTTAGTAGTCTTTCCATTTAAACAAATTTTGGTAAGCGAATTGCGTACGAGGTTTCCATCCGCTAAATGGAGTAGAACAAAAAGAGCATGGTATTTACCAGACCTTCCCGCAGTAAGAAAAGCCCTGTGTATAAAAGAAGTTTCTTTCTTAACTAAATATTTGTCGCAGATTGCTCCAAAGAACAAGTCCGAACTCATTAGGTTTTATGATCAACTAAGATTAAAGGCATATAGTCAGAACACCATACGTATCTATGTTGCAGAATTTGTCCATTTACTTATCCTATTAAAGAATTATCCGGTTGCAGATTTAAATGTAAAAAGGTTAAAAGACTATTTTCTTTACTGTGTTTATGAAGATAAAATGAGGGAGCGAAAACTCAACGGAAAAATAAATGCAATCAAATTTTATTACGAGAAAGTATTGCACAAAGAGCAAATGTTTTTTGATATACCCAGACCTAAAAAGCCAGCCATTTTACCCAAAATGCTGAGTAAAAAAGAAGTGGCCCGCTTGTTGGCACAAGTAAACAATGTTAAACACCTTATTGCTTTGCAACTTTGTTATGGTATGGGCTTAAGGGTGTCTGAAGTGGTGGCCATTAAGCTAAATCATATAGATAGTAGTAGAATGGTAGTCCTTATACAAGGAGCCAAGGGTAAGAAAGATAGGACAGTGCCATTACCGGTAAGTCTATTACCAAAATTAAGAACTTATTATAAGGAGTACAGACCAAAAGAGTATTTATTAGAAGGGCAGTACGGTGGTCAATATGCCAAGGGTAGTGTACAGAAAATTTTTAAGAATGCTATGAAGAAGGCAAGGATTAATAAAAATATTGGGGTTCATGGTTTACGCCATAGTTATGCAACCCATTTATTAGAATCTGGAACGGATATGCGGTTTATACAAGAACTTTTAGGTCATAGTTCTATAAAAACTACTCAGGTATATACTAAAGTAACCCCAAGAAGTATGGCCAATATTGAAAGCCCTTTAGATTCATTATAAAGAGTTCATTAAAACATAGTATTATTAATTTGGTCTTGTAGTGGTCGTAATGCAAGATTCTTTTATGTGTATTACTTGTATTTTAGATTTAGACTTCTTCTGTTTTTCAAAATAAATAACCGCTAAAACCAACTTCAGTTTCTCTTTCCTTATTTAAAGAGTTCGCGTATTCTTCAGGCTCACCCAATTTTTTATACAAAAACGGCCCCGTTATTTAGAATGAAAACAGATGGTAACGTTAAGCTAACAACTTAACATAAAGTTGAACTTTAGTTTATAGTATCACCATAATCAGTTAACAATGTTTGAGGATTACTAGGATATTTTTGCTCCAAATTATTTTAACAAATAACCAAAAGAACAAAATGAAAACAGTATCCAAAATGTTATTACTGGCAGGCTTGGTAGCAACCACATCCTGTGAAAAATTAGAAAATTTCGTGGGCCATGGTGGTCAAGGAGAGGAAGAAGAGGGAACTATCTTCGAGAACAAATCAGAGCTTGAGCCGCTAGTGGCAATCAACTCAAACTTCAATTTTGTAAAAGCATATTCTCTAATAAGTTCTACAGATATTTTAGAGGATGGTTTTCAATTGGTGGGTGCCCAAGATGGTGCTGGTTTCTTGAAAGATGGTGATGGTTATATGTACGTTGTAAACGCAGAAGACAATTATGCGGTTAGTCGTATTCGCTTAGATAAAAACCTTAACCCGGTTAGTGGAGATTGGTTGTTGAACTCAGGTGTTGCAGATTTTGCCCGCCAGTGTTCAGGTACGATGTGGGAAGCAGATATTCACGGTGGTGCAAAAGATATGTTTCTTTCTGCTTCTGAAAGCTTTCATTATGATGTAAAAGGTATTGACCCTCACGTTGCCGTTCCTACGCCAACTGCAGATTTTGGTTTGGATGCTTTGGGTGAATTCTCATGGGAAAACGCAGTGCCATTGCCTAGAGATACCTACAAAGGTAAAACAGTTATTATAGGAGGTGATGATGATTCATCTGGTTCGGAAGGACAGGTTACACTGTACTATTCTGAAAACGGAGATGCAGATTTTAACGACGGTAAAATCTATGTTTTGAAATTTAAAGAAGTGGCTTCTGGTGCTACAGATGCAAATGGTAACCCAATTAACCCAATGGCTGTTGAAGAAGGTGTTATCTATAATGAAGGTCAATTGGCTTTTCAGGAAACTTACGAAGTGGAGTTTGTTGAAATTGAAAACGGTGCTGAAATGACTAAAGTCGAAATGGAAGATGCTTGTGTTGCAGTAGGTGCTTCAGCTTTCATGCGTGTTGAAGATGTGGATTACCAAAAAGGTTCTGTAGAAAATGCTAGAAACGTATTTTTTGCAGTAACCGGTAGAGGTCCAGGTAGAGGTACTTACAATGATTGGGGTACGGCCTACAAATTAGAGTTGGATGAAGATTCTCCTTTAACGGGTAAATTAACTCAAATCATAAGCGGTAATACGGATACCAACAACATGGACGGAAATATCTCTAGACTTCAAAGTCCGGATAACATTAACGTAACTGAAAACTTCGTATACCTTCAAGAAGACCCTAACTCTTTTGATAGAGGCCACGCTGCAGCTATCTACCAAACAGATTTAAAAGGTAACAACGCTAAAGTTGTATTGGAATTGGTAGTTAGAAATGACCTTGACCCATCAGGAAGCACTGGTTTCAGTGGAGAGTTTGGTGCATTGGTTGATATTTCTGATAAAGTGGGTGTTGATGATACGTTCCTATTGAACCTTCAGCCTCACTACTGGCAGAATGATGACTTTAAAAGCAAAGATGGTCATGATTTGGAATCTGATAATCCAGAAGCAATTGCCGCTGGTGCTAGAGAAGATAACCAAGGTGGGCAAATAATTATCCTACAAGGTTTACCTAGATAAGACATTACTTTTTTAAGGTGAAAGACCTCCATACTAATGGAGGTCTTTCCCTATTTATAATTTTCTATCAACGTATTTAAGTTATGTATAAATTTTTCTTCTTTTTTATATTGCTATGTAGTGTTCTTTCCTGCAAAAATAAAAATGACCAGTTGGCAGCGGTTCATGCGGTCGATAGTGTCGATTGGAGTTATGCCGAAAATTTCTATCAAAAAAATATGACCGAGGCAGTTGATTTAATCGACTCTTTGAGTAAGGTTGATGCAGAGAGTCCAGAAGCTAAAAAAATCTTCACAGCGCTTCGTGTAGCCTTTAAAAAAGCAGAACCCTACGCTTCTTATTTAAATCCTGAAGTTGGTCATCGTGCCAACGGACCTGCCTTACCTGTCTTTGCAGAAGATACGGAGCGTATCCTAAACCCAATCGGACTTCAGAAAATAGAAGAGTCTATTTATGAAGGTGAAGAACCAGCAGTTTTTAAACTAGAGACCAGCCTTACCAAAGGATTAATGGTCAATTTAATGCAAAATGTATCTGAACACAAACTGAGTTCAGAACGATTTTTTATTGCTACGCATCAGCAACTATTACGTATCATTAGTTTGGGGATTACCGGTTTTGATACCCCGGTAAGTCAGTTGGGCCTATCGGAAACAGTGGTATCTTTAAAGGCGTTAAAAGAGGTCTACGATCATACATTATCTGAGTTGATTAAAAAGAAAAATACAGATTTAGATACTGAATTCCACTTGAATATAGCACGTGCTGTTGCTTTCATTGAAAAGAACGGCGACTTCAATTCATTTGATCGCTATACTTTTATTCGGGAGTACATGAACCCTATTACCCGCAATTGGGTAAGCATCAGAAAAGAAAGCGGTCTATGGGAAGGTGTAAACAACAAGCCTTTTAATTTTGACGCACCTACTTTCTTTGAAAAGGATGCTTTTAATGTTGAATATTTTACCCCGCCAGTCAATAGAAACCCTTCTGAAAAGCAGATTGCTTTAGGTAAGAAATTGTTTCTAGACCCCAATTTATCGCAGTCTGGTAAAATGGCCTGTGTTACCTGCCATATGCCGGATAAGGCCTATACAGATGGTATTGCGGTCAATGTAGGCAATAACGGGAGTCCGCTGGATCGCAATGCACCAACGTTAATAAATTCGGCCTTTCAGAAAAGCTTTTTTTGGGATGGCCGGGCAGAGAATATCTTGGATCAGATATCATCGGTATTTAATAACAAACAAGAATTCAATACAGGTGTTCATGAGTTTTCCACGGATATTTTAAAGGATACTACCTACCATGTTTTGTTTGAGGATGCTTTTGGTAGAATATCAAACAGGAACAATGATATCATCAAAGCTATTTCATCTTACATATCCACTTTAAATGGCTTCAACTCCAAGTTTGATAAAAACATGAGGGCCGAGGAAGATTCGTTTACTTCCGAAGAAAAGTTGGGTATGAATCTGTTTATGGGGAAAGCACTTTGTGCCACGTGTCATTTTATGCCTTTAACAAATGGTACGGTACCCCCTTTTTATGCCGAAACGGAAAAAGAGGTCATTGGAGTTCCGGAAACCAAAGAAAACAAGACTTTAGATGATGATTTAGGTTTCTACTGGCGATATAACAAACCAGAACATTTGGGGATGTTCAAAACACCAACCGTTCGTAATGCGGAGTTTACTGCTCCTTACATGCATAACGGAGTTTACAATACGTTGGAAGAGGTTATGGATTTCTATAACAAAGGCGGTGGAGGCGGAATGGGCTTTGACCTGGAACACCAAACCTTACCTTTTGATGAGTTGGAGTTGACGGGGGAGGAACAAAAAGCCATAATAGCATTTTTAAAAACCTTGTCGGACACCAATGTAGAGGGGGAAGACCATCCTCAATTGGTAGATGTCACGTCGTAAATCCATAGGTTTTATTGCTATAAATTTAAAGTTTAGCTAACCTAGAATTAAAGAAAAGCACGAGTTGTCTTTTTAATAAAGCACTAATTTGTGCCCCAGTTAAAACCGCTATGAAAATGATAATTACAAGAAGATTTCTTAAAAACTTGGGCATGCTCGTTTTGGGTATATCAATGGCTATAAGTTGTTCAAAAGGAAGTGATATTGCTGATGATATTGAAAATGAAATAAGTAAAGAAGAGGATAAGACCGAGAAACCTGCAGATGAAACTCCAAAGGAAGTAGCTCCGGATGAGACATTGCTGAACGCAGCGGAGTTTATTCAATCCGAAGATAGTCTAACCATGTCCGCCGAAGCTTTGGACGCCATTGACGATACGCTTGAAGAAATGCTTTCTGATGAAAGCGGTAAGGTTACATTTTTTGTGCCGAGCAATGAAGCGTTTACGGAATTTCTAAGCTCGTTAAAAGAGTACACGGATGTACTTGATTTTGATGAAGCCCTAGAAAAGGAAATATTAGCACAAGTATTAAAATACCACGCAGTTATAGGAGGAGCCAATTTCTCTACTGAACTTTCTAACGGTTCCATTTTGGAGACTTTACAATCCGAAGAAATTAAAATTACGGTAGATGGTGATGTATATATTCTTGATACCACACAGATAAAAGCCAAAATAACTACGGCGGATATTGAAGTAGCCAACGGCGTTATCCACATTATAGATAAGGTTCTGATACCGGATTCTGTTCTTGCGGATTTATTCCCAAAAGCCTCTTTGATCGATTTGATAAATGAAACCGAAGAACTTTCTATGTTTGCAGAAGGCATAAAAGAAGCTGGATTGGAAAGTAGGTTCAATGAAGGGGATTATACGGTTTTTGCACCAACAAATGCGGCAATAGAAAAGTTGTTTTCAACGCTTGGGAATGATTATAATTCTTTTGCGGATTTCACTAATATTTTGGAAAAGCAGGCACTAAAAGAGATTGTTTTAGGTCATGTGGTGGAAGAAGTTATAGTGCGTAATGATTTGAAAATAGGAGTATTACCTACTTTAGTTGAAGATGATGCTGTAGAGGTGATTGAAGGTGCGGCAGGTTTAGCGCTTCAAGATGCCTCCGAGTTTAAAACGAATTTTGTTGAGTTTGATATGGAAGCTTCAAACGGGGTTATCCATACTATTGACAAGATTCTTATCCCTCAAAAAGCCCTTTTACTGATTGATTAATGGGGTAGGGAAGAGCTGTTCTATTTTTTGTATTAACATATATTTTCTTCAAATTTATGTGGGACTGGACTATATTTTGTAGTTTAGAAGACGACCTATGTATGCTAATATGAAAATACTAAAATGATAGAAACTATTGAATTAAGGAATAAGCCGGAACTGAAAATAATCTTAAATGCAGACGAATTTGAAGTTATTGATGCGGCTAAGCCCAGAAATAACGGAAAATATTTATTTCGTAAAATCAGAAATGTAGAGTTGAGTGAAGAACGGACAGATTGGTTAGTTTCTAGTATAGCTTTTCTTGCATCAATATTTACCCATGGTAATCTTGAAACTTATAAAAACAGAGCAAACCTCACTTTAGAAACTGATAGTCAGACTTTAAAAATCTGGTTGGGTAATGCAGATTACGAAAAGGCACAAAGCGTTATGAAGTTCATTGAGAGAAAAAAAATGTAATTCTAGATTCTAATACTCAACTATATATCAGTATATATCACTCCACAACCCCAAAATCATAAACAATAGTTTCTGAATACTTTTTACCTGGTTTTAATAGGGTAGAGGGAAAGTTAGGGTTATTCATAGCATCCGGCAAATCTTGTGTTTCCAAACAGATGGCCATATGGGGTCTATAAGCAATACCATATTTGCCAGTAATATCTTCCAATCCGTTGCTGGCATAAACGGTTATTCCTGGTTGGGTTGTGAATACTTCTAGTTTACGGCCAGAATTGGGTTCAATAACCTCCGCTGCTTTTTTCATCTCTCCAGCCTCTTTATTTAAAACATAACAATGGTGATAGCCATTTAAGGGAATATCGTGAATTTTATCTCCTAAACGAGTCATTGTGGACAAATCCCAATCGGTACCTTTTAAAGGCGGTAGTTTTCCGGAAGGAGTAATGTCTTCGTCAAATTCAGTATAGGTGTCCGCATCAATCATCACCTTATGGTCGTAAATCAATTCTTTAGCTCCATTAAGGTTAAAGTAGCTGTGGTTGGTCATGCTCACATGGGTGTCTTTATCGGTTTCGGCCTGGAAGGTTATATAAATAGCATTGTCTTTGGTTAAAAGGTAAGTGGCATAAACATCCAAATTTCCGGGAAAACCATGTGAACCATCTTTTGAGAAGTAATGGAATTTTAAACCATCTCCATTTTCAGTAGAAATTAGTTCAGCATCCCAAACGGCATCTTGAAACTCATTTCCTCCATGAAGTGCGGTGCCGTCTCCTGCTACCGTAAGTTTGTAAACAGAATCGTTCATGACAAATTCGGCGTTCTTAATTCGGTTGGCATAGCGGCCAACAGTGGTACCAAAGCTAGGATGGCCATTTAGGTAGTCTTGTAAATTATCAAAACCCAAAACTACATCATCTAATTCTCCGTTTTTGTCCGGTACAAAAAGAGAAGTAATAATACAGCCCAAATTCATAATCTGCATTTTCATACCATTGGCGTTGGTAACTGTATAGAGCGAAACCTCTTTACCATTTACTGCTCCCCAATGTTCCTTTTGTACGGATTGTGCGTTCATAAAGCAATTTATAAGTATGAACAGAACTCCTAAGCAAAGTGATTTCTTCAAAATCTGAAATTTAAGATGGTCTCAAATTACAAAAAAGAAAAAAGGGGTATAAAGTAAAAACAGGTCAAACTTTTAAAGTTTGACCTGTTTTTAAATTGAAAATTATAAAACTGATTTCAGAATAAAATCAACCTATAAACTTAGTATCTGACGTACCATTTGGTTCGTGAATCCCCATTCGTTATCATACCAAGCCAATACTTTAAGCAAATCTCCATCTACAACCTTGGTTAAAGATAAATCGGCAATTGACCCGTAAGGACTTTTTATAATATCACTAGAAACTAAAGGAGCGTAAGTGGTTTGTAACACTTTTTTGTAACGGTCCGTTTGAGCTTCTTCTTCTAGAATTTTATTGATTTCTTCTGCAGTAACCGTTTTCTCGGTTACAATAGTGATGTCAGAAAGAGAACCAACGGCAACAGGCACACGAATGGCCATACCATCAAACTTTCCGGCATATTCCGGTAATGCTTTAGTAGTAGCTACGGCAGCACCAGTAGTGGTTGGTATAAGATTGTTTATACCAGAACGGCCCATTCTAAAATTACCTTTGTTAGGTGAATCTACCATGGCGTTAGAGCTGGTATCTGCGTGAATGGTAGTCATGATGGCTTTTTTGATGCCAACACGTCTTCCTATAATCTCTATAATAGGGCTTATATTATTTGTGGTACAACTGGCACAGGAGAAAATACTAGTTTTGCCATCCTCAGAATTTACACCGTGTACAACGGTTGGGATTTCAGGACTTTTGGATGGCCCAGATAGAACAACCGTTTTAGCACCTGCTTTAATATGTCTATCCGCGTCGTTGTACTTGGTAAAAATACCAGTACTCTCAACAACTACATCAATATCTAGTTCTTTCCAAGGAAGATCTTCTGGATTTCTTTCGTTAAAAAATTTGATGGCTTTGCCATCTACAATCAGTTTGCCTTCTTCAAAAGCTACCGATTTTTCAAATTTGCCATGTACACTGTCATACTCTAGTAAATAGGCTATGTTTTCAATAGAAGCGATATCGTTTACTGCAACCACTTCTAGTTCTGGTGTATTAAGAATTACTTTTAAGGTGGTACGGCCAATACGGCCCATACCGTTAATTGCTATTTTTTTCATAGTTATAATCTCTATTAATATTCGTTTTTAGGTTTTGTAAAAAAGAACTTATACAGCTCTTTTTCTACTACCTTTTGGTCGTAAATAGTATCCGTAACCAACATCTATTCAGTTAAAGTGATGTTAATGCGTTTGTTCCTGTTTTTTGGTTCAAGTACCTAGGATACAGATTTTATATTACTGCGTACATAATACAGACTATGAATAACAATATGGTGCTCTATTAAACTTTTGGGGTGTCATATACCTTATAAAAATTCATGTAAACTTGGTGATATGGGTCTTTCGCTATCTTTAATAATAGAGTGATAAATTCTTATTATAGACTTTTCTACCAGGCCACTCTCATTAAACTCTAAAATTTCATTACCATAGGAACAATACCATTGTTCATCTTCCATTCTATAATCGTAATCAAATTTAAGGGCGATACTGTTATCAGTATGTGCCAAATATTTTTTGGTTACCTCAAAGTCCAACTGTTTTTTCCATTTATCTTCTAGAAGTTTTTGAACTTCTTTCCGGCTACTTAAAAAGATAGATTCATTAGTATACCATTCACAATCTATTGAATATATATTAGAAACTTCGGTTGGATCTTTTCTATTCCAGATATCTTCAATGAATTGAATTTTTTGTTTGGCGGTGTCTAGATTAAAAGGAGGGAGTAGTAATTTATTATCCATTGCAAAAAATTAGTTCAGACACATTTGTCTGATGTATTTAAAAATTATATTTATTTCAAGAGTCTTTCACATGCTTTTTTGGCAGCAATAAGTGGCCAGTTGGCTTTTTGAATTTGGGACAGCATTATAGCCCCTTCTATTAAAACCATGATCTCATTGCTAATTTCTTTGGTATCCATACTTTCTGAAGAAGCTTTATTTAGCTCATCTAATGTAAACCGGTGCATATCATCCTTGCACTTACGTACCACTTCTTTAATAGAGTTCTGGTTTTTTGGTATATCTGTTATAATGTTTTGAAAACCACAGCCTCTATAGTCTACTTGACTTAACCAATGGTTTAAATAATCAAATATGGCAATTACCCTTTCTTGACCTTCTGGTCTTACAGATAAATAATTAGTCATATCGGTTATCCAGGCTTTGTGTCTTTGTTCTAAGTAGACAACGGCAATAGCTTCTTTAGACCTAAAGTGTCTATACATACTATCTTTAGAAACTTCTGCCTTTTCTATAATCTTATTAATTCCGGTTTGGTTATAACCATCAAAATAGAATAGTTCTGATGCTGCCAAAATAATCCTATCCTTTACATTCTCTTTTTTCATAGGTTTTCATTAATCGTCTTATACAGAAAACAGACAAGTCTGTACGTTTTAAATATACAAATATTTTGATATGTGTAAAAAATGCCATGCATAAAAAAACAATTCAGTTTAAAACTATATATAGTATGATAGTCTAATTTTTGATTTAAAAGGAATATTTAAATGCTCATAGTGAAACTACTAGTAATTACTAGTAAGAAAAAAGTGACTTAATCCGATTTTTTGGTGCTTAGACTTAGAAATATGCAGTTTATCGATGATTTTAGTGTAAAAAAACCTGATTTAAGTGAAAACCTATGAATTATTACTAAGTATAGATATAGAAGTTTTGTGGAACTTTGTCGAAGATATTAACCCCTAATCGAATTTATTATGAAAAATGCGCTAACCTACAATGTGCTTTTTGCCTGCGTCTTTTCGTGCTGTTGCAGTTCAATGACTGCCCAGTATTCAGATAGCAGTAATGCTACCGAGATTCATCAGGCTACCAACAAGAGGATGGATAACTATCAATACCTTAAAAAACAAGGGTATAAAGATAAAGCCATCTTTGAAGACTTGGGTAATGCCAACTTCTTAAACAAAAATTATGATACCGCTTTGTTTTGGTATGGTAAATTAAAAGAAGTAAACGATGGCAGCTTAAGTAAAAATTATCAGAAGCGTTATGACTTCGCTTTGACCAAGTATCAAAATATTGGATCAACTACCAGTTCCGATAACAATGATTGGGTCGCTCAAATTGAGTCTGATTATAAAGTGAAGAAACAAAAACAAAAAAATATATTAGATCAACCTTTAACACAAAGGTATAGAGAGTTAGATTTTCAACGTACTGACGGACAGTTTATAGTAGACGACCAAACTATTGTTGAAAATGAGCTTAGAACTTTCTTAGGTGTGGAAAATGAGGATGACAACGGGTATAAAATGCCAGTTGCTGTTACTCCAGACGGCCAAACCGCTTATTTTAGTAAAAAAGTAAAGGTAAAACCTTTGTATGGTGTCTTCTCTAAAAGTGAAGAAGTACACAAGATTTACAGAGCCGATAAGGTAAGAGGTGAATGGAAGAATCTAAAGGAAGTAGCTGTTGCGCCTAAACATGCGTCTGCAATGCACCCTTCTATATCTTCGGATGGAAAACGTTTGTTTTTTGCCTCTAATATGCCAGGAACTTTTGGAGAGTATGATATATATGTATCTGCTATTCGTAAAGACGGAAGCATGGGTGTTGCCAAGAATCTTGGTCAAAAGGTAAATACTAAAAAGGATGACCTTTATCCTAATGTAGTTGGAACGAACACATTGTTCTTTGCTTCAGAAGGTAGAAAAGGACAAGGCGGATTAGATGTGTATATGACACAAGTAGGTCAAAAACATGTAGACCTTGCCGTAAACCTTGGGAGTCCAATAAACAGTGGTGAAGACGATTTTGCTATCTCATTTACTTCCGATAACGGAAAAGGATATGTAATGTCTAACCGCGGTAACAATAAAAGTACGGTAGAAAAGGTGGCTTTCACCTATGCCAACAAAAGAACTGCCGAAGATGATGGCGACTATAGAGCGCTTGAAGCATTTAATGCAGATTCTAAAGCACGATACACTTCAAATTCATTTGAGGAAGATTAATAAAGATGGGGGATACAATAGAGCCGGCGATTACCGTCGCCGGTTTATTACCCACCTTTAGGTAATCTAAATGTTCTAAGAAATAATGGGCATCTACCACAAGAGTTCCAGATTTCAATAAATTAGAACACACCTTATTACCCCAGTTTTCAATAATCCCAAATATCACTACCATGAGCTACAAAAAAAATAATATCAGCACAATCTACCTGCTCCTTTTGTTATGTGCCATTTTTGGTACACAAGCTACCTACGGGCAAGAAGCATTGACAGAAATAAATACAAAGAGCACATATCACAACCAGTTGTTCTTTAACAGGTTTTTGATTAACCCAACGTTCTCATTGGTTAGAGAGAATAAATCTTATGTTAACATTCTTCACAGAAACCAATATGCTACGTTTGAAGATAATAACCAAAACTACTTTTTGGGCTTTAGCAATCAGTTAAACGAGAATGCCGCTGTGGGAATTAGTGTATACAGCCAATGGTCTGGTGTTGTTCAAGAATTTGGTTTTAATGCCAATTACGCAACAGCAGTAAAATTAGGCGATGAAAGTAAATTAACCTTTGGTACCAACGTAACGTATTATACAGAAGGTATAGATCAAAATAGAATAGTAGTAGCAGATACAGATACTAAAATAGCAGAAACTAAGAAAGAGAGTAAAATTGCCGTTCAACCAGGAGTAACTTTGTCTTTAGGTGGATTTGATTTTGGTCTTTATGGAACAGAGCTATTCAAATATAACCAAACAACCAATGAATTTTTAACGAACCTCAGTACAAAGAGTGTAAAAGCTTCAGTACAGTATACACACCAGTTCTTGGCCAATAGAGGTCTTTTTGCCAACGCACGCTTAATGCCAATGGTACAAGTTGGTAAGAACATAGATGGTGGATTAGGTTACGTAGGGTCAGTACTATTAGAATTACCTAACTACGGATGGCTTCAAACAAATTTTGATGATGATTATGGCCTTTCTTTAGGTCTAGGTTTCAACTTAAGTAAGCGTATGTCTTTAGGATATTTGTTAGAAAAGGATTTAATGACGGATGATGCTGATTTGGGATGGAATCACGAAATATCTTTAGCATATACTTTTGATAACCATGGTTCTAGTATGGATGCTTATGCAGATAGTTCTGAAGATGCTAAAGTAGACCGTATCGTAAGAAACTACGAAGAACAGATTTTAAGATTAACAGCAGAGAACAAAGAGAACAAGAAAAGAAACAATACTACTATGGCTAGTAGAAACTTTAATAGTGCTGCAGCCACAAATATGGAGAGTGATATTAACAGTATGGCTTATGAAAACCGTTTAATCTTAGATGAGATGATATTAAGACAAGATTCTATAGATAGCGCTAGAGATGCTGCTTTTGAGGAACGCTTAAAGTCTTTAGTAGATGTTCTTAAACAAGAGATAAAAGAAAACTTGAAGCCAAATGTAGAAGAAGAGGTTGTGCCGGTTCCACCGGAGTATACTGCTTTAGCAGCCAACACGGTAAACGATGCTCCTAAAAATGTAGAAGCTTCTAACCAAGGTGATGATGCAAGATTTAATAAAGTAACTGACTTCCTAGTATTGAACGACTCTAAA
The DNA here is from genome assembly GCF_009725995.1 of Zobellia laminariae. The sequence continues at coordinate 1,412,171 of NZ_RCNS01000002.1, read as the reverse complement.
ATGTCTGATGCAACTAGCAAGCAGGAAGAAAGAACAATTGAAGTTGTTGCAGAAACTAGTTCTAAATCTATTGTAGAAAATGATATTGATGCAAAAGAAATAAAGGATTACGTAAAGCTTCCTATAAAAATATTAAACCAGTCAGATATCGTTGGTGTAAAATCAGGTTACTATGTGATTGCTAATGTATATAAGAACAAAAAGTATTTGAACGCCTTTATGCAAACTTTAAAAGAACAAGGTCTTGATGCCAGACAGTTTTACAATAAAGAAAACGGTTTACATTATGTGTACTTGGCAGATTACAACTATAAAGAGGAAGCAGAAACAGCTTATGTTTCTAACCTTAATGGAAAGTACAACGACGAAAAATGGATAATGCAAGTAGATGATCATTCGGCAGTAGTGAATAACATGTACGAAGATTAATAACAATATTAACTTATGGTTAGTGGGACCTGATTTTTTGGTAGAGAATTAGGCTATAAAATAGCGGGGGAGGCCCCGCTGTTTTTTTTGCGTTTAACCACAGTTTACTAGAATTACACACTCTTTTTAACTTAGTTTTTGTTTTTGGAGCATCGATAATTGGTATGAAAATTCCGTTATAATGCAATGGAGCAGGGACTTTGACTGCATTTTAACGAAAATGGGCGATCTTACAGTTACCACTGTAGAAATAATCAGTAAGTTTACTTATAATCAAACCAAAGTAATTTATTTATTAATCCCCAAATCGCACAAACCATGCACCATTACCTACAACATTACCACAAGAAAAGCACACTTGATCACTTCAACAAAGTGCAACATCTCTGCGTCTGATAGAGATAAAATTTCAAAGAATTCATTTTAGGTTTTAGAGCTTTACCTACAGCAATAAAACATAAAGATTCACCCAGCGTATAGCGCATATATCTGTTTTAGTTTAGAACTAAGGCCCGGCAGAATACTGTCATAACCATAGGTTTGAATTCTAAACGCAAAAAGCGGATAACAAAATCTCTTGATTTCTAAATCATAGAGAAAGAGCCTTCTTACGCCAAAATTTGAATAAAACGTCGCTTTACCGGGCGATATATATTAATAGTAAACCCCAAATTTAACCAGGCATTCTGCTGTTTATCAGTAGACTACCAAAAATCCCACTACCATGGTAACAAACATTCTAAAAATTATCGTAATCGATAATGATTTAACATCGCATGAATCTTATGAAACGTATTTTGACTCTTACCCAGAGTATTCCCTAAAAGGAATTTATGCTTCGGTGAAAGATGCATTGGCCAATTATGATGATGTTGCGCCAGACATTATTTTCTCAGAAGTCTCTTTACCAGAAATTAATGGTATAGAAGGTATTCGTCTTTTTAGAAAGAAAGACCCGAATGTAAAAATCATCATGCTCAGCGCCCAGAACAATTTTGACTTGGTCAAAAAAGCGTTCAAAAATACCGCGAATGGCTACCTATCCAAACCGGTGACTGAACGCGCCCTTTACAATGCCCTTGATTCGATCAAGTCAGAAGGCGCAACAATGAGTAATGATATTATAAGTCAGATTATTTCAAAGTTTCAGCGAAAATCGAATGAGTTTTTCTCGGAAAGAGAAAATCAGGTAATAGATTATTTGAGCCAAGGTGCTACATATAAGACCATTGCCGAAAAATTATTTGTGACTGCAAGTGCAATCAACTTTCATGTGCAGAACATCTATTTAAAACTAGATGTCAATTCCAAATCGGAAGCGCTGAGAAAGTTGCAAGAATTAGAGTATTCTAATGCACTCGTTTAAATTGGAAATTAGTTGCTTTTCCTCGGAGGTTCAATAGGAGAACCTCCAACCTTTCAAGAAAAAAGCTTTACGTTATGTAAAGCTTTTTTTGTTTATATATTTTATTAGCGAGGGTAAAAGTATGGGTACAGTCTAACTATTGATTTTTAACGAGTTTTCTTATCACTGCCCATTCTTTTAGCATAGCTCTGGCATCTTGCGCAGGGTAACCAAGAACGGTTTTTCCAGCTTCTACATCATTCATTACTCCTGACCCAGCAGCAACGGTTGCACCGGAATGTATGGTGGTATGGTCATTTATAGAGGCACTTCCGCCAATCATTACACCATCTCCTAAGGTAACCGAGCCTGCAAGACCACTATGACCGGCCATGATACAGGATCGACCCATAACACTATTATGTGCTACTTGTACTAGGTTGTCAATTTTGCAACCATCGCCAATAATTGTGGAGCTAAACTTAGCTCTATCAACACATGAATTAGCTCCAATTTCAACATGATGTCCAATAATTACATTACCAATCTGTGGTATTTTTACCAATCCTCTGCCATCATCACTAGGTCTATATCCAAAACCATCAGCTCCAATACTTACGTTTATATGAAAAATACAATGGCTGCCAATAACACAACGCTCACGTATAACAGTACCGGACCACACAACGGTGGCTTCACCAATTATAGTTTCATCAAAAACACAAACATTGGGATACAAAACAACACCATCACCTAATTCAACATCCTTGCCCACATAACAATTGGGGCCAATTTTACAGCCCTTACCAATAATTGCGGATTCGTGTATTACTGCTGTAGGGTGTATATCTGATTCAAAAACAGGTGTTTGTGGACTAAAAAGCTCTAATATTTTAGCCATTGCTAAATCTACATTCTTTACTCTAATAAAAGCGCGATTATCACCTGGTTCAATCACAGACTTAGGGCAAACAAGGGCTGCACAGGCTTTTGAGTCTGTCCAGAATTTGGAATACTTAGTACTTCCTATGAAGGTTATTTGATTGTTCTTAGCCTTTTTTATTTCCTCTGGACCTTCAATTTTATGATCGGTATAGCCTATTAATTCGCCTTTTAAAATGTCGTTAATTTCACTTATAGAGTAAGAAGTCATCGTTTATTTTATGGGTTAGTTATTTATTAAACAGAAAAGCGAAATCAATATTGTTTTAATTCATGTAGCTATATGTTCCTTATTTTATAATTTTTAGCCACTTATGGGTTTGTTTTGTATTTGTTGGAAGGAAATAAGTAATTTCAAAATATTGACCTCGAGGTTTACGAGTGTCTCCATTTGTAGGAAGTATAGCTGAGTCTAGTCTTTGCATTTTCACGCATAATATAGTGAAAATCTTGCTGACTTGTAAAGCTAAATTGATAAGGTAAGTTGTGGAGCCCTAAAATGCAGTAAAAGCCCTGTAAAAAAAGATACTTATAAAAATGTTTACTGCTGCCATCTAGTTTCAACCCATTCTAGCTGTTCCTCTTTTGAGAAAAAAGACCAAGCTACAATACGGCTAGATTTATTACCGGTACCCATAGGGATAGTTTTGATTTGAGTGGCTTCAACTTTTTCCAACAATTTGTAAATTCTTTTAAGATTGGACTCTTTTGATACTAAAGTTGAAAAGATATAACAGTTCTTGCCAAACTTTCTACTCTCCCAAATCATATTTTCAATAAACTTAGATTCGCCTCCATCGTAAATAAGTTCATTGGTTATGCCTGAAAAATTAAGTTCAGGTGTTTTTACTTTTTTACCGGATAGATTCTTTATTTTTCTGCGGGTTCCTTTCTGCGCTTCTTCAATGGAAGAATGAAAAGGAGGATTGCTAATCACAATATCAACTTTCTGTTCGGGCGATAGTACACCTCTAAAAATATCTCTTGAACTTTTTTGTAATCTACATTCAACTTTACCTTTAAGTAATGGATTGGAGTTGACAATTTGCTGTGCAGATTCAATTGATTTTGGGTCAATATCAGAACCAAAAAATTGCCAGCCATATTCCGTAACTCCAATAATTGGGTAAATACAACTAGCTCCTACACCTACATCAAAACAGGATACTTTATCGCCAGTAGGTATGTTGCCAGAATTAGTACTGCCTAACAAATCGGCTATATAGTGAATGTAATCTGCACGTCCAGGTATGGGAGGGCATAGATTTTCTTCAGGGAAATCCCAGTTTTTTATGTGGTAATAATGATTTAGTAATGCTTTGTTTAAAAGTCTAACCGCTTTAGGATTAGAGAAGTCAATAGATTCTGCTCCAAATTTGTTAGGTTTTATAAACTCTTTCAATTCAGGATTAGAAACTTTTAGGGCTTCTAAATCATATCTCTCCCGGTTTTTGTTACGGGAATGAAGTCTTGCTTTTTCTGAGGGTTGTTTTTCTGAAGACATGATTTACTTTAGTTTATGTAGATTTTAAAAATGTAATATCTTATTTGCAAATAACGGGTATATTAATAACACACCTATCTTTTTACTAATATAGAACGCTAGTTGGGTATGATTTTTTTGTAAATCCATTCTAGTGAAATGCAAAATACAATTATGCTTAGTGAAGCTATAACTCCAGTTCTGTTCTGTGAAAATTGTTGAATTATTAATGTCAAGAAAGCTAAAAAACAAAGAAGGCTTGCCATCAAATGAATCCACTTTTTTGACTCTAATTCTTTATGTTGCTCGAAACCAATATAATTAACAATGCTAAAAATTAATAAGAAACCAACACTTCCTGCAGTGGAGATACTTTGTAGATTAAACAGGTTAACCAAGGTAATGGACAATACTGCCGTTATAATTAAACCCACCGGCTTTCCCCAAAATTGACGGCAAAAAAACTGTGGTAATTCTTTATCGACAGCTATGTCATAATTAACCCTGCCACTTCCTAAAACAGTAGCGTTTATAGCAGAAAAAGTTGAAATCAGAGCGGTAATAGTAATAATTGTAAATCCAATTTGACCTAATGTTGGTTCTGCGGCTTTTGCTAAAACATAATCTTCTGCATTGGCAATTTGTTCAAATGGTAAAGCGCCTACGGTAACAATAGCAATTAGAATATAGAGGATAACTACAAAGCCTACTGCTCCAAAATAGGCCTTTTCCGTATTTTTTTCTTTATCCTCTAAGTCGGCTATAGAATTGGCAATTAATTCAAAACCTTCATAAGCTACAAATATGACCATACCACCGGAAAGCAATAGAATAGGACTCTCCCAATTTTCAGGAGATAATTGTTCAAGGTTTTCAGGATGTACGGAAAATCCGTAAAAACCAACACCTATAAATGCAATTAGAATAATCAGTTTTAAAACTACAGCAATAGACTCAATCTCACCAACAAGTTTAACGCTCAAATAATTAATGAAAAGGGCAATTAGGATTATTGAAGACTGAAAGATTCGTACATCAATTTCTTTAGTCCCAGTTAGTGAAATTAATTGGGCTCCGTATGAACCAAAAGCAGATGAATACAACGCTAACATTACGATGTAGCTTACCCATAGTAAATTATTTATTCCGCCTGCAAAAATCCCATTTCCATATTGTTGGTGAATAAACCGCACCGTACCACCATTTTCAGGATATTTTTTAGAGAGTTTGGCATAAGAATACGCAGTTAATAAAGCAATTATACCAGCAAAAAGAAAAGCAATAGGTGTTCCTCCTTTGGCCAGTGAAACAGCAAGTCCTAGAACAGCGAAAATTCCGCCGCCAACCATACCGCCAATTCCAATAGAAATGGCATCTTTTAAACTAATTTTTTTATCTGTTCTATGTTTTTTCAATTTGAAGGAAAGCTTAACTAGTTGTAATCAGAATCAATCTTCCAAAGTACCGAATTTTTCTTCACATCTTAGTTAAATAGCCAATATAAAGGTGATTTTGAGATCATCAGTTCTTTTGAGCTTAGTTTTTTTTCTAAAGAGCCTCTTTTAATTCTTAAGCTTTCATAGCTTCGAAAAACAGGGGGGTGGACAATAGCTGCGCTAAAATAATCCGATTACAAAAATGAAAAAAGTTCTAAAATTTTTACAGAAAGCATATCGTGAAGTGTTGCGAAGCATTGCATTTTATCCCGTACTCATTTCCATACTATGCGTTGTTCTAGCAATAGTCACTTTATCGTTGGAAAATGTGGAAATTGTAAAGTCTATAAAAGAAAAAATCCCATATCTTTTTATTCAAGATTATGATACGGCACGTTCTATTCTTTCTGTTTTTATTGGTGGAATCATTTCGCTTACCGTATTCAGTTTTTCAATGGTTATGGTTGTATTGAGCCAAGCCTCATCTAATTTTTCACCAAGACTTCTTCCTGGGCTTGTTTCTAACAGTAAACATCAAATAATTTTGGGAATCTATGTGGGTACACTTCTTTACTGCATTATTATTCTAACCTCTCTTGGCGCACGCGGAATAGAAGCAGACACTATGGGATTATCCAACATGTTCGCTGCAATACTATGTGTTGTTTGTATAGGACTCTTTGTGTACTTTATTCATACAATATCCGGATCTATTCAAATACAGAATATTATAGATCGAATATTTGATAAGTGCAATGGGTATGCAGATAAAGTATTGACACGTTCTGAAGATGCTAAAATAGCTTTGAAATATGTAGATACTACAGGCTGGATTGTTTTAAATAGTGATAAAACAGGATATTTTAGAGGTTTTGATAAAAAGTTGCTCAATACTTCTGTTGAAGAAAAAGATAATCAAATAGAGGTCATTCCGTACTTAAATAAGCATTTATGGGAAGGGATGCCAATCCTTAAAATTAAGGAGAAAATGTCTGATGAAGATTTAAAAAGCCTATTATTCTGTATTGATATCTCATCTGATCGTCATGAAGACGATAAGGGAGTTGGAGGAATGATTAAGTTGATGGAGATTGCGGTTAAAGCAATGTCTCCGGGAATTAATGATCCGGGTACTGCAATTGATGCTATTGCTAAATTGGGACGTTTGCTGCGCAAGTTTCTTCAATTCCCCGCCATTACATCTCAGCCGCTAGAAAATAATAAATGTATTCTGATAAAGAATAACATTCCCGGAAGCGAGCTAATGCGCATCCTAGTGCAACCCATTCGCTTATATGCCAAACAAGATAGCTCCGTAATGCACGAATTGATAGGTGCATTACAGTTTATATCCAATGGCCCAAATATTTCAGATGAAAATAGAACTCTTGTAGTAGAAGAATTAGAAAACATTAGAGAAGATATTAAAAAACATATTGGTAATGAGGTAGACAAGAAACATCTTTTAGAAGCTTTTGAAAGGGGTATTGGGGAGGTTTAGATAGATTTTTACTAATAGAAGTCATAGTAGTATTTCTCATATTCATAATAAAATGTAAATCAGTCTAATCAGATAATCAACGGTCTTTATTACATTCTTTCCTTTAATTAGACAGTCAGAAAATTTTCTAAAACATCAAGGTTATAGAATCAAATTCAAGTTAAGTAAACTAGGTTTTATAATTATCCTATTTTTGCACTAGGTTAATCATGAATTTATAATGGTAAACTTGAACAGAAAATCAGAACGGAGTGATTGCTCTTTATTGTTTTGATTTCCAAAAAATTGCTAGTCATCATTTTTCACTGAGGTGAAAACATAAATAAAGTGAATTTGGATTCTATTAAAAATTTGGAATGGCGTTATGCCGTAAAGAAATTCGATTCGGAAAAAGTACTTCCGAAAGATAAGATTGACCGTTTAAAACAAGCTTTCAACCTTACCGCAACTTCTTATGGTCTGCAACCCATTACCATGGCCGTAATTCACAACAAAGAATTGCAATACAAATTGGTGGAGCATTCATATGGTCAACAGCAAGTGGCGCAAGCCTCTCACGTGTTGGTCATTTGTATTCAAAATGATATTAATGAAGAGTACATTAATCGTTATTTTGAACAAATTAAAAAAGTAAGAGGTACGAGTCAGGATATTTTGGACCCGTTCAAAAATGCATTGTTGGCCGATTTTTCTAAAAAAGAGGTGCCCGAAATTGAGCAGTGGTCTAAAAATCAAGCGTATTTGGCGCTTGGTAATTTACTGACGGTCTGTGCGCTTGAAAAAATCGATTCTTGCCCAATGGAAGGATTTGTTCCTTCGGCCTATGACGCTGTTCTAAACTTAAAGAAACGCGGTCTAACCTCAGTTTTGGTACTTCCGGTAGGCTACCGAGCCGATGACGATATGTTCTCGGAATTTAAAAAAGTGCGCAAAAATATAGAGGATAGTGTAATTGAAATAAATTAAGGACTTCCATTTAACACAAAACGACTTAAAAAGATATGCCAGGATTTGAATTATTCGGAGACAAGGAACGCAAACAAGTAAATGAGGTACTGGATACAGGAGTACTAATGCGTTATGGTTTTGACGGGATGCGTAAAGGACAATGGAAGGCTCTTGAACTAGAAAAAGTACTTTCAGAGAAAATGCAGGTGAAGCATACCCAACTGGTAAGCAGCGGTACGGCAGCTTTAACGGTAGCTCTGGCAAGTGCTGGTATTGGTGCCGGGGATGAAGTTATTATGCCCACATTTACTTTTGTTGCTAGTTTTGAATCCATCTTGGCAATAGGTGCAGTTCCTATTTTGGTTGATGTTGATGATACCTTGGCATTGAGTCCGAAAGCAGTAGAAAATGCTATAACAGAACGAACAAGAGTAGTCATGCCAGTGCATATGTGCGGCTCAATGGCAGATTTAAAGGCTTTGAAAGCCATTTGTGATAAGCATGATTTATTGCTATTGGAAGATGCATGCCAATCCATTGGAGGAACTTTTGAAAACAAACCATTGGGAAGCTATGGAGATTTAGGCTGTTTCTCTTTTGATTATGTAAAGACCATAACTTGTGGAGAAGGTGGCGCTATAATTACTAATAACGATACATATAAAGTTAATGCCGATCATTACTCTGATCATGGTCATGATCATGTTGGTAAGGATAGGGGAGCGGAGACACATCCGTTTTTAGGGTACAACTTTAGAATTTCTGAGCTTCATGCCGCAGTAGGTTTGGCGCAAGTTGAAAGACTAGATGAGTTTTTAGCTATTCAGAAAAAAAATTACACCGTTTTAAGGGAAGCACTTCAAGACTTGCCTAACGTAGAATTTAGACGAGTGCCAGAAGGAGGCGAAGAGAGTTATGCGTTTTTAACTTTCTTTCTTCCAGATGCAGATACCGCTAAAAAAGCACATGGTGAATTAGGTAAAGCAGGTGTTGATGCATGTTTTTACTGGTATGATAACAATTGGCATTACTACCGTGAATGGCAACACCTAATTGAGAAACAATCGTTAGGGAAGTTGCCAAAGGAAATTCACGAGCAATTACCTGATTATTCAAAATCTGATTTCTCGGCATCGGATCAATGGATAGGTCGTACAGTCTCTTGCCTTATTAAGTTAGGATGGTCGGAAAAAGAAGTAAAGGAACGTGCACGGAAAATGGTTGGTGTACTTTCTAAATTATAGGTTTTTTATTGGAAATAACTTAGCATTTTTTTCTTTGGATAAAATCCATTTTAAGAAGTTATGTCTATATTTAGTTCTTATTAATTTTATACCGAACCAAAATAAAATGTTATCATTATTATGAACTCAAAAAATTATTTTTTCTTCTTGGCCGCAGCAGCATTCTCATTGCAAGTAACGGCTCAAAAACACTCTAGTACGCCTCCAGAAGTATCACCTATGCCTATGGAGCCACAAATGACAGAAATCTGGGAACCAGAAGTTGCTGTTGTAACTCCTGCAAAAACTTTGGGAGACGCACCTTCTGATGCTATTATTTTGTTTGATGGAAGTAGTCTTGATCAATGGGTAAGCCAAAAAGACAATACAAAGCCCGCTCCATGGAAAATTGTAGATAAGGATCATTTTGAAGTAGTACCTGGTTCCGGTGGTATAAGTACTAAAATGAAATTTGGTGATTGCCAGTTACACATTGAGTTTAGTGCGCCGGATAAAGTTGAAGGTGAAAGTCAAGGACGTGGGAACAGTGGTTTGTTTTTGCAAAATAGATATGAGCTACAAATTTTAGATTCGTATAATAATAGAACCTACCGTAACGGACAAGCAGGAAGTATTTATAAAGACCATGCACCTTTGGTTAATGCTATGCGTGGCCCACTAGAGTGGAATACATATGATGTAATCTACAGAGCACCAAGGTTTAAAAAAGATGGTAGTCTAGATGCTAAGGCAGAAATTACAGTGCTTCACAATGGTGTTTTAATACAGAATCATACGGTAATAAATGGTAACACCTATTATATAGGTTTGCATAACTACCCATCTGCCCATGGCGATGACGTGATTTCTTTACAAGATCATGGTAACAAAACTCAGTTTAGAAATATCTGGTTAAGAAAATTGTAGATAGTAGATTTTTAAAGGCTGCTTAACCAATGATTAGGCTGCACTTTTAATGCTATTTTAAACAGTAAAAACCTCTAAGATTCATACGAATCTTAGAGGTTTTTTTTATTGCCCATTTTTTTTTCTAATTGTGATGATGACGGTTGAGTTAAGAAAATCATGAAATATTTAAAAATAACTATTGGTAGTTTTTAACCTACAATTAAACATAATAATCAATTTTAAAGCTGCTTTATTATCAAATCAAAAAAATATTAATAGTATTTAACATACTCGTTAACCCCTTAAAAACAAGGTATTGTAGAATTTATCCATGTTTTTGAAGAATATGTCCATAGCTTCAGGAGGGAAGAGTCTTAGGTTTGGTCTAATGTTCAACTAACTTACATAAAAATGAAAAAACTCAAACTTTTAATGGCATTCCTCCTTTTAGGGGTGACGACGGTTTCGTGGGCGCAAACGCAAATTTCAGGTGTTGTGGTCGATGAAGCAAATATACCTTTGCCAGGTGCCAGTGTTCTAGTAAAAGGTACCAGCAATGGTGTTGTATCTGACTTTGATGGTAATTTTACTATTTCGGTCGCTGATGGCGATGAGCTTTTGGTAGTTTCCTATATAGGGTATGAAACAAAAGAAGTTTCGCTAGGCAGTTCTTCAAACTACACCATTCAACTTATTGAGTCCTCAACTGGCTTAGATGAAGTTGTTGTAATTGGGTATGGTTCTGTAAAGAAAAGTGATTTGACTGGTGCTGTTGCCTCGTTAAACACGGAAACCTTAACTGAGCAAAAGAAAACAGATATTGGCCAAGCTATTCAAGGTAGGGTTGCCGGTGTTGATGTTCGTACGTTAAGTTCGAAACCTGGAGCACCACTTTCTATAAAAATTAGAGGTAACACGGTAGTTACTAATAATAACGCTGGTCGTGATGGCGTAAGTGATAATCTTGCGGATGACCTTTCTAAACCTTTGTATGTTGTAGATGGTATTTTCTTTGAGGACATTAATGTTTTGAATCCAGCGGATATAGAACAAATGGATATTTTAAAGGATGCTTCTGCAACCGCAATATATGGTTCGCGTGGAGCTAATGGTGTTGTCATTATTACAACAAAAAATGGTATTGAAGGAAAGACGGTTTTTACCTATGATTCGTCATTCGGTTTACGTACCGCTACCAATGTGCCAGATTTATTTGATGGTCCTGAGTATGTACAGTTCGTAGATGACGTGTTAAGAGCTAGAGCCTGGGGAGGTACCGGTTCCGCGGCAGATTATAATAATATTACTATTGACCGCTCAACAGAGTTTCAGAGTTCAAACGAAGAGGCAAGCAATGTTGCCAATGGAAGGTATACGGATTGGATGGGCCTTTATCAAAAAGCAGGCATTCAGACCAGTCATACTTTGGGTATGTCAGGTGGTACAAATGGCTTAGTATATAACGCATCATTAGGGTATTTGAATGATGAGGGTGTGATGGGAATAGAAGGTTATGAGAGATATAATATAAGTGCTTCTGTTTCTAAGAAAGTTTCAGATCAGATAACGGTAGGAGTTAAGGCATATTTAGCACTATCTGAACGAGAGGAAGGAAGTAGGGAGTTATTTAGAAGTACGCTTCGTTTAGCACCAACGGTAAACCCATTTGATGCTGAGGGAGAACCAATCTTGTTTCCTGATGATCAAGACCTTCGTTTTGTCCATCCTATTTATGATGCTCAAGGCGCTTGGCAATTAAATACCAAGTCGTTAAACGTTATTGCTAATGTGTTTTTAAATTATAAGCCTACAAAATGGTTAAACTTTAAAACACAATTCGCTCCTAACATAACTACACAACGTTTTGGTGAGTACCGAGGTCTTTTGACTAAATCATCGCGTAATGATCCTAGTAGAATACAATCGCATTACCAATCAGATTTTAATACAGCATATACTTGGGATAATATATTAGATTTTGATTTTGACCTTGCACCAGATCATAACTTAAAAACCACTTTAATTTCTTCTATATATTATAACAATAAAGAAGGTAGTAATATACAAGTTAGAGATTTTGATACGGATGCGTACCTCTACTATAATACTGAGGGAGGTAATGATATTAGAGATTTTGATAGTTTTTATCAAAAGGAAACCTTGGCATCTTTTGCAGGTCGTTTAAACTATTCCATTAAAGATAGATACCTATTTACGTTCACAGGAAGATATGATGGTTCATCAAAATTATCTACCGGGAATAAGTGGAACTTCTTTCCTTCTGCCGCGTTTGCATGGAGAGCAAGTGAAGAATCTTTTCTTCAAAATACAGATTGGTTGAATAACTTAAAATTCCGTGTTAGTTACGGTGAAGCAGGTAATGATAGTACAGTTGGCGCCTATAGTTCATTGGCTTTCTTGTCGCAATCAAACTACCTTTTTGGAGAGAATCCAGGTGTGGGTAAAACAATTGCTGGCTTACCTAACGAAGATTTAACATGGGAAGTCTCAAAAGAATACAACTTAGGTGTAGACCTTTCCATCATAAATAATAGAGTTGGTCTAAGTTTTGAATATTATAATAAAAAGACCGAAGGGAGTATTCTTGCTAGAACCTTATCTAATGTAACTGGTTATGAAGATGCTCTTGGTAATTTTGGATCTGTACGAAATAGTGGTGTAGAGGTTACCCTGAATACGGTAAATGTTAAAACGGATAATTTCTCGTGGCGAACTAATTTTAACTACACTAAAAATACTAATGAAATAGTAGAGATTGATGGTGATTTGGATGAGATTCCTTTTGGAAATCATGGCGTCCTAAAAATTGGAGCTCCTGTTGATGCTATCTGGAATACGGCAGTTGCTGGTATTTGGCAAATAGATGAAGCCGCAGAAGCAGCTACTTATGGTGACTTGCCTGGTCAGTATAAATTTGTAGATCAGAATAATGATGGCACAATTGATCAGGATGATAAAGTATTGTTGGGTCAAAATTCTCCTGATTGGATAGGAGGTATGACCAATACATTTAACTATAAGAACTTAGAATTAAATGTACAAGTATATACAAGACAAGGATCTTACGGACATTCTGAATTTTTTCAAAATTTCTCTACATCTGGAGATGGCGCTGTATTCAATAGCTTAGATCTAGATTATTGGACACCTAACAATCCAGATGGTGCTTACCCTATTCCTGATTATGGAGATACTGGGTGGACTTATGAAGACCTTTCATTCGTAAGAGTTGGTAATATTGGTTTGGGATATCAATTTCCGCAAGAGTTGGCAGATAAGTTAAAAATGTCAAGACTAAAAATGTCATTGGATGTTCAAAATCCATTCACTTTTACAGATTATAAGGGACCTGATCCAGAGACTGCACTGCAGAACTCTTACAATATGACCTACGCGGTAAAAACAGTTTTATTGGGTCTGAAATTAGCCTTTTAACTTTATAAAAAAATAAGATGAAACTAGATATAAAAATTAAGCATATAGGCGTCGTACTACTTGGTATGATAACTTTTAGTGCATGCGACAGTTATATTGAAGAAGATATTTTTTCAGACATAACGAGTGAGAATTTCATTGAGGAAGGTACAGCAGACCAGTTGGTTGTAGGTATATATTCTTCCTTAAGAGAGGTTTATAAAGATTATAATTTAAAGTTTTTAGGCACCGATTTGTTTACCGTTAAAGCTGAATTGAATTCAGTTTCTGCAGTCAATGACTATTTTGGTTTTGATTCAGGTGTTGGCGGATCTTTATGGACAAAAAATTATGATGTTGTTGCAAAAGCTAATACGGCAATTAATAGATATGAAACTGTAATTACTTGGTCAGATAACAAGCTGGGTAATAAAGCATATGGTATAGCTCAAGCAAAAGCGTTACGTGGTTTAGCCTTTTTTAATATGGTACAGCAGTATGGGGGCTTGGTTCTAGATTTAGAAGAATCTACTACTATTCGTTCAGACTACGCTAGAAGTACGGAAGAAGAAACGTATGCCCAAATTATTAGTGATTTGGAAGATGCTATACCAACTTTACTTAATGACCCTGAAACGGGCCGGTTTTCAAAAAGAGCTGCGCAACACGTATTATCAGAAGTTTATTTAACAAGAGGTTATACCTCGTTTGGAAGTTCGGACGATTTTAATACCGCGGCAGCGCTTGCAGAAGAAGCTATTGGCTCGTATGACATCAGAAGTCAATCTTATGCCGAAGTTTTTGCTTACGACAATCAAGTAAATGACGAGATTCTATTTGCCATACAATGGGGAACTAATGGGCTTGCAACCGATCAAGAGAATACAAAACATTCTCTCTTTATGAATCAAGTATCAAACTATCCTGGAGTAAACAGAACAACTACTCCTTATGGTTTTAGTGATTTTAATGCTATGCCTACACCGTTTTTCTATTCTTTGCTAGCAGATAACGATAGTAGAGATGATGCTACGTTACATAGGGCAATTCTTGCGGACGGAGATGAAGAGGAAGGACCTGATGCTATTATAGCTGGGGACACGATTGTGTATTACCCAAAAGTAGCTATAGATCCTATTGAATTAGCGGAACGTTTGGACAGGTATTGGGTGTACCAACCTGATCAGTATTTATTTGGACAGCCAGATAACGTACCTGGAGTTAACTACTTGTATTCTCTAAACCCAGAGCGAACTAACTTCCCTATTTTCAAGAAGTTTGACGATGAGATATTTAGTGAAGCTACAGATGGTGCTCGTGATACGTTTGTATTCAGAATAGCAGAAACACATTTAATAGCTGCTGAGGCATATTTAGCCGCTGGTAATCAAGCAGCAGCGTTAAACCATTTAAATATTGTTAGAGAGCGTGCAACTGGTGTTGCTGACGAATATACTTCTGTAACAATAGATGATATCCTAAATGAGCGAGCTTTGGAATTAGCTGGTGAAGCAAATAGATGGGCCGTATTAAAACGAACAGGGAAATTAGAGGAGCGTATTTTAGCTCATAACCCGCACGTTCAAGACCACGGTGCTTTTGATGCAAGTATTCACTTATTGAGACCTATTCCTTCTAGTGAATTAGAACTTTCAGATGGTTCATTGACGCAGAACCCAGGATACTAAAAAAAAAATTGAGTTTAGTTTAATTGAGTTAGTTGAATATGGGCGGGAGTGGTATTCCTGCCCATATTTTTTAAACATCCTCTTAATTAGAGATACGTATATCAGATTATTATGACGTCTAAAACACCAAGATTTGGCCGAGTTCTTCTATTGCTTCCCATTATAGGGCTATTTCTATTATATGCTTTTTCCAAAGAGCCAACATCTTCTATATTTTTAGTGGTTGATAAACAGGCTAATGAAACGGAGTTAAATGCCATTGAAGATTTGCAAAATGATTTAAAAAAGACTTTATCCGTCCAAGTGGAGGTGGTTGACAATATTAATAATGTTCCTAAAAAAGGAACCATTATTCTATTGGGAACACCAAAATCAAATGCTTTGATAGCCTCTTTAGATACATCAAAAAAAATACAGATTACTTCAGTAAATCCAGGTCCACGTGGTGGTATTTGGGCAAAGATCGTTTTAAAGAAGAAAAAGGAAATAATTGTAATAGCTGGCTCCGATGTACAAGGTCTTCAGTATGCCATTTATGATTATTCTAATGAAATATTGGGTGTTGATCCTGTACAATATTGGACAGGAAAGGAAGTAGTAAAGAAAGAACTTAAAGACCTGTTTGCTTTTGAGAATAGACGTATTGCTCCACCAAAAGTACCCTTGTTGTGTTATTTTGAGAATGATGTGGATGAATTGGCAAACTACAGAGGAGATTTACTAGAATACGATTGGGAGAGTTATACGGAGTTAATTAACTCGTTGGTTCGACTACGATACAATGCAATTCAAATTTTTGATATGCTTGGACGTCCTGAATTTTTCATCCGTCCGGAATATAAGGAATTAACGGATTACCAAGTGGATGTGGACTATGTTGAAAAGATGATAGACTACGCACAGAAAAAAGGAATGAAGGTGGCCATAGACTTTGCTCTTGGCTATCAGATACATCCTATGTCTGCGGATAAGGCTACCTGCTGGAAAGATTATAAAGAAGATTGGATAACGGCATGGCGTTATTATCTAGAAAAAACACCTTTGCGTAAGACTGATATTTTTATACTACGGCCTCGTCATCAAGTATGGGACTGGGAGTATGAAAGTAGTTGTGGAGAAGATAAAATAGCCGTTTTTAATGAGGTGTACAAATCTTTTGGTGATTTGGTAGATGAATACAAACCAGAGGCGGACAAGGTTTTGGTGTGCTATTCCGATGGAATGGAAATGTGGAACGATGGTTTCAGGCCACCAAAAGATTGGATAGTTGCATGGTCTGACCATGGTTTTGGAGATTTTGAACATTTACCTAATACTACAGATGGTTACAGCTTTGGGACCTACATGCATGCTGGGTACTGGTTAAACCATACGGTTCACAATCCATATCCAGAAAAAGTGGAATCGGTAATGAAAAATATGTTCAGTACTTATAATGCCGATAAATTTTGCTTGGTAAACGGACAAAACTTCAGACCATTTTTACTGAATATTGAGGCGTATTCAGAAGTGTGCAATGACCCAGAAAGTTTTGATGCGCATTCATTTTATAAAAATTGGACAGAGCGTTATTTCAATGATGTGAGTGCTAAACATGCGATAACGTCAATGAAATCTTTGCATGAAGCACAAAAGAACCGCATTGGTTATGTTCAGCACCTTTGGGAAATTAGAGAAGCCATTTCCTATTTGTCAGATAGTCCAATACAGAGACCAGGAAAATCACCTGTACCTCATGATTACAAAAGGGTAGAGAATGATTTAGAGTATGTTAAAGTTACAGAAGAACTCATAGATCTTTCGGTTCAAGAAGCAGAAAAAGGACTCAAGGAAACTACAGAAAATGAGACTTTCTTTCATGATTATATGTATTTGCCAGTGGTGTTATACCAAGATTTAATTCGTTTTGAGCGAACGTTACACAAGATGGCGGTATTGAAAAAGGAGTTTGAAGTTACCTCAAATGATTTGCTTCTAAACGAGGCCAAAGCTTTATTGCCAGAGGCCAAAACACAGTTGGAGGAAATTTATCGAAATCGGAAAAGTGGTGATAAATCACCCAAATGGGATAATTGGTACAATCCAGAAATTAGAAGACCTAACAATGGTTTTCCAACTTTTGAAATGTTGAATAAAATAGAATCAAATCTCAGTTCAAAAAGTTAAAGAAACGTATTATATGAATTTATTTTCAAAAGTTCCTTTCTACGGAATCTACATCATATTAGCGGTTGTGATCTCTTCTTGCGAAGCAAAAGTAGAGACAAAAGCAACGGCAAAAAGTATAGAACCGGTAGACTTGGTTTACCCACAACTAGATACTGAAAACTCTAGGTGGTTTTTCTTTTCATCTGCTAGTAGACCTTTTGGCATGGTAAATCTTAGCCCAGATACAGAAGTAGACGGGGCATGGGGTAGCGGTTATAGGTATAAGGTAGATACGGTTCAAGGTTTTAGTCATATTCATGCATGGCAACTTTCGGGCTTGTCAGTTATGCCGGTTACTGTTAATGAGTTGAATGCAAAATCAGTTTTTACAGATTTTAAATCAAAATTCAGTCATGACAAAGAAAAAGTATCTCCAGGATATCATGCTCTAAGTCTTGAAAAGTATGATATAGATGTTGAGCTTACCAGCACCACACGGGTGGGATTACATAAATATAACTATCCTAAAGAAGGTAAAAAGGCAGCAATACTCTTCAATCTAAATGGAATATTAGGCCCGAATGAAAATACAGATGGATTACTTGAACAAATAGATAGCAAATCTTTAAAAGGGGAATTGGTAATCAAAGAAACTACTAGAAGGCCAAAGCCTGTAAAACTCTATTTTGCAATTGATTTGGATACGGAAATAGCTTCAATAGAAAAAGATGATAAAACTGGTAATTACTTAGTTTTTTTGAAGGGAGATACAGATGAAATTCTAATGAAGGCAGGAATTTCATACACCTCTTTTGAAAATGCAAAAGGTAATATTGATACTGAATTAGCAGAATGGAATTTTGACCAAACCGTTAAAGATTCTAGAAAAGAGTGGAACGGGTTACTGGGAAGAATAAAAGTTGAAGGTAATACGGAAATCGCACAAAAGAGGTTTTACACAGATTTATGGCATAGTTTGCAAGGCCGGAGAATTATTAGCGATGTTAATGGAGCATATCCTGATTATACGGGTGAGACTTTTAGAGTAGGCCAATTGCCACTTGATGATAGTGGAAAACCAAAATTCAATCATTATAACTCAGATTCGTTTTGGGGAGCACAATGGACACTCAATACGCTATGGGGTTTAGTCTATCCAGATATTATGGAAGATTTTGTAAATTCCTTAATGCAATATTATAAAGATGGGGGAATGGTGCCCAGAGGTCCTTCCGGAGGAAATTATACTTATGTGATGACAGGTGCTTCATCTACACCATTTATAGTAAGTGCAATTCAAAAAGGACTCATTACAGAAGATTTGGATAAAATTTACCAAGCTCTTAAGAAAAACCATATGGCCGGAGGTATTATGGGTAAAGCAGGTTACGAGCACAATACAACAATAGGTGGCGGACTTAAATATTATTTAGCGAACGGATATGTGCCTCACCCAATACCGGAAGGTAGATTTGGTGGGCATCAAGATGGGGCAAGTATGACCATGGAGTACGCTTATCAGGATTGGACTTTGGCGCAATTGGCTAAAAAACTCAGGAATACAGAAGACTATAACTACTTTCTAAAACGATCACAGAATTATAAAAATGTTTTTGACACCTCCATAGGATGGATGCGACCTAAAGATGTAGAAGGTAAATGGCGTGAAAACTATAGTCCTTACGAACATGAAAACGGTTTCATAGAGTCTAATGGAGCGCAATCTACGTGGTTTGTACCTCATGACGAGGAAGGCCTTGCCCAACTAATGGGAGGGAAGTCTGCAGCGGTAGAAAAATTAGATGAACAGTTTAAGACTGCTGAAAAGTTAGGCTTTACAGCTGGTAATTCCCATTCGCAAGAATTGCATCCTGAATACAGGAATATTCCAATTAATTACGGAAACCAGCCATCTATACAAACTGCTTTTATTTTCAATAAATTAGATAGACCAGACCTTACACAGTATTGGTCTCGTAGAGTTGCTAATACGGTTTTTGGCGGGCTTTCACCTGCTACAGGATACAATGGAGATGAAGATCAAGGGTTAATGGGCAGCTTGGCCGTATTAATGAAGATAGGCCTATTTCAAATGAATGGAGGTACTGAGGAGAATCCAAAATATGAATTTGGAAGTCCAAGTTTTGATAAAGTAAGTATTAGCCTTCAAAACGGAAAAAGTTTAATTATAAATTCTCTTGGAGCAAGTAACGATGATGTGTTCATTAAGAGTATTCAATTGAACGAGTCACCTTATACAAAATATCATATTACCCATGACTTGATAACTAGTGGAGTTACCTTAGATTTTCAAATGACCTCTGAGCAGCCTACAATAGAATAAATCCAGTTGAGCTTGGAGTTGATTTTTAAAACCTTAAATTGTAATTGCAACTCAAAATTTTATGGGCTACCGATTAGCATGCGTTTTCTGGTTTACCATCTCTGCTTGGGGAATGTGTGCTCAATCATTAAAATTTGAGCACTATAATGATGCTAGTGGTATTTCTCATAATTCGGTAAGACACATTGTTCAAGATAATGAAGGCTTCCTTTGGTTTGGAACATTTTCAGGCCTTAACCGCTTTGACGGGTATGAATTTAAATCATATACCAGCGTTTCACCTTCTGTAAACACCATTCCCAATGATGATATTACTGCACTGGAGTTTAATAAAGAAACCAACCAATTATGGATTGGAACGCGTAACGGACTTACGCTTCTTGATTTAAACACTTATAAATTCAAAGTTTTTTTACCCGACGCTAATAATACCGGGTCATTGCCAGACAAGGAAATTAGGTCTGTTCATATAGATTCGTTTAAAAGAGTTTGGGTTGGTACCAAAGACCAAGGGTTGTTTCTGTACGATTCTAAAAAAGAAAGCTTTAGTAAAATTCCTCTTGAGGGTTTTACCTACGTTAAAGAAATTTTTGAAGATTCTAAAGGGCGCTTATGGATTGGTAGTTATGGAGATGTTGGAATAGCTAGAATTTCTTTGGATAACCTTGGTTCCATTGTCCAAATAAAACAATACTCATTATCGGTTCAAAATGAAGCTAGCCCTTATGTGAACTTCATTTACGAAGACCAGAAGGCGAACATTTTTGCAGGTAGTAGAAATGGTTTGTACAAATTGAATGTAGGTCAAGATAGCTTTCAAAATTTGCTTATTGAAGATTCTGAAGTAAGGGATAAGCTGGGACCTTATTTTATATCAATAGCAAAAGCTCCCAACGGAAAATATTGGCTGGGAACTTTAGGAGGTATTTTGCAAGTAGATGCTTTAGAAGACATTCAAACTAAACAGTATGACTGGTATTTTTCCGAATTGTCTGATGATGACTCATTAGTGGACAACTTGGTTTCTTCACTATATTTTGATGCTTCGGGTGTGCTTTGGGTGGGTACTGAAGAAGGATTGGATAAATACGACCCTTACGAGAATCAGTTTAAATATAACACATCAATCAGTCAGTTTATAGAAAACCAAGTGCCTCGCATCCGAGATTTCTCAAAAACTTTTGATGAAAAAATAATAGTAGCAACAAGGCATAATGGTCTATTTCTTTCAAAAGAAGAAAACTATGTTCCACTTTACAATACTCAAAAAGATATTGCCAGCATGTATTCCCTGGATGGGAAAACATTCTATTGTGGTCTTTGGAATGGAAAAATACTGGTTTATAATTACCTAAATAAAACTGACAAGGTAATTGACGTAGGATTTAAACACGCTCCCATTTTAGCTTTTGAGCCTTTTGGAAATAATCAAATGATTATAGCTTCTCACGGTGAGGGTGCCGTTGTCCTAAATTTGGAAACTCATAAAGTAGATAAGACTTATGGGAATTTGTTGCCTACGCTTGATATCAACACGGTAAAAGCAAGTGCAGATAATAAAATTTGGTTTGCTACACAAATGGGCGTCTATTGCTACGATAGACAATCAATGAAAGTTAAGGCGTACGAAGCCAAACCAGAGATTAAAGTTGGTTTACCTCATAATAACGTTAGCGATATTGCCATAGATGAATCAGGAAAAATTTGGGCCGCTACCCGTAAGGGGCTCTGTTATTATGACCCTGCGTTAGACAATTTTTTACCAGTAGATGAAATAGATGGATTGCAGAATAGATGGATTACAAACATTCTATCTAATAAAGATGGATTTCTGTGGTTGAACATGAATAATAATAATTTAGGCAAATATGACATTGCCTCAAAAGAATTAAAACTATACCACACGGAAAGTGGAAATCGGCTAGATATATTCAGTACCAGAGGGTTTTATTATGCAGATGATTCCCATATGTACCTTGGTGGTAAGGAGGGGATTATAACCTTTTCGCCAAAAGAACTTTCTGTAAATGAATATGCGCCAGAACCTATAATTACCAATATTAGAGTACAGAACAAGGCCGTAGAAATTGGCTCGGTAATAAACGGACAGCAGATACTTAAATCTGATATAAACATAAATAGAAACCTTATTCTTAAGAATACAAATAAGAATTTCTCACTTACTTTTTCTAGTCCATCTTACGTAAACGGAAGACAGAATAGGTACAGCTATATTTTACAAGGGTTTGATGAAAATTGGAACACCGTAGATGTTCGGCAACGAACTGTTCAATACACGAATTTGTTTTCGGGAAATTATGTATTTAAAGTAAAGGCTATGAATAGTCATGGGGTCTGGAGTGATGTTGCTTCGTACCAGATTAAAATACTTCCTCCTTTTTGGTTTACCTATAAAGCATTTTTTCTCTTGTTGTTAGTGTTGGCATTGGCTTTTTACCTCATACGAAAGCAAATTAGGGCCCGTATCGTATTAAAACAACAATGGTTAATGGAGAGGGTAAAACGGGAACGTGATGAAAAATTGAATAACGAAAAGCTACGTTTCTTTACGAATATATCTCATGAACTTAGAACTCCGCTAACACTAATTTTAGGCCCCGCGAAACAGTTAATTGAAGATGGAAAGGATTCGGGTAATTACTTTCAACAGAGCCGCTATAATCTTATCCACCAGAACGCGAATAGATTATTGAACTTGGTAAATCAGGTGTTGGATTTTAGGAGGGCCCAATCTGGTGAATTGCGTTTGAAAGTTACAAAGACGGATATTCTTCTGTATACAAAGAACACCTTTCGTTCATTTGAAGAGTTGGCGGACGATAAAAAAATCAATTTCAACTTAATATCTGAAAATGAAGAGATTGAAGGATATATAGATCGGGATAAGTATGATAAAATGCTGTATAATCTATTATCTAATGCATTGAAATTTACTCATAATTATGGTCATGTAGACCTTTTTATAGAAGTAAAAGAGAAGGGGAGTGAGGCCTTCCTAATTGTAGAAGTGAGTGATGACGGAATTGGAGTTCCTAAAGAAAGTCAAAAGAAAATTTTCTCTCGCTTTTATCAAGCTTCCAATAGCACCAGCCTTAATACAGGTTCTGGAATTGGTTTATCACTAGTAAAAGCTTTGACGGAATTACACAAAGGACAGATAACGGTAGAAAGCGAGCTGAACAAAGGCAGTGTATTTACTTTGAAACTACCAATTTCCCGTACAGCCTATGAAGATGATGAAGTGTTTGAGTACGAGAAAAGCCAAGTAGTTGAAGATTCTCCACAGCTTATTACCGCAAAGAAAATCATTCAAAGTACCCATTTAAAAGAGCGGATATTAATCATAGAAGATAATGCGGAACTACGTAATTATTTAATGGATTACCTCTCTGATTATTACAAGGTTTTTGAAGCTGAGAACGGAGAAAAAGGGTTGGAAGTCTGCTTAAATGTTAAACCGGCTATCTGTATTGCAGACGTTATGATGCCAGTTAAAAACGGATTAGAATTTTGTAAAGCATTGAAGAACGATGCGGATATTAGTCACATTCCTGTTATTCTATTAACGGCATTATCAGATAATGATGATAAAATAAAAGGGTACAGCTCTGGAGCTGATGGGTATTTGGTAAAACCGTTTGACCCTTCACTGCTTAAAACTAGAATTGAAAATATCATCAATTCTAGGAAAGAATTAAAAAATAGATTTTCGGAAGAAATAGAAAGTCAAGTGAATACGTTGACGCATTCACCCATAGATCAATCTTTCATGGAAGATTTAACGAAATTGATTCATGAGAATATGGGGAATAGCGAGCTAAACACATCTCTTCTTTGTCAGTCATTGGGGATGAGTTCATCAAAACTATACCGCAAGATTAAAGAACTTACGGATTTGGCCCCCAATGAATTCATACGAACGATTAGACTAAAAAAATCAGCTCAACTTCTACGAACAAAAAAATACAATGTATCTGAAGTCACTACCCTTATTGGGTTTAGTGACCCCTTATACTTTAGCCGCTGCTTTAAAAAGCAATTTGGTTACCCGCCAAGTCAATTAATAAAATAGATTGCTAGGCAAAAGGAATATTAGTATCCTACGTATTCAACAATTTCAATACCGTAACCAATAATACCAACACGTTTGGTTTGTGGTGAATTTGAAAGGATTCTCATTTTGACAATGCCCAAATCATGAAGAATTTGTGCTCCGATACCAAAATCACGAGCATCCATATCAATTTTTGGTGCTTTTTGAATTCCTTTTTTCTGTAGTTCTTTTAGCTCTGCCAATCGTGATAATAGATTCAAGGATTCAGAATCTTGATTTATAAAAACAATGGCGCCTTTTCCTTCCTTATCAATAGCCTTGAACATATCTTCAAGTTTTGCATCAGGATTATTGGTAAGCGTACCTAAAATATCATTGTTAACCAAGGTAGAATTGATACGTGTCAATACCTTTTCGGTTTTGTTCCATGAGCCTTTAGTTAAAGCAATATGCACATGGTTATTTGTAGTCTGTTGATAAGCTCGTAGGCGGAATTTCCCAAAACGAGTTTCTATATCAAAATCTTCTTTTTTGGCAATAAGGCTATCATGCTCCATTCTATAGGCAACTAAATCTTCTATAGAAACAATTTTAAGGTCAAACTTTTTAGCAACCTTCATCAATTGAGGCAAGCGGGCCATACTCCCGTCTTCATTCATAATTTCCACAATATAGCCAGCTGGTTGTAACCCAGCCAATCGTGCAAAATCAATAGCAGCTTCCGTGTGGCCTGTTCTTCGTAATACGCCACCTTCTCTTGCAACAAGCGGGAAAATATGCCCAGGGCGCGCCAAATCATGAGGTTTGGTTTCTTTTTTAGTCAGCGCAAGTACCGTTTGGGCTCTGTCCGAAGCAGAAATTCCAGTAGTAACACCACCACCACGTAAATCTACAGACACGGTGAAGGCCGTTTCCATAGGATCCGTATTATTATTGACCATCATGTGAAGACCTAGATCTTTACATCTGCCCTCAGTTAACGGGGCGCATATAAGTCCTCTACCATGGGTAGCCATAAAATTTACGGTTTCAGTTGTTGCCAATTCAGCAGCAGCTAAAAAATCACCTTCGTTCTCACGATTTTCATCGTCTACAACAATAATGACATTACCTTTTCTAATTTCATCAATGGCCTCCTCAATAGTATTCAATTGAATTTTCTTTTCCATATCGGTAATCATTCTTCTTCAGTTTTGTCCTTTTTAGAAAAAAGACGTTTGACAAGGTCTATAACATTTCCAAAATTTATCATACCCTGGTCTGCCGTAGCTTGTCTTGTTAAGTAAATACCTAAAGGTAACATAACCATTGAAGATAGCCATGCTCCTATAATAGGGTGTATATTGCCTTTGTAGCTGTAGTTTTCAGCGAAAACGCCTAAGAAATAATAGACTAAAAATAGTAAGATGGCAACTACCATTGGTAAACCTATCCCACCTTTTCTAATTATAGCTCCTAGTGGTGCTCCTACAAAAAACAAGATGATACATGAAAGCGCCAAAGCATACTTTTCATGTAGTGAGAAAACGTGCCTACGGTGTATTTCGTAACGCTTGTCTAGCTCTTGTTTTTTTCCTTCAATAGAGGTCATTATATTAGAAACGGAGTTTTTGGCAGAGTTCATAACCTGCACTTTTTGCCAGTCTTTAAATAATGATATAATATCTGTTGGAGGTGTCTTTTCGTTTGATGCTACAGCGGCTACCGATAGGGAATCTGTTATGACGTCCTCCTTAGTAACTGCGGTTGCCGTATCAATAGGGCTTGTTGTTATAGTATTCTTATCTGCCAATGCCTCTTTCTCACGAAGCAATTCCATTTTTTTGGTAACTGCTGTGTCTTTGGGGGTAAGAGGAATAAAACCACCCATACGATAAACTATGTTTTTGGAGAAGGCTTGAACGATTCTACGATTGTCATCCTCAATTGAATCCATATCCTTTATTAACCGAGAGACGTTTTTCATCTTCTCACGATTAGACACATTTTCCTCTTCAAGATCTTGCTCCATTTCCGGAATTTCAATGTTCATCCGGTAAATCTCAAAATCGGTATTGGTAAAGGGGTATTTTCTTTTTTCTGTGCTTTTTGTTTTATCCATGTCACGATAGTCATGACCATCACGAAGTACTAATTGAATAAGTTCTGAATCTTCACTACTAATTAGCTCACCAGTTTTCGCTTTTATTACTGTGCTGTTAACATTGGCGGCTGTTTTCTGGTGAATGATTACATTTTTTAAAAAGCGGTCTTTCTCACCATACTTTTCATCAACCTTAATACTCATGCCCTCAAAGTCACTAAAAACCCCCTTTTCTATAGCTGCTGCGGGCTTTACTTTGGCAATGTTACGCCGCATATTGTAGATTTTCTGCTCAGAAGCAGGTATCACGCTGTTTGCAAAGTAAAAGGTAACGCCTCCTAAAAGGACCATAAAAATAATAAGGCTTAGCATGGAGCGCTGCAAGGAAATACCAGAGGCTTTCATTGCTGCGAATTCGTAATTCTCCGCCAGTGTTCCAAAAGTAAGGATGGAGGCTAGAATAACGGTTAAGGGCAATACCTTTTCCGTTAAGCTGGGCATCATGTAAAAGAAAAACTTACCTATGATACCAATATCCAGACCTTTGCCGGCAAAATCATCAATGAACAACCATATCGTCTGAAATATGAAGATGAACATCAATATTACGAACGAACTCAAAAAATTATAAAGGAACCGCGATAATATATATCGGTCTAGAATTCTCAATGTGGCAATGTTAGTTTCTTACTATGTAGTACCCGTCATTCTTGTACTTGGCCTCATCAAAAGTAAACAAGGTTTTTGACAAAGGTTGGTCAGTTTTGAAAGAATTAACGGTAATGGTCGTAGTAGTCCCATTTTTACCAGTTTCTATTAGCTTGTAGATATGCTTTGTTTCAGCATCTATCCCCAACAAAATAGTCTTTATTTCTGAGTTAGTGTCAATAGGAGTAAGCTTCACGTACTGAATTTTTCTACCGTTTACGTTCTGCAGAATGTCCATTTCATAATTGTGACCTTCTCTATAAAAAGTCAACATTTTTGCAGGAGTCAACGCATTTTCATCATCTGATTTATCCTCAATAGTAACTTCTTCGTTCTCTGGAATGATGGTATACACTTTAGAGCCATCAAATAACTGAGTAGACCCAAAGAAATTACCAATGTACTTATCACCTTGTAAAGTGACTTCGCCACGGGTTTCTTGGTTTATGCCAGCTTCTGAATTGTTGAGAACATATTTAAAATCGACATAGATATTGTCATAGCTTTTTACTTTATTATAAACGTCATCCAACAGTACTTTTGCTTTGTCAGAATTTTGAGCAAAAGTGGTGTTTGAAAGGAATACAACAGTAAGTACTAAAAGAATATTTTTCATTTTACTATTTAAATTAACAGCTCTAATTACGAGCGTTCGTTGTTTAATAATTGATCTAAGGCAACAAAATCAGGCACTAATACCTGTCTTGCTTTACTGCCTTCAAAAGGACCTACAATACCAGCGGCTTCAAGTTGATCTACAATACGGCCTGCACGGTTGTAACCCAATTTCAATTTTCGTTGAATTAAAGAGGCGGAACCTTGTTGAGCGGTTACAATAACTTCGGCTGCATCACGAAACAGGATATCTCTCTCAGATATGTTATTATCAATACTTGTGCCAGAATCCTCTCCAGAATATTCTGGCAGTTCGTAGGCATTTGGATAGGCCCGTTGAGAACCTATGTATTCTGTAATTTTAGCAACTTCAGGGGTGTCTACGAAGGCACATTGAATACGAGTAACATCGTTACCTTGTGTGAACAACATGTCACCCCGTCCAATCAACTGATCAGCTCCTTGGGCATCTAAGATTGTTCTTGAATCTATTTTAGAGGTAACTCTAAATGCAATTCTTGCAGGGAAATTCGCCTTAATAATACCTGTTATAACGTTTACGGATGGTCTTTGTGTGGCAATAATTAAGTGAATACCAATAGCTCTTGCCAACTGTGCCAAACGTGCAATAGGTGTTTCTACTTCTTTACCGGCAGTCATGATTAAATCTGCAAATTCATCTATAACCAAAACAATGTAGGGTAAAAATTTATGCCCGTCATTAGGATTCAATTTACGCGACTTAAATTTAACATTGTATTCCTTAAGGTTACGAACCTGGGCATGTTTCAGCAGTTCATACCTATTGTCCATTTCAATACAAAGAGAATTTAAGGTGTTGATTACCTTGGCATTATCGGTTATAATAGCTTCTTCGGAATCAGGCAGTTTTGCCAAAAAGTGTCTTTCTATTTTATTATAGATAGAAAGTTCTACTTTTTTAGGATCGACCAATATAAATTTCACCTCTGCTGGATGCTTTTTATATAGCAAGGATGTCAGTACCGCATTCAAACCTACAGATTTACCTTGGCCAGTTGCACCTGCCATTAGAAGGTGAGGCATTTTTGCCAAGTCAACCACAAAAGTTTCGTTACTAATAGTCTTGCCAAAAGCAATTGGCAATTCCATCTCTGCTTTTTGAAACTTACTAGAAGCAATAACCGACCGCATGGAAACGATAGTCGAGTTTTTATTAGGTACTTCAATACCAATGGTTCCCTTTCCAGGAATAGGGGCTATAATACGAATACCTAAAGCAGCAAGCGAAAGAGCAATGTCATCCTCTAAGTTTTTAATCTTAGAAATTCGCACTCCGGCCTCAGGTACAATTTCATAAAGTGTAACGGTTGGGCCAATAGTCGCTTTAATTTGCGAAATACCAATTTTGTAGTTCTTAAGAGTGTCTACAATCTTATTTTTATTTTCCTCAAGTTCTTCTTGGTTAATGGTAATACCACCGGTAACACCATGTTGGTCCAAAAGTTCTATGGTTGGAAATTTATAGTGACCAAGCTCTAGGGTAGGGTCAAACTCCCCAAAATCTTCTACTAATTTATTGGCAATATTATCTGTCTCCTCTTGCTCTTCAACAATTTCTTCAACTTCCATTGCGAGTTCATCTGTGGTTTCCTCTTCCGCAGGAACAGTAACCTCAAAATCATCTAGAACAATTTTTTCTTCTTTTAGGGGCGGAATGTCTTTTTTGTGTGTGTACGTATCAAGAACTACAGGCGTTTCTTTTTCTGTTTTTTTAATGGATTCTTGAACATCTCTGATAGCGTCTGAAGCTTCTTTTGAAGTTGACTCTAATTCCGATTTTAACGAAGAAGTCTTTTTCTTGAAAAAATTAGCCATTCCTTCCGGAGTAAAATGGAAGAAACGAACGAGAATAAATACCAAACCAAAAAGAAGGATAAGCACAACGCCTATGTTCCCAGTGTAATCTTTAAGAAAATCATTCATTTCATAGCCTATAAGACCACCAAGTAACGGTTTTGTATCTGCCAAGAAACCTAAGGCAACAGAAATCCAAATCATGAAAATCAGACCCCAAATCCATTTTTTGAGAAGTCCTTTTTTATCTAAACTTAAAAACAGATGAAGTCCGGTAATGCAAACTAAAATTGTTAGGATTACAGAAGCCACACCAAATCCTTTGTAAACAAAAAAGTGACTAACACTAGCGCCAAATTTGTTAAGTAGGTTTTTGGCTTGTTCGTTTCTATTGGCAAACTCAGATAACAGACTTTGGTCATCTTGCCACGTAAAATAAAAGGATACGAACGAAAAGAATAGCGCCATACTAAAGAGTATGAGCAAGCTTCCCAATATAATTTTGTTCTTTTTGGATACAACAAGATTAGCCTTCTTGGGGGTAATCTTTTTTTTGGTTGTCGTTGTTTTCTTTTTGGCCATTACTTTTTTTCCACTGGATGCAAAAATACGTATTACGATGTTTTCGAAGTAGGGATTACGAAAAGTCTTTTCTTTTTTATAGAGTACATACTCCTAAAAAGGTAGTTATGGTTCTTTAGATGTTTTATTCTCAGCATCTAACCGCCCGTCTAAAATGCGGTTCATGTAGTCTTGAATAAAGCCTTCTTCCATAACCTCCATCTTTTTGGTTTCTAACGGATTTTTTCCAGCAATGTTGTGCTCTAATCCTTTATCTGAAATTTGGTAGAGTCCCAAGGTGTTTTCATCATCACGAACCAGGATAAGACTATCTCTCATAAAAAGGAAATTTGTACCTGTATTGGCAAGCGCATAAGGCTTCTGAATACTATCTGAAACAAGACTTCTTCCCCAGCTTCTAAATGGTTTCTGATATCCTGTTATAGAGGCTAGTGTAGGATAAATATCTATTTGCTGCGCTAAACTATGGTCAACTCCTTTATATTTTTCATTAGGGTCAAAAATAAGTATAGGTACCGCATACCTATTTGCTGTTTTCTGATAGGCCTCGTAATGGATTTGGTTGCCGTGGTCTGCGGTGATTACAAAGACAGTGTTCTTATACCAAGGTTCGTTTTCTACGGTCTTAAAGAACTGTTTTAGGGCATAATCTGTATAGCCTACACATTGATGGATATCTAGGTCACCTTTTGGAAATTTCCCTTCATATTTTTCTGGTACCTGATAGGGTGCATGTGAAGAAACCGTAAATATGGTAGAGAAAAAAGGTTGTTGTTTCTCTGATAATACTTGGGCGGTATATTGAAGAAAAGGTTCATCCCAAATTCCCCATATACCATCAAAATCATCATCATTATTGTATTCCGTCTTTCCGTAATAATGGTCGTAACCCAGAACATTTCCAAAACCTAGGAAACCCATAGAACCATTGGGTGCGCCGTGAAAAAAAGAAGTGTCATATCCCATACTGTTTACAGCAGAAATAATAGATTCTATTTTTTTGTTGGCATAGGGAGTAGAGGTGTAAGCTATTTTAAATGAAGGAATTCCTGCCAGTATGGAAGACATGGCATGAATGGACTTTCTTCCATTAGAAAAAGCATTTGGAAAAATTAAGCTATGCTGAGCAAGTGAATCTATAAAAGGGGTGTAACCCACGTAGTCTTTAATATTCATCTCTTTATTAAAGCTACCGAGATACTCACGCCCAAAACTTTCTATAATGATGAGAACCACATTGGGTTTATTATCAACAGTATCATTATACTGTTTAATAGGGTGAAAAGTAGAATCAATAACTGCTTGGGGTACACCGCTACGTCTTTTAAAATCAGAGGATTTTATGGTTCTAATAAATGCGAAAGGCGTATTAAGGACGATGTTGGCTTGTTCAGGAGTTTTAACATGCCTACTGGCATCCACCATATTAATTGGACGCGTACTATGGCTAAAATCACCACGAATACCACCTATAGTAAGTAATCCTGTTAATAACAGTGCAACAACTGAACTTGTGAAATACGGTATTTTTTTAGGATATGATATATTCTTTACGGCAACTAATTTGTAAAGTTTTACCCAAATAAAAGCGCAAATAATAAATATTAGAAATACATGCCAATAATCCAATATGAAGGATATAAGCAGTGCTTCTTTATTTTCTTCATTTTCTAAAGATTCAAAAGATGCAAAAGTACTTCTGGTAAAAGTGTAGTTGTAATAGATAAAGTCAACAAAGTTGGTAGCGAATGCAATTAGGTTAGTAACCAAGTAAATCCACATTAGAATTTTTTGGTACACCTTAGTGGTATTGATCCATAAGGGTAAAATGCTAAGCGCTATAAAAAGTAGATTAACGTAGAGAATAGCTGTGGTGTCAAAACTAAGACCCCAGAAACTAAGCGCCAAAAAATCGCCTAAACTGTTAACGCTGAATAAACTTTTGTTATAAACAAAGAATAGAACTCTTGCTACAAAGTAAAAGATGTAGGCTAAAAATATGCGGTACAAGGTAACTGCATATTCGTTTAATCGATATATGTTCTTAGGGTTCAGCAAATGTTTTGTCTTTATTTCACGAAAAAAAGCCTGCCTTTTGAGAATACCATTAAGGTCTGACTAAAATATTTTTGGTAAATAGATAATACAACCTACGATAGTAGCGCCAATTGAAACTAGCATTACCGCTCCGGCCGCTACATCTTTTATGAAACCTATTCTCTCGTCAAAATCTGGGTGTATGAAGTCACATATTTTTTCGATAGCGGTATTGGCTCCTTCAATACCGACGACTAATGAAACAGCAAAGATTTGAAAAATCCACTCTGTGGTAGATATTTCGTAATAAAATCCGGCTATAGTGACCACCACGGCCAAGAATACCTGAATTTTAATACTCGCTTCAGTCTTAATTAAAAGCAGGGCTCCACGCATAGCGAAGCCCACACTTTTTATTCTATTTACGGCAAACGACTCTTCTTTAGGCATCGGCTAAAGCTTCAAGAGCTGCTTTGTAATTCGGCTCATCTACAGTTTCAGTAACTTGCTCAGAGTAGATAACATTACCAGACTCATCAAGAACGACAACCGATCTTGATAATAACGAAGCTAAAGGTCCGTCAGAAAAAGCAACAGCATAATCTTTTCCAAAACTACCGTCACGGAAATCAGATAACATCTCTACATTTTCAATACCTTCTGCACCACAAAAACGAGCTTGGGCAAATGGTAAATCTTTAGAAACACATAAAACTACCGTGTTGTCTAATTCTGCAGCTTCTTTGTTGAATTGTCTAACAGATTGCGCACAAGTACCTGTGTCAACGCTAGGGAAGATATTTAAAACTACTCTCTTGCCTGAGTAATCAGAAAGAGATGCAGATGAAAGGTCATTTTTCGTTAATGTAAAATTAGGAGCTTTGCTTCCGTTTGCAGGTAAATTTCCTAAAGTATGTATTTCGTTTCCTTTTAAGGTTACTGTAGCCATGATGTATTTAATTTAAATTGGACGTGAAATTATAAAATTATGAGCTAATTAAGGGTGCTCCAGAAAAGAAATATCCTATTTAAAAACAGAAGTAACAAAACAAAAAAGTGAAACAACTTTATTGATTCGGTTAAAAATCAAAAGTTATCTCACTTTTAGATACCTAAGTAAATGTGTTTTTTACTTGGTTTACTTATCAATAGCACCCATTACACGCTGCATAAACTCGTTCAATGCCTCTTTTTGAGGTTTGCCTTCCTTTATACTTTTCTGTACTTCAAGTGCACCGTACATGTTCGATATTAATTCGCCAATAACATCAAGTTCTTCGTCTTTTAGAGAAGATACTTCTGTTAGGGCTTCTAGTGTTTCAATGGTTTCAACAACAAAATCTTCGTCGTTTTCTTCAATGAAATTTGTCAAATGCTTAATTACTGGAAGCTTCACTGATCAATTCTTTTAGAACATCGTATTTGTTCGTTTGTACTTGATTTTTAAACTCTCCATTAGTAAAAGTAGCAAATGTAGGCAGGTTGTCTACGTTGGCTAATTTTCTGCTTTCAGGGAATTTCTCCGCATCGGCAATTACAAAAGTAA
Source organism: Zobellia laminariae (assembly GCF_009725995.1). Next base: position 1,378,858 of record NZ_RCNS01000002.1, on the reverse strand, counting down.
AATCTTCGTGAGTTGAAGCCTCTTTTTTGAACTTAGGCTTCATGATACGGCAGTTACCACACCATCCGGCAGAATACTGTACAATTACATTCTTTTTATCTGCAATAATTACTTGCAAATTATCTTGTTCTAATTCCAATACCATATCTCTAGGTTTTAAAATTTATACTGTTTTAGGTTTAAAAAGTACCGCTTGCATTATAAAAAATACAAGCGGTTAACTTGTAACTTAAGAACTTAATTAGTTCTTATGAGCAGAAAGATATTCAGCAACACCTTTTCTATCGGCAGTCATTGCATCTTTACCTTCTTCCCAGTTTGCAGGACAAACTTCACCTTTTTCTTGTACGTGTGTGTAAGCATCAATTAAACGCAAGTATTCATTTACGTTTCTACCTAATGGCATATGGTTGATACCTTCGTGAAATACAGTACCTTCTTCATCAATAAGGTAAGTAGCACGATACGTTACATTATCACCTTCAACAGTAACAACACCAGTTTCTTCATTGTACTGCTCATTAGTAATATCAAGGATACCTAATGTAGAAGAAAGGTTACGGTTGCTATCTGCCAATAATGGGTAAGTAACACCTTCAATACCACCATTGTCTTTATCTGTGCTTAACCAAGCAAAGTGTACCTCTGCAGTATCACAAGAAGCACCGATTACCAATGTATTTCTTTTTTCGAACTCACTTAAAGCAGCTTGAAAAGCGTGTAATTCAGTTGGGCAAACAAATGTAAAATCTTTAGGGTACCAGAAAAGAACAACTTTCTTGTTGTTTTTTTGAGCTTCTTCTAAAACATTCAATTTAAATGTATCGCCCAAATCATTCATTGCGTTTACACTCAAGTTTGGGAATTTTTTACCTACAAAAGCCATATTATTTATTTTTAAGTTTTAATATCTATTTGATTACAAAACTACATTCAATATTGTGGTAGACCATGTTATCTGTATTTAAAAAACTGATAGGAGAATAACTATTGTAGATGCTCTAGAGTATATCTGCATTTTGTTGTTAAATCGGTAAAATATGAGTGTATAAATTGACTAATTCTTAGTGCAAGGACTAGTAATTTTAATATTCTTAATTTGAGAAATTGAAGATTTTAAATTTCTTTTTGAGAAGAGGTGTTTTTGGTGGTTAATTGCTTGATTTTAATGTGCAATGCAGCAAAAATTAATGTCATTATAGGGCTTAACCAGTTAAATACAGCGAACAGTGCATATTCCGCCGTTCCAACTCCCAAAACACTACTATGATAAGCGCCACAGGTATTCCAGGGCACAAGAACAGAGGTTACCGTACCGGAATCTTCTAAGGTTCTGCTTAAGTTTTCTGGAGCTAGATTTCTATCTGCATAAGCCTTACTAAACATTTTTCCAGGAACTACAATAGCAAGATATTGGTCAGATGCCGTAATGTTCAAAGCAAGACAACTACCAACTGTACTGGCAAAAAGGCCAAAAGTAGTTTTTGCCATTTTCATTAATGATTTGGTAATACGGTCCAAAGCGCCAATACCATCCATAATACCGCCAAAAACCATGGCGCAGATAATAAGCCAGATAGTACCCATCATTCCTGTCATTCCTTTTGCGGAAAACAAATCGTTAAGTGCCTCATTATCTGTTGGCACAGAGGTTTGAACGGTTATAGCCTTTAAGACTCCTTCGTAACCTGATTCAAAAGTAAGTTCTTTAGCTCCTGTAATAGAAGCAACAACATCAGGTTGAAAAATTAGAGCAAATACGGCCCCTAATAAAGTTCCTATTAATAGGGCGGCCAATGGAGGTGTTTTTTTTATAATAAGGACAACTACTATTATTGGAACTAGAAAAAGCCAAGGTGTAATTGTAAAGGCGGAATTGATAGAGTTTAGAATCGAATCGATATCTGCAGTTCCTTTTGTTTCTAAGGTGAAGCCTAAAATAATAAAGAAAATTAAAGTAACACTAATAGTAGGAACCGTAGTGTATAGCATGTATTTAATATGGTCAAAAAGCTCGCCACCGGCCATTGCGGGTGCTAAATTGGTAGTATCGCTAAGAGGGGAGAGCTTATCTCCAAAATAGGCTCCGGACAATACTGCTCCAGCTGTCATTCCTAATGATATGCCCAGTGCTTCACCAATACCAATTAAAGCTATACCCACCGTGGCAGAAGTAGTCCAACTACTTCCCGTTGCAATAGATATGATGGCACATATTACAACACAGGCGGCTAAGAATATTGTGGGATTGAGAATTTGAAGTCCATAATAAATCATTGCGGGAATGATGCCGCTTATGAGCCAGGAACCAGCTAGGGCGCCTACCATCAATAAAATAAGTAAAGCTCCGGTAGTTGATTTTAGGTTTTCCGAAACCTCCGTCATCATTTGTTCGTAAGATACCTTGTTGAATGCTCCTACAATAGCGGCGACAGCGCCACCCATTAAAAGGATGAATTGGTTGGAGCCGCTAAGGGCGTCGTCCCCAAATACGTAAACATTATAGGCTAGCATGGCTACCAGGGCTATAACGGGGGTGAGCGCTTCCCAGATATTTAAATCTTTGTTTTTAACGATATTTTCGTTCTCCCTGTGCTCCCCTGAATTTTGGTTTGTCATTAATAACGGTTTAGCTATTAGGTAATATTACAATTTTGATAGGGTTTGTGCAACTTTTGTATAAATTGACAAAGGAGGCCTCAAACCGGAAAATAGTATTAATTTTGTAAGATAAATTCAAAGAAAATTTTATGAGTTCATACGATGTAGCCATTATTGGCTCAGGACCAGGAGGATATGTAGCAGCAATACGTTGTGCACAGTTGGGATTGAAAACGGCAATAATCGAAAAGTACAGTACTTTGGGTGGAACCTGTCTTAATGTTGGGTGTATACCTTCTAAGGCTTTATTGGATTCTTCCCATCATTATGAAGATGCTATCAAGCATTTTTCAGAGCATGGAATTGACATCCCAGGCGAAATAAAAGTGAATCTAGAACAGATGATCGCAAGAAAAGCGGCTGTTGTAAAGCAGACGTGTGATGGAGTTAAGTTCTTGATGGACAAAAATAAAATCGAGGTTTTTGAAGGGTTGGGTAGTTTTAAAGATGCTACACATATCAACATCAAAAAGAACGATGGAAGTGTAGAGACGATTGAAGCTAAGAATACCATAATCGCTACCGGAAGTAAACCTTCAACATTACCATTTATTAAAATCGATAAAGAGCGTATTATAACTTCTACTGAAGCTTTAACTTTAAAAGAGATTCCAAAGCATCTGATTGTTATTGGTGGTGGAGTTATTGGTTTAGAACTTGGTCAGGTTTACAAACGCCTTGGTGCGGAAGTTACTGTGGTTGAGTATATGGATCGTATCATCCCAACTATGGATGCTTCGCTTTCTAAGGAATTGACTAAGGTTTTAAAGAAGCAGAAGGTGAAATTCAACCTTTCTAGCAAAGTAAAATCTGTAGAAAGAAAAGGTAATGAGGTAATTGTTAAGGCCGATGATAAGAAAGGTAAGGAAATAGAGCTTAAAGGCGATTATTGTCTAGTAGCTGTAGGTAGAAAACCTTACACTGATGGTTTAAATGTTGAAGCTGCCGGTGTTAATTTAGATTCAAGAGGTAAAGTAGAGGTTAATGACCATTTGCAGACTTCGGCTTCTAACATCTACGCTATTGGAGATGTTATTCGTGGTGCTATGTTGGCTCACAAGGCGGAAGAAGAAGGGACTATGGTTGCCGAGCAATTAGCGGGTCAGAAACCTCATATTGATTATAACTTGATTCCAGGTGTAGTTTATACATGGCCAGAGGTTGCTTCTGTTGGTAAAACGGAAGAAGAATTGAAAGAGGCTGGTATTGAATATAAAGTTGGTCAATTTCCAATGCGTGCATTAGGTCGTTCTCGTGCGAGTATGGATTTAGACGGATTTGTAAAAATGTTGGCCGATAAGAAAACAGATGAAGTTCTTGGAGTTCACATGATTGGAGCCCGTAGTGCAGATTTAATCGCAGAAGCGGTTACTGCGATGGAATTCCGTGCATCTGCTGAAGATATATCAAGAATGAGTCATGCACATCCTACTTTTGCCGAAGCGGTCAAAGAAGCTGCTCTTGCTGCTACGGATGATCGTGCATTGCATATTTAGGTCTTAAATAGTATTATATAAAAAAGTCCCGTCTAATTAGACGGGACTTTTTTGTTTTAGTTGTTGTGGCTTCCGTCGCAATAAGGAGGGTTACTTGTTAGTTTGCAAGTGCAGATTCTAGCCTCTTTGTCTTCATCTACCTGAAAAACCAAAGAACCTGGTTTGCCATACTGTTTGTGGGAACCGTCACAAAAAACGTTTGTTTCTGAATGTCCACAGGTGCACCATGCGTATCTTTTATCTTTTTCTAAGGCTACTTTAACGGGGGTAAACTTTTTATCACTCATATTCGCTATCACTTTATTTTTAGTTGAAAAGGTTAAAAATAACGGAATCCTTTGAAGAGTTTATATTTCGTAGTCTATTTTGATTCAGTCCTAATAACAAGTCGCTTTAAATTGATCAACACGAAAACGTTTTTCCTTCCCTAAAGTATTGGCCGCAGCTTTTCAATTTGTATTTTCTGTGTAGCTTTAGGTTTTAGAAATTAAAAAAACTTTTCAATGCAGATAAACGACAAGTCCGGTATAACAGAATATGTTGCGGATTCTAAGAGATATGACACAATGAAGTATAATCGTTGTGGTAAAAGTGGTGTTTTACTTCCTGCTATTTCCCTTGGTTTGTGGCATAACTTTGGTTTTGTAGATAACCAGCATAATGCGAGAGAGATTCTAAGAACAGCTTTTGATTTAGGAATCACTCATTTTGATTTAGCCAATAACTATGGTCCTCCATACGGTTCTGCAGAGGAGAATTTTGGGATGCTTTTTAAGAAAGATTTCCAAAATTATAGAGACGAGTTGTTCATAGCCTCTAAAGCTGGGTACGATATGTGGCCTGGTCCTTACGGTAATTTTGGTTCTAGAAAGTATTTAATGGCAAGTATGGACCAAAGTCTAAAAAGGATGGGTTTAGATTATGTCGATATTTTTTATCACCACAGACCTGATCCGGATACACCTTTAGAAGAAACTATGGTTGCTCTTGCGGATATTGTTCGTCAAGGAAAAGCTCTTTATGTGGGTATTTCTAACTATCAACCTAAAGAAACGGCGGAAGCTGCTGCACTATTAAAAGAATTGAAAGTTCCGTTTGTATTGCACCAAGCTAGATATTCAATTTTTGATAGATGGGTAGAAGATGGGCTTTTGAATACGCTGGAGGATAATGGAGTAGGGTGTATTGCTTTTTCTCCACTAGCTCAAGGAATGCTTACTAATAAATATGTAAACGGTATTCCTGAAGATTCTAGAGCGGCAAAGAACTTAACGTATTTGGATAGGGAGCAGGTGGAGAATAATCTGCATAAAATCAAAAATTTAGCAGCGCTAGCGGATAAACGAGGTCAAAAACTATCACAGATGGCCATTGCTTGGCTATTGAATAGACCGGCAATTACATCTGTATTGGTTGGGGCAAGTTCTGCAAATCAATTAAAAGAAAATGTGAAGGCTTTGGATAATTTGGCCTTCTCGGACGAAGAGATGCAGATAATTAAAGCAAACGCTTAAATTTTTATCAAACTTAAAAAGAGGAAAGCTTTCTTGCTGAAAGATTTGCTAATTGAGGGATATGTTAATAATCCGGGTTTTATAGCTCGGATTTTTTTGTGAGCTATTTTATGAGGTAAGTAACAAGAATTAGTTTTTTGCCCAACCAACCCTTCTTAATAATCTAAAAAACCGATTTTTGGAAAGTTGAAAAACACTAAGAGAGAAAAGCTCTATTTTAACTAACAAAAACCTAAGGGTAGTTGAAGCTCTTAGTTTTATCATCTCCTTATTGTCTTCATATTTAAGTGCGGAAAAGGTACATATAATCATGAAAGCCAAAGCTCCCAAAATGGCAACAGTAGGGGTAAGAGAATGATGAAAAAACCGATATAATCCTAGCCCCGTAAATGAGCCGTATAGAATCATAAAATGAACGATGTAAATAGATAATGTGCTCTGCCCTAATTTAAGTACTGTGCTGTGTTTTAACAAGCCTCTTAGCAGCATAAATACACAAAATACAAGCAATACATCTCCTAATCTTATGAATAAGTAATTATTAAAATAAATATTCGCAAACAACTGTAAATCGGTTATTTGTGAAATATATAAAAACAAATCAGAAGAATATGCAATAAGTGCTGCTCCGGTTATAGCAAAGAGTGGAATAGCAACGGAGTATAGGTGTCTGTAGTTTTTAAATTTTGTAAAAACAACCGATAGAAATGCGCCAAACGCTGCGTAGCCAAACCATGGTAAAATAGTGAAAACGGAACCATTGCTTTTAGTTAGATAATTGGCAAATGCATCAGGTAAAAATGAGAAGCCCCAGGTTTTATATGTGGGCTCAAAAACAAACAGTAATACGGTTATACTAACGAGCGCTGTTGGAAAAATATATTTCTTTCGCTTTTGGGAAAGTAAGTATATGGCAATGATTCCCAGTAGAGAAAGACCAATACAATGTAATACATCTACCAGATAGAAAGAATCGTAAATTTCACCCTGTAAGAGACCTAAAAGATTCATTCGTAATAAGTACCCGATGAAAAGAAGTTCAAGCCCTCTTTTTAAGCCTTTTTTAACCCTAGGGTTTTGAAGTCCAGTTTTATCTCCTTTAATTAAAAGAAAAGTAAATATAAAGCCAGAAACCGTAAAGAATACGGGGGCTGTAATACCTCTAAAGTATTTCCAAATTGAGAAAGTTATACTGCTGCCATCTCTAAATGCGGTATCTAGAAGTCCATCTATAAAATGCCCTTGTAGCATCATAAGAATGGCCCATGCTCGCATGGCATCAATAAAATATAGTCTCGTTGTTTTATTTTCCACTGGTGATTTTATCAAAAGTTGGCAAAAGCATCATTAAAACTCAAAACTTCACATTTTAGTACGTATAACTCACAAGTATTTAAGTGTGCTTCACAAAATTAACTGTCTTATATACTTGTAATACAGTTAGTTTGGATGTTTGCGGTGCAAAATTAGCCAAAATACTCGCAATTCAACTCTATTTGCTATATTTTCGCTAAAACACATTGTACTATGGCTTCAATATTGGCATTTGCTGGGAGTAACTCTTCTAAATCAATTAATTATCAACTCGTAAAATATACAGTTTCTCTTATTGAGGGTAATGAAATTCAGCTGTTGAATATGGTTAATTTTCCTTTCCCGATGTTTAGTGAAGATTATGAGAAAGAGAATGGATATTCCAATTCTTTAATAGAGCTCAAAAACGATATAGTTAAAGCAGATGGTATTATTATTTCTGTTAATGAGCATAATAGTGGGCCTTCGGCTTATTTTAAGAATTTAACAGATTGGTTATCACGTGTTGAGCGTAAGTTTTTAGATGAGAAGCCTGTGTTTTTAATGTCTACTTCGGGTGGTCAAAGAGGGGGTATGACTGCTTTGGAGATTACCAAAAATGTAATTCCTAGGTTTGGTGCTCAAGTAGCGGCAACATTTTCTTTACCTAGTTTTCAAGAGAACTTTTCAGAAGGAGAAGGGATAGTCAATAAAGAGCTAGCTAAGGCCCATAGTGCTGCTTTAGATCAATTTTTAAGTAAACTTTAAAGCAACCGTCAATTGCGTATTTCTGCTTCGTTCACCGTTTCTGATATTGGAAAATTCAAAGAGAAGCTACTGTTGTGGGCTCAACAGTTTGAAGAGATTGTTTGGCTAGATGGCAACGGGCATACTAGTAAATACAGTTCTTTTGATGCTCTACTGGCTGTTGATGCTTTAACGACTATTAAAACGGATAGTTATCAGGCTTTTGAAAAACTAAGAGAATTTCAAGGCCAGGCCAAGGACTATATTTTTGGGTACCTTTCTTATGATTTGAAGAACGATGTAGAGCGATTGTCATCTAAGAATCACGATGGATTAGGTTTTGCTGAGCTGTTCTTTTTTCAGCCTAAGAAAATCATTAAAATAACAGGAAACACAGTAGTTTTTCAGTATTTAATGATGGTGGATGATGAAGTCCAACCAGATTTTGACCTGATTTCAAGTGAAGCCGATTTAAAAGAAGAGAAGGTTACGGTTACTGAAAACATTAAGATAAAGCTTCGCGTTTTTAAGGATGAATATTTCCGTCAGGTTAGAACAATGTTATCCCATATTCACCGAGGCGATATCTATGAAGCTAACTTTTGTCAAGAATTTTATGCAGAAGACACACAAATCAATCCATTTAAGACCTATCAGAAGCTAAATAAGATATCAGAAGCGCCTTTCGCCTCGTTTCTCAGGGTGTACGACAATTATCTGCTTTCGGCTTCTCCAGAGCGTTATTTACGCAAAGAGGGCGGTAAGTTAATTTCTCAACCTATAAAGGGAACTGCAAAAAGAGCATCTCAAATTGAAGAAGATGAGAAACTGATTGCTGCGCTTAAAGCAGACCCGAAAGAACGTGCCGAAAATATAATGATTGTTGATTTGGTTCGTAATGATCTATCTAAAGGAGCTTTGAAAGGAAGTGTTATTGTTGAGGAGCTTTGTGAAGTGTACACTTTTGAGCAGGTGCACCAAATGATTTCTACCGTTGTAGCCAAGGTAGCTCCAAATACCAATCCTGTGGATGTTATTCGGCAATCTTTTCCAATGGGGAGTATGACGGGTGCACCCAAAGTATCTGCTATGAAAATAATTGAAGAGCTAGAGGCTTTTAAGCGTGGCCTGTATAGTGGTGCAGTAGGCTATTTTACGCCAGAAGGCGATTTTGATTTTAATGTGGTGATTCGCAGTATTCTCTATAATAAGACCAAAAGATACGTTTCGTATTCCGTAGGAGGTGCCATTACGGCTAAGGCTATTCCTGAAAAAGAATATGAAGAGTGCTTGTTAAAAGCAAAAGCCATGCGCGAAGTTCTTGAGGAATGAACTTGCGTAAAGATTGACTCCCGTTACTTCTAAATTGTAATTCTTGATTACCTTTATACCGTGCTAGAAGAATTCCAAAAACATATTGAAATCAATTTTCAAAACCTTATCAAAGACAAGTTCTTACTCGCTTGTAGTGGGGGTTTGGATAGTACCGTTTTGGTAGACCTTTGTGCTAAGTCTAAATTAGACTTTACTATAGCGCATTGCAATTTTAACTTAAGAGGTGATGCTAGTAATGTTGATGAAGAATTTGTTCGAAATCTAGCTGCTCATAACGATAAAATTTTTTTAGTAACTAATTTTGATACAACTGGTTATGTTGAAGAGAATAAAGTATCTATTCAAATAGGGGCAAGGGAGCTCCGGTACCGTTGGTTTGCAGAAATGATGCGTAAAAACGATATTAAAACCTTGGTTACCGCACATCATGTAGATGATAGCCTAGAAACTTTTTTAATCAATCTTTCTAGGGGTACAGGTATAGATGGTTTAACCGGTATTCCAGAAAAAACGGATACGGTGTCACGGCCGCTTCTTCGCTTTTCAAGAAGTCAAATTTTAGAATATGCGCAGTCTCAAAAATTGCAGTGGCGGGAAGATGCCAGTAATGCAGATACTAAATATTTGAGGAATAAAATCAGACACGAGATTGTTCCTTTGCTAAAAGATTTGAATCCCTCGTTTTTAAAGAACTTTACAAAAACCCAAGATTACCTTTCTGAAAGCGCAGCTTTAATTGATTCTCAAGTAAAAGAACTAAAATCCCGTTTGTTTCAGGAAAACAATGGTATTGTTCGTATTTCTATTGCAGAACTGTTGAAGTTAGAACCTATTTCACCTTACATACATGCTTTTTTTAGGGATTATGGCTTCACGGAGTGGAATGATGTAGAAAATCTTTTATCAGCTATGAGCGGTAAGGAAATTCATTCTAAAACATATCGTTTGCTCAAGGATAGGGAGTTTTTATTATTAACGAAAATCAAGGAGGAGTCAGACGTTCAGTTCCTAGTTAAAGAAGAACAAACTGAGGTTTTAGAGCCTATTCAACTTAAAATTGAAACAGTACACGACCTTTCTATAAAAAATAAGCGCACACTCTACATTGATAAAAAAGCGTTAAAGTATCCGTTAACGATAAGGAAATGGAAAAATGGCGACTACTTTTATCCATTAGGAATGAAGGGAAGAAAAAAGCTTTCTAAGTTTTTTAAGGATGAAAAAGTAGATGTTGTTGCTAAGGAGCAACAATGGTTGCTTTGTAGTGGAGAAGAGGTGGTGTGGGTAATAGGTAGACGTGCAGACGAACGTTTTAAAGTAACAAAAAATACAAGTGAAATTTTAAAATTCACATTAAATTAATGAGGCATATAATAGTATTTATCGCATTGTTTTTTAGCGCTTTAAGTGTTTTTTCTCAGGATGATGATAATCCGGTGAAATGGTCGCAAGAAGTGAAGAAAATTAGCGACACAGATTATGAGTTGGTACTTAAAGGAAACATTGCTGAAGGTTGGCATATCTTTTCGCAATTCACCTCAGAAGGTGGCTCGTTACCAAGTGAGTTCGATTATAAGAAGGTTGGTGAAGGCTATGAGCTTTTAGGTGAAACTACTGAAAGTGAGACAGTGGTTGAATACAGTGATATTTTTGAAGTAGACGAGACTTTTTTTATAGAAACTGCCATTTTTTCTCAGAAAATACGGCTGTTAGATTCTAGTGTAAACCAGATTGATATTAACCTTTTTTATCAGGTATGTAAGGAGGTTTGTATTCCGATAGACCAAGATTTCAGCTTTGTTCTTGATGGAGGTGCAGCTGTAAAGGAAGAAAAAACTATAGATGAACACAGCAAAACTCTGGGAGCGGCGTTAAAGTTAGACCTAAAGAAAAAAGAGCTATTAGGAAATTCCCATGATGGGGTTGAGACAGGCTCCAGTCTTTGGATGATTTTTGGCTTAGGTTTTTTAGGCGGATTAATAGCTTTGCTAACACCATGTGTTTTTCCAATGATTCCGCTTACGGTATCATTCTTTACGAAGCACTCGCAGCAGAAATCAAAAGGTGTTATAAATGCCCTTTTGTATGGTTTTTTTATTGTTTTGATATACTTTCTGCTCAGTTTGCCTTTCCATATTTTTGACTCGGTAGATTCTCAAATATTAAATACTATAGCTACTAATATTTGGCTGAACATAGCATTTTTCTTGATTTTCGTTTTCTTTTCGTTTTCCTTTTTTGGTTATTATGAATTGACATTACCTAGCTCTTGGGCTAATAAGATGGATGCTGCTTCTTCCAAAATAGGAGGGGTTATGGGTATTTTCTTTATGGCGGTTACCTTGGCAATCGTTTCTTTCTCATGTACCGGTCCTATTTTAGGAGGTCTTTTAGGAAGTACTGTTTTGGAAGAGGGAGATGTTGCTATGAACCTTTCTGCCGGTATGACTGGTTTTGGTGTGGCGTTAGCGCTGCCGTTTGCTCTTTTTGCCTTGTTTCCTGCTTGGTTAAATTCATTGCCAAAGTCCGGTGGATGGATGACAACCGTTAAAGTGGTATTAGGATTCTTGGAATTAGCATTGGCACTCAAGTTCCTTTCTAATGCAGACTTGGTTGGTAACTGGGGTATTCTAAAACGTGAAATATTCTTGGGAATATGGATAGTGTTGTTTGTTTTGTTAACGCTGTATCTTTTTGGTGTTTTCAAATTCCCTCACGATGGACCTAAAAAGAAACTTTCTTTAGGGCGAAAAGCAACAGGTTTCATCAGTGCTGGTTTTTCAATCTATATTATATTAGGGCTTTTAGGTGTTTCCAGCCTAAAATTATTGAGTGGTTTCCCGCCCCCTGCATTCTACAGTATTTTTGAAACCGAAAGCGATTGTCCTCTGGGAATCAACTGTTTTAAAGATTTTGAAGAAGGCGTAGCGTATGCAAAGGAGGTCAATAAGCCAATTCTATTGGATTTTACGGGTTGGGCATGTGTCAACTGTAGAAAAATGGAGGAAAACGTTTGGAGTGAGCCTGATGTGTATGAAATTTTAAAAGAAGACTATGTTCTTATTTCACTTTACGTAGATGACCGAAAGGAGTTGCCAGAGTCTGAGCAATTCGATTTTAAATATGATACAGGCCGCGTAAAACATATTGAAACCATAGGGCAGAAGTGGGGTACTTTTCAGACGGTTAATTTCAATGCGGCCTCTCAGCCGTATTATGTTTTAATGTCGCCAGATTTGGAAATCTTGAATAATGCCGTTCAGTACACGGATAGCGATGTGTATCGGGAATGGTTAGAATCTGGATTAGAGAATTTTAAAAGTAACTAAGCAATATCTTAGAAAAGAAAAAGGGAATTCCATTTTTTTTGGAATTCCCTTTTTTCATTTATAATCTCTTATTGAAGGGCATCCGGTTGGACATCTAATTGAAATTCATCTTCAATTTCCTCATCAGTAGACGGAATATCTCTTAATGGTTCTTCACCTAAAATTTTATCTAGCTTATTTAAAAACCTTTTATGTACTTGGTTAGCATTTAAAACCAGACCCTTTCTTTGCATATTTCTAGCTAATAAGTAGCCTTTTCTTGCTGCTTCCATACGCTGTAGAGGTGTTCCGTGATGTCCATCACTTGTAAAACTACAGTCGCCAATATTAAAGAAAAGCTCAAGAAACTGTTGCGTTCTTCTCCAATTTTGGGTGCCACCTTTTTTGTGGGTCACATAATAACCGGTAAAAAAATCGGCTTCAAGTTCTGTAGTTCTAGTAGCTTCAGGGGCGTTATCCGCAGCGCCATTAGGGTACCACTTATCTTGGTTGTTAAATTGTATTTGGTGTGCCCACTCATGAGCCATAATACCATTCCAAATTACACCTCTTCTGATACCTGTTTGCTCTAAAAGGTCTACTATACCATCACCAATAACAATAAGATCATTTTGGCCAAAAAGACCATCTAAAGCAATGGCAAATCCGTCTGCGGCTATCAATGGTGTTTCAGTAAGAAATGTGCTTTCCTCGTTAACGAAATTCGTAAAATAATAAGCAAAGGCATTAGCATCTTGAGCAGGTAATTCATACCAGAACATTAAGATGTCAACTATTTTATCGTAATCTTCTAAGGTGCTTTTATGTTGCCCACGTACCTCTATTTCGTGTGGCATAAACCAAAACCTTTCTAGGCTTCTTGTTATGTTCTTCACCTTTTGAGTGTCTTCTCCATCCGCACCAAAATACTGTTCACTATCATCAATTATAGTAGAATAGAAATTCATTTCAGCATAGAGATCGTACCAGTCAAGTCCAATAGAATCAAGGTTGCTTGAGACTGATGCAGCTATCACGTCATCTAAAGGTGTGAGGGTACATTTACTAGGTTCAACTATGGAAGCCAAATTAAAAGGAACGTCGTGAAACATTGATTTCTCTGGCAGTTTTCTAGTTAAAGTTGGCGGAGCCTCAGAAGACATAGTTGCAATAGGAAGGGTCATTTTTGAGGTGAACGGGGTTAAGCTGTCTTCATTACTTGGCTGGAACTCGTCTTTAGTACAGGAGACAAGAAAGAGACTTGCGCTAAAGATGATCCCAGCAATTTTTGGATAAGCGTTTTTCATATAGGTGTTTTTGTGATTATTTTAACTAAAAATAGTAATAATAATATTTAATCAACTACTAAAAATATTGTTTTTTCTTACAAAAAATGAAATCCACGAAATGAATAGCCATGTCAATGGTTAATAAATATTACAATTAGTACGAGTTTGATTAAACAGATTATAAATACAATACAGGCCGCGTAAAACATATTGAGACCATAGGGCAGAAGTGGGGTACTTTTCAGACGGTTAATTTCAATGCGGCCTCTCAGCCGTATTATGTTCTAATGTCGCCAGATTTGGAAATCTTGAATAATGCCGTTCAGTATACGGATAGTGATGTGTATCTGGAATGGCTTTTAGAAGGGCTGAATAACTTCAAGGAAAAATAGAATTTATCTTGCACATATTGAATAGAAAATAAAAAGGCCGCCCTATAAAGGCGGCCTTTTGCATTAAATATTTATAAAATAATTACCTGGCGACACTTCTTGGTGCTGCCGTATTTGTAATTGAGTTTAATTCTGCAAGAAAAGCGAGGTGTACAGCTTCTTGACTAAGAATCTTACCTTTTTTCTTAGCTCCGTTGGCTAAGTCATAACCAGCTTTAGCTGCAGCTAAACGTTGTGCTGGTGTACCGTGATGGCCAGGATTTTCAAAACCACAATCACCTATATTAAAAAAGGCGGATAAAAAGTCTTCAACGCGTTTCCAGTTGTAAGTAGCGCCTCTTTTATGGGTTAGATAGTAACCGGTTATAAAATCAGCTTCTAGTTCAGTCATTCTAGTAGATTCGGGGGTATTGCTGAAAGCAGGTATTGGGTACTCCCAGTTTTCAGTGTTTAAGAATTGTATTTGGTGTCCCCATTCATGGGCTAAAATACTTGACCAAACTACTTTTGGGTCTAGACCGGTGTCTTCTAGTAATGTTACAATACCGTCGCCAATTACAATTGTCTTGTCAAAAGTGGCAAAACCGTCTGATGCAAAAAATGGGTTTTCAGGTATTTGGTCGCTTCCTGTATTAAAAGTCTCCGCTATGTTTAAGATATAATCAATTTCTTCTGGAGCTGCATCTGAGTAATTTTCATAAATGTACCGGATAAAGTCTAAATCTTCTAGTGTAGCTGTGTGTTGACCGTTAACGGTTATTGAATTACCCATATCCCAGAACTTTTCAAGACTTCTAGTACGTTGTTTTACGTAGTTCGTGTACTCTCCATCTGCTCCAAAGTAATCGGTGTTCTTATTTTCGTATGCCGCTGCAATTTGGTTTATGGCAAAATAATCTTCTAAAATAATTTCAATGGCGTCAGGATTACCGTCCCAAGCAGAGATAAAACCATCTATTAATAAGTTGTTATAATAATCCGCTACCTCGTTAAATGGGGTATCTCCGCACTCACTAGGCTCAACTACGGTAGATAAATTCAGGTCTATCTCAAATTCTCTTACAGTATTAGAGAAGTCTAAATTAAAATGACCTTTTGTAGGTGCTTGAATTGAAGTTTTTGCACTTACGGCCGAAGGTGCGGTAGTTTCATCTATTTGGATGGTATCATCTGAGCAGGAACCTAACATTAGGCCTGTGGCTACCGCTAAGGACAGAAGTTTTCTTTGATTTTTTTCATTTTTAGTGTTTTTTTGTGATTTTGCCTGAAAGTATTAACTTTTTTTAACAAGAAGTGTTAAATAACAAACAATTTGAGTAAGAATTAAGAAGAAAAATTGTAATTAGTTCTCTATTAGAATTGTACAGTTGAGAATTATGTATTTAGGAATATTACTATTTTCAGTATTGTCTATAAGCGTGATAACTCCGTCTGGAAGGACTTAATAGTAGTTCATCCATCAGTTTTAAACTCCTTATAAATAATTCTTATATTAGGTCAAAACTTTGACTTGAATGAGGAAATTTAAGCGATTAGGGTGGGGTTTACTCGCTCTTGTTGGTGTGCTAGCGGTTGTAATTGGCAGTCTAACTTATCATCTAAAACCAGATTACGACGGCGAAAAGAAACTTCAGAATCTTTCTGAAGAAGTAAAGGTGTATTATGATACTTACGGGATTCCGCATATTTATGCAGAAAACGATGCAGATGCATTTAAGGCGCTTGGCTATGTGCATGCTCAGGATAGGTTGTGGCAAATGGAGCTACTTCGTAGGATAGGTAAAGGTGGACTTTCAGAGGTTTTCGGAAAAGATTTGTTAGGAACAGATAAGTTCTTTTTAGCGCTGGGCATAGATGATTATTCTTCAGAAACCATAGCTAAACTAAATACATCAGATGCTGCGGTACAGATGTCTCAGGCTTATTTGGACGGTGTTAATCAATTTGTAAAAGAAGGACCTACTCCGGTTGAATTTTATCTTACCGGTATTGATAAAAAGCCATTTATTCTAAAGGATGTCTATAATACAATTGGTTACATGGCTTTCAGTTTTGCCATGGCGCATAAAACAGATCCCTTATTAAGCAAGATAAAAGATAAGCTAGGATTTGAATATTTAAAGGATTTAGAAATTAACAGTGATACAACAACGCAGTGGATAAAAAACTATCCTCGAAATAAAACCGATTCCATACACAAGTCCATTTCAGATGTCATGGCTTCTTTAAAAAAGCTGTCTATTCCTCTTTTTGAAGGGAGTAATGGATGGGCAATTGCTCCAGAGAAAACAAAAAATGGAAAAGTGATTTTTTCGAATGACCCTCATATTGGGTTTTCTCAACCTTCAGTGTGGTATGAAGCTCATGTGAGTACGCCTACTTATGAGAAGTACGGTTATCATTTGGCTGGTGTGCCTTATCCGCTATTAGGGCACAACCGAAAGTTGGCTTACGGGATGACAATGTTCGAAAATGACGATGTTGATTTTTATTATGAGAAAACACACCCTACGGATACAAGAAAGTATAGAAGCGGAGATGAGTGGAAGGATTATGAAATCATAGCAAGAACAATTAAAGTAAAGGATTCTGACGATGTTCATTTTACCTATAAAAAAACACATCATGGTCCAATCTTAAACGGAATTGCAAATCAGGTAACGGGAGAACGCCCTATTTCTATGTGGTGGATATTTACCAAAGTAGAAAACAAACTGCTCAATTCCTTATATAATATGTCTTATGCAACAACATTAGATGATTTTCAACATGGTTTAGAAGACCTTCATGCACCAGGTTTAGGTATTGTTTATGGCGATGCTGAAGATAATGTAGCTTGGTGGGCAGCAGCTAAACTTTACAAGATACCGGATAGCGTGAATACCAAATTCGTTGCCGAGAACGGAAAAGGCCTACCTGTTGAAAAAGAGTATTTGGATTTTAGCAAGAATCCACAAACTATAAATCCGCCATGGGAGTATGTATATTCTGCAAACAACCAACCAGACTCCATTGCGGGAATGCTATATCCGGGCTATTACCTGCCAGAAAATAGAGCAAGAAGAATTGTTCAATTGCTAGAAAGTAAGAATGATTGGGATAAGGAGGCTGTGGGCGATATGATTACTGATGATACATCGCCAGTGAATGTTGAGATTGTTAGGATGTTGCTTAAAAAAGTTGAAGTAGATAGTCTTAGCGCTACTCATTTAAAGATTTTGGACGGTTTAAGGCAATGGAAAGGTGATTACCCAACAGGAAGCACAGAGGCCACGGTATATCATAGATGGATGTATTTTATATTGCGTAATACTTTTGAAGATGAATTGGGGGATACACTTTTTGAGGAAATACAAAACACACATTTAATAAAACGGACAATAGCACCTATAGTGGCAAATGAAAGTTCCATTTGGTGGGATGATGCCAGTACACCAGATATCACAGAAAGTCAAGCTGATATTGTTAACGTTTCCTTTCAGGAAGCACTGCAGGCTTTGGAGCAGACCTTGGGCAATGATAGCTCCGGTTGGGTTTGGGGACGCGTTCATACCATAGAGCATGGGCATCCTATTGGTCAAATAGATGCACTACGTTCTTTTTTTAATGTGGGTCCTTTTTCTGTGAATGGAACGCGGGAAGTAATTAATAATATGTTTTTTCCGTATACGGATGATGGCGTTTATAAAGTTAGCTCAGGACCATCAACCAGAAGAGTAGTTGATTTTTCAGATGTAGAAAATAGCATGAGTATTCTGCCTACAGGGCAGTCTGGAAACCCTTTTAGTATACATTATAAAGACCAAGCTGAAATGTATGTAAATGGTGAGTTTCGTAAGATGATGCTCAATAAGGAAGAGATAATATCTACTTCAAAATCAGTGCTTACATTCAGCCCAGAAAATTAAGAAAGACTAGCACTTTATTTTGCTTTAACAATAAGGAAGAAACTAACCATAGAATACTAAATAACAAACCAATATGCTCACCAAAGTTTTTGGAAGTGCCGTTTTTGGAGTGGACGCGACAACAATCACAGTAGAAGTAAATGTAGATAAGGGAGTTGGCTACCACTTGGTAGGCTTGCCTGATAATGCTATAAAAGAAAGTAATTACCGTATTGCGGCAGCGCTGCTAAATAACGGTTACAAAATTCCTGGAAAGAAAATAACCTTGAACTTGGCACCAGCGGATCTTCGCAAAGAAGGGTCGGCTTATGACTTGACTTTGGCAATTGGAATTTTGACCGCTTCTGGACAGATAAAATCGATAGGTATATTATCATGGGAGAGCTTTCTTTAGATGGCAGTTTACATCCCATAAAAGGAGCGTTACCCATTGCTATTAAGGCTCAGGAGGAGGGCTTTGAAGGCTTTATTTTACCTAAAGAGAATGCAAGAGAAGCAGCAATTGTATCTGGTTTAAAAGTCTTTGGAGTAGAGAATATAAGTGAGGTTATAGAATTCTTTGATAAAGGAACTCCGTTGGAACAGACTATTATAAATACAAGGGAAGAATTTTATAAGACCTTAGATTTCCCTGAATTCGATTTTTCCGATGTAAGAGGGCAAGAGAGTATAAAACGATGTATGGAAATTGGTGCCGCGGGCGGGCATAATATTATTTTGGTTGGTCCTCCGGGAGCAGGTAAAACTATGCTAGCGAAACGGTTGCCTTCTATTTTGCCGCCAATGACTTTGCACGAAGCCTTGGAAACTACAAAAATCCATAGTGTAGTAGGGAAAATAAAGAATATGGGCTTAATGAGCCAACGTCCCTTTAGAAATCCACATCATACAATTAGTTCTGCTGCATTAGTAGGTGGCGGTAGTTATCCGCAACCGGGAGAAATATCATTATCCCATAATGGAGTTTTGTTTTTAGATGAGCTTCCAGAGTTTGAACGTAGGGTACTTGAAGTGATGCGCCAACCTATGGAAGACAGAGAGGTGACCATTGCTAGAGCTCGCTTTACGGTTACCTACCCAAGTAGTTTTATGTTAGTGGCAAGTATGAATCCTAGTCCTGGAGGTTATTTTAATGACCCAGATGCACCGGTGACATCCTCGCCTGCAGAAATGCAACGTTACCTGAGTAAAATATCAGGTCCTTTATTAGATCGTATAGATATTCATATTGAAGTTACACCAGTCCCTTTTGAGAAATTATCGGAAGACCGTAATGGAGAAAGTAGTGTTGAAATTAGAAAACGAGTAACGGCAGCAAGAGAAATTCAGACCAAACGTTTTGCTGAATTTCCTAATGTGCACTACAATGCTCAAATGAACACCAAACAGATAAGGGAGTTCTGTAGGTTAGATGAACCTTCCAAAGAATTACTAAAGAACGCTATGGAGCGTTTAAATCTTTCGGCGCGTGCCTATGACCGTATTTTAAAAGTTGGGCGGACCATTGCCGATTTAGAGGGAGTGGAAGCAGTAAATGGGACCCATGTAGCTGAAGCTATACAATATCGTAGTTTAGATAGAGAAGGTTGGTTAGGATAGTACATTAAAAAAGCTCCTATCTTTTAGGGAAGACAGGAGCTTGGTAATCTAAGTTTGAATTTTTAATAGACTTCTAAAAAGGAGAATTCCTATATAGGAAAACTGCCATTACAATTATAAAAATCACATTAAACGCAACATAGGCATAGGTTAGTTTGTCTCTTATCTTCATAATTATCTCTGAATTGTTCCTTGCACAAATTTAAAAGTATGTACGTATAGTAAACAGAGAAAAACCCCACAATTTTTGGGTTATTTTTTGGTTAAATTTGAGGTATTTGATAACTCAACCTATTTTTTATCTTATATTATTAGTTATATAAAATGCTCCTATGCTAATGTATTTAGTATGGGAGCATTGATTCTTATTAATCTTAGTACATAGTTGCAAAGAATATCACGTATAGTGACCATAGGAAGCAAAAGGCGCAAAAAGCATAAACAAGATAATCGTTTAGAGTAGTTTTTTCTTTCATAGTAAATGGTTTACATATAAAACGTAGTCCTATGCTGTTAACACTCTTCTGTTTCGTGCAATGGGCATTAAATTCGATTGAAAACCTTAATATCGGTAAGGAGTAGGTAAAATTCTATAAACGGACAAGCGCCAAAATCACCTAATCTTCTTTTTAAAACCACTCATCCAACAATTCGTCCTACAATATTTAGGTTTATTGTCTTCCTTGTGGAGAATTGCTTAAAAAAAAATATATAACTATTTGTATGAGGGAGTGCGTAAACATTTATTACATCCTGTTGAGCTAAATACTATTGCTCAAGGTGAAGCGCCTTACATTGGAATTCTATCTATTTTGAAGAGCTGTAGGGCTATGAAACCTAATGGTTGAGAATCTTTTCAGGCTTATGTAAAGGTAAGGGGGGTAGTTATAATTGAAACTCGCCGTTTCCGTGATCTTCTTCCCCTTTAGTGGTTGTAGCAAAAACATCTTTTAAAATGTAAGCAACAATAATAGTAATACCCACGGCAAGAAGTGGAATGGCATATGCTTCATTGAGCATGTTTAGAAGGCTGCCGGCAATAATGGATAAAGCTCCTACGACCATGGCAAAATTCCAAAGTACTCGTGCCATGTTATTTTTTTGTCTGCGGTCTTCATCTAAGAAGTAAGCGGTTCCTTCCATAATGAACCAAGTAATAAAGGAAATTGCAATAAGAACTTGAAATAGTAAGGTGAAAGGTAAATCTAATACTCTGAAAATTCCATTAAGTGCCCAGCTAACTACCATTACTAATTTAACGATATCAATGAATAGTTTGGTTTCTTTTTTCCAAAAGCGAACACTATAGAGTAGGAGAATAGCCGAAAATGCAACCAAAATAGTCTCTGATGCATATGGCCAATGAAAAATGCGCGATAGCATGCCCAATAACAAAATTGCGATTGAAATTCTCAACGGAGTCTTTAGAATCTTTGTAGTATTTGACATGATAATAAGGTTTTAAGTTTATATCGCTTTGATATGTACACGCAAGCCTTCCATTATCCCTAGAATATTTGTAACGGTTTCTTTAAGATAATATTTTATAAGAACATGAGGTATTCGTATTGTGGTAAAGCCATTTTTAAAAGAATGCATAGCTTCTTCTAGGTCATTTATGGCCTGTTCGTGAGTCATCATATGGTACTCCGTATCTATTTCAATATTGAGTTTTACTCTTGATATTGCTATATCTATTGACTTAGAGCCATCCCACCATTCTAACATGGAGGACACGCCAGCTTCTTTTAAACCATAATATAATTGTATGGCCTCGCGAGGTGTACTATTGATTTCAATCAATTTTGACATTCTTGGCATATGCTCATCACATAATTCAACACCTAAAGTGTCCATAGACTGTCTGTGATCGGTGTAGCCAAGTGTTTTATTACATTCTAAACAATTCATTTCAGTAGGTCAATTTGGCCCCGGTAAAAATGAGGGGGAAGTTCGATTTGGGATAATAATAACCTGTAATTTTTGCGGATATTATATCGATTCGACATACGGCACCCTAGTTTTAGATAAACTGCATTTTTTTAGATAAACGGCATTAAAAAATGTTAAAACTGTGGTGAAACGAGGGCTTGCGAGAGATGGTTAGGTGTGTATATTCTTTGTTAAGATAAGATGTTTTCTGACAGGAGGTCTAAAAGATTATGAGTATTTTAGAAATTCCAAATTTTAAAATGACGCGTAACTATATAGATTTGAACTGTGATGTTGGTGAAGGTGTTGGCAATGAAAAAGAACTATTGCCTATGCTTTCTTCTTGTAATATAGCCTGCGGAGGTCATGCGGGAAATAAGGAATGCATGACTAAGGTAGTTAGCTTAGCTAAAGCGAATGGTATTTTGGTAGGTGCTCACCCATCATATCCGGATATATCCAACTTTGGCCGCCTCTCTATAGGAATAGCGGCAAAAGAACTTGTTGATAGTATTAGGAGTCAAGTAAATAGTCTTGTTGAGGTTTTGGACGAACATGGAGTGAAGCTGCATCATATAAAGCCACATGGAGCACTATATAATGATATTGCTAAGGATGCGTCTTTGGCTGTTTTGTTTTTAGAAGCAGTTAAAGAATACAAGAATGATACTTTTTTGTATGCTCCCTATGGCTCGGAAATAGCTAAAGCAGCTTTAGCAGAAGGATTCCAGTTAAAGTATGAAGGTTTTGCAGACCGGAATTATGAGGTAGATTTAAGTCTAGTATCTAGAAAGTTGCCAAAAGCTTTGATAACCGATAAGAAAGAGGTTTTAAAGCATATCTTAGAAATGGTAAAAAATAAAAGGGTAAAAACGATTGACGGAAAAGAAATACCAATCTTAGTAGATACCTTTTGTATTCATGGAGATACACCATCTGCATTAGAAATAGTATTGTATCTTACTGAAGAATTACCAAACCATAATACGTATATTAAAAAGTGAACAGTTATCCAATTTCAATACGACCCTTTGGCATTCATGCTATTTTACTAGAATGGCCCGGTAGAGTAGATGTAGCTATTCTTGAAGATATATTACAATTTACTCAATACCTTAAAGAGTGTTGCTTAAAGGAAGAGGAATGGGAGATTGTACCTGCTTATAATTCCGTTACCCTTATATATAGAGAAGAGCCAATTGATTTTGATCAGTTGAAGGTAAAACTGCTGAATTGGTACAAAGAAGATATAAAAGTAGTAAAACGCGAAAAGATTTTATGGCGTTTACCTGTATGCTACGATGAAGACTTTGGAATAGACTTAAAGGAAATCTCTCAGAAATCAGGTAAGACCATAGATGAAATAGTTTCATTACATACCTCTAGTGTATATACCGTCTTTGGGATTGGGTTTCTTCCGGGGTTTACCTATTTAGGAGGTGTGCCCGAAGCTTTAGAGTTTGATAGAAGGGAAGAGCCTCGCTCTAAGGTTTTAAGTGGTTCTGTTGGTCTGGCAGGTAAGCAAACGGGTATTTATCCACAAGACTCACCCGGAGGGTGGAATATAATTGGGAACTGTTCCGTACCCATGTTTGACCCTAAAGCCAAAGAACCTTGTTTCATAAGCGTAGGGGATCAAGTTCAATTTTATAAAATAACAAGGGCCGAGTATAACTTGCATAAAATTGAGAGTGAAGTCGGTATTTACAAACTTGAAAAAATCATATTAGATGCTTAAAGTCCTCAAATCTGGTTTGTTTACTTCGGTTCAAGATATTGGTAGGTATGGCTATTTAAATAAAGGAGTACCCGTTGCGGGTTATATGGACGGGTTTTCGGCAAAAAAGGTCAATCAGCTTTTAGATAATGATATACGTGCGGCAGTATTGGAAATAACCATGACTGGTCCAACTTTAATTTTCGAAGAGGAAACATATATTAGTATGGGGGGCGCATTACTCTCTGTTACACTCAACAATGAACCCATAAATAACTACGAAGTAATAAAGGTGAAAAAAGGAGATATTCTCTCTTACGGAAAACTAGAAAAAGGTTTCAGGAATTACCTAGCTGTAAAGGGTGGGTTCAAAGCTCCTTTGGTTTTAGGGAGTCGCTCGTTCTTTTCTTCGGTAACTAAAAAAAACCATCTGGCAGATGGTAGTGAATTGGAATATGATGCATGTTCTCTTTTTGAACCTAAAATAAGTAAGATAATAGTTGATTCTTTCTTGGACGAAAAAGAATTGAAGGTTACTAAGGGTCCCGAGTTTGAAAGCCTTTCCGATAAACAATTAGAAATGTTGTTTGGAAAAAAATTCAGTATTTCCAATGAAAACAATAGAATGGCTTACAAGCTTGAAGAAAAGATAGAAGGTCTTAAAACCTCTATGATTACATCGGCCACTCTTCCCGGTACGGTGCAGTTAACCCCATCCGGTAAACTAATAATTTTAATGAAAGATGGTCAGACTACGGGAGGGTATCCGCGTATATTACAACTTTCCGACAGGGCTATATCTGTACTTGCCCAGAAAAAATATGGCGATGAGGTACAATTCAAATTAAATTAATAATTAAAGTGGTAAATTTCTGCGAATAATTCTTTGTTCTCCTGTTACAATTTGTTTAATATTGTTCTAATGAAATTCAAAGCTCATACAATCGTGATAATTGATGTCATTCTCAGAAGAGAGTGATGCAGATTTTCATTGTTTAGAAAGGCCTGTATCTAATTGATTTGATACAGGCCTTTTTATGTTTTTATAGGCTTTATGGTATAGATATACCTTGTTTTGGTCTTAAGTATGATGGTAAAAGGTGAAAATAGATGAATTGAATATGATAAAATTTAATAGTTAAATAACTGAAAACTAGAATTTTATATAATTTTTTTAACTATTGGATTTAGATAGGAAAGCTAGACCTAAAATGCTGAAATAAAGAAAAGAATACCTTTGAATAGAGAGAGTACATATTGTAAATAGAACAACCAATTATATAGCGCTTAATGGAACTGAATAAATACAGTAAGAACGTAACACAGGATTCAACACAACCAGCGGCACAAGCAATGCTTTATGCCATAGGTTTTAAGGATGAAGATTTTAGTAAACCGTTAATTGGTATTGCAAGTACTGGTTATGAGGGGAACCCTTGTAACATGCACTTGAACGATTTGGCCAAAATGGTAAAAGAAGGTGTTAATTCTAAAGAAACACTTGGTCTTATTTTCAATACAATTGGTGTAAGTGATGGTATTTCTATGGGAACTCCTGGAATGCGTTTCTCACTTCCATCTAGAGATATTATTGCAGATTCAATGGAGACTGTGGTTCAAGGAATGTCATATGACGGTCTTGTTACCGTAGTTGGTTGTGATAAAAACATGCCTGGCGCTCTTATGGCAATGTTGCGTCTTAACCGTCCTGCAATATTAGTTTACGGAGGTACTACGGCTTCAGGATGTCACAATCACAAAAAATTAGATATCGTTTCTGCTTTTGAAGCATGGGGCGAGAAAGTTGCGGGCACTATGGAAGAGCCTGAATATAAAAACATTATTAAAAAATCAATTCCAGGGGCTGGTGCCTGTGGTGGTATGTATACCGCCAACACTATGGCTTCTGCAATTGAAGCTTTAGGGATGTCCTTGCCTTATAACTCTTCAAATCCTGCAATCAGTGATGAGAAAAAGGCAGAATCTATAGCTGCAGGTAAGCAGATGCGCTTACTTATAGAAAAAGATATTAAGCCTTTAGATATCGTAACGCGTAAATCTCTAGAGAATGCTATTCGTTTGGTGACTATAATGGGTGGTTCCACTAATGCTGTATTGCATTTCTTGGCAATAGCAAGAGCTGCGGATATCGACTTTACATTAAAAGATTTTCAACATATAAGTGATACTACTCCGTTTATAGCGGATTTAAAGCCAAGTGGAAAATACCTTATGGAAGATGTGCACCGTGTTGGTGGAATTCCAGCGGTATTAAAATATTTATTGAAAAATGGATTGCTACATGGCGATTGTTTGACCGTGACAGGAAAAACATTAGCGGAAAACTTAGAGGATGTTCCGGATTTGGAAGAAGGACAAGATGTAATCATGCCTTTGGAGAACCCTATAAAGGCAACGGGTCACTTGCGTATGTTGTACGGAAACCTTGCTGAAAATGGTTCTGTAGCAAAAATTACGGGTAAAGAAGGGTTGTTGTTTAAAGGAACGGCAAAAGTCTTTAATGGTGAATATGCGGCAAATGATGGTATTGGTAAAGGTTTGGTGAAGAAAGGTGATGTTGTGGTTATTCGTTATGAAGGACCAAAAGGAGGACCCGGTATGCCAGAAATGCTTAAACCTACTGCTGCCATTATGGGTGCAGGACTTGGTAAGGATGTAGCTTTAATAACGGATGGTCGCTTCTCAGGGGGTACACACGGTTTTGTTGTTGGACATATTTCTCCAGAAGCTCAAGAGGGTGGTAACATCGCTTTAATAGAAGATGGTGATATTATTACGATTGATGCCGAAACCAATTCAATTAATGTTGAGGTTTCAGATGAGGTATTAGCAAAAAGAAAAGAATCTTGGGTTCAGCCTGAGTTGAAGTTTAAAAAAGGTGTGTTATACAAATACGCACGATCAGTATCATCTGCAGCCCAAGGTTGTGTAACCGATGAGTTTTAATGAATATGAAAGGGTTTCTCGAAATACGATGAGAAATCAAAAGCAGAGTGGTCTCTGCGAATTAGCTATTATAAGGAATAAAGACCTATGGAAACAGTTAAAATAAAAACGGAAGTGAACCCAAAGAAAACAAAGCTTAAAATTAGCGGTGCAGAAGCCATTATACATTGCTTGTTGGCTGAGGGTGTGGATTTGCTGTATGGTTACCCAGGAGGTGCTATTATGCCGGTTTATGATGAATTATATAAATTTCAAGATAAACTGACTCATATTTTAACACGCCACGAGCAGGGTGCTACGCATGCTGCACAAGGCTATGCTAGAGTTTCGGGTAGAGTAGGTGTTGCTATGGCTACATCTGGTCCTGGGGCAACTAACCTTGTTACTGGTCTGGCAGATGCTCAGATAGATTCTACACCTTTGGTGTGTATTACTGGTCAAGTTACACGTCACTTGTTAGGGTCGGATGCTTTTCAGGAAACTGATATTATCGGAATTTCTACACCGGTTACAAAGTGGAACTATCAGATTACGGAAGCTGCTGAAATTCCTGAAATAATGGCAAAGGCATTTTATATTGCCAAGTCAGGTAGACCAGGTCCAGTTTTGATCGATATTACTAAAAATGCTCAGATAGATGAGTTTGATTTTAGTTACGAAAAATGCACTGCTGTACGTAGTTACAATCCTGTACCTAAACCAAATGTTCAATCAATAGAAGCTGCTGCTCAGCTTATTAACAATGCTAAGAAACCACTAATAGTTTGGGGGCAAGGTATTATTTTAGGTAAAGCAGAAGAAGAGCTTAAAGCTTTAATAGAGAAGTCTGGAGTTCCTGCTGCATGGACTATAATGGGTGCTTCTGCTTTAGATAGTGAACATCCTTTAAATGTTGGTATGGTTGGTATGCATGGTAATTATGCACCAAACGTTCTAACAAATGAATGCGATGTGTTAATTGCCATAGGTATGCGTTTTGATGATCGTGTAACGGGCAGTTTGGATACTTATGCTAAACAGGCGAAAGTTATTCATTTTGAAATAGATAAAGCAGAAATCAATAAGAATGTACGTGCAGATGTAGCTGTTCTGGGTAACTCTAAAGACACTTTGGAGCTATTGCTGCCAATGATTAAAGAAAATAAGCATGAGGCTTGGCATAGTAAGTTCAAGGAGATGTATAAAATTGAATTTGATCAGGTAATCAATAAAGATATTCACCCTACTAAGGAAGGGTTGACTATGGGTGAGGTTATAGAGCAAATAAATGTTGAATCTGGACAAAAAGCAGTAATTGTTACTGATGTTGGACAACACCAGATGATTGGTTGTCGTTATGCCAAGTTCAAACAAAGCAAGAGTAACATTACTTCAGGTGGTCTTGGAACCATGGGCTTTGCGCTTCCTGCGGCTATTGGTGCCAAAATGGGTGCCATGGAACGGGAGGTTGTAGCTATTATTGGAGATGGTGGTTATCAAATGACCATTCAGGAGTTGGGTGTGATTTTTCAGCATAAAGTACCTGTAAAAATTGTGGTCTTGAATAATGACCATTTAGGTATGGTACGCCAGTGGCAAGAGCTTTTCTTTGATAGAAGATACGCGTCTACGGTAATGGTTAATCCAGATTTTGTAAAAATAGCCGAAGGGTATAGTATTGAGGCTAAAAGAGTAAGTACTCGCAAAGACCTAAAAGTGGCCATTAAAGAAATGATTGCTTCAAAAGATGCTTATTTCTTAGAAGTGAAAGTTGAGAAAGAAGATAACGTGTTTCCGATGATTCCTTCTGGGGCTTCGGTTTCCGAAGTTCGTCTTAAGTAATCTCTTAATATAAGACACTTTACAAATAGTATTTAAAGATAAAAAGGTGATAGATTCCAATATACAGGACAAACCAAAAATCCATCAACAAATAGAGCAGAAGTCGGCAGAAATTGGTTTTACCATGCCTTCTGATGTATATATAGGTACGTTGCTAAAAACACTGATGGCTTCAAAACCAAAAGGAAAGTTTTTGGAACTCGGTACTGGTATTGGATTGAGCCTGTCATGGATGGTAGATGGCATGGATGCTGAATCTGAATTGATATCGGTTGATAATGACCCTAAGCTGATTGCCATTGTTAAGGATTATTTTGAGTCTGATAAAAGGGTGAAGCTGTTCTGTGAAGATGGTTCTGAATGGATTAAAAACTATTTAGGTGAAAAATTCGATTTGATTTTTGCCGATGCTTGGCCTGGGAAATATAGTGAGATTGATGAAGTATTGGATTTCGTAAAAGTCGGTGGTTTTTATGTAATTGATGATATGACCGCTCAACCTAATTGGCCGGAAGGGCATGAGGATAATGTAACGCGTTTGGTTGCTTATTTAGAGAAGAGATCAGACTTTACTTTGACCAAGTTAAATTGGTCAACAGGTTTGATAATTGCAGTTAGAAATAGTTAAGTGTCGCAGTTTTTTAGCGAGTTAAAAAATAAATACTGGATTACCTTATTAAAAGGAAAATTCGCTCTCGAGTGCGGTCGAGAGGTTAAGTGAATGACAATGTTTCTTATCGACTGCGCTCGATGAAACGATATTAAATTGAATAATGGAAAAAGAATGGTTTACTATATCGGTATATTCTGAAAACAATGTAGGTTTACTGAATAGAATCTCTGGGATATTCTTAAAGAGACACATTAACATAGAGAGTTTAAATGTTTCTAAATCAGAAATTGAAGGCGTATCTAAGTTTACTATAGTTGTCTATACTACAGAGAAATGGACACATAATATTGTGGGCCAAATAGAAAAGCAAATAGAGGTGATAAAAGCCTTTTTTCACACGGATGAAGAAACCATTTATCAAGAATCGGTTCTTTTCAAAATAGCTTCTAACCTGCTTTTTGATGAAAGACAGATTCAGAATATTATTAAGGACAACAATTCACAAATTGTAACTGTTGCCCGCGACTTTTTTGTAATTGCAAAATCAGGACGTAGAAACGAAATTAATGAGATGTACGATCAATTGAAGCCATTTGGTATCATGCAATTTGTACGCACGGGTCGTATTTCTGTTTCTAAAGAAGAGATGCAGATTACTGCTTTGCTTAATGAGTTTTATCAAGATAAATAATAGAAATTAATAATTAATTTAATAAGGAGTTCCGGTCATTGTCTATAATAAAAATAGCTTTGGAGGGAATTTAAAAACACGATTGAAAAATGGCAAATTACTTTAATACATTATCGTTGAGAGATCAACTGAAGCAATTGGGCAAATGTAGGTTCATGGATGCTTCAGAATTCGCCGATGGTGTATCAGCTTTAAAAGGAAAAAAAATAGTTATTGTTGGTTGTGGAGCCCAAGGTTTGAACCAAGGTTTAAACATGCGCGATTCAGGTTTGGATATCGCTTATACCTTGCGTGACGCTGCAATTAAAGAGAAAAGACAATCGTTTTTAAATGCTAGCGAAAACGGATTTACTGTTGGTACGTACCAAGAGTTGATTCCAAGTGCCGATATGGTTATTAACCTAACTCCGGACAAGCAGCATACAGCTGTAGTTAAGGCTGTAATGCCATTAATGAAAAAAGGAGCTACATTATCTTATTCTCATGGTTTTAACATCGTTGAAGAAGGTACTCAAGTTCGTGAAGATCTTACAGTAATAATGGTAGCGCCAAAGAGTCCGGGTTCTGAGGTTCGTGAAGAGTATAAAAGAGGTTTTGGTGTTCCAACTTTAATTGCGGTACACCCAGAGAATGATCCAGAAGGAAAAGGTTTAGAGCAAGCTAAAGCATATGCAGCCGGTACAGGTGGGCATAGAGCTGGTGTTCTTGAGTCTTCTTTTGTTGCTGAAGTAAAATCAGATTTAATGGGTGAGCAAACTATCCTTTGTGGATTGTTGCAAACAGGAAGTATTCTTTGTTTTGATAAGATGATCGAGAAAGGTATTGATGCTGGTTATGCTTCTAAATTGATTCAATACGGATGGGAAACCATTACGGAAGGAATGAAGTACGGTGGTATCACTAACATGATGGATCGTTTGTCTAATCCTGCAAAAATCAAAGCTTTTGAACTTTCAGAAGAATTGAAAGATATCATGCGTCCACTTTTCCAAAAGCATATGGATGATATTATGACTGGTCATTTCTCAAAAACAATGATGGAAGACTGGGCCAATGACGATAAAAACTTATTGACTTGGCGTGCAGAAACTGGCGAAACCGCTTTTGAAAAAACTCCTGCAGGTGACGATAAAATCTCTGAGCAAGAATTTTATGACAATGGCGTATTAATGATCGCTATGGTTAGAGCTGGTGTTGAATTGGCTTTTGAAAGCATGACAGAGTCTGGTATTATTGGTGAGTCTGCTTACTATGAGTCATTACACGAAACTCCGCTAATCGCTAACACTATCGCAAGAAAGAAATTGTTCGAAATGAACCGTGTTATTTCTGATACTGCTGAATACGGTTGTTATTTGTTTGATCATGCTTGTAAGCCTCTATTGACTGACTTCATGAAGAAAATTGATACAGACGTTATTGGTAAAGCATATGCTGCCGGTAAAGGTAATGGTGTTGATAACGCTAAATTAATTACTGTCAACAAAGCACTTCGTGATCACGATGTAGAAATTGTAGGTGCAAGACTTCGTGCATCGATGACGGCAATGAAGCCGATTGTATAATTTATAAAACAGCCCTGTCCGGTTTTTTTACTCTTCCAGAATATAAGGAAGTTGAAAATCTAGACAGGGTTTTTTAATATGACATATTTTCCTAAAATATCGGATATAAAAAAGGCGGCTACTACTATTGCAGAGGTCGCTACGGTTACTCCGCTAATGTCCAGCATACGTTTGTCAAAAGCGTATGATTCCAATATACTTCTCAAGAGAGAAGATTTACATAGAGTGCGTTCGTATAAAATACGAGGGGCATTCAACAAAATTAGTTCGCTTTCAGAGAAGGAAAGAACAAACGGAATTGTTTGTGCCAGTGCAGGTAATCATGCCCAGGGAGTAGCTTTTGCTTGTAACCATTTAAAAATTCCTGGCACGATATACATGCCATCCGTAACCCCTAAACAGAAAGTTGAGCAAACTAGATTGTTTGGAGGAGAATGGGTAACGATAGTTTTGGAAGGAGATACTTTTGACGACTCTTCAAAAAGTGCTAGAACATTCTGCGAAAGCAATAAGAAAACGTTTATTCATCCTTTTGATGACCCTAAAGTGATAGAAGGTCAAGGTACTGTAGGCTTGGAATTGTTAGACCAAGTCAAGGAACCTATAGATTACATATTTGTGGCAATTGGTGGCGGAGGATTGGCTTCTGGTCTAATCGGAGTATTTAAAGAACTATCGCCAAATACCAAAATTATAGGAGTAGAGCCAGAAGGTGCTCCTTCTATGAAGACCTCCATAAAAAACAATAGGAATACAGAACTTTCTAAAATCGATAAATTTATTGATGGTGCTGCGGTTCAAAAAGTGGGTGATCTAACTTTTGAAATCTGTAAAAATGGACTTCATGATATGGTTACCGTTGCAGAAGGAAAGGTATGTCAGACTATTTTGGACCTTTACAATAGAGATGCTATAGTTGTTGAACCAGCAGGTGCTTTGACTATTTCTGCTTTAGATGCTTTTGCTGAAGAAATAAAAGGTAAAAATGTAGTTTGTATCCTAAGCGGAAGCAATAACGACATCACTAGAACAGCCGAGATTAAAGAGCGTGCGCTGCTTTACGGTCAGCTTAAGCACTACTTTATAGTTAGGTTCCCGCAAAGACCAGGTGCTTTGAAAGAATTTGTGGCAGAGATTTTAGGTCCTGATGACGATATTACCCATTTTGAATATTCTAAAAAATCGAGTAGGGAGAATGCTCCTGCCATTGTGGGTATAGAGTTAAAAAGTCCAGAGGACCTTCAGCCTTTAGTTCAACGTATGAAAGCAAATAATTTTTATGGAGATTATTTGAACGATAAGCCAGACCTTTTTCAATATTTGGTTTAGGGTTTCACAATTTCTAGCTCTTTTATGAAATTGTAGCTAATTGTCTGTATTTAGTTTTCTCAAAAATAAGCTCTGATTTCATAATTATGTATTTTCGTATAGCTACTATTTGTAGCCATCATATCTATTATAATAAACCCTTCTTAAAATGACAGCAATACCTAAAGAATACGAAATTGACCAGACAATAAATCAAAAAAAATATTTGGTTAATGGCGAACTGAAAACATGGGAAGGCAATACTACTGAGGTATTTTCTACTATATCCTCAACAGAAGAATATAAGCCTACATTATTAGGTAGCATTCCTGACATGGGAGAACCTGCAGCCCTTGAGGCATTGGATTCTGCTATGGGAGCCTACAAAAGAGGGCAAGGGGTTTGGCCCACTATGCATGTAAAAGACCGTATTGAGTGTATGGAAAATTTCGTGCGTCAAATGAAGACCAAACGCGAGATTGTTGTAAAACTTTTGATGTGGGAAATTGGTAAATCTTTACCGGATAGTCAAAAGGAGTTTGATCGTACGGTAGATTATATTAATGATACTATTGAAGAATATAAAGAACTAGACCGTAATTCTGCCAAGTTTCAAAAACACGATGGTGTTTATGCGCATATAAAAAGAGGACCATTAGGTGTTGTATTATGTCTAGGGCCTTATAATTATCCGCTTAACGAAACATTTGCTTTGTTGATACCTGCCATAATAATGGGTAACACGGTTATTTTTAAACCTGCAAAGCATGGCGTTTTATTGATTACCCCGTTGTTGGAAGCTTTTCAATCTTCCTTTCCAAAAGGAGTGGTGAATATTATTTTTGGTAGAGGTAGAGCCGTTGCTGCACCAATTATGCAGACCGGTAAAATTGATGTACTTGCATTAATAGGAAATAGTAAATCTGCGAATGCACTACAAGAGCAGCATCCAAAAAGTAACCGTTTGCGTTTGGTTTTAGGATTAGAGGCAAAAAATCCTGCAATTATTCTTCCGGATGCTGATTTAGATTTAACCATAGATGAATGTATTGCGGGTACATTGTCCTTTAATGGACAAAGATGTACGGCACTTAAAGTGATTTATGTACATGAAGATATTAAAGATGAATTTCTAAAGCGTTACTCAAAACGAGTAGACGAATTGAAATTCGGGAATCCATGGGAAGACGGAGTTAAATTAACGCCGTTGCCAGAGCCAAGTAAACCAGCCTATATTCAAGAGTTAATAGATGATGCTATTGAAAAGGGTGCTAAAATATTAAACAAAAAAGGAGGTCAGAAATTCGATAATTATATTTGGCCAGCGGTACTTTTTCCTGTAAATAAAGACATGAGAGTTTATCAGGAAGAGCAATTTGGACCGGTTGTGCCTGTTCTTTCGTTTTCTGACATTGAAGAACCATTAAATGATATGGCCGAAAGTAATTATGGTCAGCAGGTAAGCCTTTTTGGTAAAGACGTCTATGCGCTTTCACCATTAATAGATACGCTTGTTAACTTGGTTTGTCGCGTAAACTTAAATAGTTCTTGTCAACGTGGACCGGATATGTATCCGTTTACTGGAAGAAAGGATTCAGCTCAAGCAACATTGAGTGTTCATGATGCCTTGCGCTCTTTTTCTATACGGACTTTTGTCGCTTTTAAGGATAATGATTTGAACAATGAGACTATTCAACAGTTGTTGGAGGCTAAGTTGTCTAACTTCGTGAGTACGGATTATATTTTGTAATCTATCCCGTGAAACTACGAATGCACAAAGGTTTCTATCATAGCTTTGTGTATTTTTCAAGGTTTCTCTTGAAACGCTAACATAAGTTTAAAGTATAAGATTTTACCCCTATTTATAGGGGTATTCTTTTTTATGGGTAATTATGAACATAAATTTGATAATCGCGCATATTTTTAATTGATTTTCTCGCCATATCTTTGGATAAAATTTTTGTTAATTTTTAATGTAAGTTCCAAATCTTACAAATAATATTGTTTAACTAAAAAGGTGTGTGCTATGAAAACAAACACAGCAAACAGAAAAGCGCTAATAGCTTTAGCGATAGGAGGTTTTGGTATTGGGTTAACGGAATTCGTTATAATGGGAATTCTTCCAGATGTAGCCAAAGGATTGAATATTACCATTCCACAAGCAGGTCATTCAATTGCAGCATACGCGTTAGGTGTAGTTGTTGGTGCTCCCTTATTAACAAAAGTAGGGGGTAAGTTAAATTCACGTACCGTTCTATTATTATTAATGGGTTGGTTTACTGTATTTAATACGCTTTCCGGTTTTTCGGATAGTTACACTACCTTATTAATTACTCGGTTTCTATCTGGCCTTCCACATGGCGCCTTTTTTGGTATAGGCGCTGTAGTTGCCGGTAAATTGGTGAAAGCAGGAAAATCTGCTCAAGCAATTGCCGTAATGTTCTCAGGGTTGACCATTGCAAACGTTATTGGTGTGCCAACCGGAACTTATATAGGACACCATTATGATTGGAGTTTATCTTTCTTTATGGTGGGAATTGTTGGATTCATGGCGATTTTAAGTGTGCTTTTTTGGATGCCAAAAATAGAACCAGAGCTTCCCAAAGCGCGATCAAATGAGAATAAAGGTTTGAGAAATGGCGAATTATGGGCGCTTATTGCATTAACTACTATAGGTACAGGAGGCTTTTTCGCTTGGTATAGCTATATAGCCCCTTTGGTAACCGATATTGCGGGAATGGGAGAAAACATGGTCAGTTACGCCATGATTTTGGCCGGTCTTGGTATGGTGGTCGGTAATTTCTTAGGAGCAAAAATGGCTGAGTGGTTCGCACCGTTAAAGGCAGTAGCTATAAGTTTGAGTTTTATGGTGCTTTTATTACTTATCAATGCGGTAGTAGCAACAAACCCACAGATATTATTGATGATGACTTTCTTGATGGGGTTGGCTTCTTTTACGGTGTCTACACCTATACAGATGGCGATAATAAATACCTCTAAAGGAAATGAAATGCTGGGATCATCAATGAACCAAAGTGCTTTTAATATGGGAAATGCTTCTGGAGCCTATTTGGCGGGACTGCCAATAGCATATGGATATAGTGTTGTTTATTCCGGAATTGTAGGTGCTATGCTGGCAGGAACTGGTGTGGCAATGGCTATAGGTATCCTTGTATATAGAAGACAAAGAGCAAATAAATATAGAAAATTGGCTTATAATAGTTAGGTGTAGGATAGAAATTCACTTAACAAGTGAGAGCCGAATCACAGTTAAAATGATATAAAAAAACCTCCCAAGTTAACTTGGGAGGTTTTTTTGCTAATATAAATATGTTATTAAACGTTCTTGGCCAACCAATCACCAACTTCGCTTGTCTTGTATGCTTTAGCATCTTCTGAAAGGTCTTCGGTTACGATGCCTTCAGCTAAAGATTTGTTTACCACACGACGGATATCTTCCGCTTCTTGTTGAAGACCAAAATCTTCAAACATCATAGCTGCAGAGAGTACGGTAGCCAATGGGTTAGCAATGTCTTTTCCTGCTGCTTGTGGATATGAACCGTGAATAGGCTCGTATAATTTTGTTTTCTCTCCAACAGAAGCAGAAGGCATTAAGCCCATAGATCCTGAAATCACAGAAGCTTCATCGGTTAAAATATCTCCAAAAAGGTTTTCAGTAATGATTACATCGTATCCTTTAGGCCATTGTACCAATCTCATGGCTACGGCATCAACAAATTCATAAGAAACTTCAACTTCTGGATAATCTTTTTCCATAGCTTGTACAGTCTCTCTCCATAAACGGGAAGATTCCAGAACGTTAGCCTTATCAACACAACAAAGTCGTTTTGAACGAGTCATTGCCATTTCAAAACCTTTTTTTGCCAAACGCTGAATTTCTGCGCGAGTATAGGTCATGGTGTCAAAAGCGGTGTTACCATCATCTTTTCTTCCGCGCTCTCCAAAATATACACCACCTGTTAATTCACGAAGAATTATCAAATCGGTACCTTCTATACGTTCGCGTTTTAAAGGGGACTTGTCAATTAAGGAAGGGAATGTAAAAGTTGGACGTACGTTTGCGAACAAACCTAATTTTTGTCTCATTTTCAATAAACCTTGCTCCGGACGAACTTTCGCAGAAGGGTCGTTATCAAACCTTGGGTGACCAATAGCTCCAAAAAGAACGGCATCTGCATTAGCGCAAATTTCGTGAGTGTCATCTGGGTAAGGCTCTCCAACGGCATCAATAGCGGCAGCACCTGTTAATGCAGGTTTCCAGCTAATTTCATGCTTATATTTTGTTGCGATAGCATCGCAAACTTTTACGGCTTGGTCAATAACTTCGGGGCCGATTCCATCTCCGGCCAATAGTGCAATGTCTAGTTTCATTCTTTTTGCTTTACGCGCCACGCCAATCGTTTTTACGCTATTCGTATACTAATTGGTGTGTAAGGTTAATTAAATTTTATTTATCAAATTATTTAAACTTCTCCTGATTTTGTCAACTTTGTCATTAAGTTCTGCAAAACCTTGTTGTTCCAAATATCCTAAATCTTTGGCTAAGACCGTAAAATATTCCAATTCGTTTGCGGAACCTTGTGATATTATGAGAAATCGTCTGAATTCAGCATCTGATTCTCTTCCACAACCTTCTACTATATTTGACGGAATGGAATAAGCAGCTCTTCGCATTTGACTTACTATCCCATATACTTCCTGTTTAGGGAAATTTTGAGTAGACTTATAAACGTTTAAGGTGATTTCATGTCCTAGTTCCCAAACCTTATACTTTCTATAGTCTCTCATTTGGTATTAAATATCAATTTTAATTATAACTGCGATTGGCGATGTGCGAATAGCGTTATTAAATAATATTGAGCATCTTTTCTGTCGCTTTAATCGCAGATACCGTTTGATCGGAATCCAAACCACGGGTAATAAACTCCTCGCTTTTGTTCTGCCATGTAATAATGGTTTCA
This sequence comes from Zobellia laminariae, assembly GCF_009725995.1. The sequence goes on along the minus strand of NZ_RCNS01000002.1, from coordinate 1,341,720 downwards.
CAAAGTGCATCAGAATTACTGCCTGGGGGTATTCTAACAACGTAATCAATTAAATTGGGTAACTCTATTTTTTTAGAAACGTAAAGCTTACGGAGTGCGTTCATAAAAGCATCGTACTGTCCATCTCCTTGTGCATGTGCTTCTAAAAGCTCACCATTTACTTCTAAAGAAACCGTTGTTGACGGTCGTAATCCCATAGAGTGGGTGAGTACGTATGATTTAATAAAAACCTTTTGTTGATGATTTCCGCTATCTAAAATATCGGAAATAATATAAGGTAAATCTTCTTTGGTAACTCTTTCTTTTTTGTCGCCCAACTCAATAATCCGCTGGGTAACTTTTTTAAGCTCATCATCATTTAGAGTAAGCCCAAGTTCTTGAAGATTCTTCTGTATGTTTGCTTTACCGGATGTTTTACCTAGCGCATATTTTCGCTTTCTTCCAAAACGTTCTGGTAATAGGTCGTTAAAGTAAAGATTGTTTTTGCTGTCTCCATCAGCATGTATGCCAGCAGTTTGTGTGAATACATTGTCGCCAACAATTGGTTTGTTGTATGGTATGCCAACTCCAGTAAAAGCAGAGACCAGTTTACTTACTTTGTATAATGAAGATTCACTTACATTGATTTTTACATCGGTCAAAAAATCATGAATAACGGCAACCACACTCGCCATAGGAGCATTACCTGCTCGTTCCCCCATTCCGTTAACGGTAAGGTGAAGACCATGACAACCGGCTTTTACAGCTTCCATAACATTTGCTACACCAAGGTCATAATCATTATGGCCGTGAAAGTCAAAATGAGTATTTGGGTAACGCGCAACAATCTCCGTGATAAAGTCGAAAGTTTCCGTGTGTGTTAGTATGCCTAACGTATCAGGAAGCAAAATACGTTTTATAGGTTGTTGTGTTAGAAAATCCAAGTATTGAAAAACGTACTCTTTTGAATTACGCATGCCATTACTCCAGTCTTCTAAATAAACATTGGTGTCAATGTTGTTCTCTGAAGCAAGTGCAATAGTTTTTTCAATATCCGAAAAGTGTTCTTCGGGTGTTTTTTTAAGTTGATGGGTGAGATGGTTCAGTGAACCTTTGGTAAGCAAGTTCTGGACTTTAGCGCCTGCTTTTTTCATCCATTCTATAGAAACGCCGCCGTCTACAAAGGTGAGTACCTCTACTTTGTTAACACAATTTTCTTCTGCAGCCCATTTTACAATTTGCTTAACGGCTTCTAATTCACCATCAGATACCCTTGCTGAGGCCACTTCAATACGGTCTACCTTTAGTTCTTCTACAAGAAGTTTGGCCAACGTTAGTTTTTCCGAAACCGAAAAAGATACTCCTGAGGTCTGTTCCCCGTCCCGAAGGGTGGTATCCATGATTTCCAGCTTTCTTTTCATTTGATCCAGAGTTTCTTTAGAATTGTATATTAAGATTGATTTTGTAGCGTATTATGAAAGGGGAAAACAATCTGCCGAAGTTAGTATTCAACAGATTGTTATCTCTTTTTTACTCCCTGTAATTGGACTTATAAAGGTCTGTCGGAAGCGAATTCTTTAATTTCCTCTGAAATATTCAATAGGTAGTCTATGTCATCAAACCCATTTAACATGTTCGCTTTTTTGTAAACGTTAATGTCAAAAGGCTCAGATTCTCCACTTCCTTCAATAGTAATGGTTTGCTCCGGTAAGCTTACTTCAAAAGTAGCTTTTGGATCGGCTTCAATAGCTTTTAAGATTTTATCTAGAAACTCGGCACTTACCTGAACAGGTAAAACACCAATGTTTAAACAGTTGTTTCTAAAAATATCAGCAAAGAAGCTAGATACCACAACACGGAATCCGTAATCATAAACAGCCCAAGCAGCATGCTCACGAGAAGAGCCAGAACCAAAGTTCTTTCCTCCAACTAAAATTTTACCATTGTAGGTAGGGTTGTTAAGTACAAAATCTTTTTTTTCCGTACCATCACTGTTATAACGCCAATCTCTAAAAAGATTATCGCCAAAACCTTTACGTTCAGTAGCCTTTAGGAATCTTGCAGGTATAATTTGATCGGTGTCCACATTCTCTATAGGAAGAGGTACTGCCGATGATTTTAATGTATTGAATTTATCGTATGCCATAATTTCAAATTGTAAGCTGAATTTAGATGTAAATAAGGTTAGGCGGTTTCAAGTTCCATTAACTCTCTTGGATCCGTAACTTTCCCGGTAACAGCAGCTGCAGCAGCAACTAGGGGACTAGCTAAAAGAGTTCTTGAGCCAGGTCCTTGTCTACCTTCAAAGTTTCTGTTAGAAGTACTTACTGCATATTTGCCGGCAGGTACTTTGTCGTCGTTCATTGCTAAACAAGCAGAACAACCAGGCTCGCGAAGTTCAAAGCCAGCTTCGTTTAAAATAGCTAACAGACCTTCGTCCTTAATGGCTTTTTCAACCTTATGAGAACCAGGAACTAACCATGCCGTAACATTAGGTGCTTTTGAACGTCCTTTTACCAAGGATGTAAACAATCTAAAATCTTCAATTCTTCCGTTCGTACAGCTTCCCAAGAAAACAAAATCGATAGGTTTACCCATCATACTATCGCCTTCACTGAAGTTCATGTACTGCAACGATTTTTTATATGTAGCAACACCGCCTTCTACAGCATCCGCTTGCGGAATACCATTAGAAATTCCGATGCCCATACCTGGGTTAGTACCGTAAGTAATCATCGGTTCTATATCGGCTGCGTTAAAAGTAATTTCTTTGTCAAATTCTGCACCTTCTTCTGTAGGTAGCGTTTCCCAATATGCCATAGCCTTGTCCCATGCTGCGCCAGTTGGTGTAAACTCTCTTCCTTTTACATATTCAAAAGTCTTCTCGTCCGGAGCAATCATACCTCCACGAGCACCCATTTCAATACTAAGGTTGCAAACGGTCATACGGCCTTCCATAGTCATGTCGCGAAAAACCTGACCAGCATACTCAACAAAATAGCCTGTAGCACCAGAAGTGGTTAATTGAGAAATGATATATAAGGCAACATCCTTAGGTGTAACTCCTCTGCCTAAGCTACCTTCAACATTAATTCGCATACTCTTTGGCTTGGTCTGCATAATACACTGTGTAGCCAAAACCATTTCTACTTCTGAAGTACCAATACCGAAAGCAATAGCACCAAAAGCACCGTGAGTAGAAGTGTGTGAGTCACCACAAACAATAGTAGCGCCAGGTTGTGTTATACCGTATTCAGGACCTACAACGTGAACAATACCATTCTTTTCGTGGCCAAGACCCCAATATGAAATACCAAACTCATTTGAGTTTTCCTCTAACATGCGCAACTGATTTGCGGAAAGAGGGTCAGCAACAGGTAAATGTTGGTTGATAGTAGGCGTGTTATGATCTGCCGTTGCAAAGGTTTTTTCAGGGTGTAGTACTTTAATGCCTCTGTTTTTTAAACCTAAAAAAGCAACGGGACTCGTTACTTCGTGCACTAAATGGCGGTCTATAAACAATACGTCTGGTCCGTTCTCTATGTGTTGTACCACATGCGAATCCCAAACTTTATCGAATAATGTTTTTTTTGTATTCATTTTATTTAAATTCTAAGCCCACAAATCTAATGAAAGTGGGCGTTATTAAGAAACTATTGCAGTTGAAAATTACGACGTTCAACTTATGTAATTCCAAATATTTTTATACTTCACAAGCTGAGAATAAGCATGTCTTATGGCCAGGTTTTCCGGTTTTTCAAGGGATGGGTCATCTCTTAGGAGTTGCATGGCATGGTGGCGAGCTGTTTTAAGGATATCGTTGTCTTTCACGATATCTGCTATTTTTAAGTTGAGTACGCCACTTTGCTGAGTACCCATAATATCTCCGGGTCCGCGCAATTTTAAATCGACTTCGGCAATTTCAAAACCATCATTGGTGTGTACCATGGTTTGTAGTCTGGTTTTTGCTTCTGTAGACAACTTGTTTCCTGTCATAAGGATACAGAAACTTTGGTCTGCACCACGCCCCACACGACCTCTAAGTTGGTGCAGTTGTGATAAACCAAAACGCTCAGCACTTTCAATAATCATTACCGATGCATTGGGGACATTTACGCCTACTTCAATTACCGTTGTGGCTACCATTATTTGGGTTTCTCCTTTTACAAAACGGGACATTTCATATTCTTTGTCCGCCGGTTTCATCTGGCCATGTACTATGGATATCTGAAAGTCCGGTAGGGGGAAGTCACGAGAGATGCTTTCATAACCGTCCATTAAATCTTTATAGTCTAATGCTTCTGATTCCTGTATAAGAGGATAAACAATGTAAATCTGTCGCCCTATCTTTATTTCGTCCCGTATAAATTGAAATACTTTTAAACGGTTGCTATCAAACCTATGTACTGTTTTAATTGGTTTTCTTCCGGGAGGAAGCTCATCAATGGTAGAAACATCCAAATCGCCATATAGACTCATTGCCAATGTTCGCGGAATGGGGGTTGCGGTCATTACCAAAATATGAGGAGGAATATCGTTTTTGTGCCAAAGTTTAGAGCGCTGGGCTACGCCAAAACGGTGTTGTTCATCAACTATGGCCAAGCCTAAATTTTTAAATTTCACCTTATCTTCTAGAAGCGCGTGGGTACCTATAAGAATCTGAAGTTCTCCGCTTTCCAATTGTTCGTGAATGGGTTTGCGGGCAGATTTTTTCACAGAACCTGTTAAAAGAGAGCAACTAATACCTGTGCCTTCCAGAAGTTCTGAAATTCCAGTGTAATGTTGATTAGCTAAAATTTCTGTAGGAGCCATTAAGCAAGCTTGGAAACCATTATCAATAGCTAGAAGCATTGCCATAACCGCAACAATAGTTTTTCCGGAACCCACATCGCCTTGAAGCAATCGGTTCATTTGGGCATTACTGCCCAAATCGCCCCTTATCTCTTTGATAACCCTTTTTTGGGCACCTGTAAGTTCAAAAGGCAAATGATTTTTATAGAAGTCATTAAAGAGTATGCCAACTTGGTCAAAATTAAATCCTTTAATTTTCTTCTTGTGAAGCATGTTCTTCGCAATCAGCTGCATTTGAATATAAAAGAGTTCTTCAAATTTTAGTCTGAATTGGGCTTTAGCTAAGAGCTCTTGATTTTTGGGGAAATGTATGTTGAAAAGTGATTCGCTTTTGGGTAGTAGCTTTAATTCAAATAATAATTTCTCAGAAAGCGTTTCTGTAAATCGGCCTTTGGTTTCAATAAATATTTGCTGAACCAGTTTACTTATCACCCTATTAGAAATACCTTTGTTACTCAGTTTTTCGGTGGAGGGGTAAACGGGTTGCATGGCTACTTTAAGGCCTTGTTCGTGGTCTTTTTGGAGTTCCATTTCTGGGTGAGGCATTGAAAACTTACCATTGAACCAATTACACTTACCAAAAATTACATATGGTGTATTGAGCTTTATGTTCTCACGAATCCATTTTTGACCTCTAAACCAAACAAGTTCCATTTCACCAGTTTCATCAACAAAACTAGCTACAAGGCGTTTCCCTTTCTTTTGCTCTACGGATTTAAGGTGCACTATTTTGCCTACAATCTGCACATCGGCAGAATTACGCTGTAGTTGCCCTATCTTATAATATTGGGTCTTATCTATGTATCTATTAGGGAAAAGGTTTAGTAAATCCTGAAATGTATGTATGCCTAGTTCAGACTGTAAAGTTTCGGCCCTGTTGGGTCCTACACCTTTTAAGTATACGATAGGAGTCTGAAGTGAATTAGCGTTCATGGGACTAAATTAGGTGATAGGTACAATTGCCACAAACTAAAACGTTAAATTTGGTCTACTATTTGTTCCTAAGACTTCATGAGAAACCTTTTTGCACTCCTTTTTTTCTTTTCGATATGTTCTTGTTTTGGTCAACATCAAGATAAAGTCGACTTTATTCAAGCCGATGTATTTATTGAACCTATTCCTTTAAATAAGGAGATAAAAGGTGGTGTAATTTATTGGTTTAACGTACTTCAACATGTTGATTCCGTTTTCCTTGATGCTAAAGATATGGCATTTACAAAAGTTGAACTGGACGGTAAAAAAGTGGACTTTACTAAAACGGATAAAACCATTTCAATTTATAAAAAGTTTAAAAAAGACAAATCACATAAACTCACTATTGAGTATTTGGCCAAACCAAAGCAAACCGTTTATTTCTTAGGTTGGGGTGATAATATAGAAAGAAACGAACAGATTTGGACGCAAGGTCAAGGCAAGTATACCAGTCATTGGTTGCCTAGCTTTGATGATATGAACGAAAAAGTTGAATTTGATTTATTTATTCAGGCCGGTAGAAAATTTGATGTAATAGCAAATGGTAAGTTGGCTGTGGTTCCTCCTCAGACAGATGATAACCCAGTTTGGCTATTTAATATGAAGAAGCCCATGAGCAGTTATCTGTTGGCTTTTACTATTGGTGATTACAGTAAACAGGAATTAGTTTCTTCTAGTGGAGTGCCCATTGAAAATTATTATTATCCTCAAGATAGTGCAATGGTAGAGCCAACGTACCGATACACACAACAAATTTTTGATTTTCTGGAAGATGAAATTGGAGTTCCTTATCCATGGCAGAATTACAAACAGATTCCTGTTCGCGACTTTTTATACGCAGGAATGGAGAATACGGGAACTACTATTTTTTCTGATGGATATGTTATAGACTCCACTGCTTTTATTGATAAAAACTTTGTAAATGTCAATGCCCATGAATTGGCGCACCAGTGGTTTGGTAATTTGGTTACTGAAAAAGATGGAAACCACCATTGGCTGCATGAAGGATTTGCAACTTACTATGCTTATTTAGCCGAAAAGAAAATTTTTGGGGACGACCATTTCTACTGGAAGTTGTTTGAAACAGCAAAAGAACTACGGAAAATATCAGTGGATGGTAAAGGGCAAGCTTTGGTAGACCCCAAAGCGAGTAGTGCTACTTTTTATGAAAAGGGAGCATGGGCCTTGGTTATGCTAAAAGATAAAGTGGGGGATGAGGCATTTAAAAAAGGGGTTTCAGCTTATTTGAAAAAACATCAGTTTAAGAATGTAACGATTGATGATTTCATTAAAGAGATTGAACTAGCGTCAACTTTAAATTTAAATGATTTTAAAACAAAGTGGTTGCTGTCTACCGAATTTCCATATGAAGAAGTGAAGACCTTTCTAATGGCGGAAAACGAATCTATTCAGGCTTTTTTCATTTCTAAACACTCGGAAAAAGACCTTGGTGTTTGGTTATATGAAAAACATCCCGTACAATATAAAGAGGCATTAATAGATAAATTTGAGAAAGGGATAGTGAAAAGTGGATTGCAAATGATACTCATCGAAAGTCCTTATTTAGAGATTCGTCAAAAAGGGCTTCAGCTTATTAATGAAATTTCAAGTGATAAAAAGGAAGCAGTGGAGAAATTGTGGACAGATAAAAGTTATGTGACTCAAGAACTAGCTTTGTATAAACTATGGTCAACTTTTCCTGAAAGTCAAAAGGTGTATTTAGATGCCACTAAAGGTGTTATTGGTTTACCAAACAAAAATGTGCGGTTATTGTGGCTGTTGCTAGCGGTTGCTACTAATGACTATGAAGCTCAAAATACTACAAAGCATTTTGCGGAATTGAGTGGGTACACTTCTCCGGAATATGGATGGGAAGTTCGTATGTCCGCATTTCAATACTTGCGCGAAATAGGTTTTACAGATGATGGACTCCTTAATCTTATCCACGCTACAAACCACCATTCATGGCAGTTTAATAAATTTGCCAGAAGTTTAATAGATGAACTTTTAAAAGATGAAGATTATAAAATTCGTATCCAGAAACTGGTTGAGAAACTAAACGAAGACGAATCACGTTATATGAATACAAAACTTAATTAATAATGAGGGCATTAGTCATATCAGGTGGAGGTAGTAAAGGCGCTTTTGCAGGCGGCGTTACGCAATACCTAATGGAAGAACTCCATCATGAATACGATTTTTTTCTTGGCACCTCTACAGGTAGTTTACTTATTTCTCACTTAGCTCTTGCTAAAATTGAAAAAATAAAAGAGGTTTATACGAATGTGAATCAGCATAGTATTTTCAGTAATTGCCCTTTTACCATACAAAAGAAACATGGCGTTCATACCATTGGTATTGATCACTGGAATGTGTTGAAGAATTTCTATAAAGGAAGAAAGACCTTTGGTGAAAGTAGAAACCTTCTAAAACTAATTAAAAACACGTTAACGGTAGAAGAGTTTGAAGACTTGAAAAATGGACCGAAGGAAATTATTGCAACGGTTTCAAACCTATCCTTAAATCAGGTAGAATACAAAAGTATAAATGATTGTACTTATGAAGAGTTTTGTGAATGGATATGGATTTCATGTAACTATACACCTTTTATGAGTTTAGTCCGTAAGAACGGCTGTGAATACGCCGATGGCGGGTTAGGGAATATGGTTCCTATAGAGGAAGCTATTAAAAGAGGGGCTACAGAAGTAGATGTTATTGTTTTACAGACCGAAGTAAGCCATTTAAACCGGTTGCCTTCGCGAAATGCCTTTTCATTGCTCACAACTATGTTTGAGTATATGTTGGACCGTATAGAGCATCAAAATATTAGAATTGGTAAATATGTAGCGAAACACAATGATGCTATTATTAACTTTTATTACACACCAACAGTTCTTACTACCAATTCCTTGATTTTTGATAAGGAGAAAATGACGGTCTGGTGGGAGAGTGGCTATAACTTTGCCAAATATAAAAATGCGGAACTCAACCAGATAGAACCGGAAAAGGGCGAAGTACTATAAAATAAAAAACCGCACTAACTATTTAAAGTTGGCACGGTTTATCTAAACTGGTTAAGTTTAATATATACTTTTATTTATTTACTGCCAGAGATAACCTATTTCTCTTTTGATATAAGTTAATGCTGTTGATGAAGGCGATTGCTTCTCCATGGTTTCCGTTAGGATGTCTTCACGTAATTTATCTGCAGAATCTGTTTCACTCATGGCTGCTTTGCGAATCATTTGAATGGTAGCACTCTTAGCCGCTTTTATAACATTCCAACATTCGTCCGTCATATAAATTTGTTGTGAGAGATTGTGCTCAAACTCTGTTTCAACACTTTTTATCAAAAGACTTTCGTATGCATTTTTGTCGGCAGATTTTGGTGCTACTCTAACCACTAGGCTAGGTATGGCTATTCGCTCAAGAAAAAGTGCCATGCGCTCATAGGCTTGTAAACGAACCGGTATGGTATTCTTTTGTGAGTCTTTATGTAGCAGAAAGCGTCTGCGCCCGTCCTCGTTTTTTGTATGTAACTTAAAAAAGTAAAAGGCAACGACCCCTGTGACTACTGCAGGCAATAAAAAGCCGAACATTTGTAAAATTCCTTCTCCAGACATTTTTTTGGTATTTGGTTTATTTGGATACTAGAACGGGGGATTTTATCAAAAAGTATACAAAAAATGGGATAACTTTTAGTTCTTCATTTGCTCTCTAACCATGAGGTAGAATTTATTAAAATCAGGGTGAATGTTCACTTGAATACCTTCTTTTAAGTTTCCGTCCCTTCCTAAGGCCGCAATGCGTTCAGGAGCTATTGTAAATTTGTTTTGTAGAACTGTGGCAATTGCCATAGCCTGTTTAGCAGGTGTCTCTAAATCTCCAGTCATGCTAAGACCTTCTATTGTAATAGCAGTGCTAGGGTTTGCATTTAAAATATTTGCAATTTTCTCTGTCCAGGCTTCTGCTTCAGGAGTAAGAGTAGTTCCAGTATCACTTCCGTATAAACTTGACAAGTCTGAAGAAACAACAACGGCACCTTCAGAAACTCCTATTTTGGCATTCTCGCCCATGGTCTGCTTCACATTTGTTAAAACAGCTATGGTTATTGAATCATTGGTAGCGATGGCTCCTTTTATTGCTTTAAGTTGATCTTCTTTAGTAGCAAGGTTGGCCATGGCAGTAGATACCATGCTGGAGTTCTTGTTGGAAACCTCTGCGAAATTATTCAGGTTCTTCATTAAAGTATTGTTCGCACTTTGAAGCTCTGTAACCTGGGTTCCGTAAGATTCTGCTTTGGTTACGGCTACTTTTTCATTCTTTCTTGCATCAAAAACTTCAGCGTTTACTGAATCTAGTTGCATTTTTAATTGGGCTATTTCTTCTATAAGGTCGCTTTTGCGTTGGGCTTGCATAGATAAGCTAGCGAAAAGGATAAGACCAAAGGTAAGTATGGGGTATTTCATAAATTACTCAGATTAAATTCTTGTTATATGATTTGGAAATTACTAATAACGTTAAACAAATGTATATTATTCTTAGCTGTTTTCACAATGCTTTCCTCCCAAGTGGATGCAATCATACAATTTTTGCATATTTACAAAAGGCACTTTAGCTTTGTTGTAGCCATAAGAAGAAGCTAAACTACGATTCAGGTCGTTGTCATCCACGTTAAGCTGAATGTCATCCATAGTGTACTGACAAGGGTGTTCATACCCAGAAGCATGTGTAATTTCTAAAAGTTCTTTTCTAAAGGTCATAAAATACTGTGCCAAGCGGTCAGATTTTAAAGGGACGTCTATACCTTTCTGTAACCACTTATTTTGTGTAGCTACTCCAGCAGGACAACGGTTCGTGTGACAAACCTGGGCCTGAATACATCCTATACTCATCATTGCCTCGCGGGCAACATTAATACAGTCTACGCCCATAGCGAAAGCCATGGCAGCCTTTGCAGGAAAACCCAATTTACCGCTACCTATAAAAACAATGCGATCGGTCAGTTTTCTATCTAGAAAAACTTTATACAGGCTAGAGAAGCCATATACCCATGGTAATGAAACATGATCTGCAAATGATGGGGGCGCAGCACCAGTACCGCCTTCACCACCGTCTACGGTAATAAAATCAGGGCCTTTACCTGTTTTAACCATTAAATCAGCAAGTTCTTCCCATTGGTCTAATTTACCAATGGCTCCTTTAATTCCTACTGGTAGTCCGGTTTCTTGGGCAATGTTCTCTATGAGTTCTAAAAGTTCCTTTACATTGTTAAAAGCTTTGTGAGTTGCAGGAGATAACACATCCTTGCCTACTTCAACACCACGTATTTCAGCAAGTTCTGGGGTTATTTTAGCTCCTGGCAGCACGCCTCCCTTTCCTGGTTTCGCGCCTTGTGATAATTTAATTTCTATTGCTCTTACCGTAGGGTTTTCTTCAACGAGCTTTTTCATTTTTTCCATTGAGAAATTCCCATCCGGTGTGCGAACTCCAAAATAACCTGTTCCAAAATGGAAAATGACATCTCCTCCTTGTTTGTGGTATTTAGAAAGTCCACCTTCACCTGTATTATGATAAGCATCTGCTTTAGCAACCCCTTTATTCATAGCTTCTACTGCCGCTGCAGATAAGGAGCCAAAACTCATGGCAGACACATTAATAATAGAACTGGGGCGAAATGGTTTTCTTCGTTCATTAAAAGCACCCATAACTTTAGCGCAGGGAATAAATGTTTTATCTGTTGCGTTGATATGATTTTCAGGCAGCTTATATGCCATCATTTGATTCTTTACAAATATGTGTTGATGTGCATAAATATCTCGGTCAGTTCCAAAACCTTCGTAGTTATTTTCCTTTTTGGCTGAAGCATAAATCCAACCTCTTTCAATTCGGTTAAAGGGAAGCTCTTCACGATTGTTCGCCACAAAATACTGACGCATTTCTGGGCCTATACTTTCAAGCCAATAACGTAAGTGACCTACTAAAGGGAAGTTATGTGATATGGTATGTGATCGTTGAAAAAAGATATCTCTTATGGCAACGATTAAAAGAAAAATCAAAACCCAAATCCACCACGAAATACTTTGAAAAATTGAAATTATTTGGTCCATAAATATGTTTAGAACTATTTAAACTAATTATTAAGGTTATTTATTTTAATCAACTATTTATTAAGGTAGTCAATGCTCATTTCTGTTAAAGCCTTTACGCCCAATAATAGTCCACTATCATCTATAATGAAATCTGGTGTATGATGCGGAAAAGACGCTGTATTTCCGGGTGTCATTCCTCCTAAAAAGAAGAAAAAACCTGGTACTTCTTTCTGAAAATAAGAAAAGTCCTCCGCTCCAGTAACGGCCTTTTGTGTTTGTACATTGTTCTCTCCTGCGACTTTGTTTAACGAAGGTAGCATTTGTGTCACCAAGTCTGGGTCGTTATATGTGATATCCGTAGCATCTTTTATTTCAATTGTAGCTTCACCACCATAAGCTTTGGCAAGGGCAGGAACCATCTCTTTCATACGCTTGTTGATTAGCGCTTTCATATCATAATCTAAAGTACGGATGGTGCCTATCATTTCTGCGCTTTCCGGTATGATGTTAAACCGCACGCCACTTGTGATTTTTCCAACGGTAATCACTGCGGCTTCATTAGTCAATTCTACCTCTCTACTGATAATAGTTTGTAAGCCATCAATAATTTTGGCGCTAATTAAAATTGGATCAACTCCGGACCAAGGTCTTGCGCCGTGGCTCTGTTTTCCTTTTACGTTGATAACAAATTTCTGGGCAGCGGCCATAGTACCGCCAGATTTGTAGCGAATTACACCTACTGGTGTCTGTGAATTAATATGAAGTCCGAAAATAGCGTCTACGTCAGGGTTTTTGAGGACACCTTCTTTTACCATGAGTAGCGCACCGCCTTCTTCGCCTTCCGGAGGGCCTTCTTCAGCTGGCTGGAAAATGAATTTTACCGTTCCTTTTATCTTATCGGTGTGTTTGGAAAGGATCTCGGCAACCCCCATAAGAATGGCGGTATGCGTGTCGTGTCCGCAAGCATGCATAACGGGCACTTCTTCTCCTTTAAAATCTGTTACCACGGTAGATTTAAACGGAAGGTCGTTTCTTTCAAAAACGGGTAATGCGTCAATATCTGCTCGTAAAGCAATGACTTTGCCTGGCTTTTGGCCTTTTAAAATACCGACCACGCCTGTGTGAGCTACACCTGTTTGTACTTCTATTCCCAAAGAAGTAAGGTGTTTGGCAATCTTTTCTGCTGTTTTAAATTCTCGGTTGGATAGTTCTGGGTTTTGATGTATTTCCCTTCTCCATTCTATGACTTTAGATTCAATAGCCTTGTACTCTTCTTCTAAATCTTGAGCTAGAATTGAATTCATGCTCCCAGTGGATATTAGAAGATATAACAATAGTTTTTTCATTAAGTAGCGTGTTAATTGATGTAAATATGCTGACCTCAGATTATTTTAAACCGGTGCTTTGGTCAGAAAAAGTCTTCCGAATTACAAATTTTTAGCTTTTTTGTACAAATTGGTGTGTTATGAGGGTAAAATTTAGCATATTAAGCGAATATATCAACAAAATGGATAAATTCATTGTTAATTACTTTAACAGTTTGGGGTTTCATCTTTTTAATTGTCGTCTTATCTTTAGCGTTAGTTTAGTTCCAAACCCCCTGATTTATGTCTGAGGAAAGTCAATATACAGAAGATAATATACGTTCACTCGATTGGAAAGAGCACATTCGGCTGCGTCCCGGTATGTATATCGGTAAGTTGGGTGATGGTTCTTCGGCCGATGATGGTATCTATATCTTGTTAAAAGAAACCATTGACAACTGTATTGATGAGTTTGTGATGGGGGCTGGTAAGACCATTGAAATCTCAATTCATGGGGACCGTGTCATTGTGCGCGATTATGGTCGTGGTATTCCTTTGGGGAAGGTGGTAGATGTAGTTTCAAAAATGAACACGGGAGGTAAGTATGACTCGCGTGCGTTTAAGAAGTCTGTTGGTTTAAACGGTGTTGGTACCAAGGCAGTGAATGCTCTTTCTAGCTTTTTTCGTGTGGAAAGTACCAGAGATGGTAAATCTAAGTCCGCTGAATTTCAAATTGGTGAGCTTCAAAAAGAAGAGCTGCTTGAGGAAACTACAAGGCGAAGGGGTACAAAGGTTAGTTTTACTCCTGATGAAGCCATTTTTAAGAAATTTAAATATAGAAACGAGTATGTGGAACGCATGCTCAAAAACTATGTATATCTAAATCCGGGATTGACTATCGTTTTTAACGGTGAAAAGTTTTATTCGGAGAACGGATTAAAGGATTTATTGGAGGATAACAACAACGCTGAAGATATCCTTTATCCAGTTATCCATTTAAAAGGTGATGATATTGAGGTTGCTATTACTCACAGTAAAACGCAGTATAGCGAGGAGTACCATTCTTTTGTTAATGGTCAGCATACGACCCATGGTGGTACGCACCAAGCGGCATTTCGTGAAGCTTTGGTTAAGACTATTCGTGACTTTTACGGAAAGAACTACGATGCCTCGGATGTTCGTAAATCTGTTATTTCTGCAATTGCCATTAAGGTGATGGAGCCTGTTTTTGAAAGTCAGACCAAAACCAAATTGGGTTCCACGGAAATGGGAGGTAACTTCCCTACAGTACGAACATATATTAACGACTTTATAGGGAAATACTTAGATAACTATCTGCATAAGAATCCTGAAACTGCAGAAAAGTTGCAGCGTAAAATTATGATGGCTGAAAGGGAGAGAAAAGATCTTTCCGGTATTCGTAAACTCGCTCGTGACCGTGCTAAGAAATCTAACCTTCACAATAAGAAGTTAAGGGATTGCCGTGTGCATTTAGGCGATATGAAGCATGATCGTCGTTTGGATAGTACATTGTTTATAACTGAAGGAGATTCTGCTTCCGGTTCTATTACAAAGTCTCGTGATGTGAACACACAGGCTGTATTTAGTCTCCGTGGAAAGCCGTTAAACTCTTACGGCATGTCTAAAAAAATCGTATACGAAAATGAAGAATTCAACCTGCTTCAGGCGGCTTTGAATATTGAAGAGTCTATGGAAGACTTGCGTTACAACAATGTGGTAATTGCAACTGATGCAGATGTTGATGGTATGCATATTCGATTGTTATTGATTACATTTTTCTTACAATTCTTTCCTGAATTGATAAAAGAGAATCATTTATATATATTGCAAACGCCATTATTCCGTGTGAGGAATAAAAAGGAAACAATTTATTGTTACAGTGAAGAGGAGCGAAAAAATGCAATGGACAAACTATCTGGTAAACCAGAGATCACACGCTTTAAAGGTTTGGGTGAAATTTCACCGGACGAGTTCCAGCATTTCATAGGTGCGGACATTCGTTTAGAACCTGTCATGTTAGACAAGGCTATGTCAATAGAAGCATTGTTAAGTTTTTATATGGGCAAGAATACACCAGACCGCCAAAAATTTATCATAGAAAATCTTAAAGTAGAGATAGACTTGGTAGAGGAAAACAAATTATAAACCAAAGAAATACAGAATTTTTCTGAATGGAGGAAAATGACGAACTGAACGAAGCTGAAAATCAGAATACACCTGACGACCAATCTGGGGAATCTTCGGAAGAGCAGCAAGAACAAATAGAAGGTGTTGAAGCTACGGATGGCGAAGAACAAGCACCGGATGATGCATTAACCCGTGTAACGGGAATGTATAAAGACTGGTTTTTGGATTATGCATCTTATGTAATCCTTGAGCGTGCCGTGCCTGCAATAGAGGATGGGTTTAAGCCTGTGCAGCGCCGTATTATGCATTCGCTTAAGGATCTTGATGATGGTCGTTACAATAAGGTAGCTAATGTTGTTGGACATACAATGCAGTATCATCCACATGGTGATGCCAGTATTGCCGATGCTATGGTGCAAATTGGTCAAAAAGATTTATTAATTGATACCCAGGGTAACTGGGGTAACATATTAACGGGTGATCGTGCGGCTGCTTCAAGGTATATAGAAGCTCGACTTTCAAAATTTGCCCTAGATGTAGTTTTTAGTCCAAAAATTACGGAGTGGCAACAGTCTTATGATGGCCGTAAGAAGGAGCCGGTTAATCTTCCTGTAAAATTCCCATTACTGTTAACACAGGGAGCAGAAGGTATTGCAGTTGGTCTTTCTACCAAGATTATGCCTCACAACTTTATTGAGGTCATTGATGCTTCTATTAAGCATTTAAAAGGACAGCGTTTTAAGCTGTTTCCTGATTTCCCTACATCAGGAATTATTGATGTATCCAATTACAACGAAGGGCTTCGTGGAGGAAAAATTAGAGTACGTGCAAGAATAGCACAACATTCTAAGACTACTCTGATAATAAGCGAGATACCATATGGCACTAACACTTCTTCTTTAATAGATTCTATTCTTAAGGCAAATGATAAAGGAAAGATAAAAATTAAAAAAATTGAAGATAATACGGCTGCTGATGTGGAGATTTTGGTACATCTGCCAACCGGTATTTCTCCAGACAAAACTATTGATGCGCTTTATGCATTTACAGCGTGTGAATCTTCTATTTCACCACTGGGTTGTATTATTGAAGATAACAAACCGCTCTTTATTGGAGTGATTGAAATGTTGCGTCGTTCTACGGATGCTACAGTAGAATTACTTCGCCGGGAGCTTGAGATTCAATTAGCGGAACTTGAGGAGCAATGGCATTTTGCTTCGTTAGAGAGGATATTTATAGAGAACCGTATCTACCGTGATATAGAGGAAGAGGAAACTTGGGAAGGTGTAATCGCTGCTATTGATAAAGGATTAGCTCCGTTTACCAAGCACTTAAGGCGTGCGGTTACTGAAGAAGATATTGTTCGGTTGACGGAAATACGTATCAAGCGTATTTCAAAATTCGATTTAGATAAAGCACAGCAATACCTTGACAACCTGGAAGAAAAGATTGCAGAGGTTAAGCATCACTTGGCAAACCTTGTTGATTATGCTATAGCTTATTTCCAAAGATTGAAAGATACATACGGTAAAGGCCGTGAGCGTAAATCTGAAATCCGACTTTTTGATGATATAGAGGCGACCAAGGTAATTATACGGAACACCAAACTATATGTGAATAGAGAGGAAGGTTTTGTAGGTACATCTTTAAAGCGTGATGAATACATTACGGATTGTAGTGATATTGATGATGTTATCGCTTTTACCCAAGACGGTAAAATGATGGTATTCAAAGTCGATTCAAAGACTTTTGTTGGTAAGGGCATTATATATGTGGCTGTTTTCAAGAAAAAGGACAAACGTACCGTCTATAATATGATTTATAGGGATGGTAAGGGAGGAGCTACTTACATTAAGCGTTTTAACGTAACTAGTATTACCCGAGATAAGCATTACGAAATGGGTAGTGGTTTGCCAGGTACTTTCGTGCATTATTTCTCAGGAAACCCTAATGGAGAGGCAGAAGTAGTATCTGTTAGCTTGCGTCAGGTGGGGAGTATTAAAAAATTAAAGTGGGATATTGATTTCGCTAAAATAATGATTAAAGGGCGTTCTTCTAAAGGAAATATTGTTACTAAATATTCCGTGAAGCGCATTGATTTAAAGGAAAAGGGGCTGTCTACATTAAAACCTAGAAAATTATGGTTTGATGACACGGTTCAACGATTGAATATTGATAATAGAGGTGAATTTTTGGGTGAATTTACCAGCGAGGATCGCCTTTTGATTGTAAATCAAAGTGGATTAGTTAAAACTGTCATTCCTGAGCTTACCCTTCATTTTGATGAAGATTTGGTAATACTGGAAAAATGGAATCCTGAAAAACCACTATCGATAGTTTATTGGGAGGGAGAGAAAGAATTGTTTTATGTAAAACGGTTCTTGATCGATCATCCGGACAAAGAAGAAAATGTTCTTACGGATCACCCAAAATCGCATGTAGAAATCATTAGTACAGACTACAGACCAATGATTGAGCTGGTTTTTGCTAAGAAGCGCGGACAAGACCGAAAAGATAATTTAGAGCTGAATCTAGAGGAGTTTATTTCTGTAAAAGGAATAGGGGCTATGGGTAATCAGTTGACAAAGGACAAGGTTTTGGAAATTAACATGTTAGACCCGTTACCTTATGAAGAGCCTGAGCCACAAAAGACGGAAGGAATGGAAGGGGTAGATGAAGAAAATGGAAATACAGACGATGACGATGATGAAGTTCAGACCTCATTGTTCGAATAAAGCGTAAAGCCTACTATGAAAAATTTTATACAAGATTTCAAGAATTTTGCCATAAAAGGTAATATGATTGATATGGCTATCGGTATTATAATTGGTACAGCTTTTAACAACGTCATCAATACATTGGTTAAGAAAATTATCATGCCGCCTTTGTCCCTAATGACGGACGATGTTAATCTTAGTAGCAAGAAATATGTGCTTCGCGAAGCGCTTGGTACTGCACAAGAGGTGGCAATAGGTTATGGTGAAATGCTGGAGGTCTTAATTGATTTTCTAATTATAGCATTAACCATATTTGTGGTTATTAAAGGGTTTCATCGCTTTAAGTCAAAGGCAGAAGACCCTCAAAACAAGGAAGTTGAGACGCCAAAGAATATTGAATTGTTAGCTAGCTTAGAGAAGTTAATGCAAGAACAGAATGCATTACTTCGGGATAAAAAAATATAATTATTTCAGAATATAGCATCTGTATTGGCTATGTTAGAATAGTCTTAATTAATGGTCTTAACATAAATGAAGGTCTTAATAATGCTATCTTTGCAAAAAAAAATTGTTTAAATATGGACTTGACGAACCCCCTAATTTATGGTGTACCTTGCTTTTTAGCATTTATATTGCTGGAAATCTCTTATAGCCACACTCATGGAGATAAAGATCTTTATGTGTGGAAAGATTTTTTTGCTAGTGGTGCCATGGGTGTTGGTTCGGCAATTTTGGGTCCACTTATTAAAATTACTGTTCTAATTACTGTTTTTACTTATACTTACGAGTTTTTTAACCCTATTGTAGATGGTGTAAGAACTAATATCATGGGATATGAGTCTTTTGGTTATGCTTGGTATGTATTTGTTGCGTGTCAACTGGCGGATGATTTTACGTATTATTGGTTTCACAGGGCAAATCATGAAGTAAGAATACTTTGGGCTGCTCATATTGTGCATCACTCATCAGATCATTTTAACTTGGGTACGGCTATCCGTAATGGGTGGTTTACATTGCTTTACAAGCCTTTCTTTTATATGTGGATGCCGGCAATAGGCTTTCCTGTAGAAGTAGTGATTTTTGCTTTGGCCATTGAGTCTTTCTGGCAGTTTCAGCTGCATTCGCAGTATGTGCCTAAAATGGGATGGGTAGAAAAGATTTTTAATACGCATACCATGCATCAAGTGCACCATGCACAAAATGTAGAATATTTAGATAAGAACCACGGTGGTTTCTTAAATATTTTCGACAAGGTTTTTGGTACTTGGAAAGAATTGGATGATGATGTTGAAGTTAAGTTTGGAGTTATTCATGCACCAAAATCTTATAATCCAATTGTGATTTTAACTCATGAGTTTAAGGATATTTGGGCCGATGTAAAAAAGGCTAAAAAGTTTTCTCATAAGCTAATGTATATTTTTGGCCCACCAGGATGGAGTCCTGATGGCAGTACACTTACGGTTAAGCAGCAGCAACGTCTATCTAGGGAGCACAAGGAGAAAAGTCCTGAGGTTGCGTTCAGTAGGCCAAACTAAATGATAATTGATATAGAATTATATAAAACAAAAAGCCCGACTTTATAAAGTCGGGCTTTTTGTTTTAACAGTTTGATTTGTTGTATCTAAAATCGCGTATCTAAAGCGCTTTATTATCTATGGCGGGGTAATTGCTTTAAATCTGTTTCGCTTAAGCTTAAATCTACTTATAATGGCAAATTTCAGCTTCTTGTCACCTGTAGTTTCGTGAGATTGTTTTGTCAGAAAGGTTTTGTGCTGTTATTTGGTCCTGATAGCAGTTCCTCTATCGTGTTTGCTTTCTCCTACGATGTTGTATTCAAAAATATAAGAATCAGCTGTTGTGGACAGTATTTTCATGTGAAGCGATTGCTCTTCGGACTTGTTCTTTGGATTGAGTTTCTTTACCACGTATTCACAGTCATTAATCCAGCGAACAGAAGAAGAATCTGCCTTGCCGTCAAAATAATCAACCTCTAAATCACCTTTACGCAGAAAAACAGTGGTTTTTTCTTCGCCATCTATGGTAGTCGTAAAAGCAAATTTACCGTCTTTGAAGTCTGTGCAATTCCTTTCAGGTTCATAACAAGAGGTCATTATAACCAAAGCGGTAAGTATGGGTAGTGTTTTCTGTATCATCAATACAAAATAAAGAAATTAAAGCCTATTAATTGTTATAAGCTTCAAAACTTCCGTCAGAATAAAAAATAATAATTTTCTCTATCTCTTTCTTTGATTTCGGCATCGATTTTATGGATGGCTCTTCTGGAGTAGGTTTTGGTTTTGGTGTTGTTACGGTATTTGTTGTTGATTTTTCGGCATCAGAAGGGAAAGAGCCTTTTCCGTTCAGTAGCCAATACAGATTTACATCCGGAAACACATTCACTACTTTAAGAACAAAGTCCAGGCTAGGTTTGTTTCGCCCGGACAGAAGGTGTGAAATGCTTGAGCGTTGTACGTTAATTTTATCGGCAAAGCTAGAAGCTGATAGTCCATAATACCGCAGAAGATGCTCCAGACGCTTAATAAAATCCGATGTGTTTACCATTGTAATTATTATTAAGGCAAAAGTAGTGAAAAGACGTCAATATTTTGTTTTAAATATGATTTATAGATTAAAATGTTGTATTTCTAGGTTTAAATAAAATTATACAAAATACTGATTTATAGCTAATTAATATGATTTTTGAATTTAGCTAGTTTTTTAGATGATTTTGTGGTTACAAATGTATTTTATCAATAGTTAATTATAGAATTTGATGTTTACAAATGTGTATTTTATTGATTACAATTGTAAATTATTAAGGAGTTATTTTTGTAACTCAAAATAATCATCAAATGAGTATTTCACAATCTGAATATAGATCCATAAAGGAAAAATCCGTTAGCGGACGTTATGTAATTAATGAGCAAATTCTAGAATTTCTGGAAAAGAACGAGGAGCAACTACTCATAAAGACAGTTGGTAAATCTGTTCAGAACCGTGAGATAAAAAGCTTGCAATTAGGTAAAGGACCAAATAAAATTTTAATGTGGTCACAAATGCACGGTAATGAATCTACAACTACTAAGGCTGCTTTAGATTTTGTAAACTTTCTAATTACAGATTCAGCTTCTGCACAGCTTATTTTAAAACAATGCACACTTTTAATCATACCTATATTAAATCCTGATGGCGCTGCAGTCTATACTAGAATCAACGCAAATGAGATAGATTTGAACAGAGATGCTCAAAATAGGACTCAGCCAGAAAGTGTAGTGTTGAGAAATGTCTTTAATGGGTTTAAGCCAGATTATTGTTTTAACCTTCATGACCAACGTACTATTTTTAATGTTGGCAGAACTTCAAAACCGGCAACGGTATCATTCTTGGCACCTGCTCATGACCCAGAAAGAAGTATTTCAAAAACAAGAGGTATAAGTATGCAACTCATTGTTGCTATGAACCAGGTATTGCAAGAGATGATTCCAGGTCAAGTAGGTAGGTATGATGATGGGTTTAATGCCAATTGTGTGGGCGATAGCTTTCAGATGCTTAATGTGCCTACTATATTATTTGAATCAGGTCATTTCCCAAAAGATTATGAGCGGGAACATACCAGGGAGTATATTTTTCATGCCATGCTACAAGGAGTAAATGTTATAGCTAAAAATACAATTGATAATTTCCCACAGGAAGACTACTTTAAAATTCCTGAAAACGGAAAACTCTTCGTTGATGTATTAATAAAAAATGCACATGTAATCGATTCAAGTTTAAAAGATGGCGAGGCTATAGGAGTACTTTATAAAGAGGTATTAAAAGATGGTGTGGTTGCTTTTGAACCTTTAGTCGATAAAAAGGGTAATCTTATCGAATGCTATGGTCATGTAACTTACGACTGCCTTAATGAAACGAATTTGAAAGAACTAAGGCAACAGTCTTTTTATCAGAGGATTAAAGGCTAAATCTTTGAGCTTTATTTTTTAAAATCATTAAATCCTTACGTTTTTGTTAAAAAAATACAACTTTTAATGCATATTATGCTATAATTATTTATTTTTGCCGAAAACACAATCATAATGGGAAAAGTAAAATTAGACGAGATTGATCACCAGATTCTGGATATGTTAATTGATAACACCAGAACTCCATTTACTGATATAGCTAAGAAACTCTTGATTTCTGCAGGAACTGTTCACGTTCGTGTTAAGAAAATGGAAGAAGCTGGTATTATAAAAGGATCATCCCTTACATTAGATTATGTAAAACTTGGCTACGCTTTTATTGCTTATGTTGGTATATTCTTAGAAAAGACACACCAAACAAAATTCGTTTTAGAGCGTTTGGAGCAAATTCCAAATGTTACTGTAGCGCATATTACAACCGGAAAATTTAATATTTTCTGTAAAATTAGAGCAAAAGATACCAATCATGCTAAAAATATTATTTTTAGAATCGATGATATTGATGGTATTAGCCGTACGGAAACTATGATTTCCTTAGAGGAAAGTATTAATGATAAAAAGAGGTTAATGCATACAATTTTCAACGAATTGTAGAAAACCTTTTAAAATAGTAATCTAAAATCCTGGGTAGTTATTCTGCTCAGGATTTTTTATTTTAAATCATATGAGAACTTCAGAACTTATTATTTCAGAACCTATTCCTTTTTATAAAGCGTACATAGATGTATTGGGTGATGTTGAATTGTTGGAAATCCTAGAGACCCAATTACAGAATTTTCCTAATTTCATAGAGAGTGTTCCTGAAAACAAGCTAGGGCATGCATACGAACCAGAAAAGTGGACTATTGCCCAAGTACTTCTGCATATTATAGACTCCGAACGTGTTTTTCAATACCGTTCATTACGATTTTCAAGAGGTGACAAAACTCCTTTACCAGGATTTGAACAAGATTTGTATGCTCCAAACTCCAGAGCCGAAACACGCTCAAAACAGAGTATTATAGAGGAATACAAAGCAGTAAGGCAGTCTACCATTACACTATACAAAAGCTTTGATGCAGAAACTCTAAAAAAAGAGGGTATAGCCAGTAACTTGCCTTGGAATGCAGCAATTTTAGGTTTTGTTATTTGTGGGCACCAAAAGCATCACCGCAATATATTGCGAGAACGTTATCTTTTGTAAAATCTAATATTTAGAAATGTCCAGTGTTAGTCCTGGTCTTCAGAATCAAACTTCCGTTCATCATCTGATTGGTAATTTGGGTCTTCTGCATTTACGGATTGTGGTGCCTTTTCTAGTTCCTTTTCAATATTCTCTTCAAAATTGGCGATGAAATTAGAAAGGCTCTTGCTAATTTTTACAAGGTAGATAGTATCCTCCGTTTTTAGCTCCACGGCCTCAATAGTTTCTCCCTTAAGATTTTTGAAGACAATGATGTCATCATCTCCGTAGCCATCAGCATACGTTTCAATTAATAATGCACCTAGTTTGTGGTCTAACTTTTTGTAATCGACTAATTTACGTAACATAGTAGGTTGGTTTTAGCCCCATTAGATATGGGTAGGTTATTGATTTGGGTTAGAAATCTTTTACCTAAACTATGTATTTTTTGCGATCAAATACTCTAAAGAGTTGTCAAACTAGAGAAATTAGTATCTGTAACTATTGTTCGGCGTAGTATGCAAAAGCATCTTGATACATTTCATCGGGAATTTGAATGTCTATTTCTGGTTTTCCGATGGCAGAAATGAGCACAAAGTTGATGTTGCCGTGTGAATTTTTCTTATCGAATTTCAATAAAGATAAAATGGTAGTAATGTCCTCTTTTGTGAAGCTTACCTTTTCGTAATAAGAAAGGAAAGTACTTTTTATATCTGCCAATTCCGCGTCTGATAGGTCTAGAAGTTCTTTAGATAAGTATGCTTCAAGAATCATCCCTATGCCAATGGCTTCACCATGTAACAAGGTTTTGTGTATTTTGCTTTCAAGAAAATAAGATTCAATAGCGTGACCTAAAGTGTGGCCGTAGTTCAATATTTTCCTTAAGTGTTGTTCTGTTGGGTCTTGGCGTACCACTTCGTTTTTAATAACAACGGAGTCATAGATTAAATCATCAATATGTAAAAAGTCCGTAACTTTTTTAAGGGTTTCCCAGTATGCATTACTTTGTATGAGTCCGTGCTTTAGCATCTCGGCAAAGCCACTACGTAATTGTCTTTCTTCTAATGTTTTTAAGAAGCTAGTAACAATTAGCACCATTTCTGGTTGGTTAATAACGCCAATCTGGTTTTTTAAAGGACCAAGGTCTACACCAGTTTTCCCGCCTACCGAAGCATCTACCATAGATAATAGGGTAGTGGGTACATTTATGAAATCTATGCCTCTTTTAAAGGTTGAAGCTACGAATCCTCCTAAATCTGTAAGAACACCGCCACCTAGGTTAATAACAATGCTCTTGCGATCACCATCAAGTTCTGATAATGCACTCCAAACACCTGTGCAGGTTTCTATATTTTTGTTTTCTTCTCCAGATTCTATTTCTATAATTTCAAAATCATAATCACCTTGTATTTGGGACATGAATGCCGGCAGACAATTTTCATGGGTGTTTTCGTCTACTAGAATAAAAATTTTAGAATACGCCTTCTTGGATAAATGAAGGTTTAAAGCGTCGTAAGCTCTTTGGTTAAAATGTACGGCGTAAGAAGAAGTTGTTATAGACTGCATTAATGGTTTGTTTTGGTTTCGCTTGCACGAAATATTTTTTAACGGCTAAGCACAAAATAAAGCATATTTTTTTTCTAAAGAATAGAATTTGTGTCTTTATATTTGGTGCCACTAGAAATCACATTAAATGAAACGAATTTTTGAAGATACCGCAACGGCTTTTGCCTTGAAAACCGACTCCGAACTTGAGCGAGCTTATTTTTTGTTCCGAATGATTGCGAATGAACCTCTCGTAAGAATTGGTACTGCAATGACGAATTTTGCTATTAAGGCGCATCTTCCTGTGGAAGGGTTAATTAGGGCGACCGTATTTGACCATTTTTGTGGTGGCGTAAATGAGAAAGATTGTATGCCGGTGGTTGATCGCATGTATACTAAAAACGTATGCTCCGTTTTGGATTATTCAGTGGAAGGGAAAGATACAGAAGACCCTTTTGATGATGCTATGGCTATGATTTTAAAAGTGCTAGACTTTGTAAAGGAAAAAGAAGCTATTCCTTTTGCGGTCTTTAAGCCTACTGGTTATGGTAGATTTTCGCTTTTTCAAAAGTTGAGTGAAGGGAAATCATTGACTGAGAAGGAAGAGGCAGAGTGGCAAAGAGTAGTGGCTCGTTTTGATAAAACTTGCAAAAAAGCACATGATTTGGATGTCTCGCTGCTAATTGATGCGGAAGAAAGTTGGATGCAGGGTGCTGCTGATCAACTCGTTGAAGATATGATGCGGAAGTACAACAAGAAGAAGGCAATTGTATTTAATACACTGCAAATGTATCGTTGGGATAGATTGGATTACCTGAAAGAATTACAGGTACGTGCCAATAGAGACGATTTTAGGATTGGAATGAAAGTTGTTCGTGGTGCTTATATGGAAAAGGAAAATGATAGAGCCGAAGAAAAAGGGTATAAGTCACCTATTTGTGTTTCAAAACAAGAAACCGATGAAAACTTTGATAATGCTGTAACTTATATAGTGAATCATTTAGATACAGTTTCAATATTCTCGGGAACTCATAATGAGGATAGTTCATATAAGTTGATGGATCTTATGGCGGAGAAAGGAATAGCTAATAATGACAACCGTGTTTGGTTTGGGCAATTATTTGGTATGAGCGACCATATTTCGTTTAATCTCGCAGATAAAGGTTATAACGTTGCTAAGTATTTGCCTTTTGGTCCGGTAAGGGATGTAATGCCTTACTTAATACGTCGTGCAGAAGAGAATACATCTGTAGCAGGGCAAACTACAAGAGAATTGTCTTTATTGAAAAAGGAAAGACAGCGAAGAAAAATTTAATTTATACGACGCCCGGAACAACTGTTTTGGGCGTTTTTTTTTAATAGGTAATCGATTCTATAAGAGCTTTTTCTCTACAGTTTTTAATTCTCAGAACAGCTTCTTTATCCTTTAGGGTGCCTTCTATAATATAGGTTTTACAAGGAGAGGTCTTGGTTTTGCTATTAGAGAAATCTACCTCGCCATTTTTTAAGATGTTGATGATGTCTAACGTATCAATCTTCTTTTCGGAAAATAGTCTACTCACATCTTCAGAATAAGACATTTGTTTTGAGCGGATATCTTTCAGGGTTCTACAATTTGGAAAATAACAAAATGAAACACCCGTTTCATCTGATTTTTTCTTTAAGATAAACGTCAAGAAAACGATTCCGATAGAAAGCCCAATAAGATAAAAACCTAAACGTTTTAAAAAATCCATTATCTCTTATTACTGAAATTAGTGTTCTGTGTTTTCGGTTTTTATAGGTATTGAATATCGCTAAATCAACCTGATCAAAACGGAGGCAAAAATAGTAATAAACCACCTATTTATGGTAGGGAAGGTAAATTGATATTGAAATTAACTTTTAAAAAATAAGAAAATTTATGTCACTGTACTGTAAATCAAACCATTCGCCTACAGATTTGTTGGTTAAAATGCCATGATACATGTAGAGTCCGTTTCGTAAGCCTTTATCAAAACGTAATGAGTTCTCCAGACCGCCATTCTCACCTAATTCAAGGAGATAAGGTGTAAAAATATTACTGATTGAAAGTGTAGCAGTTTTTGGATAGCGAGAAGGAATGTTAGGGACACCATAGTGTATTACACCAAATTTCTCAATAGTGGGCTTGTTGTGAGTGGTTACCGTGCTTGTTTCAAAGCATCCACCCATATCTATACTTACATCAATGATAACGGCACCTTTTTTCATGTGTTCTACCATGCTGCTGGTGACTACTACGGGGGATCGGTCTTTACCACGAGTTGCGCCAATGGCTACGTCACAACGCTTTAAAGATTTCAAAAGGTTTTTAGGCTGAATAGTAGAAGTGTATACCGTTTGCCTAAGATTAGATTGAATACTACGTAATTTAGAAATTGAATTATCAAAAATCTTGACGTTTGCACCAAGCCCAATGGCTGAGCGAGCAGCAAATTCTCCAACCGTTCCTGCGCCAATAATAACAACTTCAACAGGAGGGACGCCACTTATATTGCCGAACATTAAACCGTTGCCATCATTGGTGGCAGCCATGATTTCAGAAGCAATAAGAACGGAAGATATTCCTGCAATTTCACTTAAAGAGCGTACGGCAGGGTATTTGCCGTCTTCATCGCGGATATATTCAAAAGCGATGGCTGTAATTCGTTTTTTGGCCATTTTTTCAAAATAGGCCTTGCTCTGTGTTTTTATTTGTAAAGCTGAAATAATGGCCGTTTGCGGATTCATCATTTCAAGCTCTGAAAGTGTGGGTGGTTCTACTTTTAGAAGTAATGGACAAGAAAAAACTTTTTTCGTATCTCGGGTTATTTCCCCTCCAGCATTTGTGTATTCTAAATCGGTATAATGGGCGCCTTCTCCAGCTCCGGATTCAATTAGTACACGGTGACCGTTAGCGGTTATGGCATTTACGGCGTCTGGGGTTAGGCAAACACGTTGTTCTTGATATTGGTTCTCTTTTGGGATGCCAATAAATAGCTCACCCTTTTGACGAAGAATTTCCAAGGTTTCCTCTTGTGGAAGCAACTGATGTTTGCTAAAAGGAGAAGATGGTTGGTTCATAGTTTTTACTTCTAATCGTACGATACTCGATTAATAGTAAAAATACGACATTTTGTTGAATTTTGGATGATATCATACTTTGTGATATCGTAAAATAAGTAAGGTAAATTAGAATTTAGGTCGAAGCCAGTTGCTAAATCTAAGTTGAAATTGTTTAAAGCTAGATTCAATGTTATCTGTAGATAGCTTAGTGTCTATTTTATCGGACAAAGACTGGTATCCTGAAGAATCTGTCGAAGTTTCTTTGCTAATGAATTTATCTACTTTTTTATCATTAGACCTTGAGGCTTGTTTTTTCTTTAAAGCAGCCAATTCTGCCTCCATGGCTTCTAAATCTATTCCGTGCACGTATTTATCCACAAGTTTTAGCCTTATGAAGTAAACAACGGGTATGACTACCATGCAGACACCTAGTAAATACAAAATTTCATTTTCATCAATTTTTTTAATATCCTCACTAAGAACACTGTAAAGTTGAAAGCTGTACATGGCTATTGGAATTAATAAGGCATGATACCACCATTGTTTACAAGTGGTAAACCATATAGTCAAAAGTGCTAGAGGCACAAATTTTCCAATATAAAAATAAAACGCAGTAGACACATCTTTATAGCCGTTATTGGTGAATTCAAACCAAAAAACGGTCCAATTTTCATCTGACTTTAAGGGGATGTATTTGTAAAAATAAAATATCAAAGGAGTTATTGCTAAAAAAAAAGCTATCAAACCTTCTAAAATTAATTTTTTCCGTATTTGATTTTTATCAACCATAATCAGTACCATAACTCTAAAGATGAGATTATATTGCGTAAAAAAAGCACCTTATTAAAGTGCTTTTCAAATAAAAATAAGATTCTTAATTAATGTCTACCGCCATCAATTTCGGCAGTTTTCTTATCGATTGAATTAGTTTGATATAAGCTATCGTCTTCAGCTGTATTAGAAGAATCACAAGAAACGGCCAATAAAGTTGCACATGCTAAAAGACCAAATACTAAATTTTTCATTTTTGAGGGGTTTTTAAATTAAAAATTAATTAGTTATTTCAGCGAAAGTAGGAAAAAAAAGCTTCAAATGTACGTCTTTAAACGTTAAAACAGAACAACTTAGCCGAGAAACCTTACACTTTAACTAATTTAACAAGTTTTGGACAATAATCTGTCCCTCAAACAATGTTTTTTGCTCCATTGCGAAAAGTATTTTAAGAAATTTTAATATGACGAGTTTGCATATCCACTATTTCAATAAAAATATTGGTGCTATCCTCGGGTAGAAAAGATTCAATTTTTTCTGGCCATTCTATAAAAACCCATGCGTCTCTGTTCAGATAATCTTCAAAACCCATGTCCAGTGCTTCCATTTCATCATTTATTCGGTAGAAATCAAAATGGTAAGCTAATAATTCACCTTCTTTATTCTCATATTCGTTTACAATACCAAAGGTGGGGCTGTTACCGGCATCGGCAACGCCAAGGTTTTTTGCAATAGCTTTTATTAAAGTTGTTTTTCCTGCTCCCATTGGTGCGTGAAATAGGAGTACCTTGCTTTTGGCTTTTTCAATTACCTTTTTAGCAATTTCAGTAATTTCATTTTCAGTGTATCTGATATCCATAAATTGGCAATACTATTTTGGTGATAAAACTATGAATGGTATAATCATTTCCTCTAAAGAAACTCCGCCGTGTTGGTAGGTGTTTCGGTAATAGTTAAC
This sequence comes from Zobellia laminariae, assembly GCF_009725995.1. The sequence continues at coordinate 1,312,193 of NZ_RCNS01000002.1, read as the reverse complement.
GTAGTGATTGTAGTTATTGGGATAAGCAAAGAACAGGTCGTTTTTTGCAAATATAAAGGAACTGCTCATGTTTATACGGGGCAAATGAATCTGGGCAGGGTCTTTGGCTGCCAAAACGTCTTTGTTTTCATAGGTAAGACTTCGTCCTGTTTTATAACGCAGGTTAAGGCTTGTCTCCTTATCTCCAATAACTTTTGAGGGTTGCTTTACGTTAATTGTCCCGTGATCTGTAGTTATAATTAATTTCATGCCCATCTGTTGAGCCTGCTGAATAATTTCTAACAAGGGGGAGTTTTTGAACCAACTCTGCGTAAGAGACCTATAAGCTTTATCATTACTAGCCAATTCTTTAATGACTTCCATTTCTGTTTTGGAATGTGAAATCATATCCACAAAGTTGTAAACGAGTACGGTTAGGTCGTTATCCTTTTGTGATTTAAAGTTTTGTGACTGGTTTTTACCTTGTTTCAGGGAGCTTATTTTGTGATATTCCCATTTCAGGTTTAAGCCTAACCTTTTTATCTGTTCGCCTAGAAAATCGGCTTCATGAAGATTTTTACCACCTTCATCCGTGTCGTTTTTCCACCATTGTGGATATTTTTTCTCCATGGCCATTGGAGTAAGGCCAGAAAAAATTGCATTACGAGCATACTGCGTAGCGGTGGGCAAAATGCTAAAATAAGACTCTTCCTTATTCTTTTTGTAAAAGGAGCTTACAGTATCTTCAAAAGCATACCATTGGTCATAACGTAGATTGTCAATAACCAAAAGTAGGGTAGGGCCATCCTTTAACTCTGGCTTTACCAGGTCCTTAAATAATGTATGAGAAAGTACAGGGCCATCACCATCAAACCAGCTTTCGTAATTTCGTTCTACAAACTTTCCAAAATGCGTGTTCGCTTCGGCTTTTTGAGATTCTAGAATTTCGAACATACTATTATCTTCAATATCCTCTAAGCGTAGCTCCCAATATATGAGTCTTTTATAAAGGTCAACCCATTCTTCAACTGAGTTCACCATAGATAAATCCATAGCTATCTTCCTGAATTCTTGTTGATAGTTGGATGTTGTTTTTTCTGAAACGAGACGCGAATGGTCAAGGTTCTTTTTTAAGGATAGAAGAATCTGGTTTGGGTTTACGGGCTTAATAAGATAATCGGCAATTTTGGAGCCAATAGCTTCTTCCATTATAAATTCTTCCTCGCTCTTGGTAATCATTACAACAGGAATGGAAGAATCTAATATTTTTATCTCGGCTAAGGTTTCCAACCCAGATATACCTGGCATGTTTTCATCTAAAAAAATAATGTCAACACTAGATTTTTGCAATTCCTCTAGTGCTTCTTGCCCGCTTTGACAGGTTATAACATCATAGCCTTTTCCTTGTAAAAATATAATATGTGGTTTGAGTAGGTCAATTTCATCGTCTACCCATAAGATGGAGATTTTATTCATTTACCGAGTCTATTACTTTGTCTTTTACCTAACTTTACCGCTGTGAACATTGCAAAGCAACCCTCATTTTGATAAATTCAAGAAAGCTTAAAATTTTTAATGATCCAATTTACGGATTTATTACTATTCCGAACGGACTAATATTCGACCTGATCAATCATCCGTATTTTCAGCGTCTACGCAGAATATCTCAAATGGGCTTGTCCTATTTAGTATATCCTGGTGCTCACCATACGCGGTTTCATCATGCTTTAGGGTCTATGCATCTTATGCAGAATGCCTTACAGTTACTGGAGTATAAAGGGGTTGAAGTTAGTGAAGAAGAGAAAGAAGGACTATATGTTGCCATTCTTTTGCATGATATTGGGCATGGTCCTTTCTCACATGCTATGGAGCATAGTATTGTAGAGAGTACTGACCATGAGCATATTTCCTTACAGTTCATGGAGGCTTTAAACGAAATCTTTAACGGAAGATTAACGCTGGCCATTTCAATTTTTAAAGGAGAATATGAGAAGCGATTTTTAAATCAATTATTGTCTAGTCAGTTAGATATGGATCGGTTGGACTATTTGAAAAGAGATAGTTTTTATACCGGTGTAGCTGAAGGGAACATCAATTCAGAACGATTAATTACTATGCTCAACGTTGTTGATGGTAATTTAGTGGTAGAGGAAAAGGGAATCTATTCCGTAGAAAAGTTTTTGATGGCCAGAAGATTTATGTACTGGCAGGTGTATTTGCATAAAACCGGAATTGTTGCCGAGCAGCTGTTGATTCGGATACTTAAGCGTGCAAAAGAGATTATGCAAGAAGGACAAATTGTTGTTTGTAGCGATGCGCTTCGGTATTTTATGGAGCACCGCGTTGAAAAGAAAAATTTCAACAAAGAAACTCTAAGTGTTTTTTCTAAATTGGATGATGTGGATGTTTTAGCGGCAATAAAATCATGGCAAGATCATTCAGACTTTGTGTTGTCTACAATGTGTGAAATGTTGATAAATAGGCAGTTTTTAAAAGTAAAGCTCAAAAATAGTCCAATTGATAAAGCTGTTTTGAAAAAGCATACCGACAGGGTTAAGGTGAAATATAATCTGTCCGATCATGAAACAACTTATTTTGTTTTTGAAGGAAAGATAGAGAACAAAGCATATGACCGCCATCATCAGAACATCAATATATTAAGGAAGAATAAAAAGCTGATTGATGTGGCAAAGGCTTCTGATCAGTTAAATCTTAAAGCGTTGTCAAAGACGGTTACAAAATATTATATCTGTTATCCCAAAGATTCTGTTTAACTATTTTTCTTACTTTTGTGCCCATGGTATTTACAGCAGGTCAAATTGCAGGTATTTTAGAAGGTGAATTACTAGGAAATTCCGAGGTTACCGTTCACAAATTGGCCAAAATAGAAGAGGGCGAGAAAGGTGCTCTGACTTTTTTGGCGAACCCTAAGTATACTTCTCACATATATTCTACAAAAGCATCTATTACAATAGTTAATAAAGATTTTGTTCCTGAGCATGAGCTCAAGACTATTCTTATTAAGGTAGATAATGCTTATGAGGCCTTTAGTAAAATATTGGAATTCTACAATGAAGTAAAGAATAACAAGACAGGTATTGAGGAGCCGGTATTCAAATCGGAAACTGCTACATACGGAGATAGTTTTTATCTTGGAGCCTTTTCTTACTTAGGTAATAATGTTACTATAGGAGATAATGTAAAAATTCACCCCAATGTTTATATAGGTGATAATGTATCTATTGCCAATAATGTAACAATTTTTGCGGGTGCTAAAATTTATTCAGAAACGGTTATTGGAAATAACTGTGTTATCAATAGTGGAGTAGTTATTGGTTCTGACGGATTTGGTTTTAGCCCAGATAAAAATGGCGAGTATAAAAAGATACCACAAACCGGTAACGTTATTTTAAAAGATAATGTTGATGTAGGTGCTGGTACTACTATAGATAGAGCTACATTAGGCTCTACAATAATACACAAAGGCGTAAAGCTAGATAACCAAATTCAAATTGCTCATAATGTTGAAATTGGTGAGCATACCGTAATAGCGGCCCAAACAGGAATTGCAGGATCTACCAAAATTGGTAGACGCTGTATGATTGGCGGGCAAGTAGGTATTGTGGGACATATTACCATTGGAGATAATGTGAAAATACAGGCACAATCCGGTATTGGGCGTAACATAAAAAGTAACGAAGTATTACAGGGGTCTCCGGCTTTGAACTACGGAGACTATAATAAATCGTACGTTTACTTCAAGAACTTACCAAAGATTTTGAATAGAATAGACGAATTGGAAAAAAAATACAGCGATCATTACAAGAATGAAACAGAGAACCATTAAGAAAGAGGTTATTTTAAAAGGTGTTGGTCTTCATACCGGTGCCGAAGTAACCATGAAATTTGTTCCCGCACCTGAAAATCACGGGTACGCGTTCAAGAGAGTAGACTTAGAAGGAGAACCGATTATTGAGGCAGATGCCAAATACGTAATCAATACTCAGAGAGGCACTAATTTAGAGAAAAGAGGGGTTAAAATTCAGACATCAGAGCATGTTTTGGCTGCTTTTGTAGGTCTTGAGATAGATAACGTACTCATAGAACTAGATGCTCCTGAACCTCCAATCATGGATGGCTCATCAAAATATTTTGTAGAAGCTTTAGAGAAAGTCGGTGTTGTAGAACAAGATGCTGAGCGGGAAGAATACATTGTAAAAGATGTTATTTCTTATAAGGATGAAGCAACAGGTAGTGAAATAACTGTTATTCCATCAGATACCTATCAGGTAACTACAATGGTAGATTTTGGAACCAAGGTTTTAGGAACTCAAAATGCTACTTTGGAGCGTTTGTCGGATTTTAAAGAGGAGATTTCCGAAGCACGTACATTTAGTTTTCTTCATGAGCTAGAAATGCTTCTTGATAGTGGTCTTATAAAAGGAGGTGATTTAAATAACGCCATTGTTTATGTAGACAAAGAGATTTCTGAAGAAACCATGCGAAAGCTTGAAAGTGCGTTCGATAAGAAGAAACTTTCTGTAAAAGCCAATGGTATTTTGGATAACCTTACTTTGCATCAGCCTAATGAAGCAGCTAGACATAAATTGTTAGATGTTATAGGTGATGTAGCTTTGGCAGGCACTCGCATAAGAGGTAAAATAATTGCCAATAAACCTGGTCACTTTGTAAATACGCAGTTTGCGAAAAAACTGTCTAATATTATAAAGTTAGAGAAACGGAATAAAATTCCACAATACGATTTAAATCAACCACCTTTGATGGATATCCATCAAATTATGGAAGTACTTCCCCATAGACCTCCATTTTTGTTGATTGACCGTATTTTGGAATTGTCCGACACTCATGTAGTTGGGATGAAGAATGTGACTATGAATGAAAATTTCTTCATTGGTCATTTTCCCGGAGCTCCAGTTATGCCAGGTGTTTTACAAGTTGAAGCCATGGCTCAAACAGGAGGTATCTTGGTATTAAGTACCGTTCCTGACCCAGAGAACTATTTAACTTTTTTCATGAAAATGGATAATGTTAAGTTCAAACAAAAAGTACTTCCTGGAGATACATTAACATTTCACTGTAGCCTTATAACGCCAATAAGAAGAGGTATTTGTCATATGCAAGCGTACGCTTATGCAAATAACAAGCTTGTATGTGAGGCAGAATTAATGGCGCAAATAGCTAAAAAGAAATAGGATGAATCAACCCCTTGCCTACATTCACCCGGGCGCAAAAATTGCTAAGAATGTTGTGGTAGAACCATTTACTACAATTCACAACAACGTAACGATAGGTGATGGCACTTGGATCGGTTCTAACGTAACCATAATGGAAGGCGCTCGCATTGGTAAAAATTGTAATATTTTTCCCGGTGCCGTAATTTCCGCTCCACCTCAAGATTTAAAATATAATAATGAAGATACCATTGTAACAATTGGTAATAACACAACTATTAGGGAGTGTGCTACCATTCACAAAGGAACTTCTGATAGAAATAAAACTGTAATTGGAGAGAATTGTCTAATTATGGCTTATTGCCATGTGGCGCATGATTGCATTGTTGGTGATAATTGTATTTTTTCAAACAATTCTACACTTGCAGGACATGTAACTATTGGAGACAACGTAATTCTTGCCGGCTTGGTGGCCGTGCATCAATTTGTGTCTATTGGTCAACATGCTTTTGTTACTGGTGGTTCATTGGTAAGAAAAGATGTTCCTCCTTTTGTGAAAGCAGCTCGTGAGCCACTTTCGTATGTGGGTATTAATTCTGTAGGTCTGCGTAGACGTGGTTTTGCGTCCGAAAAGATTCGAGAAATACAGAATATCTATCGTATTCTTTACCAAAAATCTTACAACAATTCACAAGCAACTCAAATTATAGAAGCTGAAATGGAAGCTACTCCTGAACGGGATGAGATTCTTCAGTTTATCAGAGATTCCCAACGTGGAATTATGAAAGGATATTTCAGCAATAATTAATCGTAGATTTTTGATATGGAAGCTAAACTCAAATAGAATAGGTTCCCGCTCAAAAATCATTTACTAAAATAGTATACTAGAAATGGCATCAACATCAGATATTAGAAAAGGACTTTGCATTCGCTACAATAATGATATTTTCAAAATCATTGAGTTTATGCACGTAAAACCGGGTAAAGGACCAGCTTTTGTACGTACTAAATTGAAAAGTGTTTCTACAGGAAAAGTATTGGATAATACATTTTCTGCAGGTCATAAGATTGAGGATGTTCGTGTGGAAACGCGTTCGTACCAGTTTTTATACCCAGAAGGAGATACGTTTCACTTTATGAATACTGATGATTATAACCAGATAACCCTTCAAGAAAGTTCACTTGATTCTCCGGGATTATTGAAAGAAGGAGAAATCGTTAAGATTCTTTTCAATACTGAGGATAGCATGCCATTATCTGTGGAAATGCCAGCTAGTGTTGTTTTAGAGGTTACGTATACGGAGCCAGGTGTCAAAGGAAATACGGCAACTAATGCAACTAAACCGGCGAAAGTGGAAACGGGAGCAGAGGTAAACGTTCCATTGTTTATAAATGAAGGTGATAAAATTAAGGTAGAGACGGAGAAAGGAACTTATATGGAGCGCGTTAAAGAATAGTTACTTTTCTTAATCAGCTTAATAATACATTTTCTCAAAAATTAATAACTGAATACACTGTTCCATTGAAATTTCCGAAGCCTCAATCTCTTAAAACTATTGCCACATTAATCAATTGCGAGTATGTTGGTGCTGATGATTTTCAGGTTTTAGGCATGAACGAGATTCATGTGGTTCAAAACGGTGATATTGTTTTTGTAGATCATCCCAAGTATTATGATAAGGCATTAGCTTCAAAAGCTACCATTGTTCTTATCAACAAAAAAGTAGATTGCCCGGAAGGGAAGGCACTTTTGATTTCTGATGATCCTTTTCGTGATTTTAATAAACTTTCCGTTCACTTTAGACCTTTTGAAAGGGCAACAAGTACAGTAGCCATTTCAGCAGAAATAGGGGAGGATACCATTATTCAGCCTAATGCGTTTATTGGGAACAATGTCCAAATAGGTAAGAACTGTTTGATACATGCAAATGTCTGTCTTTATGATAATTGCGTCATTGGAAATAATGTTATTATTCATTCAGGTTCAGTTTTAGGCGGAGATGCTTTTTACTATAAAAATAGACCTGAAGGTTTTGATAAGCTCATTTCCTGTGGAAGGGTGGTTATTGAGGATAATGTTGAAATAGGAGCTCTTTGTACTATAGATAAAGGAGTTACTGGGGATACAACTATTAGAAAGGGAACGAAACTAGATAATCAAGTACATGTTGGGCATGACACTGTTATTGGAGAAAAGTGTTTGATTGCTTCGCAAACTGGTATTGCAGGTTGTGTAATAATAGAAGATGAAGTTACGCTTTGGGGTCAAGTTGGTACCAATAGCGGAATTACAATAGGAAAGAAAGCGGTAATAATGGGGCAAACAGGAGTAACTAAATCCGTTGCAGGCGGTAAAAGTTATTTTGGAACACCCATAGAAGAATCACGTGAAAAGCTAAAACAATTGGCTTATGTGAAGAAAATCCCCTTCATTCTTAAAAAATTAGAAGAATAAAATGCTGTCTGAGTTCAGATTTCATTTGTAAACCTATATTTTTGTCACATTAAAATAAACTAGAGAGTATATGAGCGTTTTAGTCAATAAAGATTCCAAGATAATAGTTCAGGGCTTTACAGGTAGTGAAGGTACTTTTCACGCAGAACAAATGATTGAATACGGAACCAACGTAGTTGGTGGCGTAACACCAGGTAAAGGTGGACAAGAGCATTTGGGAAGACCTGTTTTTAACACGGTTGAAGAAGCTGTAGAAAAAGTAGGAGCTGATACTACAATTATTTTTGTGCCACCTGCTTTTGCTGCTGATGCAATTATGGAAGCCGCTAGCGCGGGTATTAAAGTAATTATTACAATTACGGAGGGTATTCCTGTTGCCGATATGGTAAAGGCATCCAATTACATAAAACATATGGATTGCCGTTTGGTAGGTCCTAACTGTCCTGGTGTAATTACTCCAGGAGAGGCTAAAGTAGGTATCATGCCTGGTTTTGTGTTTAAAAAAGGAAACGTTGGTATCGTATCTAAGTCTGGTACTTTAACTTATGAAGCTGCTGATCAGGTAGTTCGTCAAGGTTTAGGTATTACAACCGCTATTGGTATTGGTGGAGATCCAATTATTGGAACTACTACAAAAGAAGCTGTTGAGCTTTTGATTAACGATCCAGAGACTGAATGTGTAGTTATGATCGGTGAGATTGGTGGTCAATTAGAAGCTGATGCTGCTAAATGGTACAAAGAAAGTGGTAGCAAAAAACCTGTTGTAGGTTTTATTGCTGGTGAAACTGCACCTGCAGGAAGAACTATGGGTCACGCTGGTGCTATTGTTGGTGGAAGCGATGATACCGCTCAAGCTAAAAAGAAAATTATGAGAGAGCACGGAATTCACGTGGTAGATTCTCCAGCAGAAATTGGCTTAAAAGTTAAAGAGGTTATGGGTTAATTCCCTTACGGATATATGAATCCCGTTTTCGATTTTTCGGAAACGGGATTTTTTTATAGCCATTTTGTCAAACAAAAGTTATATTTGAAGTAGAACAAAGCAAATCTATTTAGAGCATGAAATTGTTAGAAGGAAAAAATGCGATCATCACAGGCGCAAGTAGAGGTATAGGTACGGGTATTGCCCGAGTTTTTGCCGAGAACGGAGCTAATGTAGCTTTTACTTATAGTTCTAGTGAAGCACCAGCTTTAGCTCTCGAAAAAGAGTTGTCTGGTTTAGGGGTCAAAGCAAAAGCATACAAAAGTAATGCGGCAAGTTTTGAAGCTTCTGAAAAACTGGTTGCTAGTGTTCTAGAAGACTTTGGTGGGATAGATATTCTGATTAACAATGCGGGTATTACCAAAGACAATTTGCTTATGCGTATGTCAGAAGCAGATTTTGATAGTGTTATAGAAATAAACCTAAAGTCGGTTTTTAATATGACCAAAGCTGTTCAACGTACGATGTTGAAACAACGAAAAGGTAGTATTGTAAACATGAGTAGTGTGGTTGGTGTTAAGGGTAATGCCGGACAAACAAACTATGCGGCTTCTAAAGCAGGTATGATTGGTTTTACTAAATCTGTTGCTTTGGAGTTAGGCTCAAGAAATATAAGATGTAATGCCGTTGCACCAGGTTTTATCGAAACTGAAATGACCGGTAAATTAGATGAAAAAGTAGTTCAAGGTTGGAGAGACGGTATTCCACTTAAAAGAGGTGGTTCTCCAGAAGATATTGCAAATGCCTGTCTATTTTTCGCTTCAGACTTATCCGCTTATGTTACGGGCCAAGTACTGAACGTAGATGGTGGCATGCTTACATAAAGTATATGGTCCGGAAGTGCATTATGGTATTTCCGGACTTTATAGTTTTAAAAAGAAACTACCTTAATGAACACCCAAACGATTCTCTTTATAATCTTGGCCGCAATTGTTTCGCTGGCGTTGGTGTTGTTTCAATATTTCTACAAAAACAAACGTAAGGGTAAGCTGAATATAGCTTTGGCTTTTTTGCGTTTTATTACCTTTTTCTGTGGATTTCTATTGCTCATAAATCCAAAATTTACAAAAAACGAATACACTACCGAGAAGGCTAATCTAATTATCTTAACCGATAATTCTTCATCCGTTGGTTCATCTAAGCAAGTTATAGAGAAAGCTATAGATGATATAGAACAAAGCAGAGAACTCAATGAACGTTTTTCTATTCAGAAGTATAGTTTTGGGGCTTTTTTAAAAGAGAATGACACCCTCACATTCGCGGAAAAGAACACGAATATTTCAAAAGCGTTATCCGCTTTAAGAGAAGTGTACTCGGCTACTAATTCTGCTATAGTTCTCATTTCGGATGGTAATCAGACTTTAGGTCGTGATTATGATTTTCAAAATGAGCAAAAACAGTTTCCTATTTATCCTATAGCCGTTGGAGATACAACACGTTATGAAGACGTTGCTATTTCTCAAGTTAACACTAATAGGTATGCTTTTCTTAAAAACAAATACCCTGTTGAAATTTATGTTTCTTATACGGGTAAAGAAGATATAAATGTGCCTGTAAAGGTTTCCTTAAACGGAAAAACAGTCTACCGGCAAACCGTTTCTTTTTCTAGCACCAGTAACAGTGAGGTTATAAATACTTTGTTAGATGCGAAATCAGTTGGAACAAAAAACCTTCAAGTTTCGGTTGGTGAGCTCAAAAGCGAGCGAAATAAGGCCAATAATAAGAAAACGGTAGTTGTAGAGGTTATAGATGAGAAAACGAAAATAGCGCTAGTTTCTAGCCTTCTACATCCAGATATTGGAGCTTTAAAAAAATCTATAGAGAGCAATGGTCAGCGTTCGGTCTCTATAATGAGACCTAATGGTAACTCAAAAGAATGGGAAGACGTAGATCTTTTTATTCTTTATCAGCCTAACGCATCATTCAAAAAACTTTACGACTACATAGAAAAAAAACAAGCCAATACCTTAACGGTCACAGGGCCTAAAACCGACTGGCGCTTTCTAAATAAATCTCAAAAGCAATACACAAAGAATAGTTATAATCAAGAGGAAGAGGTGTTTGGCGTTTTAAACTCAGGCTTTGGACTTTTTAGTAGTGGTGATTTTTCTGCTGATGATTTCCCGCCGCTTCAAAGTAGTTTAGGCGATATTATCTTAAATGGAAAAAACGATATTTTATTAACTCAGCGGATAAAGGGAGTCAATCTAAAGGAACCTTTGCTAGCTGTTTTTGAAGGGAATGAAAAAAGGGATGCGGTTTTGTTTGGCGAAAATATCTGGAAATGGCGAATGCAAGCCTATAGAAACATGCAGAGCTTCAAAAATTTTGATGACCTTGTTGGTAAACTTGTTTTGTACTTAGCTACTAATAAATCGCGGCAGCGGCTCACCTTAGATTATGACAATATTTATGAAGGGAGTAACGAAACAAGAATTTCAGCGACTTACTTTGACAAAGCGTTTGCTTTTGATGCTAACGCGGATATAATTCTTAAACTTAAAAATTCAGAAACAAAATCAGATACGGAAGTTCCAATGTTGTTGAAAGGTAATTACTATGAAGCTGATCTCAGTAATTTAGCTCCAGGTAAATATGATTTCACTGTAGTGGTAAAAAAAGAGAACTTATCTAAATCAGGGAGCTTTACTATTCTAGATTTTGATGTAGAAAAACAGTTCTTGGCTACAGATAATAAGAAGTTACAACGCTTAGCAGAAAATACAGGAGGACGCTTATTTTATCCAAATCAGAATATGGATTTGATTAAGTCTTTATCAAGTGATGAACGCTTTCTGCCAACCCAGAAAAACAAGCAAAATGTCGTATCTTTGATAGATTTCAGACTATTGTTAGGGCTCATGGTTTTTGCACTCGCATTAGAATGGTTTTTACGAAAATATAACGGATTAACTTAAACAAATATAAATGGACAAATTACCTAAGATTGCATTACCAGTAATATTCGCTTTTATTGTGGTCATAATTTTATTTTCTAAATCCACTGTTACCATAGACTCAGGTCAGGCAGGTGTTCTGTACAAAACGTTTGGCGGAGGTGTAGTAACTGATGAGGCTCCAATGGGAGAGGGATTTCATCTGGTAGCACCATGGAACAGAGTTACTATTTATGAAGTAAGGCAACAAGAAGTTCTTGAACAAATGAACGTATTGTCTAGTAATGGTTTGGATATTAAATTGGAAGCATCGGCTTGGTTTGAGCCAATACGTAATGATTTAGGAAAATTACATCAAGAAAAAGGGCAAGATTATATACAAAGAGTCTTACTGCCAACAATACGATCAGCAGCTCGATCAGTGGTTGGGCGTTATACGCCAGAACAATTGTACTCAAGTAAAAGAGATGCGATCCAACAAGAAATCTTTGACGAGACTCAGAAAATTGTGTCTGGACAATATATTCAATTGAACGAAATACTGGTTAGAGATGTTACTTTGCCGCCAACTATTAAAGATGCTATTGAACGTAAGTTAAAGCAAGAGCAAGAGTCTTTAGAATATGAGTTTAGATTGGTTACCGCTAAAAAAGAGGCTGAAAAAGTAACTATTGAAGCTCAAGGTAAGGCAGATGCTAACAAAATCTTGAGTGCTTCCTTAAACGACCAGATTTTAAAAGATAAAGGTATAGATGCTACTTTAAAATTATCTGAGTCGCCAAATACAAAGGTGGTGATAGTAGGTGGTAGTGACGGGCTTCCTTTAATTTTAGGAAATAACTAATACACGGAGTTAATTATTTTTGTTTCATTTTAAACTTTTGTTTTGTGAAATGGAAAATACCTTTTACATTTACAGCATAATGAAAAACAGAACTACACATCATCATATTCATACACACGCTCAGGCGAGGTAGGAATGTATTGTAGTAGTACAACATATTTAAAAACCCGTTTGAGCAATCAAACGGGTTTTGTATTTAACTCTGTTTTGGTTGCCAAGCATTAAATTAAAGAAATGACTAAAATTAGAATTGCTATTCAGAAATCGGGAAGACTAAATGAGGAATCCCTTCAAATTTTAAAAGATTGTGGAATTTCTATTGATAATGGAAAGGACCAACTTAAAGCTTCATCAAGGAATTTTCCAATGGAGGTGTTCTACCTTAGAAATGGAGATATTCCGCAATACCTTAGAGATGGTGTTGTAGATATTGCCATTATCGGAGAGAATGTTTTAATTGAAAAAGGCGAGGATATTTCAATTGCAGAAAAGCTTGGTTTCTCTAAATGTAAAGTTTCTCTAGCAGTACCAAAATCTTTTAAATATAATTCAGTAAAGGATTTTGAAGGTAAACGAATAGCTACTTCGTATCCCAATACGGTTATAAGTTATCTAAAGGATAAAGGCGTTTCAGCAGATTTGCACATTATTAGTGGTTCTGTTGAGATTGCTCCTAACATTGGTCTGGCTGATGGTATTTGTGATATTGTTTCCAGCGGGAGCACATTGTTTAAAAACAATCTTAAAGAAGTAGAAGTCATGCTTACCAGTGAAGCAGTCTTGGCTGTTTCTCCAAAAATTTCAGAAGAAAGAAAAGAATTATTGGCAAAATTACAATTTCGTATTCAATCTGTATTACGGGCCAGAGGTTCTAAATATGTTTTGTTGAATGCTCCAAACGACAAACTAGAAGAAGTCTTAAGTCTATTGCCAGGCATGAGAAGTCCAACTGTACTTCCTTTAGCAGAAGAAGGGTGGAGTTCTGTTCATACGGTAATTAATAAGGATTCTTTTTGGGAAGTGATAGATGAGTTGAAAAAAGCGGGAGCTGAGGGTATTTTAGTTTGTCCTATTGAAAAAATGGTGCTATAAACAATTAGGATGAAGGGCGACTTAAAACTAGAATTGATTCCGTATGATGAAATGGAATCTATTTTACCTTTGATTTTCGAGTTGAATCAAGGTAAGCTTTCTAAGGAGGTTTTGAAAAGTCGATTACAGTCTATGTTGGCCATGGGCGGATACCAATGTTTAGGCGTCTATGATAATCAAAAATTGATTGCTTGTTGTGGAATTTGGCTTTTACAAAAATTGTATAAGGGCAAACATTTGGAGTTGGACAATGTATTTGTAAACGAAGAATACCGCAGTAAAGGTGTGGGAAATTTAATGATGGATTGGCTTTCGGAATATGGTAAAAATATGGATTGTGCCAGTTTGGAATGTAACTGCTACCTGCATAATGAAAAGGGAATCAAGTTTTGGAAACGTCATGGTTTTGAGTCTTTAGGATACCATATGATAAAGAATTTAGAGTAAAGAAAATGAACAAAATATATAACCCTGATAAGGCGGAGTGGAGCACTGTTTTAAAGCGCCCAACGCAGACCGTAGCAGATATAGAACAGACCGTAGAGGCTATTTTCAAAGAGGTGCAGAGCAATGGTGATGAGACGTTAAAAAAGTACACTGAAAAATTTGACGGTGTTGTTCTTGAAAACCTTGTAGTATCCAAGAATGAAATAGAAGAGGCATCAACTTTAGTTTCTCAAGAGCTTAAAGATGCTATTCAGTTGGCAAAAAATAACATAGAAGTTTTTCACAAGGCTCAAAAAACTAGTAAAGTATCAGTTGAAACGGCTAATGGGGTACAATGCTGGCAAGAAAAAAGACCCATCCAAAAGGTAGGGCTTTATATTCCTGGTGGTACAGCGCCTTTATTTTCTACGATCTTAATGCTGGCGGTACCGGCTACGATCGCTGGTTGTGAAGAGTTGGTATTGTGTTCGCCTCCAAATAAAGAAGGGAAGATTAATCCAGCTATTCTATACACCGCCAACTTATGTGGAGTAAAGAAAATATTTAAAGTAGGCGGTATTCAGGCTATTGCTTCCATGACTTTTGGTACGCAAAGTATTCCAGAAGTATATAAAATCTTTGGACCAGGTAACCAATTTGTTACCGTGGCGAAACAGATTGCTACGAAATATGGTATTTCAATAGATATGCCTGCTGGTCCTAGTGAATTGTTAGTACTTGCTGATGACTCTGCCAATGCTGCTTTTGTGGCTTCGGATTTATTGAGTCAGGCGGAACATGGCGTGGATAGTCAGGTTATTTTGGTTTCTACTTCTAAAGAAATGATTGATGCCGTAGAGAAGGAAGTTGAAAAGCAACTACCTGAACTACCAAGAAAAGATATTGCCGAAAAGGCCATTGCTAATAGTAAATTGATTTACGTAACGGATGATCAAACAGCTAATGATTTGATTAATGCATATGGACCTGAGCATTATATTGTTTGTGTAGAAAACGAAGATTTCTTTGTGAACAACATTAAGAATGCTGGTTCTGTTTTTATTGGAAATTATACTCCAGAAAGTGCGGGCGATTACGCTTCTGGAACCAATCATACATTGCCAACAAATGGGTACGCTAAGCAATACAGTGGTGTAAACCTAGATAGTTTTATGAAGAGTATGACTTTTCAGAAAATCAATGTAACTGGAATTAAAGAAATTGGAGCAGCAATAGAAATCATGGCCGAGGCCGAGGGACTATATGCCCACAAAAATGCGGTTACTTTACGTCTCAATAGTTTAAAATAATGAACAAGACCTTCAACATACAAAATCTAATCAGGGAGAATGTAAAAGGATTGAGTCCTTATAGTTCTGCCCGTGACGAATACGTTTCAGATGGCTCAGAGATGGTGTTTTTAGACGCTAATGAGAATCCATTTGAAAATGGGGTAAATAGATATCCTGATCCACAGCAACGCGGATTAAAGTCGGTTTTGGCAGAGCAGAAAGGTATTGTCGCAGAAAATATACTTTTAGGAAATGGGAGCGATGAAGTGCTGGATTTATTATTCAGAACTTTCTGTGAACCTAAGATTGACAATATAATTTCTTTACCTCCAACATATGGTATGTATAAAGTGCTTTCGGGCATTAATACGGTAGAGAATAGAGAGGTTTTACTAACCGATGATTTTCAGCCGGATGTAGAAGCAATTTTTAATACGGTTGATGAGCACTCAAAGCTGTTATTTTTATGTTCTCCGAACAATCCGACGGGAAATATTTTTAGTGAAGAAATCATGGTTGATTTGTTGAGTAAGTTCAACGGATTGGTTGTTGTTGATGAAGCCTATATCGATTTTTCAGATAGTGAAAGTTGGGTTTCTAGATTGTCTGAATTTCCTAATTTGGTGATTACGCAAACACTTTCTAAGGCGTATGGAATGGCTGGTATTCGTTTAGGAATCTGCATCGCTTCCAAAGAGATAATAGCAGCAATTAATAAAATAAAGCCACCGTACAACGTAAATGAACTTACGCAGCAAAAAGCGCTTAAAAGAGTTCTGGATTTGGCTTCTGTAAAAAACGAAGTAACCAACATATTAAAGGAAAGGGAGGTATTACTTAAAGTCTTGCGTGAAGTGTCGTTTGTAGAAAAAATATATGCTTCTGATTCCAATTTTGTGTTGGCTAAAGTAGATGATGCAAATAAACGCTATAACCAGTTACTGGCTGAAGGCGTGGTAGTACGTAACAGAACAACCCAACCACTTTGCGAGAACACCTTGCGTTTTACGGTAGGAACACCATCAGAAAATAAAAAGTTAATACAAGTGCTTAATAAGCTAACCTAAACCAAAAGTTCAAGAAACTAATACCATGGCGAAGAAAGTTTTATTTATAGATAGAGACGGTACCATTATTAAGGAAACTGTTGATGAGCAGATAGACGGGTTTGAAAAGATGATTTTCTATCCTAAGGCATTTACCTTTTTGGGTAAAATAGCCAAGGAATTAGATTATGAATTGGTGATGATTACCAATCAAGATGGACTTGGTACAGACGTTTTTCCAGAGGATACGTTTTGGCCAGTACATAATTTTATATTGAAGTCTTTTGAAAACGAAGGAGTCATTTTTGACAAGGTTTTTCTAGACCGTACATTTCCGCATGAAAATGCAAACACTAGAAAACCAGGTACAGGTTTGTTAACGGAGTATTTTTCGGAAGACTACGATTTAAAGAATTCGTTTGTAATAGGTGACCGCTTAACGGACATTGAATTAGCGAAAAATTTAGGTTCAAAAGGAATTTTCATTAATGATGACACCAACTTGGGTACAGGTGAAATCACTGTAAAACGAGATGATTTGGACTCGGTTATTGCTTTAGAAAGTAATGATTGGGAAAAGATATATGAATTTTTAAAATTGGAGGAAAGAGCTTCCGAAACGCATAGAAAGACCAACGAAACTGATATCTATATTAACCTAAACCTTGATGGTACTGGTAAGAGTGATATCAAAACTGGGTTGGCATTTTTTGACCATATGTTAGATCAATTGGCTCGTCATGGTCAAATGGATTTGGAAATTAAAGTAAATGGAGACTTAGAAGTAGATGAGCACCATACTATAGAAGATACCGCAATTGCCTTGGGAGAAGTGTTTAATACAGCTCTAGGTTCCAAAATGGGTATTGAGCGCTATGGTTTTTGCCTTCCTATGGATGATTGTCTTGCTCAGGTAGCTATAGATTTTGGTGGCCGAAACTGGTTGGTTTGGGATGCTGAGTTCAAACGTGAAATGGTAGGCGATATGCCAACTGAAATGTTTTATCATTTCTTTAAATCGTTCACAGATGGTGCTAAAGCCAATTTGAATGTGAAGGCAGAAGGCACAAATGAGCATCACAAAATTGAAGCTATATTTAAAGCCTTCGCAAAGGCGATTAAAATGGCGGTTAAGAGAGATGTTGAAAAGATGGTGCTGCCAAGTACAAAGGGAGTTCTATAAAAATGGTAGTGAGTATTGAGTACAAAATATTAAGTTTTTAATATTTTGTACTCATTACTTGATACTCAATACTAAATAAATGAAAATAGTAATCATAAATTACGGGGCAGGGAATATTCAGAGTATCAAATTCGCTATAAAGCGGTTGGGGTATGAAGCTATTTTGAGTCACGATATAGAAGAAATAACATCTGCCGATAAGGTTATCTTCCCTGGTGTTGGCGAGGCAAGTAGTGCCATGTCTAAATTAAGGGTAAGCGGCTTGGACAAACTAATTCCTAATTTAAAGCAGCCTGTTTTGGGTATATGCTTAGGAATGCAGTTAATGTGCCACTCTTCCGAAGAGGGCGATACCAAAGGTTTAGGTATTTTTGATGTGGATGTAATCAAATTCACAAATGAGGTGAAAGTTCCCCAGATTGGGTGGAATCAGATTGCCAACTTAAAGTCGGAGCTTTTTAAAAATATTGAGGAAAAAGAGCATATTTATTTGGTGCACAGTTTTTATGCGCCACTTTGCAAAGAAACCATTGCGGAATCTGAATACGGACTAAAATACAGCGCTGCACTGGCGAAGAATAATTTTTATGGCACCCAATTTCACCCTGAAAAAAGTAGTGGTGTAGGCGAGGCCATTTTGAAAAACTTTCTAGAAAGTTAGAAAATAATAAAAGCAATTAACCACTCAGTACCCATTACAATGAGAATAATTCCAGCAATAGATATTATAGACGGTAAATGTGTTCGCCTTTCAAAAGGGGATTATGATACCAAGAAAATATATAATGAGAATCCGTTAGAGGTTGCCAAAGAGTTTGAAGCCCATGGTATTCAATATTTGCATTTGGTAGATTTGGATGGTGCTAAAAGCAAGCATATTGTTAATCATAAAATCTTAGAGCAAATTGCTGCTAATACTACTTTGAGTATTGATTTTGGCGGTGGACTCAAAACAGATGACGATTTGCGTATTGCTTTTGAAAGCGGTGCTAATCAGATTACTGGTGGGAGTATTGCAGTAAAAGATAAGGATACTTTTTCTAACTGGATTCAAACTTACGGCGCTGAAAAAATTATTCTAGGTGCCGATGCAAAAGATGAAAAAGTTGCGGTTTCAGGTTGGCAAGAAGAATCAAAAGAAGAACTAATTCCTTTTATATCATCTTACCAAGAACAAGGTATTGCTTATGTAATCTGTACCGATATTTCTAAAGATGGAATGTTAGAAGGTCCCTCTTTTGACTTGTACAAGAAGATTTTAGAGGAGTGTAAGGTGAGTATGAGTGAAATTGGGGGGAATGTAACCCAAGGCCTAAAACTAATTGCTAGTGGCGGTATTTCTACTTTTGATGAACTTCCTAGGCTTGCAGAAATGGGTTGTGAAGGAACTATCATTGGCAAAGCCATTTATGAAAATAGAATCAGCTTAAAACAATTGGAAGATTTTATTCTAAAAATTGGTGGTTAAGAATTAAAGCGAATGCAATAATGAACGGCGGAAAATATAGGAGTTTTAAAACTCAGTTTCTAAGTTCTAATTTAAAAATATGTTAGCAAAACGAATAATTCCTTGTTTGGATATTAAAGACGGCAGAACGGTAAAGGGAATAAACTTTGTCGATTTACGTGATGCTGGTGATCCAGTGGAATTAGCAGAGATTTATAGTAGGGAAGGAGCAGATGAGCTTGTTTTTCTAGATATTTCAGCTACCGAACAAAAGCGTAAAACTTTAGCAGAACTGGTCTATCACGTGGCAGAAAAAGTAAATATTCCGTTTACTGTAGGTGGTGGAATTTCTTCTGTTGAGGATGTAGATATCCTTTTGCAAAATGGAGCAGATAAAGTGTCCATTAATTCATCTGCAGTAAAAAATCCACAGTTAATAAACGACTTGGTTGCCAAATTTGGTTCGCAGTGTATTGTAGTAGCTATAGATGCTAAACAGATAGATGGTGAGTGGATTGTTCATTTGGTTGGCGGAAAAGTACCTACCGAACGTAAACTGTTTGAATGGGCCAAAGAAGTAGAAGAAAGAGGAGCAGGTGAAATTCTTTTTACTTCAATGGACCATGATGGTACCAAAGATGGTTTTGCGAACGAAGCGTTACGTAAGCTAAGCACAGAATTGAACATTCCCATAATTGCATCGGGTGGCGCGGGAAATATGCAACATTTTACGGATACCTTTGTAGAAGGAAAAGCAGATGCGGCCCTTGCAGCCAGTGTTTTTCACTTTAAGGAAATCGGTATTAAAGATTTAAAAGAAGAATTAAAAGATAAAGGTATTCCCGTACGATTATAAGTTTAAATAGGAAGCTAACGTTAATTAAGAGATAATGAAAAAAATAGGTTTAATAGGGGGCATCACCTGGCAGTCCACACAGTTGTACTATCAACTTTTGAATACAAAAGTAGCGGAAACTTTAGGGGGCTCTAGTTCTTGTGAGTGTCTTATTGAATCGGTTAATTTTTCGGAAATTTCGGAAAAACAGGGCAAAGGAGATTGGGACTCCCTTCATTTGCAGATGGCGGAAATAGCCTTGAGGCTACAAAATGCGGGTGCAGAAGTTATCCTCATTTGTGCCAATACCATGCATTTGAGTGTTCCGGCAATTGAGCAAAAAATAGCTGTTCCCGTGTTACATATTGCAGTGGTGGCCGGTGAAGCGGTAAAGGCCAAGGGATGTCAAAAAGTTCTTTTATTGGGTACAAAATATACCATGGAGCTCGATTTTTATAAAGATATCCTTAAGAATCAGTTTCAAATAGAAGTATTAATACCTTCAAAAGAAGATAGGGAAGTGGTTCATGAGGTAATTTATAAAGAACTGTCTAAGGGCATCATTTCCGAAGCATCAAAAAATAAATATTTAGATATCATTAGCAAGGCCGAAAAAGAAGGGGCACAGGGTGTTATTTTGGGTTGTACCGAAATTCCTTTGCTCATTCAACAAAAAGATTGCAGTATAGCGGTAATAGATACTACAATGGAACACGCTTACGCGGCAGTTAAATTTGCACTTGCTTAAAATAAAAATAATGAAAATAGATTTCAATAAAAACGGAGACGGACTTGTACCGGCAATCATTCAAGATGCGGTAACCAAGAATGTTTTAATGCTGGGGTATATGAACCAAGAGGCTTTTGAGAAAACTCAAGAGACCAAAAAAGTGACTTTCTTCAGTCGTACTAAAAAGCGTTTATGGACCAAAGGTGAGGAGAGTGGAAACTTTCTTGAACTGGTAGATATCAAAAATGATTGTGATGATGATTCGCTTTTAATTTTTGTAAAGCCAGTTGGGCCTACATGTCATAAAGGAACGGATACGTGCTGGAACGAAGAGAACACTTCAAATTTTGGTTTCCTATCTCAATTGGAAGAAGTTATAACCCAACGTCGTGAGGCTTCGGATTCTAGTAAGTCTTATGTAGCCTCTTTATTTGAAAAAGGTATCAACAAAATTGCTCAAAAAGTGGGTGAAGAAGCTGTGGAAACGGTAATAGAGGCCATGGATGATAATGATGACCTCTTTTTATACGAGAGTGCAGATTTACTTTTCCATTACTTAATATTACTTCAGGCAAAAGGTTTCACCCTAAAAGATATTGAAGCAGAACTAGTAAAACGACACAAATAGTCGTTTTACTAGTTTCTATTTTTTAGTTGTGAAGCACCTTTTAATCTCTGGTGATTAATTATGGCGCTGCCTTTATAGTTTAAGGTACTAGCTCCAGTGGCTTCAACATCAATAGACTCAGTTGCGGTAAGGAAGGCCTCGCTGGCACCAGAAAGGTCAATATTTAGGCGTTCAATCTGAAGGTCGTAATCTCTGAAATCACTGCTTCCTGAAAGGTCTGCATGTACCGATTTTACTTCACCATATATATCTGTTTTAGAAGCACCGTTCATATCTATATTTAGAAAATCAGCAATAACTTCTCCTGTAAAGTCTGATGCTCCTGAAAGTTCAATTTTTCCTTTTGTTATATCCCAAGGAGTTTCAAGTGTAATGCTTGCCGCACCGGATAGGTCGAATTCGGAAATATCTCTAGTGGTAATAAAAGCCTTCAAAGTTGGGTTTCCACTAACGGTGGTAAACTTCTTTAGTTTAATAATGATTTCATTTCCTTCTCTGGCTACAACAATACGTTCGTGAAGATTGTCATTTGCTTCTATACGAATCTGTTCTTCGTCTTCGGAAAAAGTAACATAGACATCAAAAGCATTGGAAACCTTTAATTTGTCATAATCAGAAATAGTTAAATCTTTAGTGGTGATTTCGTCTGATGCTTTTACGTGATCATAATCACAGGACGTTAAAATTCCGCATGCCACGGCCATGGCGATAAAAATCGTTTTTGTTTTCATTTTGATTGATTTTATGCTTGCCCTAAGGGAAAGCGGATTGATGAATTGTGCTGTTTTAGACTTGCACTAAACGCTTCTGTAACTGAACTACAGGAATCCATTGAAAATTAATGGGAGACCATTCTTCTTTAGTTGAAGAACTACCGGTAAAATCTTTCTTAAGAAATACCTGGTTGTTTTCGCTGAATACATGTTGTGTTTCTATGGCATCGTGACAATGGGGACAGATTTTCTTGTTGTTTGCTTTCATTGCACGTTCTTTTTATATCTATTTCTACCCATATTGAAAATACCCACTTTTACTCCTATTCCGGCTGAAAAGCCATTAATACGAGTAGTGCGTGTTGGGGGAAGTTCTATTCTACTTGAAAAACGATATTTGATGCCTGCTTCTAATTGCAAATAACGAGAGACATTAAATAGGGCACTTATACCAGGTTCGGCTACGAAAACAACATCCACATCATCTTCGGTGAGCTCTTCTTCATATTCTTCGTCATGAAAATTATTTTCGATATAACCAACAGCACCTGCGCCTAATAAAAGGGGAAATGAAAGATTTACTCTTTTTTTGCTAAAGAAAATAGGTTCCAAATGCAGACCGCCATAAGCACCAATAAGATCCTCATTACGAGATAAGGTGTTGTTAAATAAATCTTGTTGGGAATAGAGAAAAGTACCAGCAAAACCTACTTCAAATTGCTGATTAGCAACATAGGCCACCTTTATTCCGCCAGTATAAGAAGGTTCTCCGTCTATTTCTCCAACCCCAAGGTCTAAACCTAAGTATACACCGTGAACTACATTGTTACGATCATTAAATTCTAAGTAGTCATCTGTTGTATCTTGTCCGAAACTTGAAAAGGTAGCTCCAGCGATTATTGAAAGGAGACTAATTTTGAGTGGTTTCATTACTGTCCGTTTTTTGATTGATTTACCTAATAGACAACCAAAGCTCTAAATAGTTGCATCTAAACCGATATTTTTTTGAAAAAAATTATTTTACCACTCTAATTCCCCTTTTTAGTTAAGGGTATTTATTCTTTTGAACAGTATTCTGCTCCCCATTCATCAAGATTTCTTAATATACTTTCAAGAGATTTTCCTTTTTCACTTAATGCATATTCTACTTTTGGTGGCACTACAGGAAATACTTCTCTTAAAACGAGACCGTCCTTTTCTAGTTCACGTACGGTTTGGGTGAACATTTTATTTGATATTCCGGGTACTTTTTTCTGTAGTACTCCAGAACGTAAAGGGCCTTCTAGAAGATGAAAAAGGACTAAGGGTTTCCACTTTGTACCAATTAGGTTCATAGTTTGGTCTAATGGGCAGTAATAATTTTGATTCATTATGTATTGTAATTAACTGATAAATAGCAATTAACTTGTTTTGGTAACTATACTACTTTTTGGTAAGTTATTGCTAATAAGGTAAATATAGTTTTATTTTGAACTCTAAAACAGAGACTATGAGCGCAAATAAAGATTATCCAAAATCATTTTCACATATAGGCATTACGGTTCCTGATATAGATAAGGCAGTTAAGTTCTATTCAGAAGTAATGGGCTGGTATGTAATTATGCCTCCGTCAAAAGTAAAGAAGGAAACAGACACGGCAATTGGTCAAATGTGTATAGATGTATTTGGTGATGATTGGGAAGAATTTGAAATCGCACATATGTCAACTTCAGATGGCATAGGGATAGAATTATTCACTTTCCCACATGGTGCTAAAGAGGCTCCAGAATTTAATCCGTTTAATACAGGGTTATTTCATTTTTGTGTACAAGATCCAGATATTGAAGGTTTGGTTAATAAGGTTGTTGCGCATGGAGGGAAGCAGCGCATGCCAATTAAATCTTATTACCCAAATGACAAACCTTATAAAATGTGTTATGTAGAGGATCCTTTTGGTATTGTGTTTGAAATTTATACGCACAGTTATGAGCTTACGTATTCCTCTGGGGCGTATTCTAAGTAAAAAAAAGATGTATAAAAAAATCGGTTGGTTTCTATTTGAAACCAACCGATTTTTTATGCTTTAGACTCTAATAGACTAAATATTTGTGATTACAACTCTTTCAGTAAAACCACACCCTTTTTACCGGTAATAGAAATATGACCTTGGGACTTTTTGCCGTAAGTCGCTTTTATTTCACGAAGTTTTTTCCCTTTGTCCAGCATTTTCGAATCTACATCATGAAACGTTTTAGGTAGCCGTACAAGACCTTCTTCTAGCACAGCATTAAATTCGTGTGGAAAACCTGAGATATTAAGGCTAACCTCGGAAGACTCCTGTTCAATAGCAATATTTGCGTTTGGAGTTTGAATATGGTCTACTGTAAAATCTGATACTTGTAAAATCAAATCTATATCTTTTGACAACCTACGCAATTGTATATTACTGAATTTTAGCACACCATAGAGTGTGCTTACTTCTTCTAGATCAACTTCATCTTTGTTGGAATAAAACTCTAAGGAACCAACCATATGCATATCTATATCACTACCACTGCTGTTCAGACGCATGGTGCTTGAATCGTCCATGTCCAAACCACCATTTTTTAGGTCTAAATTCCCGTAATTGATGTTTTTGGCCCTTAGCTTTCCATATTTTAGGGTAATGTCTGCTTTGTTCAGGTTTTTATTTATCCACATATCGCCATGTTGCACATCGGCTTCTAACACCCCTTGCCAACCTTCAATAAAAACATCACCAAATTTGTTGAGAATTTCTAGTTCCGCTTTTTCGGGCATGTACACTTTATAATCTATTTGAACATTACTTCGGTCAAAATCAAAAGGATTCGCTTTTTCAAAAAGATTAGAAAAGAAGCCGGAACTATTTTCTCCAATCTCGTAACTAACGGATATAAAATTTTCGCTTTCACGAAGAACAGGGCGTATACGCTCTAAAAGCTCTTTGGCATTGTCTTTTTTCTTATGCGTAACGGTAATATTCACCGTAATGGACACTTCGTCTTTAGACCAACCATATATATTTATGTTACCATATTTGTTGTCTAAATGAAGTTCGCCGGCATTGGTAAACCCGTAAGTCTTGGTAACCTTTTTAGACACCTTTTCCTGCGCCATGACCGGAAGGCCAAAGACCATTGCCGCAGCAAATAGGAGCAGTTTTTTATAAAGTATATCCATAATCGTCATCTTTTAATTTTGATTTGTTCAGTTGTCGCAAAAGGTTTTCTATAAGTTCTATGCGCTTTCTATAGTTGGAAACAATGGCTTCAAGCACCAAATCATTATCTAGATTATTCTGCATTTCTAGTCGCAATTGTTCATACTCCACATCTAGTTCATCCATGAAGGATAGAAACTCAGCTTTTTCGGCATCGGAAAGGCTTTCATTTTTTTGTACCAGTTGTACTTGGTAAGAAACCAATCCTTGGTAATGCATATCTATATCCTGTAATTCTCTGGACACAAAAGAGCTTTCGCTATCCGAGTTACTTAAGAAAGAAATACCTAGTAGTCCTGAAATACCTAAAACAATTAGTACGGTTGCAGCTATGCGCAACATAGGTGATTTCCACAGCGGTATCACTTTTTGTTTTGGTGGGTCTAACTTAGCATCAATATTTGCCCAAAGCTTAGCGCGATCGGCTATGTGGCCATCAAACTGTGCTTTGTTTTTTCTGATATGTTTTTCAAAATTGTCCATTATAATGTCTTTATAATTTCAACCAGTTTCTTTTTTGCCCTGTGGTATTGAGACTTGGAAGTTGATACCGATATACCCATCACTTCTCCAATTTCCATGTGGTCATAGCCTTCCAGTAAATACAGGTTAATTATGTTTTTATAACCCAAAGGAAGCTTCTCAATACCTTGTTTTACCTTCTCTATATCCATCGCGTCTACCTGTTCGTAACTTTGCTCTTCCGTAAGATGATATTCATGGTCTTCCATAGCAGCAAGTGGTAATCGCTTCACTTTTAAATGATTAATGCTTTTGTTGATTACAATCCGTTTAAGCCAAGAACCAAAGGTTGATTCATATTTAAAATTGTGCAGGTTTTTAAAAGCATCTACAAAACTGTCTTGCACAATGTCTTCTGCATCTTCCTTAATTCCTAAAAATCGCATACTAATATTGTACATAGCATCTACGTAGAGCTCATACAGTTGGTACTGTGAGTTTCTATCGCCAGACTTGCTACTTTCAACAAGGGACTTATGCGTAAAACGGATTTCGGTTTCCAATTAATTTAAGAGGGTTGATTCTACTCTAAATTACATTTCATAAACAAAGACAAGCAAAAGTTGCGAAGGTTGCATATGGGGAGAAATATTTTAATACTAAGGTATACATATATTATAGTACTTATCTTTTTATGATTTATTAGCTTCGTTGTTTTAGTATTTTAATAAAAATTAAAAAGGCGTGCAACCTTCTTTATTTTTTGTTGTCCATAGAGGTGTTCATCAATCAAAAATCAAAATATATAAAATGACAAGAAATGTAATTAATAGTACTTCGCAACATTGGTTTACGGCCATGTTAAGCCTGCTGTTTTTGCTGGTTAGTGTGGTAAGCATTGCGCAAGAAAACTATACCGTTAGTGGCAAAGTAAGTGATGCAGCTGATGGCGAAACCCTTTTTGGGGCTTCTGTTTTTTTGGAAGGAACTTCTATTGGAGTGGTCACTAATGAATATGGATTCTACTCCATTACAGCTCCTGAAGGGAACTACCGCTTGCATATTTCCTATATGGGATATTCAGAAAAGTATCAGGAAATTACCTTGGATAAAGATCAAAAGTTCGATTTTGAGATTTCAGAATTTTCAACCGAGTTAGAAGAAGTTGTGGTCAGTGCAGATGAGCCGGAAAGGGCCATTCTACGAAAGCCAGAAATGAGTGTTGCCAAAATGAATATAGCAACCGTAAAACAAATGCCCGTAGTTTTGGGTGAAGTAGATATTCTAAAGTCATTACAGATGCTTCCGGGTGTTACAAATAATGGCGAAGGTACTGGTGGTTTTCATGTAAGAGGTGGTGCGGGTGATCAAAACTTGGTATTGTTAGATGAGGCTATTATTTATAACACATCTCACATGTTTGGTTTCTTCTCCGTATTTAATGCCGATGCTATTAAAGATGTGAAATTATACAAAGGTGGTATTCCGGCACGCTATGGTGGTAGAGTTTCTTCGGTACTAGATGTGCGTCAAAAAGATGGAAATAGTAAGCAGTTTGCTGCAACAGGAGGGATTGGTATAATCTCAAGTCGTCTTGCACTTGAAGGTCCTTTGTTCAAAGAAAAAGGGTCGTTCTTAATAGCAGGGAGACGCTCATATGCAGACTTACTGTTAAAAGCTGCTGGCGAGGACAATAGCGTTAGTTTCTACGATTTAAACTTAAAAACCAATTATAAGATTAATGCGAATAACAGGTTATATCTTTCGGGTTATTTTGGTAGGGATGCTTTTGAGTTAGGTGAGAATTTTACCAGTAGCTACGGGAATTCTACAGGAAACTTACGTTGGAACCATATATTCAATAACAGGCTTTTTTCAAACCTATCCGTAGTTTATAGTAAGTATGATTATGATTTAGGTATTACCACGGCAGAGTTTGATTGGGTTTCTTCAATCACAAATTATAACCTGAAATATGATTTTAAATACTATTTCAGCGATAAGTTTAAACTAGACTTTGGTGCCAGTGGAATTTATTATGATTTTGATCCAGGGGAAATTCGTCCTACTTCTGAGACATCATCTGTTAATCCGTTTACATTAGATAGTAAGAAGGCATTAGAAAGCGGTGTGTACGTCAATGCAGAACATAAACTGACGGATAATTTAACAGCCCAATACGGTTTGCGTTATAGTGGGTTTACTAGATTTGGAGGACAAGCTATGGTAGATTATGCTAATAATCAACCTGTGGTATATAATTCGGTTTTAGGTATTTATGAGAGAGGAACTGAAGTAGGGGAGACAAATTATGATAAAGGAGATGTTATAGAGAAGTTTGGAAATTTTGAACCTAGAGCTTCACTGGCTTATGTTTTAAATGATGATTCATCTTTAAAAGTAGGGTTTTCAAGAGTTGCTCAATACATTCATTTACTATCAAATACTTCTTCGGCTACACCATTAGATGTTTGGGCACCTAGTGGACAATATGTTAAGCCACAATTATCAAATCAATATGCACTAGGATATTTTAGAAACTTCAAGGATAAGGCATATTCTATGGAGGCGGAAGTCTACTTCAAAAACACCGATAATAGAATCGACTATATAGACGGGTCTGATTTAATAGGACAAAACACTATAGAAACGGAGATTTTAAATGGAGAATCTAGAGCTTATGGTCTTGAACTTTTATTACGTAAAAATGAAGGTGATTTTACAGGGTGGATCGCATATACCTTGTCAAAATCTGAACAACGAACTCCTGGCGGAAATGCAGGTGGTTTAGGTATTAATGATGGGGAATGGTATAATACGCCTTATGACAGAACACATGATATTTCTATTTCTGGTGCTTATAAGTTGAATGATAAATTAAGCTTTGGCGCCAATCTTGTTTTTCAAACCGGTAGACCGGTTACTTACCCAAATGGCCAATATGAATACGAAGGAATTTCTGTAGCCAGTTATGCTGATAGGAATTCAGACCGGTTGCCTTCCTATCACCGTTTAGATTTATCGGTTAATTATAAACCGAATCGTAAACCGGAGAGGCGTTTTAAAGGAGAGTGGGTATTAGGTATTTATAACGCCTATAACCGTAAAAATGCAGCATCTATTTCCTTTGGACAGAATTTAGAAACGGGAGCTAATGAAGCTACTAGAACTGCCATTTTTGGAATCGTCCCTTCGTTAACCTATAACTTTAAATTTTAAAAAAAATGCACAACTATATAAAATCCATCATACTTCTCTTGTTCGTTTCAATCACTTCTTGTAGTGATGTGATTGATGTGGAAGTACAAGAAGGACAATCCCGACTAGTA
This sequence comes from Zobellia laminariae, assembly GCF_009725995.1. The sequence continues at coordinate 1,283,441 of NZ_RCNS01000002.1, read as the reverse complement.
ATTCAAGCTTCATTAGATTGGGAGAAAGGTACTACCGGAAACGAACAGGTTGTAAAACTGAGTACATCTACCGAGTTTTTTGACACCACTAGTAACACGGCTGTTACGGGCGCATCTGTTTCTGTAACTAATGATGTAAGCAGTGCAGAATTTATCTTTATAGATCAGAAAAATGGTGAATACACTACTTCTGAATTTGTACCTGTATTAAATGAATCATACACACTTACAGTTATACATAACGGAGAAACCTATTCTGCAAATGAAACTATGATGACGGTTACGGAAATCACAAATTTATACCAAGGACTTGAGGATGGTTTTGATGATGAGGAACTAGAGCTACATGTAGAATTTACAGATCCCGAAGACGAGGATAATTTTTATCTTTTTAAATTCCAAAAACAAGGAGATTTACTGCCAGAATTTGAGGTAGGTGACGATGAATTTGTAAATGGAAACGAACTAGACTGGTGGTATGAAATTGAAGAAGATGAAGACACGGATAAAATAGAAGCTCTTGCACCGGGGGATGTAGTAAGCATAGAAATGTATGGTATTTCAGAAGCCTATTATGGTTATATGGATATTTTAATAGATCAAATAGGTGGTGTAGGTATTTTTTCTGCCACCCCAGTAGCTGTAAAAGGAAACTGCATAAACCTAACAAATCCAGACAATTACGCACACGGATACTTTAGGCTAACAGAAGTGAATAAAGCAAGTTATACGTTTGAGTAAGACTGTGTTTAATATTTAGTACAGAGTATTAATAGTTAGTGAAAGGAATAAGGAATTTGGTATGTAAAACTAGACATAGCTATCAAAGACTTTCTGCTCAGTACTCTGTACTAAAAACTTACTAATAATCTACCACCAAACCACGAAAAATTTCTGAAACTCGGTATCCGATTTTTTCATCCAGAGCATGGGAGCATTTTGGTTTAAAGTATGGAGATTCACTTCCATTAAAGTTTCAAAATGTGAGGACCAACGTACTTTTTTATGAGGTGGAATTACCCATTCTGATTTACTTGGAATATAATATTGGTGGTTTTTAAAATCGTCTTTCTCAAAAGCCTTAAATTTTAACCAATATCCATAAACACAATTCTTATTTAAAGGTGTAATGTCTACATCAGCATTAGCATATGGCATATAGAGCTGTGCTTTAAAGCAAGCTTGATGCTCAATCTCCTCGTAGTTTATTTGTCTTTCTTCTAAAGTTTTAATCCCATTTTTAGAATGTAAAAGGGGAAATTGCTTGTCCCTTATCTTTTCCATTTTGGTAAAGAACATATCTTTTCGGTTCGGCCCAATTAGTCGGTGTATAGGTTCAGATATAGTGGGGTCTATAATATAGAATTTGTACGTCAGCTCAACATGTATCAGCTTTTCCGTTTCTCGGTGTTTCAGAATAAAGTCTATTTCACCAATGGTCCGGTTTTCATCTTTAACAGGTTGGTTATGGAGAATAAGGTCGTAGGTGTTATTTCTAATTAGTAACTGAGTAAATACATGTTCCATTTGATGACCTAAACGCAGTTTTTTGGAAATAGGTTTTGGAAGAAATCTATTTAAGTTGACCTCTGGGAAAACAAATTGATTTATTCCAAATTCTTCACCTGTCCACAAAGCAGGTGTACTTAAAAAACCAAAACACTGTTCTTTTATCATCTTTCACGAAGATATGTTCTCTTAATCTCCTGTCAAAAAAATAACCATTACTTCGTAAGACTTTGTTAATACCAGAGCTGGGCATGATTAAATTATCGAAAACTTCTTTATATTGTAGATTCATTTCTACAACAACTCACAAAAAAAAACAGATGAACTCGAACAGAAGAAATTTCCTAAAAAAAACTTCATTGGTAGGAGCAGGCATAGCTTTTGCTCCAAATGTTTCCCAAGCTAATTTTTTAGGAACGGACAGGCCTTATTCGGCACAATACATGGGTGCTTTTAAAGCTCCTAAATTAGATAAGGTGCGTTTTGCATTTATAGGAGTAGGAGCAAGAGGTTCGGGGCATGTAGCGCAAATTGCGGCAATAGAAGGTACAGAGGTTGTTGCTATATCTGACCTTTACGAAGATTTGGCCAAAAAGTCTGCAGACGTTTGTAAGGAGGCAGGAAAAGGACAGAGACATAAAAAAGTAAAGCTATATACCGATGGTGAAAACGATTGGAAAAAAATGCTGGAGGAACAAAAACCGGATGCGGTTATCATTGCTACTCCTTGGGGATTACATGCACCTATGGCAATTGCGGCTATGAATAGCGGAAGTCATGCATTTGTAGAAGTTCCATTGGCCTTGACCATAAAGGAAATGTGGGATATCGTAGACACTTCGGAAAAGACAAAGAAACATTGTATGATGATGGAGAACGTCAACTACGGTAGAGATGAGTTGTTGTATCTTAACATGTGTCGTGAAGGTGTCATTGGGGAATTACTACATGGGGAAGCAGCGTATATTCATGAATTGCGTTTTCAAATGAACGAGGTAGACCGCGGTACAGGTTCTTGGAGAACGCCACATTATGCGCATAGAAATGGAAATCTTTATCCAACTCACGGTTTGGGTCCTGTTGCACAGTATATGAACATTGGTCGTACAGATGATAATTTCAAATTTATTAATTCATTTTCATCTCCCGCAAAAGGCCGTCAATTGTATGCAGAAAAGAATTTTCCTGCGGATCATAAATGGAATAAATTGGATTACAAAGGAGGAGATATCAATACCTCTATTATAAAAACTACAATGGGTCGTACTATTATGGTACAATGGGACGAGACTAGTCCACGTCCGTATACCCGTCATAATATGATTCAAGGTACAAAAGGTACTTTGGCAGGTTTCCCAACCCGTGTTGCTATAGAAGGTGGCGTTGAAGGCGCAACCGAAGATCACCACCACTGGGCAGAAGGAGATGGCTTGGCAAAAATCTATGAGAAATATGAGCATCCACTATATAAAAGAGTAGGAGACCTAGCCACAAAAATGGGCGGTCACGGGGGAATGGATTTTATGATGTTATTCCGTGTGGTTGAATGTTTAAGAAATGGAGAGCCTTTGGATCAGAATGTTTACGAAGGTTGTCTTTGGAGTGCGGTTTCGCCACTAAGTGAAACTTCTGTAGCAGCCAACGGTGCTCCACAAGAGTTTCCAGATTTTACCCGTGGTGCTTGGAAAACTACCGCACCTTTAGGGATTATAAGTTAATTTACTTTTCTCTTTAAAAAATAACAAAGCAGTTATGCTTTGTAAATGCTTATAGCCCATAACCGTTAACATTTCCTAAAAAGGGAGGTGTTAACGGTTTTATTAAGTAATTTTATACTTATGGCTATGAACACAAGAAAAGGGTTCCGGTTTTCAATATATGAAGCACCGGAACAAACTCCTTTTGATAAACTTTTTGATATATTTCAAGAACTCATAACCCATACTTCGGGTGATTTTGACGAGGCCATAGATTGGCTTCGTGAATTGGATAAGGAGTATGAACTGACGGATGATGAATATACGATTGATGATTTTATTGAGGAGTTAAAAGCAAAAGGATACATTCAAGAGGAATTTGACGATGATGCTGCCGGTGGAGAAGGAGAAGAGGGCGATGAAAATGGTGGAAAAGGAAATATTTCTATTACCGCTAAAATGGAACGCTTAATTCGCCAACGTGCATTGGATCAGATTTTTGGTAAAATTAAACGTAGTGGTTCCGGAAACCATAAAACAGGAAAATCCGGACAAGGAGATGAGCATACGGGAGATTTGCGAGAATACCGTTATGGTGATGGTTTGGAGCACATTTCAATGACCGAGAGTCTTAAAAATGCTCAAATCAATCATGGTATGGGTAGCTTCACTTTAAATGAAGACGATTTGGTGGTTGAGGATACTCAGCATAAAGCGCAGATGAGCACTGTATTGATGATTGATATTAGCCACAGTATGATTCTGTATGGCGAAGATCGGATTACACCAGCTAAAAAAGTGGCAATGGCATTGGCAGAGTTGATTACAACCCGTTATCCGAAAGACACTTTGGATATTTTGGTTTTTGGTAATGACGCTTGGCCTATTCCCATAAAGGACCTTCCGTACTTAAAGGTGGGACCGTACCATACGAATACTGTAGCTGGATTACAGTTGGCAATGGATATGCTACGTCGTAAGCGGAATACCAATAAACAGATTTTTATGATTACCGATGGAAAGCCCAGTTGTTTGAGGCTTCCTGATGGTACTTACTATAAAAATAGTGTTGGTTTGGATGAGTATATAGTGGAGAAATGCTACAATATGGCAAGACAGGCTCGAAAATTACATATTCCTATAACCACGTTTATGATTGCCCAAGATGCTTATCTGATGCAATTCATCAGGCATTTTACCGAAGCAAATAAGGGCAAGGCATTTTTTACAGGACTGCAAGGTTTAGGTGAAATGATTTTTGAAGATTACGAAACAAATAGGAAAAAGAGATTGAAATAGAGAAAGCCTGGAGTTCTAAGTACAGAAACAATAAGGTTTTGATTTACTATACAGATTAAGAAAAAGAGATTGCGACATATGAAATTAGATCACAAAAAAATAAAAACTCTTGGCGAATTAAATGCTGCGGGCTATCAAACAAAGAGTATTAAAGATGAGTTGCGAGACAACCTCATTCAAAAAATAAAGAAAGGTGAAGAAACTTTCCCTGGGGTATGGGGGTATGAAGATTCCGTTATTCCAGAGTTGGAGCGCGCTATTTTATCTCGGCATAATATTAATTTACTAGGATTGCGTGGTCAGGCTAAAACTCGTTTAGCTCACTTAATGGTAGATTTATTAGATGAATATATTCCTGTAGTAGAAGGTTCGGAAATTAATGATGACCCTATGAAGCCCATGTCTAGATATGCCATGGAGCTGATTAAAGAAAAAGGAGATGACACTCCAATTTCTTGGTTGCATAAAGATGAGCGATTTGCCGAAAAATTGGCAACACCAGACGTTACCGTGGCCGATTTAATTGGAGATGTAGATCCTATAAAAGCGGCAAACCTTAAATTGTCTTATGCAGATGATAGAGTGATTCATTTTGGTATGATTCCACGGGCCAACCGCTGTATTTTTGTCATTAATGAACTTCCGGATTTACAAGCACGTATTCAGGTTTCTCTATTTAATATATTGGAGGAAGGAGATATACAGATTCGTGGTTTTAAACTGCGGTTACCGTTGGATATTCAGTTTGTGTTTACCGCAAACCCTGAGGATTATACTAATAGAGGAAGTATAGTAACGCCGTTGAAAGATAGAATTGGGTCTCAGATATTAACACATTATCCTGATGATATTGAAACCGCTAGAAAAATTACGGAACAAGAAGCTAATCTTGACGCACGCCAAACGGATTCTGTTTATGTACCGGACTTGGCCAAAGATTTACTTGAGCAGATTATTTTTGAAGCTCGTGATAGTGAATATGTAGATGCTAAAAGTGGGGTAAGTGCACGAACAAGTATAACCGCTTTTGAAAACCTTTTGAGTACTGCAGAAAGAAGAGCTTTAGTGACAGATGCTAGTAGCACCATGGTACGATTGAGTGATTTTATGGGGATTATCCCTGCCATTACCGGTAAGATAGAATTGGTTTATGAAGGTGAGCAGGAAGGTGCAGATGGTGTAGCTGAAATTTTGATTGATGATGCTGTAAAAAGCCTGTTTCCTAAATATTTTCCAGCAATAAACAAACTGGAAAGAAAAGACGCTCCATCTCCATATGATGACTTGTTGAGTTGGTTCTTTCAAGGTGAAGGTTTTGAGTTGTTGGATGAGTTTACGGATGAAGAATACAAGCGAACGTTAGACGGCATTCCTGAGCTTAGTCAGCTGATAAAAGAGCATCAACCAGATTTTCCTAAGGAAGATATGTACTTCTTGAAGGAATTGGTTTTATGGGGACTTGTATCACATAAGAAACTAAGCAAAAATAGATTCGCAGAAGGCTATCAATTTAAAGACCTTTATGGTAGTTATATAGATGGGTTGTAGAAAACCCTAGTCTTAAAAATAAAAAAGCCCTTTCGTTAGAAAGGGCTTTTTTAATATTTGTAGAACTCTAATTATTCAATGACCCATACATCATTGTAGTGACTTCTAAGATTATCATCTTGGTCAATATTCAATCCACCAGAGATAAGTATTTTATTTTCGAAAACAGTAGAGGCATGTCCTAATCTTCCGGTATAAGAATCGCTACCGCTCAGTTTATTCCATTCGGTTCCATTATCTGAATACCATACATCTGCAAATGAAACAACGTCTTGCTCCATAGTTTCTTGATTCGTTACAGCTTGCCAGCCACCAATGGCCCACATTTTGTTGTCATACACTAAAGAGGTATGATTAGCACGAATTTCAAATACAGATTCAGTAGCTACTTCCGTCCAGTTAATACCATCTGTAGACGTATAAATATCATTATAGAATAAAGGTGAAAAATCTTGAATTGTAGTTCCCCCCATTAAATACATTTTACCATTAAAAACCACCGTAGTATGATCTGTACGTGGTGAGAACTGTGTGCTAGATGCTGCTTCTGTCCAAGTTATTCCGTCTTCAGAATACCAAACATCATTCATTTGTTCAGTTACCTTAGTTCCACCAATAACCCACAACTTGTTATCATAAACAAGGGTAGAATGACCTTCTCTAGAACCGAATTCTCCGGATAGTTCATTACGTATCCAATCTGTACCATTAGTAGAGGACCAGATATCACTAAAACCTCCACCAATAATCCAAAACTTATTTTTGAATACAATAGCTGTGTGGTTATTTTTTCCTCCAAAACCAAAAGGATCCTCTGCCACTAGCTCCCAGGTTTTTCCATCTACAGAAGACCATACGTCTTTGTAATTTGAGTTGTCGTTTTGACCACCTATCATCCAAAGTTTTCCATCAAATTCTGTAATACTATGATTTCTTCGTTTACTAAATTCCGCATTAGCAGTTAAAGCAGTTTCGGAAAACGTATAGCCTTTAGTACTAAAGCTAAAGGTTTCGGTACTTTCGGTTTTACCTCCATTACCATCACTGGCAACTACTTTCCAATAGTATACCTTGTTTCGTTCCAAGCCTTCAATTATAGAAAACTCATTTGTTGTTAAATCTTCTGCTATAATAGTTTCTGGAGATTCTGTTGTGTCTAAAAAAAGTTTATAGGTAAGCTCATCGCCATCTGGATCGGTAGCGGTAGCCCAAGTTAAAATGGGATTTAAATCAATATCTGCTGCACCATTATCTAAAGCTACAAGATTGAATGCTTCAGGAGCACCATTCCCTGGAACTTGTTCTTCTTCTTCTTCTTCTTCTGGTTGCTCGGTATCCGTATCTGGGACATCAATTTGCAAATCATCACTAGAACATGCGCCAAAAATCAAAAGGGAAGTACTGATAAATAGTAGGTTTTTAAACTTCATGAGAGGGATTTTAAGTTATGAGTATATAACTATCAGCCTTATAAAAAATTTGAAGCTTTAGACCAAGTGTTTCTTCTTTCAGATAAACATCAATTTTAAGCAATAGCAGTCAGGTGAATTGATAAATATGAATAGTAAATGAAGTTTTCGGTTACTAATTATCGTCAGGAGTAAGGACTAAATCCTTTGTTTAGAAAGATAAATAAACTATATTTGGTAAACCAGTTTGGTAAACCAATTAGATAAGATGGCAATTGGATGTAGTTACTTAATCTGTATTCGAAATTCTCAACTATTTTAAAGAACCAAATAGAACAACTCTCTCAATACACCTAAATGATGAAAACTAGTTTATTAGCAATTAGTGCAGCTCTTTTATTCCTTTCATTTACTAAAATCCCTGATTATCAAGATTTTCATGTGAAAAACATAGCAGAATTGAATGCTGCAATAGGTAGTGCAAGTCCTGGAGATGAGATAATAATGGCCAATGGCGAATGGAAGGATGTACAAATTAAATTTGTAGGTTATGGAACAGAAGAGCAGCCAATTACGCTTAAAGCCGAAACTGCTGGAAAAGTTTTCATCAGTGGAGTATCTGACTTAAAACTTGGTGGAGATTATTTGGTAGTCAGTGGTTTATATTTCACGAATGGTTATTCTCCTTCCGATGCCGTGGTGGAGTTTGCTATTAATAAAGATACGGTTGCCAATCACTCCAAGCTTACCAATAGTGTAATCTTGGATTATAATAAGCCTCAAAAAAACCAAACGGATTTATGGGTTTTGTTTCATGGGCGTCATAACGAGCTAGAAGGTTGTTATATTGCTGGTAAGGCAAATAGAGGGCCAACGGTCAGAATTGATTTGGCAGGGAATCATAGCATAAAGAATTATCATAAAATCACCAACAATTATTTTGGACCAAGACCTCCAAAAGGTGGTCCAAGTGCAGAAACCATACAGCTTGGTAATAGTTATACGTCAATGGCTCCAAGTTACACCTTGGTTCAACATAATTTCTTTGACAGATGTAATGGCGAAGTTGAAGTTATTTCAAGTAAAACCAACTTTAATGAATTTAGAAATAATGTTTTCTATAAAAGTGAAGGGTCAGTGGTTACAAGGCACGGTAACTATTGTATTATAGATGGCAATTATTTTATAGGCGATAAAAATTCTGAGCAAATAGGAGGAGTGAGGCTTATTGGAACAGGACATTGGGTAACGAACAATTACTTTTTTGACCTTAAAGGAGATACGTTCAGAAGTCCGTTGGCCATTATGAACGGTATTAAAAAATCACCTTTAAATAGATATATACAGGTTACAGATGTAGTGGTGGCCTATAATTCATACATTAATTGCTCTCCTTGGCAGTTTAGTGTTGGTTCTAACGTAGATCAAAAGGATATTCTTCCCGCTAGCGAAATCAGGTCTGAAAGACCTATTCGTACAATTGTGGCCAACAACCTAATCTACAATGATAAAGGTGTTGAGCAAGTTGTAATTGCTCATGATTCTTTAGATGGAATTGATTTTGAAAGTAATATAGTCAACAATCAAGGAGTTTCATTTGATAAAATCTCCGGTATTGAAGAAGAAGACTTTTCTATTTCGGAATTGGAAGAAAATGTTTGGATTCCATCGGCTGATTTGCCCAGTCCGGAACTTTACAATGGTTTTGAATTTGATTTAATTAAAAAGGACCTTTTTGGGAATTCAAGAGAGGAAAAAAACGAAGTTGGGGCGGTTGTAAGTAAACCGGCAGAAAAATTGAATCTAATGGATCTATCTCAGTACGGTCCAGATTGGTATTCTCCAAATTCTGCTAATGACTATGAACCCAAAACTTATTCAGTTAGTTCAACATCCAAATTGGTTAGTACGCTCCAGAAAGCAAAAAATGGTGATACCATTGTTCTGACTTCCAGCAAGTATAAGCTCAAAAGCTCTTTAAAAATTGATAAGATGTTGACCATACGCTCAGCGGATGTCAATAACAAGGCTATTATTCAATATAATGGTGCTCTAGGAACACCGGCCTTTGAAATGAACCCTAAAGGAAAGCTTACTCTTAAAGGTGTTTACCTAATAGGCGCAAAAGATCAGTACGCGTTCGCAAGCTTAAAAGAGAACATGTCCAGTCTTTATAATTTGACCGTTGTGGATTCCGAAATATCTAATTTTGATTATGTTCTAAAAGCTTATAAACATTCATTTTCCGAGTATATTAAATTGAAGTCTACTTCTATAAAAAACTGTTCAAATGGTTTGGAACTTTCTGAAGAAACCGATGATCGTGGGGAATATAGTGCAGAGAATATATTTATAGAGAATTGTCAATTTGAGAATGTTGGCAAAAATGTAGTTGATTATTATAGGGGTGGTTATGATGAATCTACTGTTGGTGGAAATTTAGTTGTAACTAATAGCACTTTTGAAAATTGTGGTGCCAACGAAGAAGATGGAATTTTACTTAACACCTATGGTATTATTAATGTAAACCTTTCAGGAAATAAATTTCTTGATAACCCAGTAAAATTCGTTGCACGTTTATGGGGAGCCAAAAATAACACCCATGCGAATAACGAAATTACAAATTCAGGGGAGCTTATCGTAGAAGAAAACCTTCCACTTAAACTTATGTACTAATAAAGTATTCTTTAGTAAACTACCTCGGGGCAAGCCCAGAGGCATAAAAGGAATACACTTTGATTTCGAGGCAAGCCTCGGAGCATTTAATCTCGATTATCGAGTAAAATCAATTTGAAGATGAAAAAATCAATATTTACGGTAGTTGCAGTTTTAGCGTTATTCGCTTGTAAGAACAATTCTAAAGTCTCTCCGGATACAAGTTCAGAGGCAACAGCTCAAACTGAGAAGGAAACAAAATATCCAAGTGATGTAATTCCTTTTATGGACGAATGGAAAATTCTTTTAGGTGACGGAACTCGTTCTGAAGAATTAGTGAACTATGAGAAAAAAGATTTTTTCTATGTTGAAAAGGATGATCAAGCGGATTGGGTTGTGTATAAAACACCTAACTCTGGGGTTACCTCAAGAACTTCAAGTAACACAAGAACCGAACTAGGGCAAAAAAAACATTGGATACCAGAAACAGGAGGTAAATTAACCGGTACACTAAAGGTTCAGCATGTATCTACCTCAGGTGATGCTAGAGTTGCCGCGTCATATTCAGTAGTAGTCGGGCAAATTCATAGTGATGAAGGACATGAGAACGAACCTATAAAAATCTTTTACAAAAAGTTTCCTGGTCATACAAAGGGGTCTGTTTTTTGGAATTATGAAATTAATACAGAGGGAGACAATTCAAAAAGATGGGATTATTCAACAGCCATTTGGGGAAATGACATGTCTGTTGTTGGAGAAACCGCTACTACATATCCTAAAGAACCTGAAAATGGAATTGAATTAGGAGAAGAGTTTAGTTATGAAATAAACGTTTTTAAAGGTATAATGTATCTAACCTTTTCAAGTGAAGGACATGACACTGTAAAATTCACAAAAAACTTATTGAAATCAGATTTCTCTAAAAAATCTGACATACCGGAACAAATATGGACTTTATATGCGTCTATTGGTCGTGACGGAATTGAACGTGAAAATGCATATGCTGGTGAAATTCAATATTTCAAACAAGGTGCATACAATCAAACTAATGGAAAATCTCCAGAGGACAATATGGTTTGGAGTACAGGTTCCGAAACGTATGATGGCGATATACCAAAACAGTATGCAAATGGCTGCTATGCAGAGGTTTGGTTCAAGGAAGCCACTGTAGGGGAAGGCACATTGCCAATTGAAGAATAGAATTCGGCTAACAGGTAGTTCTTATTTAATGCTATGATGTGGTTTTAATAGCCATGTCTAAATGGTGCTAAGTCAATTCCCCATTGTAATATCAACAATTTCGGCAAGGGGATATTTATTGTTAAGGCTAATATGCACCGATTTTGTGTTAAAAATTTGTGAGTTTGGCAAATATCTGTACATTTGGTAAACCAGTTTGGTAAACCAATTTAATTTATGATACACTTAAATAAGATATTCTCGTTAATTTTAATCACGGTTAGCTGTTCTTTCGCTACCGCACAACAGGCTAAGCCAGTTAAGAATATAGCAGAGTTTGAAGAAATGCTTCAAAAGGTGCAACCAGGAGATAGTATAGTCCTCGCAAATGGCGCATGGATGGATGCTGAACTTTTATTTGAAGCAAATGGTACTGCAGAAAAGCCTATTACACTTACCGTAGAAGAAAAAGGTAAAGTAACTTTAGAAGGAGCTTCTAATCTAAGAATTGCAGGTAACCATTTAATAATTAAAGGTCTTGTTTTTAAGAATGGATACACGCCAACAAATGCAGTTATCTCTTTTAGAAAAAGCAGAGAAGAGATCGCTAACAATAGCCGTTTAACAGAATGTGTTATAGATAATTTTAATAATCCAGAACGTCAAGTGCAGGATTATTGGATAACGATCTATGGTAAAAACAACCGCATTGATCATAATCATATTTCAGGAAAAAAGAACTTAGGTGTTACCATGATTGTTGGTTTGGACACAGAAGATAGTAGAGCAAACAATCATCAAATAGACCACAACTATTTTGGTCCTCGACCAACCTATGGTAATAATGGTGGTGAAACCTTAAGAATCGGAACTAGTCATCATGCGCTAGAAAACTCTAATACGTTAGTAGAGTCTAATTACTTTGACAGAACTAATGGCGAGCACGAAATTATTTCAAATAAATCTTGTCAAAACACTTTTAAATACAACACCTTTTTTGAGTGCACAGGTACTTTAACTATGCGTCATGGAAACGAAACCTTAGTAGACGGTAATGTATTTATAGGTAATGGAAAACCAAGTACAGGAGGTGTGCGTGTTATTAATGAATCGCAAACGGTTATAAATAATTACCACATTGGTTTAACAGGATACCGTTTTAGAGGAGCCTTTGTTATGATGAACGGAGTGCCGGATTCACCACCAAATCGTTATGTACCGGTTATTGATTCTAAGGTAAACAACAACACGTTTGTCAATTGTGAAAATATCCTTTTTGGTGCAGGTAACGATGATGAAAGAAGTCAAGCACCAAGAACTTCTGAATTTTCAGAGAATATTATTTATAATGATAGCAAGAAAGACATTTTCACTATTAACGATGATATTAGTGGGATTACTTTTAAAGATAATATTTTAGGTGAAAACTCAGAAACAAGTATTAAGTCTGGTTTTAAAAATGCGAATATTAAATTAGTGAAAAATGAGCAAGGTTTTTTAATACCTACATCAAGGAAAATAAAAACTAAGGTTACCATAAGTCCAAAAATTGCCACTAAGGAAAATACGGGAATAGCATGGTATTCAAAAGCAGATAAGAGTGTAGTATTAAATTCTGGTAAAACATTAAAAGTAGAAGCCGGTATCAATACTTTATATGAAATCGTTAAAAAATCAGAAGCTGGAGATATTATAGAATTAGAAGAAGGTGGAACATACTTACTAACTAAAGCGGTAAAAATAGGCCACCCATTAACATTTAAAACGGTTGGAAAGGAAAAAGCAACTATTTTGTTTGAAAGAATGATGGCGTTTGAAATCCAAGATGGAGGTAGTTTATCTTTGGAGAATATAACTTTTGATGGCGCAAAATCTCCTGATTACGCTGGCAACTCGGTTATAAGTACTAGTAAAAATTCCATGTTGGATAATTATAAATTATTTATTGATAACTGTGAGTTTAAAGATATGGTGGTAAACCATTCTTTTGATGTGCTAAGAGTTTCTAAAGGCACATTTGCAGATACCATTAGCATTCAGAATTCGACCTTTAAAAAAATTACAGGTAGCATTGCTGCATTAGATAAAGAGACTGATGATATTGGAGCTTACAATGTGGAATACTTCATAATGAAAAACAATACCATAAGCGAACTGCAAGGAGCAGCGTTACGGTTATATAGAGGAGGTAAAGATGAGAGTACATTTGGCCCTTTCTTAGAGATAGACCACAATGTTTTTGACAATGTTGGTTTTGGTAAGAAGAACAAATACAAATCTGCCATATCATTATACGGGGTACAAGAAACAGATATCAAAAACAATATTTTTAAAGATAGTAAGGCTATTGAAATGCATTTGGTAGTTGGTGAGCCTATAGTTAAAGTGCGTAATAATGCCCTAAGCAATTCTGAAAAACTTGTTGTAACCGGAGATCAGAAATACCTTGTAGAAAACCAATGGGATTTAGCTCCTGAGTTTACAGATGAATCGTCGTACTCATTAAGTCCTGATTCTCCTTTAAAAGGAAAAGCTACAGATGGTAGTGATTTAGGTTTGAAATAGGAGAGAAGAAAATAGAAAAGTTTATTGAACTTAGCAGCAGAACAATGTTTTTTGTTGTTTGCTAAATATGAAAACTGAACACCACTTCATTTAAATATGAAATAGTGTTCAGTTTTTATTTTAAACTTGATAAGCGGGTAGGTGAAATATAAAAGAGCTCCCTTCCTTAGGCTTACTCAAAACAGTGATAGTTGTATCATGCAAATCCATAATTTTTTTAACTATAGCCAAACCAAGCCCGTACCCTTGTTTTTTAGCGCTTTTATCCACCTGTTTGTAACGGTCAAAAATAAAAGGCTGTTCATTCACAGCAATACCAGTTCCCGTATCCGTAATGTTTATCTCTACATTTTTTCCTTTTTTCTGAAGTGATAGGGTGACTTTGCCGTTTGCCTGAGTGTACTTTAACGCATTCTCAATCAAGTTCTGCAAAGCTCTTTCTACAAGGCTTACATCTGCAAAAACCATACAATTTTCTTCTGGATTGTCTAACTGAAGGTCAATTTGTTTCTTTTCTGCTAAAACCCTGAATTTAGCAATTAGATCATGAGAAAGTTCAGTGATGGAAAAAGGCTCTTTTACCGGAGTTACCTGTTCCGCTTCCAATTTAGAATATTCAAAAAGTTGATTAATTAAATTAGACAACTTATCTACATTATCATGCGTAATTTGTAAGTATTCTTGTTTTTGTTCTTCTGTAAGCGAGTCGTTTTTAATCTGTAATGTTTCAATATATCCCTTTAAAATTGCAAGTGGTGTTCTAAGGTCGTGTGAGACATTGGCAATCAATTCTCTTCGTAACAAATCAACAGATTGCATCTTATCCATATTGCCAACAATACTATCGGCCATTTCATTAAAGGAGTTAGCAAACACTTCAATATCAGAATTTTCAGGATTTGCTATACGTGCTTGCAAGTCCCCATCATGAAACTTACGGACCGTCTTTGTAATTAAACGTAAATTTTTAGTCAAGAACCAAATAGCCAAAAGACCAATAACCAAAGAAAACAGCATGGTTAATAGGGTTGCTCCAATTCCTAATTTGGTAAAATATTGATTTAACAGATTGTCACTTACTTCTTGAAATTTTTTACCGGCAAGCACAATGTAAACGTATCCTTCACGACCATCTACAGAGTAGGGTGCTGCTGAAAATATCTTTTGTTCTCCAATATTACGTGGGTCATCACCTACAACAAAGCGTTCGCCTTTATTTTTAATGAAAAATTCTATAGGAATTAATGAAACACTCTTGGTAGAACTTTTATCTCCATGATCAAGCACTACAGAATAAAGAACTTCTCCCGTTTCATTTAATAAATAGACCTCAATACTTTGGTTTACGGCCATCATATCATGCATTAAATCACCAAAAAGAGGTTTATTGACGCTACCATCCTCAAGGAATGGAGAAGCATCTTTGAATTTTTCGGCAATTACATGGTTAGCCACATCGGCATTGAGTCGTTGCGTGGTTTCTTGGCTATATTTATTGGCAAAATAGCCAGTGATAAATATATAAGAAGACCCCATTAATAAGACAAGAAGTATAAAGGCCAACCAAAGTTTTTTGATTAGCTTGGGCGTCAAAGTTTTTTCTTTCTGGCTCATAGTGAGATGTCTTCATTAAACTTATAGCCAACACCCCAAGTTGTGAGAATAAAGGTAGGGTTGGCCATATCAGATTCAATTTTGGCTCGTAAACGATTAATGTGCGAGTTAACCGTATGTTCGTAACCCTCAAAATTATACCCCCATATCATGTTCAGGAGTTCTGTTCTTGAATAGTTCCGTCCAGGGTTGGAAGCCATTAATACCAAAAGTTCAAATTCCTTTGGGGAAAGCTCAATTTTAGTATCGTTTAAGAGCACTTTTCTTTTGTCAATGTCAATAAAAAGTCCCTCAAAAGCAATTGTATCAGTACTTTCAGTTTTGACCTGTTGTGCATCTGTACGACGCATTACAGCTTTAATACGGGCCAATAACTCTCGAATACTAAAGGGCTTTGTGATGTAATCATCAGCACCTATTTCTAGTCCAAGGACACGATCAATCTCTTCAGATTTAGCCGTTAGCATGATAACCGGCGTGTTTTTTTCGGCTCTTAACTTTTTACAGATTTCAATTCCATCCATGCTGGGGAGTGTTAGATCTAAAAGTATAAGGTCGTAATCATGGTTAAGAGCCATTAGCAAACCTTCGGCGCCATCCATTGCCTTAGATGTCTTATAAATAAGATCGGTAAGGTGAATCTCTAAGAGTTTGATGATTTCTGGATCATCTTCTATAATCAATATTTCTTTCATAATTCAGAGTACGAATGACGTTAAAAAGTATCACATAGTTATCACGGGAAGTCTAAAATAGACAAACGGTAGGCAAGGGGCTATAATAACCTATGAAACCCTAAAATTATTGATAACCTGATGTTTATGTGGGAAATGTTCACAAAAGTATCACGGAATTAGTCCAAAAGTTTAGCTTTCTGTGATTTCTCGCTTCAATATAACAATTAGTTTGGGTACAAATTAAAAACACGTTATTATGAAAAGAAAACTACTATTTTGTTTGAGTGCGAACAACAGACCTCGAGCATTGTCCTGGTCTGTACTTTTGCTGACTTTAGTGACACTCTTAGTGTCTCCTAAAATTATGGCAAATGATATAATTGAGGGTTCTGATGGAGGAGAAATCAGCGGAGAATCTTTTGAGTTTTGCGTTGGAGATAATTATCCAGACCACGTTTCTGGAGTTGCCGTTAGTGGAAATAGCGGTGAAAATTCACAGTGGGTAGTTACTGATGAAACAGGTAAAATATTAGGGCTTCCACCTAATCCAGAAGCTGTAAATTTTGATGGAGCTGGAGTAGGAACTTGTTTTATATGGCATCTAAGTTATATGAACGGTTTGGAAGGCCTAGAAGGTGGTATGAATGTTTCTGACCTAAAAGGGGATTATGATTTTTCTAATTCTGTTAAGGTATATCGAAACCAACCGGATGGAGGAACGTTAATCGGTGGTCCTTTTGAGTTCTATATAGATGGTACTCCGGACATGGTCAGCGGTATCGCCATTACAGGTGAACGTTCAGGAAAGAACAGTACGTTCGTAATCACGGACGAGGATGGAAATATTTTAGGTATTCCACCATCTTTGGCTGCTGTTGAAGGCGTAGATTTTGATGGCGCTGGTGCAGGTACTTGCTTGATCTGGCATTTGCGTTATGAAGACGGACTGGAAGGTGCGGAGATGGGACTTAACACCAATGACCTTGTTGGATGTTATGATCTGTCCAATCCTATAGAAGTGGTTCGTAAGGAGAAAATGATGGTCGAAGCCGGAGAACTTTCCGGAGGACCTTTTTATTTCTGCGTAGATGGTACGGAAGATATGATATCGGGAATCGGTATGAGTGGTGATGCGACGGGCAGTAACGGTTCCTTTGTTATTACGGATGATACGGGCAAGATACTCGGACTTCCTCCAACACTGGAAGCTGTAGAAGGCGTAAACTTCGATGGAGCGGGAGCGGGTACATGCCTAATCTGGTACCTGGGATATGAAGATGGCCTTGAAGGTGCGGAAATGGGACTCAACGCCAATGATTTAAAAGGTGATTTTGACTTGTCGAACCCGATTATGGTGGTACGTACAAAGACAGATGCGGGAACATTGACCGGTGGTCCTTTTGAATTTTATGTAGACGGAACTCCGGACATGGTCAGCGGAATAGCCATTACAGGAGAACGTTCGGGAAAGAACAGCACGTTCGTAATCACGGACGAGGCAGGGAATATTTTAGGCATCCCACCATCTTTGGCTGCAGTAGAAGGCGTAGACTTTGATGGAGCTGGTGCAGGTACTTGCTTGATATGGCACCTGCGTTATGAAGACGGACTTGAAGGAGCAGAGATGGGGCTTAACGCCAACGACCTTGAAGGATGTTATGATCTGTCAAATCCTATAGAAGTGGTTCGTAAGGAGAAAGTGATGGTCGAAGCCGGAGAACTTTCCGGTGGACCTTTTTATTTCTGTGTGGATGGAGCAGAGGATATGGTATCCGGAATCGGTATGAGTGGTGATGCGACGGGCAGTAACGGTTCCTTTGTTATTACGGATGATACGGGCAAGATACTCGGACTTCCTCCAACACTGGAAGCTGTAGAAGGCGTAAACTTCGATGGAGCGGGAGCGGGTACATGCCTAATCTGGTACCTGGGATATGAAGATGGCCTTGAAGGTGCGGAAATGGGACTCAACGCCAATGATTTAAAAGGTGATTTTGACTTGTCGAACCCGATTATGGTGGTACGTACAAAGACAGATGCGGGAACATTGACCGGTGGTCCTTTTGAATTTTATGTAGACGGAACTCCGGACATGGTCAGCGGAATAGCCATTACAGGAGAACGTTCGGGAAAGAACAGCACGTTCGTAATCACGGACGAGGCAGGGAATATTTTAGGCATCCCACCATCGTTGGCTGCTGTTGAAGGCGTTGACTTTGATGGCGCTGGTGCAGGCACTTGCTTGATCTGGCACCTGCGTTATGAAGACGGACTAGAAGGAGCAGAGATGGGGCTTAACGCCAACGACCTTGTCGGGTGTTATGATTTGTCAAATCCTATAGAAGTGGTTCGTAAGGAAGTTTCTGAAATAGAAACCGTATCAAAAGCGTATCCAATACCAGCTTTAGATGTGTTGAATGTTTCTTTGCCTGACTTTACTTCTCGCAGTGTTAATGTTTCTATATTCGACACCGCAGGAAATCCAGTACATAGTGGTGTTAGTCAAGTTGAGGATAAGAAAATTTCTCTCAATGTTCAATCAGTGCCCGGAGGTTTATACCTTCTAAGAATTAGCCAGGCAAATGGTAAAACAGTTACAAAGAAGATTGTAATCAAATAACCATTAGATTGTCATTGTATTATGAACAATAGCTATTTTGTTCAAAAAATAAACCCCGTTGTAAAACGGGGTTTTGTATTTATAAAAGAATAATTGAGTGGTTATTCCCAAGAATCAATTTGTTGGTTCATGTCATCAAATACATAGGCTCCGACCATATCTCTACGGTATTTGATAGCTAATAGGGTAAGACCTAATAAAAACAAGTGTAATATAAATATCAATATCCCCATCGGTATAAAACTAGCTGGTATAATATGGTTTTCAAATTCTGAATAACTCGTAAGAATAACTAAGGACTCTATAGTTTTGAAAACATATACCCCAAAAACTGCATATAGAATATATTCTATATTACGCATCTGTGGATCAGTTAGTTCTTCTTCTTTAATTTTAAACCATAACACATATAAAAAAGTAATATGTGACAAGCTCAACAACGGAAATATGTAGTTGTTAGGTTTGAGCAAATAAAATGTATTGGTGTATAGGCCGTAAAAATTGAATACAATGAGCACGGCAATAACAGCAATAGAAACATTTATTGTTCTTTTCCAGGGGAATATTTTTAAAATAAACTTCATAAAAATTTGTTTTCCAGAGGTTAGCGGTTGAAATAAGGAGACTAAAAAACGCCTTTTTTCCTACTTTATTTAAAATAATCGTTAAAGTGCAATATGCTTTGTTAATCTTGGTATAAACTATAATTTTTTTAATCAATAATAGAAACTAACCGTCAAAGTCTTGTTTTTCAACCTAAACAACTCTTACCGACAATATTATGAAATCCACCCTTTAGAAGCACTAGAATTCGCAAATAAAAATAGTGCGAAACTTACAACGATGACCATTATAGGTAAGTATATGGCATTAGCCCCGTAAACTTCAAAAGTATTGCTCAAGAAAAACTGATATACATTTTGGGCAAGGACGCCAATTAGCGAAATCAATAGAAGTGTCTTTGCCCATTTTTTTCTAAATAACAGGGCGATACACCCTAGAGCACCCGCCCAAACGGCAATGGCGTAGGCAGAAGTAACCCATATAGGTCTTGATTCATGAAGTAGTCTTTGGTTCTGTGGTAGTTTGCCTAAATCCTCAACGCTCATAAAGGCATCTATTAAGTAGGCGGATACGCCCATTAGATTCCATAAAAGAGCAAGTACGGTAATTATCCAAAACCAAGCAGGTGGCTTAATTTCTGATTTTAAAGTCATTTTTGTTGGTTTTAAAAGGTTGATCATTACAAAATACAAAAAAAATGGTAGCTTGGTCTTAAAGAGAGAATTGTATGCAAGTTGACCGTTATTGTTATTTAGTACGTCTACAATATTTAGGTTTTCGTTATAGCGGATGGCAGAAGCAACCAGGTCAAAAAACGGTGGAGACTATGCTTACCAAGACCTTAAAGTTTATTTTGGACGGTCAAAAGTTTAAAATTTTAGGGGCAGGCCGCACAGACGCCAAAGTATCGGCGCTATCTATGGTGTTTGAACTGTTTATAGATGGAGAGCCTTTAACTGATATGGAGGTATTTTTAAAACTTTTTAATGAGAATCTTCCTCCGGATATTAGAGTATTGGACATAACGGAAACGGATAGTTCCTTTAATATCATTCAAGATGCAAAAGAAAAAGAGTATGTTTATCTCTTCTCTCACGGTGAAAAAAATCATCCTTTTTGTGCACCTTTTCTAGCTAACATTCTAAATAAGCTAGATGTGGATTTAATGCAAAAAGGCGCAAAATTATTTGAGGGAACCCATAATTTTAAAATTTATACGGCTAGATTACAGGAGAACACAAAAACTGAACGTACCATAATCTCATGTGAACTAAAGGAAAATGAGCTCTTAAAAGCCAATTTCTTTCCTGAAAGAAGTTATGCACTGCATGTAAGCGGAAAAGGTTTTATGCGTTACCAGATTAGGATGATGATGGGGGCGTTAATTCAACTAGGAAAAGGAGAGCTGTCTTTGGCTGATATTCAAGATTCTTTACAACCAGAAAGTACAATGAAGCTTACCTACGTAGCACCTGGTTCTGGTTTGCTTTTGCATGACCTACATTTTGAAAATCAAGAAATCTAGTTACCAACTTCTTACTATATTTATAAAAATTAATCTGTTCATGTCAAGACGAAAAAGGTTAGGGAAATTGATTCCAAAAAAAGCTTCCAAATTTCAAAAGAAAATGGGCAAAGCTCCTGGTACGATCACCTATATGGGGCGTAGGGAAGGAGGAACGAGTATCACAAATATTTTGGAATACAATGAAAATGTTTATAATGAACATATTCCGGGAGATATAGATGCAATTGTTGCGCATAAGGAAGTACCAGAAATTTCATGGATAGATATTGTAGGTATTAGTGACGAAGTTTTTATAGAAAAAATCGGTAAACGCTTTGGACTCAATCCTCTTGTGCTGGAAGATATTGTAGATACCCATCAACGGCCAAAAATTGACGAATACGAGGATTATATATTTAGTGTTTTCAAGATGCTGTACATAAATAACGAGCAAGAAATCGTATACGAACATGTCGCGATGGTACTAATGGATAGTAATGTACTCGTTTTTCAAGAAATGGATGATGATGTCTTTAAAGGAGTAAGGCAACGAATCAAAAGTAAATCGGGTCGTATAAGAACTCGGGGTGCAGATTACCTCTTTTTTGCATTATTGGATGCTATTGTAGATAACTATTTTGTTGTTCTTGAGCATTTGAATCACAAAATAGAGAATTTAGAGGAAGTGGTATATGATAATCCTACACCAGAAATTGCTCAGGAGATTCAACAAATAAAGAAGGAAGTATTAAGAATAAGACGTTGGATATTCCCCGTTAAAGAATTGGTTAGTCGTTTGATTGATACAGAAAACCCATTGATTACCAAAGACACCAAAGTTTTTTTACGTGATGCCTTAGATCACTCTTTGGAAATTAATGAAAGCCTACAGATTTATAGAGAAATGTCTATGAGTCTCATGGAAATGTATATGAGTAATATGAGCAACAAAATGAACGAAGTTATGAAGGTATTGACCATCATGGCTTCTATTTTTATACCACTTACATTTATTGCTGGCGTCTACGGAATGAACTTTGACAATATGCCGGAATTACATACTGCAAACGGATACTATTACGTATGGGCATTGATGATAGCCCTTTTTATTGGTATGATGGTTTATTTCAAAAGAAAAAACTGGTTGTAGTGATATCCACCTTTTTTATCATCATAATTGTATTTTTCTAATAAATAGCACCATTAAAATTTAGGACTTCATGCGTAGATTGAAAAAATGGGGATTGATACTTGTATTTCTATATGCTTTAATAGCTATTCTAGCTTATAATTTCCAAGAACGTTTGGTATTCTTTCCGTCAAAAATGCCGCTTAACCATACCTATGATTTTTGTCAAGATTTTGAGGAGCTAAACTTAACTGCGACTGATGGCGCTAAACTGAACGCCGTTCATATTAAGCAAGATAGCGCTAAAGGTCTAATTCTTTACTTTCATGGTAATTCAGGTAATATTTCTCACCTCATACATGTAGCAAACCTTTTTTCTAGGAAAGGTTATGGGTCTATTTTGGTAGATTATAGAACCTTTGGGAAAAGTACGGGAGAGATGAGTGAGCAAGCTTTATATGATGATGCTCAGCTCTTTTATAATTATGCCAAGGAGCAATATACAGAAGATAAAATTATAGTTTACGGCAGGTCTTTTGGTACGGGAGTGGCAACATGGTTGGCTTCTGAAAATAATCCGGAGAAAATGGTGCTGGAGTCTCCCTTCTATAGTGCTGTGGCGCTAGGTAAGCATCGTTTTCCGTTTTTACCCATAGATTGGTTGTCTAACTTCAGGTTTCCTTCTAATGAATTTGTACAAAAAGTAGAATGCCCCATCTATATCTTCCATGGAAAAGAAGATGGCGTAATCCCGTTTGTGTCTGCAGAAAAGCTATACGAGGCTATTCCTGGAAAGAACAAGAAACTCTTTGGTATTCCTAAAGCAGGACATAATTACCTTCAAGACTTTAAAGTGTTCAAAGAAGGAATGAATACGATTTTAGATTGATGTAGAAACCTTAGTCTATCAACAATTTTCTAGTCAAATAAATCAGAAGAAAGGTAACGGTCTCCTCTGTCACAGACAATAGAAACAATAATGCCACTTTCTAAAGTTTCCGCTAGCCGTAAAGCCGCTGCCGCAGCTCCACCGCTGCTCATACCTGAAAAGATGCCTTCTTCCTTAGCTAACCGTATGGCCATTTGCTTGGCTTCTTCTTGACTGACTTCTATAGTCTGGTCAACTTTTTTAGCATCAAAAATTTTAGGTAAATATTCTTTTGGCCATTTTCGAATTCCTGGAATACTAGAATTATCCGTGGGTTGAACACCAACAATCTGAATATCCGAGTTTTTCTCCTTTAGATAGGTAGATGTACCCATAATGGTGCCTGTGGTTCCCATAGAGGAGACAAAATGAGTTACTTTTCCATCAGTATCATTCCAAATTTCAGGACCGGTAGATTTGTAATGTGCTTTCCAGTTATCATCATTAGAAAACTGATTAATCATTACATAACCTTCGTTTTTCACCTTGGCTTCAGCATAATCTCTAGCCCCCTCAATTCCAACATCCGCAGGAGTAAGGGTAACCTTTGCTCCGTAAGCCTTCATGGTTTTTACACGCTCAATCGTGCTTTTCTCGGACATTACCAATTCCATATCAAGACCATAGATTCCAGCAATCATGGCTAATGCAATACCTGTATTTCCGCTCGTAGCCTCTATAAGCTTAGAATTCTTATCAAAATCACCACGCTCAAGTCCATTTTTAATCATGTTAAACGCAGCACGATCCTTTACACTTCCGCCAGGATTGTGCCCTTCCATTTTAAAATAGAGCTTAACATTAGGGTTTGTGTTCAATACTTTCGATTCTACTAAAGGGGTATTACCGATTAGGTCTAAAATACTATGAGACATTGGGCAGTGTTTTTATTTTAATATCAGGCGTGTGAAAAACGGTTGAATTTGCAGGAACCGATGCTGTTAACCAAGCATTACCTCCAATAATGGAGTTCTCGCCAATTACCGTTTTACCACCTAGTATGGTAGCGTTTGCGTATATGGTAACGTTTCTTTCAATAGTTGGGTGCCTTTTGGTACTATGCAAGTGTTTAGCCACATAAAGTCCGCCTAAGGTTACACCTTGGTATATCTTTACATGTTCTTTAATGATTGCAGTTTCGCCTATAACCACACCTGTACCATGATCAATATGAAACGAATTTCCAATTTGGGCTCCAGGGTTAATATCAACCCCTGTTTGGCGGTGCGCATATTCAGTCATTAATCTCGGAACCAAAGGGAAACCTATGGAATACAGTTCGTGAGCTAAACGATAAATAACAATGGCGTAAAACCCTGGGTATGCCATATAAACTTCCTCTACGGATAATGATGCAGGGTCGCAATTTACCGTTGCTTCAGCATCAAGATTCAGACGCTCCAGTATGTCGGGCAGTTTTTCAACGTAGTTCTCCCAAAGTTTTTTACAAGGTTTTTTTGTATCCCAACACGCCAAATCAACCACGTCATCAAAAAGTAGCTCTAGTTTGTCTAGATTCTTTTCTACTGGCGTATCAATGTCAAAAAGGGTGTAAAAAAGTAAATTGGTAAACTCTTCAACCTTTTCTTTTAGTTTGTATCTTAAATTAGGCTGTTTTTTGTGCCTATTAATTTTATCAATGATAGAAGTATGGTCCATATGCATTTTGATGATAGGGCTAAATTACTGATAAATCTAAAAGCCGATTTCGTAAAAAGGTTAACTTTATCTAAAATAACAACATTTAGGTCGTATGTTAGATCCGATAATTACTAAAGAAACGCTCAATTTTTTAATTCAGCTTAAAAATAATAACAATAGGGAATGGTTTACCGAAAATAAACCAGAGTTTAAACGTCACGAACAGAGTGTAAAAGCCTTTTTTGAGGCTGTAGCGGTTAAGCTTGGAACTCACGATGAAATAGAAAGAACAAAAATGTTTAGAATTTATAGGGATGTTCGCTTTTCTAAGGACAAAACACCTTATAAAGCTCATTTTGCAGGTTCTTTCTCCAGGGCAGGAGCCCAAAGACGCGGTGGTTACTATCTACAAATAAAACCAGGAGAGTCCTTTCTAGCAACTGGTTTTTGGAACCCGAATAAAGAAGATTTACTTCGTATTCGAAAAGAATTGGAAGAAGATGCTTCTGAAATGCGTGAAATCTTATCTGAAAAGAAATTAAAGGCTACCTGGGGAGAACTACAGGGCGATGAATTGAAGACAGCGCCCAAAGGTTTTGACAAAACCCATGAGGATATTGATTTGATAAAAAAGAAACAATTCACTTTTACGCGAAAATTCACGGATAAAGAAGTGCTTTCTCCAAGTTTTGCAGATGAAGTTAATAAGACCTTTAGTGCAATACGACCTTTTTTCGATTACATGAGTGACGTACTCACAACCAATTTAAACGGGGAGTCGCTATTAGACTAGTACTTTCTGCTCAAACAGCTGTATTTGGTCTTTTAGGCGGTCTACAACCATGCTCATCATGCGTTTGTTTAATGCTGAAGAGTTTTTAATGTATAGTTCGTATTCTTCTAAGGTAAATTGGCCAATTACAATTCCTTTTAGAGAATTACGGAATTTGATGTCTTTTTGGATGGCATTTTCAATGAAGTCTAAACGTTTCTCTAATGTAAGTTCATAAAAACTGTTCTTATGTTTTGCAATATAATTCTTGAAAACTGCTACGAACATGAAGTTTTGTAGCTTAAGTATAGGGCGTAAGGTTAGGTTTTGAAACCTTTCGTTTTCGCTCATACCATCAGTAATTTTTGCGGAAGGAATTTCTGGACGAATGCTTAAGAGAATACTAGATCGATCGCTCATAATACGGGTTTTTATAAAGGTAGAGATTAAGCGGGCTGTGCCTTTTTGTGTTAAAATTAGTTCTTAACGAGGTTATGAACATTAATTCAAACTTGTTACTTTGTAATAGAGAGATACACGGCCAATGAAGAAATAGTTGGTTTCAAATAAAAAAAGTGGAAAATGAAAGAGTCGGTAAATCCATATGACGGAGAAAAATTATTTCAATTTAAAGAATTAAATAATAGTGAGTTAGAAGAAAAAATTAAAGCATCACATGAATGTTTTATTGAGTGGAAAAAGACGTCCTACGAAGAGCGGTCAAAACTGATGTTTCAAGCAGCCGAAGAGCTTCGTAATAGCAAAAGGAACTATGCTGAGATTATCACCAAAGAAATGGGGAAACCTATTTCTCAATCCATTGCAGAAGTAGAAAAATGTGCATGGGCTTGCGAATATTACGCAGAAAATTCAGAAAGTCAGTTGCAAGATGAGATTATTGAAACGGATGCGGAAACCAGCTATGTAAAGTACCAACCTTTAGGTGTGATATTAGCGGTTATGCCTTGGAACTATCCCTTTTGGCAAGTTTTCCGTTTTGCAGCTCCTAATTTAATGGCTGGTAATGTTGGTATTTTAAAGCATGCTTCAAATGTTATGAAGTCTGCTGAAATGATACAAGAAGTATTTGAAAATGCCGGTTTTCCTAAAGGATGTTTTCAAAACTTAGTACTAAGCAGTGATAAGATTAAATCTGTAATAGATAATGACCTAGTAAAGGCCGTAACGCTAACGGGAAGTAAGCCAGCAGGAGCTTCCGTTGCGTCTATTGCCGGAGAAAATATAAAAAAATCGGTATTAGAGTTAGGAGGAAGCAATGCTCTAGTAGTGTTTGAGGACACCAATTTAGATGAAACTATAGAGACATGTGCTACGGCTCGTTTTCAAAATGTTGGTCAGAGTTGTATTGCTGGCAAGCGCCTTTTGGTACATAGAAGTATAGCGGAAGAGTTTACCAAGAGGTATGTAGAGAAAGTAAAGAGTTTTAAAGTGGGGGACCCAATGGCCGAGGACACATATATAGGCGTTATGGCCCGTGAGGATTTGGCAGAAGATTTAGAAAAGCAAGTTTCCGGTTCTATTGAAATGGGTGCTAAAGTTGTTTTAGGGGGAAATAGGAAAGGAACCTTTTTTGAACCCACCATACTTTCTGAAGTTACTGTAGATATGCCCATTTTTAAAGAGGAAACATTTGGTCCTGCCATAGGAATTACAATATTTGATACAGATGAAGAGGCTGTTGAACTTTCTAATAATTCCGTATTCGGATTGGGAGTGAGTATTTTTTCTTCAAATAAAGACCGTGTAGAAAATCTTATTCCTCAATTTGATGAAGGCGCAGTTTTTGTTAACGAATTGGTGAAAAGTGACCCAAGGTTACCTTTTGGTGGAGTTGGTATTTCCGGTTACGGAAGAGAGCTTTCTTCTCATGGTATCAAGGAGTTTTTGAATAAGAAGACTGTGTATATCAAAAAATAGAATTCACTTTAGATAAAGTTTGTAATCTATTTTATTAGAAGTGGTTACTGTTTTATTTATGATTATTTAATTTTAAATAACTCTTCTAAAATGGAAAAATAAATATGTGTACTTAAGTCGTTGCAGAACTTGCACATTTTAGAAACGTTTGTATCTTGTAGTTAAATATTAACCATAATAATTAATTATAATCAGATGCGTAAACATTTAGTAATGGCATTATTAGTCGTATCGGCTAGTACCTATGCACAAAAGATGAAAGTTAGTCAAGGCGATATTAAAAATCTAAAAGATGTATCGGCTTATACTTTAGAATTCGATTATAGTAACCTAGAGATTCCTAAATATGATTCAGAGGAGGATTTCTTAGCCGATAAGATGGCAAAACGTGAAGAAAAAGAAGCTGGAAAGGGAGAGGAGTTTAAAAAGTCATGGTTTGCAGATAGAGAAGAGCGTTACGAACCTAAATTTATAGAATCGTTCAACAAACGGTTTGATGATGGCGAGGTTAGCGTTTCTATGGACCCAGCAGATTACACAATGAAAATTCATTCAAATAAAATCTATGCAGGTTATAATGTTGGTGTGGTAAGAAAGAATGCGGAAATAGATGCTACTATTACAGTTTATGAAACTGCGAATCCAAGTAATGTATTGTTAGAGGGCACCTATGAAGATGTACAAGGCTATGGTGCCATGGGTAATGATTACAATAGCGGTTACCGTATTTCTGAATGTTATGCTAAACTGGCTAAAAATATTGCTGGTTATATTATAAAAAAGGCAATGAAATAGTATATTGAAGGATAATATATAGAAGGCGGCTATTTTAATAGCCGCTTTTTTATTTAAAGGAAGTGTAATAATTCCAACGAGGAAGAATGAAACTGAACTGAAAAGGGAATCAAAATGAAATTCGGAAAAGTAGAGCACCCAGAATTAGTAGATTTTACGTTGCCAAAAGACCATGATGATACGGCAGGAGTCTTGGCTAATCTCGATAAAAATCAGCCTCTGAGTATCTCAATAGGTTGCGCTAAATGGAATCGTCAGGATTTAAAGAACTTTTATCCTCGCGGCACAAAAGATGAACTTGTTTATTACAGTTCCCAATTTAACAGTATTGAATTGAATGCTACGTTTTATCGAATCTTTCCAGGGGAGCAATATGAGAAATGGTATGATAAAACGCCAGAAGGCTTCAAATTTTTCCCAAAGATATCTAGAGACATCAGCCATTTGAGGCGCTTAAATGAAGCCTCACTGCCCATAGTTGATAGATATTTGGAAGTTACCTCAAACCTTAAAGAGAAGTTGGGGACAATTTTCCTGCAAATGCATGATAATTTTGATCCTAAGAATTGGGACAGGGTAGTGCGCTTTGTGGAATTTTGGCCTAAAGAGTTCCCTTTGGCTATGGAGTTTAGGCATACGGATTGGTTTAATGATGAAAAAGTAAGTCAGGAACTGTATCACCTATTACAAGAAAATAACATTGCTAATATTATTGTAGACACTGCAGGACGTAGGGATATGTTGCATATGCGCCTCACTTACAATGAGGCTTTTGTACGTTATGTAGGTGCAAATCATGTAAGCGATTATGACCGTTTAGATGATTGGATTGATAGACTTGACTGTTGGAAAGAACAAGGTTTGCGCAACATCCATTTCTTTGTTCATCAAAATATGGAATTGGAGTCTCCTTTAATTTCCGCTCAATTTATTAACAAATTGAATAAAAAATGGAATACTGACCTTCATATTCCAAAAACGTTGCAAGATTCTACTGGTAAACTATTTTAGGGTTCATTTGTTTGCTAATTTTACTAAAAATTCAACACACTTAAACCATTAGTATCATGAGATTTCATTCTAGAAAATGGGTAAAACCCGGAGATTTAAATGCTAACGAAACCTTGTTTGGAGGTCGCGTATTAGCTTGGATAGATGAAGAAGCTGCATTGTACAGCATTATTCAATTAGAGAGTAAAAAAGTTGTTACCAAGTACATGTCAGAAATTAATTTTATGAGTTCTGCGGTAAAGGGCGATATTGTTGAAATTGGTATTGAGGTCGTAAAATTTGGCAAATCCTCATTAACATTAAACTGTGAAGTCCGTAATAAAATGACCCATGAGACCATCGTTACCGTTGATAATATTATTATGGTAAACCTTGGTGAGAACGGGAAGCCGAAGCCTCATGGGAAAACAAAGATTGAATACGTTGTAGACCGTTTAGCTAAAGAAGACTAAGATTCTTGCATGCCTTTGGCAACGGCTTGAACTTCGTCTAAAACCCGCAACAGATTTTCGCCCCATAATTTGGCAATTTCTTCTTCGGTATATCCTCGTTTTACAAGTTCAAGGGTAACATTAAAGGTCTCAGAAGCATCTGACCATCCTTTAATACCTCCACCACCATCAAAATCAGAACTAATACCTACATAGTCGATTCCTATTAAATCGACTATGTAGTCTATGTGGTCAACAAAATCTGCTACATCTACCATTGGGGGAGCACCAGCAGTTTTGTCAGCAATTGAAATTCCTATCTTTTTCACCTTTGGATAATTTTTCATAAAAGTTTCCTTCTGCGTATCGGTCAATGAAGAAAATTGATCTCTTGTATACCATTCAATACCCATAGAATCGGCTACTTTTTCTAAAATTGACTTCATATAAGCATTGTAAGCCTTATCTTTTTCTGTATTCAAATAAGAACTAAAAGCTACGGTTTGTACAACCCCACCGTTTTCTTTCATAAGTTTCAACTGCTCATCATCAAGGTTTCTACTATGGTCGCACAAGGCTCTTGCCGAAGAGTGTGAAGCTATAATAGGTGCTTTGGAAAGAGCAATCATCTGTTTCATTGCCTCTTTTGAAGGGTGCGAAACATCTACCATAATACCTAATCTATTCATCTCTTTTACAGCTTCTTGGCCTAGTTTACTTAAACCATTATGAAGCCATACACTATCTTTCTCTCCGGTATTGGAATCACTAAACTGGCTATGACCGTTATGTGCTAATGAAATATAACGTGCTCCTAGGTCATAGTACTTTTTAAAATTGGTTAAATCATTGCCCATAGGATAGGCATTTTCTACACCGATCATGGCTACTTTTTTACCGGATGCATGTATACGTTTTACATCATCTGACGTTAGGGCTAAATCTATTTTGTCCGGAGCAATTTCTTCGCACAAACGATGTATGGACTCAAATTTTGACATAGCATTCTCTTCAGCCTTAGCATAACCCTCATCGGTTAATGTATCTTGACCGGTATAAACTATAAGCCAAGAAACATCCAAACCACCTTCTTCCATTTTAGGTAGATTAATTTGTGTCTCCAGCCGCTGAGTATAGTTCAGGCTATCTGTAAAGTTGTGGACATTGATATCATTATGGGTATCAATGGTAATTACTTTTTCATGAATTTTTTTGGCTTTCTCCAGCACAGTTTCTTGTGCGGTATCTTGCTCTTTTTTATTGGTTTCCCCACAGGACAGGACAGATAGAATGCTTAATAAACAGATAAAATGCTTCATATTGATATGGTTTTAACCTACAATTTAAGCACTTTGACAACATGTATGGGCCTCTAGGGAACATAAAGTTGCCTACCCTCTGATAAAAAGAGAATTTTACTTTTATAGCATAATATACTTAAGGATTTTATAAATGAAGTAATGAAAAAATAACAATATATCAGTCCCATTCTTATTAACCTAAACTACCCAAATTGAAAACGAAAAACCTACTTTTCCAATTATCGGATTTAGAATCGCATCTTAATAATTTTTCATCTGAAAAATTAACTACAGACGAAGCTTTCCATCTTAAAATATCTTTCCAACATTTTAAAAAGAATCTATTAGAAATGGTCTTCCTATCTAGGGAGAGCAATAATGATTCTAGTAATGATAGTCAAGAAAAAAAATCGATAGCAAGAACTAATGAGTTTGAAACTGCTTATCCAGAAATAGATTTGCAGACATACGAAGCTATTGTGGAACACCATAAATCTTATGGTAATGTTTTAAAAGACCTTGAAATTGATACTGCCATGGACGAAAAAGACTTTTTAATTTTTAACGGAAAGACCAACGATAAGCAAAATAGCGATAATCAAATAGACTTAAGTATAATTCTAGAGGAATGCTTGGGCGAAATGGGCCTTTTGCGTGAGTTAATTACTCTTTTCATAGGGAATGCCCTTGAGTTCATGGGAGCTGCCAAAATTCACCTTCAAAGTGAGGATTTTGAACAGTTAGATTTCGCTGCACATAAAATAAAAGCAGGACTGGCTATGATGCGAACAGATGGTCTGCATGATATTGTGGTCCAAATTCAAAAAGGATGCAAAATAGACCAAGACCCTAAGCATCTAGAGTTTCTTTGCAAGTGCTTTAATGAAGAATTTCCTAAAGTAAAAAAATCATTAGATAGTGCTTATGTGGAGTTGACCAACAACTAAAATCCCCAACAATGACCAAAAAGAGATTATTGTTGGCGGAGGATGATGAGTTGCTTGCATCTCTACTCAACTTTCGATTAAAAAAAGGAGGCTACGATGTTAGCCACCGTGCCAACGGAAAAGAAGTAAAAGAATATCTAGCTGGTACTATGCCAGATATAATAGTGAGCGATATTATGATGCCTTACTTCTCAGGTATGGAACTCATTGCTTACGTCCGTAAAGAATTGAATTCTCAAATACCCATTATAATCATATCCTCTGCAGGAAATGAAGAAAACGTATTGAATGCATTTGAATTGGGCGCTAATGACTTTATATCAAAACCAGTAAGTCCGTCAGAACTATTGGTACGCGTTGCCCGCGAACTGAACAAAAACTAATTTGTTAGATACCAGCAATACATATTATGGGGTGGCTTTTATAACGGCACCTAGCATTAACACAGACTTTCTGTGGGCTTTATCTATACTTTTTATTGTGCTAGCTGTAATTTATTTTATCTCTGTTTTCTTTCTTAGAAATAGGATATCTGGAACCGCGCGACTCACCAAGCAAAGTAAAAAGGAACTTTCACCAATGATTAGTGAGTTTCTGTTTTATGAAGAAGATGCCAATAAAGACGAAAAATCTAATTACATCTCCCTTAAAATTGAAATACGCGAATTACTCAAAAATGATTTCAACAGAAAAATACTAGTAGAAGTCCTTTTAGATCTGAGAAAAGATGTTTCGGGAGATACACAAACGCGACTTTTTGAATTGTATCAAGATTTAGGACTTGAAAAAGATGCTTTTAAAAAACTTAAAAGTTGGCGTTGGGAAGTTGTCTCAAAAGGAATTTTGGAGCTTACACAAATGCAAGTTGAAACAGCCTATAGTTTTATTACCAAATTCATTAATCACAAAACAGGCACTATTAGAAAACAGGCAGAAATTGCCACGGTTACATTAAAGCCGGAAGGAATTAATTATTTCCTTGACACTACACGCTATAAAATATCTGAATGGCAGCAGTTGAAGTTGCTTGACGTTATCCGTAATCAAGAGGGTTTTGAACCGCCTAGGTTTAGAATGTGGCTAACTTCAAAGAATAAGCATGTGGTTCTTTTCTCTTTAAGGCTTATAAAATATTACAACCAAAACGATGCTAATGCTTCTCTTATTGAGCTGCTAAAGCATAAGGACAATCAAATTAAACAGGAGGCAATTAGTTGTATTAAAGAGTTTTATGTAGTTGAGGCTATACCTACGCTTAAATCCATTTTTAAAAAATCTAATACTTATAGTAAAATTGCTGTTTTAGGCGCCATTGCTGAAATAGGAAGTCTTGATGAGCTTGGTTTCTTAAACGAAATCGAAAGGAGAGAAAGCGACTTTTTAGTCTCTAGTAAGGCGTTACTAGCTATAAATACTATTGCGCCAGAGAGTGTTATGCCATCTGAAGGCATTGAGGTTGCAAAAGAGTATGTAGCTGAAGTCGAAGAAGGACAAATAATACTTGATACTACTGAAAATATAGAAATTGAATTACCTCAAGTTTCTGCAGGTGCAAAAGATATTGAAGAAAAAACAGGTGTTTCTGCTATTGTTAAGGATTTCGAAAAAGAAGATACGGTAGAAGAATCAATATCTGTTGATAGCGCTCCAGAAGAGCTACCTAATGATGTTCATTTTAATACGAGTATAGAGCAATCAGAAGAAGAAGAAGCTACAGAGCAGATAATCGCGAATACTGAAGTATCTGAGATTACTGAAAATAAAACAGTTGAAGAACATGAAGATTGCGAACCAGAACAAATCGAAGTTTTACAAGTAACCGAGATAATTGTTGTTGACCCTATTATGGTCTATGGTGGTTCTACTAAAATAAGGAATCCACAAGCGGAAATATTTTCAGAGCCTTCATTAAGGTTCGATTTTTTACCCCTTGTAACAAATGATAACACATACACAACTAACCATTCTATACCAAAATACAAACCTATGGCAGATTCAGAAAACCCCAGCCGCGACATTAAAAAGATTGAAGTTGAATTTGATGAAATTAATTCAATTATTCAATCCGATGCTACCATAGATAAACCAAATTTTGATGTTTCTAAAATCGATTTTCTTCCTATTGTAGTAGATGAGCAGAAAGTAGAAAAAGAATTATCTGAAGCTAGTACTTTGGATGAACATGAGGATTTACAGGGACTCATTAATGAAATTAATGAGCTTAATTTTTTACCAATCGTTATGGATAACGAGGTTGTAGATGAGCAATATGTTGTTGACACAACGCCTGAAGAAGTAGAGGCTAAAAACACAAACAGTTTAGATGGCTATACGCTATCTGATTTTGAGGTTCAGTTTGAAAATACAAAAAATGCAATTCCTGAAGTAAAAGAGGAAATAGAAGAAGTTCCTGAAGAGACCAGTAATACCAATCAAGTAGGCCCTGTAGTCAATGATTCTCAAGACGTAATATCTTGGCTAATGGCAGAAAATGAACGACGGGAAAATGAATTAGAAAAAGATAAGATAGAGCCTGTAAAGCCCATTAAACCTTTCGCAGATTTAATTCCAGAGCCTATTTATTACAATGAACATGAAGCTTACATGATGGGGCTTCTTGATGATTTGGAAGAAATGGGCGATCATCGTGAGATACCCTTATTGCAAGAGCTTTTGGCAGAAGAAAACCAGAGTTTTATAAGAGACCGTATTTTAAGTCTCATAGAACAGTTTTCTTATACACAGAAAACAACAAAAAAAACTAGTGGTAAAACACCACTAGAGCTGGAGTTGGAGATGCCGGCATTTAATGTGTTTGCAGACTTATTCAAGAATGTAGATACCGAATCTAAGCTGTTGCTTCTAGATGAGATTGTTTCCGTTGGAGATGAAAAGGAAATTACTTTTTTAGATGGACTTCTGAGTGACTCTAATTTAGAAATTAGAACTAAGGCTCAAGAAGTTTTAAAACTGTTAGTAGAAAAAGTATCTAGAAAAAGCGAGTTTGAAAAGGACCTTATACCCAGACCAATGGGAGAACTGCCTATTGACCTTTCTATACTAGAACCTTTTGTAGAAACTAAGTCTAAAAAAGAATATTCCAAAACCAAGAAAACAGATTTTGTTCCAAGAGCGTCAAATACTTTAGATTTTGATTTTGAATTGGAAGATACCGAGGTACTTGATAAAAAGTACGATAAAAAAGTATTGGACATTCAAGTTGAGGCTAATGAGATATCCTCGAGCGATAATTCATTTTTAACCAATATCATAGATTTCCCAAAAAAGCTGATTGGTAAGTTTAATGGATAGTACTCTCTTTAATATAATCCTAGATTACATAAACATCATGTTCTTGATGTTTACCGTAACTTTATTTACCTTATTTACCATAATGGGTTTCCTGTCTACTAGGAATTCTATCCACTATAGAAAAAAGAATAGTTTTGGTAACCTTTCAAAGGTTATGGCATCTCCAGTAGCGCCTAGCATTACCATTATTGCACCAGCTTATAATGAGGGTATGACAATTGTTGAGAACATACGGTCGCTTATGTCGCTTCGGTATGTAAACTACGAGGTTATGGTAGTTAATGATGGCAGTAAGGATGATACGCTTCAGAAGATGATAGATGCGTATGACCTTGTTCAAATAGATCAAAAAATTGACCCGAATTGGAAGAATAAACCTATCCGCGGTATTTACAAATCACCTCACAGAGCTTTTTCTAAGCTAACTGTCATCGACAAAGAAAATGGAGGAAAGTCCGATGCCTTAAATACAGGCATGGCACTTTCTACCAATCGTTATGTAGGTTGTATAGATGTAGATTGTCTTTTGCTTCCTGATGCTTTGTTGCACGTAGTGAAATCATTTTATCAACGTTCAGAAAAAAGGGTGATTGCAGTTGGCGGTGTTATACGAGTGGCCAACTCTTGTGTAATAGAAGGTGGCCAGCTTGAAGAAATACGTTTACCGACCAATTGGCTGGCAAGGTTTCAATTATTAGAATATACTCGCTCCTTTATTTTAGGAAGAATGGCTTGGGGTAGTATAGATAGCCTCCTAATCATATCTGGCGCATTTGGTTTTTTTGACCGTGAAATTGCGTTAGCTGTTGGTGGTTATGATACAGGTACCGTTGGAGAAGACATGGAGATTGTTTTTAAGATGCGTAGGTACATGCATGACAGAAAAGAACCCTATACCATAGAATACATTCCCGATCCTCTCTGTTGGACGGAAGTGCCTGAAGATTTAAAAATACTGGTCAACCAAAGAGATCGGTGGGCGAGAGGTAACTTAGAAACCTTGTTTAAGCACAAAGACATGTTTTTTAATTCCAAATATGGCCGCTTAGGATTATTAAGCTATCCATATTGGTTTTTTTATGAATGGCTGGCACCGCTTATGGAGTTTTTTGGATTTTTTACCATAATACTGTTCGTCTATTTAGGGATTCTAAATTGGGATTTCTTTATCGCCATAACGGCAATGGTATATATATTCTCCGTTATGTTTTCGTTTTATGCCATTCTTTGGGATGTGTACAGTTATAACGAGTATAAGAAAACAAAAGATATTTTAACCTTAATGCTCTGTGCCATTATAGAGCCTATATTTTTTCATCCAATCGTAGTATGGTCTGCAGTTAGGGGTAATTATAAGAAATTATTCAGGATTAAATCGGGCTGGGGATCTCAGGTACGTAAAGGCTTTGCAAAAGCCGCTTAAAATAAGAAATGAATACAAGTACAATAGATAGATATTCTTTAAAGCACTATACGAGATTGATGATTTCTTTCTTCGGAAGTCTTTTAGTGCTTACTATTTATCAATATACCACCCTATACTTTAAAGGTGTAGTTGATGTTATTTTTGGAACCAGCTTTCTAATAGCTATAGTGCATCAAATAGGCTTCACGTCTTTGATTGGTGTTATACTTGCCTTTCCATTCAATTTTTGGGAGAATTTGCGTCCACGTTATGGTTTCAACTTAATCTTTGCATTACTTCTTGTTCTTTTAATCATCGAGGCAATGCTTATAAGCTATTTCTGTACGGCCTTAGTTCCTTTGGGGTCAGATTTATTGGGATATAGCCTCAATGATATTCAGATGACCATCGCAAATTCTGGAGGAATATCCTGGATGCTTCCAGTAGCGCTTGTGTTTATAGTTGGTATGTTTTACGGATTTTATAAGGTGACATCAAAACATTACCATCACATTAGCAAAATGTATCCGTTTACCATTATTCTATTTAGCATGTTTATGGCTACGCTTTTTATAGAAGGTAAACCTATTAACCATAATAAGACACAATACTTAGCACTTAATCTTTATGGCACCTCTACGGAAGATACCTCGTACAACTCAGATGTAGAATATCCGCTAATTAAGTCAAAACCCATAGAGAACGTTTTAGGTGATTACTTTGAGCTTAAAGAAGAGAAACCCAATATCGTTTTCATACTGGTAGAAGGCTTGGGAAGAGACTTTGTTGGTGAAGGTGCCGAGTATGGTGGGTTTACCCCATTCCTGGATTCTCTTACAACCAAGTCTTTGTATTGGGAGAATTGCTTAAGCAATACCGGACGAACTTTTGGTGTATTACCTTCTCTGTTGGGTTCGTTGCCTTTTGGTAAAAGCGGATTTATGGAGCTTGAGAAATACCCAAATAAACTCACCTTGTTCAGTATTTTAAAGAACAACGGGTACCATACTTCATTTTATCAAGGAACTAATAGTTCTTTTGATAATGTAGATCGATTTTTACAGAGCGAAAACTTAGATTTTGTTCTAGATAAGTCGGGATTTGGAAATAAGTATCAGATGCAGGAAGAAGATGCTGCAGGCACTTCATGGGGCTATCCTGATAAAGAACTTTTTAAAAAGAGTATGAGTTTGCCCAGAGCAGCAGAACAGCCACGTATGGAGGTTTATATGACTATTAGTACTCATGAGCCGTTTCTTCCGCCCAAACAAGATTTTTACGAAGCTCAAGTAGCCAAGATACTAGCTCAGGGCAATTATGAAGGAAAGGTAGAAAGAGTAATAGAAAAGAACGAGAATGTTTTTGCCACGCTACTTTATACGGATAATGCTTTAAAATTTGTTTTAGAAGAATATAAAAAGCAACCAAATTATGACAATACCATTTTTGTTATTACAGGTGACCACAGATTAATACCCATACCACAGCGGAATAATATAAGCAGGTTTCATGTACCGTTAATTATGTACAGTCCACTTTTGAAGACGACTAAGAAAATGAGTGCGGTTAATTCTCATTTTGATGTTACTCCTACATTGTTGGCCCTGCTTGAGTCTAGATACGAACTTAAAACACCTAAAGAAGTCGCATGGATGGGTGGAGCATTAGATATGAGCGAAGAGTTCCGTTCAATTAAAAACATACCTCTAATGCGTAATAAGAACGAATTAAAAGAATTTGTTGACGGAGAGAAGCTGTACTCTGATGGCTCTGTTTTTTCGTTGGATGAGAATATGGATTTAGGTTCTACTTTTGGAGGTTCTAAAAGTGAAAGCAAGATGCAATCCTTTAAAGCTATGAACGCTTATGTAACGAATAACAATAAGATAATTCCAGATGACTTGGCTGTCTTTACGGTAAAAGAAGAACAATTTACTGATAGTGAAACCATTTGGCTCAACAGCGTTTATAATGGGCAGGATTCAGATAAGGGGTATTTCATAGCAAGAGACCTCGCATTTGATAAAAAATTTGATAAAGCTTTATTACTATGTAAATACATCTTATCTGATGTTCCCAGCCACATAGATACTAAGATACTAATGGGTAGGGTTAATGTTTGGCAAGGCAATTATGATACATCTATCAAAATATTGAACGATTGTATTAAAATGAATCCAAATTATATTGATTCATATTCTGCTTTGTTCGATGTTTATTTCTGGTCAGAACGCTCAAAAGAGGCTTTAGCACTTATTGAAACCGTAAAGGAGAATAGTGCTAGCGCTCATGAAATAGAAGATAAAATAGAACGTGCACGCAATCAAGCACGAAAAAAAAGAATTACTGCTTTTTTAGAGAAAATTAAGAAATCCGATACGGAGACCGCTATTAATTCGTTTGAATCAGAATGAGTCTTAAAACAATATCTCTGTTCATGCTATGCATTTTCCTAGGCCTTTTTGCCCGGAGTCAAGATACGGCATATAACGAACTTAGTGCCGTAAGTTTTGAGGAGGCTCGTAATTTGGCTTATGAAGGTGATTTTAGGTCTGCTAACGTAATGTTGACACAATTAGTAAAGCCAAACTCTAAAGACCACGACGCTCGTTCCTTGTTAGCGAGTACCTATAGCTGGAGCGAAGAGTATGACAAAGCTAGAGATGAATTTAATATCTTAATTTCTTCAGATAAGACGGATAGAAGTGTCTGGATAGCTTCTATAAAGAATGAGCTTTATGCCAATAACAATGCTACGGCAATAGGTCTGGCCAATAAAGCCTTGGTGCATCTTAAAAGTGATGATGAGGTAGAAAGGCTAAAAGCTATTGCCGAAGAAGGGGTAGCTAATGTCGAATACCCAGAGTCAGGATGGTTTAATCAAGACGATTCGGTAGTTTCTAAAGAAGAAGCTCTTTTGGTTAGCGCTGAGAAAAAACCAGAAACCGTAAAACCAGAAGCTATTGATACACTTGCAGCAAAAACTCCTTTAGGGGAAGAAGTATTCAATAATAAAATTTCAGTAAGAAATGCTGCAACGGTCTTTGATCAAAGGTATGACCCTATCTATTATTCCAGTATTTCGTTTAAAAGACAAACGTTGGCAGGTAGTATTATTCCAAGAATAAACTATAGTAATCGATCAGGTGCAAATGGTGTACAGTATGATCTAGATTTTTATCCAAAGTTTTCAAAGCGCTTTTATGCTTATTTGAATTATGGTTATTCTAGTTCGTCAATTTACCCGGAGCACAAAATGGGTGGTGACCTTTATGTGAATTTACCGGGTGCGTTTGAATTTTCAGCAGGAGGTCGTTACATCAGCTATGAAACTAAAAACGTTTCTGTTATCTCCAACTCCTTAGGGCACTATAGAGGTAACTATTATTTTTCACTTCGTTCTTATATTACCCCGCTATCAGACAACCTCACCAAATTTTCAGGAAATTTTCTGGTACGCAAATACTTGAAAGATGCGGAGAACTATTTGGGATTGAATGTGGGTATGGGCTTTTCGCCTGAGTTACGACAGTTGACTTCTGGAGATGAACTGTTGGCGGAGACCTTGTTATATGTAGAGTCGCAAAGAGTAAGTTTAGAGTATCAGTTCACTGGAAAAAAGAGCCCGAATATTTATAGGGCAAATGTGGGAGCTACAAGACAAGAATTAGCATTCGCGTCAGGGAAATTCTTTTATGGAGTTTCTGCAGGTGTTACGTATGAAGTGAAATTCTAAATACACCGTTTACTTGCTGTCTTTTTTTGCTTCGGCATCAAACACCCATTTATCGGCATACATGCCATATACAAGTCCAATTTCATTCTCTTGTACATACTTTTCATCTTTACCTGGGTCAAAGTTTACATTGTAGACATAGACCTTAATTCCTTCATCTCTTAATTGCAACATCAACTCATTCTGTGCGGATAATATCCTGCGGGAGAGCGCTACGTGTTTCACATTATTAATTGCTAACCACTGTAGTTTGTCCCCTTTTATTTTCATTAACGGTCCTTGGGAAATCATGGCGTTAATACCATGTTGAGAAGCTTCTTCAACCGCCATTGGGCTAAAGAGTTCCATTAGTAATCGGCTTTTATCTATAAATTGAGTAGCAAAAGCAACAGGGTCGTTCACTTTATCGGTAACCAAGGTAGCATCCGGATGCGCCTTGAACCACGCATTTATTCCTTTTAAATCTAAAGTAGTATAATCACCATAAATTTTATGTTTCATGAA
This sequence comes from Zobellia laminariae, assembly GCF_009725995.1. The sequence continues at coordinate 1,242,748 of NZ_RCNS01000002.1, read as the reverse complement.
TTCTGAATGGGAGGGAGGCAATGCCCCCGTATAATCTGTAAAGCGTGCCCACATATCCCAATCATGTGCTGCCACCAGCTTTTTATCTGAAGTTTCAATAATATCAAGTTCAAAAAGGCGGAATCCCTTTTTATAATTTTCATCTAGGGCATTCTTACTGTTGGTAGACTTAACTCCGTTTATCTCCCCACCAGCATGGGCAATATAGCGGTTGTTGTTTGGTTCAAATTTATAAGTGATACGCGGAAAATAGATTTTGTCATCCTTTGAGAGATTGGGAACGTCTTCTGAAATTATTACAGAACGATCGTTAACCTTTTCCGTAATTACACCATTAAAGTTATACATGACATAGGCTTCACGGCTTTTTAGTGCACCAAGTTTTATGAATCCCATTTCAGCTAATTCTGCGGATGATTTTAAAACACCGTTAACTGCAGAATCATGGGCTAGAATGGCAAAAGTGGCTTTGTTGACCTGTAACTGCTTTAGTATAAGTAAAAGTTTGTCTATTGCCTCTGGGCTAGAGTAAGTGTCAAAGGTTTTGAATTCAAAAGTTTCATCAGAATTAAAATGAATTACTGTTAGGCCTCGTTCAATATGCTCTGTCTGGCCGGAAATAGTGAAACTACTTTTCTGCTGGGCAAGAAAACCATGACTGCTTAGCGTTACGGTTTTTTCGTTAATGGCAATTGCTGAGGTAATAGGAGTGTACTCAGTTTCAATCAAACTAATATCTGATGCTCCAAAACAGAGGTTGGCATACATAAAGGCCAAAGTGGCAATTTTTGCTTTGTTTTTCATTGTATAAGTCTGAATGTAATTTGAAGACCCCTTGTTTATCTAATTAAGAAGACCAAATTCTATTATAAATACAAAGTAATAACGTTCTGAAAGCTATCCTTATTGCTATAAAAATGAGGGAAGAGAAATCGGTTCCTTTAGGCCTTAAATAGTTGGCTTGGTACATATAAAATCCATTATTTCACAGAATTCACGTCCTTATAATTTCAAGTAGAGAAAAAATATTTAAACAGGTGGAACAAAGTAGCACAGATTGGTATCATAATTGCTTATATAGCTTGTGTCACCTGTAAACATTGGCTTCGGAAAACGACAAATAGTTGGAAAACAGCACGTAATAGATGAAATGTTCAATTTTTACGATGAATTACACACATGATTTGCTTCTCAAAATTAGATTTATACATGATTAACAGGTTTTACAACATGTTTTATTCGTTACACCACATTTTGTTGTTGAAGGCTGCCTTAATTAATAAGTTTACATCATAATAATTGAGACACCGAATCAAAATAACAATTTAACCTATACTATTATGCTTTACGATACTTACGGAGAAGAATACCTATCATTCCTTCAAGACTTAAATGAAATTTTAAGTTTAAATGAATTGGTAGAGTTAGATTACATGTAAATCAGGATCCCAAATCCATCAACCTTTAAAACCTACAACTATGTCAAAACAAAATCCAGACAACGCAGCTTATTTAAATTTCATTGAAAATTTGAATGAAATTCTAAACAGCGAACAAATTAGTAAATTGAATTTTTCTTAGTTATTTAGTGAATATTAGTTGTTCAAAAAAAAAAGCCCTGACGATAGAACGTCAGGGCTTTTTTATATATAGTTATGTTGTAAAAAAAGACTATCCTAAATACGTCTTCAACAATTTGCTTCTTGAGTTGTGGCGCAATTTTCTAATGGCCTTCTCACGAATTTGGCGAACTCTTTCTCTGGTAAGGTCAAAAGTCTGGCCTATTTCGGCTAAAGTCATAGATTGTTGATCACCAATACCGTAATACAATTTAACCACATCGGCTTCTCTTGGAGACAAGGTCTCTAAAGCGCGGTTAATCTCTGTATTAAGAGACTGCTGCATTAATATTTTATCTGGTCTAGGAGACTCGCCACTACGAAGTACATCATAAAGATTAGAATCTTCACCTTCACGAAGTGGCGCATCCATAGATACGTGCCTTCCGGAATTTTTCATGGATTGCTTTACCTCACTAACCGTCATCTCTAGCTCTTTTGCTATTTCTTCGGCAGAAGGTGGTCTTTCATGAGCTTGTTCCAAATAAGAAAAAGTTTTTTTAATCTTATTTATAGAACCAATTTTGTTTAAAGGTAGACGCACAACACGAGATTGTTCGGCAAGAGCCTGAAGAATCGATTGACGGATCCACCATACGGCATATGATATAAATTTAAAACCACGGGTTTCATCAAAACGTTTTGCAGCTTTCACAAGCCCTAGGTTACCTTCGTTTATTAAATCTGGTAACTTTAAACCTTGATTCTGATATTGTTTGGCCACGGACACTACAAAGCGTAGGTTAGCTGTAGTTAGTTTTTCTAGTGCTGCTTGATCTCCAGCTCTGATCCTTTGTGCTAGTTCTACTTCCTCAGACGCATTGATCAGATCAATTTTACTGATATCTTGCAAGTACTTGTCCAATGATTTTGACTCACGGTTTGTAACCTGCTTGATAATCTTTAGTTGCCTCATATATCTAGTATGTTTAGGGTTGCTACAAGAGTACAGTATACATTTTTATTACCGCTTTTCCAAAGATTTGTGAGTATTGTTATACATAAATTATGAGAACTTTGAGATTTGTAGTACGAATCTAGGCGGATTCTCTTCGTTAGGTTATTTTTGAATTCAAATCACGAAAAATGAGTAAGCGAAAGCTAAAAAAGTATCTCAACGAGATTGATAAGGATGCTATAGAAGAACAGCTTCTAGACCTTTATGACCGTTTTCCTGAGGTAAAAGAGTACTATAATTTCATCTTTAATCCAAAGGAAGACAAGCTTGTTCAGGAAGCAAAGACTAAAATAAGTAATGAATACTTCCCTGTTAGACGTAGAAGACCAAAAGCTAGGCGTTCTGTGGCTCAAAAGTTTATAAAGCATTTTATAAAACTAGGGGTTGATCCACACCTTATTGCAGATGTTATGTTATATAATTTGGAAATTGCTCAGGTGTTTGAGAAAAATCGTAATATACCCGATGCCTTTTATAAAAGCATGATGAATTCATTTACTGAGGCTGTTCAGTTTATTTCTATAAATGGACTTTTAGCAGATTATAAAGAGCGCGTAGTAAAAATTTATACTATAACTGAAGAGCAGAATTGGCAATTTGGCGAAGGATTTTCTCGAGCCTTAGATATCATAGATTAAATATGGCGTTAGTAATTATAAGACAGGATGGTAAAATTGATCTTTGGAAAGAAGCTCTTTTAGCGTATCAACCCGGTTTAGAAGTTTACAGCTATTTAGAAAATCACCCTAAAGATAGAATAGAAATGGCCCTAGTTTGGAAGCATCCAAACGGTTCATTGGCAGATTATCCTAACCTAAAACTATTAGCATCAAGTGGGGCAGGGGTAGATTTTATTTTCGAGGATGATACAGCTCCTAAAAACCTACCAATAACCCGTGTGGTAGATAATATGTTGGCCAAAGATATGAGCGAGCACGTGCTTGCCGTTATCTTTAGTCATCTCAAAAATCTGGATAGATATAGGATTAACCAAACAAAAGGTATTTGGCAACCCATGCAATACAATCGTATTTCAGACTTTACCGTTGGTATAATGGGCTTAGGAGCTCTTGGTAAGGAATTGGCAACTGATTTGGTGAAATACGGCTTTAAGGTTCAGGGTTGGGCCAATTCTAAGAAGCATATAGATGGCGTCAGCTGTTTTGCCGGTGAATCTGGCTTTTCTGGTTTTCTTGAAACCACTCAAATCTTGGTTTGTCTTTTACCTTTGACCAATGCTACTACTGGAATTTTAAATAAAGAACTGTTTAAGCAACTTCCAAAAGACGCATTTGTAATAAATGTGGCTCGTGGTGGTCATTTGGTAGATGAGGATTTATTAGAAATGTTGAATACGGCCATCTATCCGGAGCAGGGTTAGACGTTTATCATCAAGAACCTCTTCCAAAGGAACATCCGTTTTGGAGTCATGAGAAAATTCAAATGACACCTCATTACGCTAGTGTTTCTGATACGAATTCTGTAGTCCCTCAGATTTTAGAAAATTATGATAGGTTAACGAATGGGAGTCCTCTATTAAATGAGGTGGTGATGGATAAAGGATATTAATACCACACTTTCTTTCTTAACAATTACTCGCATACAGCCATATTTTAAGGGTAGGGCGGAGGTTTTCTTTTTTCTTTTTATTGATTTAAGAGGAATAAATTTCAGATAAGTACAAATTTCCTTTAATTTTGTAAAATTCAAATTTTGGGATGCCCCCACATATTTATTATAATTGAACGCTAAATTTTAGAACCTACTTGGAGTTAAAAAAGGATACAACCGAAAAGCAATTATACGATTATCAGATTGAAGATCTGAATACTATTTTCAAGCATCTTGAGGACCCTGAAGAAAACGGAAACCTGTTGTACCAATTGCCTACTGGTGGTGGTAAAACCGTAGTTTTTTCTGAAATTGCTCGTCGTTATATTGAAAAAACAGGAAAGAAAGTAGTAGTTCTTACACACCGTATAGAATTGAGTACGCAGACTTCTAAAATGCTGAAGAGTTTTGGTGTCAAGAATAAGATTATCAATAGTGAGGTAAAAGAACTCAATGACCAACATGAGTTCATGTGTTTTGTTGCCATGGTAGAAACCTTGAACAACAGATTACAAGAAGAGAAGGTAGAAATTGATGATATTGGCCTGGTTATAATTGATGAGGCGCATTACAATTCTTTCCGTAAACTCTTTAAATTTTTCAAGAAATCTACAATTTTAGGGGTTACGGCAACTCCTTTAAGTTCCAACATTAAATTACCCATGAAGGACAACTATCAGAAGTTGATCGTGGGTGAATCTATAGGCGCCCTTATAGAGAGAAAATTCTTGGCAAAGGGTAACATGTATAATTATGATGTTAGCCTACAGAGTCTTAAACTAGGTATTAGTGGTGATTATACGGTAAAATCTTCTGATGAGCTTTACAGTAATCAGAGTATGTTGGGTAAACTACTCTCTGGCTACAAGGAGATTGCAGAGGGTACTAAAACATTAATATTTAATAATGGTATCAACACGTCTCGTTATGTTTATGAAACCTTTAAAAAGGCGGGTTACAATATTCGTCATTTAGATAATAAAAACACGGCTACAGAACGTAAGGAGATTTTAGAATGGTTCTCCAATACGCCAGATGCTATTCTTACATCAGTTAGTATTCTTACAACTGGTTTTGATGAACCATCTGTTGAAACCATAATGCTTAATAGGGCTACACGCTCGCTTACGCTATATTTTCAGATGATTGGTCGTGGGTCTCGTATTTTGCCCAATAAAAGCGAATTTACGGTAGTAGATTTAGGTAATAACGTAGCACGTTTCGGGTTATGGAGTGCACCTATTGATTGGCAGGAAATTTTTCACTTTCCAGATTTCTACTTGGAAAATATTAAGAACGACGAGGAGATAGAAAAAGAATTCGTTTACGAAATGCCTGCGGCACTTCGTGAAAAATTTAAAAATTCTACCAATATTGAGTTCAATATAAAAGAGGAATACAAAAAGGTTTTTGCAGAAGGTCTAAGGTCCAAAATTGTATTGGAACGCAGTATTGATCAACATGCTCAAATTTGTGTGGAGAACTCAGAAGATGTTTTTGACGCGCGTATTCTAGCAAAAGAATTAAAAGAAGAAATAAAGTACCGTGTACGTCAATATTCGTACTGCATTATGAACAACACCAAAAACTACAAAGAGTGGTTGGAAGAGGATTATGAGCGTAAATTACGTTCAAGTATCTCTAAAATGTTCGCAGAAAGAATGTAATTTCCTAAAGGGAAATTAATTGACTGTATTTTAGATCCCAGATATTTACAGGAAATAAGTAAAGCAAAGTGAAACAAAATGTACTTTTAGTAATTGGTTTTACTTGGCCTGAGCCTGCTTCTACAGCTGCAGGAAACCGAATGCTGCAACTTCTGGATTTTTTTAAAAACGAAGGTTTCGATATCGTCTTTACAAGTACGGCTTCTAAAAGCGAACTCTCATTAGACCTTGATGCTTTAGGTATAATATCTAGGGATATTACGTTGAATGACTCCGGTTTTGACGATTTTCTAAAAGAGATAAATCCTACTGTTGTACTATTTGATCGGTTTTTGACCGAGGAACAATTTGGGTGGCGCATTTCTGAGAGTGTTCCCAGTGCTATTAAAATACTTGATACCGAAGATTTACATTCGCTTAGAAAGGTAAGAGAGGTTTCTCATAAAAAAGAAATTCCATTTTCAACACATACTTGGTTGCAGGAAGATATTACCAAACGTGAAGTTGCAAGTATTCTGCGTTGCGATCTTTCTTTAATGGTTTCTACTTTTGAAATAAAACTGCTGACCGAAACTTTAAAAATTGATACTAATCTGCTTCTGCATCTACCTTTTCTTTTGGAGGAAATACAAGCTACAGAACAAGAAGCTTGGCCTGATTTTGATGAACGGATAAATTTTGTGTGCATAGGCAACGGAAAACACACACCAAATGTAGATGCCGTCTTATGGTTGTCTAAAGAAATATGGCCATTGATTAGAAAAGCTTTGCCAGAAGCTAAAGTTTCTATCTACGGAGCATATATGCCGCAGCAAGTCAATCAGTTGCACAAACCGGAAATTGGATTTCTAGTTAATGGCTGGGCCGAAGATGTAAATGAGGTATTTAAGAAGACATGCATAAATCTTGCTCCATTGCGTTTTGGCGCAGGTATTAAGGGAAAGCTTACCACGGCAATGGAAAATGGCACACCAAGCATTACAACTGCCATAGGAGCAGAGGGTATGCATAATGATTTACCTTGGTCCGGCGCCATAGCAGAAACACCAGAGGATTTTGCCCGTGAAGCTTTACGATTGTATAGTAATAAAGAGGACTGGGAAAGAGCACAACAGAATGGTCTGGCTCTTATTAATGAACTGTACAACAAGAAAATGCTGAGTGAACGTTTTTCTTTGGTATTGGATAATCTACAGCGTAATATAGAAGAACACCGTATTCAGAATTTTATGGGAAATTTAGTACAGCACCAAACTTTGCAGAGTACAAAGTATCTTTCTAAATGGATAGAAGAAAAGAATAAGAAAAAATAGTTACTTAGAATTTAAGTGGTTCTAAAGACCAATTGTCTTTTCTATTATCTCCTTAAGCTTATCACTTTTTAAAGGCTTGTATAAGTAATCAACAACAAATTCATAGCTTTTAGCTTTCTCAACATCTTCAGGGTCTACAGAGGAAGAAACCATATAAATAGGAATCTTCTCGATCAGATTGGGCCCAATAGTTTTATAGGTCTCTAAAAACTGAAACCCATCCATAATTGGCATATCAATATCTAATAAAATAAGATTTGGCAGCGCGTCAGAAGAATTCTGATTCTCTTTAATGAAATTTATGGCCTCTTCTCCATTTGGAAAAACAGAAGTCTTATGTTCGATCTTAGAGAACTTTGCAGATTGAATAATTGTAAACCTATAAATATCATCGTCGTCAATAATACAAAGGTGAAAAGGTTGTGGCATATGTTTTAAATAAAATAAACGTTGAAAGTACTGCCTTCATTGACTTTACTTGTTACTGTAATTTTTCCGCCCATAGCTTCAATTTGGGTCTTTGTCATAAAGAGACCGATTCCTTTGGCCTCTGGATGGTTATGAAAAACTTTATTTAATCCAAATATTTTGTGACCATGCTTTTCCAAATCTATTCCCAAACCATTGTCCTTAAAGCTTAAAACTATTTTTCCATTTTCTAATTTTGAGGTAATCTCTATTTCTGGAACGCGTTCTGGAGATTTATATTTTAAAGCATTTCCAATTAGATTTTGAAAAATGCTTTCCATATAGATTTTATTATAACGAATTGAATCTACCGCAGAAAAATCACTTTTAATAACCGCTTTAGTCCTTTCTATTTCCGTAGAAAAAATCTCTTTTGTTTTAGATAACTTATTGCTAAAGGAAAGCACGCTACGTTCTAATGAATTATGGCTTTTGGCACTCAATGCTTCTATTAACGTATTGAGAGTTAGTGAAAGGTGGGAAATTACTGTTTCAAATTTTTTGAATAGGTCATTGCGCTCTTCCTCACTTCCCATCATTTTGTAGATTTCTACAAGCGAATTTAAATTGCTTACTGGTGCTCGTAAGTTGTGAGAGGTAATTTGTGTAAAATCTGCTAATTGATGATTTTGTGCGGTGAGTTCTTCGGTCAGAATTTCCAAGTCTTCTTTCGCTTTTAAAATTTTACCTTCGGCTATTTTAGCGGAAGTAAGATCTCTTACAGACATAGATATAATAAGACCTTCATCTGTTTGCAACGGACCAAGCGTTATTTCAACTGGAATTTCCTTCCCAGATTTGTGTTTTAAGTAGAAATCTTCACCAAGGTCTACAATTGTTACCTCCATATTGGTGAGGAATTTTTCTCTATGCGTAGCGCGAATTTCATCAAATCTTGAAGGGATTAGCGTTTCTATAGATTTGCCTACTAATTCCTCTGAAGAATAACCTAATAGGCTTTCTCCTTGTTTATTAACCATTTGAATAATACTTTCATTACCCACTATTATGGTTGCACTGGGTGCGGAATCCACAAGCCCTTTAAACTTAATTTCTTGTAGTTGTTGTTCAGTGATATCTTGGCATGTACCTGCTAATTTTACAGTATTTCCCTTTTCATCAACCTCAACATCGCCCAACAATCTAATCCACTTTAACGTACCGTCTTTTAATAGGATGCGGTGTATGATTTTATCAAAATATTTTTGCTCTATTGCTAGGGCAAAATGGTCCTTAACTTCTGCTTGATCTTCTGGGTGTACACATTCAAAATAGGTATTGAATTCTAGTTTTATATTTTCTTCTTGCTTAAAAAGATAATATAAATTGGCGGACCAGAATACCTCATTGGTAATTGTATTTAACTCCCAATGGCCCAATAGGGCTTTTTGTTCTGCAAAGATTAAGAGTTCATTTTTTTTAGTTAACTCGGCCTCTATAGTTTTATAGCTGGTAACATCTTGTGATATACCTAATATGTTTGTGAGGTTTCCTTCATCATCCAAAATAGCATCACCGGAAACTTGAATAATTCGGATTCTGCCGTCTGGCATTACCATTCTATGGGTGAAACTATGGTAATGTTTGGTTTTGATATTATGTGCTATTTGCTTTCTAACGAACTCTCTGTCTTCTGGGTGAACCTTATCTATTAAAACACTAAGAGGTACTGGAGCGTCCGTAGGAACACCCACAATGTAGGTCATGTTCTCCGAGCAAATTAACGTATCCGAACTAGCATCCCAATTCCAATGACCTAGTTTTGCTTTGTGTTCCGCAAATTTTAATAGTTGATTATGCCTGGAAAATATTTCCTGAGTTTGTTTGCTTTGGGTAATATCTTGTACGATTCCTGCAATTGCAGTGCATTTTCTATTTTCTAATTTGCGGGTAGCTATGACATGGAGCCAGATGACGGCTCCTTCTGGGGTTTTAAACTCTAGTTCTTGGTCAAAAGGTTTACCCGTTTTTAGCAACTTTTTTATACCATCTTCAATTAAATAAGCTGTAGTATCAGATTTGCTATATGGTGAATTTCCACCTCTTTTTACTACGGTGTCATAAGGTATACCTAATACTTCACAAGTAACTCTGTCTAAAGTATAAATGCCTGTTTCAATATTTAAATTCCAAGTGCCAATGCGTAACATATCACGAATAGTTATCGCGCTAGTATCATCCATTGTTTTTTTATCATCTTTCATATTCATGAATAACTAACTTGAAATTTTAATTTAAACAAGAGCAGGTTTATAGCTTTTGATTGCTAACCCTCTAATGTTCTTTCTATTATTGCCTTGAGCTTATCACTTTTTAAGGGTTTTGATAAATAATCAATAACGGATGTGTAACCTTTGGCCTTTTCTATATCTTCTGGATCTACAGAGGATGAAACCATATAGATGGCAATTTTTTTACTTAGTTTGGTTTCAATTTCTTTGTAAGCTTTTAGAAACTGAAAGCCATCCATAATAGGCATATCAATATCTAATAAAATAAGATTTGGAAGCGCGTCAGGAGTATCTTGATTCTTTTTAATATAATTTATGGCCTCTTCTCCATTAGGAAAAACAGAGGTCATATGTTCAATCTTAGAAAATTTTGCAGATTGAATAATTGTAAACCTATAAATATCGTCATCATCAACAATACAGAGGTGAAAGGGGTTTTGCATATTTATTAAATGAAATGAATATTAAAAGTAGTGCCTTCATCTACTTTGCTAGTTACTGTAATTTTTCCGCCCATAGCTTCTATTTGTGTTTTGGTCATAAATAGACCAATGCCTTTTGCTTCTGGATGGTTATGAAATACTTTGTTCAAACCAAATATTTTGTGTCCGTGTTTTGCTAAATCTATGCCTAGGCCATTATCTTTAAAACTTAGGGTTGTTTTTCCATTATCTATTTTAGAGCTAATCTCTAGTTCAGGAACACGTTCTTTAGATTTATATTTTAAAGCATTACCTATTAAATTTTGAAATATACTTTCTAAATATATTTTATGGTAGCGTATAGAGTCTACTTTCGCGAAATCACTCTTAATAATAGCTTTTGTTTTAGTGATTTCAGCTGTGAAAATTTCTTTTGTTTTAGTTAGGGTGTCTTCAAAGGATACCTCGCTACGTTCAAGAGAAGTATGGTTTTTTGCGGTCAGAGCTTCTATTAAGGTGTTAAGCGTTAGCGTAAGATGTTCTATTACTATTTCAAACTTTTTGAAAAGCTCTTTTTGTTCTTCCTCATCGTCCATCATTTTATATATGTCCAAGAGAGAGTTTAGGTTACTTACCGGCGCACGTAGGTTATGAGAGGTAATTTGGGTAAAATCTGCGAGCTGATGGTTCTGCGCCGTGAGCTCTTGCGTTAGTATTTCCAAATCTTCTTTGGCCTTGAGAATTTTTTCTTGATACCGTTTCTCTTCAGTTATATCGCGTATTACTACAGAAAGAAGAAGTCCATCTTCAATTTGTAGTGGTCCCAGGGTTACTTGAACGGGAATTTCCTTACCGTCCTTATCTTGCATATGAAGACCGGCGCCCATATCGTAGGTTTTTATTGTAGGATTGGCATAAAAAGCTTCTCTTAGTGGTGCTCGCTTTTCATCAAACCTAGAAGGTATCAGAAGGTCTATGTTACTACCTACTAATTCTTCCGGAGTATATTTAAATAGACGTTCAGCTTGCTTATTAATCATTTGTATGATATTGCTTTCATCCAATATGAGCGTTGCATTTGGAGCAGATTCTAGCAAACCTTTAAACTTCATTTCTTCTGCCCGTTGCTCGCTAACATCTTGCAATGTACCTAGCATCTCAATAGCATTTCCGTATTGGTCCCGTATAGCTCTAGCTAGTAGTTCTACAGTTTTAACTTTGCCATTCTCTAATACGATGCGGTGTATAACTTTTTCAAAATCCTTACTTTCTAAAGTGATGTCGATTATATCGCTCACCATTTCTCTGTCTTCTGGATGGATATGATTGTAGTAAACGTCAAAAACAATTGGTGAATTCTCTTCTCGCCCAAAAATTCGATATAAGTTAGTAGACCATTTAATTTTATTGGTATTCAAATCCCATTGCCAATTACCAATTTTTGTAATTTGTTCTGCAAACCCTAGTAATTCATTTTTACTTATCAGCTCATTTTCAAAATTTTTCTGATCTGTAATATCTTGTGAAATACCTAGAATGTTTAAAATATTTCCGTCTAAATCAGTATAAACTTCCCCAGTAACTTTAATATGTCTGAGCTCCCCACGCATATAAATAGGATGGGTAAATTCAACAAAAGACTTTGTTTTAATAGTTTTATCTAATGTATTCAAGATATCTTTCCTATTTTCTTCGGGGACATCTTTTAGAAGATCACTCATGGTGAACTCAACACCCCTTTCAAATCCAAGAGCATCTGCCATATTCTCGGAACAACTGAATAAGCCTGTTTTTAAATTCCATTGCCAGTAACCAAAATGAGCTTTTTGTTGCGAGGTTAGAAATAACTTGTTTTTTTCAAAAAGCTCATCTTCAAAATGTTTTTTTGATGTAATATCTTGAGAACTACACATGAAACCGGTTAATTCATCGGCGTCATTTAGAAGGGGTTCTCCTAAAACTTGAATTATACGTTCGGTACCATCAATTAAAATATACCGGTGTAAAAGTGTCGTAAATGATTTGGTTTTTACCGCATTGTTCAGATGGTCTTGCACCTTTTTTTTGTCTTCTGGATGAACGCGTTCCGTTAATTGTTCAATAGTAATTTGTTCTCCATCAGGAAATCCAACTATACGAGATATATTTCTAGAGCAGGTAATAACATTACTGTTCAAATCCCATTTCCAATGCCCTAAAGAAGCTTTGTTTTCCGTATAGTTTAAAATCTCATTTTTCTTGAATATTTCTATTTCAGAATTTTTCCTTACCGTTATATCTTGTACCATTCCAGATACATTTACACAGCTACCGTCCTCATCATAATTACCTTTTCCTATCAACAACACCCAAATAGTGTTTCCTTCAGGAAGGAACAACTCTACTTCATGATTAAAAGAAGATTTTTGTTCTATGGCTTTAGCTAATGTTTCTTGTATAACCGCCCATTTGTTTCCGGTTGGGCAGAAGGGAGGTTTTTCTTTAGTACTTAATGTAGTGCCATTTGGTAATTGGGTAATCTCACAAGAGATATCGTCAAGTGTGTACGTCTCAGAAGAAGTATCAAGCTGCCAATAACCAATTCTTGCTATTGCATTTAAATCAGCAATTGAAACATCTATATGTTGTGTTATTTTATCCATTAGCTACTTATAATACTCTAATTTAACAAGAAAAAGATTAGAATAGCATAGTGTATAACTTTCTTTATAAATAAAGTTATTCCTTAGTTCTTACATTAAATAATGTTGTAAAAATAGAATATTTTGATGTAATATGCTGTCAATTAGGTTGTTTATTGATGCTTTCATTAATAAAAGACCTACAATTGATTTAATTCAAAAGTGATACCATTTTTTCTCTATATAAAATGTTTGTAAAAGTTTAGTTTTTTGAAATAATAGCACATTTATCATTAATGATTTACGCTTTATTTCTCACAAGTCTTAAACAATGGTTCTTTCTTTTTTCAAATTGCTTTACTTTGCAACGTTTAAACTTTTATTATGCAAAAACCAGATTGGACAATAGCCAAAGAATTTGAAGATATAACCTATAAAAAGTGTAACGGTGTAGCCCGTATTGCTTTTAACCGACCTAATGTGCGAAACGCATTTAGGCCAAAAACTACCAGCGAGTTATATCAGGCTTTTTATGATGCTCAAGAAGATACTTCTATAGGCGTTGTTTTGCTTTCTGCGGAAGGGCCATCTACCAAAGATGGTATTTATTCATTCTGTAGTGGTGGTGATCAAAAGGCTAGGGGAGAACAAGGTTATGTTGGAGAAGATGGTATGCACCGTTTAAATATTTTGGAAGTGCAGCGTCAAATTCGTTTTATGCCAAAAGCGGTTATTGCTGTGGTGCCAGGTTGGGCCGTAGGTGGCGGACATAGTCTTCACGTAGTTTGTGACCTTACGCTAGCAAGTAAGGAACATGCTATTTTTAAACAGACAGATGCTGACGTTACCAGTTTTGATGGCGGTTATGGCTCTGCTTATCTTGCTAAAATGGTTGGCCAGAAAAAAGCGCGGGAAATCTTTTTCTTAGGAAGAAACTACTCTGCTCAAGAGGCTTATGAAATGGGAATGGTTAATGCCGTAATTCCACATGATGAGTTAGAAGACACCGCTTATTCATGGGCGCAAGAAATTCTTGAAAAATCGCCAACGTCTATAAAAATGCTAAAGTTTGCTATGAACTTAACGGATGATGGTATGGTAGGTCAGCAAGTATTTGCAGGTGAGGCAACGCGTTTAGCTTACGGTACGGAAGAAGCAAGAGAGGGTAGAAATGCTTTTTTAGAAAAGCGGAAGCCTAATTTTGGTAAGAACAAGTATATTCCTTGATTTTCATAATAGCGCGTTTTTGTATTTAGTTTGATGGTTTTGAAAGACACAAACCTATTAAAACTAGAAAAAGCCCATCCGTAAGGAAAAGGCTCTTTCATCGAGAACACTATATGAAAATGAAAACTTTACTTCTTGTTTTTTATTACACTGTAAATTTACCCTGAAGATGCATTACAACGAAACTATTGTTGCAAGGCAAGGGGAAATTGTTGTGTAACTACACAAAAAAGATATGTAAGCTTTTTCTTAGGTTTTCGTGAGCCAGAAACGATGCTATTTATTTTTAATAGCAGCCAATACATTTTTAAGGAAAAGGTTGATGTCAAAATCAGGGTCTTCGGCAAGACCGGTTCTAACGACTACAACATCTTTAGACGGAATAATAAAAACACGCTGTCCTTGGTACCCGTTTGCAGAATAGAGGTCTCTAGGTACATCTGGGTATTTTCCATTGGCATTGAGCCAGAAGTGACCACCGTAGGTGCCATCAGAAAGTATGGTGGGTTCGGATACGTAACTTACCCAAGAAGGACCAAAAAGCTGTTCTCCGTTCCAGTTCCCTTTATTTAAATACAATAATCCAAACTTAGCCCAATCCCTGGTATTTGCCCATGCATAGGAAGAACCAACAAAATTACCTTTCATATCTGTCTCCATAAGCATACTGCTCATACCTATTTTATCAATAAGTGCTTGGTAAGGATAATTTATGTACTCTTGGTGCGTTTTAAATCGCTTTCTTAAAATACCGGACAATAAATTAGAGGTTCCCGAAGAGTAGTTCCAAACTTCTGTTGGTGCAGCAATAGCTTTCTTTTCACCTTGTGCCTTGGTCATATCCGCATCCATAAAAAACATACGGGTTACATCAGATATAGAAGTATAATCCTCTTCCCACTCAAGCCCACTTTGCATACGCAATAAGTGATTAAGCGTTATTTTTTTTCTGTCGTCTTTTTCCCAGCCTTCTAAAAGCACAGGTTCATTTAAGTCTATTTTTCCTTCATACTCCAAAATTCCGTACAAAGTAGCCAGTACACTTTTGGTCATACTCCAGCCCAAAATAGGCGTGTCTTTTGTAAATCCTTCCAAATACTTTTCACCAATAATATGGTTTTTATGAGCAACCAAAACAGTCCGTGTTTTTTGCACTTCGTTATTGGTAAAAGCTTGGTCCATTGCTTTCTGCAGCTGGTCATAGTCTACGTTAGGAAAAACAGTGTCTTTAGGCTCTTTATCTCCGTAAGGAAAGGCTAAGTCATTTTCGTTTTTTACACGTTGTGGAACGGGAATCTTAATATTGGGGTCGTAGTCTTTGTTAACTAGTGTACAACCTAATCCCTCATTACAAATAGCTTTTCGTGCCATAAGTCCAAAAACCGAAGCTGTAGCACTCTTGCCATCTGTCTCAACCTCGGCAAGGTTTATCAGTGGCACGTCGTTATCGTTTAATTCAACGGACTCGGCACTTCTATTGGTTAGAAAAACGGTAGAGGCCATATTTTTGGAGGCATAACCGGAGATAAAATTGAGTTTGGGAAAATTAAAATATACTGCCACTGCTAGAATTACGAATGAAATTAAAAGTATGCGTTTGAAGATTTTCATAGAAACTTTTGGGGGTTGTGAAAATGAAAAAGATACGTATAAGTCTGCAAAAGTAAAGGAATTTGTAAAACCGTCTACTAGATTTTATAAATTGCTTCCTATGAAAGTACTCGTACCACTTAATATTCCGGATGCCGGAATAGAGCTATTAAAAAAGGAAGGCCTTGAAGTCACTAAATGGACCAAGGATTTACCCATGACAAAAGAAGAACTTTATGAGGCAACTGCTAAACACGATGCGCTTCTGAGCACCAGTAACTATCGTTTGGATGCTACTTTTTTAAATGCGAACAAACATCTGAAAATTATATCGCAATATGCTGCAGGCTATGATAATATTGACTTAGTAGAAGCAAAAAAACTAGGTATACCCATAGCTAACGCACCTAATTCTATGACCGATGCCACTGCCGATATAGCTTTTATGCTCATGTTGGCCGTATCTAGGAGATTGTTTTACATGCATAAAACCATAGCGAAAGGAGAATGGCAACATTTTAGACCTCAGGCGCATTTGGGCATTGAGCTTAAAAACAAAACTATTGGGATTTTTGGTTTAGGAAGAATAGGATTGGAATTTGCACGACGGTGCAAAGGAGCTTATGACATGAGGGTTCTTTATTGTAATCGCTCTGTCAATATAGAAGCGGAAGTGGCACTACAAGCTCAAAAAGTAACTTTTGATGAGTTATTAGCGCAAAGCGATGTTGTTTCAGCTCACTGTGTGCTAACTGAAGCCACAAAACACAAGTTTGATGCCAGTGCATTCAAGAAAATGAAATCGTCCGCAATTTTCATTAATACCTCTAGGGGACAAGTGCATCATGAAAAAGACCTGATAGTAGCTTTAGAAAGTGAAGAGATATGGGGAGCAGGTCTTGATGTTACTGATCCAGAACCTATGAAAAAGGATAACCCGTTGCTCTCTATGAAGCGGGTTGCGGTTACCCCACATATAGGTTCTGCTACGGTAGAGGCCAGAAATCTAATGTCCGTTTTTGCTGCTAAAAACATAATTGCATTCCATAGGGGAGAACCGCTACCATACCCAGTTTCTTAAAATTATGTAGCTTTAAAGTAAATCCCTTTTGTTATGTACAAAAAGATAACCTTGTTTTTGTTGCTGTCTTCGCTATGTAATGCGTGTGCAGATGAAAACGAAGATTACGTTTGGAAAACTAAGGAAGTAGATGTAACCGCCTACAATTCTGTGTACTGGCAGACAGATGATGAGCCCGGTGTGGCAGCATGGGGAGACACCTTAATACCTGGTATGAAAACCATAGCGGTATCGCAAGATTTATTGCATTTGGGTATAGGTCAAGGCACACAAGTTAAGATAAATGGGTTAGACGGCATTTACGTGGTAATGGATAAAATGCATAGCAGATGGGAGAATAAAATTGATATCTATATGGGTACCGATGTAGAGCGTGCTAGAAATTGGGGAAATAAAACCCTAAAAATTAAATACCGTGTTAAACGGGAAGCCAATACAAAAGATGAATGATTAAAAATTATAGAATACTCTTTACTATTTGCAGTTGTTTCTTGTTTATATATTGTAAACCAACTAAAGAAACTGTACAAATTCCTGATATTATAGATAAGCCAATTGTTTTTGACGAAACCCGAGAACAATTGACTTTAGAATACTTGAAAAGTAGGTATGGGCTTATGCAAGAGACGGCAATAATAGAGCCTAAAATTATAGTGCTGCATTGGACGGTCATACCCACGCTAGAAGAATCTTTTGAAGCGTTTAACCCTTCAGCTTTACCAAACTGGCGGCCTGACATTAAGGATGTTAGCGGTCTAAATGTATCCTCTCAATTTTTAGTAGACCGCGATGGCAGTATTTACCAATTACTACCCGAAACTACAATGGCTAGGCATGTTATTGGTTTAAATCATTGTGCAATAGGAATTGAAAATGTAGGTGGTACCGATGCACTGCCTTTAACGGAGGCACAGGTAAAATCTAATATTGCTTTGGTAAAGTATTTAGCAAACAAATATGCTATTGATTATCTAATTGGGCATTATGAATATACGCTCTTTGAAGACCACCCTTTGTGGTTGGAAAAGGACAAAGGCTATCGTACCGTAAAAACAGATCCAGGAGAAGATTTTATGGACAAAGTAAGACAAGCCACCAAAAATCTTAATTTTGAACCTGTACCCAAAAAACCGACTACCCCATGAGAATACAATTTACCGCTTTGTTCCTAGTTGCTAGCCTCTTTTGTAGTGCGCAGCAGAAAGATTTAACTACCCTGCTTTATGATACGTATGAAACGTATAAAGAAACAACGTTAAATAAGAGACGTATAAAGCATTTTGATTTATATCCGTTAATTGAAAAATATCGTAAAAACGATAAATTCAAGGTAAGTCGTGTCGGCACCTCTATTGAAGGGCGTCCGTTATCTCTTATTAGTATTGGAGAAGGAGAAACGAATGTTTTTCTTTGGTCACAAATGCATGGCGATGAGCCCACGGCCACCCAAGCCATTTTTGATATTTTCAATCTTTTTAATAGTCCTGATTTTAGAACTGAAAAACAGGAAATATTAGCCAATTGTACGTTGCATTTTCTACCGATGTTAAATCCTGATGGGGCAGAGGTTTTTAGACGAAGAAACCGTTTGGGTATTGATATTAATCGAGATGCATTACGGTTACAATCCCCCGAAGGGCAAACCTTAAAAAGAGTTAGAGATAGTTTAGATGCAGATTTTGGTTTCAACTTACATGATCAAAGCACCTATTATAATGCAGAAAGAACTGAAAAACCTGCTACTATCTCATATTTGGCTCCAGCATATAACTATGAAAAGGATATAAACGAAAAGAGAGGCAATGCCATGAAAGTGATTGTCTTTATGAACAATATCATCCAAAAATATGCAGAGGGACAAGTAGGGCGTTATAATGATGACTTTGAGCCAAGAGCTTTTGGTGATAATATTCAAAAGTGGGGAACAAGCACTATTTTGATTGAGTCCGGTGGATATCTTGGCGATGTAGAAAAACAAGAAATTAGAAAACTGAATTATGTTTCTATTCTGTCTGCCATTTATTCCATTGCTACTGAAAATTACAAAGAGATTGCTTTAGAAGAATATGAAAAAATACCTGAAAACGACCGAAAACTTTTCGACCTGAAAATTGAAAATGCCACCTATCCGCTTTTAGGAAAAGACTATATTTTGGATATTGGTATGAACCGCCTAGAAGTAGACAAAGAGGAACATAACGATTTTTGGTATAGTAGTCGCATTTTAGATCAAGGCGACCTTTCTACCTATTACGGCTATGAAACGTTAGATGCCACTGGGTACACGATAACACCCGGAAAGGTGTATCCGGACCTAGTATCGTCATTTAGCGCATTAGCAGCTCTGGATATCAAATCGTTATTGAAATCTGGGTATACCTATGTACGTGTGGTAAATATTCCTAATGAAAATTTATCATCGCCTTTTCCAATCCATGTGATCGGAAAGAAATATGAAGTGCCAGATTTTTTAGTTGAAGTAGGGCTTAATCCTACCTTTGTTCTAAAAAAAGGTGACAATATCACACACGCGGTAATCAATGGTTTTCTTATCGACTTAAATAGCGATAAGAAAACAAATTTTAAAAACGCAATGATTTATAGATAAGGGATTCTCAGCGTTTAATAGCCGAATCTCATAGCCATTTCGGACATTTCAGACGCCTGAAAACCAATTTTAAAGTACATTGTAATTGCAACCGTAGCTATAATTGCAAATAACGAAAGGGTTAAAGCCTGGTACCATTTAGGCATTCCGTTTAAAGCGGTATTCTTGATAATAACTGTTAATACATCCATGTGTTCTAAGTTTTCCATTTAGCACAGCATTTATTCTCGGATGTAGGTGTTCATTTTCGAATATGGGGGTTCTCATTTCCTTTAGACAGCGAAGTAGCCAAAAACCCTACTTAATATTGTTTTAATTCGTTAAACCGCATAAAAAAAGGGAGAACGGTATGTTCTCCCTTTTTCAATCACCAAGTATATAAACTTGGCACTAAATAGGTCTTAAAGAGACTCAGCGTCTAAAAGTGCAAAGAACTTGTTTAAGTTAGGAATGATAACAATTTTAGTTCGTCTATTCGTAGCTCTGTTCTCTTTAGTGTCGTTATCTACTAATGGTAAGTAGCTACTTCTACCGGCAGCAATCATTTTAGTAGGATCAACATTGTATTTGTTTTGAAGGATATCTACAACGCTAGTAGCACGTTTTACACTCAAGTCCCAGTTGTTACGGAACATTTCTGTGCTAATAGTTTTAGAATCTGTATGACCTTCTACCATAACTTCCATGCTTGGCTCAGAGTTGATTACTTGTGCTAATTTCTCAAGAATCTTGTTGGCTTTGCTGCTTACACGGTAGCTACCGCTGTTAAAAAGAAGTTTGTCAGATATATTGATCATAACAACAGTCTTGTCTATGTTTACATCTACATCATCTTCATCATCAGAGATAGATTTTTTCAATTTGTAAGATATAGCCAAGTTCATAGAATCTTGTAAAGTTTCAGCACCTGCTAATTTAGTAGGGTCAACTTTTGCAAGAGTAGCTCTCATTTTAGCTTTAGTGTTATTACTCATTACGGCAACATCATCAACAGAAGTCATTTGGCTATCGTTGATTTCTTTTAAAGAACCAATTTTAGAATTGTACTCGGCAACGCGAGCTTCAATCTTAGTCATTTTCCCTTCAAGCTCTTCCTTTTCAACTTGGGTCTTTGTTAATGCGCTTTGCGTTTCAGATAAGTTGTTCTCAAGAGCAACAAATTTTTTCTTAGAAACACAAGATGCCAATAGGGTAACGGCAAGGGTACTTAGGATAATTGATTTTTTCATTTTCAAATGTTTTGTTATAAAGTATTTTGACTCATTAGTAATACGAAGTTGGTGCGCAATTGGATGTTAAAGGCTATTAACATTCTCGACTAACGGTTATTAAAATACGATGAGATTAATATCAATCATTTGATTTGTAGTGTTTTGTGTTTAAAAAGAGGTCATAAAAAAAGACACCTATTTTAGGTGTCTTTTTTTATTTTTTTCTGGAGTTTTACTAACTATTCGCAGCCTCCGGTAAATCCGTCAGCATTAAATTTGGTCTGAACAGCACCTTGTAAGCTTCCTTTGTTTACTTGGATGGCTAGATTATTGTCGCCACCTCTTTTAGGACTACAGTATTCAAAAAGATAAAAACTGCTAGCTCTTTCTGAAACCAGGTCAGAAATTCTATTGAACGTTTCTTCCAGTTCTTCTTTATTAGCAGCAAACTCACTAGAAGTTTTTCCAATAGCTGTTAAAGCTTCCGTATCTATCTCAGAACCTAAACCAATAGTGAAAAAAGAAATATTTGGGTCTGCGGTATCAACCTTTTTCTGTGCGGAATCTTTTGAATAACGAGATGCTTGATCTTTACCATCGGTAAAGATAACTACTGAAGCAGCTCCAATTTTATCACCTTGCGTACTTGCGTTCAAAAGTTCTGTAGCGATATCAGTAGATTTAATAACAGCTCCATAAAGGTCTGTAGAAACATCGCTACTTATATCCTTGTTAATCGTAGCAATAGCTTCAGTCAATTCTGATTTTTCAGAAGTCAAAGGGTTTAGCTCGTGTAGAACATCTTCGCCATCAAACCAATAGATGGCCATTTTATAAGATTCTTGTGTTGTTTCTGGCATAACAGTGTTAACAAAACTTGTACTAGCTGTTTTTAATTCTTCTAGGCTACTTTGTAAAACACTATTACTTAAATCTAAAATTAATAAAGTATTACTTGAAAAAATTTGCTCGTTAGGAGAAATTCTTGCGTTAGATTCTGAAGTTGAAATGGTATTGAAACAATCATCGTTTCTACCTTGTTCGTAAATAGTAAATTGATCAGCGGTCAATCCTGAAACTGGACTTCCATCGCTATTGGAAACTTTAAAGAAAATAGAAACTTTACCAGGGTCTGTAGTGTACTGATCCTGAATGGATAGAATTAAATCATTTTCACCCAAGTCAAGGCAGTTGTCAACAGGTTGTCCTTGTCCAAATCCATCACTTGTATTTAAGGCATAATTTACATCATCATCTGCATTCCCACAGGAAACAAATAAAGAGATAGATAGAAAAAACATAACAAGTTTTAAGAAGGAATTCATTTTCGTGATTTTTACGTTCAACCATCACAACGCTAATTTTCGATTTAAAGTATGGAGGCGATAAAAAAAGATGTTAATTATTGTTAAGGCCTAAAGTCAAGCGTCAAAAAACTTTTTTCTAAAAAAAGGGAGTCCTATTTAAAGGAAAATGATAATTCGATTTTATATCAAAGTAAATATTCCTTAAAAGGAGCGTAAAAAAAAGATGTAAATATGAGATTAGACCTAGTTTTTAAAAGACCAAAGGAAAAGTTAAAGTACCGACGAAAAGTTAAAATTTTAATACCTTGTAAGTATCTTAATAAAGAAACA
The DNA here is from genome assembly GCF_009725995.1 of Zobellia laminariae. Next base: position 1,220,484 of record NZ_RCNS01000002.1, on the reverse strand, counting down.
AAACTAAAACGATATTTATGCCAACGTATCAACTAACGGTAAACGGAAAAGCCCATACGGTAGAAGCTAGTGAAGACACCCCATTATTATGGGTTTTACGAGACCATTTAAATATGGTAGGTACAAAATTTGGTTGTGGTATAGCACAATGTGGTGCCTGTACGGTTCATGTTGATGGAAACGCCACACGAAGTTGTTCCTTGCCCGTAGCATCCGTAGCAGGTATGAGTATTACAACTATAGAAGGTCTTTCCGAAGATGGTTCACATCCGGTACAACAGGCTTGGAAAGAGGTAGATGTTCCGCAATGTGGTTACTGCCAAGCAGGTCAAATGATGACCGCTTCCGCTTTTCTAGCTAAAAACCCTAGCCCAACTGAAGAAGAGATCAAAGACGCAATGAACGGTAACATTTGTAGATGTGCCGCTTATAACCGTATTAAGAAAGCGGTAGGCGTAGCTGCTGAAAAAATGGCTTAAAAAATACTATTACGCTTTTGAAAAAACCAAAAGCCGCAATTCTATAATATACTGTTCATGTCAAAATCATCCATACAATTTAGTAGAAGAAATTTTTTACGAACGTCATCACTGGCGAGCGGTGGCCTTTTAATAGGCTTTAACCTTTTTACCGCATGTAAATCTGATGTAAAACCGCCTGTAGATTTGGCGGATTTGAATTATAACGATTTTAATGCTTTTATAAAAATAGCCAAAAACGGGGCGGTGACTATCTTTTCGCCAAATCCTGAAATTGGACAAGGGGTAAAGACCTCAATGCCCATGATTATTGCCGAAGAATTAGATGTTTCTTGGGATAATGTATATGTGCAACAAGGGGTTCTTGATACCAAAAACTATACAAGACAAGTTGCCGGTGGTAGCCAGTCCATTCGTTTTGGATGGGATGCACTCCGTCAAACAGGTGCTACGGCAAAACAAATGTTAGTGAATGCTGCTGCTGCACGTTGGAGTGTGGATGCTTCTGAACTTACGGTAAGTGAGGGTGTAATTACCAATAAAGCTGGAGAAACACTAACCTATGGTGATGTTGTAGATGAGGCCGCTGTTTTGGAAGTTCCTGAAAATGCGGTTTTAAAAGAACCGAAGGACTATAAAATTATAGGTACCGACAGACGTAATGTAGATATTGATAAAATTGTTACGGGTCAACCATTATTTGGAATTGATTATAAGGAAGAAGGAATGCTTTATGCTTCCGTACTTAGACCGCCTGCATTTGGACAAGAATTGGTTTCTTTTGATGCCACTGAGGCTAAAGCATTGCCCGGTGTAGTTGATGTGATTCAGATTGGAGATAAAGCAAAAGCACTTTTAGGTGGTGAAAAAGTAAATTGGACGGCCCAATTAAGTGGCAGCGGTAAAGTTGTTGTTTTGGCAAAGACTACTTGGGATGCTTTTAAAGGAAAAAAAGTTATTAAAGCCGTTTGGTCAGATGCTACACCTTTAGAAAGCACTGAGTTTCATGATGAGAAATTAACAGCTCTTCTAGACGGTAAGGATTTTGTTACCATGAGAAAAGATGGTGATGTTAATAAAGCTTTTGCTACGGCAGATAAGGTTTTGGAGCGTACCTATGAGTCGCCTTTCTTGCCTCATAACTGTATGGAGCCTATGAACTTCTTTGCCAATGTAACCGATGAAAAAATACATTTGGTAGGACCGATACAAACTCCTGAAGATGCAGCGAATACCGTTGCGGAACTTTTGGGTAGAGATGTTGAAGATATTCATTTAGAGATGACCCGCATGGGTGGTGGTTTTGGAAGAAGACTTTATGGTGATTTTGTTTATGAAGCAGCAGAAATCAGTGATGCCATTAGAAAGCCTATAAAAATGGTCTCTTCACGAGAGGATGATATGTCTACCGGCGTGTACAGACCTGCAATAAAATATAGAATTAAAGCAGCTATAAAAGATGGTCAGTTAACAGGCTACCAATTAAAAGAAGCGGCCATTAACGGAAACATGTACGGATTAATTCCGAATTTCTTTCCTGCAGGTGCCGTAGAAAATTATCAGGTAGATGTAGCTAATTATAAGAGTAACATTACTACTGGCGCATGGCGCGCACCGTATACGAACTTTTTGGCCTATGCAGAGCAGAGTTTCTTTGATGAACTTGCCGAGGAAATGGAAGTTGATAAAATTAAAATGCGTCTAGACCTTTTAGAAAAAGTAAAAGGTACCGAAGATGAGCGAATTCAGTATTCGGCGGAGCGTATGCAGAACGTAATAAAAATGGCCGTTGATAAATCTGGTTGGGGTAAACAGCCTAAAGGAACTTATCAAGGGTTTGTAGCGTATTATTGCCATAATACCCATGTTGCAGAAGTTGCGGACGTACAGATTGAAAATGGGCTACCAGTGGTCAAAAAAGTGACTTGTATAGTAGATTGTGGTATTGTAGTAAACCCATTGGGCGCACTAAACCAGATTGAAGGAGGTATTGTAGATGGAATTGGCCATAGTATGTATGGTAGTTTCGGCTTTGAAAATGGAGTGCCTACAGCTAACAATTACGATAAATATCGTTTGGGCCGTATGAAAGACGCAGCAGTTGTGGAAACTCATTTAGTACAAAATGAACTTTCTCCAACAGGGTTAGGAGAGCCAACATTACCGCCAGCAGGAGGAGCAGTAGCCAATGCACTTAAGGCAGCAACGGGCAAAAGAGCGTACAAACAACCTTTTATAGAACAGGGTGATTTGTGGAAGGTAAAAGAAGAGGATATTTTGGGCTAGTAAATTGGGTTCCAATAAAATCACTTTCTTAAATCGATTTCGGTTTGTATGACGCATGAATTAAAAAACATAGTTAGAGCCTATAAGGCTGCAAAAAATAAGAAGCAAAAGACCGTCCTAGCGACGGTCGTTGCTTTAGAGGGCTCTTCGTACCGTCGTCCTGGGGTACGTATGCTCATTCGTGAGGACGGTAAGAGGATAGGAGCGGTTAGTGGCGGTTGCGTAGAAAAAGAAATCATTAGACAGGCGCAAACTGTTTTTGCAGATGATGTCTCCAAGATGATGATTTATGATGGTCGGTATCGATTGGGCTGCGAGGGCATTCTCTATATATTGATAGAACCCTTTGTTCCAAGCTCGACTTTTCTTGAAGCCTTTGAGCTCACATTGAATAGCAGAGAGCAATTTAAAATTATTTCATCTTTTAGTAAGAGTGAAGGTAGCGATGCTGGCCTGGGTTCGTTTTTTGTTTTTGGAGGAAAGAAAATTGGATTGCGGAATGATACAGTTCTAACTGATAAGAAGGGGCTATTTGAGCAACAAATGAACCCTTGTTTTAAACTGATTATAATTGGTGCGGAACATGATGCGGTGCAGTTGTGTTCCTTTGCTTCTTTAACGGGTTGGGAAGTTACTATTGTTGCTTCTGCAGCAGAAGAAAAGAATATAAATGACTTTCCAGGAGCCAATCTTTTTCTAACGGAAGAACCAGAAATGTTATCCCTTAATTCTATTGATGAACAAACTGCAATTGTTTTAATGACACATAGTTATGTTCGTGACTTAAAGTATTTGTTAGCTATTAAAGAATCACGCCCAGTGTATCTAGGAATGTTGGGACCTGCAAAACGAAGGGAGAAACTTCTAAATGAATTCATAGAAAATTACCCTGAAGTCTCAGATGCTTTTTTTGATGTAATCCATGGTCCGGCAGGATTGGATATTGGAGCAGAAACTGCCCAGGAAATCGCTATGGCCATTCTTTCGGAAATACTCTCGGTTACAAGAAATAAAGAGCCTATAATGCTTAAGGATAAGCAGGGTAGAATACACACCTAATGAAGAATACGCCGCATCGTATTGCAATTTTAATATTGGCCGCTGGGGCTTCCACAAGAATGGGAAAACCAAAACAGCTCCTTTCTTGGAAAGACACTACTTTGTTGGGGCATGCTATTCAGACCGCTAAATCTGCAGATGCAATTGAGGTTGTCACTGTATTGGGCGCAAATGCTAAATTGATACAATCTCAAATTAAGGAGAAAGCAATTTTTATTCAAAATACCGCTTGGCAATCAGGTTTAGGTGGTTCTATTGCTTGTGGAACCGAATGGCTTCTTAAGTCGGATATAGATTTTGACGGGATATTAATTATGTTGGCGGATCAACCTTTAATCGATTTTAGATACCTTAATACATTGATTGCTACATCCGTGGAGCAAACGGACAGAATCATAGCTACCGCGTATAAAAATAGGGCAGGAGTGCCAGCCATTTTTCCAATAAAATATGTGGACATGCTATTAAATCTAAATGAAGATTTTGGTGCGAAACATCTTTTAGAGCAAGAGCGGGACACTGTAATCACAGTTTCTGCAGGAAATCGTATTAGCGATGTTGATACTGAGGAAGATTATAAACAATTAAAGAACAAGAGTGAATTTAAAAATTAGTCTTGCAGTATTATTATTGGTTTGCAATGGTTTAGCTGCTCAGGAAATGGGGTTTGAAGAGTATAATCCAAAATCCACTTTGGTGGTTCCGGTGCATGAGGTGACAAAAGCGAAATATCCTTTTGTAGATATTCATAGTCATCAAAGAAGTATGAGTGCGCAGAGCCTTAAAGGTTTGGTAGCAGATATGGACGCTATGAATGAGGCTATTATGGTCAATTTAAGCGGAGGTTCAGGGAGCAAACTGGCGGAAAGCGTAGATAATATTGCCAAAAACTATCCTAATAGATTTGTAGTCTTTGCTAATGTGGATTTTGATGGGGCTGGAAAACCCGGTTGGACCGAAAAGACCGTGGCCCAATTAGAAGCTGATATTAAAAAAGGTGCAAGAGGTTTAAAGGTGTTTAAAAGTCTAGGGCTTAGAAATGTAGATAGTGATGGTAAGCGATTGGCGGTTGATGATGTACGCTTAGACCCTATCTGGGCAAAGTGTGGGGAATTGGGCGTTCCCGTATTAATTCATTCTGCCGATCCAAAATCCTTTTGGGATGATATGAATGCAGATAATGAACGGTGGTTAGAGCTAAAAACACATTCGCGCAGAAAGCGTTCAGACACAGACCCTGCACCATGGCAACAAATTATAGATGAGCAACACCATGTGTTCAAAAAACATCCAAAAACAAAATTTATTAGTGCTCATATGGGTTGGTATGCTAATGATTTACAACAATTGGGCGGTTTCCTAGATGATATGCCTAATATGTATGTAGGTATAGCTGCCGTGATTGCAGAGCTAGGTCGTCAGCCACAAAATGCACGTGAATTTTTCATAAAGTATCAAGATCGAATCCTATTTGGAAAGGATAGTTGGAAGCCAGAGGAGTTCCCTACCTATTTTAGGGTCTTAGAAACTAATGACGAGTATTTTCCTTACTATAAGAAATATCATGCGTTCTGGGCCATGTATGGTCTTAATTTACCCGATGAAATTTTGAAAAAAGTGTATTATAAGAATGCCCTTAGTTTAGTTCCGGGTTTGGATAAAAGCTTGTTTCCCGAAGATTGATTAAGACGTAAGTTATATCAATTTTAGTTAAAAGCTTAACGCTTATTTTTTGGAGTTGCTCTTAAAACATGCGAAATTACATCGCAAACCCTAAATTCTATTTCTATGTGCACAAAAGCCCATTGCTATATAATTCCACCGTACTTACTTGAGAAATTAGCTAAACATGGCAACCGAAGTTGTAAAAGAGCTTTGAACGATACAGGAAGAATTGCGGAACGTAGACGCAGTAGCCTAAACAATCTGTTGTTACGTAACCAAGCAGAAGGGAGTGGGGAGCGTTTCGTATACGATTCTCAGAACCAATTTGAGCACCGTATGAAGCTCGTTAGACAAGAAGGCCAAGAGCCTGTAGAGGACGAAAGTGTGAATAATGCATATGATACTTCGGGCTTTGTTCGCAAATATTTTCAGGAGACTTTTGGACTGAATTCTATTGATGGAAACGGACTTGATATAATATCCAACGTGCATTATGGAGAAGCATACAACAATGCGTATTGGGATGGTGATGAAATGACATATGGTGATGGTGACGGTAAAGAATTTACAGATTTTGCCAGCGCTATAGATGTTGTTGCTCATGAACTTGTACATGGTGTAACCCAGTTTTTTGCTAATCTGGAATACCAAAGTCAGCCCGGCGCACTTAACGAGCATTTTTCTGATGTATTCGGTACGATTATCAAACAAAAATACTTGGGGCAAGATATTGCTGATGCCGATTGGTTGATTGGAGATAGCGTGGTAACAGAAGAATTTCCGGGCGTTGCTATACGTTCCATGAAAGCACCTGGTACCGCAAATGATTTTGATACGCAGCCAGACCATATGGATAATTATTACAACGGAATGGGAGACAACCAGGGTGTACATATCAATTCAGGGATACCTAATAAGGCTTTTTATCTGTGCTGCTTAGAAATTGGTATTGATGACTGTGCATTGATATGGTTTGAGACTCTAAAGGCGCTTTGGCGTACGTCTGACTTTAATGATATGGTAGAAACTTTGGTAAGTACCGCACAACAATTAATTTCAGAAGATAAAGTAGCTCAAAATGCTGTAGAAGCTATCAGTATGAGTTTTTCTCAAGTAGGTCTAACTCCAATTGTTGTATAATGAAATACGATATTAACATAGAAGGTGGTTTTACGGCGATTCCCAAGCGTTTTGAGGGAGAAGTAAAGCTTGGTAAAGAAGAGGAAAAAGAAATGCTTGAGGCAGTTAGCGTTAAACGCAAAGATAACAGCCAACTGCGTGACGGTTTTACCTATACTGTAAAGTTTACGGATGAAGATGGAATTTATGAATCACAATTTAATGAGTCTAATCTACCTAAGAAAATTAGACATTTCATAACCGATATTCAAAAGGGAAATAACTGAACTGCAAGTAACACACGGAACAAAATGAATAAACCTGAGCTACTTATTTTTGACATTAACGAAACACTTTTGAATCTAGACCCTTTGGCTTCGGCTATAAACAAGGCATTAGATTCAAAACATGCTTTTTCATTGTGGTTCAGGACTTTACTTCATTACTCCTTAGTTGAAACTTTAACTGGTAATTATGAAGATTTTAGCGCAATAGGAAAGGCTACGCTGAAAATGACAATGCAAAAATTCGATAAAAATTTGTCGGAAGATACTTTGGATTCAATCTTAGGGAATATTAAGAAATTACCTCCACATGATGATGTAAAAGAAGGTCTAAAACTTTTGAAAGACGCAGGTGTCAAATTGGTTGCTCTTTCTAATAGCAATGAGAATTTGTTAAAAGGACAATTGCAGTTTGCAGGTATCGCTTCTTATTTTGATGCTATAATGTCTGTGGAAGTGGTTGCCAGTTATAAACCTGATGCATCTCCTTATAAGGCAGTTCTAGGTAAAATGAGTGCATCACCAGAAAACACCATGATGGTTGCCGCGCATGGATGGGATATTTTGGGAGCCAAACGTGCAGGATTACGAACCGCATTTGTTGCACGGGAAGGTCACGCTATTTATCCGTTAGACGGAGCGCCAGAACTAATAGGTCAAACTATTCTAGAAGTTGCCCAAACAATTTTGAAAAACTAGTCTCTAACTAGCTCTTCTTTTTTGCCTAGACTACCGTAATCTTGAAATATACCACAAGAGTGTTCTTTCTTGATCAAAGATTTTTCTGCTTGCTTTTTCTTTCTAGCCAAAACTTCTATTTGAGGAGATAAGTAACCCATGTCTTTTTGTTTTTAGGTATCGTTAAAACGCCTTTAATTTTAAATTGTTGTTTGTCTTTTCGGTTTTTAGTCGAAATACAGTTCAAATGTAAATCTGTAATTTGAATTCAGATATGACTTTACAAAAACTTTGTGATTTGTTGACCTATGTATTGATAATGAACAACATATAAGTCTTCAATGGTTTACTTAAAAAGGCTGAAGATAATTTTGTAATTAAGTCAAAATGCCTAATTAAAAGACGGGAATTAAGATTTTTGTTGATGAATCTATAATACTACAAGTTGCTTTTCTATATAGCTTTTTACCAACATTAAATTCATTTTTAAAACTAATGCGGCAGAAGGAATATTATCATCCTCAATAGCGGAAATTATAGCATCATGCTGATCATTGGAGTTGTAATGAAAGGAATCGTTGGACATAAAAGCACGTTCATAGAAGAAAACCCTAGTTTTTAAATCTTTAAGTATTTGTTGGAACACGGGGTTCTTGTAATTACAGGTTAGTAATCTATGGAACTCCATATAGGCATTCACGCGTTCCAAAGCATCTTCGGCATTTGCAATGAGGTCTCTTTGTTTTTTTAGTTTGGAGATTGAAGATTCGTTAAACGTAGATTCCTCTAGGGCCAGAACTTCTAAATGGGCAACAAGCTCGTAAAGGTTTTTGGCCTCGTCTGGATTAACGGCTGCAATTACAAAGCCACGGTTGGGAATAGCTCGTATAATGTGGGATTGCTGTAGCTGAGTTAAAGCCTCCCGAATAGGAGTTACGCTTACTTTTAGCTTTCTAGACAATGCAGCAAGATTAATGCCTTGTCCGGGTTGTAAATCACCTTTTTGCATTTGTCTTAAAAGATGCTCTCGTACTTTATCACGTAGTATAATACTCATTCCCATATGGTAAATATATGGTATCGTATACGATTTTTCAGTTCTTTTAATTAATTATTTTCTTTAAGTTTAGAAGGAATTATAGGAAATCATAGATTAAAATTTTACCATCTGTATAGGTTTTGTTGCCGTTCATCCAAATAACCTCCTGAACTATAATATACTGCACCATTCTCCGTTTTTGCACGATAACCTTAAATCTTAAATATGACTTCCTATTTTAAACTTATTAGACCTTACGTTTTTGTTGGTGCATTTTCGCTGTTAGCTTTTAGTTGTTCCGATGATGTCGATGAAATTTTGGATATGGGTCAAGAACAAGAAGAGGAGCAAGAACAAAAATTAGTAGTTGAACAGACAGAGTTAGCTGCTATTTTTGATTTGGATGATATGTCTAGTGCTGCAGATGGTATGATTAGTGGAATTTACAGCGATCGGAATTCAGCAAATTCTGGAAAAGATGAAACATGCTATACGGCAGTTTATACGGAAAAAGGGTTTTCCGCAACTTTTGATAACTGTACATCAGCAGCCAATGATTATTTAATGAACGGGTCAATAGAGGTTGTGTACGGTGGTGAAGAAGATTCTCATGATTACACGGTATCCTATAGTAATTTTTCTGTTCGTGGAATTAAACTGAATGGGGAAAGGTCAGTAGGAATCTCTGTTGAGGAGTCTATAAACGGATATGATTTAGTTCTTGATGTAGGTGTGGATATGGATGTAGTTTTGGAGGATGGTCGTGAACTTTCTGAAGAAGGAGAAAAGAACTATAGATTTGTTTCACCGGATTCTGGTGAAGGTTTTGTTTTACAAATGAACGGTGAATGGACGGTAACTTCTGATGATGATACTTATAACATTGACATTGCAAATGTGTTAAAAGCAGAGTCATCTTGCGATTATATAGGAAAAGGCCTAATGGAACTTTCTAAAAACGGATTAACAGTAGATGTTGATTTTGGTGATGGTTCTTGTGATGATATTGCGGATCTAATTTATCCTGATGGCACTAAAGAAGTTATTTCACTTAAAAAAGAATAGAGAAATTTTTAATCTAAAAAAAAGCCCTTATCCTAAAGAATATAAGGGCTTTTTTTTTGATTTTATTTAAGTGAAAAACATTATAATGTTTTTACATACTCTAGTAAAGCTAGGCGTTGTTGGTCTGTTAATTTATCACCAAAAGTATGTCCACCGTTTCCATATCCCTTTAAGGTGGTATCATAGGTTTCTTTATCTATTTTGGAAACTTCTTCGGTATAATTCCAGCCTAAATTTTCTTTGTCATAATCGGTACTGTTAAAGCTTCTGCTCCAGTATGTGGGTCGTTTTGAGCTATCCAACACTTCGGCTATAGTTGCCACCGAGCCATTATGAAAGTAAGGTGCAGTTGCCCATACACCATCTAGAGGAGGAGCGATATATCCACCTTCGGCATTGAATTCTAAACCAGCGGGTCCTGTTCCGAACCAGCCGGTATTAAACCAGTCTAGAAAATAATCGTTAACATCAGATGGTGTTGTGTAAAGGTCCGAAAGCGCAGCATCCGTACCAATAGTTTTAAGTGCTACAAGAAGGTTTGGATATTCTTCATTCTCGCCATAAGAACCATGACATTTCACACAATTCTCTTCAAAAACAGGTTTGCCTTCAGCTGCTAAATCGGTATCAATTTCAAAAGGATAGGCAGGCGCTTCTAAGCTATAGATATAAGCAAGTACGTCCGGCATTTTAGGGTCTAATTCTTCGGCTTTTGTTTGGTCGTCCAAAGTTAATAGGGCAGAACCTATGAACGATTTACAAAAATCTTTACGCCCTATTCCATGATAAAACAAAGCATTTTTCTTCTTCAGCAACCACCATGCAGGTACATCTGTAGGAATAACTTCATTACTTACATTTACATAAGGTGAGTCCGTCCATTCTAGCGTATTCTTGTCTCTGTGAGCGGCTAAAACTCTTGTGATTTTGTCAGCAGGATTAGCACCTCTGGTTTCGGTAAGTGTTTTAGGGCCAATGGCTTCTATACTTTTTCTAAACTGATCATAAGCTTCCCATTCATCACTTTCTTGTCCGCCGTAAAGCAAAGAAACACCTGCACTGACCAAACCAATGTTGTCTGCTCTATTTATAGTGAAATCTGCTGCGTGATTGCCTAACCCTACTACAAACTCATCGTTTATAAAGCTTGCATGGCAAGACATGCAATTGGGAGATACGATTCTAACACCATTTGCGGCATTAACCGCGGTATATTCATAGGCAATATTGGCATTGTCTCCAGTACGTTGTAATAGGTTTGTGTTGTCCTCTCCGGAACCTTGTACAAACGCATCGTAAGGCACGCCGGAACTCATATAGTTTCCGGTAATCAGAAATTCGTATCCTTTCTCGGCATCACCAAGTCTTTGAGGAGATGCTGGTATGGCATTAACCTCTATAATTTCGTCAGGTTCTAGTTCTGGCTGTGGAGTAGGAGTTTCTTCATCCGGATTGGGTACAGATTCATATTCGGTGCTATCACTAGAACAAGCATAGCCTAAAAATAATAGGCCAATTAATGCAAGAATGTTTAAGTGTTTTTTCAAAATATAAAGTTTTATTCGCCTGCAGGAGAACGATATGGCTCGGGCGAAAGATAGTAATAAAGGTGATTAAAGTTATTTATACCAATCAAAAAAATGAAAGTTATAAGAACATATAAATAGCTTTTGAGGACTAATCAACGTGCAGATTTATATATTTCATTTTCAAAATATGACATCTTTCAGCTCGTAATTTAAAGAAGATACGGAATTACTCAGTAAAAAGGAGTTAAACCTTGTGGTATTTCCTTTATGTTAATCCTTATAAAACGTTGATAGTTATATTTTTATGTGTAAAAAATGGATTTATCCTAACCTTCTGTATTTCTGTAATTTCTCGCGTTTAAAATGCAAATAAAAACAAAATAATTTCTTACCTTATCCTCCTAATTTTAAAACAAGAAAAATAGCGCATGGCTAAATCGCAGCAAACCTATAATAAGACTGAAAAAGAGAAGAAACGTTTGAAAAAACGTGAAGAGAAACAGAAGAAAAAAAATGCACGTAAAGTCGCTTCAAAAGAGAATGACGAAGGGATTCCTTTCGCATATGTTGACTTTAACGGTAACCTAGTAGATACTCCGCCAGATCCATCACAAAAGGTTCAGGTAGATGCTGAAGATATTGTTTTAGGTATTCCAAAAAGAGAAGAGGGAGACCAAGAAGAGTTTGATCCAGTTCGTAACGGTAAAGTGTCTTATTTTGATTTCTCTAAAGGTTTCGGTTTTATTATCGATTCTGAGAATCAAGAAAAATACTTTGTACACGTAAGTGGCCTTATCGATGAAATTAACGAGAACGATAAAGTTTCTTTTGAGCTAGAAAAAGGTATGAAGGGCATGAATGCCGTTCGTGTTAAGAAAATATAGCAAGACTACTGCTATTTAATTTTCGAATTGTATCAAATTAAATAGGACATAGCATTTGTCCGTTTTCTTTATCTATGAAAAAATTCATTTTAGTTTTTTCAGTGGCATTTATCGCCCTATGCTCATGTAAGCCAACGGCCAAAAGCCTGTTTAATGGCAAAGACCTTAACGGTTGGCATATAGATGTTCCGGCAATGGACAGTACAGATGCAAGAAATCCCTTTATTATAAGAAATGGCATGTTGGTTAGCTTAGGCACACCAGCAGGCCATATTATTACAGATGCCTCCTACGAAGACTTTCGTTTGGATGTAGAATACCGTTTTGCCGGCGAGCCCGGTAATTGTGGTGTTTTGGTTTTTGCTTCTACACCACGCTCCCTTTACAAAATGTTTCCAAAATCTATTGAAGTTCAAATGATGCATGAAAACGCAGGAGATTTTTGGTGCATTGTTGAGGATATTACCGTAGATGATATGGTAGAACGCCGCGGACCTAAAGAGGAATGGGGTATTACCGAAGGCAAAAAACGTAGAATCCTAAATCTGACCGACGACTCTGAAAAACCTTTAGGTGAGTGGAACCATATGGTTATTGAGTGTCTAAAGAATGAAATAAAAGTTTGGGTAAACGGTGACTTAGTAAATCATGGTTATGATGCTACAGCGCAAACCGGGCAAATTGCATTACAGGCCGAAGGCTCGGAAGTAGAGTTTCGTAAAGTAGAGCTTCTTCCTATTAGTAAGCTAACAGAGTAAATTCAGTTTACTAAATTAATCCAAATTCAATTCTGTAGGTAAATTCGGGTAATCAATCACGTCAGACGGATTCATTCCTTGAAGTGTTATCGATCCTATTCTAACCCGTACCAAACGTAATGTAGGGAAACCTACAACGGCCGTCATTTTGCGCACTTGTCTAAACTTCCCTTCTGTTAAAGTAACCGACAACCAAGAGTTTGGCCTATGAGTACCTACGCGAAGTAAATGATGGGGTTCCGGAAAATCCGGTTCTTCCTTCATAAGTTTAGCTTGGCAAGGTTTGGTCATATACTTTTTTCCTTCAAAACCAATTTCAACTCCTTTTTGTAATTTTTCAATGGCTTCGGGGGTAATGACACCATCCAATTGGGCGTAATATTCTTTTTCAATTCCCGAGCGGTTAATGGTGTCGCTTAGTTTTCCATCGGTAGTCATTAAAAGGAGCCCTTCAGACTTTAAATCTAATCGTCCTATGGCCATTACGTCATCATCAAAAGGATGTAGCTCACTTATAAAACGCTTGGACCGTTTTTCCTTTAGGTTATTGGAACCCATTTGACTTATGAATCCAAAGGGTTTGTATATTTTAAAATGTTGATGGGCCATTCAAAAAAAATTATGACACAAAGGTAAGTCAATACCTTGGATAGGGTTTGCATTCACCAACAATGCTTCTGAGTCAAAAATGAATCATTCTGCATCAAGTTATAAAGGGGCAATCATCTAAATTTGTTGTAACTAAAAAATGATGAAATGGAAAATGTATTAGTAGCTGGTGCCAATGGTACCACAGGAAAAAAAATAGTAACACTTTTAAATCAATCTCAATATTTCAATCCTATAGCAATGGTTCGTAAAGAATCTCAGAAAGAGCAATTTGAGAAAGATAATATCACTACAGTTATGGGTGATTTGGAAGAAGATATATCGCACACCGTAAAAAATATAGATAAAGTAATTTTTGCAGCAGGTTCTGGCGGAAAAAAAGTTAAAGAAGTAGATCAAGAAGGAGCCAAAAGAATGGTAGATGCAGCAAAAGCTAGTCATTTAAAGAAATTTGTAATGTTAAGCTCTATGGGAGCTGACAACCCAGAACAGGCTAGTGACTTAAAGGATTACTTGAAGGCCAAACATAATGCAGATGTATATCTAAAAGATAGTAATCTAACCTACGCCATAGTGCGTCCAGGTTCTTTAACGAATGATAAGGGAACAGGGAAAATTAAAGCAGCATCTAGTTTAGAGAAATCAGGTTCTATCAGTAGAGATGATGTAGCCCAGACTTTAGTACGCGCTTTGCATGATGATGCCGTAAAAAATACCACTTTTGAGATTTTGGAAGGGGAAATTTTAATTGGTGAGGCTATTGATTCAGTTTCATAAATTGTAGATATTTTCGTTCGTACCAAAAGATTGTAATATATTAGGGTTTGCTTTTAAGCAAGCCCTTTTTTTTGTCCAATTTTGAAACTTCCGTTAGGATATATGCATAGAAGAGATTTTATAAAACAGAGTAGTATGGCTTCGGCAGCAACTCTATTGCCAGTTACGGGCTTTTCCTTAGACAAGAAGCCAAAGTTTAAAATGGGATTGCAACTTTTTACCATTCGTGATGCCATGAAAGCAGACCCATTGGGTAGCCTTAAAAAAGCCAAAGCAATGGGTTATCAAGACCTAGAAATTTATGGTTTTGACCCTGAGAACATCGGATATTACGGATACAAGGCAAAAGAATTCAAACTGATTTTAGATGACCTTAATCTTACGACGACCAGTGGTCATTATGATTTCTCGTCTTATTTTGACAAGCCAGATGAAGAGCTTAAAAAATACTTGGATGCCTGTATAGAAGGAGCTCGTATTCTTAACAAACCTTATATTACTTGGCCTTGGTTAGCACCTGAGTTCCGGACTATTGAAAATTACAAAGTGCTTAGCGAAAAACTGAATTGGATGGCGGAGCATGTAAATTCCGCTGGACTTGGTTTTGCATATCACAATCATGATTTTGAATTTACGGACCATAACGGTCAAATTGGTTATGATATCATTCTAAAAGAAACCGATCCCAAATTGGTAAAATTACAGATGGATATGTATTGGGTGATGCACTCCTCAAAAAAAACACCACAGGAACTTATTACGGAACAGCCTGGGCGCTACGTCATGTGGCACATTAAAGATATGGATAAGGTTACCCGAGATTATACGGAGTTGGGTAACGGTTCAATAGATTATGCAGAAATGCTTTCTCAAATAGATACAGATGCTTTGCAGTATTATTATATAGAACAAGGAAGTAATTTTGCCCAGGATTCCATGAAAAGTATAGCGGATAGCGCAGAATTCTTCAAGAAAAATTTAAGACAATACCTCTAACAAAACAAACACATGAAAAACTATACACTAAAGACATTTTTGATTGCAATGACGCTTGTGGGTTTTACCGCCTGTAATGAAAAGAAGCAAAAGGTTGAAGAAAAGGAACCCATGGTTACTTATGACGAACCAGAATCTAAATTACCCATTGAAGGACTGAAATTACCGAACGGATTTAAAATTGAGGTTTTTGCAGATAGTGTTGATGGCGCTCGTTCCATGGCTATGGGTGACGATGGAACTTTGTTCGTGGGAACAAGAAATGAAAAGAAAATTTACGCCATTCAGGATCGTGACAAAGATTTTAAAGCGGATAGAGTAATTGAACTTGATACCACATTAGAGTCGCCAAACGGTTTAGCTTTTAGAAATGGTTCACTTTATGTGGCAGATGTAAGCAAGCTTTTTAGATATGATAATATTGAGGCGAATTTAGATAGCGTACCAGAACGAACAGTAATATATGATGATTTTCCAGAGCCGTTTCACCATGGGTGGAAATACATTGCTTTTGGTCCTGATGATAAACTATATGTACCTGTAGGCGCACCTTGTAATATTTGCGATTCTACCGCAGTAGATGAGCGTTTTGCTACTATTTCCCGTATGGACCCAGACGGAAGCAATCGTGAGATTTATGCAAGGGGAGTTCGTAATACCGTAGGTTTTGATTGGCATCCAGAGACGAAAGAAATGTATTTTACGGATAACGGTAGAGATATGATGGGTGATGATATTCCTCCTTGTGAGTTGAACCGAGTAACAGAAGCCGGTCAGCATTTTGGTTTTCCATTTTGCCATGGTGGCACCATTCCAGACCCGGAATTTGGTAGCCAACGTCCTTGTTCGGATTTTGTAGCGCCTGTTCAAACCTTAGATGCGCATGTGGCCCCCTTGGGAATGAAGTTTTACACAGGAGATATGTTTCCGGAAAAATATAAACAGTATGCCTTTATAGCGGAACATGGATCTTGGAACCGTTCTAAAAAGTCTGGGTATAAAATTTCTTTGGTGAAAATAGAAAATAATGAAGCTGTGTCTTATGAAACTTTTATAGAAGGCTGGTTAGATCAGGAAAGCCAAGAAGCTTTTGGAAGACCTGTAGATATATTGCTACTTAAAGATGGCTCGCTTTTAATTTCTGATGATTTTGGTGATGCTATTTATCGTGTGAGCTATAATGATGGAAGTAGCCAAGTGGTGAGTGTGGAGTAGGTGGTTAATTAAAACTTTATTGTACGTGCTAATATAGCTCAACAATTCTAATTGATTTGAAAAGTAGTCCAAAACATATAGTAAAGCAAAATTTATTGTTTCCCATTGGGTTACTGGTTTTTGTTTCAGCTATTATATTTGGATTTATAATATTTACTTATGAATTGGAGGTACCTCTTGTGATTAAGTTTATTTTTATTGGAATCCCATTGGTTGTATTTGTCTTCCACTTTTTACAACGTATGTTTTCATGGGAGCTAATACTCTACGAAAATATTATTGAAATCAGCAAACCTTTTGGACTGGATAAAAATAGTCGAAGGAAAATTAATTATGGAGAAATAAGAGAAGTCGATTTTTTACAAGGGCGTAAGCTGTTGACTAGTATGAAAATCAACACCAATTCTGGAAAAAAATACAATGTGCTATTGGACAATAATTTTATCGAAATTTCAAAAATGTTGTTTTTTCTAGAAAATTCCGGAGTAACTGTTAAGCTCAATTGTGACAATAGAATTAAGAGAAAACTAAAAAAGTTAAGGGAAAAAAATGTTTAGAAAATGGTTTGAAATAATAGGGAAAGACTCACTGCTAAAAGTTAACATCTTCATACATCCTGTAAGCCAAAATCCCATTCAAATATGAAAATAACCACAAGCACTCTGAATGATATTCCTGAAATATTTAGGCTGTATAAATTAGCTACGGATTTTCAAAAAGTAAAATTCTCTGATAACCAATGGCCTGAATTTGACAAAGAATTCATAACAACGGAAGTTCTTGAAAACCGACAATTTAAGCTGTTAATTGACGATAAAATAGCTTGTGTTTGGGCCATAACCTATAGTGATCCACAAATCTGGGAAGAGAAAGACAATGATTCATCTATCTACATCCACCGTATAGCCACCAATCCTGAGTTTAGGGGAAAGAATTTTGTACAAGCCATTGTAGCTTGGTCTAAAGACATCGCCGCAAAGGAGAACAAACAGTACGTTAGAATGGATACCTGTGGCAAGAATGATAAACTGATCAATCATTATAAAAGTTGTGGTTTTGATTTCTTGGGAATGAAGAAATTAAAAAATACTTCAGATTTGCCATCTCACTATCATAATGCAGATGTGTGCTTTTTTGAAATCGATTTTAGGTAAAACAAAAGAGATCTATATACCGGTAGATATATTTATCAAACGAAACCAAATGAAACAAAGCGCAAACCATATCCTCATTTTGTTCACCCTTTTTATTTCTATTTCTGCCTTTGCACAGGATTCCGTTTTTTCGGAATACGAGGTAAAAGAATTTGCTTTTCAAGGGCATGAGGCCAAGGTGGTTTTTCCGAACAAAGCGAACTCCAATAACTATTGGATTTGGAGAGCTCGCTTTTGGGGTGCTGAGCCACAAGTAGATAAAGCTCTTTTGGAAAAAGGTTTTCATGTGTTGTATGTAGACGTTGCCAACTTATTCGGGAACAATGAAGCGGTGCAGCTATGGAATGATTTTTATAAATTTTGTGTTTCGGAATACGGACTTAATCAGAAAGTGGTATTAGAAGGATTGAGCCGTGGCGGATTGATTATTTATAATTGGGCGTCACAAAATACTGATAAGGTTTTCAGTATTTATGCCGATGCGCCCGTATGTGATATTAAGAGTTGGCCAGGTGGAATGTTCAGCGGAGTGGGAAATCCCAAAGCTTGGGAACTTTGTTTAGCGGCTTATGGGTTGGACTCCGTTTCGGTCAAAAGCTTTGAGGGGATACCTGTTAATACAAGTGTAAAAGTTGCAAAAGCAGGTATTCCTGTAATTCACGTTTATGGCGATACGGATGTAGTTGTTCCTTTTGAAGAAAACACGGAATTACTCAAAGAAAACTTTGAAAAAGCGGGAGGCACCATAGAACTTATCGGTAAAGAAGGAGTGGGTCACCATCCTCATAGTTTGGAGGATCCTACGCCCATAGTAGACTTTATTTTGAAAAGTGTAAATTATACGGAATAACGGAAGTTACTACTTGCGTCCGGTTAAAAAACCAAAATCTTGAAAACTGAAATCAATATCATTTGGGAAGACCTCAATGAAGAACTTTATAAGTTTATTTCAGGGAAGATTAAGGATGAGCATCTAGCTAAAGATATTCATCAAGAGGTTTTTATCAAGATTCAAACAAATATCCATCAGCTTAAACACACTTCTAAGATTACCTCATGGGTGTATCAAATTACAAGAAATACCATCATTGATCACTTCCGCAAAGCGAAAAATCAAAATGTAGCCATAGGTGATTTAGATATTCCTGAAACAGAAAGTAACAATTTTGAATATGCGAATTTAACCAACTGCATCAATTCAAAAATAAATAGTCTTTCTGCGGAACATAAGGAAGCAATTGTTTTGACCTCTTTTAAAAACTATTCTCAAAAGGAACTTGCTCAACATCTAAAAATCTCTTATTCGGGCACAAAATCCAGAGTTCAAAAAGCACGGGAAATTTTGAAAGATAATATTTTGGACTGCCCCAATGTTGATTCCGATAGTTCTGGAAAAATAATCGATTTTGAAAATGACGAAGATTAGCTACGTCTTTTTCCATTTCATTACGTCTATAAGTTGTAACCCAATACATAGATACAATGGAGACTTCAAAAAAGAAAATAACCGTACAGATTCTTAATGCCTTTGCCGAAAATGGAAAAGGAGGAAACCCGGCAGGAGTAGTGCTTAATGCCGATGCGCTTACAGCAGAAAACAAGTTGGAAATAGCTAGAAAAGTAGGTTTGTCCGAAACCGCATTCGTTTCAAAATCTATAACAGAAGATTTTAAGTTAGACTTCTTTACGCCTAACAAACAAATAGCCCATTGCGGACATGCCACAGTAGCTACGTTTTCCTATTTAAAACAGATAGGCGCGTTAAAGAGCAGTAGTTCTTCCAAAGAAACCATTGATGGAAAACGAAAAATAGAGCTGATTGGAGACCTAGCTTTTATGGAACAATTGGCTCCAAAACATACAGACGTTAGTCATAGGGAAGGTGCTATTTTAAAATCCCTAGGATTAAGTAAAGCTGACCTCTTGCCGAATGCGCCAATACAATTAGTGAACACGGGAAACTCGTTTATACTAATTCCGGTAAGGAGCAAAGAGATACTAAAAAGCATAGTCCCAGATTTAAATCTTATAGCCGAAGTCAGCAGAGAATTTGATTTGATTGGGTATTACGTGTTTTCTACCGACACAGAAAGTACAGCATACGATGCTACGTCAAGAATGTTCGCACCCAGTTATGGAATTGAAGAAGAAGCAGGAACAGGAATGGCTGCAGGACCGCTTGCCAGTTATCTGTTTGACGTTTTGAAAATGGAGCAGCGCAGTTTTAAAATCCAACAAGGTAAATATATGAAAGTACCTTCACCCAGCTTAATTGTCGTAAATCTACAGATTGAAAAAGACAAGATAATGGGTTTGATGGCTGGTGGAGTAGGGTTGCTTCAACGTGAAATAGAGATTCATATTTAATAATAAACCACCTTACATTTCTAGTGTAAGGTGGTTTAATTGTAAACACTCCAAAGTTTTACTCGATAATCGAGATTAAATACTCCAAGGTTTGCCTCGAAATCAAAGTGTATTCTTTTTAATGCCTCGTGGGCTTGCCTAAAAGTAGTTTACTTCGTTGTTATTTCTCCCATTTGAATGACTTCAAAATTGTTTAGGGTAACATTTCTTAATGCTCTCAGGTCGTCATTATCCCAGTTGTCATCTGGTGCACCGGATATGAACATGTTTGACCCGACATCTGCCAATATCAACCCGTATTTTTTCATAGCTTGGAGAATTATTTTATTTGTTTCAGAAAAATCACTGGTATCAAATGTCGATTTAAGTCTTAAGACTGCTCCAAAAGGTAATAATTGATCATTTGTATTGCCAGAAACTAAATGACGTGCCGGATGTATATACCCCTCATAAATTTTAGATCTAGGAATGGTAAACCTAATGGGATGGTCTATTTCTCCTTTTTCAATTTCACTATACCTAACCAATAAAGGGAAAATTGGTAAACCCGCCGCATCTGCTGATGTCCATCCATCTGGCCTAAAGGTATTTTCATTTAAATCAAATACAGCTGCACTTGAAACTTCAAAACCAGTACCGACTTGTTTTGAATTGAATAATTCATACAACATACCGTTTTCTACATCTACAGAAATAACATGACTATCTCCTTTTCCATTACCTTCAATTGGTGCATCTAGGGGAATAGGAAAAGGCCCCTTATCACTTTCTGAAGGATAACCGTTTTCATTAAAAGTAATAGGCACATTTTGTTGGCCACCATCAACTACGGTATAAGGTATACCAATGGGAGCATCATTGTATAGACCGCTACCAAAATCAGCAAAAAGCCCAGAATTTAAACCTATATTTTCTAGTATGATATTTGAATGTAAATCTACAGGGCTATTGGTAACCTCTTTATTTAATGGGTGATTTGATGGAAAAATCTGAATATTCTCTGCACTAGACAGTTCAACTGATTCACTAGATAGTTCATTTGATTCACTCTCATCAGGTAGAATAGTATCTGACTCCGAAGAACAAGAAGTAGAAAGTATTACTATTGGTACAATAAAAAGACGTTTTAGGTTAAGTAAATTTATCATGATTATGGGTTTTATGTACTACAATGAATATGTGGTAATTATTAATAAGGCAACGAGAAATACAAATGTAATTTTGCCAACTAAAAGTCTTTCTCCTTGAATATAACTGGTGATGACGTTAGTTGAAAACAGTTTTCCTTAATCATTATTGTTATATGATTCAAAAAAAATAGAGCAAGCAAAATGTATTTATCCAGTATTGAATAGAACTTCTAGAGACTTCATATTTTTTGGTGGTCTTATTTACAGAAATCTATTTATAAAAGTTCGTAAATTTTCAGTTCAAAAAAAGGATAGCACAAAAAATCATTAAATGAGTAATCAGCTTAGAAAACATATAGAGGAAGTAGTTGCTTTAAGTGATGATGAATATACCTTTGTCCTGTCTCATTTCTCAAAAGAAGCTTTTGGCAAGAATGATTTTCTCATTCAAAAAGGAGAATCTGTAAACCACTGCTACTATGTAATCTCCGGACTTTTAAAATTGGTTTATGATGATGCAGATGGAAAGGAGCATATAGCTTCCTTTGCTATGGAAAATTGGTGGGAAAGTGATTTTGCCGCTTTTTTTACCCAATCAAAGGCTCAGATGTCATTGCAATGTATTGAGGAAACTCATGTGCTTAGTATTAGTTTAGATAATTATAACAAACTGGCCGCTGACTTTCCTAAAATGGAATACTTCTTTTTGAAGAAATCCAACGCGGGTCATATAGCTTCTCAAAGAAGAATATTATCTTTTTTAACTTCAAGTGCTAAAGAAAGGTATGAACAACTGTTGGAGCAATATCCAATACTATTTCAACGAGTTCCTAAAATGCTTTTGGCTTCCTACTTGGGCGTATCCCGGGAAACACTCAGTAGGCTTTCCCATTAAATATTTTACTCGATAATCGAGATTAAATGCCCCGAGGTAGTTTACTTTTTTCATAATTGTGATGTTTGTCACACAATAGAGAGTACCAAAGTTCAAATCTTTGTAAGACACCTAATAATTGATTGGTTGACTTATAAAAAAGGAATTTTAGTAATCGCGTTAGTGACCGTTACGTCGGTATCCGCACAACATCAAAATCAAATGGAAAAAAGAATAGTTAACCCATGGAAATGGCAAAACGAAAGGAGTTATGTACAAGCTGTTGAAGTGACCAATACAGAAGGAACCCTTTATATATCTGGCCAGACCGCAATTGATGCAGATGGAAAATCTAGCACGGAGGATATGAAGCCGCAGTTGATAAAGGCTATTGAAAATCTTGAAAAGGTTATAGAAGAAGCCGGTTACGAATGTAGAAATATAGTGAGGTTAAACGTTTTCACGACATCTACCGAAGAATTTTTTAGCTGCTTTGATGTGTTTCAAAATTGGACAAAGGAGAATAACGTGCAACAAGCCAGTACGGTCATAGAAGTGAAAGGTTTATTTGAAACTCTGAAAATTGAATTGGAAGCGACTGTAGTTAAGTAGGGCTGGAAGAGCTCCATAAGGAAGATATAAAACAAAAAAAGCTTACCGGAAACCGGTAAGCTTTCTTACTAATTGGGGGATATGCAATTAGTTTAAACTAGCCAAAAGTTTCTCGGCTACTAATTCTGATGATGCAGGATTTTGCCCTGTAATTAAGTTGCCATCTTGTAACGCGTAGGCAGCCCAATCTTCACCTTTGGAGTAAATACCTCCATTTTCTTTCAATGCATTCTCAACTAAGAAAGGAACAACATCTGTAAGTTGAACTGCATCTTCTTCTGTATTTGTAAATCCGGTTACTTTTTTACCTTTCACCAAGAATTCTCCGTCTTGTCCTTTTACGCTTTTTAAAGCAGCAGGAGCGTGACATACAAAAGCAATAGGTTTTTTCTGTTCATTGAATTTTTCAATCAATGCTATAGAATTGGCATCAGTTGCTAAATCCCATAATGGCCCGTGACCACCAGGATAGAAAACCGCATCAAAATCATCAGCATTCATATCGGCCAATACTTTGGTGTTTTTGATTTTTTCCTGCGCTACAGCATCTTTTTCAAAACGCTCTGTATCTGCAGTACTTGCATCTGGAGTGTTACTACTAGGGTCTATTGGGGCAGCGCCACCTTTTGGAGTTGCCAAAGTAATATCAGCACCTTTGTCCAATAATGTATAATATGGATTAGCGAATTCTTCTACCCAAAATCCAGTTTTTTTACCTGTATCTCCCAATTTATCATGAGAGGTTAAAACGAATAATATTTTCATCTTTTAAGTTTTTAAATTATTATTAATATGCCATTTTCACAATCTTCTCAGCATCCTGAGGAGTTAAAGCTTGGCGCTCGCCAAGACCTTTCCAACCACGATCGGTAAAACGTTGTGCAATTTTTTCTGCGGTACCTTCATAATCAGAAGTGTAATCAGAAAGTTTGGTATCAATACCTAACTCCTTAAAGAAAGCTTCAGTTCTTTCAATAGCAGCATACGCTTTATCATCAACACTACCTTCGGTAATGTTCCAGACACGTTCGCCATATTGAGCCAATTTTTCTTTCTTAGCTTCAAAGTTATATTTGTAGTGACTTGGTGCTACAACAGCTAAAGTTCTAGCGTGATCAATTCCGTACATTGCTGTAAGCTCGTGGCCCATCATGTGTACAGCCCAATCTCCAGGAACACCTTGTTGAATAAGTCCGTTTAGTGCCATAGTACAGCTCCACATAAAGTTGGCTGCAGCCTCATAATCACTAGGGTCTTTAATTACTCTAGGAGCAATCTCAATAAGGGTCTGCAAAATACCTTCAGCAAAACGATCTTGTAAAAGTCCGCCTGCAGGGTATGTCATGTATTGTTCAAGAACATGGGTAAATGCATCAGTAATACCGTTTACCAATTGTCTTTCTGGAATAGAGGTAATTACCTGTGGATCCAATACCGAAAACTGTGGGAATAGGGCAGGACCTCCAAAAGCTAACTTCTCTTGAGTTTCTTTTCTAGAGATAACCGTTCCCGAATTCATTTCTGAACCTGTTGCAGGTAAGGTTAAAACTGTTCCAAAAGGCATCCCTTTTTTAATAGGTTCTCTTTTTTGAACAAAATCCCATGGTTCATCACCTTCATAAACTGCAGCAGCGGATAAAAATTTAGTTCCGTCAATAACCGAACCACCACCAACTGCTAGTAGGTATGTAATATTCTCTTCTTTGATAACCTTTAGGGCATCCATAAGAACAGCATATTCCGGGTTGGCAGGTATACCACCAAACTCAACTACATTAGCATTTGCTAAAGCTGCTTTTACTTGGTCGTATACACCATTCTTTTTGATACTTCCGCCGCCATAAAGCATTAATACCTTAGCGTCAGAAGGTATTTCTTCTGTTATTTTCTTGATTGTATCTTTCCCAAATATAATTTTGGTAGGATTCTTAAATTCAAAATTCGTCATAGTTCCTTCTCTTTTTTTGTTTTGATCATTAAATTTTAACGACCATTTTTCCTTTGTTTTTACCATCGAATAAATCGATAAAAGCTTGAGGGATATTATCAAATCCTTCAACAACGGTTTCACTATAGGTTAACTTACCTTCAGCCAACCAAGCTGATAGTTGTTTTAAAGCCTCAGGGTATTTTGCCTGATAGTTAAAAATGATAAAACCTTGCATTAAAGCACTATTTCTAACTAGAAATGGTTGAACACTAACACTCTTTGGTAGCTCAGTATTGTTGTAAACCGAAATGGCTCCACAAACAACAAATCGCGCAAATTGGTTAATGTTGAACAACACCGCATCAGAAATAGGGCCACCAACGTTATCAAAATAAATATCAACTCCGTTTGGCGCAGCTTTCGCAATTGCAGCCTTCATATCTTCTGTGGTATTGTAATTGATACCTTCGTCAAAACCAAATTTAGATTTTAACAATTCTACCTTTTCATCACTACCAGCAATACCTATAACCCTAAGTCCAAGTATTTTACCAATTTGGCCAACCACACTACCTACGGCACCAGCGGCACCAGAAACTACTAGAGTTTCTCCTTTTTTAGGTTTTCCAATTTCTGTAAGACCTAAATAAGCAGTTAAGCCAGTTAAGCCCAAAATTCCCAAGTAGCTACTTAAAGGCGCTTTTTCACTATCAACTTTTGTAAGACCTTCTCCGTCGGAAATCTGTTGAGTTTTCCAATCAAGCATTCCCGCAAGGTAGTCGCCGTTGTTATATTTTTTGTGCTTAGATGCGATAACTTTTGCCACAATCATAGAGTGGACAGGTTTGTCTAATTCAAAAGGAGGTGTGTACGATTTGGTATCGTTCATCTTTCCTCTTAAATAAGGATCAACAGAAACGTAAGCCGTTTCCAAAAGCAACTCACCATCTTTAATTTCTAAAGGAGAATTATTTTCTACAAATTCGAAATCAGAGACCGAAGGTCTTCCTTTAGGTCTATTTTTTAATAATATAGTTTTCATAGTATTATTCTTTTTATAATTAGTCCATTACAGTTACCAAGTCTTCAGTGCTTTTTCTCACTTTAACTAAATTTGCCAACCAATCTTCTTCTGTTTTTCTGTAGCCAATGGGCAACAATACACAGCTACGTAAACCTTTTGCTCTTAGACCAAGAATTTCATCTACAGCATCTGGATCAAAACCTTCCATTGGTGTGGAATCAACCCCCTCAAAAGCAGCAGCGGTAAGGGCTTCTGCAAATGCAATATATGCCTGTCTAGCCGCATGTTGAAAGTTTACTTCTGGGTCACGCTGTGGGTACATACCCAATAATTGTTGCCTGTAATTTTCCCAACCTTCATTTTTGAAACCACGGATTTCGTTAGTTAGGTCAAACATTTTATTAATGCGCTCTTCTGTATAGTTATCCCAAGCTGCGAAAACCAATAAGTGAGAAGAATCTGTTACTACAGACTGGTTCCAGGCTACAGGCTTAATTTTTTCCTTTAATTCTTGATTGGTTACAACCATAATTTCAAAAGGCTGCAATCCACTAGAAGTAGGGGCAAGGCGAGCGGCTTCTAAAATAATGTCCACTTTTTCTTGTGGTACAGTTTTACCGTTCATTGCTTTAGTAGCGTATCTCCATTTTAATTTATCAAGTAATTCCATTTCTATTTGTTGTTTAAGATGATTGTATTTATTTTTTTATACTGCTCCATGCAGATTGATATGCTTCTTCTAAATGGTCTTCATTCAATTGAAAACCTCCTCTTTTTTGAGCTATCATTAAAAAGGATAATGGGTTAATGGCGTATGCATACAATATGTAATCTGAAAGGGGTTTAATTTTGCCTTCATTTTTACCCCGTTCCCATAAATCCAGTAAAGGTTGTAGGTGTTTGATACCTTGTTGTCTACTGGGTTCGTCTATCATAGGTGTGTTATCACACTGTGCTAGGAACATTGCTTCTTCGCATTCCTTAAGTTTAAAATCTGCGATACGCTTCCAGATGATTTCAAAACCTTCCTCAACTTCCATTTTTGGATCAAAGGTTTCAAACGCATATTCTGTAAAAGCAGCTTTCACTTCTATATATACCTGGTTAACTAAATCCTGCTTGTTCTCAAAATAGAGATATATAGTTGCAGGAGATACGTTAGCCATTTTGGCAATCTTAGACATAGGAGCTGCATGAAAGCCACTGTTGTTCACTAGCTCTATTGTGGCTTTCACCAATGCATTTCTTTTAATTTCGCCTTTTGTTAATTCTGCCATGATTTCTAATTCTGGTACAAAGATAATAACAAAAATGAACGTTCATTCTTTTTTAACAAATGTTTAATTTTTACATTTGAATAGAGAGGGAGTATCTACGGATTACTTTAGTAAATTTGTATAGAGGACAACTGTAAACACGGAAGTCTTTAGATGTACAAACAACCTATTTAGTAGATATCAAGATTATGAGTGATAAGCAAGGATTAACCGTAGATGCTATTTTAACGAATTTAAAACAATCTAATATAGATTGGCAACAAGTATTGGAAAATGTAATTAGCGCTTTTGATTGTACTACGGGAACCATTCATTTTTTAGATCAAGGAACAGAGTTGTTACAGATTCAAGCACATAAAGGAATTCCTCCTTTTTTAATACCAAAATTGTCTACTATTCCTGTAGGGAAAGGAATGGCAGGTATTGCTGCTGAGCGTAAAGAAGCCGTAGAGATGTGTAACCTACAAACAGATGATTCTGGTGTAGCACGCCCTGCCGCCAAAGAAACTAAGGTAGAAGGTTCTATTGCCGTACCTATGTTGCTTGACGGAAAGTTATATGGAACTTTGGGAATAGCTAAACCAGTACCTTATGATTTTACAGAAGACGAGCGTAATAGCCTTCTTAAAATTGGTGAGGAGATGAGTAAAGCTTTATTAGCCTAGTATTTTCTTTATAAGGAAAACGTAAGTCCTAGTTTTAGATTAGATGAACGATCACTTTCTGAAGTGGTTGAAAAACTGCTATAGGAATAATTATATAATGCAGAAATACTCAGGTGTCCCGTTAAAGGCATTTCTGCTTTCAACTGACTCAGCACTCGGTGGTTGGCAATATAACGGTATAGAGGTTGGAAATATACGGTACCCGTAAAATCCAATCTTGTTTTAGGAAATGCATACGTAGCCGAGAGGTAACTACTATTCCTATGGTTATATAATCGCTCTCCGGTATCCTCTAGTGTTTCAATTTCATACATGTAGGCGTTACCAAAATATACTCTTGTATTTTCTTCTGAAACTAACTTTAGGCGTACACCTGCGCCCGCCAGGTTTCGGTTAGATATAGTGAGTAAGGTGTTGTTTTGGTTTTGTATAAAACCTTCCAGTCTAAGGAAATCTGTTATTTTGTGGTTGTATCGTAAATGGAAAAAATAGGAGTTCTGAAAATCTTCATCCTTACTTCGGATAAGATTATAATTGCCAATAAAAAATAGGATTTTCCTGAGGTCTTTAGATTTTACCTGTGCTGTGATATTTGACCCAATTGCAAGAATATAGGCACCATTGTTATCCGTATAGTTAAAGAGTAAATCACTTTTTAAAGCAAAACGAACGGAGTCCTTTTGCATGCGTTTGGACTCAATATTTACCAACTGAGCGTTGGCGTTATAAAAGAATAGGAAGGTAAACCCTATGGATAATAAAAGTTTCATGCGGCAATCGATTTTTGTCAAGCTGTAAAACTATTATATTCTAGTTGAAACTGAATATAAAGGAGGTCAATTTATTTACAAATCGACCTCGCATACTTTATAAATAACTTTATTCAGCAGATTACTAGAAGAAAATAGTATTACTAAACATGGGCAAGTTCTGCGCCTAAGATAGAAGTTGCCTCTTTTTCAATCTCATTCAGCAGCTCTATAAAGTCTGCTTCTGAAGTTAACGGATTCATTACCGTACATCTTAGGGTTCGCTGGTTTGCAATAGTTGTTTGTACAATATAGAAATTCCCAGAGGCGACTAATCGTTTTCTAATGTCCGTATTTAAGGCATTCAATTCGTTGATGTTCATTTTTTTATTCGGAACAAATCTAAAATTGACAATGTTAGATTCTGGTTGGTGTACCAAATCAAATTCCGGCTTGGCTGTAATGAGGTTAGACAACAGTTTGGCGGAATCATAAAGCTGATTTACATTTTTCTCAAAAATATCCATACCGTGAGTTTTAAGAATAAGATACACCTGTGCAGATAAAAATGGTTTGCTGCACTCAAAAGTTCTTTTAGCAGAATTGTACCATTCTTCCGTTTCAGGAGAATCCCATAGATACTGAGCTCTCTGGGCAAACGTTCTGTAAATTTTGTTTCCTTCTTTGAACATCAATGCCGTACTAAGAACCGGAGTCATTAGCATTTTGTGAAAGTCTATAGCAACTGAATCTGCTTTTTCAACCCCCTTTGTAAGGTCTTTATATTTCTCAGAAAACACCACAGCACCGCCGTGTGCACCATCTACATGTAGCCAAAGGTTATGAGCTTCGCAAAACTCTGCCAATACATCTAAATCATCATAGGAACCGGTAGCGGTAGAACCGGCGCAACCAATAACACAGAAGACATGAAGACCGTCAGCCTTGGCTTTATCTAGGTATTGTGGTAAAAGGTCTGTTCGTATTTTAAAATTATGGTCAACAGGAACTTTAATAATTCCTTTATCTCCAAGTCCTAAAATCCTGGCAGCCCGATCAATACAATAGTGGGCCTCTTCGGAAACAAGAACCGCTAATTTTTCATTATGACCTTCTTCCCATACATTATGTGGTGCTTTATCTTTTCTGGCGGCCAATAATGCCGTTAAATTTGCTAGACTTCCGCCGGAGGTCATAATTCCCGAAGCAGAAGAGTCGTAACCTACTTTTTTTGCAATGAAATCAGTAACTACAAGTTCCATGGCATTTGAGGCTGGCCCCATTTCAAAAACCCCTGTGCTATTATTTACTAAGCTAGTGACCATTCCGGTCAGTGCAGAAATAGGAGCAGGAACTGCCGTTTGGTGCCCCATATATTTTGGGTGCTGCGTTTGCTGAGACCGGTTCAAAAGCGTTGTTAAGGTTTGAATAGGAGTAGACTGTTGTTTCAAATCATCTTCCCAGAACTGGAGCTCGTCTTCTGGCGCATGGTTTGGATAGACCTTCTTTCCTTCTTTATGCTGTAAATCATTTAAATGATCAGCAAGCACATCTATCAATTCTTTTCCTATAGCTCTAAATTGTTCCGCATCGTATACTTCTGCTAAGCTTTGGCCTGTGGTCATAATGAATATATTTTGAGTTGAACATTTTCCTATTCCTGACAAAGCTAGTCAACCTCAGTTATATAAATAAATGCTTAATTTTGATAAACTAATAACAAATATGTATTACTGAAATGGATTTACAACATATACGCAGCGCAGTACTCCTTTCCAAAAAACTGAATTTTACTAAAACTGCGGAAGCTTTACATATTGTTCAGCCCGCACTAAGCCGTAAAATAAAACAGCTGGAAGAAGCTATAGACTCACCACTTTTTATAAGAACCAAGCGTAATGTGGAGTTAACTCATGCTGGAACATATTTTGTTGATGAAATGGAAAAGCTGCTTTTGCAATATGATTTTATTTTAAAAAGAACCAATCAAATCCATAAAGGGGAAGCAGGGGAGTTGAAAATTGGGTTTACACATTCTGTAATGCAATCTATTCTACCAGAAATTCTAATTGATATCCGTCAAAATCTGCCAAATATTAAAACT
Organism: Zobellia laminariae; assembly: GCF_009725995.1. The sequence continues at coordinate 1,190,156 of NZ_RCNS01000002.1, read as the reverse complement.
ATTTTGAAGGAACTTAACAATCGTGATCAATATATACGTCTGCAATCTGGTGAATTGGATATTGGTTTTGCAACAAACCCATTAGTACCCGTAGGACTAAAGAGCAAAGTTTTGCACATAGACAATTATGCGGTGTTGGTTCCTAAGGGTTTTGATATGAGTAGAATGGATAAAGATGGCTTTGCTACGTTTACAAAAGAACCCTTTATTTTTCCATCTAAAACAGATGGGCCCAATTATGTGAACATCATAGAATCTATTTGTACGGGTGCTGGTTTTATACCTAATGTGGTGCACGAGACCGATTCTGTTAGTACTAGTATTCGATTAATAGAGGCTGGAATGGGAGTATCTTTAGAACCTATTTCATCTATACGAGGCTTAAATTTACCTATCGATTTTTATGAATTAAAAGACACTCCCCAAAAAGCTCAGCTGACTATGATTTGGAATCCAAAATTAGAAACTGAACACCCAAAATTATTTGGCCTTTTACATACAATGAGTTAATTATTTGCCGTATTGATGAGCTAGGTTTATTCATGATTTTATCTTCAATAAATTAGCGCAAAAAATTGTAAAATTTTAGAAACTATTGTTTAAAACTGCCTTTTAAAATGTTAAAATATCGTATTGTTGCAGGAATATGACTTAATAATTTGCCCTAATTAGCGTTTTTTGGGGGTTTCAGTTTAAAAAATATCAGGTATATTTTGATAAAAATTAAAGATTTAGGTATTAAAAAAGGAAAATATTGAGGGTTTTACTATTAAATTCTCAAAAAATGTACAATTTCGGGGTAAAAACAGGCTGTGAAATAGCATAGCATACAGGAAATCATTTAAAAAACCTTTATTTGTACATAAATTCACTCTAATTATTCTTAACTTAAAAATTGATGATTTGCAACTTGTTAAGTTGTGTTGAAAATCAAAAATTTCAAAAAGATAGCCATAGGATATAGAGCTAAAAAATTAAACCAGGACGTTTAGTTCCCGAAAAATTAAATCATGACGTTTGTATTGTCTAGCATGATGGAATTGGGGAAAAAAGCCCCTAACTTTAAACTTCCCGATACGGTATCAGGTGAGGTAGTAACGCTATCTCAATTAAAGTCTGATATAGCAACAGTGGTCTTGTTTCTTTGTAACCACTGTATGTTTGTGCAACATATAAATTCTAAACTGGTTGAATTGGCAAATGAGTATCAGCCTTTAGGAATGCAGTTCATTGCAATTAGTAGTAATGATATTAAAAAATTCCCTCAAGATGACCCATTTTTTATGGCTCAAATGGCAAAATATAATAAATACCCCTTCCCTTATCTTTATGATGAATATCAAGATGTAGCGTTAGACTATGGTGCAGAAAGTAATCCTGATCTATTTGTTTTTGATGGTAATCTGGAGTGTGTTTACACGGGTCGTTTTGATATGACCAGACCAGGTATTCAACCAGCAACCGGAGAGGATCTCTATACGGCATTAGATGCAATATTGGATGGTAAAGAAGTTAGTCCTAATCAATATCCTAGTATGGGTTCAAGTATCGCTTGGAAACGTGGAGTATCTAGAAATAATATTGATATGTTTTTCTGAGGACTAAGCTTGTACAGCTGTAGCGCAAGAACTTCGTTTCAATAACATATATTCTCCATTGTTTTTAAACTCTCGTATAGAAGTACCAGCGTAACGTTTAAATGTTTTTGAAAGGTGACTAACATCAGTAAAACCTAAGTCATCGGCTATTTGAGTAAGGGTGAAATCGGAATTCAATAATCTGATTTCTACAAGTTTCAATTTCCCTTTAATGATATATTCTCTTAGGGACATGTTTACTTGTTTTTTGAAAAACTCGCTTACATAGGTTGGTGACATCATAAAAACTTCTGCTAAATTTTCTACTTTCAACAGATTTGGTTTGTCTATATTTTCATTAATATAGGTTAGCATTTTTGTAATTCTATCATCTGTGTTATTTACGGGCAATTCGTAAAAACTTCCTTTTTTTATATTTCTTACAAGGATTTCCATAATGCAAGTCATTAGGCCTTTTATGAGAATAATAGATTCGTTGCCGTAATTTTTAGATTCTTGAGAAATCATTGAAATCAAACTAGATAAATGCTTTCGGTCTGTATCGTTTTTAATGATATCACCCGGCAATTGGTTGTAATTAGATAGAATATAAGACGCTTCTTTAAACCACTCGTTTTTTTCAATTGTGACTCGGCCTTGATTCTTGAAAAATGAATCCGTGAATTTCAGAAACACAAATTTTGTAGCCTTTTCTATGGTAAAGGAATGGCATTGTAACGGAGGAAGTAAAAACATACTGCCTCTGCTATAACTGTGATGATTATAGTTTATACACTGTGTGCCTTCACCGTCCTGAATCAAAACCAATTCAAAAAAATTGTTCTTAACCGGGCGTTGTTTCCAATCGGTTAATTCTATTTCTTGTATTTCAAAAGGTTTGTAGGCTTCTAATATCTGCATAAAATGCTGTTTATTAAGCAAAAGTACAACATTGTGCGCACACGGTAATTTTTTATAGCACTTAAAACCTTGTTAAATACATCAATATCCTTCTTATGTACCTTGTTTGTATTGCGTTTTGTTCAGACCTTTGTAATGCCTTAGAAGTATTTATTCATTCAATATATTTTGAATATAGATTATTGGAGAACTTTTTTAAGGTGAAAAGGAACCTAAAAAAAACTTAGAAAATGAAAAAAGTAAACATAGGAGATACCGATTTAGAAGCAGCTAGAATCAATTTTGGTGGAAATGTATTTGGATGGACATTAGACGAAAAACAATCTTTTGAAATTTTAGATGCATTTGTAGATGCAGGTTTTAACTTTTTGGATACGGCAGATACCTATAGTTGGTGGGTTAATGGTGTAGGTGGACAGTCTGAAGCTATAATTGGTAAATGGATGAAATCACGAAGCAACAGAAATCAATTGGTTGTTGCTACCAAAGTGGGTTCTGAAACTAAGGAGCACCCAAATGATATTAGCAAAAAGCATATTTTAAAGTCCGTAGATGAGTCGTTGCAACGATTACAAACAGACCATATAGATTTGTATTACACTCATTTTGACGATAATGTTACACCTGTAGAAGAAACATTATCTGCTTATGATGAAATTATTAAAGCGGGTAAGGTGCGCCACATTGCTGCGTCAAACTTATCGCCAGAAAGGTTGCTGGAATCATTTAGAATTTCTGAAGAAAACAATCTTCCTAAATATGTAGCATTACAACCGCATTATAATTTGGTTGAACGTGGTAATTATGAGTCTCAATATGCGGATTTGGTTGATAACCACGGTTTAAGTGTTATGCCATATTATTCACTTGCAAGTGGATTTCTAACAGGTAAATACCGTTCTGAGGACGATTTGAATAAAAGTGTACGTGGTGAAGGCGTAAGAAAGTATTTGAACGAGAAAGGTTTGAATATAATTAAGGCTTTGGATATCATTTCGGAAAAACATAGTAGCAAACCGGCGACGGTATCTTTAGCTTGGTTAATGGCTAAACCACACATTGCGGCACCAATTGTTAGTGCTACTAGTAAAAGTCAATTACAAACTTTGTTTGATGCTCCAAAGTTGAATTTAGATACAGAAGATTTAGAATTATTAGAAATAGCTAGTAAGTAATTTTTTAAAAGAAACAGACCATGGATTTAAGAATTAAAGATAAGATTGCCTTTGTTAGTGGTTCTACTGCCGGCATTGGTTATGCCACAGCAGAACGATTCTTAAATGAAGGAGCAACCGTAATAATTAACGGAAGAAAACAAGCAACGGTAGATGCTGCAGTAGAAAAACTAAAAGCAAGTACCAACAATACCAATGTTTCTGGTGTTGCTGCAGATTTTTCTAAAGTTGAAGATATCGAGAAACTATTAAAAGAAGTTCCAGAAGTAGATATTTTAGTAAATAACACCGGTATTTTTGAACCTAAAGCTTTTGTTGATATTCCAGATGAGGATTGGTTTCGCTTTTTTGAAGTCAATGTCATGAGCGGAATCCGTTTGGCGCGACATTATTTTCCAAAAATGCTGAAGAAAAACTGGGGACGCATAATTTTTATTTCCAGTGAATCTGCAGTGTTTATTCCGGACGAAATGATTCATTACGGCATGACAAAAACAGCGCAATTAGCGGTTAGTAGAGGATTGGCAGAATTAACTAAAGGCACTAATGTTACCGTCAATTCTATTTTGCCTGGACCAACAAAATCAAAAGGTGTAAGTGGTTTTATTCAAGATTTGGCTAAAGCCGATAATGTTTCTGAGGAAGTAGTGGAAGAGAATTTCTTTAAAAACATGCGACCTACATCTTTAATAGAACGTTTTGCTTCGGTTGATGAAGTGGCGAATACCATAGTATACTATTCTAGTGAATTGGCATCGGCTACAAACGGAGCGGCTATTAGAGTAGATGGCGGATTGATTCGTTCTATTCTATAAAGTATACGGTAACAGAAAGGCTGCTGGTGATTTGAGTTTTTGTTCGGTTTAAATACTAATGATTAAGAGGAAAAAGAGATGGATTTATTTAATCAGGCGGACTTATTTTCAACAAACGAAGTCCGAAAAATAGAATTTGATTTACCAGGAGCTGATGTTACTTTATTCGAAAATTTCTTCAGTTTAGAAGAAAGCAATAGGTTGTATACTAGCTTAATTAAAAATACGCCTTGGCAACAAGAGCAAATTACCATTCACGGTAAAGATGTAGACTATCCTAGATTAACCGCTTGGTATGGAGATGTTACTAAGGATATTAAATACACGAATACAAAAAGTAAAATGCATTTATGGAATGCAGATTTACTTTTTATCAAAGAGCGAATAGAGCAGGAGGTCAACATAAAATTTACACGCTGTTTGCTTAATTATTATAGAGATGGTAAAGACAGTGTAGATTGGCACCAAGACTATAAAGGAGACCAACGTAAAAACACAGTTATTGCTTCGGTAACTTTTGGAGAGACCAGACCTTTTCAATTAAAACATACTACCCGAAAAGATTTAAAACGTGTAGATATTCCTTTAGCTCACGGAAGCCTGCTTATTATGAAAGGCTCTACCCAAGATAACTGGAAGCATAAAATACCAAAAACTGCAAAGGAAATTCAGCCTAGAATCAACTTGACTTTTAGATGGGTTGGATAAATTTTTATTGGTATTATTAAAGGATAAATAAATTTTTATGGGCTTAATATCCGTTTCAAATTCGGGTACAATCCTCTTTTTAGTCATATTTCTATAAAAATCCTCTTAAAAACCTCTATTTATACCATCTTCTCCTTTTTTTATACATTATAAAAACTTTATTTCCTATTTACTTTTGCCATATAAATAGGATTAACCTTATTAAAACATATAAAAATGAATTTACACGAAACATTAAACTGGAGATACACAACAAAGGAATACGACACCACCAAGAAAATTTCTGATGCAGATATGGCAGAAGTCAAAAACTTGTTAAGAATGAGTCCTTCAAGTGTAAACCTACAACCTTGGCATTTTATAGTTGCTGAAACTACAGAAGGTAAAGCACGCATTGCTAAGGGGACTCAAGGTTTTTTTAGTTTTAACGAGCCAAAAGTGACCAATGCATCTGCTGTTGTTTTATTTTGTTCAAAAATTGATGCAGATGATGCCTACTATCAGCATATTGCAGATACAGAAGATGAAAGCGGTAGATTCCCTAACCAAGATATTAAAAACGGATTTTTAGGTGCTGTAAAAGCTTTTACAGGTATTCATAAATACGATTTGAAAGACTTGCAACACTGGATGGAAAAGCAAGTATATCTTAACATTGGAAACTTTTTACTGGGAGTTGCTAGTTTAGGAATTGATGCTACACCAATGGAAGGTATTGATGTAAAAGCTTTGGATGAAGAATTCGGTTTAAGAGAAAAAGGATACACTTCTTTAGTAGCTGTTTCTTTAGGATATAGAGCTGAATCTGATTTTAATTCAACTGAAAAAACTCCTAAATCTAGATTACCAGAAAGTGAAATTTTCACAGTAATATAATAACACGAAGCTAATATGAAAGCAATAGGATACAAGGAGAACCTTCCAATAGAGGATGTAAAATCACTACAAGACATCGAAATAAATATTCCAAAAGCAAAAGGAAAAGATATTCTAGTTGAGATAAAAGCAATTTCTGTAAACCCAGCAGATTATAAAGTAAGAGCAGGTATGCCTGTTGAAGGCGATGATTGGAAAATTATTGGTTGGGATGCTACCGGGATTGTAAAAGAAGTTGGTGAAGATGTAACTCTCTTTAATGTAGGCGATGAAGTTTGGTATGCCGGTGATTTCACGAGACAAGGAAGTTATGCTCAGTATCAAGTGGTAGATGAGCGTATTGTGGGCAAGAAACCATCTAGCTTATCTTATGCAGAAGCTGCGGCTTTACCATTAACTTCTCTTACGGCTTGGGAAATGTTGTTTGATAGATTAGAAGTTGCAACCGATGATGCCAGTAAGTCAATTCTAGTCATTGGTGCTGCAGGTGGTGTTGGTTCTATTTTGGTACAATTAGCTAAGAAGCTTACAAAACTGAATATTATAGGAACGGCTTCCCGTGAAGAAACTACAGATTGGTTAAAAGAATTGGGTGCAGACTCGGTTATTAATCACAGAAATAAATTGAGTGAAGAATTTGAGAAATACAAGCTCCCTGCTCCTGATTATATTGTGAGTTTAAATGCTACCGAGCAACATGCAGACGAGATTGTAAAGGTGATAAAGCCACAAGGTAAATTCGGTTTTATTGATGACCCTAAGTCATTTAATGTAATGCCATTTAAAGGTAAAGCTGTGTCTACTCATATTGAGTTGATGTTCACTCGTTCTATGTTCCAGACGGAAGATATGATTGAACAGCACAACATATTAAACGAGGTTTCTAAGTTGATAGACAACGGAACAATTAAAACCACTTTAGGGGAAAATTTTGGAACTATTAACGCAGAAAATATGCGTAAAGCCCATGCTTTCTTGGAAACAGGAAAAGCCAAAGGTAAAATTGTTTTAGAAGGATTTTAGACGCAATGAGTCAAATAATTAAAATAGAAAATGAAAACTACACTTAAAATATTTCTTACAGCAGCAATTTTTGCTGGTACTACCGCAAATGCACAGGTAAATACAATTGATTCCGTGGCAACTTCAAAAGTGCAGCATTTTAATTTTGATGAAATGGAATCGGAAACAATTGGCGAAGGTATTCAGCGTAAATGGTTTCATGGAGAAAAAGGTCAAATGACTATTTTCAATTTGGAAAAAGGGGCACATATTCCATGGCACCAACATCCTAATGAGCAAATTACCTATATCATGTCCGGTAAGGTTAAAATCAAGACTATTATAGACGGCAAAGAGGAGTTTGTTATTGTTTCTGGTGGAGAGGTAATTGTATTCCCAGAGAACATACCTCATGAGTTTTGGGCTTTAGAAAAAACGGTTGATTTAGATGTTCATGTTCCTGTTCGTCAAGATTGGCTTTCGAAAGAGCTTCCAGATTATTTGAAGAAAAGCGAATAACATGAAAAAACAACTAATTACACTAAGTATACTACTCTCTGTTATGACTGCAAATGCTCAGAAAACGTTAGCCAAAGCAGAAGTTTTTGCAACTGTAGACCAAGCTGTGGGGAATATTACTTTCACCAATGATGGCGATTTGGTATACAGCCATCATCCATTTTTTGGTCCAGAAATTAGAGTGGTCAAGTTTGATAAAAAAACAAATTCAACCACACCTTTTCCAAATTTGGAATGGAATACGCCAAGAGCTACGGATGATAATTATTTGAGCAATGTTCTAGGTATTCGTAATGATGAAAACGGAATTATCTGGATGCTAGACATGGCACAACGTGATAACGTAACACCAAAAATTGTTGGTTGGAACACTCATACTAATTCATTAGAACGTATTTATTACTTACCAAAATCCGCAGTGCCAGCAATCTCACAACCTAATGATATGGTGGTAGATACCAAAAACGGTTATTTTATTATAGCGGATGAAGGTATTGGTAATGGAGGTGATGGTAGTAAAGCGGCTTTTATTATTGTAGATATGAAAACTGGTAAAGCACGTCGTGTTTTAGAAGGCACGCGCACTACGTTACCAGAAAACACACCAACGGTAATTGATGGAAAGCATTTAGCCGTAAACGGTAAAGATTTATTGATTGGGAATGATGGAATTACTGCTGATGCTAATTTTGAATATATTTATTACGGTCCATTAAACGGCACCAAAATCTACCGAGTTAAAACTTTAGACCTTGTAAACGAAACTTTGACCGAAGCAGCTTTGGATAGCAAAATTGAAACCTACTCAGAAAAACCGAACAATGGCGGAATGTCTATTGATAAAGAAGGCAATCTATATTTAACGGCTTTGGAAACGAAGAGTGTTGCTGTAGTTCTAGCAAAAGACCAAAGTGTTCACACCATGATAAAAGATGGTAATTTGGTCTGGCCGGATGGTGTAAGTTACAACCATGTAGATGGATATATGTATGTGTCTGCAGCGCAAGTAAACAGAGGAGCTCCATTTAATGAAGGTAAAGATCAATCTACAAAACCATTCTATATTTTCAGATTTAAACCAGTAGTGGAAGGTGTTTCTTTTAGATAAGGCTTAGATAAATTCTTAATAACAATTATAAAAAGCCACTTTCTTAAGTGGCTTTTTAGTGTCCATTAGCAAGATATATTTAGAAAACATAAAAAAGTCTACTTTCTGAAATTGCTGCGATAAATAGCTGTCAATCGATATCATTTATAAAAACGGCGATGAGTTGTTCCGGAAAGCCTGTCAATATATTAGTAATTACATATTGAAGGTTTTACCTTTGCAGGCACCAGAAAAAGATATCATGCAAGAGCCCCTATTTGAAATTCAGGAAAAGAAGACGGACAAAGAACTATATAGCTACCAGCAAGGTGCTATTAATCAAATATTTGAAAAGTTCGATAATGAAAGAGATGATTACCACCTATTATATCAATTACCCACTGGTGGTGGAAAGACTGTAATTTTCTCAGAAATGGTCCGGCAATACCTTAAAAACCACTCAAAAAAGGTTTTGGTAATGACACACCGTGTAGAGCTTTGTAATCAGACATCTAAAATGCTCACTAGTTTTGGAGTCGTCAATAAAGTAGTCAACAGTAAAGCTAATTTAGATGATCATGAACGCTACAATTGTTATGTGGCCATGGTAGAAACATTAAATAATAGGCTTAACGATGGTATTTTGGATATCTCGGACGTTGGTTTGGTTATTGTGGATGAGGCCCACTATAATTCCTTTACAAAAATTTTCAAATTTTTTGAAAACTCTTTTATTCTTGGGGTTACTGCTACGCCTTTAAGTTCCAATAAGGATTTACCCATGAACAGCAACTATGATGAGTTGATTCCTGGTGAATCCATAGAGAATTTAATTGAAAACGATTTTTTGGCCAGAGCCGAAACTTTTCAGTATGATATGGGTCTGACTTCTTTGGAGGTGGGTTCCAATGGAGATTATACGGTTAAATCTTCTTCGGACTTGTATACGAGTCCGTCCATGTTAAATAAATTACTAGAAGCTTATACATTACATTCTAAGGGTAAAAAAACATTAATATTCAATAATGGTATAGAAACTTCTATTCAGGTATACCACACTTTTAATAGTGCGGGATTGCCAATTATGCATTTGGACAATACCGCTACCAAGAAACAACGAAAACAAATATTAAAGTGGTTTCATGAAACTCCGGATGCAATACTAACATCTGTAAGTATTTTAACAACTGGTTTTGATGAACCTACTATAGATACCATTATTCTAAACAGGGCTACAAAGTCCCTGACCCTTTACTACCAAATGATTGGTAGGGGTTCTAGGGTGTTGAACAACAAATCTAAATTTACGGTAATAGATCTTGGCAATAATATCTATCGCTTTGGTCCTTGGGGTGCAGATTTAGATTGGGAGGCCATTTTTAAATCTCCTAATTTCTACATAGACCGTATTAAGGACGATGAAGATATTGAAAGTACTTTTAAACATGAGTTGGCCGAAGATATTCGGTCAGAGTTTTCAAAATCTAAGGAAACTTATTTGGATATAACCGCTTTATATAAGGATACCACCTTTTCCGGAGAATCTTCTAAAGTGGTATTGGAAAAATCAATTGAACAACATGCCTATATCTGTATAGAAAATAGTGAAGATGTGTATGATGCCCTTGCGTTGGCAAAATTACTAAAAGAAGACATTGATAATAGAATACAAGTGTATGGCAAGTGCATAAGTAAAAGCACTTATAATTTTATAAATTGGCTTAAGCTGGATTATCAAAAAAAGCTTAACGCCTATCTTCGGGAAAATTTCGATGCCGTTTTTGAACAAATTCATGGTCATCCACCAGAAGATTAATTGAGTCTTATTTTCTTGAAATTAGATTGTTTTTTGGTTTTTCTAACGCTATTAGAATTATAGGTATACCTAAATAGTGATAGTTACAACCATGCAGAAGGGGATACCAATACATTGTAAAAAACAATTATGGCAAGGACTATAATAGAGAATATTGTAATTGAGCAGTACAAAGATCAATCGTATTTTACGTTTTGTAAATACACTACCATTCGTTTTTTTGAGATTTTATATTTTGAAAAAGGAAGTGGCGTAATACGCATTAATGGTAAAATAGTAAGCTATACTCCCAATAGCATTTTTGTATTTGTACCCGACGATATTTACATTGTTGAAGCCGATACTGCTAGTACCGTTACAACTATTAAATTCTTAAAAAGTTTTTTTAGAGGCGATGTTTCACAAAATACTAATCTTCCGGTGAACGATTGGTTCCGTAAGATTGAAGGTGTTTTAAATAGTGAAAGTCATCAGCTACGTGAAATGCAATTTGAGAACAATTCTGATAAATTGCATTTAACTTCTTTGATTAATATGGTAGCTACAGAGAATGAAAAAAAGCAATCTTTTGATATTTTTATCATTCAAAATTCACTTTCCGTAATTCTTCATCTTATTGCTAGAAACATTCAGTTTTTAAATGCAGATATGACTACTAAAGTTGTAGAGTCTTCAAAAATTCAGCAAATTATAAATTACATACATACCAACATTTATGACTCAGATGTGCTATCTACTAAAAGTTTGGCAGATGAGTTTCATATGGCAGATAATTACATTAGCGAGTACTTTAAAAAACATACGGATGTATCCTTAAAAAAATACATTCTTAACTACAAATTAAAGCTAGTAGAAACCAGATTAAAATATACCGATTTGCAGTTTTCTGAAATAGCAATGGAATTGGGTTTTACAGATTCTAGCCACCTTAACAAAACCTTTCAAACCTATAAAGGGGTAACAATTGGCGCCTACAAAGCCAGTTTATCCTAAAAAAATACAAGTAACCTTATTTTTTACCTATAACACATTGTTTTATACCAATTTAAAGGTAGGTGTCTAAAGTAAATTTGTACTGTAATTAAAACACAACAGATACAAATTTATAAATAACTAGACATGAAAAACAAGGTATTTAAAACATTTAGAGTAGAAGAAAAAGAAGGACAAGCCTGGGTAACTTTTGATAATCCACCAGTAAATATTCAGGACATTCCAATGATCAACGAGCTAAATATATTAGCTGAAGATTTAGAGAATGACCGTACAATTAAGGTAGTAGTTTTTCAATCTGCCCATCCAGAAATTTTTATTGCACATGCAGACACTAACTTCTTAAAAGAGATGTCTACAAAAACAGTTGCTAGAGAAGATATAGCGTTGTTAGACTTACAAAAAGTGTTGCAACGTATTAGCAAATTACCACAAATAACAGTTTCTAAAATAGAGGGTTTTGCAAGAGGAGGCGGACACGAGTTTGCTTTGGCAACAGATATGCGTTTTGCAGCACGTGGTAAGGCTGTATTTATGCAAATGGAAGTGGGTATGGGAATTTTACCTTGTGGCGGTGGCTCTTCTCGTATGGCGCGTCAAATTGGTTTAGGTAGAGCTTTGGAAGTCATCTTATCTGCAAAAGATTTTGATGCGGACCAAGCAGAGGCATACGGACTAATAAATAGAGCTTTAGATGCGGATAAAATTGGTGCTTTTGTAGAAGATTTAGTCAATAGAATGTCGCAGTTTAATTCAGATGCTATTGAAGCTGCTAAACGTACTATTTATGCTTCTATAGATTTACCAATTGAAGAAGCTTTAAAAGAAGAGGCATATTGGTTGTACCAAGCAACAAGCAAATCTCCCGCAATTAAGCGTTTTACGTTAGCAGATGATACTGGTTTTCAGAATGATATAGAGAATCAAAGAAATTTTGAAACACTATTAATGGGATTACAAGGCGTTAACTAAAAATTTTAAGAATTAGAATTATGAGCACACAACAAAATAAACAAACGGTTCTTGACTTTTTTGAACGTTTTTCAGCTGGCGATGCAACAAATGCACTTACTTATTTAGGTGAAGATGTTATTTGGCAATCTATGGGAATTAAAGGTGATCCTCCTATTTCTGGTAAAATGGATAAAAATGGAATAGCAGACCTTATAAAAATGGTGAAAACTGCCATACCAAAAGGATTAGAATTAACTCCAGTAGGCTGGACAGCCGAAGGCGATAGAGTAGCGGCAGAGTTCATTTCTTACGGAGAGTTAACTAACGGTAGAATTTACAACAACCCATACCACTTTTTGTTTCAGTTTTCTAAGGGTAAAATCGTGTATATTAAAGAATATATGGATACACTACACGTAAAATCCATATTTGTAGATTAATAAAATTTGGTATGAATGCCTCTTGTATAGGAGGCATTCTTTTTAATTTAATATCACAGTATGAAACTGAATAAGAACATAGCTTGGACGGTAGATGGCAAAATAATCAACAAAGCCAAATACAATGAAGCAATGGAAAAAATAACAACAGCTACTTTCAATGAAGAAGGTTCGCTAAATCACGAGTGGTATGTTGCAGAAAACCAGGAAACTATTCATATTTATGAACGATACCAAGACTCCGATGCCGCTTTGGCACATTTAACTGTTTGGTCTCAGTTTGCAGCTCTGTTTTTAGAAGGTGCAACAATGGATAGTTTTAATGTTTATGGGGATGTAACTCCAGAATTAAAAAACGCAGTAGCTGGTGCAACTAGCATTATGAGTCGTTACGGCGGATTTGTAAAATAATTTTAATGAAACAAAACCTTGAAATATACCTAAACAACCATTTTTACTACCAAAAAATTACTGCTGTCTAGGACTAACTTTGTACCAGATTAATTGTCCTTAAATTTTACATAAGCCAATCAATTAATAGAAAAACAAACAACTAGGTTTACTAAACCAAAATATCTTATTGAGGTAGATTTTGGTAAAAAAAATAAATACAATGACAAATAAAAATATACTCGAGCAAGCTCGTACACTTACTTTACCTTCTCGTAAAGCCTCATTAAACCGTGAATCCTCTGTCTCTCATTTTTGGAATAGCAACCGAAATTTACTTGAAAATGCATGGGCAGAATGGGAAATTGAAAACAAAGATAATTTACTAGTTCCTGATGAAACACTGCTGGACCCACGCTTGCAAAAGGCAATTAAAGACGCTTGGGAAAACCCGGAGAAAGAGAATGCTGTTGCTGATTTATGGGAAGAAATTATTCCTGGTGTTTATGTTGCGCAGTTTTTTAACCCTGAACGCTTAGCTGAATTCCGTAATTATTTAGAAGCTGTAGTAAATTCACAAATTCCGAAACGAGCACCGTATGGAATACAATTGAATCGTTATGGGATTATGCTTGATCCACGCTCAGAAGGGTATCTTGCTGCACCTAATTTTCAGGAATTTTACAACGACATTATGGACCGATATATGCGTCCGATAGCGCGTTTGTTATTGGGTACTTATGGCTATGACAACCAAACATTTGGTTTTTCTATTCAGTACAACCCAGATAAAGATAAAGATTTAAATGGGCATACGGATGCCTCAGCTGCTACCTTGAATATCAATATAAATTTACCCGATGAAGCTTTTACAGGTTCACAAGTTGATTTCTATGATAAGACCACAGGAAAAACGGTACAAACTACTTTTGAATCAGGCAAAGCAATAATTCACAGAGGTAATGTTGCACACGCTACGCACCCAATAACCAGTGGACAGCGCAGTAATTTGGTAGTTTGGTTATACGGAGACCACATGCAAATTCCAAGAGGCAGTGTAAGTAGCTATGGTAGTGCAAATAACTCAGCATCCAAAGTTGTTACAACAGAAAGTATAAGTGCTCGTGAGCGTTGGAGTGTACCAAACAGTCCTAAAGACACCTTTGCACCTTTTTAAAAAGACCACAGGTAAAATAGATACAACTTTAGAGAAAATAGCAGAGAAGGTTTTGCTCATATTTCATCAACATTAAAAAGCAAAAATGAAACATATATTAATTACAGGAAGTACTGACGGAATAGGTAAATTATTAGCCTTGCGCTTAGCAAAAGAAGGTCATTTTGTTGGCGTTCATGGTAGAACTGAAGCTAAGTTAAATGCCACCGTAACAGAAATCAAAGCAGAATCAAAGAATAATAATGTGGTAGGTTTTTTAGCCGATTACTCAAACTTGTCAGACGTAAGAAAGATGGCAAAAGAAGTCGCCGAAAAAATGCCGAAAATTGATGTTTTGGTCAACAATGCAGGTATTTTTAAAGCTAAAATTGATACTGCTACGAATGGAGTAGATGTTCGTTTAGTAGTGAATTATTTAGCGCCGTATCAATTTACAAATGCGGTATTACCGCTATTGAAAAAAGCAGATGCACCTAGAATAGTAAATCTTAGTTCTGCAGCCCAATCTCCAGTTTCTTTAAATGCATTACAAGGCGGTATTAGTTTAGGAGCTAATGATGCTTATGCACAAAGCAAGCTAGCCTTAACGATGTGGAGTTTTTATTTAGCGAAACAAGAACCATCAATTTCTGTTGTAGCAGTAAATCCTGGTTCGCTTCTAGATACTAAAATGGCAAAAGAAGCGTACGGTCAACATTGGTCTCCAGCGGAGAAAGGAGTCGATATTTTGTACGATTTAGCGATGACGGATTTAGCTGAAACAGGTAAGTATTTTGATAATGATAAAGGCTTTTATTCAGAAGCTCACCCAGATGCTTATGATAATGTTAAAATTGAAGAGTTGGTTTCATTGAGTAGCAATATCGTATTACGTTAGAATAAGTTATGAATATATGTTCTTGATAAAAAGAAAATAAGATTGAATTTTTGCTGAGTACTTTCAACTAAATTCGCAATATGAAAAATATATTGGTTTTATTTTCTCACCCTAAGTTTGAAAAATCTAGGGCGAATGCCATTTTAGTTGATAAAATTAAAGATAAAAACGGGGTTACGTTTCATGACTTATATGAACGTTACCCCGATTTTAATATAGATGTAGATGCTGAAAAAGCGCTGATGAGTGCGCACGATATTATCATTTTTCATCATCCGTTTTACTGGTACAGTTGTCCACCATTAATGAAACAGTGGATAGATATGGTGTTGGAGTTTGGTTGGGCCTACGGACCAAACGGAAAAGCTTTACAGGGTAAAAAATGCCTAAACGTTATCACCACAGGTGGTTCTAAAGCCATGTATTGCGAAAATGGAATTAACTGCTATTCCATAAACGATTTCTTACGTCCTTTTCAGCAAACTGCAAATCTGTGCGGCATGCAATATTTCCCTCCTTTTGCGGTAATGGGAACCCATAAAATAGAGGACCAACAATTACATGATTTTGCCAATCAATATGATAAATTGATTGATTTGCTGCACCATGACATAGCCCTTCTTGAGGTAAGCGAGTTCTCTTTTTTTAATGACATTCCACAACTAAACAGATAGATATGACAGGTAGTATTCTTTTTGAAGCCATAGTCTTTTTATTAGGCGCTATTATTTGTGTTTCTATTGCGAAACGTTTAGGGCTAAGCTCTGTATTGGGGTATTTAATTGCTGGTGTGTTAATAGGGCCATACGTGTTAGGTTTTATTGGTAAAGAAGGGGAAGATATTCTTCACTTTGCAGAATTTGGGGTCGTTATGATGTTGTTCTTAATTGGTCTAGAAATAGAGCCAAAGAACTTCTGGAAAATGCGAAAAACCATTTTAGGAATGGGAGGTATACAGGTAGCGGGCACAATGCTACTTTCATATTTTTTGTTCATACTGGTCGGTTTTGACTGGAAGGTAGCGCTGACCTTTTCAATGGCCGTAGCTTTGTCATCTACCGCAATAGCACTGCAGACTATAAAAGAAAAAGGATTGTTGAATACCACCTTTGGTGCATCTTCATTTTCCATATTGTTGTTTCAGGATATCATCGTTATTTTCATGCTTGGTGCTTTGCCGTTATTAGCTAACACAGATAAACCGGCTGTGGAAAATAGTGGTGAGCACGCTAATTTACTTCAGAACTTACCCTTAGGGCTGCAGACTTTAGCTATTTTGGTTTCCGTAGTAACTATAGTTGTTGCGGGGCGTTATTTAATAGTGCCCTTATTACGAAAAGTAGCTAAAACCGGAGTTCGAGAACTACTAATAGCCGCAGCTTTACTTATAGTTTTTGGAATTTCATTTTTGATGGAACTAGTAGGCTTAAGCCCTGCTTTAGGGGCATTTTTAGGTGGTGTGGTATTATCTAATAGTGAGTTTAAACACGAACTGGAAAGTACGCTGGAACCCTTTAAAAATCTACTGTTAGGTTTGTTTTTTATGGCCGTAGGTGCTTCTATAAACTTTATTGTTATTGCAAAAAGTCCTTTAATTGTTGGGGGTATTCTGGTTGTTGTTATTTTCTTAAAAGGTCTGGTTCTGTTTATTACGGGCTCCGCCTTTAAACTCAAATTAAATCAAAATTTGTTATTGACCTGTAGTTTGGCCCAAATTGGGGAGTTTGCCTTTGTACTCTTGTCCTTTGCTTTTTCTCTAAATATAATTGAGCAGGACCAGATGGATATTATGTTGGTAGTAACCGCGTTAACTATGACCGTTACACCTGTTATTGGAATAATAAACGAACGGGTTTTATTACCACGTTTGGGAACAAAGGAATCCATAAAAAGACCAATGGATCATATTGCAAAATCACAGAAGGTAATTCTAGTCGGTTTTGGCCATTTTGGTAGTACAATTGGTCGTTTTCTGCGAACTCACGGAGTGGAAGCCACAATTTTAGATCATGATGCAAACCGTGTAGATTTTCTACGGAAGATGGGATTTGAGGTGTATTATGGTGATGCAACAAGAACGGATTTATTGGAATCTGCAGGTATTGCAGAGGCTAATATTTTAATCTGCGCAATGGATAATCCTGAGGTTATAAAGGAATTGGCCAAAACAGTAAAAAGTAAATACCCAAAGGTAAAACTAATGGTACGTGCCAAAAACAGATATGCTGCCTATGAGTTTCTAAATATGGATATAGACCATATTTATAGAGAATCTCTAGAAACATCTTTAAAATTAGCCAGTGAGGTTCTTAGCCAGATGGGTTTTAGAAGGTATACCTTACAGCGTCAAGTACAGAATTTCATAAAGTATGACGAGGACAGTTTAAGACGCTTGGCAAAAGAGAAGAAAATTGGTGATGAAAACTATATTTTTAAAGCCCGTAAAGAGTTGGAGCAACAAGAAAAGCTACTAGAAAGAGATTTTGAAAGAGGTGTTGTTGGTTTTGATAGTCATTGGGATGGCGAGCAGATTAGGGCATTTTTAGAAGATACTAAAGAGTAGTGTTTATTCCGTTAACGATTTTAGGACACAACATTTTAAATTTCATTTTTCAAAACATTTTGTAAATTGGTAAAGAATTCAAGCACTTGAACTCACACATACTATAGTTTTCAGGTGGTAATACAGCTCTTGACAACATCTGAATATGAGAAAAAACATTGCCCTTCTCCTAGTATTTTTCACTTTAGGAAACCTATGCGCTCAAACTGATAGTATAGAGGTGAAACCCAAAAAGAAGTTATTCAAGAAGACTATTTTACCTCTTTCTTTGATTACCACAGGAATACTCCTATCGGATAGCGGGTTTGAATCATCCCTTCACGAAACTGCCCAAGGTTGGGTAGGCAACGATTTTCGAACTCATATTGATGATTACACAAGGTATGCACCTGTAGCAACTTTATTTATTGCTAATGTTATTGGGGTAAAGGCCAAAAATCATTGGTTTGACCAAACTAAAAATTTGGCGGTATCTATGATACTTACCGACGTTTTTACTAGAGCTATAAAAAATTCTGTCTATAAAGTTAGGCCAGACGGCTCTAATGATAATGCATTTCCTTCTGGGCACACATCCATTGCATTCGCATCTGGGTCTGCTGTTTTTGAGGAATATAAAAATACCAATCCCTACGTGGCATATAGCGGTTATGGCTTTGCCGCAGTTACAGGTGGGCTACGATTGTTTAACAACAAACACTATATCTCAGATATTTTGGCAGGTGCAGGTATTGGTATCTTGGTCACCAAACTGGTGTATCATTTTGATTATCTTTTCAAGTGGAACCCTTTTATAAAATCTAAGAATATTGCACTTATTCCTCGCTATACAGATGGTGCTGTGGGTTTATATTTTTCTAAAACTTTTTAGGGTATAATTCGGGTAATTAATAATGCTGATTTTTGAAGAATCAAAAGTCATAAAAGTCCTAGATATCGAAAAATTAGTTGTATGTTGCAATTAATTTAAAGCGAATATTATTAAGGCCGAACAATACAATTCCTCGTCACGACTCATAAGTGCCACAGAGCGTGTCTTAACGACGCATTTGCAACTGGCATTTCAAGAAAATGGTATAGATATCACCATTGAACAATGGCGTATTTTATTTTATTTATGGAAAGAGGATGGCATTAATCAACAAGAATTAGCTAAACGTGCTAAGAAAGAAAAGAGCACGATGACCAGGCAAATAGATACTTTAGAGAAGAAAGGTTTACTCATAAGACGCTGCTTGGACGAAGACAAAAGAAACAAACAAATATTTTTGACAAAACAGGGGCAAGCGCTTGAAAAGGAAGCTTTACAAGTGGCTAATGGCATAACACAAAAATCAGAAACCAATATAAAATCAGCTGACTTAGCCATATTCAAAACTGTTTTGCACAAGATTATAGAGAATTTAGAATAGATGTTTTTAGATAATGACCAAATAGAATCCTTGTTACCCATGTCTGAATGTATTCAGGTAATGAAGGAGTTATTTTTACTTGATGCCGAAAAGGATATTGTAAACCCGCTTCGTGCTACCATGCCTTTGCAAAATGCCACAAAGGGAATTATGGGAATGATGCCAGCTTATATTAGGCCGTATGACGTAATGGGAATTAAGATTTTGAGTATTTTTCCTGATAACTATAAACAAGGGCTTAGCTCACACCAAGGGATAATTCATCTGTATGAAACTGTTACCGGGCAATTGATGACCAGCTTAGATGCCGATGGTATAACGGGAATAAGAACTGCTGCAGTAAGCGGACTGGTTACTAGTCTTTTGGCAATTCCCGAAGCTAAGGATTTATGTATCCTTGGTAGCGGTGTACAGGCTAGAAAACATATTGAAGCCATGTTGGAGGTTAGGGATATTAAAACAGTTACCCTCTGGAGTTTAAATAGGAGTAGTGCCGAACGACTAGCTACTGATATGGAGAAGTTTAAAGGTATTGATTTCATTGTCTGCGATACTATAGAAGCGGCTGCGAAGGATGCAGATATTATCTGTACCGTAACCGCGGCTACAGAACCCATATTAGATAATGATTATCTAAAAAGGCATGTCCATATTAACGCTGTAGGAGCTTGTACGGCTAGCACAAGAGAATTAGCGTCGGCTATTATTAATAGTTCAGATGTATATGTTGATAACAGGTTGTCAGCAGCTAATGAGGCGGGGGAATTATTGATTCCTGCTAAAGAAAATGGTCGTGATGCCTTAGATTTTATTAAAGCGGATATTTCAGAAATGTTGAAGGATTCAAGCTTATATGATGCATCAAAAAAGACGGTGTTTAAATCTTTAGGTGTGGCTTGCGAAGATATTGCAGCCGGACTTTATTGTTATACTAAATCAAAGGCGTAATCGTCTTTTGATAAATAGTTGCATTTAACAACTAATAATATGATTGAAAGCTATCTAAATTTTGTAAAAGAATATCCACTTCTGTCTAGTGCAGTACAAATTGGTATTCTGGGTACTATAGGAGAACTTATTGCGGTTCGTATACGGTTGAAAAGATGGTGTTTTTTTGGTCCAGGTCCGGTTAAGCTATTTTTAAAAATGCTGGTATGGGCCTTTCTGGGTATCACTTTTAAATATGCCTTTACAGGCTTCTTTGCTTATATAGATGCTATAATTGCTAAAGGCTGGTGGTTTAATGTGGCAAAGGGCAGTTTCTTTTATGCGCTATCGGTTTCCTTTTTTGCCAATATTATCTATGGTCCCGTATTCGTAACCTTTCACAGGTTTACGGATAATAAAATAGAAGGCAAGGAAATGGATTGGAATAGCCTAACCAAAGCATGGTGGTCCCTTGTTTGGTTTTGGATTCCGGCCATGACGACCGTATTCATCCTACCCAAACATTTACAAATAGGTTTACTGTCCTTATGGAATATTGCCTTAGGTATCATGCTAGGCTACTTTGCAGTACAATCTCAAAAGAATAAGGAATGACATCAAAACGAAGAAATTTCATAAAAAAATTGGGGGCTACCGTAGCGGGTATATCGGTTATGCCGCTCAGTGCTAGTCATGTACCCGATGTACACAAAAGTAAGAACACGCTAAGGGAAAGAAAAGAGCTAAGGAAGTATTCCGCCAAGGCCAAACAATTGATTAATGAAACGGCTTGTATAGATATGCTGAGCACGTTTGGAGATGATTATCATAAAAGAGACGGCAAATCACTTACGGAGCTTTGGGAGACGGTTCCAGGTTCATTTACTAAAGAAGATTATCAGTTTGTACGAGACGCTGGAATGAACGTTTTTGGTTGGGGAAATATGATTCCTGCTTATGACGACATGCTCAAGTTTATGGCCGTTCAAAATGGAATAATCGCTTCAAATCCTCAGTATTTTGAGCGTATCGATAGTAAGTCTAAACTTGAAAATTTATCGTCGTCAAAAAAGATAGGCATGCTAATGACCAATCAGGAAAGCAGCCATTTTAGAACAGTAGATGATGTGAACCTGTTTTACGGTTTAGGACAACGCGTATCCCAATTAACTTATAACGGTAAAAACAGATTGGGTTGTGGCGCTTTTGAAGATGTAGACACTGGTATTACCGAATTTGGGAAACAAATAGTGCGTAGAATGAATGAAGTGGGTATGGGCGTAGATGTATCGCATTGTGGTGATATGACCACTCTTGGTGGCATTGAAGCTTGCGAAGGAGTACCCGCACTTATTAACCATGGGGGTTGCCGTACCATAGCCAAAGGTTTGGCAAGGTCAAAAACGGATGAAGCCATAAAAGCAATGGCAAAAACTGATGGCGTTATCGGGATTCCTATTTTACGATTTATGGTAAGTGAAAAAGAACCTGTTTATATAGAAAATTTCTTAAACCATATAGATTACGTAGCGCAGTTGGTGGGTATTGACCATGTAGGTATAGGTAGTGATCAAGGGCTATATACTGAAGATTATGCCGATTTACAATTGAGAAAAGATACGCTGGAAAATGCACCGGCAAAGTACCAATGCCACACCAATGAAGATTATTTGTTGACCATAGAAAAACTGAATCACCCATTCAGGGTATACGACATTGCCGAAGGTTTAATCAAAAAAGGCTACAAGGACGAACACATAAAAATGGTGTTGGGAGATAATTTCAAACGTGCACTCAGTAAAATATTCAAACAGTAAACTTAACCTCTCTTAAAATGAAAAAAATCACTTTATTATTTGCTGCACTTCTATTATACACCGCCGCCCATTCACAAGAAGCAGATAAAGCCGGTCCTACCTATGTCGTTTTAAAAAATGCAACTATAATTGATGCGGTTTCTGATAAGGGAAAAACGGGAAGTCTGCTGATAAAGGATGATAAAATAGAAACAGTTTCTTATGACGGCGCTTCAACATCTCCAGAAGGGGCTATTGTTTATGATTTGAAAGGAAAGTATATCATTCCCGGTTTAATTGATGCGCACGTTCATATTACTCATGGTACGTTAAAAGAGGCCCAGAATCAGCTAAACACAGCTTTAAAAGCTGGGGTAACGGGTGTGCGTGACATGGGAGGTGATGGACGGATGCTTACATTGTTGAAGAAGAATATGAAAATAGGAGAAGACATTGGATCTGATGTTTTCTTTTCGACCATAATTGCAGGACCTGAATTTTTTGCGAGTGACCCACGCCCACAAGAAGTTGCCAAAGGTGCAAAAGCGGGTGAAGTTTCTTGGCAAAAAGCCATTACCGACACCACGGATTTGAGACAAGCCGTAGCAGAAGCCAAAGGCTTAGGGGCGACCGCGATTAAGGTATACCTAAACGTTAATAAAGACTTATTTAAAAAAGTTGCAACAGAAGCCAAGAAACAAAACTTAAAGGTCTGGGCGCATGGAGTAGTGCCTCCCACAAAACCATTGGATATTACAAACGGAGGTGCAGACGTTATGTCTCATGCCGGGTCGCTTTTGCAATACCAAATGGCTAAAGGGGAAATAAAGGGAAGACATGATTTTGAGTCTAGAGAAAAAGCTGCTGAATGGAAAGCTAAACTAGATGCCATAAAATGGGATAAAAATACGCCAGAAGTAATTCAGCTTTTTGATGCGATGAAAAATAACAATAGCATTTTAGACGCTACGCTGTTCGTGTATTACTATTTCAAAGAAGATATTAAAAATATGTCGGATGAAGCCTTGGGTAAGGTTGATGCTTTTAGAGCGGTAACCATTGCTTACGAGCAAGGAGTCAAAATAGGAGCAGGGTCTGATCATATGATTTCCGAAGATGGCACTATAAATCTTCATAAAGAACTTAAACTTTTAACCACAGCAGGCTTATCTAATATAGATGCAATAAGAGCAGCAACTATTGTTAACGCAGAGGGCTTAGGCCAAGAGAAGAACATTGGAACTATAGAAGAAGGTAAAATAGCAAACTTGGTAATTCTAAATACGGACCCCTTAGAAAATATCAGTAACACCCCAGACATAAAATATGTTTTTAAGAGAGGTGTGGTAGTACAGTAGTTTTTAGTAAGAAAATAGGTTAGGAGCAGTATCTTTTTTAAAGAATACCACTTCATAAACAACCTACTTAGTAGTCCCCAAGAGAAGGTCAGAACACAAGGTTCTATCTTCTCTTTTTTATTTGCTACCAACCATCCAGCACACATTGCATGGTATACGGTTCTGTTTCTGTTAACGGTAGGTCTTGGAGTTCATCACCTAAATAATTTCCTGTAGCGGTACCTGTTGCATCTTTAAAACGGTAAGACCAGCAGTACCTTAGGTTGGTAAACTCTTCAGAATAGGTGACAAGATTATCTATCATTGTTACGTTTTCAAAATCTGAAAACGCCATAAAGTAGCCGTAAAACTTATTACGGCGTACATCTGCATCAGAACTTTTGTACATGTACATTCCGCAATTATTACAAACATTATCGTGTACATAGGTGGCGCGGTTATGTCCTTTATCACCTCCTCCGGAATACTGAATATAGCCCAGCCGCCCATTTACAGATCCGGTATCCATAGTAATCGTATTTCTAGCAATAACATTATGTGTTTTATGCCAAGAAACTAAAGGTCCATCTATATACGTGTTACCTTCACCTTGTTCCAGAATATTATCTAAAATGTAAACATTCTTGCCGCTGGTATTTACAATGTCTCCGCCTGTGTTATGATGAAAATAATTATTCTGGATCAAGATATCTTCATCCACACGCCCAGCGCCTTCAATATCGATTCCGAATTGCGGACTCGTACCGTTTATGTGGTGAATCTCATTGTCGGTAATTGTTATGCGTGTGCCGCCCACAATAGAAATTCCTTGTCTTCTGTTGTTGTAAATGTCATTATTGGTAAACGTAACATCCGTAGCTTCTAAGACCAAAGAACCATCGCCTGTTGTGTTTCTGATAATCATATTATCTATAAGAACAACATTACTATCGTTCCAAACACAAATACCATGACCTTCATCGTGAGAAGTATTTCCATCACTTTCACGGGGCGTAAAAACATGGGTTTATCTATCACCCTGTATAATACCATCTCTAATAATTATATTATCGCCGTCTAAACTAATTACACAGTAATTCCATTTATCATTAGAATCTATTTCTAAAATGGCTCCTTCACTAAAAATAAACTCGGTATTGTCATGAATTTCTATCCCTCCTTGGTAAATTTCATTTACATCTTCACCCACTAAATAATTCCCTTCTGGAAGTATCACTTGGCTATATGCTTCATCATGGGCCCAATCAATCGCAGCCTGTAAATTAGCCGTGGTTTTAATGGCATCGGTTCCATCATTAGGAATATCCCATTGTTCTAAATCTATAGTATACTCTTGGCCGCCTGGTATGCTAGGGGCTTTTGCTTTAAATTCCATCTTTGGCAACCCCTGTCCATCTAAATTTTCTTGGTCAGCTTCAAAAGTATCTTCACCTGAATTTAAATTCAAAACATCCTTTTTACAAGATGTCATAGAGATCATAACAGCAACCAGTAGGTAGAACGATATGTTTTTCATTTGAAACGATTTAAGTTTTGGGTATAAAATCAAACTCGATTTTAAATCGAATAGTATGTGTCATTAGACTTTTTCGATGGACTGCACACACCCAGTAAAATACAGAGGTTGACTATGATTACTTGGTGTTAAATAGAAGGAGTAATTAGTGTTATTTATAGCATACTACGATAATCAAAAATGGTTAACAGATTGTATTTGAACATTCACTGAAAACAATCAGTCGTTCACAGATTCTGAAAAATCAACATTGTTTTTATGAGCATCTTTGGATAGAAAATAATAACCTAAAAATAAAATCATAATGAAAAAAGTAAGCCTATTGCTCTTAATGGCAATGCACTTCATATTTTTAACTTCCTGCTCAGATGATGATGTAACTGATGCTGTTGTGGACGATGGAGAAACCACGGAAGAGGTTGTTGATGAAACAGATGACGATGATGCGGAATATGTAGAAACATATGCTGATAGCGATTTTGAAGCAACAGATTGGACAGACTTAACCCATACCAAATCTGCTGACCCTAATTTTGATGTAGTTTTTGAGGACAATACGGTAAAACGTCTTGATCTTGTCATAACGGAAGAAAGATGGCAGAGCATGTTAGATGATATGACATCATTATACGGTGAATTTGGTGGTACTGGCTCAGGACCTGGAGCAGGTGGTCCTCCAGCTGGTGGCCAAGGTGGCGGTGGACTTGTAGAAATTGATGAAGACCCCATTTTTGTTCCAGGTGAAGTTTTCTTTGAAGACAAAGAATGGTATCGTGTTGGTCTACGTTTCAAAGGAAATTCCAGCTTGCAATCTAGCTGGTCTGCAGGAATATTAAAATTGTCGTTTAAACTAGATTTTGATGAGTTTGAAGATGAATATCCACAAATTGACAATCAACGTTTTTATGGTTTCAAAAAACTAAGTCTTAAAAACAACTATAATGACCAGTCTATGCTACGTGAAAAAGTGGCTACAGATTTGTTCAGAGAAGCAGGTTTAGCTAGTTCTCATGCTTCAATTTATGAGGTTTATGTAGACCATGGTGATGGACCTGAGTATTTTGGTGTATATACTTTGGTTGAAGAAGTAGATGATACGGTAATTGATACTCAATTCTCGGATGATGATGGTAACTTATATAAGCCAGATGGCGATGGCGCAAGCTTTGCAGAAGGTTCTTTTTCTGAAGATGTATTCGTTAAGAAAACTAATGAGGACGAAGCTGATTATTCTGATATAGAAAGTCTTTTTGCTGCTTTACATGCAGATAATCGTACAACTGATCCTGAAGCTTGGCGTGCCAATTTAGAAACTGTATTTGATACGAAAACATTCTTGAACTATTTAGCAGTGAACACGGTTATCCAAAACTGGGATACGTATGGTAGAATGACACACAACTATTTTCTTTACAACAATCCAGATACAGAAACATTGTCATGGATACCTTGGGATAATAACGAAGCCTTACAACGTGGTAATCAAGAAGGGTCTCTAGCTTTAGATTTCTCAGACTTAAATGATACAGAGTGGCCTCTCATAGGATACTTGTATGAAGATGCAACCTACAAAGCAAAATATGATAGCTATGTGCAGGAATTTGCGAATAATGTTTTTACAGTGAGCGGAATGCAAGCTGAATATGCTGCTTATTCTTCATTGGTAGAGCCTTATGCAACAGCAGAAGTTGAGGGTTATACATTCTTGAATTCTAGCGCAGACTTTCAGGCAGCTATAAGCGAGTTGAACAGTCATGTATCTGAAAGAGCATCGGCAGTTAGTAATTATTTGAATTAGTGAGTTTTTATGTAGCGTGATGATGTAGGAGTTAAATTGGAGAAAAAATCCGGTTGCCATTGGTAACCGGATTTTTTATGTTTTAAATTTTAGAATCTAAGAAGCAATGATAATGAACAATAATCTGTTCAACAAAAAACGTTACTAATCGTAAAAATCCCGTCGATAGAATAGGGGTGTTTGTATAGTCAATCGGGGTAGACTTCTATTGCTCTTTAATAGGTGGTAGTAATGTTTCACTTTTGAAGTGTTAATTAAAAACACGCTTTAAATGAAACAATATATAATCATAGCAAGCATTTTATTTGCTCACTTTGCTTTTGCACAGGATGTAGAAACCAATACCGCCTCTAAAATTTGGTCTTTAGAAGATTGTATTTCTTACGCAATTGAAAATAACATTACTGTAAAAGATGCTGATTTAAATACCAGTATTTCTGAAGTAAATTATAACAAAGCAAAATCTGCTAAGCTTCCAAACTTATTTGGTAGTGCTTCCCAAAACTTCTCTAGCGGTACATCTATTGACCCAATTACGAGCGATTATGTTTCTGATCAAATACATAGTACCAATCTTGGTATTAATAGCTCCGTAACACTCTTTCAAGGAAATCAATTAAGTAATCAGGTAAAGCAAAATCAACTATTAATAGAACAGAATAGTTTATTGGCACAAGAAGCTAAAAACAATATTGTAATAAGCATTCTAGAATCTTACCTGCAAACCCTATATAGTAAAGAAGGGATTAGCATTGCAGAAAATAATCTAATTGCTTCAGAAAAGGAAGTACTACGTGCCAAATCAAGATTAGATGCAGGGACTATTGCATTAAGTGATTATACAGAAGCTCAAAGCCAGGCAGCAACTAATAAATACAACGTAATTGCAGCAAAAAATGATTACGAGCTTAACATCATCAACCTAAAACAATTACTAGAATTATCGCCCTTAGAGGATTTAACTATTGAAACGGTAGATGAGAATCAAGACTTAATAAATCTAGAACTAAACAAAGAAGCTATTTACGCCAACGCCTTATCGTATTTACCAGAGGTAGAGGCTAGCAAAACAAATATTCTAGTTAATGAAAAAGAATTAGAAATAGCGAAAGGTGGTTATTTACCAACCCTTGCTTTAACAGGAAGTCTTGGTTCTGGTTACACTAGTATAAGTGACAATACTTTCACCGATCAATTAGATGTCAATTTTAATCAAAGGTTAGGGCTAAGTTTAAATATACCTATTTTCAATAGAAATCAAACAAAATCTGCGGTACAAACAGCTTCTTTTAATATAGAAAAAGCTGAGATTCAGAAACAAACTATTGAAAAGGAAGTAATTAAAAAGGTGGAAACTGCCTACCAAAATGCGCTTTCATCACAAGAACAATTAGTGGCGGCAGAAGTCTCCCAAGATGCAGCAGAACAGTCTTATAATCTAGCACAGAAAAAATATGAGCTGGGCGACTTAAGTACTACAGATCTGGTAATTAGTCAAAACACCTTTACCAATGCGCAACAGAACTATTTACAATCCAAATACCTAAATATTTTATACCATCAATTATTACAATTCTATCAAGGAAACGATATTAAACTTTAATCAAAATGAAAAATAAAACAAAAATCATAATAGGAGGAATAGCGCTGTTGGTCTTAGCTTTTGTAGCATATAGCTTTATAAAAGGTGATGACAGTGTTGCTATTGAAGCGAAAACCATAGCCGCTAAAAAAGGTGACGTTACCACTATGGTAACTGCAACAGGTACTATTGAGCCTATAAACCAAGTTGATGTTGGTACGCAAGTCTCTGGTGTTGTGGAGAAAGTATATGTTGATTACAATAGTGAAGTTAAAGAGGGGCAATTAATTGCGGAATTAGATAAAACGAATCTTAAAGCTTCCACTACACAAGCACAAGCTTCTTATGACAATGCTATTAGTCAAAGAAACTATTTGCAAACCATTTATGAAAGACAGAAATCGTTATACGACAATCAGGTAATTAGCAAATCTGATTTTGATGATGCTGTTTACAATTACGAAACTGCAAAGGGTACAGTTACACAACGTTTGTCTGACTTGCAACAGGCAAAAACAAACTTAGGCTATGCAAATATCTATTCTCCTATAGATGGTGTGGTACTTTCAAGAGATATTGATGAGGGGCAAACAGTAGCCGCAAGCTACAGTACACCTACACTTTTTACCATTGCACAAGATTTACAGGAAATGCAGGTAGAGGCCGATGTTGATGAGGCAGATATAGGGGTTGTAAAAGAAGGACAACGAGTAAGTTTCACAGTTGATGCTTATCAAGGTCAAGAGTTTGAAGGTGAAGTAACGCAGGTAAGATTAGATCCAACCATTACTTCAAATGTAGTTACCTACACAGTGGTTATCAAAGCTGATAATCCTGACTTGAAACTTAAACCGGGTTTAACAGCAACTATTTCGATTTACACCCTCGAATTAAAAGATGTGTTATCGGTAGAAGCAAAAGCGATCAATTTTAAGCCTACACCACCAGAAATGATGGCATACAACGAGCAGGAGAAGTTAACGGTAGAGCGCCCCAATAATGGACCAAGAACAACCGATGAAGAAGATGTTACCAAAGTTTGGGTTTTAGAATCTAATGGAGCTATAACTCCGAAAGAAGTGAAATTAGGTGCGAGTGATGGAGTAAACGTTCAAATTTTAAGTGGTATTAATGAAGGTGACAAATTAGTATATAGTTTAAAATCTGAAACTACTCAAACTGGTGCCCCAGCAGGCGGTACAGAAGAGAGTCCGTTTATGCCACAACGCCCAGGAGGTAAAAAGAAATAAGCATGAGTAAAGAAATCATAAAAATAGAAGACTTAAAACGTGAGTTCGTCATGGGCACAGAAACTGTTCATGCGCTACGTGGAATATCATTCTCTATAAAGGAAGGGGAGTTTGTAACTATTATGGGCTCTAGTGGTTCTGGCAAAAGTACTATGCTTAACATATTGGGCTGCTTAGATCAACCCACATCTGGTACTTACGAGATCGATGGCGTAAGTATGAAAGATTTAAGTAGAAATGAACTGGCTACAATTAGAAATGAGAAAATAGGATTCATTTTTCAATCTTATAACCTTTTAGCTAGAACATCCGCAATAGAAAATGTAGAGTTACCATTGTTATATAACAGCAAGATATCTACAGAGGAGCGAAGAGAACGGGCTATTAAAGCTTTAGAAATGGTTGGTTTGGGAGATAGATTACATCATACACCTTCTCAACTTTCTGGTGGTCAACAACAACGTGTTGCCATTGCTAGATCACTAGTAAACAACCCAGTAATGATTTTAGCAGATGAGGCAACGGGTAATTTAGATACACGTACTTCTTATGAAATTATGTCATTATTTCAAGAATTGAACAAGAAAGGTATCACCATTACCTTTGTTACTCACGAGCCTGATATAGCTACGTTTAGTAGTAGAACAATTGTATTAAAAGACGGGGATATCATGCAAGATTATCAAAATCATAAAATACAATCCGCAGCAGCAGAATTGGCAAAATTGCCTAAACAAGACGATTAATTATGAGACTATTAAATCTATTTAAAATCGCTTTCAAAGCTATAATTCTAAACAAAACAAGAACTTTGTTGACCATGTTAGGGATTATCATTGGCGTAGCTTCGGTAATTGCCATGTTAGCTATAGGTGAAGGTTCTAAAGAGAGTATTAGAAGTACCATTTCAAGTATGGGATCTAATATGATAACTATACGTCCTGGGGCAGATGATAGAGGTCCTGCAAGGGGTAGTGGTGGTGATGTACAAACTCTAACGCTTGCTAATTATGAAACTATAAAAAATCAATCTACACTTCTAAGTTATATAACACCTATTGTTAATGGCGGCGGACAAGTAATAAACGGTGCCAATAACTGGCCAAGTACCATCTATGGTGTTAACCCAGAATATTTGGAGATAAAAGTGGTAGGGCTTCAAAGCGGGAGTATGTTCACCGATGCCGAAGTAAAATCTGCCTCTAAAGTTGTTGTTCTTGGACAAACTGTAGTAGAGAATGTATTTCCTGATGGTCAAGATCCTGTAGGTCAAATGATTCGTTTTGATAATATTCCGTTTAAAGTTATTGGAGTATTAGAAGAAAAAGGGGAGAATACATTTGGGCAAGATCAAGATGATGTGGTTATCGCTCCTTACACCACGGTACAAAAACGAATTCTGGCTATTGATTATTTGAATCAGATCATGGCATCTGCCATTAGTGAAGATGATGCACCCGATGCTGTAATAGAGGTAACCGACATTTTACGCGCAGAACATAAGTTAATGGATACCGAAGATGATGATTTTACGGTTCGTTCCATGGAGGAGCTGATTTCAACATTTAGCTCTACCAGTGAAATGCTTACTATTCTTATAGTTGCAGTTGCCAGTATTTCATTATTAATTGGTGGTATAGGTATTATGAATATCATGTATGTATCGGTAAAAGAGCGAACAAAAGAAATAGGACTTCGTATGGCTGTTGGTGGTAAAGGTTCTGATATTTTGATGCAATTTCTTATTGAAGCAATTTTAATAAGTATTACTGGTGGACTACTTGGTGTAATCTTAGGTTTAGGTGCTACCGTTTTTATAGAAAAGTTCTTACATTGGCCTACAAGTGTGGCACTGTATTCAATAATAATATCGTTTGCCGTTTGTGCAGTAACAGGTATTTTCTTTGGATGGTATCCTGCAAGAAAAGCTTCGTCACTAGATCCTATCACAGCATTACGTTATGAATAAATAATTATGTACAAGAATAAAAAAATAATCATAGTTCAGCATCTACTAATTTGGTTGGTGCTGTTCAGCATACCTTTTGTTTTATCATACGGTCAAGAATTGGACAATAATAGATTAATTGCCCATTTCTTAATACCGATGCTATTCTATGCAATCATATTTTATCTGAATTTTTTCTTACTCATTGACAAATTCCTTTTCTCGAATAAAACGGTAGTATTTATTCTTATCAATTTAGTGATTATCGGTTTTTTTATTTTGATGAAAGAATTTATTGAGGATAATTATTTTGCCGAACTCATAAAGAAACGTCCGCCAGAGGATAATAGGGAAGGACCTCCATTTAAACTGTTCTTATATGTACAAATGTTATCCTATGCTGCTCCTTTACTTTTTTCAATAGCCATTAAGACCACTAAAAGATGGGTTAGAACTGAAGCAGAGAAAAAGGAAGCGGATAACTTTAAATTACAAACGGAACTGCAACATCTTAGATATCAGCTACAACCCCATTTCTTTTTCAATTCTTTGAATAATATTTATTCACTTGTAGATATATCTCCAGATAAAGCAAAATCTACTATTCATAGTTTAGGCAAGCTAATGCGCTATTTGCTATATGAAACAAGTACTGAATTAGTTCCTCTTTCAAAGGAAATTGAATTCATGAGAAAGTATATCGACTTAATGAATCTTCGTTTAACAGATAAAACAACTGTAGAATCTAGCTTTCCAATTAGTGAACCACAGACTAAAATTGCTCCGCTACTGTTCATCTCTCTAATTGAAAATGCTTTTAAACATGGGGTTTCTGCCAGTAAAGAGAGTGTAATTTCAATAGATATGATTACTAATGAAAATGTAGTGATTTTTAAAATCGAAAATTACAATTTCCCTAAACAAATAAATGATAAAAGTGGTTCTGGTATTGGTCTACCCAACCTTAAGAAAAGATTAGAGTTATTATACCCTGGCAAACATCTTTTTCAGCAAGAAATCAAGAACGGAATTTATTCTGTGTATTTAAAAATTGAAATTTAAAACACTGAAAAAGAATATAGAACCCCAATCAATGAATCACAAAAAATATACATTTCTAATTTGTATTTTTCTTCTAATAAGTAATTCTATTTCCGCTCATGAAGGCGGACATGGAACTCCATCCAAACAATGGGAGTTAACTACAAATGAACTATTCAAGGCTGATTTCATTTCATATGAAAATGGTGAAGTTTGGCTTATGGACGGCAACCATACTATTCAAACTTTTCAAATTACAGACTTTGCAGAAGCTGATCAAGATTATATTAAAAGTAAAAATGAGTTCATTCATTCATTAAATAGCAGAACAGCTATTCAACCTGATTCTCAATCACTTTCAAATTTTAATTGGGCTCTTATTGGTTTAGGTATTATTCTTTTGTCCTTTTCTGTTTTTAAACTGATAAAACAAAAGAAAGCAGTGTACTTAACTCACGGAATACTTGGTTTAGGTGTAATTTTAATAGTATCGTGTAAAAATACCAGTGCTACTAAAACAAGCACTACGCAAGCACCAGCAAGTAATGTTTCGCTGATGCAAACCTTTTTTGAAAAATTTGAAGATGTCAGTACACATTCAGACGAAAACTATCTTTATGTTTCATCCAATGGCCTACCAGATCATGATATGATGGTTGGTATTACAAACTGGCAACAACAAGTGCCTATTAAGCAAAATTATACCGGTGACAATAGTTGGGCAATACCTACACATCCAAAAATGGCTGAACATCCGTTATCTACAAAAACCAATTTGTTAAAAGGAGCAATTGCTGTTGCGGTGAATGGAATACCCATTTTTAACCCTTTAAATAACAGAGGCGAAGATGCCAACGCTATTGGAGAATTAGATAATTGGGGCGGACATTGTGGTCGTGCAGATGATTATCACTACCATTTACCACCTCTACATTTGCAGGACCAAGTTGGTGCGGGGAACCCAGTTGCTTATGCAGTAGATGGTTTTCCGGTTTATGGAGAAACCACAGATACATTAGATGAATATTTAGGAAAAACAAATTCAGATGGCTCGTATCAATATCACACCATTAAAGAATATCCCTATTTTATTGCAGGTATGCGGGGCGAAGTACAATTAGACCCAAAAACAAAAGCACCTGAAAACCAAGTGTATCCGCAACCTAGAACACAAGAATTAAGACCTGCGTTAAGACCGTTACGAGGTGCGGAGATTATTGATTTTAAATCCTTAGGAGAGAACTCATATTCCTTAACCTACAGTTTAGATTCCAAAGAATATATTATAAATTATAATTGGGACAGCGAAGATAATTATAGCTATCAATTTATAAATCCTGATGGTTCTTCAAAACTTGAAACCTATACCCCAAGAAAATGAAATATTCAAAATTTATAGTTCCCTTTCTTTTTATTTGCTTATTGTCTTGTAAAAACAATAAAAAAGCAACTACAGAAGTAAATCATGATGACTTTAAAACAATTCATTCAGATTTTAAACTAACTAGTATCGCCATAAAGAATGGTGTTTTATTGGATGATTATAAATGTGAAGAGAAGGTCAATGATGTTGAAAATTCCATTCCACTTTCATGGGAAAATGTTCCTGAAGGCACTAAATCGTTAGCAATTGTCATGTATCATTATCCAAAGAAAGATGATAAAACAGAGATTAATTCATATCTGCTGTTATGGGATATTGATCCTGAAATCACAGGAATACCATATAAAATGGCTTCTAAAGCAAATTGGTTTATGGGAGCCAATAAAGATGGTACTGCAATATCATATACATCTCCCTGCTCTCGTGAAAAAGGCAAACATGAGTATACTATAGCTCTTTATGCCCTATCAGAAACGCCAAGTAGTTTACCAAAAAAACATAGTTTAAACGTAGATTACAATGTATTTATGAATGCATTGGTTACGGTTAAAATTATTGATAGAACAACTTTAACCTTTATAGACTCAAATTAAAAATTACGATAAGATGATATACTTAAAGAACACATTACTACTCTTTGTTTTATCTTCTTTAACGATGACAGCTTGTAAAAACGGTCAAAACAGTAAAAATACAACACCTGATAATTCAGAAACTTATATAGGAACAGCATCTGTATCTCAAGGGTCAGCTACCGTTGTAACTCAAAATATTTTTGAATGCGATAGAGGTAGAGAAGCGCCAATTGGCACGTCTACTGCAACAGACGGCAGTAAATGGACGGTTCCCGCAAAAGTGAATTTTACCAATGAAAGTTTTCCTTTTTCATCAGATTTATTTAATCCGTGTACAAAGGTAAAATATACATCTGCAGATGAAGCATTAGCCGCTTTAGACGGAACAGATATTATTGAGGTTGATTCTGATGGTGAAGTAATTACAGCATACATATTTGCCGATAACTATTTTGAAATGTACATTAATGGTGTTGCAGTAGGTAAAGACAATGTTCCTTTTACTCAATTCAATTCTAATATCGTTCGTTTTAAGGTAAAAACACCTTTTACTATAGCCATGAAATTAGTAGATTGGGAAGAAAATAGTGGTTTGGGATCAGAAGCCAATAGGGGGCAAGCATTTCACCCAGGAGATGGTGGTATGGTCGCTGTTTTTAAAAATTCTAAAGATGATATAATTGCTACTACAAACTCTGCATGGAAAGCCCAAACATTTTACACAGCACCTTTAAAGGATTTGTCTTGTGCTTCTGAAGAAGGGTCTTTAAGATTAAGTGATGCTTGCAGTACTGAAGATTCTAATGATGGTACTTCTTATTATGCTTTGCATTGGAAAACACCAACAAATTGGCAATCTGCAGATTTTGATGATAGCGATTGGCCAGATGCAAGCGAGTTTTCAAATAATACCATAGGTGTGGATAATAAACCTGCGTATACTAACTTTATAGATGTGTTTGATAATAATGAAGAAGATGCTCAATTTATATGGTCAACAAATGTAATTTTAGATAATGAAGTACTTGTTAGATATACCGTAGAGTAAATTTTAGAAAAAACCTTTTGATCACCTAAACATGAAACTCAAATGGAAGTTATAGAACTTACCTGCATGATTGTAGACGATGAACCCATGGCGCTTAATTTGGTAGAAAGCTATGTGGAGAAAACGCCTTTTCTAAAGCTGAAAAAGAAATGTAGTAGCGCTATTGAGGCACTTCAGTTTATTAAAACGGAAACGGTAGATGTACTGTTTTTGGATATTCAAATGCCGGATCTTTCGGGACTTGAGTTTTCTAAAATGCTACCAAAGCATACGCGTGTTGTTTTTACGACGGCTTTTGATGAGTATGCCTTAGAGGGCTTTAAAGTAGAGGCTTTAGACTATTTACTTAAACCTTTTGATTATGCAGAATTTTTGTCTGCAGCAAACAAAGCTTTGGAATGGTTTACATTGGTTAAAGGACATAGTCAAACTTCGGTTTCTGATAAAAAGGAATTTCTTTTTGTAAAATCTGAATACAAACAAGTGCGCATTAAACTGTCTGATGTATTGTATTTTGAGGGATTAAAAGATTACATAAAAATATGGTTGAAGGATAACCCAAAAGCTATTTTAACGCTTATGAGTTTAAAGTCTTTGGAAGAAGAACTTCCCCAGACCGAATTTATGCGAGTACACCGTTCCTTTATCGTGTCCTTAAAAAATATTGAGGTTATTGAGCGCAGTCAGATTATCATCAATAAACAACGTATTACGGTTTCCGAGCAGTATAAACCTAAGTTCTTGGAGTACATTAATGATAATTCCCTCAATTCTTAAATTGCAGGTTTACTTTCCATCCATTCATCAATCCATCACATTATAATTGTAATTTATCTTGCTTTATTGCGACAAAGATGTGTTGAATATCATCAATTATAAATAGTGATTTCTACTAAATTGTTTTTAAAATTATTTAGATGAGCAGAGGATTTGTAAAAGAAGAAGATCAGGAAGAAATACCAATGGTTCCACCAAGGGCGGATTTGCCAATAGGAGCAACTAATTATGTAACAGAAAACGGATTGTTGAAACTTCTAAACGAAAGAGAAAAATTGATAGCGGATAAGCAATTATCTCATCAGGACAACGAAAAAGAGCAGCGCATAGCTATAAACCTAATAAATTCTAAACTTCAATTGTTAAATGAGCGGATAACATCTGCGAAGGTCATACATCTTGAAGACCAGCCCAAAAATGAGGTGCGTTTTGGAGCTCAAGTTTCATTGCAGATAGGTAATGCAAAATCGCCACAAGAGTTTCAGATTGTTGGTGTGGATGAGGCAAATATTTCTGAGAATAAAATCTCGTTTCTTTCTCCGATCGCTAGAGCCCTAATTTCAAAGAAAGTTAATGATGTGGCTACACTCCAAATAGGAAAAGAAGACCGTTTATTTAAAATTGTAGGTATACGTTATGATAAATAGGGTAACATTCCACGAAATTATTCTATTTTTCCAATCCATTTTATAAATGAAAATGCCGTTTAAAGTCCCATATTACCAGGTTAATATCACCTATAGTAAAAAACGTAAAATATAACCTAACTCGTTCAAAATAAAGACGTAGCTTCGCGGCTGCAAAAATTAGGTCTATGAAACGCATTAGTCAGTACAAGAAGTTATTCGGAATTGAGAAGGAGATTGAGCTTAAGTCACTTAAGTCAACCTACCGTAATTTGGTAAAAGAATGGCATCCAGATAAATTTCAAGAAGGAGACGCTAAGCGAGAAGAAGCAGAGGTACAAAGCCGTGCTATTATTGACGGGTATCACTTTTTAGTGAGCATTGCTCCTGAAACTATTGCTGCAAACTTAGAGGCATATACCGAAACCACAAATTCAGGTATAGCAGATTACGTACATAAAGGAATGTTACTAGAAATTACTTTTGTAGACGGCGCTACCTATGAGTATTTTGGTGTTACTAAACCTATCTACATCAAAATGGTGAATTCTAACAAATTAAACCGTTTTGCCAAACGTAGCATCTACCCAAAATATACCTATAGAAAATCTAAACGTATACTCCAAGAAGCGTAAACGTTACTTTTTATCGGATTATAATATAAGGGCTTGTTTTTCAGAGCCCTTTTTCATTTAAATAGTACATTACTTTACACGATTCTCTTACCACGTGTGACTATCTTTGTTTAAAATTATTTTATGTCTAAATCATTTACCGCTTTAGGAATTAACGAACAAGTACTCCAAAGTTTAGCAGATTTAAAGATTTCTGTTCCTACTGATATTCAAAAGAAAACTATTCCTATTCTATTAAAGCAGAAAGAGGATGTAGTGGCCTTGGCAAAAACGGGAACTGGTAAAACGGTAGCTTTTGGTTTGCCGTTGCTTCAGTTGGTAAACCCGGAAAATACAGATGTCCAAGCTGTAATATTATCTCCCACACGGGAATTAGGACAACAAATCTATGCTAACCTAGTTTCTTTTGCTGCGTATAGCCCTGCTATTTCTATTGCTTCCGTTTGTGGTGGTATCCCTATAAAACCTCAAATAGAGCGTTTAAAAGAACCTACACAAATTATTGTAGCTACACCAGGACGTTTAATAGATTTAATTCAGCGTAAGGCCGTCAGCATTAAAAAATTGAAGTTTTTGGTGTTGGATGAAGCCGATGAGATGGTAACGGCATTAAAAACCGATTTAGATACGTTGGCAGATGAGATGCCAAAATCTAGACGGACTTTGTTGTTTACGGCAACTATGCCGGGAACTGTAAAGCAACTCGTGCAAAATTACATGTCCAAACATGTGGTGCATATAGAGGCAGATATGGCCCAAATGGGACACCAAGGTATTGATCATAAATACATTGTTGTTGACCCTATTGAAAAGCTAGAAGTTTTACTTCACTTTTTAAATACAAAAGAAGATGAGCGTGGTATTATTTTCTGTAAGACCAAAGCAGCAGTTAATAAATTGGCAAAGAAATTAGCTATCAATAAATTCTCTTCAGGTTCTATTCATGGTAGTTTATCGCAAGGTATTCGTGATCGTATCATGGGGCAGTTTAGAGAAGGACATATAGATATTCTTGTGGCTACGGATTTAGCAGCTCGTGGTATTGACGTAAAGGAGATTTCCTATGTCGTTAATTACCACCTTCCAGACACCTATGAAGCCTATGTACACCGTAGTGGTCGTACGGCTAGGGCAGGAGCAAAGGGGCTTTCTTTGAGTATCATTCAAGAAGATGAGCGTGCAGATATTCCTGAGTTCGAAAAAGAACTCGGATTGGTTTTCCATGAGGTTAAAAAACAAGATGCCCAAGATCGGGAAGAAACCAATTTGGTGCTTTGGGCTAAGAAAATATTCAAGACCAAACCTAATCGTACCGTTTCTGACGAAACAAAAGAAAAAATTAAAACTATTTTCCATCATTTAACGAAAGAAGAATTGATAGAAAAAGTATTGGCCGATCATTTGATGCACAACACTGCGGCTACTCCAAAAATAGACGTACCTCAAAAGAATTAAGCCATGGCTAACACGATACGTAATCAGCAAGATATTTTAGATAAATTAAAGATTTTTGCATTGAACCCAATGCAAGAAGAAGCCTTGGAGGTTATTCCAAAAACAACCAACACGGTTCTTCTTTCTCCTACGGGTACAGGTAAAACTTTGGCTTTTCTACTACCACTTATAGATACTCTAGATCCAGAATGTGCAGAAGTGCAGGCATTGATTTTAGTGCCTTCACGGGAACTGGCTATTCAGATAGAACAAGTGGTTCGTGATATGGGCTCTGGTTTTAAAGTGAATGCTGTGTACGGCGGTAGACCCATGTCTAAGGATAAAATTGAATTAAAGCATACACCTGCTATTTTAATAGGTACACCAGGTAGAATTGCGGATCACTTTAGTAGTGATCGTTTTTCAAGAACGAATATCAAAACGTTGGTTTTAGATGAGTTTGATAAGTCGTTGGAAACTGGTTTTGAAGGCGAAATGATTGATATCATTCAGCAATTACCTCACATTAATAAACGTATTCTTACCTCGGCTACACAGGGTGTTGAGATTCCTGGTTTTGTTCGGTTAGATAAGCCTACCATTATCAATTACCTAGATACCAAGAAAGAATCTAAACTTACAATCAAAACGGTAATTGCCACTGATAAGGAAAAGTTGAAAACCCTTATGGAATTGCTTCGCCATATTGGTAATCAGCCAGGTATTATCTTTTGTAATTACAAGGATAGTATTGAGAAAGTAAGTTCGTATTTGGATAAAAACGGAATCAATTATGCTTGTTTTTCAGGTGGAATGGAGCAAAAAGATAGAGAACGTTCTTTAATTAAATTTAGAAACGGGACTTGTCAAGTATTGATTGCAACAGATTTAGCCGCTAGGGGAATAGATATTCCAGAGATGAAATATATTATTCATTATGAACTCCCCAGAGCTGTTGAAGAGTTTACACACCGTAATGGAAGAACGGCACGTGTAAATTCAAAAGGAACCGCTTATGTATTACAGTGGTCAAAAGAATATGTTCCAGATTTTATTAAGGATGCAGAAAAGGTGAATATCTCCAAGAAAGCACCTGCCAAAGCCCAGTTTTGGGAAACCCTATTTATTTCAGGAGGTAGAAAAGATAAAATCTCTAAAGGAGATATTGCAGGTTTGTTCTTTAAGCAAGGAAAAATCAACAAAGACCAATTGGGTGTGATAGAATTAAAGCAAGATTGCGCTTTTGTAGCCGTCCCGTTATCAATCGCAAAAGAGCTGGTAGATAAGCTAAATAACTCTCGTTTGAAGAATAAGAAGGTTCGCGTGACGGTTTTGGAATAATATTCTATCAACTAACGGTACTCCTAATCATCTCCAAACACTACGTTACTAGGCTATTGCCCTTGAAATTAGAGAACTACGCAAAAAATAAAATGATATTTAGTTGAAAATAAGTGAATTAAAATATTGTTTGTCAGAAAAATGGAACCATCTTTGCAGCTCAATAAGCATTATAAATTTTTAATTACATTACAATGAGTAAAGGAACAGTAAAGTTTTTCAATGATACTAAAGGTTTTGGTTTTATCACTGAAGAAGGCGTAGAAAAAGATCACTTTGTACACGTATCAGGTTTAGTTGACGAGATTCGTGAAGGCGATGAAGTTGAATTCGACTTACAAGAAGGTAACAAAGGATTGAACGCAGTGAACGTAAAAGTTATCTAATACATATACTTTAAGTTTTAGAAAAGCCCATCTTAATTGATGGGCTTTTTTTTATGCCTAAAATTTTCCGCAGCAGTGCTTTTTCATAAGGTTTGATCTATAAGTATCAGTTTTCTGTGATTTCACTCTTGAAAATGAGATGGCAATACCTTCCCAAAAGCTAATTTAGGCAGCGTTATGACCCTATTCGTCTATAACTTCAATGATGTATAGATATAATTGCAGTATTGGTATATAAACTTCTTCTTATTCAACTTGTAAGATTACTTTTGCACCACATAAACATTAACTAAACACAATATCATGAAAAAAGTATTAGCCTCATTTATTCTTGTAGCGGCATTATCTAGTTGTAACGGTGTAAAAAACGTAAACACTTCTAATGTTTCAGATGCTGCTTCATTATTAGGTTCATTAAGTTCAAATTCAACTGTACAACAAGTAGCAAGCTTATTTAGCTTGTTGGATACGGATAAAGACGAAGCTATTAGTTCTACAGAAGCCATTGGTTCTGTTTCAGAGAATTTTAGCACCTTAGACACAGATGGTAATTCAAGTCTTAATCTTACTGAATTACAAGGTATTCTTGCTTTATTGAAGTAAGAAACAGATAATTTGGAATTGCAAAAAAGGCGTATTCATGAGAATACGCCTTTTTTTATGCTTTAGAAACCCATAATAACAGCTTATTTATATCTATAGAATTTAGGAGTTCGTAGATAGAAAACCCAAGCTGGTCTAGTTTTGATTAGAAACAGCGCTAAGCGATTAAACCAAGGTTAAATATTCATGTCAAAGTAGTGATAGTAAAATTGAAGTTTAATCTTTTAAATCCTACTGAATTATGAAAGCATCTATTAAAACATATGTAATCTCCTCATTATTTTTAGTCGCATTTGCCTTCACGGGCACAGCTCAAGCTAGCAGACGTAACACTACTAAAACAACGGTGACCAAAACTGTGGTCAAAAAAACACCTAACAGGGTATCTAGTAGAAGGGTAGAATATAAAACCCCAAAAAAGAAAGTGGTTTCTGTACGAACCGTACCTAATAAGAGGGTGGTTAAGTATCAAGGTCAGAACTATTATTA
This sequence comes from Zobellia laminariae, assembly GCF_009725995.1. Next base: position 1,148,340 of record NZ_RCNS01000002.1, on the reverse strand, counting down.
TGCAAATAATAGATTTTACACACCTTCTAGAGGTCGGTATATTCCTATAGCTCCAAAAATTGGATTTAGAATACACACTTTACCTCAAGGGCATGCCAGAGTTCGTTTTAACAATCATCTGTACTTTACTGTTGGTGGTACTTTTTATAGTGAGATTGGCAATGAATATGAAGTGGTTGAACCAGAAGTAGGTACTATTGTTTATGAACTTCCCAATGATTACGAAAAGGTAGTTATAGACGGACAGACCTATTACGAGTATGCCAATATTCTTTATGAAAAAGTACAGGTAGATGGTACAAGAGCTTATGAAGTAGTGGGTATCATAGATATGGAATAAACATAAAATATTCCCTCGTTTATTTTAGAGAGCGCCAACAGTTTTACTGTGGCGCTCTTTTGGTTTATATACCACGGAAGATATTGCGGAGAAACTGATAAATAGGTGATTACAATTTTAATTTGTTGTAAAAGGAGCTTCTTGAAGCCACTTCTAATGAAAATAAAACACCATATTTACATAAAGTACAGCGAATAAAGATGTAATTTCGCGCGGCGTAAAATAGTGTTTCGATAGGCACTATGACTGATAAAAATTGGAGGAATGAAGAGTGAAGAATTGGATAATTCTCAAGAAATAACTTTAGAGGAAGTAAAGAAGACAATTGCTGTTCTAGAGCGGTTGGTTGGTGATACCAATCAGATATTTGAAATTCCCAAAGAGCAGAGAACTGCATTAATAAAGGTATCCGGTCAGTTATCTAGACCTAGTAGGGAAGAATTCTCTCGAAGAAAAAAGGATGCTAAAAAAGCAGCAAAACGTAAGCAAGCAGCAAAAGACAAAAGCGCCCGTAACGAAACTGGTATTCGTTATGCTCGTGAAGCATCTGTATTTGTAGCGCCTAAATTATTAGCTGCGGCAGATTTGGCTGCCAAAGATACTGGCGAATTAGAATCGCCTCGCGATTGCTATGTCTGTAAAACCAAGTTTACCAAGCTACACCATTTTTACGATACCATGTGTACGGAATGTGGTGACCTCAATTACGCCAAACGTTTCCAAACAGCCGATGTAAAAGGGCAGGTAGCTATTATTACTGGCTCTCGTTTAAAAATCGGATATCATATATCCCTTATGTTATTACGCGGTGGTGCAACCGTTATTGCTACCACACGTTTCCCTGTAGATTCTGCTTTACGTTTTTCTAAAGAGGATGATTTCACAGAATGGGGACACCGACTTAAAATACACGGGTTAGATTTAAGACATATACCGAGTGTAGAGATTTTCTGTAACTACATTGAGCAGAATTATGAGAAGCTAGATATTCTTATCAATAACGCTGCACAAACGGTTCGCCGTCCTGCAGGTTTCTATGCGCATTTAATGCAGAATGAAGAAAGACCTTTTGAGTCTTTACCAGAATACGCAAGAGGCGTATTGGCGGACCATATGGCGTGTTTAGATGAATTAACTACTTTAACAACTGCTGCTTCATCCAATAAAAATATGCCGGTTTCTTGGCATGGGCCGGAACCAGGTATTGGGTTACGGTCTTCTGCTAAATTATCTCAGATTCCGTATAGTTTTGATGCCAGTCTGGTTAGTCAAGAAGTTTTCCCAGAAAGCGAATTGGATGCCGATTTACAACAAGTAGATTTACGTAAAACCAATAGCTGGAGACTGAAGCTAGGTGCTATCGAAACCACAGAAATGGTAGAAGTACAGCTGGTAAATTCCGTTGCGCCTTTTGTGTTGTGTAACCGACTATCAGAACTCATGAAAAAAGAAAATACGGGCCAAAAACATATCATTAATGTAACGGCAATGGAAGGTAAATTCCATAGATTCTTTAAAGAATCCCGTCACCCTCATACCAATATGGCAAAAGCTGCCTTGAATATGCTAACGCATACGGCTTCTGGCGACCTTGCTAAATATGGGATTTTTATGAATGCGGTAGATACCGGTTGGGTTACGGATGAAGATCCTGCAGAATTGGCCAAAAAGAAACAAGAAGTACACGATTTTCAGCCACCATTAGATATTGTTGATGGTGCCGCTAGAGTAGTGGATCCCTTGTTTGATGGTATCAATACAGGAAAACACTGGTGTGGTAAATTCCTAAAAGATTACTTCCCCATTTCTTGGTAAAATAAAAAGGCTCCAGTTTTAGGCTTGGATTATTCTAGAATGCTCCATGAAATGGTCTTCTAGGCGTTTCAATTGTGGGTGTTGTTTTGTGGAATAAATAACGTACTGGCATTTTTTAATGCTGGCCGCAATTGCGATCAAGCAGGTAGTTTCTTTTTTGCTCATCAAAAATTCGGCATCATCTACACTAATTATTTTTAGTTCCGAGATACTCACGCCATTGGTCAAAAACAGGTTGTGAAGCGTTTTAGGCGTAGTTATCAGAATATCTACACCCAAGTATATTTCAGACTTCTGAACGTCTATATGCAATTGCTCGTAACCGGTATAGACCCGTAAAGAAGTGTATTTAGTGTATTCTAGAAAGGCTTCTTCTAGTTCTAAGGCTTTCTCCTTGTTTTCAACTAGAACGACTGCTCTAGGTGCGTCTCCAACTTCTTCACATTTGAGTTTTTGCAAAGTGGTTAGAATTAAAGTTGTTGTTTTACCGCTTCCTTTTTCAGCAAAACAAAAAGCATTAGCACCACTTTTTATAACGGGAATACTACTTTTCTGAAATGGCGTAGGCGTATCTATTTCAATGCGCTCTAAACAATCAAGTAAGTGTGGGTGTAATTTTTTAAATGGCATACCTTTTATGTAATGAATTGCAGTTCTAAATCTAACTCTTTTGAAAAGGCAAATATACTGACAACGATCGGGGAAAGTAAAGAATGAGCGGTAACTAATTAAAAAAGATATTTTTATACAACCTAAAATAATGGAAATCATCTTTTAGTTGAATTTCGGTAACGGTTTAAGATACCAACAATTAGGGTGAACTTCCGCTCAGAAGTAAATCAAGAAGAAAAGTGCTTCATTAACTATAATGACAGTTTCATCAAAGAAGGACAAAAATTATTAATGATAAGCAATTGAAGTTCTTTTACAAATTTTAATTTAAAACAACCTAAAAATATTACATGCATAATGGGAAAAATCGGTTTTTTTTAATCATTTATTTCACTCCTAGTCCTAGTTTATTCAGTGGTAACAATGTCTTGGCTTGAAATGTATTTAGTAACATTAAAAAAGGTGTCTACCCAATAATCTTGTTCATTTTCTTTAAGATAAACCAATAATTCCTGCAATGCTTCATTGGATACGTTTAAGTAGCCACCTCCAACACTATGAAACATAAATGTAGCAATGGTGCCTTTTTCTTTTGCATCTATTACATAGGCAATTAACTCTTTTCCGGTATGATTCTCCACACACCAACTTGGCATAAAATTAGTGTCAATATTTTCCATGTTGTTCGGAATAGGTCCATCACTTCTTGCGGCAGAAAACAATTCTTTAACCACTTCTACGTAGGTTGTATCTCCCTGTACTTTAAAGTTTGAGCAGGGATAACCATAAGTTCTATCCGTTTTTCCATCAATAGCTTTAAACAAAGTATTGGCAGTATAAAGTTCCATTCGAATTTGTTCTAAACTATAATTATTTAAATCATATTCCGGTCTGACCCAATCAAACAATTTACCATCACAAGGGTGAAATAACGAATGATTACCAAGTTCATGTCCGTTTTCAACAATCTTTTTCCACTCAGAAATCCTGTTATGTACTGCCTCTTTGTTTCCGGGGCAGTAAAAAGTTGCTTTCATATTGAACCTATCAAGCAAGGGTATGGCATTATCTAAATGAGAATCTTGACCATCATCAAAGGTTAAACAGACAGCGGCTTTTTTATTTTCAGGCCATTTGAAGTTCTTATTGATATCCTGAGAATATAAAAATCCAGTATTAATTAGTATAACTAGCGCACAAATGAATATTTTTTTCATAATTACAGTTCTATTATTTAGAAGCTTAAATAAATTTTTGACCTAAATGTGTAGCAACGTTCTAGCTATCCTAAATAGTAGGAAGAAAAGCTATTATTTTTAGTGAAAGTCAAAAGGCAAATCTTTATAATTTCTCTCTTTCCCTAATAAATAGCAAGACTTGAACATTTTGTTAGTAAACAATTATCTTTGGATTAAATACAACTGCCCCCATTTACTATACACGGGGGTTAGGTACAGTTTCAATTTTAGAAAACCACTAATTAAGTCGAAGCTATTTTTATAAATAGACTTAACATCCCCAAAGGACTATAATACCAGCAAATCTTTTAGTAATTTAGCAAAAAAATAGTTAAGTCCTTTTACACGATTTCAATAAAATAAAAATGAGTACAGAAAAAAAAGTATGGTTTATTACTGGTGTATCATCAGGTTTAGGTAAACAGTTAGCTAAAGAGGTATTATCACAAGGTCAAATTGTGGTAGGGACTTTTAGAAAACAAGCCCAAGTAGAGGCGTTCAACAATGAAAACCCAGGGAATTCTTTTGGTGTACTTATAGATGTTGCTTCTACACAAATGATCATTGATGGTATTAAAACTATTTATGATAAGTTCGGAAAGATAGATGTAGTTGTTAATAATGCCGGTTATGGTATTATGGGAAGTATTGAAGAGATTTCTGATGAAGAAGTTAGAAGACAGTTTGAAGTAAACGTTTTTGGCGTTTTAACTACAATAAGAGAGATATTGCCACATATGCGTAAGCAACGTTCTGGTCATATCATAAACATAACTTCTATTGCAGGACGTATAGGTTCTCAAGGTTTAGGAATCTACAACGGTTCTAAATTTGCATTAGAAGGTATTGGTGAAGCTTTGGCAGCAGAATTAAAGCCGCTAAACATTAAAGTAACGAATGTAGAGCCTGGACCATTCAGAACAGAGTGGGCAGGAAGTTCAGCAGCTTACGACAATACTAAAATAGAAGATTACGAAAGTACGGTAGGTGAACGTATTAGAGGTTTGCAAGGATTAAGCGGAAACCAACCTGGTAACCCAGAAAAAGCAGCAGATGCTATTTACAAACTAGCACAGCTAGAAGAAGCTCCAGTACATTTACCTTTAGGTAAAATTGCTTACGAAGTTTTCGGAAAAGTAAACAACGGATTAATTGAAGAGTTAGCTAAGTTTGAAAGCTTAGGTAAAGATTGTGATTTCGATTAAGTTATTACAACCTGTTTTATAGAGACTAAAAACCGCCTTCTGGGCGGTTTTTTTTTTGTTTAAGTTTTAAAATTACATCAATTTTTATATACTATTTATTCATTATAATAGTCTTATTTCCCTATTCAGTATGTAATAAACAGAAACCTCACTCCCTACGAATACAAAATCAAGAAAACACCTGCCATGATACCAGCTAACGGTACTAATTTCTTGCGTTTGTTCTGTTCTTTGAATACCAGCCCACCAACAACTACTGCAATAAGTATCTGACTGCGTTTAATGGCCGATAGTAACATAATTAAAGCTTCTGGGTCCTGTAGCGCCCTAAAGTAGAAATAATCTGCTATGACCAATAGAATACCTACAAGGGGAATGGACCAACGCCATTTAAAGGCTTTACGCTTCTCCGCATTCGGGAACCAAGTAATACTCAGAACAACCAATAGAATAAGAATGGTATAAAAGCTAAACCAAAATTGCAGCGTTTGCGGATTCAAGGTTAAACTCTGGATGAGAAACTTATCGTACAATCCGCTGGAAGCCCCTAAAAAAGTAGCTCCAATAATAGCGAATATCCATTTGTTCCTTTTAAAATGAATGCCTTCTTTCTTGCCGATTCTAGAATACAGTAATACCGAAAATATAATTAGAAAGAAACCAATCCATTGGTACAAGTTGGGCTCTTCTTGGTAAATAGTAATCGCACCAATAAAGGTAAAAAACGGACCTGCGGACCGTATTGGCGTAACAATAGTAATAGGCAAATGTTTTAACGCCTGATATGCCAATAGCCATGAAGCGGCCATGATAGCGGACTTTATAAAAATAAAGCCATGAGTTTTATAGGGGATGTCTGTGATGTAAAATTGAATTTCCTGCATAAACTCAGGAAACCAAAAAGAACCCATATAAAAAGGAAGCAACAATAAGAAACCTGAAGAAACCGTACCCAAAAGCACCGGAAAAACCTCGTTGCCCTGTACGGCATGTTTTTTACACAGGTTGTGTAATCCTAAAAATAAAGCGGCCAAAAGACCAAGATACATCCACATATAGCGCGCGAAGATATTAGTTTTTTAGGGTTTGGGAGCTATGGAATTACAAGGATGTTACCATAAAATTGGTTTATATGTATTTGGGGTAAGGAGATGCAAGTCAGGTGCTTTAGTATAGTGTATAGTTTTTGATTTTTATTACACATATCTGTAACTGATAACTTGCTAAATTTTAATATATTTATTCACTTCAAAGCAGTATTTCCTGTATTTCTAATATTAAAATATTGAATATCAGCTGCTCGCTATTCAATACTACATGTAGACCAAAATGTATAAAATTTTATCGTTAGACGGCGGCGGAAGTTGGGCAATTATCCAATTACTGACACTAAAGGACAGATATGGAAATATCAATGGTCATGAGGTACTTCGCAAGTTTGACTTAGTAATTGCAAATTCTGGTGGAAGTATTGTTTTAGCTGCCCTTGCTGAAAATTATTCTATTGATAAAGCAATATCATTATTCAAGGATAAAGAAAACCGAGAACGCATTTTTCATAAGAATGCCTTTTGGGACCGCTTTTTTCCGGTAGATTATTTGCGGTTTGTTGGTATTGGGTTTGGACCAAAATATAGTGCTACAAAGAAAATGGAAGCTTTTGAATATCTGTTTCCAGAAGTAGATAAGGTGCAGATGTCAGAATTGCCTAAAATCATTGGTAAAGCGTCCCTTAAAATTGTGGTCTGCACCTATGATGCGTTAAACAACCGCGCCAAGTTTTTTAAATCCTATGCGTTAACACCATCGCGCTATGATTCCGTGCGGCTTACGCAGGCCATTAATGGTTCTTCCAATGCTCCCGTGCAGTATTTCGATTTCCCCGCTCGGTTTAAAGCACAAGAGAGTGGTGTGTTTTTTGAACTTTGGGATGGCGCCCTTGGTGGTTTCAACAACCCCATTCTAGCAGGTATTATTGAGGCCTATAAATTAAAAGTAGACCTAAAGGACATACAAATTGTTTCCCTTGGCACCAGTAACTCGTTAATGTCTTCGGATAGTAAAGAGACGTTTTGGAATTGGAAGCTAGACACCCAGCAACACCGTAGAAAGAAATGGGCTTTTCATAAATTCAAACCTCAGGTAAGCTTCTTTATGGAAACGGTTTTTAACCAAGCCAAGACCATTTTATACCAACCGCCGGATACCGCCAATTATATGGCCATGATCTTCTTTAAGGCCACAACGGGCAAAGATTTGAACGAAAGCATCATACGGCTATCGCCACTTATTCATTTTGATGATAAGCTGTCTACGGAAGCCGTACCGCTCATAAAAGAACTGTATGCGTTAGATATGGATTTGACCAAAGACGAACAAGTGGACTTGCTCCTGCAATGTTTTGATGCTTGGAAATCCGGAAAAATCTATAACCAACCTGTAGAATTTGAAGTGGAAAGAAATAATGATTTGTTATTTATTTCAGGTGATAGATGGTATCAAGATGGAATGGATAGATGGGGAGAGTGGGAAATTGGAGAATAGTAGTGTATTTTGTAAAATAAAGGGATTGAAAGCCCAAATACTGATGAATTAATTTTGAAGCAAATGCTGATTAATTCCGAGCTTTACTCATTAGTATTATTGAAATTTTATTAGAGACAAGTTCCTGTGAAGATGTACAGGAATTAAAAAGAAAATTATGAAAGAAGATACTCAAATAAAATGCCCTAACTGTGGTACATCAATTGATGTACAAGATATTTTGGCGCATCAACTTGAAGAAGAAATCAAACAAAAATATCAGTCTCAAATAGCAGTAGAAAAGAAGCGTTATGAATTTGAGCAAGAGAAACTTAAACGTGAAAAAGCAGAGTTTCTAGAAAAGAAAAAGCAAGAGAATGAGCTTTTTCAAGAACGTTTGGAAAATCAGTTAAAAGAAGGCAAGAAAGAAATAGAGTCCAAGCTTAAACTCAAATTAAAAGAAGAACAATCTGAACAGTTTGATGCTTTACAAAAAGAACTGAATGAGAAGTCTGAGCAAATAAAAGAGCTTAATAGAACCAAGGCTGAAATTGAAAAACTAAAACGCGAAAAATCTGAGCTTAAAGAAATTGCTGAAGCTGAATCTCAAAAGAAACTAAATGAGATTCTTATTGCAGAAAAGGAGAAAATCAAGAAGTCTGAAGAGGACAAAAATGAATTGCGTTTTAAAGAAATGCAAAAGCAATTAGAAGACCAAAAGAAGCTTACCGAAGAAATGAAACGTAAGCAGGAGCAGGGTTCTATGCAATTGCAAGGCGAAGTTCAAGAACTGGCTATTGAAGAATGGTTGGCGACTCAATTTCCACTAGATTCAATTGAAGAAATTAAGAAAGGTGCTAGAGGTGGAGATTGTATCCAGATTGTAAATACCCGTGCGGCCCAAAATTGCGGGTCCATTTATTACGAAAGTAAACGTACCAAAGATTTTCAGCCTACTTGGATTGAGAAGTTCAAAGCAGACATTAGAGATAGAGGTGCAACTATTGGTGTTTTGGTTACTGAGGTTATGCCATCTGGCATGGACAGAATGGGGCTAAGAGATGGCATATGGATTTGCAATTACGAAGAGTTTAAAGGGCTTTGTTCCGTATTGAGAGAAACCATTGTAAAACTAGATACAGCCATTAGTTCCCAGGAAAATAAGGGAGACAAAATGGACATGCTTTACACATTTCTAACGGGTAACACTTTTAGGATGCAAGTAGAAGCTATAGTGGAGGGCTTTACACAGATGAAGTCTGATTTAGAAAGTGAGAAACGCTCCATGCAGCGCATCTGGAAGCAACGTGAAAAACAAATTGAAAAGGTGGTAACCAATACAATTGATATGTATGGTTCCATAAAGGGGATTGCAGGAAACGCTATACAATCCGTTAAAGCTTTGGAATTACCAGAGGGAGATGATGAAGATGAGTTGTTTTAAAAACATCCGGAATTAAGTAATTAAAAAAGCCATAGAATTACCTTTAATTAGGGTTTCTATGGCTTTAGTTTTTACTTATAGTTACTTACGGTAGTTTCACGAGGCGCTTGTTGCTTATTCGCGGGAACACTTTTTTAACTATGTCTTTTTTCGGCGCATGCCTTATATTTTTTTACATTTACTAGATGACCGTAGCATTACCTAAAATAGACTATAAGGCTGATAGTGAATCGGATATTGAAGTGATGACCATTGCGGAAACTTTTGTAAAGTTAACCAAGACCACGGAGCACAATCCGTTTGAAGTGCATAAAATTCAGTTTTACTTTATCCTGGTCGTAACTGAAAATTTCTATTCCCATTATGTAGATTTTAAATTCTATGAACTAAAAAAAGGAAGTGTTTTATTCGTTGCCAAAAATCAAGTACAGCACTTTACGGAAAACTTCAAGAATGTAAAAGGGTATTGTATTATTTTGAATAGTCAGTTTTTAGAACAAAACTACTTCATGTCTCAAAACCACAATCTAAATAGGTTATACAATTACCATTTAGAGAATCCCGTAATTCACGAAGAGGAAATGGGTAAGGATGAATTCATAGACATAGTTAAAAAGCTGTATTTTGAATATACCCTGCCTAGTAACTTTGCAAAAGCAGATATACTTCGTGCGTATATAGATATCATTCTATTGAAGGCAGAACGGGTAAAACAACAACACGCCATTAGTGGTGTTAAAACAAAGTGGTTAGAAATTTTTAATGAATTCAGAAATAGTCTTGCTGCTAACTATATAAAAACCAGAAGTTCTAGAGATTATTCGGCTGAATTACTTATCTCGTACAAACTGTTGAATGACATTGTTAAAAGTACTACTGGTAAGACGGTAAAAGCTTTTATAGATGATTTTGTGGTAGTAGAAATTAAACGCTATTTGGTGACTACTTCGTTATCCGTAAAGGAAATTAGTTACAAAACAGGTTTTGACGAACCTGCTAATATGACCAAATTCTTCAAAAAAAACACCCAAACTACACCTCTTAAGTTTAGGGAGTAATTATAAAACGGTTACACTTTTATTATTCTTTGCATCATTTTGATAATCTAAATACTGCGCTCTCACGATAATTTTGCAGTGTTGAACATTAAAAAAAAATAAAATGATGAAGTATTCTAAATTTAAAGTTTTGGCATTGGCCTTATTTACAGCCGCGGTATTCGTAGCCTGTAGCGATGATGAAGATTCTACACCAGTAGAAACAGAAGTGGTTGATTTTGGTACAGCACCTGCAAGCACCCTTTTAACTTCTGGTTCCGTAAATGTAATTACAGAAAATACGGTAAGATACCACACTATTGATTTTGGTACGGCGCCATATACCGTTACCATTGTAGAAACAGCCGAAAATGTTGTTCTAATTGACTTAGGTCCTTCACCTGATTTTGGAGATGAAATAAAGGCCTACGTAGATGTCATTAACAAACCGGGGGCTGTTATTATTACCCACAATCACGGTGATCATTATGGTGGTGCAGGTAATTTTACAGAACTTCCTTTTTATGCAGAAAGCACTGTTGCCGAGCAATTGAACAACACGGAGGATTTTACCAATCTATATGCTAATGAGGTAATTGGCGTAAGTGGTTCAGAATCTATAGCCGGTTTGGATTTTACCTTTGATAAAGTATCTAATGCAGAAACCGGTGAAAACGGATATGTTACTATTGAATCTTTAAAAACGCTTTTTTCTGGAGATCTTGTTTATAATCTTTCTCACTTGTATTTAAGAGAGTATACGCCAAAGGACGGTGAAGATGAAATAGATAACTGGGTAGCTGGTCTAAATGTTTTAAAAACCAACTTCTCTGACTATGACCATTTATTTGTAGGGCACAACGGGTCACGTACAGAAGTAGGCACTGCAATTGACGAAAACATTGAATACCTACAAAAAGCACAGGGTTTGATTAAAGGAACGGAAACGCTAACAAATGGTGAAACTGCAACTACAGCACAAGAGGTAGTAGATGAGCTTCAATTGTTATATCCAAACTATAAGGACGGCGGACTTTTCTTTTCACTTCCTGAATCGTTTTTTCCTGGTGACCCTGGAGCAGATTGGTTTTAATCCAATTTTAAAACCTAAAGCATTATTCTAAATAACAATATTAAAAACACATATTATGAATATTAAATTAGCAGTACTAAGTTTTTTTACTGTGGTAATTGCAAGTGGCAATACCGCCCCTAGAAAGGTTGAAACAGTATTGGAAGTAACCAGTTTTAATTTAAAAACTACGGCGAGCGAATTGGAATTCAATACGCTAGATGCCCAAATAGAAGAAACCTTTACAAGCAAACAGCCTGGGTATATTAGACGTCAAAGTGGTGTGGATGAGCAAGGTAGATATGTTGTGGTGGTGTATTGGAAAACCCTTGCGGATGCCAAAGCCTCTATGGATAAATTTATGGCAGATGCCTCTGTTGCAACCTATGCCAATATGATTGAAGGTTCTACCATGAAAATGTCTCGTTTTACAATTACCGATAAGTTTACAGCAAGTAAGAGCACGTTTACAGAGGTAATGACTTTTAAAACCAAAGAAGGCACTAACGCAGCTGCCTTTGATAAAGTGAATAAAAAAGTTGGAACAGGATTCAGTGATAAACAAAAAGGTTTTTTACAGCGTATTACTGGAGCCAATGAAGCTGGTGAGCAAGTTGTAGTGGCGTACTGGGATACAAAAGAAAACTCCGATGCCGTAATCAATGATTTCATGAACAACCCTATTGCTAAAGATTTCATGGGAATGATGGATCAATCCACTATAGATATGATGCGTTACCAAGCGTTAACATCTTTAAAAAACGTTGAGTTAAGTAATAAAGATAAGGTAGTTGCTTTGTTGAATAGTTTTAATACAGGTAATCAAACACCGCTTTCTTACATTAATCCAAACAAATACATTCAGCATAATTTAGGCGTTGCAGATGGTTTAAAAGGATTTGGAGAAGTAATGCAACATGCGCCTAAAGGAGGTTTTAAAGCGAATGTAGTACGTGCTTTTCAAGATGGTGATTATGTATTTACCCATACGGAATATGATTTTTTTGGGCCAAAAGCTGGTTTTGATGTTTTTAGATTTGAAGATGGATTGATTGTTGAACATTGGGATAATCTATTAGAAGTTCAAAAACCTAACCCAAGTGGAAGAACACAATTTGATGGAGCTACCGCACTTACTGATTTAGATAAGACTGAAACCAATAAAAAAATAGCACAAGACTTTATTGAAAAGGTATTGTTGAACCATGAAATGGACAAGGTTGCCAGTTATATTAATCCTGAAACCTATGTGCAGCACAATCCTGCAGTTGCAGATGGTCTTGCTGGTTTTGGAGACGCAATGAAATATTTTGCCGAAAATGGATTGGTAATGGAGTATACCAAGCTTCATAAAGTACTAGGACAAGGAAATTTTGTGCTAACAATGAGCGAAGGTAAATTTGGTAAAGGGGAGCACACAGCCTATTATGATTTGTTTAGAATTGAAAACGGACTTATCGTAGAACATTGGGATGTAATTGCGCCTATTCCTCCAAAGTCAGAATGGAAAAACGACAACGGAAAGTTCTAGAACTGAACAACCTTTTAATACTTTTGGCGCTACCCCTAAATAGGTAAGTCTAAGAATTAAAATATAAGAATACTAAAAGGAATGTCAACGTGGTTGATGTTCCTTTTGTTTTTATAGTAAATCTTGAAATAGATAATTCAATTAAAAACATAAGAACACCTAAGTAGAAAGTGCAGTTTAACTACCCTCTAGACATACAGAAATATAGGTAGTCTTCATAGAATGTTGTTAAGCTCGCATAACTTTGTGAGCGACTGCAATCATTGATCTTGATGATTTGGATGTTTTATTGAATACGCTTTCTATATAAATTGTATCAGCTTAAATTTGGAGAAGATCTAGTGGTTGTTAATGACCAAATAACGCTCTTATTTGTTAACACAAAAGACGGCTGGAAAATGGTTCATGAACATCATTCACCTTTAACAACAGAGAGTGAATAGAATAATAATTAAACGTGTATAGTTTCTGGAACTGGACTTCTGAAAATTGCACAATATTTTTTTATTATTACTAGTTGATTTTTAAGTGATTAACAACTTCAGTTAAATTATAAGTTTAAAAATATAAAGGCTGTATAATCCATTGTTATACAGCCTTTTTAAACGATTTTATCGAAGTGTTATTCGTAGAATTCTGATACTTCATTTAACGGCTTCCTTTCAATGTCCGGCACATAAGTTGGGGATTTAGGATAGCCTACAGGCAATAGTAAAAACGCCCTTTCATTACTGGGGCGGTTCAATAACTTAGCCAGAAAATTCATAGGGCTAGGTGTGTGGGTCAAAGTAACCAAACCAGCATTATGTATAGCCGTAATGAGCATACCGCAGGCAATACCCACAGATTCGTTTACGTAATAATTATTCAGTTTTTCGCCTTCGTCACCAAGGTCATGTACTTTTTTAAATACAATAATAAGCCACGGAGCAATCTCTAAAAAAGGCTTGTGCATATCCGTCCCCAGAGGTTCTAAATCTTTCTTCCATCGGTCGCTCATTCTACTTTCGTAGCTTTCCTTTTCTTCGGCTTCTGCAGCTTCTCTAATTTTAGTTTTGAGTGCAGGATTAGAAACCGCACAAAACGTCCACGGTTGTTTATGCGCTCCGGATGGGGCAGTGGCGGCCGTTTTTATCAAGGTTTCAATCACTTCTTTAGGAACAGGCGTATCTGCATATTCCCGAACTGACCTTCTTTGATTTAAATAGTTGTAAAAAGCTTCACTTTGTTTTACCAATTCTTCTTGAGATAGGGCATTGGCTTGGTAGATCACATGAGAATGACCGTTAACTAAAATATGAGATTTAGATGACATTTTAATAGTGCTGTTTTAATACGAATATCTACACAAAGTTATTGTTTTTTTAGTGGTCCGAAAATCAATCGATTTCGGGTGTTATTTAAGGTGAAATAATATCAATTTATATTTGTAAACCGACTTGCCGGGAAGAATATTTGGAGACTAATGAGCTTATCGTTTTTAGCGGTTTAGTTTTTATTGCGCAAAACAGGTGCCGTTTTATTTCGGATGAACGGTACCAAATGTTCGATAACTGACTGTTTACAACAAAAATAGCTAGCTACTCAACATAGACTATGGCAGCCTAGTCTTAACTGTTAAATTTGGTGCCGACTACCTATGCTAAATCTCAACCGTTAGTAACAAAATAGGAGTTTACAACCTACAGCATGAGTTATAATTTCAAAAAACACCTTAAAAAGGCAGGTCTTCTGGTTGCTTTTCTATGTTCATTTTTGAGTTACTCCCAGTCTTTCTTAATTACGTTTCCAGAAGCACCAGAAAATGCTACGGTATGTAATGACGCAACCTTACTGAAAGTAAAAATGAATGTAATTGAAGCCTCAACAACTGGCGCCACAATTACTATTGATTTAGCAGATGGAATGCAGTATGAAGTAGGTTCCATTATAAAAACAGGCGGTACAAGTTCTCTGACCATAACAGAAAATGGAGGCACCCCAAACCAACCTATCTTCACTTTAGGACCAACTAACCTTACCGTTGGTAGTTTTATTGAATTTACTATTCTTAGAAAAGCATATTGTGACGCGTATAGCAACGTTCTTGCCGGAGGTATCTTTGTGGATAAAGTTATTGGTGATATTAATGGATCTTTATCTGATGAGGAGACCACACCATATTCCATTAACTATCCTTCATTAAGTTTTGTACAACCCGCTACTTTAAATGATGCATTAATTGGTGACATTAAGAGTAGAACCTTCAGTATAACCAATGGAGCGGACGGCTGTGCCAATGCAGTACATTTTGCCATAGATTATAACGGAACCGGTATTGCGCAGCAAAGCCTTACTTTAGATGGTGTTGCCATAAATCCAACATCTGTTGTGGGATCGGTATACTATTACAGCATTTCAGGTACGGACCTTACTGCCGATTCGCAATTGTGTAATGGCGAGACCTTGACATTTACGGAAACTATAGAAATAAAAACATGCAGCCCAGTTACGGATTATCAAATAGGATGGGGCTGTAATTCTGACCCTGTAGATTGGTGTACAATGGTAACCGTTACGGGTGGTATTAACATGGCTACCGGAAATCCTGATTTCAAATCCAACAGGAACACCAGAATAGGGTATGTAGATATGTGTACCCCGTTTAAAGTAGAAGCAGAATTTGTAAATGAGGGTACGGGAGATACAAATGCTGCTACCATGTATAATCTGAAGTTGCTAAAGGGTAGGGGAACAGGTAGTCAATCATTGACGGCTATGAGTACCATCTACTCCATTTCTAATGCAACCTTAAACTCACAAAGTGTACCATGGGTATATGTAGGGAGAAAATTAACCGTAGACCTTGAAGATTATTTCACTTCTGATCCAGATGGAGCGGGAGTAGGCCTTGATGATATTGATGGTGATGGGTTTTATGATGATTTACCAAAAAATTCAACAGTTGCCATTGTTGTAGATGTGGCCATAAATTGTGCAAGTACTTGTGGCGCAAGTAGTGTGATGGATAATTTTGCTGGATCGGTAAAATATACCACCATGTGTGATGCTACGGAGGTGTCTTCACAGCGGCTTTATGCACAAGGCTCTTCATTGGCCTATACACAATCGGCATTTGTAACTACAGGCTACATTCCCGCAAATATTGATGACAATGTTCCTTTTAGAACTCGTTTAAGTATAGGATACTATAGACAGAAAGATGATTTTGATAGCGCAAGCTCTCGTTATGTATATGAGCTTACCCTTCCAGCAGGTGTATCGGTTTCGGGAACAGGAAATGTAGAATGGCGGTATGGTGAATTTCCGGGTTCTGGAAATCCCGTTTCTGTAGGATATACCCAAACAGGAAATGTAGTGACCATAACATCACCAAATAACAACATCGGCTATGCCTTAATCGATTTAGTGTACGATTGTAGTTCTGGCTCAGAATTGTCTTTGAATTATACGTTTAGAAAAATAAATAATCCGGCTACAGGGTGTTCTTGTCAAGGGGAGCTTACTTGTGGTAGTTTGACCACCAATGCCAGTTGCCCAGGTAGCTGTCTTATTGGTCCAAGCAGTGGTATACCTATTGTACGCCGTGCGGATAATTCTTTGGGTTGGACAGATAGTTCCATGTCTACCAAACAAGTTGCCGCTAATATAAGTGCCTATGATTTATCTAAAGCGTTGTATTTAGATGAAATAGAAATACACGGTAATGCTACCCAAAATGGAGCGTCAGCAACATTAGGAGCTCGTTTGGTATTGGATAAAATAAATGCATCAACCAATAAAATAACCCCTTTAGAAGTAGATGTTACTATCATACGAAGTGGTGTTGCTGTTGCCAGTGGAACACTTACCAGTTTTTCTATGGCCAATTCTACTACTACAGACCAAATAATCGATTGGAATTTAAGTGCTCTTATTCCCAATGGAGGTTTGTTAAATGGCGATGAAATAGAAACTGTTTCTCGTTACCAAGTGACCTCTAATAGCATGACGCAACACGATGTGCAGTCTGGCGGACAATGGTATTTTTATAACACGGATGCCGTAACCGGAGCCCAAGTATATTGTAACTTCTTTACTCCAGAAATGTATTTAGTAGGTACCAGAGATGTTATTGGTACCAATACCTATTCTAACTACGGTTGTGATATTGTACAATTAGGAGGAAGCACCAACTACTTAGCACGAAGGTTTGACACCGCTGGTTTTTATTACCAAAATGAATATAGACCGGTTATGTATGTGGAGTCTATTGAAGCAGTAATTCCGCCAGGATATGAACTTATAGAAGCAAGTATAAGTGGCGGAGGCACTTTAACCGCCGATGCAGTTTCGGGGAATACGTATACGTTCAATAATCCGGGAGATTGGCCTGGCGTAGGCTTAACGGTAACGAATGCCTATGGAAGACTTTATCCTTTTAAAGTAAGGGCCACTTGTGAAACAGAAACAACCGAGCCTATAGTGTTTAACTTTAAAATAAAGGATTACTATTACCATTATGCAGATGATAATCCCACCAGCACGGAACAGGAAATTATAAAAACAAATGCTCGTAATATTACCCATTACGAGCATCCAGAAATTTCGCTAACAAACCAAACGGGTGCTATACAGGCCTCCGAACCAATTGAAAGTTGGGTGGTTCAAATGGCGAACACCGGTTCTAAAACGGCACCTTACAATTGGATTTCCATAGATGATGTGCCTAACGTACAAATTGAAAGAGTAGTGGATATTGCTACAGGTCTTGAGGTGGCACCAACGCCATATCCTGGGGGTAATTTATATCTTTTAGGAACCACAGGACTTACCACTAGTAGTTTTAAAGATTATAGGGTAGACTTCTCCTATACCAGTTGTGTGGAGACTACCTTAAAGGTTTTTGGTGGTTGGAACTGTAATGAATATCCAACCGATCCCAATGTTGAAACTTGTAGTAAAGAAGAACTAGACCTTATTTTTACTCCAGCAAGTGGGGAGGTAGAAATTATCTCAGTAGAAGAACCCAGAAGTGCTATTGACATCTGTACCCCATTGGACTATGCTTTTAATATAAACTCCGTTCAATCCGGTAATATTAAGGATGTGATGTTCACCATTATTGCGCCACAAGGTATGAATCCGGTTTCCGGTAGTTTTGAAGCGGAATATCCTGTAGGTTCAGATAATTGGGAGGCTATAGCCGTTAGCTCAAATACAGGTTCTAATTATGTTTATGACCTAACCCAGCATACCGTATTTCCTACTTTGGGTCTACCGGGAACGTTAAACGATGGAGGTGATGCCAATA
Source organism: Zobellia laminariae (assembly GCF_009725995.1). The sequence continues at coordinate 1,130,230 of NZ_RCNS01000002.1, read as the reverse complement.
GTAGATTAATGGCCACACGCTTTAAAATGACCTCTAATTGTAATTTTGTTGCAGGGTCTAACTTCCAGGTTTCGGCATCTGCAAATAATATATGTGGAACACCCGCATTGGGGAACAGTTTAGAATCGCAAACCGTATCAACAAACGTATCTGGTGTAGCCGCAGATTATTCTGTTGTAACAGATGTAGATTTGGTATCCGGTAGTTTTGATAATTGCAGTACGCCTGTTGTATTGGAAAATACGCATACCATTATTACCTCAGAACCTGTTGGCGCCAATGGTTTTATAGATATTGAATTGCCAATAGGATATTCCTATACACCTAACTCCTATACGTGCACCTCTACTTTATGTGCCTCTTTTGATAGTTTGGAAACCAGTACCAATGGTAATGAAGTGATAAAACTTACCATTTCTTCTGGAATGGTAAACGGAGACGTCTTTAGCTATACATACGAGGTTACAGAAGACGCAACTGGTTTTATAAGTTGCGGTAATAAAACCATAACTATTACTTCTTTAGATGAGACGGAAAATATATCCTGTTCTACGGAGTCTGACGGATTCTGCCCGATACTTTCTGTCCAAACCGGAGAATACGATTATATTTTTAATGTAGATCGCGCAAGTTTGGTAATCACTTCTACAGCTACTAAAGCAAAACTATCGGGTACTAATGAACTAATTGCTACCGCCTTTAGTATTGAAAATACATCCGCTTTTGATATTGCTGCAGGAACAATAATCGAAGCTTTTTATGATGCCAACCAGAATGGTGTTTATGATGCTTCAGAAATTATTTTAGATGACAAAATACTCGCCGTAGGCATCACAGCAGGGAATACCATATCTGAATCTCTTAGTTTTACTATTCCAGCCTCACAAGTTTGTAATGTTGTTATAGCCGTAAGAACTAGTGAAAACCGATGCTTTTGTGCAGATGCCTATACGCCTATGGTGACACCTACATCATTAAATGGAGCAGCGGGGCCGGACAAAGAAGTTTGTGAAATAACCAGTAGTGTTACCTTAGGTAATCCACTAGCTGCTTATACCTATCAATGGGCAGGCATATCTCCTGTAGAGACCGCTTATTTAGATAACACGCTATCGGCAAGTCCTGTGTTTACTTATAATGGACCAAAAATTACAACTCCGGTAGATCTTATTTATACGGTAACCGTTACCCGGCCCAACGGATGTAGGAGTACAGATACGATGACGGTAACTGTAAATCCGTCTCCTCAAGCAGCTGTGAATACCACTGATACTAGTTGTGGGTTAAATAACGGAAGTATAGAATTTGTATTTAGAGACTACCCTCAAGAAACTTGGATAGAGTTTAGTTTAGATAATGGTAGTACCTATAGGTCTCAAATATCAGATGCTATGGGAAGTATTACGTATACCGGACTATCATCGGGAACATACGATTTATGGGCTCGATGGGGAGATAATTCGTGTCCTGTAGACTTAGGCAATTACACAATAAATGTCATTGCAGAAGTTAATTATACCACGCAACCAACAAACGAAATTGTACTAGTTGGACAAGATGCCATATTCTTTGCAAACGTACAGAATGCAAATACGTATCAATGGGAATTGAGTACAGACAACGGAACAACATTTAATAACATCACGGACGGTGCTGCGTATTCCGGAACTCAAACCACCACATTAACTGTTATAAAGCCAGGTATGGATAAAAACAACTATCAATACCGTTTAATGGCGTCCAATACAAATACACCTTTATGTGCTGCTACGGCCTCGGACACAGTTCTATTAGCTGTACGCTTACCTAGTGTTATTACCAATAGGAGAATAACTCATAGGGTTAAAAAGCAGTAAAATCTTCTTATTTGAAATAGTTCATTTAGAATATTGATTATTATAATCTATAGATAAAATTCAATTTAGAGTTAATATCAAACATTCATGAAAGATCTGTTTACGTTGTCTTTTTATACCTACAAACTGCCAATCCATTCATAACGATAGCGTAAAGCGAGGTTTTTAGTAGGTGAGGAAGAATGTCAACAAAACCAGAACCCTTAAGCATTACCATGCGCATTACTTCAACAAAATACCTAATTGGATTGAATTCCGTTACGATTTGGGCCCATTTGGGCATGCTTTCAATAGGTGTAAATAAACCACTCATTAAAATGAAAATCACCGTAAAAAACCAAGCAATAAACATGGCTTGTTGCTGTGTATCCGTGAAATTTGAGATGAACAATCCTATTCCTAAAATCACTAAAATATAAATGGAGGTGTACAAATACAAGAGTGCTAAACTCCCCACCATAGGAACTTGAAATATTACCTTTGCTAGTAATAGCCCTATGGTCAACAATCCCATTCCTATGACCCAAAACGGAAATAGTTTTCCAATAATAAACTGACTCTTTTTAATGGGGGTCACGTTTATTTGCTCTAGAGTTCCAATCTCTTTTTCGCGTACGATGTTCATTCCAGAAAGGAACAGCGTAATCATGGTGACAAGCAATACCAATATCCCGGGCACCATAAAAGTTTTATAATTCAGGGTTTCATTATACCAAAACAAGGGTATGGTTTCTATATTGACGGGTTGTATTTGGTTGTCAGAAACTTGTAGTAAATCAATTTTTAAGTGTTGATTATAACGTTTTATAATTTGGGTTATGTATACATTTTCAACTCCTGCAGCTGCACCATCAATAGCATTAATGGTAACTCCTAAATTAATATATTTTTCCTTTTGCAAATCCCGTTCAAAATATTGCGGAATGTCTAATACCACATCTACATTACCTAATAACATTTCTGCGCTTGCCTTTGCTTCCGATGGGAAATCTGTCAATACATTAAAATAATCAGAAGCATTAAATTTCTCAACTAAAGCTCTAGAAGTAGAAGTATGGTCATTATCAATGTAGCCAAATTTGATATTCTTTACTTCAAAAGTGGCCGCATTGGATAGAATGATAAGTTGTAGAACCGGCAAAACAAAAATGATAGGTAGCATTCCTTTATTTCTAAAGATTTGCTTGAACTCTTTTTGTATGATGTATAGAATGGTTTTCATTACTCCAATCTTATTTTATATTTCTTTACGCTTAGTGCAATAAAGAATACGGTCATTCCCAAAAGAATTAGTGTTTCTTTCCATATGTATTGTATGCCTACACCTTTGAGCATGATGCCTTTAATGATGATAATAAACCATTTTGCTGGAATGATATTACTGATAACTTGAAGTGGCACCGGCATGCTGGATATAGGAAAAATAAAGCCGGATAATAGAATTACCGGTAACATGAGTCCCATTAAAGAAATCATCATAGCAGTTTGTTGTGTTTTAGAAATAGTGGAGATTAAAATTCCCAATGCCAAAGCACTTACTATAAATAATACACTCTCTAAACCAAGTAGAAATAGGCTGCCTTGCACTGGCATATGAAAGATAAAAATACTTAACAACACTATAACTATAGCGTTAATAACAGATAGAAAAATATAAGGAACCACCTTTCCTATAATTACTTGAAAGGGGTTAATTGGTGATACCAAAAGTATCTCCATAGTACCCAATTCTTTTTCTTTTGTAATAGAAATAGAAGTCATCATTGCCGAAACCAACATGAGAATAATAGTCATTACACCTGGTACGAACATATAGACGCTTTTTAACTCAGGATTGTACACCATACGCGTCTGAGAGACGATTTGATATGGGGTAGTGGTGCCTTTATTTAATTCTAATTGATACTGCTGTAGAATGGCATTTACATAATTACTTATGGTATTTGCCGTATTGGGATCTGTGGCATCCGTAACAATTTGTATCCTGGCTTTGTGGTCGTTAATCAGATTTTTACTGAAGTCATTTTCAAAATTCAAAACGGCCTTAACCTGGCCTTTTTCAAAAACGGAAGTGATGTTCGCTTCGTGAGTTATCATCTGCTTAATACTGAAGTATTTTGATGCCGATATTTTATTGATAATTTCCTTTGTAGTAGCATCTTTAGAATGGTCTAAAACAGCAATATCTACATTATTTATTTCATTGGTAATAGCGAAACCAAAAAGCAAAATTTGGGCAATAGGCATTCCAAAAAGTATAAACAATGAGCGTCTATCTCTAAAGATGTGGTAGAATTCCTTTTTTACGAAGCCTATGAACCTTTTCATCCTCTTGCAAGTTTTAGAAATACGTCGTTCATAGTAGCAGCGTTAACCTGTTTTTTAAGCTTTTTGGGAGTATCTAAAGCCTCTATTTTTCCATTGACCATAATAGATACACGATCACAATATTCTGCTTCATCCATATAGTGTGTGGTAACAAAAACCGTGGTTCCTTCATTTGCAGCTTTATAAATCATCTCCCAAAACTGGCGTCTCGTAATAGGGTCAACACCTCCTGTGGGTTCATCTAAAAAGACAATTTTTGGATCATGGATTAAAGCCACTGAAAAAGATAGTTTTTGTTTCCAACCCAAGGGCAAAGAGCCTACTAATTGGTTGGCTACTTTTTGGAGTCCTAATTCCGTAATTAATACATCTGACTTTTCTTTTATCACATTTCTAGACAATCCATAAATACCTCCAAAAAAAGTGATGTTCTCTTTAACCGTTAAATCATCATATAGTGCAAACTTTTGGCTCATATAACCAATGTTCTTCTTAATGTCTTCGGCCTGTTTGAATACATCAAAGCCGGCTACATTGGCTGCTCCAGAAGTTGGAATAGAAATACCTATCAGCATTTTCATTGCTGTCGTTTTACCTGCACCATTGGCTCCTAGAAAACCAAATATTTCTCCTTTTTTAACGTCAAAAGTTATGGCATCTACCGCCGTAAAATCACCAAATATTTTGGTTAACCCTTCTACCTGTATGACTTTATCGTTATCCATTATTTTGCCAGTTCCATAAAGGTATCCTCAATGGTAACCTTTGTTTTTTCTATTACAATATCAGATAGGTTTTTAGATTCTAAATACACTTTTAATTCTATGGGATTAAAATCTGACCTTTGGTCCGTGTAATGAACAAATTCACCAAAAGGGTAAACACTATGACTATACTCATAGGCCTTTAAAGCGTTAATAAGCTCATATGTATTAGTGGCGCTAACATTGTAAATCTGTTTTGGGTAATGCTTTACAATGGCTTGTGGTGTGTCTATCTGTAAAATTTTACCGTCTTGTATCAATGCTATTCTATCGCACAAAGCAGCCTCGTCCATATATGGCGTAGATACTAAAATGGTAATGCCTTTTTGTTGCAATCTTTTAAGCATCTCCCAAAACTCTTTTCTGGAAACTGGGTCAACACCAGTAGTGGGTTCATCTAAGAACAATACTTTTGGTTTGTGAATGAGGGCACAGCACAACGCTAACTTTTGTTTCATTCCGCCAGAAAGTTTACCGGCTCTACGATTTTTAAACGGCTCAATCTGAACGTAAATCTCTTGTATTAAATCGTAGTTTTTTTGAATAGTCGTTCCAAAAATAGTTGCGAAAAAAGTCAGGTTTTCCTCTACGGTCAAATCTTGATAAAGTGAAAATTTTCCGGGCATGTACCCAACACTATTCCTTATCTTTTTATAATCCTTAACCACATCAAAGCCAGCAACGGTTGCCGTACCTTCATTAGCCAATAAAAGTGTGGTTAAAATCCGGAACAAGCTTGTTTTACCAGCGCCATCTGGACCAATTAGACCGAAGAGCTCGCCAGATTTTACCTCAAAGGAAATGTCCTGTAAGGCCTTTACGGTGTTGTAAGATTTTGATATGTTAGAAACGGATATGCCCATTATTCTTGAGTTAACCATAGTTCTGCAGGCATACCAATCTTAAGGCTTCCGTCATTAGCTACATCTATTTTTAGAGCATAAACCAAAGCAACGCGCTCTTCTTTTGTTTGAATAATTTTAGGTGTGAATTCAGCTTCGGAGGCAATCCAGCTGATGGTCCCTTTATAAGACTTCATAGCAGTGTCATCATCAATTTTTACAGTAACTTCCTGACCAATTTTTAAATTGGCTAATTGAGTTTCACTAATATACACGCGTAACTGCATGGTTTTTAAATCTGCAATTTTATAAAGCGGTTTCCCAAAAGTTGTAATCTCATTAGGTTCTGCATACTTGGTTAAAACCGTTCCCGCTAAAGGGTTAATGATTTTACTTTTTTGAATTTGATCATCAATCTGTCTAAGCTGCACATCAATAGATTTTAATTCGTTCACCACAGGAGCATTCTGTATTTCAACACTTCTAATTTGACTTTTTAAAACATCTATTTCACCTTCAATATCATCTAATTGTTTCTGTGTACCGGCATTATCCTTTATTAAATTCTCAATTCTATCTTTGTTGATATTTCCATTTTTCAATTTAGAATTCAACACATTAATTTGTGACAGTACACCTCTAGATTTTGAACTGACAACAGCTTTAGAAACTTCTAATTGTTCTCGTTTTAAGGCTAGCGGAATGGTATCTATATATCCTATAAATTGCTGTTTCTTAAGCACATCTCCCTCATTAACATCAAACTGCATTAGTTTCCCACTATTTTCTGCTGAAATAGTGATTTCAGTAGCTTCAAAATTGCCGTAACCGTCTGCTTTTCCATTAGAATCACCACAGGAAAAGAGGGTGGTAGCAATAATACTTAAGCCTAATATATAGTTGTACCTTTTCATTTTTCTATATGTATTACCCTTTAATGACATTGTAGTTTGCTTTTGCGAGTTGTAACTGTATCTCATGCCGTACTAAGGTGTTTTGGTCTTCATATAAATTGGTAAGTTCCGTGATATATGCCGAAGATGTAATCACCCCATTTTTTAGTTGTGAATCTGCCATTTGCAACACCTCTTTTCTAAGTTTGATTATAGCTTCATCAGATGTTATAATAGCTTCTATTTTCTCTATTTCTCTTTGCTGTTTATTAAGCTCAATAGTAGTGTTGAGTTTGAAAATTTCTGTTTCATTATCCAAAATATCCTTATTGATAGCTAATGATTGCCGTTGTTTTTGATTAGCGTTCCAATCAAAAACATTCCAATGTAATTTTACGCCTGCTGTATAAAAAGGCTGAAATGAATTATCTAGCATATTCAATCCTGGATTTCCATAACCACCGGTAGCAAAGCCTAGTATCTTGGGTACATTCTGTTTTGAAATCAAATTTTCTGAATTTTCTATTTCATCTTTTTTGTATTGAAATAGTTCTAGTTCAGGTCTAATTAACTCATTCTGTAGATGAATTTCTATTAGCGGATTTTTAAACTCTGTGCTAGCATATATAGGCTGTTTTATTAAACTAGAGAGCGTTTCTATTAGCGTTATTTTATTGCTTTCTATTTCCTTAAACTGTTGGCCTATTTTTAATAATTCAGCTTCCAATACTTTATCTGAAGAGGGTAGTAGTATACCGTTTTTTACACCAGAACTAACCTCTTTTAGTTTAGCCTCTAACTGTGTTTGTTTCGATTTTAATAATAGATTGCTTTCCTGTGCTAATAAAATAGAAAAATAGAGTTGATTAATCTGTTGTCTTAATTGATATAGACTCACTTCAACCTGTTTTTGTTTCGATTTTAATTCAGCAGATTTAATGGCCAATGAAGCGGCCGTTGCCCCTCCGTTATAAATCAATTGATTTACTGAAAACGTAGCACGATACTGATCTTTATTTAATGGGTCAATATTAGCGCTGGCAATAGGAATTTCAATTACATCAGATTGATAAGTAGCTTGCGCATCCAGACTTAATTGAGGCAGTTTTGCAGTAGAAATTACAGCGGCTTCTAAAGTATTTTGTGTTTCCAAGAGTGATGACTGTTTTGCCAAAGGGTAATTTTGAGTCACAGAATTATAACACTCTTCCAGCGTAATACTTTGCTGAGCAATAGCAGGAAACGCTGTTAGTATTACAAGAAATAGTAGTATACGTTTCATACTAGGTGTTCTTTATGGAGTTGATAATGAAATCGGCAACTTCAGTTTTACGGTCTTCCATGAGTTGTTTATATGCCTTACTATCTACATTAGAGAAAGCCATAATCAAAGGTTTAGCTACAAAAGGAAAAATATTGAGCGCTAGAATATTGATAAACAACTGCTCCGCACTTATAGGTTTTATACTGCCTTTTTCTACCTCTCTATCTACTTGCTCCTTAAATTTAGCTAGGTTAGGAAATCCTTTACTATTCTTCATTTGTAAAATAAACTCCGGATTTCTATTCAATTCTTGAATTATGAAATTGGGTAAATAAGGATGCTTACTAATAAAAGATATATAGTTAAAAGTGAAATTTTTCACTTTCTCTTCAATAGAAGAATCGTCATTTAGAATTGCATTTAACTGAGGCGCCAATAAAGAAAAGACATTTTTAAAAACGGCTTCAAAAAGTAGTTGTTTACTTCTATAGTAATAATGAAGCATGGCTTTATTAATCCCTGCCTTATCGGCTATTTCTTGCATTCGCGCACCATCCATTCCTTTGGTCTGGAAAACATTCTTTGCTGCTTCAAGTATTTGCTCTTCGGTATTTTCGTCTTTGCCCTTTTTCATTACTAACTGTACGGTTTAACCATTTGGTTAACAAAATTACGTAAAAATAGTTTTGACCGGCAGGTTAATCACTTAAAACTTTGGTTTCCAGGTTTAAAGCAAGCTTATTGGGGTAATGTCAGGGTTTATAAATCAAGTCTTTGTAAGTTTTAAAATAGAGGTAGACTAACCCTTGAATTTAAAATCAGAATAAAGTAGTTATGAATAAAAAACTTAAAAGCACCTTAGCGTCATTTTTATTGACAATGGTAGTTGCTATCACAGTTAATGCACAAAACACAGATACTAAATCAGCTGAATTATTAGATGCCTTAGTAGCGGTTAATGGAGGTTATACTGCCTTAGATGCCAAAAAAGATATTCAATATCATTATGAATATGACAATTTTGCTAAAGGTAAAGATGTGTCTATAGAGCGTTATATTTTTAATGGGGAACAATCATGGGGTTCTTACGAGCAACATGATATTAATTTGCTTCCTGGTCAAAAAGGAACTGCTGTTCAATCTTTAGTGGATAATAAACCTGCGTTAACTTTAGATGGTAAGAGTATTACTGATCCTAAAGCTATAGGCGGAACCGTGTTCTTACGTAAAGTAAATATTTATTGGTTCGCAATGATGTACAAATTAAAGAATCCAGGCACTAACTACAAATACCTTGGTACTGAAAAAGTAGGAGATATTAATTATGATAAAGTAAGTTTAACTTACAGCGCCGATGTTACCAAAAAGGAGAAGAACGATGACTTTATTTTATATTTTAACCCTAACACACATTTGGTAGATCAATTCTTCTTTTCTTTACCAGCCATGGGTGTAAACAAGCCAATTTTAAAAATGACATTGACTTACGAAAAAGTTGATGGTCTTTTGTTATCTACTGTACGTAAAAGTTATATGCCAGATAAAAAAGGTGGTTTTGTAGAAACAGGTGTTTATACGATGAGCGACATAAAATTTAATAATGGTTTTAAGAAAGAAGATTTTCTTTTAAACTAGAATTTAACATCATAATTTATAAGAGTCCAATCTAAGATTGGGCTTTTTTTTACGAAAAATTGTAATAAAAAACGCTTACTAATAACCTGTAAGACCTATTTTGAATTTCACTGGTTTTTAATAAAATACCAATAGAGCAATTAAAATATCAAAAATTAGCAATCGTGGTCTTAATTTAGGTTGTTAGTTATTTTTACATAAAAATTTAAACGAAGTAGGTGGAACCTCAAATTAGTCGTTATCTTAGGATGTAACGAATTTAATTTTACTAGATGGCACTGAAAGTATCAATCTCACATAAGACGACTTATAAATATGATAGGAGAATTAATCTTTCTCCACATATTTTTAGACTAAGACCAGCACCACATAGTCGCACACCTATTGAAGCGTATTCTATTAAAATAAAGCCAGACAATCATTTTTTTAATTGGCAACAGGATCCTTTTGGCAACTATCTAGCACGTATTGTTTTTCCTGAGAAAACAGATTTCCTATCAGTAGATATTGAGATTATTGCCGATTTGAAAACAATTAATCCTTTTGATTTTTTTGTTGAAAAAGGGGTAGAAAACTATCCTTTTGTCTATTCGGAGGAATTGAAAAAAGAACTTTTACCTTATTTAGAAATAACTGAGAAGGGCCCACTATTAAAAGATTGGGTAAAAAAAATAGATTTAACTCCTAAAAGAAGCATTGACTTTTTGATTGAGCTGAACAGCAGCCTGTATAATTATCTCAATTATACGGTCCGTATGGAGCCTGGCGTGCAGTCTTGTGAAGAAACCTTAGATAAAAAGCTTGGTTCCTGTAGAGATTTTGCATGGCTTTTAGTACAGACCTTAAGACATCTAGGTCTTGCAGCACGTTTTGTTTCTGGATATTTGGTGCAATTAAAATCTGATGAAAAATCATTGGATGGCCCTTCTGGTCCAGAAGAAGATTTTACGGATTTACATGCGTGGACAGAAGTATATCTACCAGGTGCAGGTTGGATTGGATTGGATTCCACTTCAGGACTTTTAGCAGGTGAGGGGCATATACCATTGGCATGTACGCCTTCTTTTGAAAGTGCTGCCCCAGTATCCGGAATGACAGATCCATGCGAAACTGAATTCATATTTAATAATTCCGTTACACGAATTTTTGAATCTCCAAGAGTAACAAAACCCTACACAGAAGATCAATGGAATGCTATTTACAACTTAGGTTTTGAAGTAGAGGAGCAATTACAGGCCAATGATGTACGATTGACCATGGGAGGAGAGCCAACTTTTGTTTCTATAGATGATATGGAATCTAAAGAATGGAACACGGCCGCTGATGGAGAACATAAAAGAAAACTTGCTAGCGAACTTTCTGTCAGCTTAAAGAATGCATTTAGCAAAGGTGGTCTATTGCATCACGCGCAAGGAAAATGGTATCCTGGTGAGCCGTTACCACGTTGGTTAATAGGAATACATTGGCGAAAAGATGGTGAAAAGGTCTGGGATGAGCCTAAATTGTTGGCTTCATTTTCTGAAACCTATAAATTACCTGAGAATATTAGTAACACATTTCTAGAGAATCTTGCCGATAAATTGGGGGCTTCTAAAACCAGCATTATGCCTGCTTATGAAGATGCCTTTTATTTTCTTTGGGAAGAAGGGAAACTACCGGTTGATGTTGACCCTAAAAAATATAATAAAAAAGATACCAGCTTAAGACGTAAGTTGGGCGAAATTTTGGAACAAGGTCTTGGAGAAACTATAGGTCATGTTTTTCCGTTAGCCAAAAAAGATGCTCAATGGATAACCAATCCTTGGGAATTTCGTGGTGAACATTTGTACCTAACACCGGGTAATTCGCCAATAGGTCTGCGTTTACCATTAGAATCATTGCCAAAAGACCCAGAGGTGCCTTCAGAACCTACGGCAGAACCGGAAATGTTTGAAACAAAGCCTAAATTGAAACCTTATGGTTTTGAACTCAAACAAAGAATAAAATCAGCTAAGGCAAAGTCAAAGCCAAAGTTGAAAAAACAACCTTACGTGCGCACAGCAATTTGTGCAGAGGTTAGGGAAGAAAAATTATACCTATTTCTTCCTCCGTTAGATAGCGCAGAAGACTTTTTAGATTTAGTAGCCAGTATAGAAGCCTCAGCCAAAGAATTAGATGTTCCCGTAATTTTGGAAGGTTATGAACCGCCAAGGGACAATCGTTTGGAAGTGCTTAAAGTTACACCTGATCCTGGGGTAATTGAAGTGAATGTGCATCCTGCAAAAAACTGGAAAGAGCTTACGGACAATACACTTTTATTATATGCCGAAGCAAAAAAGTGTAGGTTGGGTACAGAGAAATTTATGTTAGATGGGAAGCATACAGGTACCGGTGGTGGAAACCACGTTACTTTAGGTGGCGTAACTCCAGCGGATAGTCCATTGCTTAGAAATCCTCAACTGCTTCGTAGTTTACTTACATTTTGGCAACACCACCCTGGTCTTTCATATTTATTTTCAGGAGCCTTTATTGGACCAACAAGTCAAGCTCCACGTGTAGATGAAGCTAGATTAGAAAATTTGTACGAATTAGAAATTGCTTTTTCTCAAATTCCTGATGACGAAGAGGTTCCTTTTTGGCTGACCGATAGGCTTTTTAGACATTTATTAACTGATATTACAGGAAATACTCATAGGGCGGAGTTTTGTATAGATAAATTATATTCTCCAGATAGTTCGTCTGGACGTTTAGGTATTCTTGAGCTTCGGGCTTTTGATATGCCGCCACATGCACAAATGAGTCTAATGCAGATGCTATTGGTTAGAACGCTGGTAGCTTGGTTCTGGAAAAAACCTTATAAGCACAATTTAGTGCGATGGGGAACGGAACTGCACGATAAATTCTTATTGGAGCATTATGTAAAAGAAGATATAAAGGATATCGTAACCCAACTTAATGACGCAGGCTTTCCATTTAAATTAGATTGGTTTGATCCTTTCTTTGAGTTTAGATTTCCTCTTTATGGTATGGTAGAAATTAATGCTATGCAGATAGAATTACGCATGGCTATTGAACCTTGGAATGTACTAGGAGAGGAGATGACAGGCGGAGGAACAGCCAGATATGTAGATTCTTCACTTGAAAGGGTGCAGATAAAAATCAATAACTTTACAGAAGAACGTTATGTTTTAACCTGTAACGGTGTAAAAGTCCAATTAAGTAGTACAGGGGTAAAAGGTGAATATGTTGCCGGTGTGCGTTTTAAAGCTTGGGAACCTTGGTCTGCATTACACCCTACATTAGGTGTAGATACGCCATTGGTTTTTGATGTGGTAGATACTTGGAATAATAAGTCTATAGGTGGTTGTACCTATTTTGTGGCTCATCCTGGTGGACTTTCTTACGATAGTTATCCGGTGAATAGTTATGAGGCCGAATCAAGAAGAATTAATCGCTTTTGGGACTTTGGTCATACGCAAGGAGAGATAGCGCCTACAGAAATGGTGGCAGCAACAAATTTTGTTGGTAGAATGGTAGAACGTAAAGCTGCTTCTACTACTTTTGACTATTCAGAGATTCCAGTAAGTCCAGAATATCCTCATGTTCTTGATTTACGGAAAAAGAAATAAAGAAAACTTTCAACATAAGTGATAAATACAACGTGGTTAAGTAATTATTTTACAGATTATAAGTCCGATGAAATGTTTACTCCAAAAATGGATGTAAAACCGCATTGGACAAAACTTTTTAAGAGTCTAGGTGAGTTAGGTGCAGCAGGTTTAAATACACGTCAAAGAGATATTGACTGGCTTTTGGCAGAGAATGGCGTCACCTATAATGTTTACAATGACCCCAAAGGATTGCATAGACCATGGAATCTAAACGCGGTTCCTTTTTTATTGCATGAAAGTGAATGGAAACTTGTTGAAGCAGGATTAAAGCAAAGAGCCGAGTTATTGAACTTGGTTTTGAAAGATGTTTACGGTGAGCGTAATCTCATTAAAAACGGAATCGTACCTAGTGAAATTATTTACGGGCATCGCGGTTTTTTACGTCAATGTACAGGAATAAAATATTCTACTGAAAAATTACTTTCCATGTACGCCGCAGATATTGCTCGCGGTACAGATGGGCGTTTGTGGGTCGTAAATGATCGCGCAGAAGCCCCTTCTGGAATGGGATACGCATTAGAGAATAGATCTACTACAAGTAGAATGCTACCAGAGATGTTTTCTAAAATGAACGTAAAAGGACTTTCCGGTTTTTTCCAAGAATTCAATCAAATGTTGGTTGATGCTTCTCCTGAAAATAAAGAAAATCCGAACATCGTAATTTTAACTCCGGGTTCGCATAACGAAACTTATTTTGAGCATGCCTTTTTAGCTTCTTTTTTAGGTTACCCATTAGTGCAAGGCAACGATTTAGTTGTTCGTAATGGATTTTTATGGATGAAATCACTAAAGGGATTAAAACAAGTAGATGTTGTTCTTAGACGTGTAGATGATGCATATATTGATCCTTTAGAACTTAGAGAAGATTCACGTCTTGGTGTTGCGGGATTACTAGATGTCGTACGAAGAGGTAACGTGGCAATTATAAATCCTGTTGGTAGTGCTGTCTTAGAAAATCCTGGGTTAATACCTTTTATGCCGGCCATAGGAAGGTACTTTCTTAAAGAAGAACTTATTTTACCACAAATAGCTTCATGGTGGTGTGGTCAGGAAAAGGAACGGAATTATGTTTTAAACAATATTTCTAACCTTGTAATTAAAAGAATAGATCGTACCAACCGCGAAAGCATTCATTTTGGGCAATTTTTAAGTAAAGATGAAATTGAAAAGCTAAAAGCAGAAATTAACCTGAGACCATACAGATTTGTGGCCCAAGAGAAAATCAATTTTTCTACAGCTCCAAATCTTACGGATGGAAAAATTGAGCCGCGAAATTTGGTGGCTCGAACTTTTTCTATTGGAACAGAAGATGGATATTCTGTAATGCCAGGTGGTTTAGTGCGTGTTGCTCCGGAAAGAGATACCGTTCGTGTATCCAATCAGCGAGGTGGTACCAGTAAAGATTTTTGGATATTAGAAGATGCAGCAAGTAAAGAAACCAAAGCACACTATTGGCAACCAAAACCTTCTATTGGTGCTACAGGTTTGAGCGATTTGCCAAGTCTTACCGCTGAAAATCTATATTGGGCTGGTCGTTATGTAGGTCGCACCTTAGTTAATGCCCGTTTTTTAAGAATGGTGCTGAAACAGATGGTTCTTGTTCAGAATAGCAGTGAAAAACCAGATAGTGTTAAGTTACAAGTACTTTTTAATGCAGTAACACAGTTAACAGGAACCTTTCCGGGATTCTCCGAGAAAAACAAAAACGGAGAATACGCAATGGATAATCCTTATAAAGAAATGCTATCTGTTATTCTGGATAAAAACAGGTCCGGTAGTTTAGCTCATACCATTAGCATGTTCAGTAATTCATACTATTCCATAAGAAACCTTTGGTCTTCCGATATGTGGCGTGTTTTTGAAAATATTCAAAAACTATGGAGAGCTTTTGAAAAAGACTCTGACAGGTCCATCAATAAAATAATAAAAGTGCTCAATCAATTAATAACCCGCTTAATTGCATTTATGGGTTTAATAGAAGAAAGCATAATGGTGCAACAAGGTTTGTTGCTTTATTTTATTGGGTTGCAGCTAGAGCAGAGTACGCTAACAATTACAAAATGCAGGTCTTTGTTATCAATAAAATATGATAAGCAAGTAGAGTATGAATTATTAGAGTACCTATTAGTTAGTCATGAAAGTTTAAATATCTATAGGCACAGTTATCGTTCGTATATTCAAATAGAACATGTTATTGATTTAGTGATGCTTGACTTAGAATACTCAAGATCGCTAACCTATATGTTTAATAGAATTCAAAAAGATATATCAAAATTGCCTCATTCAGATACGATGCATCATTTGGTTGATTATCAGAAATATATATTTGAAGGTTTTTCAAAATTACGTCTGGCAAATTCATTAGATCTTGTAAAATCAGCATCAAAAGAAGATGTAGTACGAAAAGATTTAGATAATTTACTAGAAGAACTATCCGACTTACTTTATGAAACGTCCCAATCCATATCAAAAACTTATTTTGATCACACGACCAAGCAAAATCAATTAGTTAGACAGTCTTTTCCTATTTAGTTATGATATTCAATATTACCCATATTACGAAATATGAATATAACGCTCCGGTTAGCTATTGTCATAATATAGCAACTCTAAGACCTCGTGAATCTAATGGACAGCAATTATTGTCTTATAAGATTGATGTTGTTCCTGAGCCAGCGGAAATATCTGAACGCGTAGATTTTTTTGGAAATTACTTAACTCGTTTTTCTATTCAAACACAGCATACCGTATTAAAAGTAATTACCCAAAGTAAGGTGCTACGGGATTATACAAAATACCATGAATCTTTCTTTTCTGACGCTTGTAAAGGGGTGATTTTAACTGATGCCTTAAGTGCTTTAAATAGCAATGACCCTGAAATTATAGAAGCTAAACAGTATATATTAGAATCTATTTTTATCCGCAAAACAGATAAAACAATCAAGGATTACGCTGAATTATCTTTTAAAGCGAACAGGTCCGTTTTTGAGGCTGCCTATGAATTAATGCAACGTATTTATACAGATTTTGATTTTGATTCCGGATTTACCAGTATTTCTACACCTATAGATGAGGTTATGAGAGAAAAAAAGGGGGTTTGTCAAGATTTTGCCCAAATAGCGATTGCATGTATCAGATCAATTGGGTTACCAGCTCGTTACATAAGTGGTTATATAGAAACATTACCTCCTGAAGGAAAAGAAAAACTAGTTGGTTCTGACGCTTCCCATGCTTGGTTCGCTATTTATATACCAACTTTTGGATGGGTAGACTTTGACCCTACGAACAACCAAATCCCTTTAAATCAACATATTGTTGTAGGGTGGGGTAGGGATTATTATGATGTTCCTCCGCTAAAGGGTGTTGTGTTCGGTAGTGGTAAAAGCAAGCTTAAAGTTGCTGTAGATATAGCCGCTGCAAAGGAATAGGGAAATTCACTTGTTCATTTTACCTTCTAATTCAGTCAATCTGTTACAATGATCCTTATACTAAAAACAGGAATTACCTATAAGTCCATCAAAACTCAGTACGGAGATTTTGAAGATTGGATCATAGGAAAAATGAGTTTAAAAGAAGGTGAATACTTAATCCATAAAACTGAAAATTTTCAAACATTACCACCAAATAACAACTACACGGGAATCGTAATTACGGGCTCCCATTCTATGGTAACAGATATTGAACCTGTAGAGAATAGAATGTGTAGCTGGTTGGTAAATGCTCACGACAATGGAATACCAATATTGGGTATTTGTTATGGACACCAATTATTGAGTTTTATTTTTGGAGGGACTGTATCTTACAATGGTAAGGGAATAGTTATAGGTTCCGAAAATACTTTGTTAACTGCAGAAGGGAAAAAAGATAAACTCCTTGGAGAATTACCATCTATTTTCAAAGTTTATAAAGCACATAAACAAAGTGTGTCTCATCTACCCAAATCTGCCGAGATTCTTTCTATTAATAAATCCGGAGTGATTGATGCCTTTAGATTTAACATAAGTACTTGGGGTGTTCAGTTCCATCCTGAATTTGACCAAAATATTACTAAAGCATATATTAATGAACTGTCTGAAGAACTTGCCGGTGAAGGGCGAGATGTTTTAAA
This sequence comes from Zobellia laminariae, assembly GCF_009725995.1. The sequence continues at coordinate 1,112,890 of NZ_RCNS01000002.1, read as the reverse complement.
TTTAAGTGACGAGGTTGTTGATGTAGCTTATGGTTCTAAACTATTGAAACGTTTCAAACAAATAACAGAAAAGGCTTAATAAAACTTCTATATAACTCAGGAAATGAGATTATAAAACAAAAAAAAACCGACTCCTAGTGAGTCGGCTTTTTGTATATATCAATATGAAATCTTATAGATAAGCCTTTAAAACTTCCTTCTGTGATTTATTTCTTAGAAGACGAATAGCTTTTTCTCTAATTTGTCTTACACGTTCACGAGTAATATCAAAAAGCTCACCAATTTCACTTAAGCTTATTGGGGCACGTTCTCCAATACCGTAATAAAGCTTTATTATTTCACTTTCTCTATTTGGAAGTGTGTTTAGAATTGAATCAATATCCGTTCTAAGGGAATCCATCATCATACCGGCATCAGGACTAATAGCATCATTTGATTTTACAACATCATATAAATTAGAACCCTCTCCTTCTTTAAAAGGTGCGTCCATAGATAGATGTTTACCTGAATTTTTCATTGCAATTTTAACTTGCGCAGTACTCATATCTAAATCCTTAGCAATTTCAATTGCACTAGGAGGGCGTTGGTAAGATTGCTCTAAAGAAGAGTATACCTGATTAATTTTACTAATTTCACCAATCTTATTCAGTGGTAATCGCACCATTCGTGAATGCTGAGAAATTGCGGACATTATAGCCTGTCTAATCCACCATACGGCATAGGATATAAATTTAAATCCACGGGTTTCATCAAAACGTTTTGCTGCTTTAACCAATCCAATATTTCCTTCATTGATTAAATCTGAAAGCCGTAAACCACTTCCCTGATATTGTTTTGCTGTAGAAACTACAAAACGTAAATTGGCATTTACTAATTTATTAAGGGCAATCTGATCTCCTTCACGTATTCTTCTAGTCAGTTCTACTTCCTCCTCTGCGGTAATTAAGTCAATTTTCGATATTTCTTGAAAGTACTTTTCTAAGGATTTAGTGTCTCTGTTTGTAATTTGTTTAGTGATCTTTAGTTGCCTCATATATTTAATTTATTTTTAGTTCGTATCTATATTATACAATATTTATTACATTAATCCTAATAATATTCAATATTCTTTGAATATTATTCAAAGAAAAATCACACTAAAAAATCATGGGACTATATTTTGTCTGAATTTATGAATTGATACAAAACGTAGAGGTCATAAATAGAGTAGCTTAATGAATACCAATTTAAAACATTATACTATTCTCAATCCTTCATTTTAATCCTTCATATATTGATGAATAAATAAACCGCTTGCTTAAAGCTTATTTTATTCAATGACTTATGAATTATCCACTTTATTTTTCGTAATTTAATAGGCATAGTACTACAGGGTGTACTTACAAGACTTTCTAATAACAATTAATCCTTTCTAATTCTTATTTATTAGCTGATTATAAAGTGAAAAATAGTTTTTCAACTGGAGAAAATGCGCCATTTTTTATGTCAAAAATTGATTTTACAGCTTACGACACCAAAGATTTTTATGACGAGATGTTTGATGAGAACAACAACGTTAGGCCTAATTATAAAATGTTTTTAGAGCGACTAGAAAAACTCAGTCATAAAAAACTAAAAAGTCTACAGCATGCTACAGATAGGGCCCAGCTCTCTTTAGGAATGACCTTTAATGTCTATGCAGATAACCAAGGGGTAGAGCGTATTCTTCATTTAGATATTATTCCTAGAATCATAGGTAATTCTGAATGGACATTACTAGAAAGGGGTTTACAGCAGCGCATAAAGGCACTTAACTTGTTCATTCAGGATATTTATAATGACCAAAAGGTGTTTAAGGATAAAATTATACCGAAGGAAATGATTCTATCTAGCGCCTCATATCTGAAGCAGTTAGAAGGCTTTAAACCTCCAAAAAATATTTGGTGTCATATTACCGGGTCTGATTTAATAAAAGGTGGTGATGGACAATACTATGTATTAGAAGATAATTTAAGATGCCCTTCTGGCGTATCCTATATGTTGGAAAACCGGGAAATACTTAAAAGAACATTTCCTGAATTATTTGAGCAACTAGGGGTAAAACCTGTTTATGATTATACACATACTTTAAGAGATACCTTAGAATATCTTTCAGAAAAAGAAAAACCAGTTGTGGTGGTTTTAACCCCTGGCGTTTACAATGCGGCCTATTTTGAGCATTCCTATTTGGCGCAACAAATGGGTGCGGAATTGGTAGAAGGTAAAGATTTGATCGTAAAAAATGATATCGTCTATATGATTACCACCAATGGGCTACAGCGTGTAGATGTTATTTACCGTCGTTTAGATGATGAGTATATAGATCCATTAGTATTCAATAAACAGTCTTTATTAGGTACTCCTGGATTATTCAACGCTTATATAAAAGGAAATGTAGCTTTAGTAAATGCTCCAGGAACCGGTGTGGTAGATGATAAAGCGGTGTACGCCTATATTCCAAGAATTATAAAATATTATTTGGGTGAGGAAATGATTTTACCAAACGTAAAAACCTATATCTGTGATGAGGAACAAGACAGGAAATACGTTATAGATAACATCCATAATTTGGTTGTAAAACAGACAGATGCTTCCGGTGGTTATGGTATGTTAATTGGTCCAAAATCAACAAAAAAGGAACAACAAGAGTTTATTACAAAAATCAAAAATAAACCTAGAAACTATATAGCACAGCCTATGATCAATCTTTCTAGAGTGCCAACTATAACAGATGACACTATAGAAGGGCGTCATGTAGATTTAAGGCCGTATGCTTTATATAGGGAAGATATTAAAATTATACCAGGTGCGTTAACGCGTGTAGCACTAACAAAAGGATCAATAGTTGTGAACTCTTCCCAAGGTGGTGGAAGTAAAGACACTTGGGTATTAAACAGATAAAAGAAAAACTATGCTAGGGAGAGTTGCAAACACTATATATTGGATGAATAGATATCTTGAACGTGCAGAGAATTACGCACGTTTTATGGATGTGAATTATAATTTATCGCTAGAATTACCTCCTAACGAAGAGCAACAATGGAAGCCGTTGGTTGTTATAACAGGGGACTGGGAATTATATGAATCACTTCATTCTAAGGTAGAAAAAAATAAAGTCAACTATTTTTTGGCTCTTGATGAAAACAATCCCAATTCTATTTACAACTGTATTTCGCTGGCAAGAGAAAATGCACGGGCCGTAAGACCTGAAATTACAAAAGAGATTTGGGAGCAAATAAATGCGCTTTATTTTTTAGTGAAAGAGGCTTTAGAACAAAAACGTCTTGATGATAAGGAGTTAAGAGGTTTTTTGACCGAAATAAAAAACGGATGTCAACTGGTTTATGGCATGTACGATTCTACCATATCAAGAAATGAAGGCTGGGATTTTGGCAAATTAGGGCAAGTAATAGAACGCGCAGATAAAACTTCTAGAGTTCTAGATGCCAAGTATCATCTATTACTTCATTCTCCGGCAAAGGTTGGGTCCTCATTAGATTTAATACAATGGGCAGCTCTTTTAAAGTCGGTTAGTGCGTATGATATGTATCGAAAAAAATATGGAAAGCTCACACCTTCAAGCATTGCTGAATTTTTAATTCTAGATACGCAATTTCCAAGATCAATTTTGGCATGTTTAATAAGTGCCGAGAAATCTCTTATCACCTTATGTGGTAGTTCTGTTGGCTTTAGCAACATTGCTCAAAAACAATTAGGAGCTTTAAAATCTCAATTGGAATATGATGATATAAATGATATCATAAGCCAAGGAATGCACGAATATCTTAATGATATTCAGCTTAGATTAAATGAGATTTCTTCTTCTATTTATAATTCTTTCTTTGACATAGAAATTCATGTATAAAAAACGGCCTATACATGTATTCTATTCCTATTGCAAATCTGGAATCTTCAAATGAAATTAAAAATCACTCATACTACAACTTATGCATTTAATTCTGAGGTGTTTTTAGAGCCTCATTATTTAAGATTCCGACCAAGACAGACCGCTTATGTTGATTTAAATGAGTTTTCTATGTCTATTGTTCCAAAGCCTAGCGGACATAAAATAATTCAAGATGAAGAAAACAATGTTGTAGATTTTTGTTGGTTTGATGGAGTTACAAATAACCTTAGCATAACCGTTGAGAGTGTTTTAGAAACAAAACCATTTAATCCCTTTGATTTTATTTTAGAACCTCAGAGCTATAATCAGCTTCCTTTTGAATATGATGAATCAAAGAAAAAACTATTATTTCCTCACTTAGATGGTTTTCCCATTTCACAAGAACTAATTGATTATGGAACGGCTATTCTTGAAAATGCAAAATTTAATACCATTCACTTTTTAACACAGCTCACCAACCAATTACATAAAGATTTTACCGTAGAATATAGAGAAGATGGAGCGCCATTTCTGCCTGAGCATACTTTTGAAATAAAAAGAGGTTCCTGTCGGGATTTGTCGTGGATGCTAATTAATCTATTACGCCACCAAGGTATTGCAGCCCGTTTTGTAAGCGGTTATTATTATTTTGATATGATTGTACCCGCATTTGAATTACATGCTTGGGTAGATGTTTTTTTACCCGGTATTGGTTGGTTAGGTTTAGACCCTAGTCACGGTATTCTGACAGGCAATACCCATTTCCCGATTGCTACAAGTTCTCATTATGAAAATACAATGCCGGTTTCTGGAGGGATTAGAGGTAGTGCCAGTTCTAAATTAATAACAGAACTACAAATAGAAAAAATATAAATACAAACCTTAAAGTATATGAAGGAGGGAACTCTGTATAATAAAATGCATTTTATTATCCTTAAATTTTCTAAACTACTTTAAATTCCTTGCTACAACTTTTTTCAGTTAATAATGAATGTAAACAGACCATTTTAATATCCAGATGCTTACTATTTTTACGGCTAGATATCAACTCTAGAAACTTTAAACTAAGAATATGGACTATTTACTAATTGCATTGCAAGTTATTGTAGCACTAAGCATTCTAAATGTATGGCTTGTACAGAATAAAAAACCTACACAATGGCGTGGCGGTAATGCTACAACTATTATTGAAGAGTTTAAAGTTTATGGTCTTCCTGTTTGGATGTGTTTTGTTGTGGGTACTTTAAAAATACTATTTGCTGTAGGTTTATTGGCCGCCATCTGGTATCCTAGTTTTAGAGAGCCGTCTGCTTTGGGTCTAGCAGCATTACTTTTAGGCTCTATTGCAATGCACTTGAAAATAAAAGACCCCATAAAAAAATCACTCCCAGCTTTCATCTTTTTAACAATGTGTCTGTATATTGCTTTTCCAATATTTTAGTTCATGTTAGATTGTTACAATTAGCTGGTAAAAGATATAACCATTTAAAAGAGCATATAAGAGAGATGGTGCAGATTGAAAGATACCATCCTTGATTTTTAAGCGGACACCGAAGCCTAAAACCATAAGAATAGAAAGACTTAACGCGGCTGCGGCTTGTACTGTTGGGGAATAAAAATACCCAAGTAGTAACCCTAAACCTCCAACAAGCTGTAATACTCCAACTACTTTTCTAAATTTAGTTAAGCCATATCTTACGAACTCTTTTTTCATTTGAGATAGAAAGAAACACCCAAAACCAAAAAATAGGAATGAAAAAGCGGAGAAAAAAGTAAATATGGTTAGCATGCAGATGGTGTTTCTAAAATAGCTTTTGGCAATATTCAATAGCTAAAAGTAACTAGTATCTAACTATAAGGTTGAATGTCTAGAGTTTTTTTTGAACTCTAAAAGATTTGTGGCATAATCCTATGTCAGTGGTGAAACTCTGGAGAGATATGAAACACAGATACAAAATAAAAAAGTCCATCTAAATAATTTTAGATGGACTTCTATAATATTGAAATTTATTTGTTACTCTTCCTCGGTAACAAGGGCATCAGCCATTTCTAACTCTTCGTCCATGCTATTATCTACAGGAACAGAATTCTTTAACATTGTAAATTTCTCCAAACGCTTCATATCATCTTCTTCACCAGAAAAGTATGGGAAAACATCAACAATAGGAGATTCAGAAATTGCAGGTATGGTATACTCACCCATGGTATCTTTCATTACACCAATAGTGTTATCATACGCTTCCTTTACATCATTAGCCTGAATCAACAAATACATATTTGTTTTACGCTCTTTACCGCTCTCTTCATCAAAAGCAATTAAAGACACTCTAGACTTGAACCATCTATCAGAATTCTCAAACGGATGTATTTCTGCGTAGTTAGCCACTTTTATATTCGTAATCTTAATTTCCTCAGTGTCACTCAAGTAAACAGACATCTCTTCGGTAATTCTACTCTCTGCTTCGGTATACGAAATTGCATCTACCAAAAAAGGTTCTGTCTTTACCTTTTGTGTACCTGATGTTTCATCAAGTTTTCTATATTTTACCTTACATTCATACCACGTTGCACTCATATCTCTTTGTTTATGGGTATCAAATATAAGGTTAAGCTTTAGCTCAAAAATTGAAAACAGAGAATAGATATTCACAATTTCCTGACGATTTTCATATCGCTTTTAGCATGAGGAAGTTAGAGAATTTAGATTACACTTTTATTTGACAGATATCATCAGCTGTTCTTCAACTTCAATAAAAATAATTCATAATGCTTCACTTGAAATAGGCTATCATTGACTATAAACAATGGCCAATTCGCTGAAAGTACTAAAATAGCTTCTGGGTATTCATTAGGTTTGCTTATAATCGTAAGAAACTGAAATACAGAAGAATGAGGATTGCTTTAAATAAAATTAGATTATCGCTTAGTGTAATGGTTTTGTTTGCATTTGTAGAAACCTATTCTCAAGAACCAGAAGAGAAAATTGAAGACCATATAACCTATAATAGTTCTATGGATGCCGATAACATTTATGTAGCACTCAGTACAGCTGATCGACCAACTATGCTTTCTATGTTACACCGCGGACTTTTTGTTTATTTTGATGTAAAGGGAAAGAAAAAAAAGAACGTGTCCGTTCAATACCCTTCAGAAGTAAAACTACTCCAAAGAGGACGCGATAGAAAAGAAGGTAATAGAGGCGAACTTGAGGAGGATGAACAGCAAGGGCCAGATATCTTAGAAGTGATAGAAGAAATGCCAAAAATGGCAAAATACAACAACCTAGATTTTGAAGAAGATTTTCATTTAGACCTTAACAATTTGGGTATCTCAATAACTTACAGTTACGAAGTAGAAGAAGAGATTTTACGTTATGAATTAAAGATGCCTAAACAATATATTTCTGATAATGAAATTGATTTTTCTAAATTTTCTATAGGTGTAGTAACCCCAAAAATAGAAAAGGATACGAAGGATGAAGATTCCAGTTTAAGCTTTGGCAGTGGAGGCCAAGGAGGCGGTTCTGGCGGAGGCCCTAGAGGAGGTGTAGGACAAGGTGGTGGTCCTAGAGCAGGCGGAAGCGGCTCCAGACCTAGTGGTCCTCCAAAACAGGACAAAGGACCAGAAGCGGTAACTATAGATTTTTGGTTTAATCCGAATTTTGTGGAGTAGTTTAGTTTATGTCCATAACGTAAGCTATTAGTTTATAGTTGATTAAGTACTGTTTTTTATTATTTCATTAGTTTGTTTACCTCCTTATCAAATTGATATTGGAGGTTTTTTTAGTTAATTTTCAAGGCAAACCAATGAGTATGAGAAAGTAGCAGATTTTCCGGTTTCCTACAAAAGCCAAAATTGATAAGTAAGAGAATTTCAAAAATTAAATAAAAGAGTACTATCTTAGCTATATATGGAGTTTATCAGCTATGATAATATCCAATTGACACGAATGTATACTATGGAAAAAACAGAATTTCTTGAACAAAATATCTTTCAGAATTTAAAAAACCTTAATGATGGTTTTGATTCTGATTCAATACAGTATTTCTCTGAGACAGATTTTGAAACAGTTTTAGAGCGTATTGAGCAATTTGGAATTGGAATATATGAAATGAAACCTCGGCTAGATGAGGATTTCTTGGATGTAAAAGTAAATGAAGATTACAGAAAAAAAGCAACCGATCCTAAATGGTACAAGAGGGCTTTTTCAGATTTCAAAAAACAACAAGCTAATCTCAAGTATTCAGCAAGCTATAAAGTATCGGATAGACTACTAAATAGAAAAAGTGCTGCTGACGTTGCAAATGAAAGTGCAGCTAAAGGCGAAGAGCAGGTTACAAACGAAGAATAGAAGAGTCTTTAGGGCATTGTGGCTGAATGGCTAGGCAAGACTCCGCAAGAGTCTTTATAATGGTTCGAATCCATTCGATGCCTCAAAATAGATCTAAAAGATTAAAAGTTCTGAAAAAGGATTTATTTTGAATTGAAGAAAGAAATACTAACAGGTAAAAGTTATCATCATGGCAAAAGGTCAAGACTCCAAGAAGAACGTAAAAAAAGTACCCGCAAAAACTGCAAAGGAAAAGAAAGAAGAAAAAAGATTAAAAAAATCTAAATAAATAGAAAGAAGGATATACGCTTTCTATTGCTAAAGTATTAACTGTTTTATCAATTAAAATCAATTAATATTCTTGTGTTTATGGATGTACTGAAACGAAACAACGTAAAAGTTTTTGGAAACGGTAAAAAGGCGCTCATGTTCGCCCACGGATTTGGTTGTGATCAAGTCATGTGGCGTTACATAACCCCAGCATTTGAACAAGATTATAAAATTGTACTTTTTGATTATGTAGGTTGCGGTAAATCCGAAATGGCATCCTATGACGAAAGCAAGTATGCTTCCCTTCAAGGTTATGCATCAGATATTATTGAAATCTGTACGGAACTCCAATTAAAAGATGTTGTATTTATTGGGCATTCGGTAAGCTCAATGATTGGAGTACTTGCCTCTATTCAGCGTCCTGAATTATTCAATTCCCTAGTATTCGTTTGCCCATCTAGCTGTTATATCAACAAAGAAGATTATGTTGGTGGCTTTGAACAAAAGGATTTGGAAGAGTTGCTTGACGTAATGGAAAACAATTATGTAGAGTGGTCTAATTATTTGGCGCCTATAGTAATGAAAAATTCGGAGAAGCCAGAACTCACAGAGGAACTCGCTAGTAGTTTCTGCTCCATGGATAATAAAATAACAAGAAGTTTTGCGCGGGTTACTTTTTTCTCGGACAACCGGGAAGACCTCAAAAAAGTACAGGTTCCCAGCTTAATTCTACAATGTGCACAAGATGATATAGCTCCGGAACAAGTAGGTAAATATATTCATGAAAGATTAGAAGATAGTAGAATGGTGTTTATGCAGGCTACGGGCCATTGTCCGCACATGAGTCACCCAGAAGAGACTATTGAGTGTATTCAAAATTTTATTTCAAAAGAACTTGAACCTAGTGAACTACAAAAATTTTGATTGATAATGCCCCCTGCTTTTTGTTCTCCTTTGCGGTTGACCATCATATAAATTATGTAAATGATTTAATGATGGAAGCTTTAGGTTATGAAGATCATGAGATTCTAAACACCCTAAGATTTGAGGATTTATTGTCTGGAGGTAGTCGTATTTTATATAAGACGCACTTCTATCCTATGCTTATTATTCAAAAAGATATTAAAGAGATTTTTATTTCTCTTCGCTCAAAAAAGGGGGAAGAAATACCCGTGCTTATTAACATGTCTTTCATAAAAAAGAATGGCGTAGAGTATGTAACCGGAGCAGGTCTTAAGATGTCTAAACGTAATGATTTTGAGAAAAGGATTTTGGACGCTAGGCGGGATGCGGAAAAAGCACTTCAGGAAAATGAGCTTTTAATTAAGACCAAAGCCCAGTTAGAAACTAGCCGAACACTTTTAGAAGATCAATTACAAAACCAGTCACGGATAAACAAAGAACAGATTGAGTTCAACAAAATATTAGCGCACGATTTACAGGAACCTCTTCGTAAAATTTCAATTTTTGCGAGTCGGTTAGAAGATTTTTCTGATTTGAAATCTCAAGAGGAGAAATCCCGACATTATTTAAAACGAGTTTTACAAATCTCAGAAAACAGTCATACCCTTGTTAAACGTTTGCAAGTCTATCATGCCTTAGACTATAAAAAACTACATTATCTGACTGCCAGTTTTGATACTATATTGGAGGATGCCATACTAAAAATAGGTAACCCGCCGTTAGAGATAATATATGGTGAAATGGAAGTGAAAGAGGTGTATGGTGATATCCCAAAGTTGACTATTTTGTTTAGCGAGCTATTAAAAAATACCTATCAATACAGGTCTTCCGAGAAGCCTACTTCTATTCATATTTCAACCAGTAAGGTAACAGAAAACTATCATCAGGCGTTAAAAGGAGCCTATCGTTATATAGAATATATACGTATTACTTTTAGAGATAATTCTCTTGGGTTTCAGAGCTACAGCGGAGATGATATTTTTAGACCTTTACAAAATTCTGATAACAGTTATGGCAAAGGATTGGGATTAGCATTTTGTAAAAAGATAGTAGAATTACATAAAGGGCGCATTTCTATTAAACCAGAAAAAAATGGAGGTTCTAAATTTAGTATTCTTTTACCCATAGAAGTCCCTAGCAATTAAAAACTAAGTGAGTACATTAGTTTTGAAATTTAGAAAAGATTGAATTTAAATTTTATGGCATTGTGGCTGAATGGCTAGGCAAGACTCCGCAAGAGTCTTTATAATGGTTCGAATCCATTCGATGCCTCAAAGAGGATTTTAATATCATAAAACAGGAGATCTAAAGGACCTCCTGTTTTTTTATTGTACTAGAAATGCTAATTAGAATGCCTCAATTTTTTGGTTGTAAATTATAAATCAATCACAAATGTTTCTGAATAATCTTTTTTGAATAATATATCCATTACCTTCTATACTTGTATGTACTTAATAGTTAGATATTTCTCGTGAAGCGATGTATATCACTAAGTTTGAAATTAAAAGATAAGCTCTATAACTGATAATTGTCATCTTTTTTGAGCCTTCAAGTTTATAGATTTACATCATAAGAAACAGCAAATGTAGGGCAGTATTTTATAAGAATATTCAAGATATCCGTCCGGAGATAATTTGCGACATATTTAAAATAGCAGTAAACGGTTCCGAAGAAAGTAAAACTTAAAAAACGATTCCTTAAACTAAAACATATAATTATGACAATATTATTCAATACTGATAAAACAATAAATGGCAATGAAAGAGGCCAATCTTATTTCACCTCCATGATAGAAGAGGGGTTAAGAAACTATGAATCCCATATTACTAGAGTAGAGGCCCATGTCTCTGATGAAAATGGTAAAAAAGAAGGAATTAAGGACATGCGATGTTTGTTGGAAACCAGAATTGCTGGTAAACAACCTATAGCCGTTTCATGTCAAGATGATACCGTTGAACTTGCCGTATCTGGAGCTATTGATAAACTTACAGCGTCTTTAGAAACAATTATTGGAAAGATGCAAAATCATAAACCTGCTTAGGTTTTCTTGAAAGCTGTATTTAAAAACAAGAATTCATTTACTAGTTCATTTCATTAAAAAGGGTAATAACCATGATTGGTTATTACCCATTTTTTGTATGTGGTTGATATTTACACAAAGAATTTAACCATTCATACAAACATCTTTTTTTACTTACACTCTATCGCTAATTTCGGTATAGAAAGTAATTAATTAAAAAATAGAAGATATGGGAGTTCTGAACGTAACAGAATATAGGGTTGGTACCAATAGGAGTAGAACTAATACAAATGCTCATCGTTTTTTCCTTTCACTAAAAGGTAGAAGTGAGCGTGGAGTAGTAAATAGCGCTATTATTTATTTCTGGCCATCAAGGCCAACAGATACGGTTGGTTACATTGCTGGTTCACTTTTTGTAGGAATGTTAGATGATAGTGATTTTCAATATTGGTATGATATATTAAGAAATGAAAAGCCAGTTAAATTAAACTATACAGAGAATTCAGATGCTTCTGTAAACAAAGTATGGCATATTAGTATTGGCACTGGCGATGAAGGTGTTGGAGAAGGACCGAAAGACTTTAATAATTAAAAATAATGGAATTTGTTTTAATGAATTTAAGATGGTTTTGTTGTTAATACCAAAACAATCCTTGTTGTTCAGATACTTCTGTAAGTATATAAAAATCCCCCTTTCTACATAAATCATTACATTTAAAGTGTTTTCATCTTTCATTTCTTGTATCGGGTAAGAAATACATACAAAATCAACACCTCGGTGATATTAAAAACACTTAAATGAGTAGAATCTTTATTAAGTTATTATTTCTAGGGATTGTTTTTTTCTCTGTAAGCTGTAGTAAAGACGAAAATGAAAATAAAGTTGTTGAACCTGATACCATAGACGAAGCTCTTACCGATACATTAGGTAATAAAACAAAGCTTTTTTGGATGTATTTGGATTATGAAGAAATTCCGGATGCACTTATAGCAACCGAAGCTCCTCGGAGAGATTTAGTTGTCCTTAATGCTTGGTTTCATGAATACGTTCAAAAATTTAAGGTGGTAAACCCTGAAATAAAAACATTAGTCTATAAAGACCTTTCATCTACTAGAAGTTACGCTGTAGAAAACGGTGTAGACAACGAATATCTTCCCACGGGTGTTGGTTACCAATATGCCATTACCAGCCATCCAGAATGGTTTTTACTAGATACAGATGGTAATAGACTTGAATATACCGGGTATGCGGATCACTGGCAAATGGATATAGGTAATACCGAATACCAACAGTTGTGGGTTAATCAGGTTGGTGATGAACTTGTTACTAACTCATGGGACGGGGTACTGCTGGATAATGCACTTTACACGCGAGACAGCTATCATGAAAATATATTTCCTATGAATTACCAAACGGATGAACAGTTTCAAGCAGCCTATAAATCCATGTTCACCAAAATAAATACTCGACTTAAAATCGATAATAAATTGGGAATAGCAAACCTTACCAACACCAGATTGTACAAGGGTGTTTGGGAAAGCTATATGGAGCTTCTTAACGGAGGTTTGGATGAATGGTGGCTTGTTTTTAGTAATGGAAATTATCTTTCTGATTATGCCGAAGGTTATACCCCTCAAATCACTGAAGTGGCCACTAATGAAGCAGATGGTAAGATTACTTTAGTACAACCCCATAGTTCTATTTCGGATGATCAAGGTTTTTATTATGCCTTTGCTAGTTACTGGTTGGTGAACAATGGAAATACCTATTTTTCCGAACAAGAAGTTACGGATGCTTACAAAGATCCTTCTCCTTGGAGAGAAGAATATACATGGAATTTTGGCAAAGCCGATAGTAACTATTTTCAAGTTGAAAGTGGTGTATTTCGTAGGAACTTTTCTCATGCAGTAGTACTAGTAAATGCTAACGAAACAGGTTCTCTAGAAGTAAATTTGGATGCTCCTCATTTAAACGAAAAAGGGGAGAAGGTAAGCTCAATTATTCTTGAGGCTTTAAGTGGTAGTGTCTTAAGAAAAATTAATGATGAATAAAGTTACTTTGTAAAGTAGACTACTTGGCTTTCTATAATTAAATAAACTTCCAAATGACAGTTATCATAAAATATACAAGTGGTCTTCAATACCTTTAGAGCAAGGTGAACCCATATGTAAACATCCATGAATATCAACCCGAAAAAAATAAATAGCCTCATTAAAGAAATGGAAGCTATTTTGCGCAAAATCAGGAAAGGAGAGGAGAAAGCCAAGCCTGTTCTAAAGAAGATACATTCCCATCATAAAAAAAGTGCATTAAACCTTGTGCATTATCATCAATTTAGAAAATCGGATTTTAGGGAAAGTCAAAGAAAGTTAGGAAATCTGGGGATGACCCGCTTTGCCAATGCGCAAGGACATGTAGAAGATAGCTTGGTAAAAGTTTTGTACTTGTTATATCGTCTGGCAGACGGTGCTCCTGCTAATTTTGAAAAGGCTCAATTATCTACTAAAAAGAGTAAAAAACTTATAAAATCAAATACAGAAGCTCTTTTTGGTCATCCATCGGAAGGCCGTAGGGTGCGTATTATGGTCACCATGCCTTCTCATGCAGCAAAAGATTATGCATTGGTTTATGACATGGTAGAAAACGGAATGAACTGTGCTAGGATAAATTGTGCTCATGATACACCAGAGGTTTGGAAGAAAATAATTAAGAATTTAAAAAAGGCTTCAGAAGAACTGGGTTCATCGGTAAAAATTGCAATGGATTTGGCGGGACCCAAAATCCGAACGGGGGCTGTGGAGCCAGGCGCAAGAATCATCAAATTTAAACCTAAAATAGATGACGAAGGCATTATTCTAAAACCAGTTGAAATTAGGTTGATTACAAGCACTGCAGAACTTGTGCCTGCTCATACCGTTCCTATAAATGCAGATTGGTTAGGTGAACTTGTAGAAGGTGATAAACTTAGTGTGGTAGATGCAAATAATAAGCCCAGAAAACTTAAAGTAATAGCGTCTTTTGAGAAAAGTGTAATTGTAAAATCTAACAAGGCCATATCTTTTAAAACAAGTGCAGCTATTGAAAGTAGTACTCTTGGTAAAAAGGGAACTATAGGTTCTTTACCTCAAATTCAGAAGGCTATAAGGCTTTACAAAGATGATATGGTAGTGATTACGGATGAAAGTATTCCTGGAAGCTCTGCTATAGTAAATGAGCAAGGTGAAATTTTGGAAAAAGCACATATTCCTTGTCAATTTCCGGGAATTTTTGAAAAAGTAAATAAAGGAGATTTAGTATTGTTTGATGATGGAAAAATTGAAGGAATAATACAGTCCGTAAAAAAGAATAGTTTTGAAGTCCTCATAACAAGAGCTGCAGAAAAAGGAGTGAAATTAAAGGCAGAGAAAGGCATGAACTTTCCTAATACCAATTTAGGAATTAGCGGACTTACCCCAAAAGACAAAGAAGACTTAGCTTTTGTAGCCAAGCATGCGGATATCGTCAATTTTTCATTTGTGAACTCTAAAAAAGATGTACACGAACTATTTTCTGAACTGAAAAAGTTAGAAGTATATGATAAGCTAGGAATCATATTAAAAATAGAAACTAAGTTTGCTTTTGATAATCTAGAGGAAATTCTTCTAGAAGCCATGCAAGTAAAGAAAGTTGGCGTTATGATAGCCCGTGGCGATCTGGCCGTTGAAACCGGTTGGCAAGAAATAGGCCAAGTACAACATGAACTATTATCAATATGCGGAGCGGCACATATACCCGTAATCTGGGCTACCCAAGTGTTAGAAAACCTAGCAAAGAACGGACTTCCGTCGCGATCAGAAATTACAGATGTGGTCACTTCTTTAAAAGCGGAATGTGTAATGCTCAATAAAGGGCCCTATATGAAAGATGTTCTTATACTTTTAGACACTATTCTTTCTAATATGGAAGATTTTCAAGAGAAAAATGAGACCATGTTACCAAAAATTAGGAAGCTATAAAATAGGAAGTATCGTATTTAATATGTTTACTATGATAATAAAAGGCCCTACTAAAATTAGTTTTAGTAGGGGGCTTTTTTTAAGACTAAGCGAATATACTTCTTGAAGAATTACTCTTTATTGAAACGTTGAAATTTGTACGTTATACCAAAATTAATTCCGAAAGAAGAATACGGTACTTTTTGAGATAATTCTTTTGAAGTATCTGTGTTGGTATTCGATAGATTGTCTACATAAGTAGTTTTACGATCAGTGCCATCAGGTAAGTTCTCTAATGTGTAAAGACCACTAACAGCAACAGTTCCATCAGGTAAAACAACATCTGTATTAAATTCTGAGATTTCAGAATCTTTTCTTTTTAAACTAATTCCATAATACTCTGCCTCGGCAAAAATGCTGAAATGAGGATTTATGTCATACTTATAACCAAGAGCACCAACAAAACCTAAAGGAAAATGTCCGTGAAAATCTTCTTTATAATTGGTTTCAGAATATGACCCTTCTGGCACACCAAAAGCTGCAGCTTCTTCAGCAGAAAAGACTGATTTACGGTAAATTACACCTTCAGTTTTTCCGCCTAACTTTAACAAAGCTCCAAAACGACCATAAATATTGTTGGTAAATTTATATACCACAGAAACCGAAGATCCAAAAGCACGAGCTCTAGCAACAGCATCTACTTCTGTATTAGGTAAATTTACTATTGATAATTCTTGATCTGTACCTCGTAAGTAACCAATACCTAAGTCCACACCAAAGGAATCATCAAAAAAATAAGTCCCTCTTATTTGAAAATTAGTGCCTTCACCATAACTGCCATAAGTGTTTTCCGTTTCAGATGTATTTACTTTCTCTCCTAACTTCATTGTGGCGCTACCTATAGCATATCCGGAACTTACTGAAACTTGTAACTGCCCATAAGAAATTGTACTTATTAAAACAGCGGCACATACTGTAATTAAATGTTTCATAATAGATAATTTGAAATTTTAAAAATGATTAAATAATCGGACCTATAAAGCTAATTTCTAGAAGCACTATTTACTTATGACCAGGCTTTTCTTTCTCAATTAATAGCATGCTCCCTAGCTTATCGTTCAACCAAATTAAATTTGGTATATAAAGATACTTTTTAAAAGAAAATTCTTGCAACTACAACGGAGTTTTAACACCCAAGTTGAGCTTCATCTATGAAAACTTCTTTTATGCTGATAATTAAGCATATTTAAACCAAAAAAGTAGGAGGGAAGTGTGCACTACACGGCATAAGGTTATACATCATAGTAGTTTTATTACTTTCTTAAAGGTTTGAAACTTATAAATAATACCGTGTAAATGAATAACAGTAATAAATACCAGGTATTAGATATTAAATCTAAATAATCTATTCTTCCTTTTGAAAAACTTAAAATCATTAAAACTTGTGCTCCGTAAGGCAACAAACCTTGAGAAATACAAGCAAAAATATCTAGAATAGAAGCTGTTTTTTTATTATCTAATTTATACTCGTCATTTATAGTTTTAGCAATAGGACCTGCAATAATAATGGCTACTGTATTATTTGCGATGGCCATATTAATTGTACTCACTAATGTTGCCATTCCAAACTGCGCCGTTTTTTGATTTTTAATGAGCTTTTTTATGTTAACCAGTATAAATTCTATACCACCATTTCTTTCAACCAAAGCAGCCAATCCTCCGGTAAGAAGAGACAGAAGAAAAATTTCTGTCATGTTTGTAAAGCCGGTATAGGCAATTTTAGTCGATTCTATTAGAGTGAAATCACCATAAACAATTCCTAAAAACCCTGCAGAAACAGAACCTAGCAGTAAGGTTACAAAGACATTTACACCCGTTATGGAAAGTATGATGACCAATAGATAGGGTATTATTTTTATAACAGAATAATTGTACACGACAGCTTCAGTTTCTTTGGGCTCTAAGCCCAAACCTTGAAAGACTAATATGGCAATAGTGAATAGGGCAGCGGGAACCGCAATTTTAATATTCTGTTTGAACTTATCGCTCATTTTACAACCTAAAGATTGTGTGGCCGCAATGGTGGTATCTGAAATAACCGATAAATTATCCCCAAACATACTACCACCTAAAAGCGCACCGCATAAAATAGCTAAATCAGCACCACTTTTATCAGCAAATCCAACAACAATAGGTGCTAATGCAACAATAGCCCCTACCGATGTTCCTGTAGAAACAGATAGAAAACCAGCAATAATAAAGATGCCAACATAAATATATTGAATGGCAATATAATCTAACCCTAAGTTTACAATAGAATCTACACTACCGGTTTCATTGGTAATTGCAGCAAATGCCCCAGCTAGTAAATAGATCAAGCACATGGTTAATATTTTATCATCACCACAGCCTTTTAATAAGGTGCCTATTTTTGAATGTATAGATTGTTTGAACATCAAAAATGCCACAACAATACCTACAATTACTGCTATAGGAGCAGGTAAGGCATAGAAATCATTTTGATAGATACCAACACCCAAAAAAGTAAAAACGAATACAAATAGGGGTATTAAAGCTGAGAATTTGGGAATACTGTTTTTTATACTTGCCATTTTACTATAATGTTTTCAAAAAAATAGCGGCAAATAAGAAGAAATATGACTTAACATTTGTTCCAATTAATTGGCTTATCTATTTAGCACCTTGCTTGTTACTGCAGGTTGCTATCTCCTTTTTTGAGATTCTTGATACTGATTTTAAGGCGGCAAAAGTAGTACATAAATCCATCTGGTATTCTTAAAAAAAGTTAATTTCTTAATAATCTAGTTTTGTCTTGGTCAAGAAAAAAAAGGAGAAATCATTATGAATTGCAAAAGCATAAATTATAGTCTGTAAATCCTTCTCAGGAATTTATTTAAGATTACTGTATTTTAGGGACTTGTACACAAATTTTTTCTAGTTTTGAGCCAACATCATATAAAATAAACATCAGTAATTGTTTTACCTTTGCAATTCCACTATCAGGTTTAGCCTAACCGATAAAAAACGAGTACACAAGCTTAAAAAATGAGGAGCACCTTATCAATAATGTTGCTAAAAAAATCTATTGCTTACAATGTCTTCTTGGGTCTAATGCTCTTAGGGTGTAAATCAACCGAACAAAATAAGCAGAAAACAATTCCTTCAAGTTCGGAAGCCAATACTAAGGAACTGCACAGTACTCGTCATAATAATTCCGGAGCTGCCGTATATGATTATGGTTTTGATGATCACGGCCATATTCACCACAAGTCTGTGCTAGAAATGCCTATTCTACCTAAAGCCAAAGATTCATTAACACAAGTTGCCACGGGTATAGAAGAAAGCCATATTCTAATAAAGCCAATATCAATCCCAGAATTTGTAGACCCTAATTATTTGGATATAAAAAGTCCGGTAGCAGATAAGATTGTAGAAAACTATATGACCAGTACAAATAAGGAGCCTGGAGGTCACTGTCTTTCTGTAAGTAAAGGGCGTTTTGAACAGGCGTACAAAGAGGTTCACGGTCATTTGCCGTATGAAGATTTGCCGGATCGTATGGCTTCAAAATTCTTTACGCCAAAACAGGTTTTTAACTTGCTTTATGTTTCTGCTTCAGAAGAACACCCAGAATGGCGTAGCCTTCCTGAAGAATATAGGGGTAAGGGTAATGCTGGCGCTATTGCTTATGCCGGAATGGGTACTTTGGTTGATGCATCAGGGATTTGGAGTGGCCAATTAAGACCGGGAGCACTCATGCAAGTTTGGAGATACAGAGATGACTATGAAAAGGTAGTGCAGGGGGTAGATGTTAAAAAACTTGACCCTTACGGGCATTCGTTCATTTTCATAAGTTACGTTCGTGATGATAAAAATGCAATTATTGGGCTTAGAATTGCCGACCAAGGTTTTCAAAGTTACAGACCTTTGGTGCCTAGAGATTATGAAGTTTGGTGGGCAGTCAACCTTAATATTTAATGGCCTTTAAATAGTTAGGCAAAAGTTTAACATTGTCAATGTAATTTTCTCTTAAAGAATACGTTACAAAATCAGAGTCCGACTCCTAATTTCATCAAAATTTATGTTGTTTTTTTCTTTATTGCTTTCCTTAGGGTTTACAAATGAGATACCACCTAAAATAAACAAAGTGGAATCCATAGGATACACTATTGAAAAGCCTTTTTCTCCAACAGAAGACAGAAGTTTTGAAAAAGGAACGGCTTTGGAACTTTATACAGATTTAGATAGTGTAACGGTTTCTTATGCCAGTTCCAAAGTAGATGCAAACCAACTTCGTTTGCGTTTAAAGGAAGGTCTTAGATTAGGCACTATTTCTTTTGACAACATTAAAACTGCGTTTGCCAATCAACTAGTAGATAAAATTATACCGCATTGGTATGGTACTCCTTGGAGTTTTGGTGGCCATACAGCTGTTCCTAACAAAGGTAAAATTGCATGTGGTTATTTTATATCAACCACATTGCGTGATATGGGTATAAACATTAACCGGTATAAGCTTGCTCAAAAATCACCTATTGATGAGGCTAAAATGATTAGTTGTGGATCCGTCATTAACAAGGTTCATCAAGATACACCAGAAAAGGCTTTTGAGGAGATTGATAACTTAACGACGGAAGGACTTTATTTCATAGGTTTTGACGAGGGTCACGTAGGTTATCTCTTAAAACGTGAAGGTGAACTTTTTTTAATTCATTCCAACTATCTTTCTCCAGTATCAGTTTGTATGGAAACCTTGAAAGAATCAAGAGTTTTTAAGCGTTTTAATAAATTTCATATTGTATCTATTTCCCATAACGATACTCTTTTGCAACGCTGGCTAGATGATGGTTCTGTACTGTAATATGCCGCATCTATTCAAGAAATATATTCCTTAGTATTTAATCGTACGCCTTCATAAAAATTATAGACCGTGTCCTAGATTCTAATAGAAAATAGGAGGGAAGCAGTATGTAAAAAATAATCGTGTTCTTAAGAGAGATGAGCAAAAGGGCTTAGTTTGCACTATACTCCAACTTTAGATTATGTAATAAAAGAATGTCTTTAGTAGGTATTCTTTAAAATAAAACCCTTCAATTACTCATTTTATAATAGCACAAAAAAGACGCTATCAATACGTGTAAAAGAAAACACTTATTATTACTTTGACACTTCTTGAAAGCGAACACTAAGTTAATACGAACCGAGATTCTTGCAGGAATTAGCTCTTTCCTGGCAACGTTTTACATCATAATTGTAAATCCTGCAATTCTTTCAGAAGCCGGAATGCCATTTTCGGCAGTCGTAACTTCTACCGTACTCGTATGTTCTTTTGGTAGCATAACGATGGGCATTTACGCCAAAAACCCATTTATTATTGCACCAGGAATGGGACTCAATGCCTTCTTTACTTATACAGCTGTCTTAGGTTTAGGTCTAAGTTATGAAACTGCTTTAGGCGCTGTTTTTTGGGCTGGTATCCTCTTTTTAATATTAAGTATATTAAAAGTTAGAGACAAAATAGTACAATCTATTCCACACGCATTACGCTATGCAATTGCAGCAGGTATTGGGTTGTTCATTAGTTTTATAGGTTTACAAAATGCAGGATTAATTGTGGACAATCCCGTTACGTTAGTGAGTCTAGGCTCAATAAAAAACCCTATGAATCTTACCTTTTTAATTGGACTTGGTTGTACCGCTATTTTAATTTCTAGAAATGTAAAGGGCGCTATGATCATAGGTATTCTATTGACTACTGACTAGCATGGCCTATAGGAAGGTGGTGGGGAGATGCCTCAATAGTAAATTTTGGAGTACCAACACTAGTGAATTACAACGGGATATTTGCTATGCCGGATTTTAGTCTTTTCCTAAAAGCGAATCTGTTTGGATCTATTCAATATGCTTTTCTACCTGTAGTTTTTGTTTTTGCGTTTACGGATTTGTTTGACAGTCTTTCTACATTTGTTGGTCTTGCCGAAGCATCTGGATATAAAGATGAGGACGGGAATCCAAGAAACCTTAAAAAATCACTTTTGGCAGATGCCATTACCACCATCTTTTCCGGTCTTGTAGGTACAAGCTCGGGAACCGTATATATAGAATCCGCAGTAGGTATCCGCGAAGGTGGAAAAACGGGGCTTACCGCAATTACAGCGGGGATTTTATTTCTACCTTTTTTATTTTTCTCACCGCTTTTATCCATTGTACCCAGTATTGCCAGTTCTATTGCTTTGGTCCTTGTTGGTTCTTTTATGATGAAACCATTAACCAAAATTAACTGGAGTATGCCAGATGAGGCTATTCCTGTCTTTTTTACAATGATTCTTATGCCGTTGACGTATAGCATAACTACAGGAATCATTTTTGGTTTCTTAAGCTGGACTTTACTTAAATTCTTTTCAGGTAAAAGGGAGGATATTAATCCTGCTCTTTTGATAATTAATCTCTTATCCCTTCTGTATTTATGGCTTTAAAACAAATAGCACTCATTCTTATGTTCCTTCTTGTTTGTACAGTACAAGGCCAGCGTATAGCTATTATGGGCGCCATGGATGAAGAAATAGAATTGTTAAAAGAGGTTTTGAAAAACAAAAAGGAGATCCATAAAAATGGAGTTACTTTTTATACGGGAAAGCTTAAAGGCCAGAAGGTAGTTCTTTTAAAGGCAGGCATAGGTAAAGTGAATGCGGGATATAGTACCGCTATTCTAATAGCGAACTTTAAGGTAGATGCGTTACTATTTACAGGAGTTGCAGGTGGGTTAGACCCCAATATTGAGCCTGGAGATATTGTGATCTCAGATAAAATGATTCAATATGATTTTGGAGAATTAAAAGAGGGTTCATTTGAAATTTGGCCTACTAGAAATCTGACGAAAAATAATGAGCGAAATCCTTTGTATCTGAATGTAGACCCCCACTTATTGGAACAAAGTAAGAAGGTTTCAAAGCAAATTAAATTGAAACCACTAAACAATAGAATTCCTACCTTTTATATTGGCGCTATTGCTACTGGAGACACCTTTGTAAGCGATCCAATAAAAGCAAAAGAACTGTATACCAATTTTAATGCACTGGCAACAGAAATGGAGGGCGCAGCTGTTGCACAGATATGCACTATGTTGCAAGTGCCCTTTATTGTTATTAGAAGCTGTAGTGATAACGCCAATACAGCAGCACACTCAGATTATTTCAAATTTGTAAAAGTAGCGTCCGTCAATTCTGCCCAAATGGTATTGGCAATATTGGAAAATTATGAAGAAGCCAAATAGCTAAAAACTGCATAGAATCAACTAAAAAAAAATAGTGACGAAGAGTTTAAGTTAATAGGTGATACTGATTTAAAATAGCCGAGATTTGTGTAAGCAGTTTACTTCATTCCTTACTTAGAATTGGGCTAGTATTTATTGTATAATTAGAGTCTTGAAAAAATTGATATATGCGTTTACGTACAAGCTGTGACCTAAAGTTCGAGATTTTTGAGCCCACCCCATTTATACTTATGTTGAGGCCACGTAGTGGTAGCCAGCAATGGGTAGAAAGAGAGGAATATAAAATTACACCAAGTACTCCTGTTGTTGAATTTACGGACAACTACGGCAATCTTTGTCAACGATTAATTGCCCAACCCGGTATGTTCTCAATTGCTACTTCTTCAGATGTTGTAACCTCTAATTTCATTGACCAAGGTTTTGACTCACCATTTGTTGAAATCCAGAATTTACCAAATGCCGTATTAAGCTATCTATTACCTAGTAGATATTGCGAGTCTGATTGTTTTAACGAAATGGGCGCAGCTATTACTGAAGGCCAATTAATGGGGTATAATCAAGTTTCTGCAATTACCAATTGGTTGCGTGAGAATATTGAGTATCTGCCTGGTAGTAATAATGAGCCCTTATCTGCAATTCAGGTTAATAATAGACAGTTTGGTGTATGCCGGGACTTGGCTCATTTGGGAATAGCCTTGTGCCGAAGTTTGAGCATCCCAGCCCGTATTGTTGTTGGTTATTTACACAATTTAGAGCCAATGGATATGCATGCTTGGTTTGAAGCATATATTGGTAACCGATGGTATACTTTTGATGCCACCCAAGTAGATTCTCCGGGAGGTTATGTTGTTCTGGGTTTTGGTCGTGATGCTGCAGATGTTGCTATTTTCAATCAATTTGGCCCTTCGGTTTTTCCAATTGAACATCTTGTTAAAGTTGAGGAACGCCCTTAACTAAATGGGAAAAATTATAGGACTTGATTTTAAACTATAAACTTAAAATATATATTGCATCACTATAATTTTTAAAAAGCTATACCTCATTTTGTATATCAAAAGTAAAGAAAGCTAAAAGTGATATACAGAATACCTACCTTATAGAATAGCCCTCATTTCCTTATCTACGGTAGATAGTGAGATTTTTGATTCTTTTTGTATCTTGAGGATTAATTACACATATATATGTGTTGAGGGAAATGACCTAAAGGCCGTGTTACTCCGCTGCAAAAAAACACGTACTGCATAAATAGCTGTTTTTTCACGACTCCCGTAACACTCATTTCCCTCAACGGTCCGGGCATGCCGCGACTTTAATTAAGGCTATTTTGTTTTTGCCAACTTTACTGCCTACTTTAGATAACTACACACAACTAGGCATATATTCCAGAAGTCACAGCAATCTTCCACTCGGTAGGCTGCGCCTTCCGGAAGATATACCCGGACCGTTGTACGCAATTTCGCTAAACCCAAAAAATGAGATTAAAATATTTAGCATTTTATCTATTAGTAATAGTTATTATTTCCTGTAAAAACGAGGGTAACGGCAAAAATGAAAGCCTAAGAAAACTATCGGAATCTGAATTACTCGAAAGAGCAGAGAAAAGAATATCCTTCAATCCAGATGATGTAATTTATAAAAATGCAGATGGTAATGTCATCTCACTAGATTCTGTGAGAAAACTACAGAATCCTGAGCAATTGACAACGGATAAGTTTGTAAATAAAAA
The DNA here is from genome assembly GCF_009725995.1 of Zobellia laminariae. Next base: position 1,088,408 of record NZ_RCNS01000002.1, on the reverse strand, counting down.
TGATGAAATTAAAGAAATTGTTGTCAGAATTGCCAATGAAACGGACATTACACTTCAAAAAAAGATTGCCGCCATCTACGAAAAAGAAATTATTGAACCTATAACGCCAATAGATGTAGATTGCAGTAATATCAATAATCTATTGACCAAGATATATGACCTTGACCAAAATATGAGGTTGAGTGATAATCACAATGAAATGGACCCAAAAATTGATAGGGAAAATTTAATTAAGGTAATTAGCATAATTGAAAAATGTGGAATGCCAACTTTAAATGATGTTACAGAAAAACAAATGTCTGCTATTTGGTTAGTCTTTCAACACAGCGATAATTTTCATAGAAAGAAGTATTTCTCTTTATTGAAAAATTCTGCTGAAAATGGGGATTTACAGAAAAGTCAAATAGCCTACATGGAAGATAGAATGCTAATGTATGATGGAAAACCACAAATTTATGGGTCACAACTCCGTGAAATTAACCATTCTGGAAAGTTAGAAATCTATAATCTTCAAGAGCCGGAATATGTTGACAAAAGAAGAGCTGAAGTCGGATTAGGTCCCTTAGGAGAATTTCTTAGTCAAATGGATATAGTATTTGATGTCCAACAAAGGGAATAAACTGCGTACAACAAAACCTATAAACAATACGGGCTTCGGGCTTAACCGCGAAGGTTTGTGTATTTTTATGAAGTCCGCAAAATCTTTGGGATTTTGCTTTGGACAGGAAAAAATAAATCAAAACAAAAAGATTTCGCTATGTGCGTGGCGGAAAGCAAACGCTAGTTTGCTCCCGTACTGTTCATAGCTAAACCGTTGAGGGAAATGACCTAAAGGCCGTGTTACTCCGCTGCAAAAAAACACGTACTGCATGAATAGCTGTTTTTTCACGACTCCCGTAACACTCATTTCCCTCAACGGTCCGGGTATGCCGCGACTTTAATTAAGGCTATTTTGCTTTTGCCAACTTTACTACCTACTTTAGATAACTACACACAACTAGGCATATATTCCAGAAGTCGCAGCAATCTTCCACTCGGGAGGCTGCGCCTACCGGAAGATATACCCGGACCGTTGGCAACAATTAGAGCACTCAATAAACATTTAAAATGATAGATTATGATTTTTTAGTATTATCCCCAAATGAATTTGAGAATCTTTCTAGAGATTTGCTTCAAAAAAAACTCGGAATATTTATTGAAAGTTTTACTTCTGGACCAGATGGGGGAATTGACTTAAGATTTGCTACAGCTGAAAAGAAAAAAAATATCATTCAAGCAAAACGATATGCGGATTATAAATCACTAATCTCCAATTTAAACAAAGAAGTTAAAAAAGTAGAAAAACTTTCTCCAGAAAAGTATTTCATCACTACAAGTGTTGGACTAACACCGGGTAACAAAACTGAAATATTTAACCTGTTCAGTCCATATATCAAAAGTACTGAAGATATTTATGGTAAGGATGATTTTAATAATCTCATTGGACAATATGGGGAAATAGAAAAACAGTATTACAAACTGTGGTTGTCTAGCACTAATATTCTTGAAAAAGTTCTCCACAGTAAAGTATATAATCAAACTGCATTTGAATTAGAAGAAATAAAAGAACAGATTAAATTATATGTCCAAAATGATAGTTTTGATGAAGCTCTAAAAATTCTTAAAGACCATAAATACTTAATTATTTCAGGTATTCCAGGTATAGGAAAAACAACTTTAGCAAGGGTAATTGTATTGTACCTTCTATCAAAAGACTTTGATGAATTTGTTTACCTAAATCAATCAATTGACGATGGTTATGAAATGTTTAATGACGACAAAAAACAAGCCTTCTTTTTTGATGATTTTTTGGGTAAAAATTTTTTAGAAAACAAACTTTTACCAAATGAAGATAATAAAATAGTGAAGTTTATAGAGAAGATTAAAAAATCTCATAATAAAGCTTTAATTTTTACAACTCGTGAATACATACTCAATCAAGCGAAATCTTCTTTCGAAGCATTTAGTATCAAAAACATTGAAATTGCAAAGTGTGTATTGGATTTATCATCATACACAAATATCATAAAGGCTCAAATTCTATACAATCATTTATATTTTTCAGATGTTCCTATCTCACATATTGCTAATCTAATAAATAATAAATCTTATCTAAGATTAGTTAAGCATAGAAGTTATAATCCTAGGATAATAGAAGCTATAATAAATAGACGAATTTGGGAACATTGCGATGCTGAACAATTCTCAAGTGCTTTATTGGAGTTTTTTGAAAACCCAGATAGTGTTTGGCTTTATGCTTACGAAAATACTTTAAATAAGTTTTCACAATATGCACTATTAGTACTTTTAACAATGGGAACTCCTGCATTACTGGAAGATTGGGAAGAAGCAACCGAAGAATTTTTTAAAATTTACAACTATAAATATTTAATAACCTTTGATTCCATACAGTTTAATAGAACAATCAAGGAATTAGAAAATACATTTATAAAAACCCAAAAAGATTCAAAAGACAAAATTGCTGTTGAGTATCAAAATCCATCAATTCAAGATTTTTTAGTGAATTATCTTAAAAATAAAAACGATTTGATAAAAAGTTTACTTCAGTCCAATATATACAACAACCAATTTTTAAGAATATTTACAACTAAAAAAAGTGATGATGCTAATAACAAGCGTAAAATTTATTTAAACAAAAGTCTTAAAGAAATATCAATAGATAGAATAATTGAAAAATACTCGACACTTAAAAATTCGACTGTTATCACGCTTAATCGCAATAATGAAAAATTAAGTTGGTACAAAGACCAAAGAACAACTTATTCTTTTTTAGAAAGCATAATTGTTGAGTATGGACTAGAAAATGAAAAACTAAAGAAATTTATTCATACGGAATTTCAAAAAATCATTTACATAAATAATGGAGATTATTCAGAATTAAGAGCCTATGTAGATATTCTTGCCACAATAGATTTAGATGAATTCAAATATAATGAGGAGCGAATTATAGATGTATTTATAGAAAACCTTGATTTCGTTAGTCATTTTGAACTTTTATCAGAATTAGAGACGATTTTTCCAACAAGTTATAGTGACACCATAAAAGGAGAAGAATTTTTAGAAAAAATTGAAAGCGTTGTAAATAGAGAAATTATAAAGCTAGACGATTCGGACGTTTATGATTTTAAAAATAATTTAGTTGACTATGAAACAATGTTTGAAGTTGATTTTCAAGACCAAATTCAGGAATTAAATACCAAAGAAAATGAATATCAAGATTATCTTGAATCTCAAGCAGAAAGTTATATCGAAGAAAGCAGAATAAATAAACACGAGAATCCAGAGAGAAATGAAGACATAGTAATCGGAAATATTTTTAATAGCTTGTTGGAAAAATAACTGTTGCCAACAGTGTATAAAAAACATAGGGCGTTTGTGCTAAACCGAAAGGTCTGTGAATATTAAAAAAGTCCGCTAAATATAAAATTTGGCGTTTTATAGTAGAAAAGATAAAAGCAAAATATTTATATTTAGCTAAGTAATAAACCGAAACGATAGTGCTTATCACCTGCCCTACGATTTCTTATACTTAACGTTGAGGGAAATGACCTAAAGGCCGTGTTACTCCGCTGCAAAAAAACACGTACTGCATGAATAGCTGTTTTTTCACGACTCCCGTAACACTCATTTCCCTCAACGGTCCGGGCATGCCGCGACTTTAATTAAGGCTATTTTGCTTTTGCCAACTTTACTACCTACTTTAGATAACTACACACAACTAGGCATATATTCCAGAAGTCACAGCAATCTTCCACTCGGGAGGCTCCGCCTTCCGGAAGATATACCCGGACCGTTGTACTTAATTAAAAACTTATAATTTATTGAAAAACTTCAAGTCAATAATTATCAATATTGCCCTTATAATTATCTCAGTTGCGTACACTATCCCAAACTTGATTTCCGAGAAAAAGGAGTTAACAGAGGAATATGGGACATTACATAAGGTTTACGTTGAGACATACAAATACAAACCCCCAAAATCATTTTCATATAGGGACAGAGAACGTTTGGTTTTGATAACATCAGATAGGGCTGAAAGAACATATAAATTGACCGACCACTACAGGGTACATTGGACAAAATTCTTAGAAAAAAGTGCAATTGGAAAAGAGCTTAGAGTATATCTAAAAACAGATAACAGCAGAACTGACCCATTATTAGTGGAACTGGACAAAAAGAAAATCTACGGTAAATCGTCAATTCTTGTTTTTTCAATACTTATATTAGTTTTGACCGCTGGATTTACGTCTTATAATCTCTATCAAATTTTCGAAAAATAACTAAGTACAACAAAGCCTAAAATTCATTGCTTGAGGATTTCCTAAACGGAAATCACGCGCAAAAAGCTAACTTTGGGTTCGGCTGGATTGTCCTTCGGACGAATCACAGCAACGAACCTTAGCCGAACCGTTGTAACCAATTTGAGAAACTGAATGAGCCCTGAAGTACCTATCACAGTAATTTTAATCGGAATTCCGACATTTTTTATTTTACGTTGGATATTAAAGCGATTTATAAAAAATAAGAAAACCAGAAATTGGACTTCAATTTTAGGAACTATAATTATTGCACCGATTTTATATATCGGACTTGTAATGGCTTTCTTTAGTTATTTATTTTACGAACCTCAATATGATTTTGAAAAAGAAAGATGGTTTGCCGACAAAAACTCAAGATTTGAAATGCGTGATGATTTAGTCAATAGCGGAATTTTAAACGGAAAAACGAAAATTGAAGTAATTGAATTGATTGGAAATTCGGAAAGCGCTGATTCGACTGATATTTGGACTTACGACTTGGGAACATCTGGCGCTGGATTTGGTTGGCAATTTAATAGTTTGATATTGACCTTTGAAAACGAAAAAGTTTCTGACGTTAAAAAACAAGAAATAGTTGATTAAAAAACTGGTTACAACACCGTGTATAATTAATTGCTTGGTCACTGCCGACTAACGAAAATTCCGCTGGAATTTTCTATCTGTGCTTTGTTTGCTAAATTAGTTGCTTAAACACGCAACTAACCATATACAAGACCGTTGAGGGAAATGACCTAAAGGCCGTGTTACTACGCTGCAAAAAAACACGTACTGCATGAATAGCCGTTTTTTACGACTCCCGTAATTACCCAGCTGTATTGGCTTAAGGATATATTTTAACTGTTTAATACAAGCTTAAAAAATCTCTATATCTTTGCATTTCAATACATGTAGTTTAATGATTAATTTAGAAGAACAATTAAAAACCCGGTTTGGTATTCCTTAAAGGAAACTCATAAAAAATTTGCTATTGAACATAATGGAGTTCAATTTTATAACCCGGAGATTTGTTCTTTTGGCTCATTCTTTGATGAAACAAAAACAGCTAAAGCTGCAATTGAATATTTAAAAAATTCGGATGATTTCTTCTTCGTTTCAGAGAATCAAACACCAATAATAGATAACACTAAAGTTTCCCTAGAAAAGAAAATTGATGGTTGTCAAATGGTTTTAAATAAGCTGACTGACGTTTCCATAACAGAAGACATCGTTTTGTTAGGTAAAGAATTTATTGATGAAATCTATGAGTTAGTTTGGTTGGTTATGCCTGGTTATTATAAAAGAAGAAGTTTTGAAATGGGCAAATACTTTGGAATATTTAAGAATGGTAAATTAGTCGCAATTACAGGACAGCGAATGCAAACTAATCAATTTATAGAAGTCAGCGCAGTTGTTACCCACCCTAATTATACGAGACAAGGATTGGCCAAACAACTAATTGCTCATACCACAAAAGAAATTTTAAAAGAGAAGAAAACTCCTATTTTACATACAAACAAAGGAAACTTGGCAATTTCTCTTTATGAAAGGCTAGGCTATGAACTAACAAGAGATATGAACTGGTGGTCATACCGTAAAATAGGTTAGCGCGTAGTGGTTATTGCCCGTCCAATATAATTGTAACATTCTAGAAAATTCCTACGTCTTTCTTCAAAAATCTTCATACAAGTGGTTTAAACAATTTAGAGAGGTATTCAATAATTGTATCTTTATAATATCATAAGTTGAAACCCATTTTATAATTGCTTACGCTTAGTATAACGAGTTTTCTTCGCTATAATTTCACTCTCAAAATAGTGTAAATCTTTTCTTTTTTAATTGATTTCAATTTATTTGAATGCTAGTCCGCATATTTTTTCAAACTATCTAATTAATCCTTCGTTGCATTGTAAGAAATATCCTGTCGGTCAAATACCATTTTCAATCGGTGAGTGGAAATCAAACTTTTCTTTTCTACACCTATTATTTTTTTAGATATGCAATTTGTCCGCTAAAAATGTAAAGTAAACGAATATAGCGTGACTTGTTTTATGCTGCTATGTGGTATACCTAATTTTATAGTCAATTGTTCTCCTTAATTGGAGAATAACAGACCCAAATCTTAGTACCTATGAAAAAACATTACGCTATGCAGCGCCTACTTGCATGCTTATTCGTCTCATTTACATTTACTGTATTTACTAATGCTCAAAGCTTTAATGCTACAGGGCTTAACGGCGAAAACCTTAACAATCCAACTTCTTTGGATTTTGGACCTAACGGAAAACTATACGTTTCACAACAAGATGGGACCATTTTTGAGTACACGGTACTACGAGATAAAGCAGAAGCTGGTTCTGGTACCTATACCGCTATAAGTTCTAATACTATAGACCTTGTTAAGACGGGTACACCTAATCATAATGACGACGGTACTATAAATACCGCGAATAAACGTCAAGTTACTGGGCTTCTTGCCACAGGTACACAAACAAATCCTATTCTTTACGTAAGTTCTTCAGATTCTAGAATAGGCGGCGGCGGTAGTGGTAATGATAAAAATCTTGATACCAATTCTGGTGTTCTTTCGCGGCTTACATGGACAGGGAGTGCTTGGGAAAAAGTAGATTTAGTTAGAGGACTTCCCAGATGTGAGGAAAACCATTCTACTAATGGAATGGAAATTTTTGAACGTAACGGTAATACCTATTTATTACTACAACAAGGAGGTAACGCAAATAAAGGAGCACCAAGTAATAATTTTGCAGGTACATCAGAGACTTATTTATCTGGTGCCATGTTAATTGTCAACTTAACCCAATTAGAACAGATGGAAGCCTCTAATGGCGGACCATATATAGACACTCGCCAGGGTACTACAAAATATATTTATGACTTACCTACATTAAATGACCCGGAAAGGCCTGATATAGACAATACAAATTCTAGTTTTCCTTACCCCGCTGGGCATCCTATGTATAATTCTACTATAGATTTGGGGGATCCATTTGGAGGTAATAACGGACTTAACCAAGCATTTCCAGAAGCTGGCGGTCCCGTTCAAATATTCTCTACAGGTTGGAGAAACGGTTACGATGTGGTTATAACATCAGATGGCCGAATATATTCGGTTGATAATGGACCAAATACAACTTGGGGAGGTTTACCTATAATTTATGATAGTGCCGGTCAGCTTAAAGGCGATCAAAGTACTACAACCTATAACCCTGCTGCTGGAGATTATGTAACTAACGAACTTAATGAAGTTGGTAGTAGTGGTCATGGTGATGCGTTACATTATGTTGGTAATATTACGGATGACAATGGTGCGTACTATGCCGGTCATCCAGCACCTATACGAGCATTTTCATCTCGCGCAGGAGTAAAAGTATATACGTTTGACGGATCTAATTGGGTGCTTTCTGCGAATCATAATTTTGGTACATTGCTTACAGGAGTCTCAGGTTATTTCAACACGACTTTTGATATTTCTAATTTTCCAGATGACCCCATCCAGGGAGAATACCTAGCAACCGCTACCTCAGATCCCCGAATGCGAATTTTTGATATTGTAAATTCTTCTACAAACGGTATGTGTGAATATACCGCCAGTAATTTTGGTGGAGCTATGGAGGGAGACCTTTTAACGGCTTCTTTTAATGGCAAGATAAATAGGTATCAATTGAACGCTAGTGGCAATGGGCTAGAATCTAAAAACAATAGTTTCCTTACAGGTTTTGGCTCAACGCCTCTAGATGTTATTGCACAGGGTGATTCTGACTCTTTTCCTGGTACAATATGGGCAGCCACTTATGGTGCAGATAATATTACAATTTTTGAACCAACTGATTTTAATGAGTGTATAGACCCCAGTGATCCGGAATATGTAGGTTCAGAAGATTATGATTCTGATGGATATTCTAATGATGATGAAGTAGCAAACGGTACTGACATTTGTTCTGGGGGTAGCCAGCCAAATGATTATGATGGTGATCTTATATCTGATTTGAATGATCCGGACGATGACAATGATGGCATCCCTGATAGCCAAGATGTATTCGCTATTGATGCTGATAATGGTACTACAACAAATCTTCCTATTGATTATCCATTCTGGAATAATGATCCAGGTACAGGATTTTTTGGTCTTGGTTTTACTGGTTTGATGTTAGATCCAAGCGGAAATACTGAATACCTAACTCAATACGACGAGAATAATCTTTCTTTTGGAGGAGCCGGAGGTAAGGCAACAGTTGATGCTGTTACATCTGGTACTTCATATGAAGGTGCAAACTCTCAAAAGAATGCTTTTCAGTTTGGGGTAAATTTAACCACCAACTCAAAACCATTTACCGTACATTCCAAAATTGAGACACCTTTTGCAAACGTTTCCTCTGTATCAGGACTTTCATATGGTATCTATATCGGTAACGGAGACCAAGACCATTATTTAAAAGTAGTAGTTGCAGATGGACTAACCGAGAACGATAATATGTATGGTTTTGAGGTTGTAAAAGAAGATGGCGCATCTAACGTGACTACGCAAAAGTTTGATGTAAGCGGACTCAAAGGAGCTACTTCTGTTGATATTTACATTAATGTAAACCCCGCTGCGAATACGGCACAACCATATTATTCTGTAGACGGCGGTGAAACTGTAATTGTATTGGGAAGTACTATTGTATTGCCTGTTGAGTTACTGAATCCAAACGATGCTAAGGGTCTGGCAGTAGGCCTTATTTCTTCTTCAGGAACCGGGGATGCTTTTACGGCAACATGGGATTTTTTAAAGGTTACGGAAGATGAAGACGCAAACCTTGTACTTTCAGAAAATCCTGTAGATTATGGTGTTTTGGAAACGGAATCAGACCAGGTACAACTTATTCCTACGTTAACAAATGAAGGTGGGCCATCAACTGGATCTATTGAAATTACCGCAGTAAACATCACAGGTATAGATGCTGCTCTTTTTAGCCATAACTTAACACTACCATTAGTTATAGGGCCTGGGGCAGACAAAACAGTGCCTTTGAATTTTTTCCCGAACGATATTTCAGGAATCAAAAATGCTAATTTGCAAATCGTTCATAACGGTGCTAACTCTCCATTTGTTGTTCCCTTAACAGCAATTCTAGAAGAATTTATAGCACCTAATTATACCATAGTTGCTAGAATAAATGCAGGAGGTAACTCCGTAACAGCCACTGACGGTAATATAGACTGGGAAGCCAATTTAGGTAACGGCGCAGCTTCAGGAAGTAGCTATTCCGTGAATACGGGAACCATTCCAGGTGGTACTAATACGTTCCTTTATGAAAACAGGCATACGTCGGTTCCCGATTATATAGATGAAAGTACATTTAACGCATTGTATGGCAAAGAACGTTATGATGCCACAAGCGGACCTGAAATGGAGTTTAAATTGCCATTACCCAACGGAAATTATGTAGTTAATATTTATACAGGTAATGGATATGGACCTACAAATAACATTGGCGCACGAGTATTTGATATATCCTTAGAAAATGAAATAAAAGGAGATGATATAGATGTCGTTGCACTTTTTGGAGGCAATGGAAACGTGTTCAATGCAGGTATGCTTTCGTATCCTGTTACTGTATCAGATGGTGAACTAAATATATTATTCGAACATATTGGAATTGAAAACCCGGTTTTACAGGCTATAGAAGTTATGGTAAGTACTTCTGCAAATGACCCTATTTCAATAGCTCCAATTGCTAATCAATTTAACGCTAGTGGTGACCAAAGTGCCTTAACCATTTCGGCAATAGGTGGGGATTCGGAAGAAAACTTTACATACGCTATTTCGGGTCAGCCAGAAGGTATTGATGTTGAATCGACAAATGGACAAATATTCGGTACGATTTCAACGAATGCAATTACGGGAGGAACGAATAATGATGGTGTCCATAATGTGACTATAACGGTAAGTAAACCGGGATCTACTACTGCGAGTATTTCATTTGTATGGACTGTAGATGACCTAGTATGGAAAGATAAAAACGAGGATGAAAATTATACGGCTCGTCATGAATGTTCATTGGTACAAGCAGGAGATAAGTTCTATTTAATGGGTGGTCGTGAGAATGCCAAAACCATTGATGTATATGATTACACTACAAATACATGGACTCAAATTCCAAATTCACCACCAGAAGAATTCAACCATTTTCAGGCAACTGAGTATAAAGGATTGATATGGGTGATAGGAGCTTTTAAAAGCAATTCGTATCCCAACGAGGAACCAACTGAGTATGTTTGGGCTTTTAACCCTGCTAATGAAGAGTGGATTCAAGGACCTGAAATACCGGAAAATAGAAGAAGAGGATCTACAGGTTTAGTAGTCTATAACGATAAGTTTTACATATCTGGTGGGAATACCATTGGCCATAACGGCGGTTACGTTAGCTGGTTTGATGAGTACAATCCTAGTACTGGTATTTGGACTCCTTTAAATGATGCTCCAAGGGCAAGAGACCATTTTCATGCAGGTGTTGTTGATAATAAAATGTATTTGGTAGGAGGTCGTCTTTCGGGAGGTGCCGGAGGTGTTTTTAGTCCTACAATTTCTGAGGTAGATGTTTATGATTTCAATTCAGGTACGTGGAGCACACTTCCAACAAGTCAGAATATACCAACCCCTAGGGCAGCACCTATAGTGGCTACTTTTAATGGCAAACTTATTGTTGCTGGTGGAGAAGTAGAGAACCAAGAGGTCTATGGTCAAGTAACGTCCAATGCGCTAAAGATTACAGAGCAGTACGATCCTATTACTCAAACATGGACACGTTTACCAGATTTGAACAATGCTAGGCATGGTACGCAAGCCATAGTTTCTGGTAACGGTTTGTTTGTATTGGCCGGTTCACCAAAACTAGCTGGAGGCAATCAGAAAAACATGGAATTTTTAGGTGAAGATTTACCTGTAGGTTCACCTAGCATGGCAAGTACTTTATCTATACCTGAGGTGGTCAACTTTGAAGTGGGTGATTCTAAAACGTTTGATATAGAAGTAACAGGTGGAAACATAGGAATGTTTATCCGCTCTATGGAAGTAACTGGTGCAGATGCCACAAATTACACGATTACCTCTGGTAACACGGAAAATGTATTTTTAAATGCGGAAAGTTTACGTCAGATAACAGTTTCCCTGAACGATTCTGGAGAGGATACAAATGCTATTTTGACCATTCATTATGGAGCGTCATCATCGGTTGATATTATTCTAAGGAATGGAGACAGTATTTCTAATATAATTGATCCTGGAACGCAGTACAATGCTGAAGGAGATGAAGTAGCATTACAACTCCTAACTGAAGAAACAGAAACTAATGTAACGTTTAGTGCAACTGGACTTCCTCCAACCTTAATGATTGATGCAGCTACGGGACTTATAAATGGAACAGTACTTTCTTCTAATGAATCAGGTGAAGGAGCTTTTCTTGAGGAAAATGGTCTAGTTGTTATTGAAGCTGAATCTGGAAATTTAGAACCGGGATGGGCGGAAACCACCTTAAATGGTGTTACTGGAATCTTGGCAACTACAAATAACTTTAACAGTCAAAATGGCGGAACTATCCCTTATCAAATTACCGTAAGTACGCCTGGTGTATATAAATTCGATTGGAGAAGTTTCTATAGTGGCGAATCTCCAACGGATGAGAACGATAACTGGTTACGTTTCCCTAACAATGAAGATGTGTGGTTCTTTGGATACAAAGGAAATCCTGTAGATGAGGCTAGTTTAATCTCAAATGTACAGGGTGATCAAGTAAATGTTGTTTTCCCAAAAGGAAGCTCAAGAATTACAGCTGGACCTGATGGCACAACTCCTGAAGGTAGTAGTAGCAATGGTTACTTTAAAATATACAGAAGCGGTGGTCTTTCTGAAACTTATGATTGGCAGGCTAGAACAAGTGATAATGATTCGCATGATGTATACGTTTGGTTTGTGAATCCAGGTACATATACTATGGAAGTTTCTGAACGTTCTGCTGGACATGCTATTGATAAAATGGCGCTTTACAAAGTAGATGGACCTACATATTCAGATAATCAATTGACGGCTGCAAATGAGTCTAGTAGGGCAGGGGGCAATGCAAATGCCGGTGATAACAGTTCTTACAATGTTGTAGTTACAGCTACAGATAATAACGACCCAACAAACAAAAGTGATGTTGAATTTACATGGGTTATAAATGATGCTGGAAATCCAATAGCTATTGCAAGTGCAACACCCCTTGAAGGCCAGGCTCCGTTAGAAGTCAACTTTACCGGTAGTGCATCAATGGATGATATTGGAATTGTAGATTACAGTTGGGAGTTTGGTGATGCGCTTTCATCTATTTCTGATTTGGCCGACCCAACGTTTACGTTTAACGATGCAGGTATTTATAACGTGTTGCTAAGGGTAACTGATGGAGATGGCAATCAAAATACAGAAACTCTCGTGATTACTGTTACTGAAGCAACCTCTCATATCATTACTGCAATGGCAGGTGAAAACGGAGTAATATCTCCAAACGCAGAGGTAGAAGTAATAAAAGGTGCCAATCAACAATTTGATATAATTGCAAATACAGGGTATAAAATTGCTGACGTGGTGGTGGACGGGGTATCACAAGGAGCGATTGATAGCTTCACTTTTGAGGCCGTTTCTACCGAGCATACCATTGAAGCTTCGTTCGAAGAAATTTTCAAAGTAATTATGTCATCTTCTAGCTTAGGAGGAACAATAACCCCAAGTGGTGCTGTTTCTGTTGCGCAAGGAGAAGACCACTGGTTTACCGCGGCTCCAAATGAGGGCTATAAGTTCGATTATTTTATTGTGGACAATAGCTTTACGGTAGGAGATCCTACTTATGCGTTTGAGAATGTTAATGACAACCATACTATTGAAGCTGTGTTTACAGAAATTGGTGTTAACCAGTTTACAATTTCAGCTACATCAGGAGAGGGAGGAACGATTACGCCCAAGGGAGAGAATACAGTTGCTGAAGGCGAAAGTATTAGTTTTTCAGTAACAGCAAGTGATGGGTATGAAATAGATAGGTTAATTGTGGACGGTAAAAGCTTGCAAGGTTTATCCGAATATACTTTTGAAGAGGTTTCAGAAAATCATACGTTTGAAGCCGTTTTTAAATATACTGGAGCAATTAAGACATATATCATAACTGCTACAGGAACTGAAGGCGGTGAGCTTTCTCCATATGGTGAGATTGAAGTAGCTAAAGGTCAAGAACAGAATTTTATAATACTACCAGACGAAGGTTACCACTTGGTGGATATTCTAATTGATGAAGTCTCAACAGCTCTTGTTGAAGAGTATAAGTTCGCAAATCTAGTAGAGGACCATAGCATTCATGTAGTTTTTGAAAAAATAGATAATAACCCACCAAAGGCATTTGCTGCAGTAGACATCAAAGAAGGAATAGGACCGCTATTGGTTAATTTTGATGGAGATGAATCTACGGATGATACTGGTATTGCAAGTTACTCATGGGATTTTGGAGATGAATCACCTCTGGCCAGCGGTATCGTGGTTTCTCATACCTATACAAAAGCTGGTATTTATACCGCGACCTTAACTGTCATTGATGATAATGGTGAAGTCGCAACAGATTCCATTACAATTACCGTAAACGATTCTTTGACTGATAGTGAAGTTTTAAAGGAGTTTAGGTTATTTCCGAATCCAGCTTCTGTGAACGTATCGCTTAGTTTTGGAAAAGTTGTAGACTTAGAAACGATATCAATTTATGATATGAGCGGAAAGCTAGTTCTGCATGTTAATGCTAAAGATGTGAATAAGGGTAGAAATTATGAGCTAAGCGTCATTAATTTATCTTCTGGTTTATATCTAGTAAGAACTACGGATACGAATGGAAATGAAATTAATAAAAGACTGTTGATTCAACGATAATAGTAAAAAGTAACTCTATAGAAAAGTAAGGACCTCAACTGGTCTTTGCTTTTTTGTTTCAAGTAAAAACTTTACGATTTATAAATAAAAAAGGGGCCAATATCTGGCCCCTTTACTAATACAATAAATAAAAGTATTTTTAATTTAGAATAACCTTTCCGGTTAAGACTTCTTTTCCTTTTGTGATATTTAACACATACGCACCTTTTGCGAAAGGAGATAAATCCATCTGGATATCACCATCTACGGTCACGGTCTGAGAAGCTACTTTTCTACCTGAGAAATCAAGAAGGTCCAGCTGCATTCCCGTCAACATTCCAGTCACTGTAATGACACCATTTGTCGGATTAGGGAAGACACGGAATACTTTCATATCTAATTCACCTTCCATTGGCACATCTATTTTTGATGCTATATTTTCTCGAACTATATTAGAATTTCCTTCTTCAAATAGGGAAGACACTTGTTGCTTGGTCAATGAATTATTGAACAACTTTACATCATCAATAGCTCCTTCAAAATATTCATCACTCCAGCCTGACCATCCTATCCAAGATACATCCATAGGCTTCAAGGTTCCAGAAAGCGATTCACTATGAACATTTTCACCATTTATGTACCAGCGCATATCCGTGCCATCATAGGTACAAGTAATCAATTGCCAAACATTGTTTTGAATAGTTCCCTCGCTAACTAGCTTTCTACCATTCTCGTTAGTGCTCACCGTAAATGCTAGTTTGCCACGATTAACGAACATCATAAAGCCACCTGAGGTAGTACTACCAATAATACCTTGATAGTTACCTTCTGCATTGGTAGGGTTAACCCAAGCGGATACCGTAAAACTAGACTTCAGATTATTATCAATATCGGGTAAATTAATATGATCATCTACCCCGTCAAATACCAAGGCACCTTCTATTTTACCATTAGTTTTGTTCTTATCGAAAGTTACGCCACGATCAAGTGCTCCATCAAGACCTTGACCGCTAACATCGTTTGCGATTACGCCGTTTAACTCATCTAACGGCCAATGGCCTACTAAGCCCGTAGTTTTTTCAATTACGACATCCTCAATCACTATCGGAGCGCTTTCTTGAATTTCCAAAATCTCAATAGCATTTATGATTGGATGTCTAGTTCCTCCATCAGAAGATAAAGAAGAAAAATCTATATCTAATTTTCCGTCGGTAACGTTTACAGTATGCGTTTTTGTTAATAGGGCTTCAGCTCCAACCTCTGCAAAAACATCTAGATTATCTTCCGCTAATTTTCCTTCTAAACGTACATCAAACACACGGTTTCCTACGTTGCCGCTGCCACCATCAGTAGCGCCAAACCATAATTCTGCAAAATGTAGCTTCACCGAATATGCTCCATTTTTTAAAGGAATATCGTAACCCATTACTTGGGAACGGCTATATCTAAAAGTCTTGAATGGGTCATTAAGTCCGGTTTGCGGTCTGTTCAATGTAAGACCCGTATCAGAATAATTATCCGCAGAAAACTTATTTCCGTTGTGGGTAATTGCACTGCCTCCAGAATTAATTCTAAGAACAAAACCGTCTGTTGATTTAGGATTTTCTGTATCAGTCTCTTCTACCTTTGGTTCCTCTACTGTAGGTACTTCTACTTTTGGCTCCTCTACTTTTGGTTCCTCTACTTTTGGCTCCTCTACTTTGGGTAATTCAGCTTTTGGCTGTTCTACTTCTGGCTCTTCTACTTCTGGCTCTGGCTCATCTATTGTATCAGTTGACCGAATTCGATAAGCCCAGCTTTTTGTACGATCATTATTTGGTAAGGCAGGTGTTTTCATAACACCAGAATTGTTAGTAGTAACGTTGCCTGCAGAAATCCAACCTCCATTAGTCACATCCCACCATTCAAACTGATAGGTTTCAGATTTCATAAGATTTTTTAGGGAGGGAAGGGCCTTTGGACTGTTTCTAAAATCAGCAGCAAAGAAACCTAGGGCAAACGATTTATCGTCTGCTATAGATAATGTATGTAAATAGTTTTGGCTATCGCTTAGATTCGTATCCGCAGCCGGTACCAGTTTAGCATAATTGTGGTCTGAATCTAATATAAAACTTTTTAGATGACCCATAGCCTGCGATTCAAATCGCTTTAGGGCATTAACCTGAGGGTCGTTATCAGGAACTATGGTGCCTCCGTTTTCCAAGCTCCTTGCAGTTGATGCAGCAGCACCTGCATACCATGCATCTCCCCAAGCATGACCAGCTAAACCTCCACTTAAGACGGAACCATACATTTGCATTTGTGCCATGGTGGTGTCATCTAGACCAAGGTTAATTTCATTACCTGAATGTAATCCCCATCCTGGATAAAATGGTTCCAAGTTAAGGGCTGGTTTCGCTGGTTGTTGATGATATATATTGCGGAGCCACTCATGCATAGTTTCATCTCTTTGAGAATTACTAACATTTTGAATATCAAGAGCGGTAGGTATATCTTTTTCCCAATTATTTTGTGAAGAGTTAAAAGACATTGCTGTTCTAGGCTGACCATAAGGCATTCTGTAGTCACCAATCTTGGTATATAACTTCTTGTTTGCATTACGGACCAATTCCTGCCATCCAGGGTATACATTTCCAAAATTAGTATCGTGGTGTACCCAACTAAAAATCATATTGTAACAACCATATCTAGCCCACAAATAACGAACATAGTTATAAAATGCATCTTTTTCAACTTGTGTTCGAAAAGGCCATCGCTCGTGGCGTCTAACAGACTCAAACAAAGTCACAAATCCTTGATCAGATAAAAACTGCATTCTTTCATCTACGGCCTGCCAATATTCTGGTACTATTTTCTTGTAGTCTACTTCTAATGAAGCATCCGTCGTCGGTTGCCCTGATGCTTTCATCTCAAAAGGCGTAACTCCATTAGGCCCTGTTTTCTTCCCCCACGTCTCACTTGACCACAGTCCCTTTTGTTTACCTGGTCGGTCTAAATTTCTTCCCTGTTGCTCCAAATAGATGTCATCAGGGAAGCTAGCAATTATATTAAGCCCGTTAAATCCTTGGCCTTTTCTCGTTGAAATATAATTTTGAAAAGATATTCCGCTAATATTATTCGCTTTGTTGAAACCAAATACTTCGGTTAGTGCAGACCAAGATGTATCTGCTGTATAAAAGAATGGTGTACCATCTGCATATTCTAAAGTTCTATTATTGGATGCAACTCTTATAAAACCGCGTTTATTAGGGTTACTACCTACATTTGCGGCAACAGCAGTAAATGAACCACTTCGTCCAATAAAACTACGATCGGCATTTTCTACAGTCTCATTGATAACTTTCCAAGTCCATTTTCCGGGTGAAGTAGGAACTAAACGAACGCGGAAAACATTTCCACCATCCCAGAATACCGGAATACGGTATACCTCACTTGATGAGCCTTCCTTTTTTAATTCAATCCATACGTCTACATCCATGTAGGCGTTACCATACTTGACTTGACTGTTGAATTCTACTTCAACAATATCCATAACAGCATAGCTGTCATTTTGAGCAAAGACAACATTACTTGTCATGCTACAAAGCATTAATAATAAAATGAGTTTGTACTTCGTAAACTTTTCTGTAATCATCGGGGGGTGGGGGATTTTAATTATTAAACTAACGTCAGTTTGACGCAAATAGTTGCAAAAATATATAGAAAAAAGCAGATTATTTCTTTTAAATAATGATTTTCACCTATTGAATTACAACATCTTTCAGATCTATGTACGTTTCTTAACGAGAATTTGGCCTTTTTATCGAAAAAATTTTTATTATTAGCGATAAGAAAAGCTTAATAATAATTTCTTGAAAATCTTGATTTTACCCCTAATAAAGAGTGTTCAAATCTGATAATTTGGAGTAGATAAAAAAACTTGAAAAAAATCATAAAAACGGCCAATTCATACATTTTATGAATTGGCCGTTTTTAATAAATTAAAAAAGTATCTAAAGTACCTTCTAAACTAATTCTTTGGAAGCTTTTGGATAATCTGTATATCCTTTTGTACCCGTAGTGTAAAAAGTATCTTGGTCCCATTCTGCTAGAGCCAAGTTGTTTTTAAAACGCTCTACTAAATCTGGATTAGAAATAAACGGCTTACCATAAGCTACCAAATCTGCATGGCCTTCTTCTATAACTTTGTTTCCTTTTTCCTGGTCAAATCCAGAGTTAATCATCAATGTTCCATTGTACAAAGGTCTAAAATGTTTTGCGATTTCTGTTACCGCAAAAGGAACTTTAGAAACATCTGTAAACGGTTCTGAGAGATGCACATATGCAAGATTATAATTGTTTAACTTTTTAATAATGTATTCAAATGTGGGAATAGTTTCTTCATCCATGCTTATACCGAACATACCATCTAGTGAAGGATTAAAACGAGCGGCTATTTTCTCTTGGGGAATTACCTCTTTTATAGCATCCAGAACTTCAAAAAAGAAACGAGTTTTGTTTTGAATACTTCCTCCGTATTCATCCGTTCTATTGTTGGAACATCCATTAAAAAACTGGTGAAATAAATAGCCATTGGAAGAATGTATTTCTACACCATCAAAACCAGCTTTTACTGCATTTGCAGCTGCTTTTTGAAAATCCTTAACCGTAGTTTTTATTTCTTCAGTGGTCATTTCCTTAGGTGTAACCGTATCTTTAAAACCTTCTGGCGTAAATGATTTAGCATTGGGGTTTATAGCCGATGCGGATAAGGGTAATTTACCATTATGAAAATCGGGGTGGGATATACGACCCACATGCCACAATTGGATAAAGATTTTTCCACCTTTACCATGCACACGTTTGGTGATTTTTTTCCAACCTTCGACTTGCTCTTCTGAATAAATACCTGGTGTATGAATATAACCTACTGCATCAGGTGAGACCTGCGAACCTTCTGTAATGATGAGACCCGCTGAAGCTCTTTGCTCGTAATATAAACCCTGTAAATCGTCAGTAGGAACATTGCCCTTATTATCTGCTCTACTTCGCGTCATGGGAGCCATAACCACTCTGTTATTGAGGTTAATATTTTTCTTATATGGTAATAATAATTGTTGTTTGCTCATGTTTTTACTCTTTTTAATTAATCTTATAATTGTTCCAAATACTTTTTAAAAGATGTGTATCTGATTTGTTATCTTACTTCTTCAATATCAAATTTATCTAAATGGGCATCCAGAGTATCTGACGCTCGTCATACCTGAGTGGTTATTTTTTAAATACTTCCAGATATATAATCCTGCTTAACTAATAGCATCAATAAATCTAACAGAATTGGGTAGTCGTAATAAACTGTAAACCTATCAGTCTATATCAATTTCTCATTCACATTTTAATTGTAGATATTGAGTTTCAATAGAGTGGGAGTTAGCTTATTTGTTTATAATACTAAAGACCATTGTTTTCACTTCAATCTTGCTTATAAAAATCGCTATACTGTTTCCTCGTAGTTTGATTCAAAAATCCTGTACTTAAAAAGACCTACAACCACAGCACCTCCAATTCCATTGCCTAGTAGTGCCAGGAATAGAAACCAGAGGTAATCTAAAAAGGAAATACTATCGGAATATAAAAAGGCTCCAAAGACTTCTATATTGCCTACAATACTGTGGTGAAACCCTCCAAAACCAATAACACCTGTTATCATAATTATAAGTACCACACGAGTAAGGGAATTCATTGTACTGTTCAGCAACCATGTTAATAGTCCCATTAACCAACCAGCAACAATAGCGCTCAATAAGAGTACCCATGAATCCTCACTAAGCACATGGCTCCCAATTTCTACCATGGTTTCTTCTGTAAAAAGATTTAGATGAGGAGCAAGGAGTCCTATAAAAAGTGCGAATATGATACCGCCTAATACATTACCAAGAATGACCAAGCCCCATATACGAAACAACTCCCAAACACTACGCTGACCATTAAGAACAGGCAAAGCCAATACAGATGTCTGCTCAGTAAATAGAGCTGACTTCCCTAGTATAACGAGAATAAACCCAACAGGGTAAACTACACTAAAAAGTTTGAAAATAATATTAGCATCCAAGGTACCATTCAATAGAAAGTATAGAGCGCAGATAAGAAAATAACTAAAACCAATTTCTAGCCCGGCAATGAGCGCACTAAGAAACATGGCTTTATTTTTTACCTTGAATATCTCTTCTCCTTCGTGTATAACACGACTAAGAATTTCGCTGTATTCATTACCACCTTTTACTTCATTAGATTTTTTTCTAACTCCTTCTGATGATCTTCTTGCTTTTTATTTTCTGTTTCCATGCTTTAGTCGTTGCCTCTATAGTACTTAATCGCAATTTCCTGCTCATTAAAAGGCTTTAGAGCTAATGGGGAAGAACAAGGGCTACCTTTAAAGAGAGTAGTCATAACAATTTCACTATTAAAATATGCTTTTACTTAGTTGTAGGCCAGTTCATAATTTCATCGTGAATCTCTTGTGATGAACTATTTCTACTTTTTGCTATACTATTAATTATAGAGTAGAAACTTCCTTTTTTATACACAGAATCTGCAACTTCTAAATCCGGGTAATGTGAAAGATATTCATCACGAACTGCCAACCATTGCTCTTCTAACTGCGGATGATAGTCTATGGTATTAACTCCGCCATTGTTAACGGGTTTCCCTATATTTTCCTTTGATGTATTATTGGTTTCCTTATTGTACTCTTCTTGACTAAGATCATGATTTTGAGGCACATCATTTTCCAAACCTTTAAAGGGTTTATCTTTATCTAATCTTTTATTTTCTGTAATCATCTGAAACGTTTTAGATTCATGTTTTAACAATAGTTAAAGTTAGGAATTGGTCAGCATCCTGTTTGCTCAAACGATGTTTTAACTAACTTTAAAAACATAAATTGAATTACCTGCCCCTTTGAAGATTTAAACAGAGAATTAATTATCATGAAACTACCCTGTCCTACAATCATATTGAAATTGAGAAAGATTCTTATGGTGCTGATTATATTTTCGGTAACTATTTGTTTTTCAAACTCACTGGTTACCAACGACACCTTAAATTCTAAGGAGGAGTTAAAATATGTAGTTTTTAAATTAGATGATTTACAAGAAAGAAATTGGAGACAGTTTAAATTAATTACAGATATAATTATTGAAAAAGATGTTACCGCAGATATAGGGATATTTCCTTTATCTGTTCATCTTGGTGATAAGGAATACATGGCTTATGTTCAGAGCCTAATAGATGACTCTAAACATTTTCAGCTTTTTATGCATGGATATACGGGAACACCAAAAGAATTTTTTGATTCGGATTATGACACGCAATTAGAGCATTTTTATTTAGCTAGAACTGCTATGTTAATGAAATATGATTATATAATGCGAGTATATTCCTATCACTACTATGGAGTAAATGAATATACTATTAAGATAATTAATGAAGACCCTTTTATGAGATGGGTGGTTTGGAAAACTGATGATAATTATCTTCCTGAAAAGCAAGGTCTAGCTACGATGGATATACGTATGGAAGGTATCGGGAAACCTGATTACGGAAATGTATCTTTCAAAAGTTACTTGGCAAATTGGGAGAAATACGATGCCGATTCGCATTCATACATTATGTTGAATGGTCATCCTGCAGCATACACAACAGATTCCAAGAAAAATGACCTAAAGAAAATTGCAGATGACCTTCTGAAGAAAGGTTTCACTTTTACTCATTTGACTGATTATAGACTTATGCTTGAAGGCCATTCCACAGATAAAACAGCACCATCTATTCCTCAAGGTCTGGAGGTTTCAAGAAAAGATGATTTGCATGTTACGCTTAATTGGAATACTTCTGAGGATGCAGAAAGTGGAATTGATTGTTATAAAATATACCGGGATGGTGTTTGCATTAATTTATCTGCAACACCAAGCTATACAGATAAGATAGCCGGCGCCCATAATTATCAGATTGCGGCTGTCAATAAAAATGATTTAGTATCAGCAAAATCACTGGTATGTAAGACTTCTCTTTGAACTGGAATACATTTTAGATGAAATACTTATCCTAAAACGACCAATTAAACAGCATCTATTTTATTTGATTCCTTTGGAACAGTAAAATAGATGGTTGTTCCTTCTTTTTGAACACTAGAAACCCATATTTTACCTCCATTATTTTCTACCATTTCCTTACAAATAGACAGCCCTAAACCTGAACCATTTTCATTATTGGTGCCAAAGGCAGATTTCACATATTTTGTTTTAAAGAGATTAGATTGGGTTTCTACATCCATTCCAACCCCATTATCTACTACTTCTAGTTGTAGTACATCTCCTTTATCTTCAACCTTAATATGGATTTCTCCTTTTTGATTAGTAAATTTAATTGCGTTACCTATTAAATTTCTTAGAATCACATCTAGATGATTCTTATCGCTATAACTAATCGTATTTTCTGGCACCTCATTTACAATGCTAATCTCCTTCTTTTGAGCCAAAGTGGTTAACACGGAAATACTCTGTTCAGCAATATCATGAAGGTCTATATTCTTTGGTTCTAATACTATGCCATCCATTTGTGTTTTTGCCCATATTAAAAGATTATTCAGCAATTCTGAAATGCCTTGTATTCCTGATAGAGCTTTGGGCATTAAGGATATGTATTGCTCTTTGCTAATAGATACACTTGTAGACATTTTCATAAGGGAATGAAAAGAATTTATTGGCCCTTTAAGATCATGTGCTATAATAGAGAACAGCTTATCTTTAGTTCTATTAGACTCGCATAACTCTGCCTCTTTTTGGATTAAGATTTCTTGTTTGGCCTGTAAATTTTTAGTGTATTTTTTTTGAAGTTTATTGGTTCTGTAAATTAGTATTAAAAATAACGTAGCAACTAAAAGGGCTGCTATGGCAAAATATACGTAGGTTTTTTGTTTAGCAATTGCTTTGTTCTGCTTCTCTATAAGTTGTTCTTTTTGATTCTCAAACCTCATTTTACTAAGGGCAACTCCAAGACCGTTCTTAAATTTCTCATCGGCCTCTTTTTCATATCGTAACCTATATTCATTCTGGTAAGCATATGCCTTTTTATCTTCTCCTTTTTCGTGGTATATCTTAGATAGAACTAGATTTGATAGCTGTATAGATTTTGAAAGACTTAATCTATTAGCAATTTCCAATCCCTTTAAGCCATATTCTTCGGCTTTTTCTAAATTCTTAAGTCCTAAATACGATTCGGCCAATCCTATATAACTGCCTGCATATCCAATACTATAGTCTATTTCATCGCATAATTTTTCTGATTTAATAAACCACTCTAGTGCTTTTGTATAGTTCTTTCTTTCAACTGCAATGTCGCCTTTTCCAGCATATGCACTAGATAACCAATCTTTCCTATTTTGTTTTTTAAGACCTGGTATCACATTGGTTAGCAGACGCTCAGATTCTTCAAGGTTTCCCTTTTGCATGTGTAAATGGGCAATACCAAGCGTTGAGACAGCTAATAGATCATCATTATGAGCCTCTAAACTAATTTGCCTTGCTTTCTCTTGAAAGATTATAGCCGAATCAAAATCCTCATTATAACTATATAAAAAGGCAATATTGCTACTAAGAACGGACATCATACGTGTCTCATTAATTTTTTCGGCAACAGCTAAGGCTTCTAAATATTTGGTAAGCGCGTTTGCATAATCTCCTTTAAAATGAAAGTCGATTGCAATATTATTTAAAGCAGCAATTTTTGCATCATCCAGGTCATAGGTATTTGCAACCTCTAAAGCTTTCTTATTATACTCACTAGCCTTATCCGTTTCTCCTCTTTCTGCATAATAATACCCATAGGTAGACAGAGCTATACTTTCTCCGTTTTTATATTGAGAAGCAATGCTTAAATCATAACTTTCTTTTAATAATATGGCTGTACTGTCAGGATTGGAACGCATATTGGTCTCTGCTAATTCCAGAAGTAAATCTATATAATCAGAATTCTGAGGGTTAAAATCTGAACTAGATTTTAACTCTACTATTTTAGTAAGCGTACTTTTTTCTGTCTGCCCTTGAAGATTGACAGAGAAACTAAATACAAGTAAAATAGCAAAGTAAAAACTTTTATTCGCGAAAAAAATTGATGCCATTTGGACTTTTATTTATGAAAAAGTACAAACAGAAATTAAGAAAACAGCATTTTTTTTGTTAAACGCGTAATTTTTAGCTGTTTCTCAATAGGAATACTGAAGGAATCAACAGTAAAAGACAGGGTTAAAGACAGGGTTAAAGAAACTATTTAAAGCTATTTCTGAATTGGAATAAACGAACTTTTTTCTATTAAAATTCCAGGAAGAAGGGGGTAGTGGCGCCCCTTTTGCAACTATAAAATCAATACTTATGCGTTTACTTTTCTTCCATAAATCTTATTGTAAACTAAATCTATAGATTTATGAAATTCACTTTTTGTAAAAGGTTTGCTAATAAAATCTACACAGCCAAGTTCCCGGGCTACCACTTCAAAATCCTGTTTTGTAGAACTTGATATAAAAGGCATACGATTACCGAACATTTCAAGAAAAGAAAGTCCGTTCATACCTGGCATTTCTATGTCGGACATGACAACTTGTGGTTTAGCTATTTGTATGTGCACCCACGCATCATAAGAATCTTCAAAAGTGAGTACACTGCGCACTAATGGGTGCGTTTTGGCAAGTTTTTCTGCTAAGGACAGCCATAAATGGGAGTCATCAACAATAATTAATTCAAGTCTCATAAAAAAATCAAATTTGGGGTTTGAGGAGTGCAAATTACCCCATTGGTGTATCATGAAAAATTAATTCGGGTGAATAGCTAGAAAACTATCTTTATATGTTGAAATACCGCTTTAAACAGCTGTACATCAGGAGAAATTTACGTTAAGGTGATTGCCAAGAATACCAATTCAATTCAAAAAAAAGATACTTTATACCTGAATAATTAGGTATAAAGTATCTTCATAAGAAGGATAGTAAAGTATCAACTTAACTACCATATTATTTTAAATATTAATCAAAATACGATTGTAATTCCTTTTTTAAATTTCCCCATTGCTTTTTATCGCCACTAATAACTTGACCGACTTCTTTTAATTTAGAAGTTCCAAAACCAATAGCTTCCTTTATTCCAATATGAGGAGGTAAGGATAATGCGCCACTACTAACTACAGCGTCTATAATAAATGGTTTTTTACTGTTTTTAGCTTGTAGTATGGCAGCATCAATATCTTTGGCATGTTCTACACGTACGCCATCTCCGCCACACAATTTAGCGTACTCAGCAAAGTTGACATTGGTTTCATGCAATGCATCCAGACTAGCCGCTAAACCTACTTGTTCCATTTCTAGTTTCACAAAGCTTAATTCAGAATTATTGAAAATCAATACTTTTATAGGTAACTCATATTTTACAGCTGTAATAAAATCTTGCATCGCCATATTAAAAGCACCATCACCACTTAAACACCAAATTTCTTGTTTAGGATTAGCCATTTGTGCTCCAATTGCAGAAGGTAATCCCACTGCCATAGAACCATGATTAAAAGAGCCTATTAAACGTCTCTGGCTATGAAAAGATATATGGTGTGCCGCCCAAATTGCGGATGTTCCTGTTTCTACTGTAAAAATAGCATCATTAGCAGCATGCTCGTTTACTAAGTCTGCAAATATCTGCGGGTGTAAAGGTTCATTCTCTCGAGTAGGGGAAGCCTGCTCTTTCATGTTCTCTCTCCAATCTTCAAAGCTCTTTCTTAGTTTATCAACAAAACTGGTGTCTTCTTTCTGTTCAATTTTTGGATTTAGAATTTCTAAGAAGGATGAAATATCACTCCAAACACCTAGAGAGACAGATGTTCTGTTCCCTATATTTTCTTGGCGGATATCTACTTGAATCGTTTTGGTTTCATGTGGTAGAAAATCAATGTAAGGGAAGTCTGTTCCTAGCATCAACAGCAAATCGCACTTCATGATGGCATTGTAACCAGATGGGTTTCCTATCAATCCGGTTAACCCTACGACATTATCGGTATCGTGGTCAAAAATATCACTGGCACGAAGACTATGGGTTATAGGTGCATTCAGTTTTTTAGATAATTCGATTACGGCAGCTCTACTTTCACGACATCCATCACCGGCTAAAATACCTACTGTTTTGGCACCGTTTAAGAGCTGGGCAGCTTCCATAACTACGGATTCTTCTGGAACCAAACGCGAAACATACTTTTTAATTGGATGCACAAACTGCTGATTCTCGGCTTTCATTTCGGCTACATTTGCCGGCAACTCTATTCTACACACCGCATTATTGGCCATGGCAATTTTAATGGCACG
Organism: Zobellia laminariae; assembly: GCF_009725995.1. The sequence continues at coordinate 1,061,755 of NZ_RCNS01000002.1, read as the reverse complement.
TTGTATAACCATTGGGGCTTGCTCTGGGGTTTCAATAATCGCCTGATAATCACAAACATCATCAAAAACCTTTTTCAAATCTACCTCTTGAAAGAAACTAGTCCCTTGTTGCTTTTGGTTAATTTGTCCCGTAATAGCAATAACCGGAGTCCGTTCTTTTTTAGCATTATAAAGTCCGTTTATTAAATGGAGGGCTCCAGGACCTACCGTTCCTGCACAAACGGCTAAATTTTCTGTAGTTTGGCTATGTCCAAAGGCAGCAAAAGAAGCATTTCCTTCGTGTTTCATTCCTATCCAATCCACGCCATCACTTTCTTCAATGGCCTTTACAAAAAAGTTAAGGGCATCACCCGTAACTCCATATACTTTTTCTACGCCAACACTGATTAGAATATCCAATAATTGTTCTGATACATTTTTGCTCATAATAGTTCTCTTTATGTTTATAAATTAGATGACCAAGGCATCCGTTTTCTATCTATATTCTGGGTTCTCAAAATTCCAGCGTGTACCGTCATCCCATTCTTTTCTAGAATTCCCGTAGGCAGGATACCCACCATTATCTTTCAACATGCTGGCTAGGTGCATTAAGTTATAGCTCATAAAAGTGGTGTTCCGGTTTGTAAATTCTGAATCAAAGCCTACGGGCGGATCTATACTTTTGCCATTCCATTTGGTATCCCCATAACTAGGTCCAGGACCCACTTTCCCGATCCAACCGGCATCAGCTTGCGGAGGAATACTATATCCTAAATGTTGCAGTGCATATAACATGCCCATAGAACAATGTTTTACCCCATCTTCATTACCGGTAACTATACAACCACCAGCTTTACCGTAGTACACATATTGCCCTTTATCATTCTGGTAACCACTCATAGCATATAACCGTTCAATAAGTTTAGATGCTATAGAGGAGCGCTCGCCCAGCCAAATTGGAGTACCAATAATCAAGATATCAGCAGCCATAATCTTTTCATAAATACCTGGCCAATCATCTTTGTCATAACCTTCCTTTGTCATGTCTGGTTGCACACCCACGGGAATATCATAATCTGCAAGGCGAAGTATTTCTACATCAACCCCTTCAGATTCCATAATCTTCATGGATACATCCATTAGATTTCGTGTGTGACTTTTAGAAGGCGATTTTTTTAATGTACAGTTTACAAATACTGCTTTTAAAGTACTGAAGTCTATCTTTTTCATAATATTTTATGTTCTTATTTCCCTATTGTTTTCACTGTAACCACACCAAAGACAATGTGCCCAATAAGCATGGCTACTAAACGCATTTGCATAGACCCATCTACCGGTGGCATTGTGAAAATCATACCCATTACTTTCATTCCTATCTGAGCCAGAATAACTGCTGCAATTCCAAAAACAATTCCCTTTAGCCAGAGATTATTAATTTGCACATTAGGCGCAAAGACATATCCATAACCTAGAGCAAAAAGTATCCCCATCATAAAGTGCATAATCCAGCCAACTACTATTGGTACGCCCATTGCGCCAGCTAATAATTTCCAAGGAGCCATCTCGGGCATGCCCAAATTAGGCGCCATTATCATAACAATGGTCATGACTATAGTTCCTACTATTCCTGCTAAGAAATATTTTGTAATGTTGTTGTTCATAGTGTAGTATTTAGAGTGTTCAAACACTTTATTTCAAAACACCAAGACCTATATAGTCCGGTGGTTTTGGATGTGTTTATGACTTATTCTTTAGCAATAGAAAGCGTAGGTAGCTCTTGGAGATGGGCTATAATTAAAATAGGAATACATCTAGTAACAAGATATTAAGATGGTATTCTTTATTAGTAGGCAAGGTATGTGTTATGTTACCCGGCTTTTAACCCAATCAAAACCAATGTTGACGCAGATTTTCTAGCTTATCCTTTTCAGAGAAAACCAATGCATGGGTTTAAGTTGCCAATGCCAATTGTTGTAGCATGTAAATTGATAAGAATTAAACAGACAAAAGCCAAATGCCTTACGCGATAGTTTTCCATCAATTCGTTTTCAGTTTAATGCTGTTAAAGCGTAAAAAATAGCTATTTTTAAGGCACCAAGTAACGTAATATGTTTTATGACTTGGTTGTACTAACTAACAAATAGGTAAAGTTTCCCCATTTATCTCAAATCTGTAAAACCCGAATGAAAAAAGAAGACCTACAGGATAAAAATCAACTTTCAGTAACTAATGAAGGTGAGAATCATACCAATTTCAGTCAGCCTGAAAAAGATAAAATCATTGAAAGGCAACTGCGTTTTCAAGACCTCTTAATTAGTATTTCAACAAAGTACATTAATTCAGATTTATCGGATATAGACAAGCTAGTTAGAGCCTCCTTACAGCAAATAGGGGAGTTTGTGGAATCTGACCGAAGCTATATTTTCTCCTATGATTTTGTAAACAATACCACTTCCAACACCTATGAGTGGTGTTCTGAAGGCATAGAACCGGAACTAGATAATTTGCAGGACATTCCCGTAGATTATATTCCACAGTGGATAGAAGCACACAAAAAGGGGGAACCATTTTTTGTGGAAGATGTAAGTACATTACCAGAAGACGGTGAGCATGGTTTACGTGCGGTTTTAGAACCACAGGGCATAAAAAGCTTGATTACCATTCCGAAAATCAAAAACAATGAGCTGATTGGTTTTATAGGTTTTGATTCGGTTAAAAAAATTAATAAGTATGATGATAATGAAAAGGATATCCTTTTTGTTTATGCCAATATGTTGGTTAATGTCATACAGCGTAAAGAGAGCGAAGAACGCATAAAGGAGCAAGAGAAGAAAAAGGAAGAATTGCTAAAAAACTTATCGCTCCAGAATGAAGAATTAAGTGAGTATGCCCATGTGGTATCTCATGATTTAAAAGCGCCGCTTATAAATATTCACACCTTGGTGAGCTGGTTTATAGATGACAATGCAGACGCCATAGATGAGGACACCATGCAACCTTTACACCAGGCTTTGTTTAATGTTGAAAAGATGAACTTTTTAATAAAGGGAATTTTAGATTATTCAACGATTGATAAGATTGAATCCGAAGACCAACAAGTAGATTTCAATGAACTCATAAAAGAAGTTCTAGAAACCATTTTAGTTCCCGACCATGTAGAAATTAAGGTGCAAGAAAATATGCCCAGTTTGTTTGGAAACACGTGGCGGTTTAAACAGGTTTTTCAGAATCTAATCCAAAATTCCATAAACTATGGTAAAGAGGAGCAGGGAAGGGTAGAAGTGGGCTATACGGATAAAGGTGATCATTATGAGTTTTTTGTAAAGGATAATGGTATTGGTATTAAGTCCGCTTATTTTGAACGGATATTCAAAATCTTTACCAAATTAGAAAGCACCGGTTCTTCTTCTGGTATAGGCTTATCTATCGTAAAAAGAATAATTAAATATTATAACGGTTCCATTTGGCTAGAAAGTGAAGAGGGCGTAGGCACCACGTTTTACTTTACGCTTTTGAAGACAGTGTAAGTTGTAATTAAATGAATATAGCTCATTACCTTCTTCAATATTAAAAAGGAAACAAATGAATTTTACCGCACCCACTTTTTATTTTGATTATGAGTCCGATGAAATTAAAGATTTTGTCAAAGAGTTTAGAAGCGATACTATTTCAAAAAAGGAAAAAGCGAAGCGCTTGTACCTCAAAGTAAGAGACAGCTATAGATATGACCCGTACTCCCTAAGTTTCTTAAAAGAGCACTATAGAGCAAGCTATCTGGTATCACAGAAAAAAGGGCATTGTATAGATAAGTCCATTATTCTAATTGCGGGTTTACGGTCCTTAGGCATACCTGCACGGCTACACTTGGCCAAGGTTAAAAACCATATAGGTGTGGAGAGGCTTGTTGAAAAATTCGGGACAAATGAATTAACACCTCACGGAATGGTAGACCTTCTTCTAAATGATAAATGGCTAAAGGTTTCACCTGCTTTTAATGAATCGTTATGTGCCATGTGCAACGTAGAGCCTTTAGATTTTGATGGCGAAAACGATTCTATGTTTCAAGAATTTAATAACGAGGGAATGGAATTCATGGAATACCTAGAAGATTACGGCTATTTTGAAGATGTGCCCATAGATTTTATGGAAACCAATGCCCGGGCACATTATCCACATATTTTTGGAGAGGACAAAAATATCAAAGAGTTTAAATTATAACGTGCACTTTCCATAATTACAATTCGTACTTACGGCATCATTTGTTTTTATTAAAATTTAGACGGAAAGCTATTTTGACAACTAGTTTGGCATCTTCCTGCGGCTTCTGCAGAAGCAGTATAGCAATCAGATTTTCTTGGGCCATCTGCCATTTTTGCGCAAGCATCTCTTCTTCTTTTTGCACTTTTTGAACAGCCTTTGCTACACTCCGTTAAACCAACATCTACAGGATTATTCCACATGTCGTCACTAGCAAAAACAAAGTCTTCAAAAGGTGTGTTGAATATAGGATTAGAACTAATCTGAAAAAAGGCGAGTCTTGTTTTTGATTTCTGACCATCTATTTGCTTTTGCAAATCTTCAATCTTGTTTTCTAAATCTTGGATTTTCTTCTTGATACTTATGGTCTCTTGCGATTTAGAATTCTCCATTTTAGTTAAGGAGGTACTTGTAGAAATAGTTTTCTTCAATGAGATATCTTTACCATTATTTTGGGCCATGCCCACAGATACAAACAGGAAAATTAAACAGAATACAATTACATTTTTCATAACATTAAGATTTATTAGTTTCTTAAATTTATAGCTAAACAAGAGGAACTATTCTGTTTATGTGTTGGTGTGCATTTTATGCTTATGACTAGTAAGATATTATGTGTGAGTGTTTTACATTTTCTTTTTTTTATATCAAAATGTGATTTTTAAGTTTTCTTTTAATTCAGGCAGAACGATGTTTGCTATTAAATCAACTTCAGTCCCTATTTAAGAAGTACTCCATCTTCGTTTCGACTTACTTCATTTTTGTATTTAAAAAGGTTTTTAGCGTCTGAAATCGGCATTTTAAACTGTTATCAAAGTAAAATCGACTTAAAAATCACCCTAACATTGATTGTATACCTATAAAAAATCCTTTAATAATACATAAATACCCATTGGTTGTACAATTACCCACCTTATAAGGATGTATATATTTGTGCTAAAATTTTAGTGAAACAAAAGAAATACGGAGACAGAATTAGTTAAGTACTTAATTATATAAATAAACCTTTCATTATGAGTCAATTAACGATTGTAGCTAAAATTCTAGTTAAAGAAGAAAAAAGAGATTTTGTACTAGCAGAACTTCTAAAACTGATACCCATTACTAGAGCAGAAAAAGGATGTATTAATTACGATTTACATCAAGACAATGAGAATCCAAATTTATTCTTATTTCATGAAAACTGGGAAAGCCGTGAACTGTGGCAAGAACACATGGGCAATGCGCACTTAGCCGAATATATGAAAGTAACCGATGGTGCTGTTGAAGAATTCATATTGCATGAAATGACAGTAATAGGCTAACCATAATCCAAACGCACTTTATAATTTTTAAAGTGCGTTTTACATTTAAACCAGATAGGATGTCACAGACAATTACAATAGGTGTCACGGATTTATCATTTCATAGTATTGCAGCTTCTTTAGTTGCAAACACACTAAAAGCAATGGGATTTAAAGTGAAACGGATTTATGCGCACCACGAGAAAAACTTTGATAATTTAAAAGCAGGAACAACAGACATGAGGGCTTCCGCTTGGTTGCCATCTAGTCACGGAGGTTATAAGGCCGAAGTACAGAAAACAGTTCCTTTAATAGATTTAGGACTGCATTACGAGCCTTATGCACTTTGGGGTGTTCCTAATTATGTACCTGCAGAAACGGTTTCAGAAATTGCAGATTTATTAAAACCCGAAGTGGCAGAAAAAATGAAATCTGATATTCAAGGGATTAATGCTGGCGCAGGAATTACCCGTTTCTCAATAAAAATGATGGACGCCTACGGATTGAATAATGCCGGTTATGAATTTCATACCGGAACGGAAGAAGCCTGTTTTAGCGCTTTTGAGAACGCTGTAGAACATAGAGAATGGGTGATTGTTCCCTTATGGAAACCTCATTTTTTACATTATAAATATGACATTAGAGAATTAAAAGAACCTAAAGGATTATTGGGTGTTGTAGATAAAGCGGTATTGCTTTTAAGAGAGGATAAAAAACCATTGTTCACAGAAGAACAACTAAGTGCTTTAGATGCATTACGTTTTGATAATGAGATTATTGCGGCCTTAGATTATAAAGTAAGCCGCGAAGGAAAAGATATTGATAGCGTTACGCAAGAGTGGTTGAATTCTGGTAAATAGGATTGAAGAAATATAAAAACAAACATAGGGGCGAAGTGGTAGTTTAAATGGAATAGTAGCTCTGAAGTATTTATCATATTAATCATATGTGCCAGAAATAGTTTCCAAAGTTTTTAATTGATAACGCTAAAAAAAATAAAAGAGTTACAGTAATTTTGTGGTTCATATAATTTCAGAATCTTGCTAGAGAAAAGACACCAATTACCCCAAGAGCTATCTATAGATGCAGATAATTTCATTTATTGTTTAGAAGGCGTTCATGATGTAGAAACGGACAACGTTACCGAAACACAAAAGAACTTGGGGCAATTGGCCATGAAATATGGCATAGCAAGCATCTACAAAACTTGTGACACCATTGAAGGGCTGGAAGAAAGCTTAAATGCTCTAGTCTTGGATGATCATAATTTTAAGGACTATGAGATTATCTATTTGGTTATGGCCGGTGAAGCAAATAGTATTTGCTTAAACGACTACTATTATAGTTTACAGGAGATTGCAGAGATTTTTGAAGGACAGTTAAAAGGAAAAATTTTACATTTCTCCAATGCAAAAATCCTAGATTTAGACGAAGAGGAAGCTCAGTATTTTTTGGACATTACTAATGCAAAAGCTATTTCTGGCTACGGCAATGCATATAACGGAGTAAGTAGCGCTAACCTTGACAAAGCATTCTTCAACTTATTTAAAGAAGATGATGATATGTTTGAGGTAGTTGAGGAGCTGCACCAAAGACATTACAATGTCTGTAAATTGCTAGATTTTAGGTTGTATTATTGAAGTTTGATTGCTACACTATGAAATCAATCTTCATTGATACTTTTCTTTTTATTTTTTTTGTTAAAGGTTATAAAATCTAAGAATGAGATTAGGCGTTAGCGAAACTTCATTTATGATTCATGAATGCCTTAAAAAACAATAAACGAGTAATGACTAAACACTCATTAAATAACCCGACGTTAGGAGGGAAGTGAAACGTGAGTGGTATAGAATTATGTAATAGCTCCATTAGTATATATTCCTTTTTTAAATTTTCCGCACTTTCATTCAAGTAAAGAATAATTGCTAAAGTTCAGCGCTTTGGTAGTTAATCGAACTTTGATGGTGTTACAAAAATTGTTAAAATAAACCATTAACATTTTCGTTTTGAAAAGGATATGTTAAAAAACCGTACTTGCTACCTACCAAACTTTCATACCATAAACCTTATGGAAATACGACTACTATCTTTCCTGTTTTTATTTATTTCATTTAGCTTATCTGCACAAATAGAGTTTCAAGAGGGTCTTTTGTTTAGCGTTAATGAGGGTTCTGGAACAAATTTTCATGATGCTTTTTTGGAAGATATGGATTCAGATGGTGATTTAGATATTTTGGTTACATCAAAAAATGATGACTTAAAACCGGTTGTATGGTTTGAAAATATTGATGGAAATGGCACATTCGGTCCTTCAAAAGAAATTATTCCATTTACTAGTGGAAATCCATTCTTATTTCAAGATTTAGATTTGGATGGGGATAAAGATTTGATAGCTCCTTTTTTCAATGGGTCTACTATTTTCTGGTATAAAAACATGAACGGGTCTGATGGCTTTTCTGAGAAAAAAACAATCTTTCAAAAGCCTTCTTGTCGTTACTATAAAATCGCCGTTGGAGATATAGACGGTGATTTAAAAATGGACATAGTAGCTGCTAGTGGTCAAAATAGTGGTAATTCAACAATAGAAATTGCATGGTTTAAAAGCAACGATGGTTTTGGTACGTCAAATGGTGTATCGGAGATTACCATAGATGATAGTATGGGTTCCAATTCAAATATGATGTTGGAAGATTTTGATGGAGATGGTGACTTAGATGTGATGGCAATAATTTCAGTTTCGGATAGCCCATCTAGTTTGAATTATGAAAGACTTTTGTGGTATGAAAATTTAGATGGTCAGGGTAATTTTAATGATGGTAATGTTATCATATCAAACATTGGGGATAGCTATGGTGTAAATTTAGGTTTATATAACCTAACCGCTCCAGATATAGATAATGATGGTGATTTGGATATTCTTTTAGATACCGGTAAAAGAATAGGCTGGCTTGAAAACAATGGTATAGGTAGTTTTAGTTCCATCAAATATATAGAGGCTTCAGAAAGTACTACCGTTTCAAAATTTAATAGTACGCTTGCTGTTGATATAGATGGTGATGGCGATCTGGATATTTATGGAAGTACCGAAAAACAGGATTTTATAAATGGAGAATCTATTTATAACTATGGTTATGCATGGTTTGAAAACCTTGATGGTTTTGGTAATTTCGGGATTTTACAGAACCATTTTATTGAATCTTTTACAAATGATAATTGGAGTGACAACATTAGGTTTAGAGACTCAAAGGCTACAGCTGTAGGCGATATAAATGGAGATGGTCTAATAGATATATTAACGGTACACTCAAATGATAGTTTTTATAGAGATGATTTTTCTATTGTTCTGCACAAGAATTTAGGCCAACAAAAAAATGAAATTAAAGGTAAGGTACAATTCGATTTTGATGAAAATGGTTGTAGCGATACTGATAAAGCCATAGCAAAGTATAAAGTGGTTGCAACAAATGGCGATAATAGTTATGTCACGTATACTTTAAGCAACGGATATTATCAACTTTTTGTTGATGAGGGTAACTACGATGTTTCTGTTGAGCCATATTATAATGCTTGGTTTTCAACTAATCCAGAAAGTGAAACAACTAGTTTCACAGGTATAGGCAATACTCAACAAATTGACTTCTGTTTTACAAAGAATCAAACCATAAATGATTTAAATGTCAGGATTGTGCCGCTAAATGAGCCTAGACCTGGTTTTGATGTTTCTTACGAATTGATTTACACTAATGCAGGTACAACAATTTTAGACGGTTCCGTTGAATTTGAATTTGACGATAGGTTAAGTTTTTTAAGTGCTGATGCAACTATTGAATCTCAAACACAAAATCTCATAACCATTCCATTCAATCAACTACTTCCTTTTGAATCTAAGAAAGTAGTTTTAAATTTCAATATACCTACAATTCCGGAAGTTAACCTATTCGATGTTTTAACTTTTACGGCCAATATTAATCCTACTAATGGTGATGCTACATGGGCAGATAATGAATTTGTACTTCGTGAGATAGTTATAGGTTCTTATGATCCTAATGATATACGAATTATAGAAGGTAATTCTATTTTCATGAAAGATTCTGATGAGTATCTAAACTATCTAATCCGATTTCAAAATACAGGTACTGCATCTGCCATAAACGTTAGAGTTAATCATGAATTAGACGCAAACTTAGATTGGAACACTTTTGTTCCAATTTCTTCTAGTCACTCCAATGTAACCACAATTACGAACGGTAAAGATGTAGAATTTTTCTTTGAAAACATTTTTCTGCCGGATAGTGAATCCAACGAACCGGAAAGCCATGGTTACATTTCCTTTAAAATAAAACCAAAAAATGATATCTCAATTGGAGATAAGATAGAGAGTCTGGCAAATATTTATTTTGATTTCAATCCACCTATCATTACAAATACTGCAATTACAGAATTTATTGATGATCCGTTACCATTGAATTCTGCAATAGTAGAGTTTCAACCTATTTCTTGTCCATACCAGAGTGATGGTATTATTCAAGTGCAAGCAGCAGGTGGTAATGAACCATATACCTATCAAATATTGGATGCCTATGGTAATCCAATAATTTCTCAGCCTAGTGATTTATTTAGTAATATTAAAGCTGGCTTTTATACTACCAGAGTTATTGATGATAACGGTGACGAACACATTGCATATATCAATATTAAAAACCCCGAAATTTTTGAAGTATCAACAAGTGTCACCGGCGTAAGCTGTAACGGTGCTTCAAATGGTAAAGTTGAGATAACTGTAATGGGAGACGACGGTCCGTTTAATTATGGTCTTAGCGGTGAGGGTTTCCAATCTTTAAATATAATTGATGGGCTTTCAGAAGGTAATCATGTAATTGCTGTAGTAAATAGTAAGGGCTGTACGGTATATAAACAAGTTACGATTGGGGTAAAAGAAAACATAACTGATTTGGATGGTGATGGAATTGATGACGCTTGTGATGAAGATATTGATGGTGATGCTATACTAAATGAAAACGATAATTGTCCGAACACCGCAAATCCCCTGCAAGAAGACTTGAACAACAATGGAGTTGGCGATGTTTGTGAGAATAACGACCCTTTGCAAGTAACAGCATCACAAATTTCTACTGTTTCGTGCAATGGTTCTCAGGACGCAACTATTCAAATTGATGTGGTCGGCGGAAAAGCACCTTATACTTATGAATTATTAGATGAAAGTTACAACGTACTAACTAATCAAGCCAGCAATATGGTTAATGGTCTTGGAGCAGGGAACTATATTACCAAGGTTATAGATGATGATGCCCAAGAAAGCTTTGGGAATACTATAAGCATAACTGAACCCGAAATTTTAGTCATAGAAGCAAATAAATCTGATATTACCTGCAAAGGTCTAAGTGATGGAAGCATCATAATAAACGGTTCTGGTGGAGTTGCACCTTATGAATTCAGTCTTGATGTTACAAATTATTCCACGAACAATAGTTTTAGTGACCTAATTTCTGGAACATACGATGCTTCTGTTAAAGACGCCAGCGGTTGTACTCAAAACATTCAAGTAGTTGTTTCAGAAACAAATAGCCCCGATTTTGATAATGACGGCCTTGGTGATTCCTGTGATGATGATATTGATGGTGACGGAATTGCCAATGAAAACGACCAATGTTCAGAAACTCCTTTGGGAAGTTTGGTCGATACGGATGGTTGTCTAGTATTCTCTTTACCATCCGATAATTTTACCATCCAAACTACGGGGGCATCTTGTCCAAATAGTAATAACGGAAGTGTTGATATCATTGCGATTCTGCCTTATGACTACAACGCAGTTCTCACGGGTAATTCGGTCAGCGACTCGAAGTCCTTTGGTAATTCGGTCAATTTTGAAAACTTAGGAGCGGGAACCTATGATATTTGCATCACAATTACCGAACATTCTGATTTTGAACAATGTTTTTCTGTTGAAATTACTGAACCCGAATCTTTGTCCGTAGGTTCCAAGATGGATATTTCTGGCAAATCGGTCATTCTTAAATTGAGTGGTGGTGTTAATTACAGTGTTAATTTGAACGGTACTATTTATAATACAGATGATAACGAAATCCAATTGCCGCTCTCTAAGATTGAAAATAATCTAACCGTTGGCACAGATAAGGAATGTCAGGGTATCTACGAAGAAACAATTTTAATTACTTTGGGATTGTCCGTATATCCTAACCCAGTAAAAGATGGTGAAGTAACAGTTATTTTAGAAGATGCAACAATAAAGGATGTTCAATTATTTTTGTACACATCAGAGGGTAGACAAATATTTGGAAAAACTGCCGAAGTAGTGAGTGGTGCTGTAAAAATCAATATGGATAGTTTTTCTTCTGGAATATATACCCTAAAAATCGAAACTCGCAATGAGGCGTTTACTCGTAAAATAATCAAAAAATAACCAAAAGTGTGTTGGTTGTCGAGAGGGTAAAAAAAGCGTTTGGTAGCGCCAATTTCACATAACCCGTGACAAATAAGATTAGCCCGTGGCTGATTTTATTTGGTGGCGAGATGATACGGCTGCCTTATAACAACATATGTTGATACCGGTCGCAATTTAGCTTTTACATAATTGCTGACGATATAGTCCTAACGGCCCATATCAGATATTATATCAAATAGCGTAGCTATACGGAAACTGCACACAATAAAAATGTACTATAATGTTCTGCGTTATGTAACTTTGCTTTGGTAAAGCAAAGTATTTTTGTACAACACTACTTTTAAATTTTTCTTCTTAATAGTTCTTCTGAAAAGGGTAATGAAATCGAAGAATGAGATTAGGCGTTAGCCAAATCACAATCTAGATTCATGAATACCTTTAAAAATCAATTGGCAAGCAATGAATAAACACTTATTAACTGACCGACGATAGAAGGGAGAGCAATGTGTGTGTGTGTGTGTGTGTGTGGAATGCTAATGTAATTTTAATGACTGTGTAAAGTAAATTTATGCTCTTTAACTGGTTGTCTATTTAATATAAAATGCAACAATAAATAATAGTTTAAATAAAGAAAAGTATTTTTACTTTATGGAAGACAAGTTACAGTTACTAAGACAACATTTTGAGGAAATCGTTTCTTTAACTGATGAGGAGTGGAACTTTGTAAAATCGCACTTTGAATTTAAAAGTCTTAAAAAACACCAATTCTTAATACAAGTTGGGCAGCCTGTAGACTTTGAATATTGGATTATCAAAGGCTTGGTAAAAGCATATTCCATAGACGAAAAAGGCAAAGAACATATTCTTCAATTTGCAATGGAAGACTATTGGGTGAGCGACCATTGTGCTTTTCAGCATCAAGAACCGGGAACAATTTTTGTGGATTGCCTTGAAGATTCCGAGTTTTTCTGTTTATCCCTAGAGAACAGGGAAAAGATTTGCTTTGAAGTACCTGCGGTTGCCAATTTTTTCAGAATTAAATCCAACCACGGTTATATCAATCTGCAACAAAGAATCCTTTCATTGCTTACTATGACCGCAGAAAGCAGGTATGAATACCTATTAAACAAACTTCCAAAATTGATTCAACGCGTTCCTAAAAAATTAATCGCTTCTTATTTAGGCGTATCCAGAGAGACTTTAAGTCGTTTTAACAGCTAAAAGTGACCTAAATCACTTTTCAAGATTGATATACATCACAAAAAACCCGTGATGTATGTCCTCGCACACATCTTGGTTTTCATAGAATTTTGTATCGAACAATTAAATACAATGTACTATGAAAACTACAAGAACACTTTTTCTATTATTTACAGTAATTGCCATAGGCTTTAACACCTATGCGCAAGAAGATAAGAGACCGTTAATGGGTAACTCCTACGGTATTATCAATATTGATGAATATGTAACGCTACTACCTAAAAGTCATAACGGCATCATCAAAGACATTAGATTAATAGACCGTGAACACGCAGGCGTTAGAATCTTCAGGCTGTATGACGAAGTGCCTATGCACTACCACGCAAAATCTGATGCCTACCTCTACATTTTAAATGGCAAAGCAGAATTTTATGTTGCCGATAAAGGTCCTGTTGTTGCAGGAAAAGGCGACTTATTGTTTTGGGGCAAAGGTACAGCACACGGTAACGGAAAAATTTTAGAAGGTCCGTTAGACGTGCTCGTTTTTGATGCCTTAGCCAGAGACCCAAGCGATGTTATCTGGGTAGATCCATCAACCCAAAAGAAATTTTTAGGCAACTAATTAAATCATATTCACTTTTTAAAAACAATAACGATGAAAACAGTAACAACTATAAAAACAGTCTTGTTCGCACTTGTAATGAATTTTACACTATCAGCACAAGCACAATTAGAAACGATAGCAATATTTCCAGAATCAAGACCAGGAAATATAACGGTGTCTAACGACGGAAGAATATTTGTAACAATGAGTGCCTTAAGTGCTTCAAAATATATGGTGAAAGAAATTTTGCCAAATGGAGAAGCTATTCCGTTTGGAGATAAAGAATGGATAGTAAAACCAGGAAACGGAAGTATAAAAGGTATCAATTCAACTATCGGAATTCAAGCCGATGCTAACGGAATTCTTTGGGTGTTGGATATGGGTAATGTGAAACAAAATCAGGCACCAAAATTGGTTGGATTTGATTTGGTATCCGGTAACGTCACAAAGGTTTTTCCTATTCCGAATACGGTATTGTCAACAAAACCTTTTTTACAGGATTTTGTAATCGATGTTAAAAACAACACTGCTGTAATTGCAGATATGACCGATGCTTTAAATCCGCCAATTGCACCTGCTTTTGTAGTAATAAACTTAGAAACAGGTTATATAAGACGTGTTTTGGAAGGGGATGCATCATTTTTGCCTGCTGATGAACCAGTAAAAATTCACGGAAGATTAGTCTCTCACAAAAGAAAAGACGGTACTACCATTCAGCCAAGATACCCTTTAAACCCAATTTCTATAGATGATGAAAACAAGTATATCTACTATGGTGCAATGGGAAACACCAAAATTTACCGCATACCTTCTGCTGTTTTAGCAGATGAAAGTAAGCAAGACAGCGACCTTAATAAGTACATCGAGTTTTATGCCAACAAACCAAAATCTGACGGATTTAAAGTGGGTGTAAACGGAAAAGTGTATGTCACCGATGTTGAAAATTCAGTCATTGTAGAAAGTACGCCTGCTGGAATGAAAACCATTGCGCAATCTAAAAAAGACCTGTCTTGGCCAGATGGTGTTGCCATACACGGAAACTACTTGTATATCGTAGCCAATCAGCTTCATAATCTGCCTTTATTAAATGAAGGAAAAGATGCCAGTAAACCACCTTACTTGGTTTTGAAAATAAAGATTGTAGAGTAAGTATCTCTAAAAAAATGGGTGATGTATGAGCAGTATTAAATGTGACATACATCACTTTAAAATGGTGATGTACATCCTCGCACACCCCTTGCATTAATTAGAAATTTGTATCAGAAATTTAAAAACATATTAAAATGAAAACAATAGTAAATACATTAAAAACAATTGCGTTGGCAGCTACACTTTTTACTGCTTTAACAACAAACGCACAACAAGTACCAACGTCACCTTATGGAGCAGACGATGAAATTGGGGCACTTAACCTTTTAAATGAAGAAACAGTTTTAGATGCGGTAAAATTGGTTAAAAAAGGAAAAGTATACCGCTTAGGAATGGTGGTAAATGCAGAAACTGCAGCTTTCCGTCATAGATACTTTCATATTGAAACTTTACAACCAGAAACTGCTGCTGCAGGTTCTAACAAATTTACTTACGTAGATGACCAATTAATTGGTTGGACAGGTGTTGGGTCTCAAATTAACGGATTGGCACATTACGGTAGAGACAATGTGCATTATAACGGACATAAAGTAGAAGACTTTTTAACCGTTTCTGGTGTAAAAAAATTAGGGCTAGAAAAATTACCTCCAATTGTCACTAGAGGTATTGTATTGGATATGCGCTCTTACTACAATCAAGATATTGTAAAAGAAGGCACTGTTTTTACAATTGAAGACATTGAAAAAGTAGCCAAAAATCAAGGCATTGAAATTCGTAAAGGTGATGTAGTACTGTTTTACACAGGATGGACCAAATTAATGGGTAAAGATGACAAACGTTACCTAGCTGGCGGACCTGGTATTGGTACTGAAGCTGCACATTATTTAGGTAAAAAAGGAATTGTAGCAGCAGGTGCAGATAACTGGTCTTTTGAAGCAGTACCACACGAAAATAGCGCACTTTCTTTCCCTGTAAATCAAATGATGGCAACCGAATACGGCGTACAAGTATTGGAAAATATTTTTGTAGATGAGTTGGTTGAGGATAAAGCTTGGGAATTCCTTTTTGTATTAGGTCACCCTTTATATGAAGGCTCTACGCAAGTACAAATAAACCCTGTTGCCATTAAATAACAGTAACAAAAAGCGATTAGAAATTATGGAAACATCAACAATACATAGAGATACTACGGTAGCCAAAAAGAAGAGTCTACCAGCGGCATTATGGGCATTGACCATAAGTGCATTTGCCATAGGAACAACGGAATTTGTAATTGTAGGTTTATTATCTACCGTTGCAAGTGACCTAGGCACATCATTAACATCAGCAGGATTATTGGTAAGTCTGTACGCTATTGGTGTTGCCATTGGTGCTCCCATATTAACTGCCTTAACAGGTAAAATTCCTAGAAAACAATTACTAATGGGTATTATGTTACTATTTATAATAGGTAACGGATTAGCAGCTATTTCACCAAGTTTTGAGTTGTTACTATTATCAAGAGTGGTAACAGGTTTTGCGCACGGTGTATTTTTCTCTATCGGTTCTACTATTGCCGCAAGTTTAGTACCAAAAGACAAAAGGGCAACTGCCATTTCTATAATGTTTGCTGGTCTTACTGTAGCTATTGTAACTGGTGTGCCTTTAGGAACATACATTGGTCAAAATTTTGGATGGAGAGCCACTTTTATTGGTGTTGCGCTTTTAGGGTTAGTAGGTGCAATAGCTAGTTTGGCTTTGGTTCCTAAAAACATCAAACAATCGGCTCCATTACGTCTTATAGACCAATTAAAGGTGATTAAGAATCCGTCTATTTTATTGGTATTGGCCATTACCTCATTTGGTTATGGAGGTACGTTTGTAACCTTTACCTATTTAACTCCTTTATTGGAAGAAGTAACCGGTTTCTCTTCAAATATGACCAGTATATTCCTTTTAATTTATGGTATTGCCATCGCAATTGGAAATATCATAGGTGGTAAAGTCTCTAACAACAAACCAGGAAAAGCCTTATTGGTAATGTTTGCTTTACAAGCCATCGTATTGTTTGTGTTATACTTCACCGCTTCTAGTCAGATTTTTGCCATCGTAACCCTATTTTTTATGGGAATCCTAGCGTTTTCAAACGTACCGGCATTACAATTATACGTAGTGAAAATGGCGGAAAAGTACTTACCAGGAACCGAAGATGTAGCATCAGCCTTAAACATCGCAGCGTTTAATGTAGGTATTGCTATTGGCGCTTATGTAGGCGGAATGGTTGTAGAATCGAGCTTAGGTATTGAAGCAACACCGTGGGTAGGAGGTATTCTAGTGATTGTGGGATTCTTATTAACCTTAGTTTTATTCAAAAAAGAAAAAATATAAATATATAATGATGACTACATTAAAATTTAGAAATAACGACGAAATGCCAATTTTAGGCTTAGGAACGTTCCGTTCTGAACCTAATGAAGTGTACAATGCAGTACTTTCGGCTATTAAAATAGGATACAGACATATAGATTGTGCTGCGGCATACGGTAACGAAAAAGAAGTAGGTAATGCCATTGCTGAAGCCATAAAACAAGGCTTAGTTACGCGTGAAGATTTATGGGTGACTTCTAAATTATGGAATGCTTCTCACGGTGAAGAGAATGTGGTTCCTGCGTTGAATCAAACTTTAGAAGATTTACAACTAGAGTATCTAGACCTGTATCTTATCCATTGGCCTGTAGCTCTTAAAAAAGGGACGGAAATGCCTGAAAAAGCATCAGATTTTATTCCGCTTTCAGAGGTACCATTAACCAATACTTGGAAAGGGATGGAAGCTGCTTTGGAAGAAGGGCTTACAAAACATATTGGCGTGAGTAATTTCAATGAAAATCAGTTGAAAGAAATAATGGCGAGTGCAGTTCACAAACCAGAAATGAATCAGGTAGAAATGCATCCGTTTTTACAGCAGAAAGCATTACAATCATTCTGCGTAAAAAACGATATTCTGCTCACCGCTTACGCACCATTAGGTTCGCTTGTAGATGACAACAGCACGCTACGTTTGTTGGAAAATGACACCATAAAAACCATTGCTAACTCAAGACATATGTCGCCTGCACAAGTAGCATTGGCATATACAATGCAACGAGGCATTGCGGTAATTCCTAAATCTACAAATGAAGCACGATTACTTCAGAACCTAGAGACGTTAAACCATACGCTTACTGAAGAAGATATGGCGTTGTTGAAAGATTTAGACAAAGGACATCGCTTTATAGATGGCAAATTTTGGGAAGTTGACAACGGACCCTACACTGCAGATAGTATCTGGAATGCTTAATCACATTATTCATCAGGTGTCTTAACGGATACCTGATGAATTTAATAAAAAACACATTATGAATCCATTTGATAAACTATACAAACCAGGTAAAATGACACTTGGTATAGAGTTTCCTTTAGATAATGATTGGTCAACCGAAGGAAATCGCAAACGTTTGGAAGACAATAGACCTTTTGGAGTTCCAGATATCTCCAATCACTTAGCATTGGCACAACAAATTGACGAAGCAGGCTTCGCCGCTTTATGGATGCGTGATGTTCCGGTGTACGACCCTAACTTTGGCGATGGCGCACAATTGTTTGACACCCTACCTTACTTGGGCTATTTAGCTGCAGCTACCAAAAACGTTTTGTTGGGTACGGCAGCTATAGTATTAACATTACAACAGCCTATAAAATTAGCCAAAGCTGCTGCTACCATAGAAAATTTAAGTGATGGCAGACTTTTGTTAGGTTTAGGTTTGGGCGACCGACCTGTGGAGTTCCCGATGTACAAAATCGATTATAAAAAGAGACCTGAAATCTTTAGACAAAATCTAGATATCATTAAAGAAGTTTGGAAAACAAACAGTAATTTAAAATCTAAATACGATTTTTTAAGCAGCGGTATTGAAGTCTATCCTAAACCGAAAAAAGACATTCCACTTGCAGTCGCTGGTCATTCCGGACAAAGCATAAATTGGATAGCCAAAAACGCGCAAGCTTGGTTCAATTACCCAAGACCGGTGGCAGAAACTTTAGAAATGAGAAAATATTGGTGTAATGCTTTATATGATGAAGACCAAGCAGCAAAGCCTTATATCTCGGCTATACATTTAAACTTGTCTAAAGATGACAATACGACTTTTAAACCACAGCATTTTGGTGGTACAGTAGGTATTAATCATCTTACAGAGTATTTAAAAGCATATGAAAACGTTGGTGTTAACCATATGGCGATAAACCTAAGAAAATCTGAAACGCCCGTAAGTGAAGTAATTGCTAAAATTAAAGATGTTGTATTACCGGAGTTTGTTATCGATTTTTAAATGAATCATAAAAAATAATAATTTCTAAATTAAAAATGTGTGGCAGCAACGTGTATAATTAATTGCTAGTGTTGGCTAAGACGATGGTCCTTCTCTACTTTTTATTATATTGTATCTCAAAGAATTTTAGCCTATTTGTACGCAACGAACCTTAGCTGAATCCGTTTCACCCAATTAAAACAAAAATTATGAAAGCATTAATGAATAGAACTAAAAAACTATCATTTTTAATTTTCTTTATAGTGACATTAATGGGTTGTAACTCAAAAAAGAAAGGGTCTATTAAAGAAACACAAAAGGAAACCTCCCAAAATGCCCTATCTGCTGTAATCGATTCCATTAATTTAGAAATAAATAACGGAGCTTATGGATTAATTGACCGCTTTATGGTTATTAGAAATGACGCATTATTGGCAGATTTCAAATACGACCAAGATTATGAAACCATTGTCCAAAAATATGACACAACAAATCACCAATACAATTTCAACAGTACAGATTGGCATCCTTACTATAAGGAAAGTGAATTGCACACCCTTCAATCTGTTACCAAAAGTATTACCTCTATTCTTTTTGGTATTGCGTTGGATTTGAATGAGGATTATAACGTTGACAATAAAGCAATGCCTCTAGTGGATAATAAGGACATTGAAATTGAAGATTTGCGAAAGCAAAATATTACCATTGAAGATTTGTTGACAATGAGAAGTGGATTACAATGGAATGAAGAGACTGACCATAATGATACTACAAATGACTGTTTTAGGCTAGAATCAAGCGATAACTGGATAGATTATGTTTTGAGTAAACCCATTGATACCATCCCAGGAACAAAATTCGTGTATAACGGAGGAGGAACGGTTCTTTTAGGTAAAATCATTAGAACCATTACGGGCAAACGAATTGATGATTGGGCAGAAGAAAAATTATTTGAGCCCCTTGGGATTACAAATTACTATTGGAAAGAAACGCCTGATGGAGAAATTGATACAGAAGGAGGTTTATACCTAAAGGCAGAAGACTTGGCTAAAATTGGTTCATTGTTTTTAAACAAAGGGAAATGGAACGGTAAGCAAATTGTATCTGAAAGTTGGGTAACAACATCTACAAGCCCTTTACTCAAAAACGTAAAACCTCAATGGCAAAGTGTTACGGGGTATGGGTATCAATGGTGGATTCCTGAATATACGAATAATGGCAAATCCAAGATTTATTCCGCCAACGGATATGGAGGTCAGTATTTAATGATAGCACCAGAATATAATTTAATTATTGTCTTTAATGGTTGGAATATAAATGACGAGCCAGAAAAGTCAACTTATAGAGTTTTGCAAAACAGAATAATTCCTGCTCTCAAGACTAAATAATTGGTATAAAATGGCTAAAATTAAGTGCTTGTCCTCATCCACTTTATAATTCTTACTAAATTTCCAACTTGGTGTGTACTTATAAAGTTGAGTGTCAAACCAACTAACAATTCATAGTGCAGCTGTTAATTGCTGACGATATAGTCCTAAAGGCCGATATCTGCAACTATGTAAAATAGACCGAAAATGGTCTATTCGCCAATTTACTATATTTGTACTATAATGTTCCGCGTTATGTAACTTAAGCTTCGGTAGAAAGCGAAAGTATCTACAAATTTTCATTGATTTTTTTCTTTCTTTAAACTTTCTTCTGAAAGGTAATAAAACCGAGGTACAAGTTTCATGAACACATTTAAAAAAAAATAAAAACATTGTGAATAAACACTTATTATATGAGCCGACGATAGGAGGGGAGTGTAATGTGTGTGGAATGATTTTAACCACAATTAATTAAAAGAGGCCCGAAATTCTTTAGGAGAATGACCAACCTTTTGTTTGAATAGGCGACTAAAATGCTGTGGATATTTAAAACCTAATTCATATGCTATTTCACTTACAGATTTGTTAGGGTCAAAGACTTTTTCTTTTGCTACATCAATAAGTTTTATCTGTATATATTCTTGGGCAGATTTTCCGGTTTCCTTTTTGACCAAATCACCAAAGTAGTTTGAGGACAGATGTAATTGGTCTGCGAAATAGCCAACAGAGGGTAAGCCGTTAGTTTTAGGTTTATCTGATAAAAAATAATCCCTCAATAGGGTATCAAACTTTTCTAAAGTGCCTTTATTGACAACTTCGCGGGTAATAAATTGGCGGTCATAAAATCGTAGGCAATAATCTAAAAACAACTCTATATTGGTTACGATTAGTTTCTTGCTGTGTTTGTCTATCGGCTGCTCCAATTCAAACTGAATTTTTTCCAACAAACTTAAAATCACTTTTCGTTCTTTAGCCGATAAATGCAAAGCTTCATTACTAGAATAGGTAAAGAAATTAAACTCCTGAATCTTTTTAGCCAAATTAGTGCCCAATAGTAGGTCTGGGTGAAAGAGTAATGCATAGCCTTTGGGAACATAATCTGGGGCGAACCCGCCAAATTCAATGGTTTGGTTAGGTGCCATAAAGACCAATGTCCCTTCATCATAATCATAAGCATTCCCGCCATACATCAATTTACACCCAACAGCATCTTTTAGGAAGATGGCATAGCAACTATAATGAAAACCGTCGTAAGGCATATTGGTGTATCCGCTTTTACTTACGTTGTCAAAATCTACAATACCCACCAACGGATGTAGCACTTCACAATTTCGCAGTTTAAAGTAATCTGCAATGGTTTTTATCTCTAAAATATTCTTCACGACCAATTGAATTTAAAATAAAGATAACCTATTGACTACCATGTAGTCAAACCCTGATCCTAAAATCTGTAATTATGGTATAAACATCCGTTATTTGGGTATTACCCTGCCTTCTTTCTTATCCTAATTTTGTTCTGAAAGAAATTAACCCCTTATGAATAAAGTAGTTACGTTAGTAGTGTCCCTTTTGTTATCAACCATGTACGCACAAGAAAGTGGTTCTGAAAATCACCCTAAATTTCTAGATGATTTTAGGGCTACTGCAAGTATTACCCATAATGGCGTATCATTGGTTCCTTCCTTTTCTTTAGGTGACCCTGCTTTGTTGTTCGATTTAAAGTTTACCAAGGGAAAGCTAAGTTTTGAACCCGATATGCGCTTTTCACTAGAAGGCAAACCATGGACCATGTTGTTTTGGTTACGCTATAAGGCAATTGAAAAAGAAAAGTTCTCGCTTAGAGTAGGCGCACACCCTGGACTCAATTTTAGAACGGTCAATGTAATTCGCAATGGGCAGAATGAGGAACTGTTAGAATCAAGAAGATATATAGGCGCAGAAGTGGTACCCAATTATAAAATAACAGAGCGATTTAGCGTAGGTATATATTATTTATATGGGCGTGGTCTAGATGAAGGTGTAAAAGAGACCAATTTCTTGGTAGTAAATGCTTCCTTTACACAAATACCCCTTTCAAAAACTGTATTTATGAATTTTACGCCACAAGTTTACTATCTTACTTCAGACAAATTAACCGGTTATTATACTTCTGCATTTTTGACCTTGGCGAAAAGAAATTGTCCCTTTTCTTTAACAGCGGTGGTAAACAAAGGAATCAGCACACAAATCTTGCCCGATGACGATTTTACATGGAGCGTGTTGTTGAATTATAGCTTTCCATCATCAGGAAAAGCTAGGAATTTGAAGAGAAAAATATAAAGTATCGATTAAAGATTCCCCAAAAAAAAGTAAATCATGATAAAGCTAAACTATCTATTTGTACTTGGAAGCACATTACTTCTTATTGGCTGTACCGAACAAAGCAAACAGGTAACTCAAAAACCTATAAAGTCTAATGATGTTATCTCTATTCAACAACAGGGTACTTTTGCCGTTGGCGGTACGGTTAAGAAAAGCCCAGGGGAATTTGACCCTATTGCTCACGGAGCATTCAATCCTTCAAATCAAAGTAATGTGGGACAAACGCTTCACGGGGACCATGCTTCGGTTTTATATCAAATTCCTACAGAACCACGTAATCTCCCATTAGTATTTTGGCATGGTTACGGTCAGTCTATGCGTACATGGCAAAGCACCCCAGATGGTAGAGAAGGCTTTCAAAGTATTTTTCTAAAAAAACGTTTCCCTGTATATTTATTAGATAACCCCAGAAGGGGACTGGCAGGACAAAGTTCAGCACCAAAAACAATTGAGGCAAGAACCGAGGATCAACTATGGTTCGGTATATTTAGAATGGGAGAGGGAGTTAATTTTTATCCAGACATTCAGTTTTCGAAGGATCCCGAAGCTCTAAATCAATTTTTCCGTCGCAGTACTCCAGATACGGGACCTTTAAGTATCAATCTCAATATTGACGCTGTTACCGCATTGTTTGAAAAAATTGGTGAAGGAATACTTGTTACCCATTCCCACAGTGGCGGACAAGGTTGGAGTACCGCTCTAAAGAATGACCGCATAAAAGCTATTGTAGCTTACGAACCTGGTAGTAATTTTATTTTTCCTGACAATGACATTCCAGACCCTATCGCTTATGTGGGCGGAACATTAAGTGCCAAAGGTATTCCGGCGGAAGAATTTAAAAAACTGACCAAAATCCCCATTGTAATCTATTATGGGGATTACATTCCTGAAACTGAAGTCGAAAATCCTGGTCAAGATCAATGGCGTGCTGCACTTCGTATGGCAAAAAAGTGGACCAAAGCTGTTAATGATGCCGGAGGAGATGTAAGCTTAGTGGTATTGCCTGAAATAGGAATTAAAGGCAACACGCACTTCCCCATGTCCGATTTAAACAATCAAGAAATAGCCAATCTGATGTACAATTGGCTAGAAGAAAAGAAATTAAACTAAAAAATAAGGAAATGAAAAATCTAATTACAACAGTACTATTTATCCTTCCCATTTGCATTTTTGCCCAAAATACGGACTACAAAGTATCTTCATACAAAGACGAAGGCTTCAAGGCACCAAATACGCATTATATTGGTGAAGCATGGTTGAACGGTGTATTACAGGCTGATGATGAAACTGACTTTAATATTACCAAAGCCACTTTTAAGGCAAATTCTACATTAGATTGGCACAAACATTCAACTTCTCAAATTCTTATTTACGTTGACGGTGAAGGTTATTATCAAGAAAGAGGAAAAGACCCTGTGATACTTAAAGCAGGCGATGTGATTAAATGTGATAAAGAAACAGAACACTGGCACGCTTCAACCAAGGATAGTGATGTCACTTATTTAGCAATTTATGGAGGAGGACAACCCACCACATGGACCGAAGTGGTATCGCAAGAATATTATGATAGCGTTGCCGATCAACTGAAAGACTAATATAACCCTTATGAAATTAAAGTTATTGAGTACTAAACCTATCATACGTTTTAGAAATATCCTTGACACGGCAACAGTATTGTTTTGGGTGTTATTATTTATCGGTTTTCAATCTAACGCGCAAGAATTAACATTAAACAATGCTTTATCTCATAAAAAGAACAGCATTATCAAAATTGCAAGCTATACTGCGCAAGGTGATTTAGAGAACTTAAAGATTGCCCTCCATGATGGGCTGGATAATAAACTCACCGTTAACCAAATTAAGGAGGTGTTGGTACATCTGTACGCCTATGCCGGATTCCCTAGAAGTATTCGAGGTTTACAGACTTTTTTACAGGTATTGGAGGACCGGAAAAATACTGAAATTTTGGACGAAAGGGGAGTGGAAGCATCCCCCATTACCGATTCACGGGATAAATATGACCGTGGAAAGGAAATTTTGGAAACCTTAGTAGGCCGATCGTTGGATGGTCCAAAACCTGCCTATCAAGAATTTTCACCGGAGTTGGATCGTTTTTTAAAAGAACATTTATTTGCCGATATTTTTGAGCGCAATGTGCTTACCCTCCAACAACGAGAATTGGTTACCATCTCGGTCATTGCAAGTTTGGGTACCTTAGAGCCCATGTTAAAAAGCCATTTAAATCTTTCGTTAAACGTAGGATGGCAGCCCGAGCAATTGCGGGAGTTCACCAAAGTACTAGATGGAACTACGACGACCGAGAACGCAAAGGCAGCAAAATTGGTTCTTAAAGAAGTACTTGATAATCGAAAATAATAATAGTAGAGAAATGAAAATTAACCCTATATATAGCACATTTTTGATTTTAACCCTGTTGATTGGATGCAATGAAGCAACAGAAATTCATAAGGATGCTGCTTTGTTTTCTAAAGGTGAAATAATAACCAATGAAAATTTTACGGGCACCGCGTGGCTAATTATGTTGGCTACACCAGATAGTTTAAATACCATGTATGCCGGCTTGGTCACTTTTGAACCTGGGGCACGGACCAATTGGCATTCGCATCCCGCTGGGCAAATTCTTATCGTTACCAAAGGAGAGGGATATTACCAAGAAGAAGGAAAAGACAAACAAACTATGCTTCAAGGAGAAACCATAAAATGCCTGCCCAACATAAAACATTGGCATGGGGCTAGTCAAAATTCAGAATTTGCTCATATAGCAATTTCAAGTCGGGATAAAGGACCTGCGCAGTGGTTTCAACCTGTAACGGATGATAAGTATTCTAAATAAGTTCAGGTTTACTTCATAAAAAAAGGCCGGAAAAGTTCCGGCCCTATCATTTATAGTTTCTTTAGGTTTATCCTTCCTAAAACCCCTATGACAAGGGTTATTAATAAGGTGGGAAGTATTAGTTTTAGCCAGCTAAAACTCCGATTGGCTTCATGAAATTTAATGTTATAGTTTTTCCAATTTACAGATTCAGCCGGTTGATTTTTAAAGATTTTGGGATAAAAATCCAAGCGTAGATTTTCATGAAACTCGGAAAGTTGTTTTAAGAACCCCAAGTGACTGATCATATCCGTTCCGGCCAAGTGGTTAAAACTGAGTTGCGCATGCATGGTAGGAACAAAAAGCGCCACTGTTTCGCTCACCGTGTTCCGTAACATTACTTTTTCGGTCATTTCGGTACTGGTATCATGAGATTCTAAATCGCCCATATGCTGCATACCATAATACCAAAGCCAAGAAAATTCGTCTTCGGGAACAGGATAATTTTTAAACTGTGGGTAAGCTTCTAAAAACCCGTCCATTGTAGCGCTTTTTTCCAAATCCCATTTTTCATGGTAGCCATCGCGTTGTTCTACCATGGCATCCAATGCTTCGGGAACTTGATATTTGTTCAGTACATAATTATTGACCATTGCGGGAAATAAAATGGTCAAGACCACCCAAATAGATATCAATGCCAGCGCATTAAAACTAGAACTCTTTAAAAACGAAACCATCCAAAAACAGAGCGTACTCCAAAATAATAGGTACAGAAGGCTTTGTAAAAATATACCCCAGAAATTCTGGTCCATCGGTATTTGTAGGATAACGCTCCCTAGGAACAGAAGCACTACGAGCACTGCAAAAACAAAGAGCACCCTAACCAAGAGTTTTTTGAATAAAAATGCCGCTTTTGCCGAAGTTTGTGCTGCCAAAATACGCCAAGTACCACATTCCTTTTCTTCGGAATACAAATTAAAGGTCATGGCTATCAATACTAAAGGAAACAAATAGATTATGACAAACCCAAGGTCTAAATTACCTGACATGAGCAAGGACGGATTTTCAAAATCGGTATCATATTTTTGCCCTTCCAGACCACGAATGGTGACTGCTTGCAATAACGGATTTACATCACTCTGACCAATAGAAATAGCGTTTATATTGGCAGGTTTCTTAATTAATGTAAAGTGATTGTAATACAACAACAATCCCAGGTCATCATTATGGTAGGTTACATTTTTCCGTATACTTTCTTCCTGAAACTTTTGAGCGGCAACAATAGTGTTTTCCTGTTTTATCAAATACTGCTTGCCAATTAGAATACTGATCAGGCCAACACTCATGAGCAACACAAGACTTACCAAGAATATTTTCGTCCTAAAAAATGATTTAAACAATAAACTATACATTTATATGGCTTTTAGGTTAGTTGATAATCTTAAGAGTCCAAATAGCGCCAAAACACCCCACAAAAGCAGCGCTATGATAGAGATGAGTTCTTTCTTAAAAAGTTCCGTAATACTCAGAAATTCGTAATGGAACGGCGGAAATTTTTTCCAGTAATCGCTGGAAATAACGTCTGGTCCCGTTTCGCCCTTGTTAGGAATCAAATCCATTTGTAACTGGTTCATTTCCTGCGCTAAATCATATCGATAATTTTCCGCCTGATCCTTAAAATGTAGAAAGGATTGAAAATCAGTTCCCGAGAATGCCATTGACAGGTTTTTAATGGCCGTATACGGGTTGATAAAAGCGGAATACCGTTCTAGATTGTTCTGTTTTCCGTAGACTTCATACAGTTGACTTTGGTGTTTATGATACACCGCAGCACTTAAAGCCTCGCCCTTTGCCATTACAAATCCTCCATAGTTAAAAGGAAGGTCTGCCACATCAGCAACATTATTGGCAGCTAATACGGAATCTTTTAAAGCCTTAAAATGCGGGTCGTCCGGATTATGACTGTCTCCAAGTTGAACCAAATCATGTTCTACAGCCGTCTCCATTTCTATTTTTGAGGGTGTAGGGTAGAGGTAATACCCCATAGCCTGAAGTGATTTTGGAACGATAATGACGAACAACAACCAAATGCCCAAAAGCTTCACTAATGCACTTTTCGCAGTTTTACTAAATGCCGATACAAAAACGGTAATAGCGCCTAGAATGCCAAAAAACAAGAGATAGGAAACCAAAAGCACTACATACCTGAACAACCCATCGGCATGTACTTCATGCCGTTCCAGTATCATAAAAAATAGGAGCGCAAGAAAGATGGAAAAGAGAAAGATCAAGGACAAACTCCATAGTCCCAACCATTTTCCAAAAACAATTTCCTTTCTGGTAATACCTTGGCCTATCAGTAATTTTAGGGTACCATTTTCCCGTTCTTGAGCTATGGTATTGAAACCCAAATAAAAAATTAAGAGGGGTACGATGACCTTTAATAACATGGCCAGGCTAACCTCACCAAAACGTAATAAACCGGTAGACATGCTTGCTTCCGAAAAATTGACGGTATTCTGTTTGTGCGCCTCTAAAAACATGGCGTTGCCCACAAAATTTTCCATTCCCAGATCAAAGACACTTAGTACATGCTTAATCCTAAAGGCAAACGAACCGTAGTGAGCCATTCTATGTGGATGCTTGTCCGGATTGTTTTCCCAACTTTCTTGAACCTCATGTTGAATTTCATGGCGGGTATGGTTTTGGTCATTATAATTCTGCCAACCGCTATAGGCAGAAAATAGTAACAGGCCACCCATTAGTATCGAAGCTATTAAGAGTACTTTAGACCTAAAAGCGTCTTTCCATAATTGGCGGGCCAATAGATAGATTACATTTTTTCTCATACTTAGAATTTATAGGTTGCATTCAGCAATACATTTCTTGGAGCTCCAGGCCCCAATCTAGATGGGTTTAGGCCACCTAACCAATACGTTTCATCAAATAAATTGTTGAACTTTAAAGTCAATTGCATTCCGGTGTTGTTTGGCTTATAATAAACCGCTGCGTCAAATATGGTATAGGAAGGGAGGAGTAGTCTATCCGTATCGTAAGTAGGGTTATACCATGTATACCGCTCATCCATATACTGGGCACCCAAACCGATTCCGATACCTTTTAAGGTTTGATTCGTAAAATCATAACGACCCCAAATATTTGCATTATGTTTAGGGGCGCCACCAATAGGCTCGCCAATAAATTCCTCTATGGCATCCTCAACAATTTCAGCATCTGCAAACCCATAAGATGCTGTAAGTTGAAAGTTCGATGATATATAACCGGACACATCCATTTCAAAACCTCTACTTCTTTGTTCACCTCTGGTGGTTAGGTTGTCCAAATCATAGGTATCTCCAAGTAGGATGTTTTTTTGAGTAATATTGAAAATAGCAAGGTTGGCAAATATTTTTCCGTTTAAAAACTCTCCTTTTGCGCCAAATTCCGTCAAGCTGCTTTCCAACGGATCAAATCTACTTGGGGAAGTGGACCAAAAGAAACCTTCTGCCGTTGGTGATAAAGAAACTGTATTGGTGTGCGGTTGAAAGCCCTCTAGGTAAGTGGCATATGCACTAACCGTATTGGTAACTTCGTAGGTTAGACCAAATCTAGGTACAATTGCATCATTTGTAAATTCTTGCTCATCTCCTTCATAATCAAAAATATCAGTGAAACGCTCATATCGTAAGTTTACCAAAGCTGAAAATTTCCCCACCTTAAATTGGTTTTGAATATAGAAACCTTTTGAAGTATTTAGGTTTGCAGGAATACTTAGTTCCGCAAGATTGTATGCATTGGTATTCCTAGCGCCGTTAAAAGGATCTTCTAGGTTAAAATGAGGTACTGCAGGTACGGGTATGGTAACACCATCTACCACAGTTTGCTGAAAGTTATCTGGATTACTGGGGTCATAATTGGCCTGACCACCATCTACCGTTAAATACCTTCTGGCACGGAGAAAGCCTGCTCCAATTTTTCTTTCCCAACGTGTAGCATCATAGCCAACTAATATTTTATTGGTAATCTTATCTGTTTTGATGTCGTACGTAAAATAAGTGCTAAAATTATCGGTTTCCCAATATTGCTGTCTTTCATCATATCGCATTCTCGCCAGTGTAGGAATTACATTTCCGTCAATATCTACAGCTGTTCCATCAACTCTATGTTCGGCTAGATCCTCGTCCCAAGTTTGTTTCATGAACTGGGCATTGAAACCTAAGTTGTCGGATAATTTTTTACTAAAGTTCGTCATGAAAATGAACTCTTTGTTTTTGTAGTGGTCACTAGATGCACCCACGTTCATGGTAATCGGTGTACTATCTAAATCATATTCGCCATTAATAGCTCCAAAAATTGGCTGGCCCCTGTCCAAATTACCAACGGCATCGCTATAAATCATTTCAACATTCAAAGATGTTGTCTCATTTGGTATATAACTTAGAGAAGGCGAAAATAAAATGGCGTTGTTGTTTACCACTTCCCTAAACGAATCTGCTTCTTGAATAGCGGCGTTGAAACGGAACAGAAGGGTTTTAGATTCGTTCAATGGCCCTGTAAAGTCTGCCGTTGCCCTTAATGTTCCAAAGCTTCCTGTCGTTAAAGAAACTTCGCTACGCTTTTCTGCTAATGGTTTTTTAGTAACCATATTTACCGTACCACCTGGATCAGCACTAGAAAAAGTAACCGATGAGGGACCTTTTATCACTTCAACACGTTCTAGGTGCGAGGTAATAGGCTGCAGGAAGTAATACTGACGGGTACGCATTCCGTTTAACACCTGTCCGTCATCCGCTTGCGTAATACCACGAATATTATAATGGTTGTACAAACCCGTAACCGAAACATTACTTACCGTCTTAACCGCATCAGGTACTTGAAAAGCTAGACGATCCGCAATTAATTCTTTGGTTACCGAAGTAATGGCTTGTGGCAATTCTTTGTTGGCAATGGCCACTTTGGTAGCCGAGAAGGAATAGTCACTGTTATAATCCGTTCTTGCCCGACCAATCACTTCTACCGACTGTAGCTGTTCTACATTTTCCTGCAGTTTCAATACACCTAAATCATACGCTTTTACCTGATCAAACGATTTTTGAAAGGAGAACGATTTCAGGCCAACGTAACTCACCTTAATCAGATAGTTACCCGTTTCCTTTAATTCAAAATTGAAATTTCCATTTTCTTGGGTAATGGCTCCCCCCATATTTTTTGAGGTGGAATTGGAATATGAGATAGTGGCCCCAAAAACGGGAGCTCCGTAGGTATCAGCTATTTTACCTGTAACGGATATTTGGGCAAATGCTGCATTACTTAACAGAAAAGCAAGCATAATTTTTATATAGTTGTTCATCTCTTCTAAATGGTTTCTAAGTACAGTTGGTTCAGTTCTCCTGCATTAATTTCACTCGCTTTTATTTGTTGCACTAAAGTGCCCTCTTTCATGATACCAATGGTCGTTGCCAATTCTACGGCATTAAAAATATCGTGCGTGGCCATAAAAATCACTTTGCCCATTTTGGCTAGTTCTTTACATATTTTAGTGAATTCTGCTGTAGCCTTTGGGTCTAGGCCAGAAGTTGGTTCATCCATAAAAATGACTTCTGCATTTTTGGCCAATGCCACGGCAATACCCACTTTTTGGCGCATTCCCTTTGAGTAGGAGGAGAGCCTTTTGTGCTGTGCATCCAACTGCAGGCCTGTTTTTGTTAGAAACGCTTCTAGCTCTGTCGTGGTGTATGTAAATCCTGCCAAACGACTAAAGAAATCCAAATTTTCAACACCACTAAGGTTACCGTAAAGTTGTACCGTTTCAGGAATATATGCGGTAAGTTTATTGGTATCGTCCTTTCCTACTTCTTTATCGGAAATAAAGGCCTGGCCGCCATCTTTTGATATAAAGCCTAAAAAAATATTGATCGTAGTGGTTTTCCCTGCGCCGTTCTGACCCAAAAGACAAAATATTTCGCCTTTGGAAACTTCAAACGAAACGTCTTTTAAAGCGGCCTTTCCTTGATAAGACTTGCTTATGTTTGTTGCTTTCAACATAATGATATAACTAAATTAAAAGTATAGGTAAATCGTGTAATCATCCTTATACACAGCAATTTGCGGCAATAGGATATAAATGATAAAGAAGATGTCCTTACGGAAAAGACAGGTCCATATGTGTGTTGAACACTTAGCTTTCAGCATACCGTATTCGGGTGGGCGACAAATCAAAAGAAGTGTAGCAAAGAAAGAATATGACGAATGAAAAGGGCGTACCGGTCCTATAGAATTGACGGTACTACATACAAAATGGACTGTTAAACTTGTGGAGGAGGCCGTGTAAAGCGATTACTGCCTAAAAATTGGTTCTCAAAAACGAGCTGTGGTGCGTTGTTGGAGAACTTTTGTTCAAAAAAATAGAATTCCGTTTGCGGTAGAACGGGAGATTCCGTTTTTAGAAGCGGTGTAAAATTAACCGCTGTGGTAATGTGACAAACCTCGCAATGTTGTGCATCGGTATCATCAATATGATGAGTAAGCGCATGCAGCCCTGCCACTTTGAATACCATAAACAAAGCGACAAAAAACAGTGTGATGAAGTTCTTAGCGTTTTTCATTAGCAACGCTAAAAATAGCTATTATTTTATAGTATCAAAGTAGTTTGAATGAATTTATTTCAATTCAAAAAAGTATTCTTTAGGTTTTTTCAACCCATTATTAATTAGTGCAACCTTTATATTACCTAGGATTTCAAGACTATTACTTATAACTTATTGTTATTTGAACATAATGTGGATTATAGAGTATTTTCTGCTCTATAATGTCTTGCGTTATGAAACTTTGCTTTAGTAAAAGCGAAAGTTTATTACATCATTTTCATTATATTTTACTCTATAATTTTCTTCTACGATGTTAATGGAACACTCTTTTTTACGGAACGACCATAGGAGAGAAGTAGAATGTGTGTGGAAATATTTTTGAAGAAAATTTATCAAAAAAACTAATCAGCTAAATAAAAGAATAGCATTTTACGTTCAATCTTTTTATTTCTAAAATTGCATCTCTTGATTTAAAAGAATAAAATCTTTGTCTACAAATTCTTTAAAATTATTTTCAGATGGATGCCCCAAATCTGTCCACCAATTGTTTTCCGTTATATTTTCAAGTCCCGTTTCAGAAAGTGCAAAAAGCATATTTTTCTCTCTTGCTATATTTTCTACAAAATTTAAATTGCTTAGTGCATTTTGTAAAAATTTTCCATTTTTAAAATCGTAAATATCAATGCCTAATATATCTACACAGGCATCACCGGGGTAGTTTTTTAAATATTCTGAACTGTTTGAAAACCAATTAGGAGAATATACATAAATCAAATTATGCACATTATTCTAATGAAAACAAATGCTTCTGGGATATTTTACATAATACTACATTATAGCTATCAAATGGACTTCTCTCATAAAATACAAATGATAACATTTGTACTATAATGTCTTGCGTTATGTAACTTTGCTTTGGTAAAGCAAAGTATTTGGCACCCTCTTTCTTTTAATTTTTTTTTCTAAAAGCTCTCTTTGAAAAGGTAATGGAACACTTATTACGTGACCCGACGGTAGGAGGGGAGTGTAATGTGTGTGTAGTGATATTCTATATTAATTTTCAAATAGCACTAAAAAATAATCTTATATGCAAACCCATAATTGCATTAACTCTTCAAATTAGGCCACATGGTTAATTAGATTGGAAGTTTGAACAAAACCGGGGGTGTATCACGGTTCATTTCGCTCTAGACAACGGACTCAATCTATGAAACACCTGATATGGATAAATCTCATAGAATACCTGATCTTCGTTAATGGTATTTTCTGCATTCTCCCTTGCTTTTTTTATCCATTCACCACCTTTTTCCTCCCTACCGGACCTGTAAAGACTGGCTCCTTTGTAATACATGGCATCTGCAAAATTGGCATAAACCTTTAAGGATATATCAAAGTTTTCAATAGCCTTTTCATAGTCACCTAATTCGAAATCGGCAATTCCCAGATAGAACCAATCGAGATAATGACAGGCTTCTTCGGGTTGATCATCGGGAAAATCAGCAAATTGCTGCACCTTGCTTTTCTCCAAGAATTCCTTAGCCTTTCTGAATTTGTTAAGCTGTAAGTAATTTAAACCGATATAAAAATTGTAAGTATGATCCATAACATAAGAATCGCCATAACGCTCTTTAACTTCTATAAACTCGGCTATGGATTCTTCGTATTCCTTTGAAAACAGGCATTTCATAAACGCACTGTAATTCAGGTAGCTCTTGGGATTGTGTTCCACGGCCTTGGCCAGAAAAGGTTTGGCTAAGGAGTACTTTCTATCCTTGTATAATGGCATGGCCTTCTGCTGCCAAAAGAATGCGGAATCGGGTGTGATGGCCAAAATCGAATCCAGATACTGTTGTCTAGCTTGAGAATGCAAGCCCGAATGGGTGGCCTTTTCCCAATAGATTGTAATCTTCGAAGAGTCTTCGGAACTTAAATTTTTTTTTTGATGGATTTTCAGGGGATGACATAGCAGTAGGGCCATCCTAGTTTCGTTGCAGGATGCTAGAAGTAACAAAAATGAAAATATATACTTTATCAAAAAATCTAATTTTGAATATTCAACTATCTTTTAAACAATTCATTAAATTGATAAAAAAACCTTTCTATCAACCTTAAGTCTTCGGTAATAATTTCTGCCACACCTGACATTTCTTGCTTAAATTCTATTTTTTTATGGAAAGTGGTTTCAAGCTCATATGCCAAATTGACATCTACAAGATAAAGTCCATCATTATCGGCAGTTAATGATACACTCTTTACCTTTCCTTGTAATACTCCGAATTCAGAATTAGGATAATTATCCAATTTAATATTGACCGTTTGACCGTGTTTCACTTTCCCGGAATTCCATGATGGAATTCTCAGTTTAGCTACGTAGGAACCTCTATTTGTTGGAATTATAGTAAAGACCAAATCGCCTTGCTCGACCGATTGGTTTTTATCCCAAAAATCTAAAAATGATACCTTACCGTCTATGTTCGATTTCAAAACATAACGCAATTCCCAATCCTTAAGACTTCTTTTAAGTTGGTTAAAGGAATGTATCACACTTTTCAATAAACTCACTTCCTCCTTAGTTCTATTAATCTCTGTGCCTTTTGAGATTTTTTTTGCATTACCAATAGCTTCTTTTATTTGCGAAATTGATAAGCTCATATTCTTAAAATTTCTCTCGCTTTGTAAGTGGTCTAGTTGCTTATTTTCATAGTCTTGAGCAGAAATTATTCCTTTTTCAAATAATTGTCTATATCTTTCCAAATCTTTTCTTTTAAAGTCCATTTCGGAAATATTTAGCTCTCTTTGTAAGTTTAAACTTTTAAGCCTATTGGTTAATTCTAATATTGAGGATTTATTAGCAAGTGCTTCATTTGAAAACGGGCGTAATTTTTTATTTAAAAAAAACTGCATATAACTATTCTCGAACAGAGCATAGTCAGAGTCAATTTCCCCCAAAAATAGCACCGGAAGACTGTCTATGTGGAAATTAAAAGAATTCTTACTCACCTTTAATGTGTCTATGATAGATTTAAGTTTAACTACATCATTGTAATTAGCAGAATTTTCCAGTATGGCTAGTAATTGATACGGTAAAACTTTTTCATTATTTTCGACTAAAATTGTTTCAAATTTACCGCTAATTTTAGCATATTCCTTTTGGGGTGGCTTTTGTGTAGTTATGATTGCTTGTGACTGTATTATATCAGGATACTTAATTAGCCATGATATTATTAATAACATAATAATAAGAGTAAGAAATAGTAAATTACCCCAGCGTATCATCCAGTGGGGTACATAAGTCAAAATCTCATGTACTTCCTCGCTTCTTAATTGTATATCATCTTCTTTCTTTGGCATTCTTAGTTTCCTAGTTCTAATTGATTTTTTACTAAATTAAAGTAATTCGCTTTCCTTCCTATTAATTCCTTATGATTTCCAACTTCCACTATCTTACCACTATTAATAACAATGATGTTATCTGCGTTTTTAACCGTGCTTAAGCGATGGGCAATAATAAAAACTGTTTTGTTTAAAAAGAATCTATCCAGGTTCTCCATAATTACTTTTTCGTTATTGGCGTCTAATGCGCTTGTTGCTTCATCAAAAAACAAAAATTTTGGATTTTTATATATAGCTCGTGCAATAAAAAGCCGTTGTTTTTGCCCTGTACTTAACCCAACCCCTTCAGAGCCAATCATCGTATTATATGTTAGTGGTAAAGAATCAATGAACGATGCAATGTTCGCCATCTCAACCGCCTTGATTAGTTTTTTTTTGTCTATGAAATTTTCTCCTATGGCAATATTATTGGCGATGGTATCATTAAATATATAACTTTCTTGCATCACAACGCCACATAGGTTTCTCCAAGATTTTTGAGATACATTTTTCAAATCAGATTGGCCAATATGTATCATTCCCGCATTTAATTCGTAAAATTTTAATAATAACTTCAATAATGTTGTTTTTCCACTCCCGCTTACGCCAACAACAGCAGTAACTTTATTTGCGGGAATAATAAAATTAAGATTTTCTAAAACTAACTTAGTAGTACCTAGATATTTGAAAGATAACTTTGAAATTTTTATATCCGCATCTTCGTTTAAGTCATTAATTTTTTCAAAATCTGATTGGCTTTCATCTTCTTTATTATGAATTTCTGAAAGTCTCTCTAATGATATCTTAGCATCTTGAACTTGTCTTATAAAATTAATCAATTGGGCGATTGGAGAATTTAGCTGCCCGACTATGTAAGAAATAGCTAACATCATACCGAGGGTAATATTTCCATCTATAACGAGTATAGCAGAATAGGCAGTAATTAGAATATTTTTGAGCTCATTTATAAAATCAGAACCTACCATTTGATATTGTTCCAACGCTAAGTTTTTGATTGAAACTCTAAATAGTTTCGCCTGTATATATTCCCAGCCCCACCTTTTTTGTTTTTCGGCATTATGTAATTTTATTTCTTGCATTCCATTTACAAGTTCTATTACCTTACTTTGTTCTTGGCTAATCACAGAGAACTTTTTATAATCCAAATCCCGCCGTTTTTTCAAAAAGATAATTACCCAAAGAAAATAAAGCACACTCCCAAATAAAAAAATTAAAAAAATAGTTAAGCTATACCATGCAAGCACAATTCCAAAAACAATCAAATTGACAAAGGAAAAGAGCACACTTAATGAAGAAGTGGTTAATAACTGCTCAATTCTCCTGTGATCATTTATTCTTTGTAAAATATCCCCTGTCATTCGGACATCAAAGAAAGAAATGGGAAGATTCATGAGTTTAATAAAAAAATCAGATACCAAAGAAATGTTTATTCGAGTACTTACATGAAGAAGAATCCAGCCTCTTATGACTTCTATTCCCATTCTTCCTAAGAATAAAAATAATTGAGCAAATAGAATTAAGTAAATAAAATTAACATCTTGATTTTGAATTCCAACATCCACTATACTTTGCGTTAGAAATGGAACAATCAGCTGTAGAACACTACCGGCAACAAGACCGATTATTAGTTGTATTAAAATTTTTTTGTACTTAAATAAGTACCTGAAAATAAAACCAGCACCAAAGTCTTTCTCACTTTCTTCTAACTCATTATCATAAAACTTAGGCGTTGGTTCTAATAGCAAAGCCCAACCTTCTTCTGTTAATTCAGTGCTGTTATTTCCAATCCAAGAGTTCAGAAATTCTTTTTTATGATATTTGAGTAAACCATGTGCTGGATCAGATAGATAAATAAAATCCTTTTTAATTTTATATAAAACAACAAAATGATTTTTATTCCAATGTAGAAGGCAGGGCAAAGGAGCTACTTTTAGCTTTTCATAGTCAATTTTAACACCTAAACTTCGCAATGCTATTTTTTCTGCGGCATCACTAACGCCCAAAAGAGAACTTCCAACACGTGTGGTCTGACTAAGATTTCTTAGCTTTTGTATATTAATAACTTTACCATAATGTTTTGCAATTATTTTAAGACAGGTAGGGCCGCAATCCTTTAAATCTGCCTGTTTATAAAATGGAAACTTCCTCATAGGATTTTGATACTCAACTGATCAAAAAAATTGACCGAAAAAATTAAATAAGCACTGATTTAACCAAGTAAAGCAATAAAAAATTGCAGAAATATTTTTTTGTAAGCATTTAGTTATCTTGAAATGGATTTTGCTCCTTAAAAATTTTATAGGTGAAATTATACGGATGACCGAGCATATTAAATTCTTTTACTAATGGGTAATATACTTCGTACATTTCTTCCCATTTCTTTTCTATCATACCAAAAATTGCAAGCCCCTTTTCTGTAAAAATCCCAGACAACTTATTAGTAGAGTTACTGTTACCTATAAAAATCTTTAAATCTTTCCTACATTTTATCAGGTAAAACGCAATTCTACCTAATGCCTCATGTTCTTTTCTACCTTCTAAAGCTTTGTTTATTATGCACGCATGTAAGCAAATAAATGTGGTGTAATAGGTGAATAATGCGTGAAATACAACTAGAACTGGCCTATCTTCTATAAAATCCCCCCTTTGAATTTTATCAATAACAGTATTTGAAGAGATTTTGAAAAACTCACTTTGCTCATAAATAATTACATCAAAAATCGCATGGCCGGTTTGATGTGCTATATCATCGACAAAAAACACCTCATTGTAATCTTTTTGGTAAGCGTTATAAAAACCAATGCCTTGAGCCGACATTGTTGAAAAGGAATTACGTAGATAGGTGTTTACATCGAAAATAACACATTTTGGTGCTAGCTCTAAAATTAATTCAAAATGATTTGGAGCAAACTTTTTAATTAGCCAGTAAGCCTTTATAATGTTTTTACTGTGCTTTTTGGTAATTTCTTCAATTTCAACTTGAATCCTGTTATCATCTACATCAAAATAAAACTGTTCTAACAAGGGTATAGAGTAACTCAGAATCTCTATTCCAATGCCATTGATTTTTTTCAATTTCTCTAGATAAAAGTCGATACTTTTTCCATTATCATCAGTAATTAACAGCTCGCCTGAACTTTCACAAAGAAATAATTCACTTTCGATTTCTTTTATAATTATCCAACCTAAATTAGGTACATAAATTCTTCCAAATATGTCTGATTTCACTTTTACTGAAATACTCTCTCTATTTTCTGAATAACCATAAAGAATCGATTTTATGTATTTTTCATCCTTATTTTCTCTATTAAAATAAGCAAAAAGTAAAGGTTCTAAATAAATTGTGTCATTATCAAAATTCACAAAATTGAAAACCTCGCTATCTTCTTTATATGCGAGAATTTTAATGTTTTCAATCATTTTACTTTTACCCGAAACCACAAATGTTTTCAAATCCATTGCGTTATATTTTAGTTGACATAAATAAAATTAAGTTGTACAGACTATGCATTATAATACTTTCCTTAATTGAATAACGCATTCTAATATAACCATATATAAGCGCGGACAAGAAGAAAGGCGCTATAATAATAGATACCCAAAAAATGTTACTATAACTAATTTCATAATTCCGAAGATGCACCAACCCAAAAATTAAAGAAAAACCATAAAAAATAATTTTGAATTTATTTTTATAAAATGAAGATAGAAACTCAGACAGGAAAGGATTTTTCTTAAAAACCATATAAACCATTAATCCAAAAATCATAGCGAAACAAACAGCTATAAAAGCATGAAATTTCATATAATAAAGAGAGTAAAAAATAAAAACCGCGCTGGCTATACTAATGTTAGTATTAGAAAATTTCAAAGGTAATCTCATATATAACTCTTCAAGAATGGGTGATAAAATTACTGTCTTCAAAAATTGCAAGTATATAGAATTATTATCGAGAGTATAACTCCGAATTTTTTTAGGAATCTCTAATAGTAGATAATTTTCCAGGAAAGAATATTGCAGAGTTGTTATGAAGACTACAATAAATATTTTAATTAAAAATAAAGCTCCAATCCATTTTAACTTCTTTTTGAACTTATCGTCGTAAGAAATAAAATAATTTGGAGCAATAATATATTGCCAAAAAAGTCTAATTATCAAATAATTATTAGATTAGAAGTTGTAATTCAAAGATGCATCAATTACAATCCCATCTCATCTAACCACTTGTTGGCAGATCCTAGCCATCCATGACAATAACCTCGAACAGCACCACCATTAACTTTTTCTAACACACCTTTTTCCTCTGTTGCGTCCGCCATAGCTTTGAATGCATCCAAACTTAATTTGTTTTTCATAATACAGATTTTATGTGCCTACTCTTTTTAAGCTTTTCGGCTACCGCTCTGTGATACGAATATATAAAAGATAAATGTTTGAGAAACATTTTTTTGAGAAAATTTCATTTTTTTTGGTATCACTGATTTATTGGAGATAATTTCTTGGCGTAGAGAATAATGGCGAAACAATAGAGGTGCGTAGGAATAAGATATTACCTGCCTCCGACGAACGAGACAAGAGTGAGAGGAAAGGATTCTCGCTATCTAGAATGAAAGTTGAGAAACTTTATTGAATGGAATATTTCTCGACCAAACAAAAGTGTGTTAAAGACTGAAATAACCAACGAGGGTCTTGAATTCATCAAAAAAGAAGGCGGTCGGGTAGTATTGATTTTTTGTCAAAGGGAAAAGCGGAAATCAAAACGAGTTGTTTTTACAGCCTATGGACTAGATGAACAAAAAAGTTCGAAATTACCGAAATAAAAAATGGGAGAACCATGAGAAAATTTATAGGTGGCTAAGGTTGTTATTTTAAAAGAATCACTGTTGTTTCTTGTAACGTCCAAAACCCTCGCAAATCCTGATAGTTTTCTCTTTTTCGAGATTAGCAGGCATACCTCTACATTATGTCAAATAGGGCGAAAAAGAAAGGTTTGTTTGGAACACGAAGGGTAGCATGTGCTCAGAAATTTTATTTCAAAATTTTGAGATCTTGCGGCAATCTGGCGAAATAGTAGTAAAAAATTTACCGGCAAGCAGTTTCTTTTAAATCCAGTATTTAAACAAATCTAAAAGGTTTTGCTTTTTTTGGCGTTGGCAAGCGCTGGCAAATTGTGTTTAAATTAAAATGAGTTTTTCAGCATTTTTAATTTAAAAAGCAATCGTGCGATTAGCTAGCGGCAATTTGACATAATGACAAATTATAGATACAGCTACAAGGTTTATAGCTGGGTTCTGAGAATTTGAAATTTTCTAAAAAGTTTTTTCTGAGGAGAAATATTGAAGCTACGTAAATTAAACAAGTTGATGACCCTGTTAGTAATTCTCTTAAAAGCTATACACTTGAGGGATATTTTACATAATGTAATTATAGCCTACAGCTATGTGGTTGGTTTCAAATCTAGATACACCAATCTGTACTATAATTTATATTATGTAAAATAGAATTTTTAAAAACTCCTCTATTACATACAATTTACCAACGTTACATTTTATTACAATCGCCCTCAGCATAATTAAAACTTGCACACGATTTAAAAGAAATAAAAAACCGCTCATTGCTGAACGGTTTTAATTCTATATAATCTAAACTAATCTCTTAGAACAGACCTTTTGCTTTGCTAAGTAAATCGCCAGCATCTCCGCCAACTAAACCGCTAAGACTTTCTAAGCTAAAAGCAGAATCTCCTGCTTCGTTAGATAAAAACTTATCTTTAAGACTATCTACTAATCCAGGTGCTACATTACCAGCTTCTGCCTCAGCTTCACTAGCACTCATTCCTTTCTCCTGTAGAATCTCAGTTAATTTACCTTTTAAGTTTTGAACAATACCACTGTCCTCAGTAGCATTTCCGTCGTTAGAAAATAAGCTTGTTACCGCACTTAAATCTCCGGAGCTTACTTTCTCCATAAGGCTGTCTATAAGTGATGACGCTCCTTCTTCTGCTGCACCACTTGTTGCTTCAGAGTTTAAAGAATTAGCACCCATTTTCTCTTGCAATTTTTGAATTGCCATTTGTTTTAGTTGATCTAACATAGTATTTAATATTTATAGTTAATAATGGTGTTATTCGTTGTTGAACAAGGTGTTACTAGATTGTAATTACCTTGGTTGTTCTTTAAAATAGAACTGGATTTAGCAATAAAAAAGCCCATCATTGCTGACGGGCTTTTTAAGGTTTAATCTATAACTTTAACGTTAACTGCGTTTAATCCTTTTTTTCCTTGGGTTAGTTCGAATTCGACTTCATCGCCTTCGCGAATCTCATCTACTAATCCTGAAATGTGAACAAAATGTTCCTCGTTTGAACCTTCTTCTGTAATAAATCCGAAGCCTTTAGCATCGTTGAAGAATTTTACTGTTCCTGTACTCATAAATGTAATATAATTTATTATTAATTACTTAAAGAATAACAATTATGATGCCACAAATTAAGTAAATCAGTATTTTCCTTATAATGGGCTCCTTAATTTAAGGATTTTACATAGTTGGCTAATTCCGGCTCTCCAGTATATTCTATATAAAAACTGCTGCAATGTTCTTTGATTTGACTTCAAAGAGCGCTACAGCAGGTAGATATCGCAAAAAGTAGATTTACCTAATGATTTTATTAGGCG
Organism: Zobellia laminariae; assembly: GCF_009725995.1. The sequence continues at coordinate 1,019,378 of NZ_RCNS01000002.1, read as the reverse complement.
TTTGGTGATTTACTTTTAAAAAAAAGCAGATTGTTGTCCTGTACAAATATTAAGGTACTCTTCTACTCCTTCATTCAATCTTCTAAATTCTGTAAGGTGCCTCTTGGCACGATCTAATTGAACGCCAACGATTTTACGTTTGCTATTCAATGATGAGATAATTTCATTATTGGAATGGCTCAAAGAGTCCATTTTACTGCGTAATGATTCTATTCTCTCAAAAAGAGAATGTGTTTTAGGTTCACAACGGTACGAATTGAGCTTCGTCCGTAATTGAACCAAATCTTTTTGATTTCGTTGAAGTCTTACAACAATTGCATTTTTGTCATTTTCTTCTACTCTTAGAGAGCGGCGTTGAGTTGTTGTTGTCATAGGTGCAGGATTTTGGGTTGTTGAGATTTTAAGCGATACTCTAAGTTATAAAAAAAATCCTACAATATATAGACTTAACATCCATATAATCAGACTTTAACACTAAGTTAATGTTGTTTGCTATACTATGTCACCTACGGTTAATAACCTTTTTATACAGAAAATATTAACAGCTAATGACCTGATTACAAATACTTAGTGTAGGAATTTTCGACAATATTTAAAAGCAGCATAGCGCAATTATCTGAAAATAAACTTTTTACACTTTTTTCTTATCTTGTTCGAAAATCAACGTGTCAAAGGTTGATAAATTGGTAAAATTCGATGTAAATACTAATTTAATCGTTAAAAAGCGTAATCTATATTAACATAAAAGCAAAAAAAATACCCTCAAAAAGCATAATGCTTAACGAGGGTATTTCAGTTTAGGTGGTTTGTTTACTATTCTTCGTCTTCAAACTCAATCTCTGCCATCTGACGAGATAATCGGTTCGAAAATGGTTCTGTTATTAAATCTTGTAATAATCGTTGTCTTTTTCTTTCAGATATATCTAAGGTATCTAATATCTCTCTACGTCTTTTTGTTTCCGCTAAATGTTCTTCTCTTAGCTTGGTACGCTTCTCATAGGTTGAGATGTCTTCAGAATCAAAACGTTCCATTACCGTGTATTTGGTAACTTCAGTTGGTTTTTCTTTTATTTCCTGAGCGGATAATCCGCATGTGCCTACAAAAATGCAAGCAGCGATCATAAAAAGGGGGTTTTTCATAATTACTTCATATTAGTTCTGTTACGAAGATACTACTTTATAAAAAGTAGTCCCAATTCGTATATCAGATTGTTATTAGGACGATAAATCTATTCCGATTATCGGTGATTTCAAATACCTTATATTTATAAAGATACAATTAGCTGCCCATGAAATCAATTTTTACTACACTATTAGTTGCTGTATTCTCCTGTGTTTCAATATTTGCCCAAGAAGAGTTTACTGTTTCTTCTGCAGAAATCACTTTTAACTTCGATTCAAAAAATGTAGATGGTACGATATCTGGCTTTGAATCTGAATCAAAAATAGATTTCAGCAATATTACCCAATCCAAGTTTAAAGGTTCTGTTATGGTCGAAACAATAAAAACCGGTAACTTCCTTAGAGATTGGCATTTACAGGGTAACAAGTATTTTAACGTTGATAAACATCCAAAAATTGTTTTTGAAAGCACTCAAATTGTTGAAAATAAAAATGGGTTTACCGTTAATGGCTCCCTTACCCTAAAAGGAACTGCTAAACCAATTGCTATAAATTTTACTCAGGACCAGTTACAATTAGTAGGTACCACTACCCTATTTTCATCGGATTATGGCATTACTATCAAACAAGATAGAGCGGATAACAAGGTTAAGGTTACTATAATATTACAGCTAAAAAAGTGATTTTACTCTCTAAATTTCGCCACCTATGCAGCGCTACCTCTCTTATTTTTCAACTCCGGATTACGCTCTTCAAATGAATCAAATCCTTTTTCATATGCGTCTTGAACAACAGTAAAAATGAAGTATATTCGCAGCCTTAAAACTGCGTATTATGTTGGTTTGGATACTTTTTATTACTCTGATTATTATATTTCTTGCGCTAGATTTAGGCGTGTTCAATAAACATGAACACGTTATAAAAAGCAAGGAAGCTGCTGTATGGACGGCCATCTGGGTTACCGTGGCCATGTCTTTTAGTGGAGTCATCTACTGGCTTTTTACAGATGGCCTGGTAGAAAACCCCACCAACCTTACGCCCAATACCGCCGTACTTAAATACATAACCGGTTATCTTATAGAATTATCGCTTAGTATAGATAACGTATTCGTAATTGCCGTTATATTCTCCGCTTTTAAGATTCCAGCCCTGTACCAGCATAGGGTACTCTTTTGGGGGATTCTTGGCGCTATTGTTTTCAGGGGATTGATGATTTTCTTTGGTGTGGCTTTAATCACCAAGTTTGAATGGATTATTTACGTTTTTGGCGTATTCCTACTGTGGACCGCTTTTAAAATGCTGAAAGGTGATGAAGAGAATTTTAAACCTAAAGATTCATGGGTTTTTAAACAGATAGGCAAAATTTACCCCATTACATCTGATTTTCACGGGCATGATTTTTTTGTAAAATTAAAAGGCATAAACGCCGCAACTCCCCTTTTTGTAGCCTTAGTGGTTATTGAGTTAACAGATGTTTTGTTTGCTTTAGATAGTATTCCCGCTATTTTAGCCATTACAGCAGACCCTTTTATTGTATTCAGTTCTAATATATTGGCTATTCTAGGCTTACGGTCCATGTACTTTCTTATTTCTAGAATGCTGGACAAATTCCGCTTTATAAACTATAGCCTTGTGGTTATTCTGGCCTTTGTAGGTCTCAAAATGCTATTCTCGCATATGTTAGAATTACCGGAATGGTTGTCTCTTGCCGTGATATCGTTGGCATTGCTCTCTGGTATTGCCGCCTCTTTGTTGATTCCCGAGAAAGAAACCCATGAAGAAGTAGAACAGGATGAATAAAAATCTTATTTAGCCTCTAGCTTAGCATCAATAATACCAAGGGCGTCCTGTACGGTTTGCATTTTATCCATATCTGCATTCTCTAACATGATGTCAAATTCATCTTCTACATCTAGAACAATATCTACCAAATTGGCAGAATTAATGTTGAGCTCACTAATAAAATTACTCTGCAGCGTTATAGCTTCTACAGAAACATCTTCGGGTAAATAGACCTTAACAATATCTTTAAGCTTATTATATTTAGTTTCTTGATTCATAGTTTTTAAGTCGATTTTGATTGACTACCAATATTCAGAATTTAGGGTTTCAAACCATATATCGTTTAAAAATAACACAAGCATTTACATCTCCAAAACCGAAACTTGCTTTTGCCAAGATATTAGGTTGATATGGGATGGTCTTATGCGGAATACAATCAGAACTTATCATACCAGTGATTTCTGGATGAAGGTCTTTACAATTCAAGTTACCAAAGACTTGCGATTTATTAAACTGAAGCACAGATGCCACACATTCAATACTCCCGGCCGCTGACAAGCAATGGCCAAAAAGCCCCTTAAATGAATTGATATACGGAAAATCACTTCCCGAACGCCCCAAAGCGGCACTCCAATTGGCTATTTCTAGTCCATCTTTTGATGTGGCCGTCAAATGTCCGTTTATCGTATCAATATCATTATTTTGAATTCCCGCGTTAACTACAGCCTGAGAAATACAGCGTTGCACCGCCTCACTATTAGGAGCCGTCATTGTTCCATCACCACGTTGTCCACCACTATTTATAGTACCTCCTAGGATTTCGGCATAGATTTTTGCACCACGGGCTTGGGCACTTTCTAGCGATTCCAAAACCAAGGCTCCAGCGCCACTTCCTGGTACAAAACCTTCCGCAGAGGCACTCATAGGCCTACTTGCTGCTTCTGGATTATCATTATAATTTCTGGGAAGGATGCGCATAGCATCAAAACCGGCCCATACATAAGCGCCGCTATCACTACAACTACCTACCAACATACGTTCTGCTTGCCCGTAGGCAATACGCTCGTATCCCATAAGGACACCTTCCGTACCCGTTGTACAGGCCGAAGAGTTAGTAGTAACCTGATTACCACACCCTAAAATACCGCCCAAATAAGCACTTACACCGCTAGCCATGGTTTGGATAACCGTTGTACTCCCCAAACGACGGACGTTCTTTGCATCAATTTGGTACATGGCCTCTCGGAATTTATCCACTCCCAAAGTACCGGAACCAAAGAGAATACCACTTTCCCAATCTGGTTGTTCCTTATCCGCTATAGATAAGCCAGCATCTTTCCAAGCATCTGTACCAGCTATTACGCCATACATAATACCGGTTGCGTTTAGTCCACGTAATTGCAACGGAGTGAAATATTGAGCGAGCAATTCATCACTGAGTTCCGGTTTCGCCGCAATCTGACAACCAAACCCGAGTTCTTTCAATTCTGGCTGAAATCGTATCCCACTTTTGCCATTAGCCAAGGCCTCGGAAAAAGCATCTAAACCTATTCCGTTTGGCGCGCAAACACCCATTCCCGTTATGACGACTCTTCTACGCATTCGCATCACTTTTAAACATTCCCGATATTTCTCCTTTGCAGACCAATTGCCCTTTGGAGTTATGCATTTTTACTTTACACTTTAGCTTATTGAACCTAAAATAGACTTTCTCTGAGGTTACCGTTACTTTTTCATTAGGCAAGACCGGAAGTAGAAATTCCATCTGCGTACTGCTCATACCAATTTGAATGGTTTTCTGGGTAAAATCACCTTCTTTTTGTAATAGATAAATACCTAAACACACCACACCTATCTGCGCACAACATTCGGTTAGAATGACTCCTGGCGTAACCGGATGATGTTTAAAATGCCCCTTATAAAATTCAGAATCTCCCAAAAAGGTATAAGCACCAACCGCTCCGTTTTCGTCTACCTCAAGCAGTTCATCAACGAATAAAAAAGGTTCCGTGTAAGGCAGTTGGTCTATGATATCTATTTTCTCCATTCTTAATATTTCTATTTATCAAGCATCTCTCAGCACACCCTCCCTGCGCGCAGTCGAAGGGAGGGGTTAACGCAAACTCTCCCCGCCATCAACTTTTATAACCGTACCGGTAATCCATTTCGCCTCATCAGTACTAAGCAAATACACCGCATTTGCAACATCCTCTGGTTTAGTCAAACGTTTGTTGGGGTTACGTTCTAGCGCGCTTTTCTTCAAAACCTCACTATTCGGTATCATCTGAAATGCTTTAGTTTCCGTAGTTCCAGCCTGAATGCAATTGGCTTTAATACCTTTTAAAGCGTATTCTAACGCAATACTGCGTATCAGTGCCTCAAGGGTTGCTTTAGCCGCCGAAACGGCTGCATAGCCTTCCCAAGCCTTACTACTTCCTTCACTTGTAAAAGCTACGATGCGAGTATCTTCGTCAAATAAACTCGCTTCAAATACCTCCTTCGTCCAATCGTAAAGACTTAAAGCCATGGCATTTAAGGTGATTTCTATATCTTGATGATTCAAGGTAGTCTCTTCATTGGAAACCATAGGTTTTAAGCTTCCTTTGGCTATACTATGAACGAGTATTTTTATTTTTCCCGTCGTAGACAGAGCTGTTTTGATTTCATCAATTGTTTGTCTTCGTTTATCAGGATTAGTGGCATCTATATTAAAATTTAGCAACTTCACACCACTTAAAGTAATTTCTTGAAAGTGCATGTTAATTTCTTCTAAGTCAAACTTTCTATCTCTATGAACTATAATGATATGATAGCCCTGACCAGCCATTTTTTTAGCTGTAGCCAAACCCAGTCCACTACTTCCGCCAAGAATAAGAACCCACTTTTCTGTCATGTAATTTCGTTTAAAATCTTCTTACCACTCCAATAATACACGTTGTGCTGAAAATCCTGGACCAAAACTAAGAATGAGTCCTTGCTCTCCCTGTTTAATGTCTTTTTCCATGAAACGCTCTAATACGTAAAGTACTGTTGCACTGCTCATATTTCCGTACAGCCTTAATACTTCACGTGTATCATCTATATTCTTACCCATCTTTCCAAAAAGCTCTTCAACCGTCTGTACTATTTTCTTCCCTCCTGGGTGGAAAATAAGATGATCTACGGCCGCTATAGATGTGCCATGCTTCTCCAAAAATGGATGTACAATATTAGGAAAATGTTCCGCTATGGTTTCTGGCACCGTAATATCAAGAATCATTTTTAGCCCGTGATTCGTTAAATCGAATCCCATCATATGAGTAGCATCTTTAAAATGATACATTTCTCCTCCTTTAATCTTCGGTCCTTCTGCATTATCCTCCGAAGATAAAAGCACACAGGCAGCACCATCGCCAAAAATAGCAGCACTTACCATATTGGCCATTGAAAAATCATTAAGCTGAAATGTGGCTGTCGGGCTCTCTACGGCAACAACGGCTGCTCGTTTACCAGGATTTGATTTTAGGAAGTTATGTGCGTATATCAAACCAGAAACACCAGCAGCGCAGCCCATCTCCGTAACCGGAAGCCGAACCACATCTTGCCGTAACCCCAAATCATTGATTAAATACGCATCCAAAGAGGGAATCATAATGCCGGTACAGCTTACCGTAATAATGTAATCTATGGAGTCTGCCGCCCAATTACTATCGTTTAACGCCTTTTCAAGAACGTTTTTCCCCAGTTTTTTGACCTCTCGTACATAAATCGTATTTTTCTCTTCGAACGAAGTAGCAACAAAAACCTCTTCTGGGTTCATAATGCTATAGCGCTTGTCTACGGCAGCACCTTCAAAAATCTTTATGACCTTACGCTTAAAACGGTCCTCCTGCCCAGAAAGCCATAGATTCACAAACGGGAGTATCTCCTCAGTGGGTTTGCAATAATCTGGCAATTGCTTGGACGTATTTACTATTCGAACTTCATTCATATATCTAATTCGGTCGGTTTTGTTGGGCTACCCATACATACCTAAAGGCCCATTTCCAATGTATAGCATGTTGCATTTCAGGTAGGTTTTTAGAAAAGGCGATCAATTCGTCTTTTCTAAACGCACTTTGTATGGACGTTAGACCATCCTTTTTTGCAACATCTGTCTGTATAAAAATAGCACTAAACAGTTTAAAAAGTTGATAAGCCCAAGCACTTCGCTCTAAATCGTTAATGATAAATCCGATACGGCTCAATTTTGAAAACTGCGTCAAGAATTGCGGAATTTGCTCATTTCTAAAATGATGCATGGTTAATGTACAAAGTAAAATATCACATGGTAATTCATCTGGTTGCAACTCTAAAATATCCTGCTTCAAATACTCAATTTCAGGAAAATCATGTGACTGTTCACGCGCAATGGTCAGACTTTTTTCGTTTAAGTCTACTCCTATGCATTTAAGTTTAATGGAATGCTTCCGACCCCATAAAACTACAGTTCTTAGCATCTCCCCATTACCACAACCCATATCTAAAATCGTATATGATTCTAGATTTTTATTACGTATTAGTTGATGTATGGCTTGAATAGTCAGTTTATTTCCGTTTAAAAAACGATTTGCCTTATCAATATCAAGCAAGACCTTTTCAAGGTGAGCTTGATCAAGAGATAAATCGTCCATTAACTCGGTTTCCGTACTTCGTTTTGAAAAATCACCCATTAACTAATCGGTTTGCCATGCGTGTTCTTAATTAGTTGTTTTAAAAGCCAGGGTTGTTTTGCTACCAATGAAATTGCCCAGTTAGATAAGGTCTCATTTAACAATAATGATTGCAATCTTCTACCCAACCATAATCGCCTCTTAAAAGTACGGCTCCATTCTTTAGCATATGCCTGTTCCATCCTTTTTCGGTCCTTTTCTTTTCCGCTTAAAAAAGTATCGATTAATTCAGAAGCTAATTTAGCACTGTGAATGGCCATTGCCATACCGTTGCCACAAAGAGGGTGAATCAAACCTGCCGTATCACCGCACATAAGCACATGTTCTTCTACTGGATTCTTGGAATGAAATGAAATCTGAGCTATGGTTAAAGGTGTATCAAAAAGAGGTTTAGCTTTATTTAAGAAGTCTTTTAAAATTGGATTCTTACCAACCACTTTCTCATTAAATTGATCAATATCCTTTTCTAACTGAAAACTTTTATAGGAAGCTAAATAGCAGAAATTAACCGCACCTGTCTCGGTTTTTGAGAGTCCGCCATACCCTCCTTTAAAATTATGCAGTCCAACTTCATGGTTTGGAAAATCATCTAAACTATAATGGCTTTTAACCGCTAACCAAGAAGATTTCTGTTGAATAAATTTGCGCTTTAATTGCTTATCCAAGACACTTCTTTTACCATATGAACCAATTGCAACTCTTGGAGTATAAGTTTTACCGTTACTTGTAATTACCTCAAAAATAGTGTTTTGTAATTTTATTGAAGTCACAATTTCAAAAGCAAAGTTTACTCCTAAGACCTCTGCTCGTTTATATAAGAGATTATCGAAAGCATACCGACTAATACCCGTGCCACCCAAAGGCAATTTGACTTCTAGAAGCGCTCCTTTTATCGTAGAAAATTTTAAGGTATCAATGGTAACCGCGCCAAAATCTTTTAAGTCTACTCCAAGTTTTTTTAGATACGGAAGCACCTCATTGGACACGTATTCTCCACAAACTTTATGATGTGGGTAAGGCTCCTTTTCAAAGACCAATACCTCGTGGCCAGCTTTTGCTAAATGAATGGCTGCTGTTAAACCCGCCAAACCTCCTCCAACAATGATTACGTCATAATGCTCCACTAAGGGAAGATAGTCAATTTAGACAAAAAAAATACCGACAGAAGCTGTCGGTATTTTTCAAAAAATTATAGAGTTACGAATAAATTATTATCCTTTAACCTTTTGTTTTGCCTCTTGTTTCAGTGCTTCACTAGCAACAATAGCTAATTCTACTCTTCTATTTTTAGCTTTACCCTCTGTTGTAGTATTATCCCCTACCGGCTGAGCCTCACCATACCATCTAGTTTCCAAACGGCTTTTATCAATTCCTTGAGAAATCAAATAATTGGTTACCGATGTAGCTCTTTGCTTAGACAAATTCATATTGTAATCCTCAGGTCCAGCACTATCTGTATGGCCTTCTACCAAAACATTAGATTTTGGATAGTCTTTTAGAATTTGAGCCATTTTATTCAATGTAGTTTGAGACGTTCCTTTTACATCAGATTTATTCGTGTCAAAATAGACACCGGCATCTTCATTAAAAGTTACATTAATACCTTCACCAACACGACTAACTTCTGCTCCTGGAATTTCTTCTTCAATGCGCTCTGCCTGACGATCCATGTGGTCTCCAATAAAACCACCTGCAACACCACCAATGGCAGCACCTAGAATAGCTCCAAGAACGGTATTGTTACCGCTTCCTACATTATTACCAATGACACCACCAATGGCAGCACCACTACCAGCACCAATTACAGCACCTTTTTGCTTACTATTTGAATTTTGGATGGTTTTACACCCTACGACCATGGTCAATGCCATGATGATATATGCCGATTTTAAAACTGACTTTTTCATATGTTACTTCTTATTGTTTTGAGAATTTATAAACGACAGACACAGGACTACCATCAACGTTTACATCTGATTTTAATGTCATTTGCGATTCGTTTAGAGAAAGAATCTCTAACCGATATCCCACCTTACCATAAATATCTTTTTTCTTTTCATCTATGTACTTGAATTGCAACTTGTCGTTTCCGTTTTCGTTTTCTAAAACAGACCATCTAATATTACGAACTCCTCCGGCACAAACACTGTTGTCCGTGGGTATCGCATAACTTCCAGTGCTGTTATTTTCTAAAAAGTACCACGTACTTCCTTCAAAACAGAATCCGTTGGCATCATCAAAAAGCATGGACTTAAACGAGCCTTCACTAGCTTCATATCCTACATGTTCCAACACCCAGTTACCATTAATGGTCTTACGTTCGTTACGCACTTCTTTTGATATGGAACACGATCCCAATATCAGAGCCAGTGCTAGCATCACTACACTGTTTTTAATCATAATTTTGATTTAAGGTTTGCATATATACGGTTGAGACCATTGCATTGTTGTCTACCCACCGTTAAACAAATATTAATACTACAAAAGTACCGAATCTAGATGCGTTATGATGCTTTTAAACACTAAGATTGTTGCTCTATAACTAGTATTCCAAAAGTTCTTTTAGTGCTATGAGAAACCGATTTTTAGGCAAGTAATTGTCTTCTAGTTTCTTAGCGAAGGGAATAGGTGTTTCCATACTGGCCACACGCTTTACGGGTCCGTCTAGGTACTGAAATATATTTTCCATGACCATGGCAGAAATATCACTGGCAATACCACCAAACATACTGTCTTCTTGAAGAATGATAAGTTTACCCGTTTTCTCTACAGATGTGTAAATAGAAGCCATATCCAAAGGTGCTAAGGTTCGCAAATCAATAAGGTCTGCAGAAATATCCAGATTCTTTTCGAGGGTATCCAATGCCCAGTGCACTCCTGCACCATAAGAAACAATAGTAATATCGTTCCCTTCTTTTAATTTGGCCGCTTTACCAAAAGGAAGTGTGTAATAATCCGCAGGTACATTTTGATAAATGCTACGATACAAAGCTTTGTGCTCAAAAAAGAGAACCGGATTAGGGTCATTGATAGCCGTAGCCAATAGCCCCTTTGCGTCATAAGGAAAAGCAGGATACGCAACTTTTAGCCCAGGTGTTTTAGTAAACCAAGCTTCATTAGTTTGTGAATGAAATGGGCCAGCACCTACATCGCCACCACATGGCATCCGAATAACGACATCAGCTTTTTCATTCCAACGGTAATGAGACTTTGCCAAATAGTTGACTACGGGATTAAAACCGCTACTAACAAAATCGGCAAATTGCATTTCTACTACAGCTTTCATTCCATTTATAGAAAGTCCCATGGCAGCTGAAACAATTCCAGATTCGCAAATAGGCGTATTCCTAACGCGATCTTTACCAAAAGCATCCATGAACCCTTCGGTTATTTTAAACACGCCACCATAATCTGCCACATCTTGACCCATGATAACCAAATTAGAGTGCTTCTCCATAGATTGTTTCAATCCCTTGGAAATAGCATCAACTAACCTAATATGCTCTACAACGCTTCCCGGGTTCGTTTCCTTGTATTCATAAGATGCATAGACATCCAATAGTTCTTGCTCAGGTTCCGTTTGAACTTCATCTTCCTCAAAAGCGAGTTTTAGATTGTCGTTAATCTCGTTTTCAATTTCAACTCGTAAGGCTTCAATTTTTTCATCCGTTAGAATTCCTTCTTTCAAAAGAAACCTTTCATAATTTGAAATCGGGTCTTTCTTTCCCCATTCCGCCATTAATTCTTCGGGAACGTATTTAGTACCACTAGCCTCTTCATGTCCACGCATGCGGAAAGTTTTAAACTCAATTAAAACCGGACGTGGTTTTTCCCGAAGTTCTTCTGCAATCTTTTTTAGCTTATTGTATACTTCTAATATATTATTCCCATCAATTATATGCGATTCCATACCATAGCCCAATGCCCTGTCCGCTAGGTTTTCGCAGTTATATTGTTCTTTAGTAGGTGTAGAAAGTCCGTAGCCGTTATTTTCAATACAAAAAATAACGGGCAAACTCCATACAGAGGCAATATTCAATGCTTCATGAAAATCACCCTCGCTGGTTCCACCTTCACCTGTAAAAACAGCAGTAACCGCTTTTTTGTTCTGAAGAACATCTCCTAATGCAATTCCATCTGCCACTCCCAGCTGTGGACCAAGGTGACTGATCATTCCTATAATTTTATAGTCTTGGGTACCAAAATGAAAACTACGATCACGACCTTTGGTAAATCCGTTCATCTTACCTTGCCATTGCGAAAAAAGACGGTGTAAAGGAATACCCCGTGTAGTAAATACTGCCAGATTTCTATGCATGGGAAGTATATACTCTTCTTTATTTAGTGCATTGGTAACACCTACTGAAATAGCCTCCTGCCCAATACCGCTAAACCATTTTGAAATTTTACCCTGCCGCAAGAGAATCAGCATTTTCTCTTCTATCATGCGGGGCCGCTGAAGGTCTTTATATAATTTCAATAAAACCGCTTCGCTTAAATCCCTTTTATCGTATTGCATAAAATTCTTTGGTGTGATTTCCATTTCGGTAGATAAAAGTAGCAAAAATACCACATCTACCGCCCCATTTGTTATATATAATAGTTGAGCATATTTTACTAACTTTGAGAAAACTTTTAAAGCAACGGCATGAGTGCAATACCTAGTGTAGACTTACAAGATTTTGTTTCGGATAACGCTGAAAGAAAAGAGAAATTTATAAAAGAAATTGGTTCCGCTTTTGAAAATATTGGCTTTGTAGCCTTAAGCGGGCACTTTCTATCGGATGATTTAGTAAAGAACCTTTACGATGAAATCAAAAAGTTTTTTGATCTTCCCCAAGATGTAAAAGACACATATGAAATTGAAGGAATAGGTGGCCAACGTGGTTATACCTCATTCGGGAAAGAACATGCTAAAGGTAAGAAAGAAGGCGACTTAAAAGAATTTTGGCACTTTGGACAGTATGTACAAGATGATGCAAAACTAGAAGCAGAATACCCAGATAATGTTCAGGTAAAAGAATTGCCTACATTTAATACGGTTGGTAAGGAAACATACCAAATGTTAGAGAAAACAGCTAAATATGTACTTAGGGCATTAGCTATTCATCTTAATTTAGAGGAAACCTATTTTGATGATTATATAAAGAATGGGAATTCAATTTTACGTCCTATTCATTATCCACCCATAACATCTGAGCCTAAAAATGCAGTTCGTGCCGCTGCCCACGGAGATATTAACCTTATTACCCTATTAATGGGAGCTCATGGACGCGGACTTCAAGTAAAGAATCATGAAGGCGAGTGGGTAGATGCCATTGCGCGACCAGATCAGTTGATGATCAATGTTGGTGATATGTTGTCTAGACTTACCAACAATAAATTAAAATCTACCATACACCAAGTGGTGAACCCACCTAAAGAGCTTTGGGGCACTTCTAGATACTCTATTCCTTTCTTTATGCATCCTGTAGGCGATATGCCACTTAATTGCTTAGAAAATTGCGTAGATGATGCACATCCAAAACAATTTGAAGACATAACTGCAGGCGAGTTCTTGCATGAGCGTTTAATTGAATTAGGGTTGATAAAAGCATAAGTATGGATTTACAGGACCAACTCAAGAATTTATTCCCGGAACATGAGCCGGAAAAAACAGAAATCACCTCCAAAAAGGAAAATAATATCTGGTTACAGGATGACCCTATCATATGTAAATACGAAAAACGCAAAGGAAAACCTATAACCATTTTAGAAGGGTATAATGGAGCGGAAAGTGATTTTAAAAAGTTAGCAAAAGAACTGAAGACCAAACTAAGTGTAGGAGGTTCATTTAAAAACGGTCAAATCATAATTCAGGGCGACTATAGAGACAAAATTATGGGATTATTAAAAGAAAAAGGCTTCTCCGTTAAGCGCGTTGGCGGATGACCCCTTTAAACGCAGGGCCTGAGCATACCTCAGGCACAGAGGTTTAATTCTGTTAATTATTTTTGCTTTATTTTGAATTAATAGTACTTTTAATCTTTCGAACCTAAATCAAGACCTCAAATGAGTTCCCTTCTGCACATCACTAACGGAGATAGCTTTACGGATAGAATAAAAACACTAAACCTTAGTGGGGATATCATCACATGGCGTGAGATGCTCTGCGAAGGCAAGACACTTACTAATGTTGGCAGTGAATCTTTCTGGAAAGCCCGTTTTGAGTTTCTCAATAAAAATTATAAGGTATCAAAATCATGGTTCATTGAAAAGACCCTGAAAGAATACCGTTCTCTTTGTAATCACAAACAACAAGATGAGATTGTACTCTGGTTTGAGTATGATCTTTTTTGTCAAGTAAACATGATTGCCGTGCTTAGCTGGTTAAAGATTAACCGTAAATATGCACAAGTTTCTTTAGTTTGTAGTGGAAAAGAAGATAGTACTGATAAAATGTACGGTTTAAACGAGTTGAGCGATGATCAATTGCGGAAATTGTATGAAAATAAAATTGATTTAACGCAAGACGATATTGAATATGCGGATTATGTCTGGCAATTATATTGTAGCGATAACCCTATTCGTTTAGAAAATTTATCTGATTTTGGTGAATTTCAGTTTAATTACCTCGGTGATGCCGTTCGCTCACATTTACACCGTTTTCCAAGTATTAAAAACGGACTCAACGAAATGGAAAATTCCATTTTAAGGCTTGCTATAGATAAGAAGCCCACTTCAAAAGGTACTTTTGTTTCAGAAATTATTCAAAACCAAGGTTCTTTAGGTTTTTCAGATACGCAGTATGAAAGGGCGCTAGGAAGATTAAAACCTTTATTCTCTTCTTTTAATCCAGTAAGACTTACTAAAAAAGGAAAAGAGATACTCGAGAATAAAACCAGTTACTACTCCTGTATTCAGGACAACAATGTATATCTAGGCGGTGCATTAAAATATAACTACCTGTACAACACCGAATCTAACAGAATTTTAAAGTTGTAACTCCATGCAATTAAGCCCCTCCGAGCTTATCTTAAATGCCGATAAGAGCATTTACCATTTAAATTTATTACCCGAAGACCTTGCAGAAACTATTATAACGGTTGGTGACCCTGACCGTGTAAGCAATGTTTCCAAGTTTTTTGATACCATTGAGTTAAAGAAAGGAAAACGTGAATTTCACACACATACTGGTACGCTTAATGGAAAACGCATTTCTGTTGTTTCAACAGGAATCGGCACAGATAATATTGATATAGTTTTCAATGAATTGGATGCCCTTGTTAATATGTATTTTGAAACCAGAACCATCAAATCCAACAGAACTGTATTAGATATTGTTAGAATAGGTACTTCTGGATCCATAAGAGCAGACATTCCTATTGATTCTTTTTTAATGAGCGAATATGCCATGGGCTTTGATGGCTTATTACATTTTTATGATAGTGAATCTGTTCAAGAACTAGATGTATCCAAAGCTTTTGTGGCCCATACGAATTGGTCTTCAAATAAATCAGTGCCCTACGTGGTCAAATATGATGAAAGTCTAGGCCAAAGACTCTTTTCTAATCGTATACGATTAGGCACTACTGTTACCAATATAGGCTTCTACGGTCCACAAAGTCGGGTTTTGAGATTAAAACTCAGCGATAGCGACCTACAGGACAAATTAGCTTCTTTTGAATACAAGGATGTTAAGGTTACCAATTTAGAAATGGAGACTTCCGGTATTTACGGTCTTGCTAAATTACTAGGCCACCGTGCTGTTTCTATGAACTGTATTTTGGCCAACAGAGCCAATGGCGAGTTTAGCACCAAGCCTACAGAATCTACCGAAGAGCTTATTAAATACACCTTAGAAAAACTCACCTCCTCATAATTTAGTTAACACTAATTTTAGATTCATAAGCTAGCTATTTGTTATGTTTGTGAGACTATGGACAATGAAGATTACAAAGACCGAGATATAAGTTGGTTGTTTTTTAATGAAAGGGTATTACTAGAAGCAAACAACCCCACTACTCCTCTACTAGAACGTCTAAAATTTCTAGCCATTTTCTCGTCTAATCTTGACGAATTCTTTAAAGTCCGCATATCTCAGTTACGCCAGCTAAAGTCCGTTGACAAGTCGCTACGAAAGAAACTGATTTCAAAGCCGAACAAGAAGCTTAAAAAAGTTCTTCGCATCATTGATGAGCAACAACAACGTTTTGGCGCTATCATGGAAACTATTTTTAAGGAGTTACTCAAAGAAGATATCCACTTTGTAACTAATGAAGAAGTTACCAGCGAGCAAAAAGCTTTTCTCAATACCTATTTCAAAAATATTGCAGCTGATTGCGAGGTTTTCACGACAGATAAGAACCCTAAATTATCTGATGGCGGTTTGTATCTTTTCATAGCACAAGCTAATGACACATATCACTTCGTTAAAATCCCTACAGTCCAACACAATCGTTTCGTGGAGATTCCTGGAAATGGCCATTCGTTTATATTTTTAGACGATGTAGTAAAAATGCATCTGAATGAATTACTACCGCAAGGAGCAATTGAGGCTAGTTACGCTATAAAGCTCTCTAGGGACGCTGAGTTATATTTAGAAGACGATTTTGGAGATACACCATTGGCCGATCAGATTTATGATGCGCTGCATCAACGAAAATCAGGTCAACCAACACGGTTGCTCTATGATGCCAATATGCCCGAAACATATAAAAAGATCATTAGAAAAACATTGGACATTGGAAATATTGACCTTTTCCCAGGTGGACGCTACCATAATCTTTCAGACTTTTTCGGTTTCAACAACCCTACAGACAATCCGGACTTAACATACAAGGTTCAAGTTCCTTTGCCACACCCTATTTTATCCAAAACAAAAGACTTTTTTGCTTCCATAGCAGAAAAGGACCAGCTCGTACATTTTCCCTACCAGAGTTTTGATGCCGTAGAAAATTTCATTGTTGCGGCAGCAAAAGATGGCAAGGTGGAACATATTAAAATTTCATTATATCGTATTGCAAAAGCATCGGTACTTACTGATGCTTTACTTTTAGCACTAGAGAATGGCAAGAAGGTGACGATTTTCGTAGAGGCCAAAGCTCGTTTTGATGAAAAGAATAATATAGAATGGGGTAAGATATTTGAAGATAAAGGAGCGAAAGTGTTTTTCAGCATCCCTAATATCAAAGTCCATTCTAAAATTGCTTTAATAGAACGAACCGAATCCGATTCTTTAAAACGCTACGCTTACATTGGTACAGGAAACTTCAATGCTAAGACTTCAAGTATTTATTGCGACCATGGACTATTTACTGCTCACCCTCAAGTAACTGGAGATTTGAATCAAGTGTTTTCTACATTAGAACGTCATTTGATAATCCCTAAGTTAAAGCGGCTTTTGGTTTCACCTTTCAACACAAGAAATGTATTCTTGCAGTCTATTGAAAATGAAATAAAAAACAGCAAAAAAGGGCTTCCCGCGAAGATTACGGCAAAAATGAACAGCCTAGAAGACAAGACTATGATTGATGCTTTGTACCGTGCAAATGAAGCAGGTGTTCAGGTGCGTCTTATCGTTCGTGGTTTCTCCTGCCTCATACCTAATTCAGCCAATGAGCTTCCTACAGATTGTGAGCCTATACTGATAACAAGTATCGTTGACCGCTATTTAGAGCATGGACGCATCTATTTGTTTCATAATAATGGTGATGAGAAAATGTACATAGGTTCCGCAGATTGGATGACACGAAACCTAGACCGACGCATTGAAGTATTGACACCTATTCTAGATTCTGATATTTTTAATGAGTTAAACGATATTCTTAAGCTGCAATTAAACGATTCCGTAAAAGCCCGTGTGCAGGATGCAGATGATACAAACACATTGGTTTCCCTTGAACAAGAAAAACCCATTCGTTCTCAATATGCCATTTATGAGTATTTGAAGATGAAAGGCGAAACTTTAAGCTCCTAAAACAAACTTAGTAACAGAAAGCCCCATAGCCACGAGGTTAAGAAGACCAAGTTTCTTAAATTTACCGGAGTTTCCGATAGAAAAGAATAATTATGAAGAAAGTTAGAATAATTGGCGTTCCCGAACATTTCAACCTCCCTTGGCATATGGCCATAGAGGAAGGTGCTTTTGAAGAAAGAGGTATTGACTTGCAATGGACGGAAGTTCCGGAAGGTACAGGTAGAATGTGTCAAATGCTTCAGGACAAAGAAACAGATTTGGCAATCATCTTAACCGAGGGCCTAGTCAAAAGCATTACCGAAGGAAACCCTGCTAAAATTGTTCAGGAATATATTTCAACCCCACTACAATGGGGAATTCATGTAGGCGCCAAGAGCAAATACAAGTCCATTGCCGAATTGAACGATACTAAAGCGGCAATTAGCCGATTAGGTAGCGGAAGCCACTTGATGGCCTTTGTAAATGCTCAAAATGAAGGATGGGCGACTAACTCTCTTCAGTTTGAAATCATAAATAACCTAGATGGTGCAGTTACCGCTTTAACCGAAGGTACAGCAGATTACTTCATGTGGGAACACTTTACAACAAAACCCCTAGTAGATAAAGGTGTTTTTAGACGTTTGGGAGACTGCCCTACGCCGTGGCCCTGTTTTGTAGTTGCTGCTACACAAAAATTTCTTGATGAAGAGAAAAGCACCTTGAACCATATTTTAGAGGTCATCAACGATTACACTTCCGAATTTAAACAGATACCTAGCATAGACCGAAGTCTAGCCAATAGATACGGCCAACAACTAACGGATATTCAAGAATGGCTTAAAATAACAAAATGGAGCCAGAAGCAACTTCCAGAAGCTACATTAACAAAAGTTCAGGATACTTTAAGGGAATTAAATTTAATTGATAAATCTATTCCCCTATTGAAGGTTTTAAATTGATTTAAATAGCGGCTAGATTAAAATGACTTTGAATCAAATGCTTAAAAGTATCGTCAGATAAAGGTTTTTGAGAGAAATCGTCAATAAACTCATTGCCTTCCGCTCTATCTTTATCCTCTTGATTATCGCTTGTAGTCACTAGAACAATGGTAATTTGATCTTTCAATTCTTTCGGAACGGATTCTTCGTATGCTGTCATAAACTCCCATCCGTCCATAATCGGCATTTTTAAATCTAGCATTACCATACATGGCAATTGTAATTTTCCCATACCATTACCTAGGATGAAATCAAGACCCTCTTGACCATTTAGCACTGTATTAACTTCCAAATCCAAATCTAGTTTGTTAATAAAAACTGAATGCAAGATGTTGTTTATTTCATCATCATCGATCAGTAGTATTGAATTTAATCTCTCTAAATTTTTCATGGTATTTTTTTTGTTAGTTAATGGTATATAAGTGTTTAGGTAAAATAGCTTGGTTAAAATTAAAGAAATTTTAACTAAATAGCCTAAGCAGTGAGAGATTTATTGTTAAGTACCCTAATATTTTATCATAATCGTAAAATATATACATGCCAATCAACAGAAAACCTTTGACAACATAACAATTATGATTATAAATTAATGTAAAATAATTAGAAGTAAAATCCAGAACAAATTTTAAAAAGTTTTTAGCATTTAACTCTTGATTTTCAGTAAAAGGGTTTTTAATTTTATAGGGAATTCGCAAAAATGGAAGTTTAATCAATTCCTTTTAAAAATGAGACTCAAACTTATTCATACACGTCAATTTCTAGTTTTAGCACTTTTTTTTCTACGGAGTTATCTATACTCAAGCTCAAACATTATATGCCCTTAAAATAGACCGAAATGTTCGTAATCAGGCGCAAGACATAACAAGAGCGTATCAGCCAAGGTTAGTTTTAGGCGCTGATCAAGCACTGGAATTCCAAAACACGGTAGCCAAATACTTAGTGAAAAAGAAATCTATTCTAGACAACCCTTATACAACCGACAATCAAAAAAACTATCGTTTAAAAGAGATATCCAGTCACGAGAGCTCTGAAATGGTAGACGTACTTTATTCGTACCAATGGCAAGAATATTTGAGGATTAAACCTGAGATACAGCCACTGCCCTATCAAAAATCTTACTTTGACGATGCGGTCGCAGGAAATTGATTTACCAATTAATTTGCTCTAAGCCCTTTATTTTCAGGATTTCATTAGCTTGACTAAAATGATGGTTTCCAAACCAATAACCCCGATTAGCACTTAAAGGAGATGGATGTCCGGAATTTAAGATATGATGCTTTTTCTTGTCAATGAGTTTAGCTTTCTTTTTTGCAAATCCGCCCCAAAGTAGAAAAACGAGGTCTTCCTTTTCATCGGATAATTTCTTGATTACTGCATCGGTAAAAGTTTCCCAGCCTTTTTTCTGATGACTTCCTGCTTCATGGGCTCGTACGGTTAGCGTGGCATTTAAAAGAAGAACACCTTGATCGGCCCAACGTTCTAGGTTTCCGCTTTCTGGATAAGGTTTTCCTAGGTCCGTTTCAATCTCTTTAAAAATATTCCGCAATGAAGGCGGATGCGGAATTCCGTCTTTTACAGAAAAACAGAGTCCGTTGGCCTGATTGGGCCCATGATATGGGTCTTGCCCAATAATAACCACTTTTGTTTTATCGAAAGGACTATGGTCAAAGGCCGCAAATATGTCTTTTTTTTTAGGGTAACAAGTATGCTGAGCGTATTCGTTTTTGACGAATTGAACCAATTCCCCAAAATAAGGCTGTTCAAATTCTTGAGAAAGTGGCTTTAACCAGCTTTCATGTATTTGTACTGTCATATTTTATGATCATTTTTGTATAGCAAGCGCAATTGTACATAATTGATGTTAAATCCAAAAAGAACCTTCCATAAAGAAGTTATCTTTTTATCGATTTCAAAATTACCTAAAATTTACAGTGCATTGGCTAAGAAAAGTCTGCTTTAAATATCTTGAAAAATGAAAAAGTGTGTTTTATCCCTATTGATGGTGTCATTACTCTTTGGTTGTATTCCTGAGAAAAAAGAAGTCAGCTCTATAAATCCTATAAACTGGTCAAAACGAAAAATAAATATCAGCGATAAAGACTCTTTAGAATATGGCAAATCCTATTTGTCCATATATTCTCAAATCTATAGCATGACGGAGCACAAAACGCATAACTTAACTGCCATGGCCAGTTTGAGAAACACAAGTGATAAGGATACGGTATACTTGACAAAAGTAGAATATTTTGACACACATGGCAAAGCGGTAAGAACGTATTTTGACCACCCTATTTATTTAGCTCCAATGGAAACCACTGAAATTATTATAGATGAGGTTGATGTTGAAGGCGGAACAGGCTCTAATTTCATCATTGAATGGAAGGTGCCAAAAGGTTGTCCAGAGCCATTATTTGAAGGTATAATGAACTCTACCATGTCTCAGCAAGGTCTTTCGTTTACCACACAAGCAAAACGTATTGAGTAATAGGCTAGTTTTCTGGTCTATTCAACAGATTTCAAATCTCGCTACCAATGCCTACCTTTGCCGTCGCAATTAAACAAGAATGGCAAATATTCACTCCAAGACAGTACAAGACCTTGAATTTCCTACAGTTTTAGAGCAGGTTTCGGCCCGCTGCTCCACTGAATTAGGAAAAGAACGCGCATTGGAAATCGCTCCAATAGACAACAAGGAGACTGTAGTTGAGGTTTTGGGACAAACAGCAGAGTACCTATCCTCTTTCATAAGTGAAAACCGAATACCTCCCCATGGTTTTGACGCTATAAACAAAGAGCTTCAGTTACTTAGAATAGAAAATACAACCCTTGAGGTTTCGAGTTTTAAAAAAATCGGAACTATCTGTACCACGGTTACCGCACATAAAAAGTTCCTTAAGAAGTTTAAAGAATACTACCCACTGCTCTTTGAGGTTTCTAATAACGTTGAGCTAAATACTGATATTCCTAAAGAAATTGATGTTGTTATTGACCGCTTTGGGGAAGTTAAAGACCGCGCATCAAATAAACTTTTTGATGTACGTAGGCAAATGAACCAAGTGAAAGGTAAGATAGGCCAGAGTTTTGCCTCGGCACTAAACACCTATCACGGTTCTGATTATTTAGATGATATACGGGAATCAGTTGTTGAAAACCGTAGGGTTTTGGCAGTAAAGGCCATGTATCGTAGAAAAATAAAGGGTACGGTAATGGGTACTTCCAAAACAGGAAGTATTGTTTACATAGAGCCAGAAGCTACTTTAAAATATAGTCGGGAACTCAATAATCTTGAATATGATGAAAAGGAAGAGATTCAGCGTATTCTAAACGAGCTCACGGATCAAATACGGCCTTTTGCTTGGTTGTTAGCTGAATACCAGGACTTCCTTGCACATATGGACATTACTGCCGCTAAGGCATCATATGCCAGGGATACGAACTCATTACTACCAAAAATCAATGATGAAAAGCGACTTTATTTACGAGATGCCTTTCACCCATTATTATATCTAAGTAACAAATTACAGCGTACAGAAACTTATCCGCAGACCATAGAATTGCATTCCGAAAATAGGATTATTGTTATTAGCGGACCTAATGCCGGAGGTAAAAGTATCACCTTAAAGACAATTGGATTACTTCAAGTAATGCTTCAATCAGGACTCCTAATTCCCGTTCATGAAAGGAGTTCCGTTTGTTTTTTCAATACAATATTGACAGATATTGGTGATAATCAATCCATAGAAAATCACCTAAGCACCTATAGCTACCGTTTAAAGAATATGAAGAACTTCTTACGGATTTGCGATAATGAAACACTCTTTCTTATTGATGAATTTGGTACGGGAAGTGACCCTGAACTGGGTGGCGCTTTGGCAGAAGCTTTCTTAGAAATTTTTTATGAACGTGGAGCTTACGGTGTAATTACAACCCATTATGCCAACTTAAAAGCTTTGGCGGATGAGCTGCCACATACAACTAATGCGAACATGGTTTTCAACAGCAAGACCCTAGAACCTACATTTCAGTTGGTTCTTGGAGAAGCCGGTAGTTCGTTTACGTTTGAGGTTGCCCAGAAAAACGGCATCCCCTACAGCTTAATAAACAAAGCAAAGAAGAAGGTAGAGCGAGGTAAAGTCCGTTTTGACGCTACGATAGCCAAACTTCAGAAAGAACGCAGTAAAATGGCGCAAACAGGCACTAGACTTCAAGAAGAAGAATCTAAAGCACGTGAAGAAGCCATGCGATTGGAAAAATTGAACGCCAAAGTAAAGAGCAAATTAGAGAACTACCAAGAATTGTACGACCATGACCAGCGCATGGTACAGTTAGGAAATAAGATTGATAAGGCTGCAGACCGTTATTTTATTGATAATAAGAAACGACCACTTGTTTCCGAGCTGTTACGCATTGTAGAAACAGAAAACAGTAAGCGTAAGAAGAAAACCGCCAAAGAAGCCAAGGTGGAACGCACTAAAAAGGCGCAAGTCAAACAAGAAGTTCAAAAAGAAGTCAAGGTAATTCGGGAGAAAAAGATTGTCGAAAAGAAAAAAGCGGTCATCAAAGAGAAGAACAAGCCAAGACCTGTTTTTCAATTAGGAGATCGCGTCCGAATGAAAGATGGGAAAGCCGTTGGGTCTATTGATAACCTTGAAAAGAACAAAGCCATAGTTAACTACGGCATTTTCACTACCAATGTTAGTGTTGATCAGCTGGAGCTTGTAGAGCGGGTTAAGAAGTAGCGTCAATGTTCTTTCTTAAATATCTAACAAAATTTAGGTCTTCAATATATACATCATTAACTTTACTTTGTGGAAAATTCAAAACAAATTATTCTTTTTGATGGCGTTTGTAACCTGTGCAATGGTGCTATTCAATTTATCATAAAACATGATAAACAAGATGTTTTCCGATATGCGCCACTTCAAAGCGACTTAGGAAAGAAGTTGATTTCGCAGCGAAATATCGACTCTTCAAGTATAGATTCCATAATTCTTATTGAACACGGCGTTGCTTATTATATTAAATCTGATGCAGCATTAGAAATAGGCAAACAGTTGAAAGGATACAAAACCATTTCATCTGTCCTGCAATGGATTCCCGTAAGTATTCGTGATATCGTATACGATTTTATTGCGCGTAATCGCTACAAGTGGTACGGCAAGAAAGAACAATGTATGATTCCTACTCCCGAACTTAAAGCCAAATTTTTAAGTTAAGGCTGTCTTTATTTTAAAGAAGAGATGTTTTGCCCTCTCCCTTTCTTGAATACTTATTCCTCTCTAAAAGTCAGTATTCCCGCTACTTATCATTTAAATCTAAACATTGAGGCTATGTTCTTATGAGATAGCCTTTTACGTATATGAACAAACCTAAATGAGCCAAATCATAGATTTTTGTAGCTGATTCATAATCTATGTCAAAAAATAAGAGAAAAAGAGGTTATAAAAAAAAGCGGTTTTTAATTCCACTAGGCATTATAGTGTTTCTAATTGTATTACGATTATTCATGCCAGTATTGGTCAAAAACTATGTGAATGGTGTGCTGGCAGATATTCCAGGATATTATGGTCATGTAGATGGTATTGATATTGATTTATATAGAGGTGCGTATGTAATTGAAAACATGACGCGTAACAAAGTTGAAGCAGGCTCGGAAGTTCCTTTCTTGGATTTTGAAAAAACTGATATTTCAATTGAATGGAATGCCTTAGTAAAAGGTAGAATTGTGAGTGAAATAGAAATGAATCGACCTAAGATTATTTATGTACTGGAAGATCAACAAGAAGGCGGAACGGCTCCTGAAGCTGATGATTGGACTAAAGCATTAACGGATTTAGTTCCTATTTCAATTAACAATCTTCAAATAACCGATGGCACAGTAGCTTTTGTTCAAGTGCAGGCTAACCCAACAATAGACCTAAATCTTAAGAACCTGAATTTAAATGCTACCAATCTTAGAAACGTAGTACAAAAAAAGCGCACCTTACCATCAGACATTCACGCAACAGCAACTTCCATTGGTCAAGGTGATTTAGTTCTGGATGGCAAAATGAACCTCGTAAAAGAAGTTCCTGACATGGATATCGCTTTTTCGGTCACAGATGCAGATGCAAAGGCATTGAATGATTTTACGAAGTATTATGCAGAAATAGATTTTGAAAGCGGCACGTTTGAGGTTTTTGGTGAAATAGCCATTGCAGATGGGTTTCTTAAAGGATCTATAAAACCTATTATAAAAAATGGAAAGCTCGTTGGAAAAGAAGATGGGTTTCTAGAAACCCTATGGGAAGGATTTGTGGGGTTCTTTAAATTCGTTCTCAAAAACCAGAAGAACAATACATTAGCCACCAAAGTCCCTCTTGAAGGTGACTTAAATAATTTAGGAACAAAAACGTGGCCAACAGTAACTAATATCTTTAAAAATGCTTGGGTAAAAGCATACAAAGGCGTCGTAGATAATGATATAAGCTTTGAAGATGCAGAGAAGGAAGCTGATGGTAAAAAACAAAAAGCGAAATAGTTTGTTAGGTTACTGTTTGATAAAACAACTTCCTAAAACTACTTCGCTTTTTAAAAATATGTGGTTTACTAGTTATTTCACTTCATCATAATGGTCATCCCAATTCTGAACATGAGGTTTGCCTAATTTTCCAACGGATTTGGCCACCATCATAGCAACGCAAGCATCACCGGTAACATTTACAACAGTACGTAGCATATCCAAAGGTCTATCCACGGCAAAGATAAGGGCCAGCCCTATGGCTAATTTGTCTTGCGGGAAACCAATAGCCTCTAGCACAATCACTAACATAACCATACCAGCGCCAGGAACTGCCGCAGAACCAATAGAGGCCAACAATGCAGTTAAAACAATGGTAAGTTGTCCGGAAAAAGAAAGATCAAACCCTAAAGCCTGCGCTATAAAAACTGCCGCAACACCTTGGTAAAGGCTTGTGCCATCCATATTTATAGTAGCTCCTACAGGAAGAACGAAACTAGAAACCTCTTTGTCTACACCAATATGCTCCTCTACCCTTTCCATAGTTACCGGCAAAGTAGCAGCACTAGAACTTGTAGAAAATGCCAAGAGCTGTGCAGGACTCATCTCTTTCAAGAACTTCCATGGGCTATAATGTGTGAACGTAGCTACCACAACACTATAGAAAACAATCATTAATAATAATCCCAGAACAACGACCCCTGCATATTTTAAAAGCGCTATGAGTAAATCTGGATCACCGGAAGTAGCCACAACGTTAGCCAATAACGCAAAAACCGCTATAGGAGCAGTGAGCATAATCAAATCCACCATCTTTAAAACAATGTCATTAAGAGAATCGAAAAAATCTTTAAGGGGCTTAGCTTTTTCTTCACCTATAAGAAGCATAGAGATTCCCATAAAAATGGTAAAAAATATAACCTGAAGCATTAAGCTATTGTCCCCTAGAGCTTGGACAGCATTGTCAGGAACCATGTCTTCTAAAAACTGAAGCGGGCCGCTATCTTGCTGCCTGTGCGCCTCTTCTAGTTTAGAAGTTACACTACTATCATTAGAATAGGTCTCTGTTAACTTGGTTATGGTATCTTCGGAGATGCCATCGCCAGGCTTAAGAATGTTGACTAAAACAAGTCCAATTGAAATCGCAATTATTGTAGTTCCTATGTAAATAGCTATTGTACGTAAACCAATGTTTCGGAACTTAGAAATATCCTTTAAATCTGATATTCCCTTTATCAGCGAAGCTAAAATAAGTGGAATTGCAATTAGTTTTAGAAGCTTAACGAAGATGGATCCTAAAGGGTTGATCCAATCCAGGACAAAATCCCTGCCCCAATCAACATAAGTCATTCCAAAACCAAAGAGAATACCTAAGATCATTCCGATCAATATTCTCCAGTGTAATTCCAATTTTTTCATTCATCAAAGGTTTAAGCAAGTAATATACTGCTTTTGATCTGAAAGCAGAAAAACAACCTACAAATCACCTCTGGTTTTAATGAATTGCCAATAAATTGATTACGAATTTGCCTTAATAGTACGATTTAGCAAGCTAAAATCCGCCATTACTAATGCCGCCATAGCCTCAACTATGGGCACAGCGCGAGGAACTACACATGGGTCATGCCGTCCTTTGCCTTTTGTTTGGACAAAATTACCTTCTTTGTCTATTGTTTGGTATGGCTGAATAATAGTAGCCACAGGCTTGAAAGCTACGTTAAAGTAGATATCCATTCCATTGCTGATACCACCTTGTATTCCCCCACTATTATTGGTCTTTGTGGTGCCATCTTGGTTAAATTGGTCATTATGCTCACTGCCTTTCATTGTAACACCGGCAAATCCGCTGCCATATTCAAAGCCTTTAACCGCATTTATGGAAAGCATAGCTTTCCCTAGTTCCGCATGAAGCTTATCAAAAGCAGGTTCTCCTAGTCCAATAGGTACATTTTGAATCACACAGCTAATAACACCTCCAACGGTATCTCCTTCTTTACGAATCTCTTTGATGTATTCTTCCATTTCTGCCGCCATCTTTGGATCGGGACAGCGTACAGGGTTAGCTTCAATCTGAGAAAAGTTTAAATCTTGATAAGGTGTTTCCATTTTCATGTTCCCAACTTGAGAAACATAAGCATTGATTTTCATTTCGGCCAAAAACTGTTTAGCCAAAGCACCAGCCACTACTCTACTTGCGGTTTCCCGTGCAGAACTACGGCCACCACCACGGTAATCTCTAAAACCATATTTCTGGTCATAGACATAATCTGCGTGCGAAGGACGGTAAGAGTCCTTTATATGCGTGTAATCGTGAGATTTTTGATTGGTATTATGAATAGCGAAACCAATGGGTGTACCTGTAGTCTTTCCTTCAAATATTCCTGAATAAAACTCCACTGTATCCGGTTCTTTTCTTTGGGTAACAATGGCAGATTGACCTGGTTTTCTTCGGTTTAACTCATTTTGAATCGCTTCAAAATCGACTTCAATTCCTGATGGACAACCATCTAAGACACCTCCTATTGCTACACCATGAGATTCTCCAAACGTTGATAGTTTAAACAGGGTTCCAAAAGAATTTCCAGCCATTCTAAAATATTAAAAGTTAATTAATGCTTAACCTAATTCTATCCAAACTTAAAACAGAACACTGTTTGTTGAGCTTATGGTCATTTTGGTTAAAGCTAGCGGTAAAGATAAATCTTAAATCATTGACCGCAAAATAAGCCTTTGTGTATTATCCATTAAGATGTTGCAGGTATTCCTTAATAATTATTTAATGATTTCAACACCTATTGATATCCTCAAATTCACATTCATTTTACATGTATGCAATTTATTTGTATATCCCCAGAGTTAGCAAGAATAGCGGTAAATCTAACCGTTATTCTATTCGTTTTTGAGAGAGCCAGAATACCATTTATAAATTGAACATACTTGTCGATTATGAAAAAACGAAAACTAGACATTGCTGTAATTTCAGATGTTCATTTGGGTAGTTATGAATGCCATGCAGACGAATTGTTGACCTATTTAAGTAGCATTCAACCTAAAACCCTTATTTTAAATGGGGATATTCTTGATATAAGACGATTTAATAAAAGTTATTTTCCGCCAGAGCATACAAAAGTGCTTCGTAAAATTATTACGCTTTCCATGAAAGGCGTAGAAGTGTATTACATTACTGGAAATCATGATGATATGATGCGCAGGTTTGCAGGTGTATCCTTGGGCAACTTACATATTGTAAACAAGCTCACATTAGAACTTAATGGTAAAAAGGCTTGGTTTTTTCATGGCGACATTTTTGATCTTTCTATGCGCAATGCCAAATGGCTAACAAAATTGGGGAGTTATGGCTACGCCCTACTGTTCGTTGCTAACCGAGCTATAAATTGGTCATTAAAGAAAAGAGGAAAAGACAAATACTCTCTTTCTAAAAAGATAAAAAAGAACAGCACCAGAAGTTTGGACTACATTGCTAGATTTGAAAAATCGGCTGTAGATATCGCCATAGAGAACGATTACGACTATGTGGTTTGTGGTCATATCCATCAACCAAAGAAGAGTAGACATGATACAGATAATGGCTCTTGCACCTATCTAAATTCTGGAGATTGGGTCGAAAACCTAACCGCCTTGGAATATTCTCTAAAACGATGGAAAGTTTATCGTTACAATCATGATAAACTTTCCCCATTTTTTATGGATGAGGAATTGAAGAATATGAACATGCAAGACCTCATTAATTCTATAGCCGTGGCAAAATCAAAACCGGAAAAAGAAGGAGAAACCCCTCTTGAAGGCTGATTTTAGCTATTTAGCCAATAGTGCGTTCTTTAAAATAGTTACCGGATGCAAGGCTTTTCGTTTTGTACCATCATAAATCTGATGTCTACAACTCGTTCCATTCGCCGAAATAATAGTATCCTCCGGCGATTTCCTAACAGATGGAAAAAGTTTTAGCTCACCAACCTTCATACTAACCTCATAGTGTTCTTTTTCATATCCAAAAGAACCGGCCATACCACAACAACCGGAGCTAATGATAGAAACCTTATAATTTTCAGGTAAATTAAGCACATCAAAAGTCACCTTTTGGTTACTCAATGACTTTTGGTGACAGTGTGCATGAATTTTTACAGTTTTAGCTTCTTTGGTAAACAAATCTGCTGTAATTTCTTTTTTCTCTATTTCTGAAGCTAGAAATTCTTCCAATAGAAAAGTGTTTACCGCAATAGCATTTGTCGTTTCCGAATCCTGCGAAAAGCGTTTATACTCATCTCTAAAAGTCAAAACTGCGGACGGCTCCAAACCAATAACAGGAAGTCCGTTTGCCGCAAACTTTTTAAGTTTAGGAATATTCGCTAAAGCCAATTTCTTAGCCTGCTTCAAAAAGCCTTTCGACAAATAGGTTCTACCACTTTCAGCATAAAAAAGCTGCACGTCATAACCTAACTTGGTAAGCACTTCAATAGCATCCTTCCCTAATTCGATATCTAGATACTGACTAAATTCATCTATATACAAAACTACTTTTTGTCTTGTTATAGTTTGCTCATTTTTAAATGATTGCAAGTAATCATCAAAATTAAAACTATAAACTTTGGGCAAAGTCCTTTCTGGCGCTACACCTGCAGATTTCTTTAATAAACCTCCAAAGAATTTTGAATCATACACGGCATTGGTCAATCCTGGCATTTTACTGCCCAACTTGTTCAATGTAGTATTGTAAGCAAATAATTTACCGCGTAATGGGTAACCGTTTGCTTCTTGATATTGATATAAAAACTCCGCTTTCAGCGTTGCTACATCAACATTACTAGGGCATTCTGTTGCGCAAGCTTTACAACTTAAACAAAGGTCAAAAACCTCTTTAAGCTCTTTTTGGTCAAAGTTATTTTTCTTTTCTCCTGTAGTTAAATATTCACGAAGTGCATTTGCTCTTCCTCTTGTGGTATGTTTTTCATCTCGGGTGGCGTGAAAACTAGGGCACATAGCTCCAACCGCATGTTCAGTTTTTCGGCAATCACCGCCACCGTTACATTTTTCGGTAGCTTTTAGAATACCTTCACTATCTGAAAAATCTAATAATGTTTTTATTTCCGGCTCCTTTCGGTCTACTTCATAACGAAGTGACTCATCCATTGGATAAGCATCCACGATTTTACCTGGGTTAAAAATACCTTCAGGATCAAAATAGGATTTTATCCGTCTTAATAACTGATAGTTCTCCTCGCCTATCATCAAAGGAATAAACTCAGCGCGAACAATACCATCACCATGTTCACCACTAAATGAACCTTTATATTTTTTAGTCAGTTTAGCTACATCTGTAGTGATGTCTCTAAACATAACTACATCATCGCCCTTTTTTAAGTTTAATATAGGACGAAGGTGCAATTCTCCCGCTCCAGCATGGGCGTAATAAACAGCGGATTGTTTATAGCCATCCATAATTTGGGTAAACTCACCTATAAAATCTTTTAAATCGGCCACGGCAACTGCTGTATCTTCAATACAGGCAACTGCTTTGCGGTCACCAACCATATTTCCTAATAAGCCCAGACCAGCCTTACGAAGCGCTACCGCTTTATTTACATCCGCACCCCTCAATATGGCTTCTGAGTAACTAAGCCCTGAAGCTTTTGCTGTAATTAATAATGCATCAATTTGTTTCTGAAGGTCTTCCTCCGTATGCGCTTTGACCTCTAGCATTAAAAGAGCCGCAGGATCCCCATCAACAAAAAACCGATTCTTTAATTGCTCACGGTTATTCTTTGTACAGTCAAGAATTACCCTATCCATCATCTCACAAAGGTGTAAATCGTGCTCCATTACGGGAGCCACGTCAGACAGGCAATCTTCTAAAGTCTTATAATGTGTGACCACCATGGCAGAAAACTTAGGCGGTATTTCATCTAATCTAAATGTTATCTCCGTAGTGAAAGCTAAAGTACCTTCGCTTCCACTTAATAATTTACAGACATTTATTTTATCATCTGTATCACCAAATACATTTGTATTTAGTAATTCATCTACGGCATAACCCGTATTTCTTCTATGGATTTCAGGTTTTGGAAACTCCTCAAAAATGCGCTCTTGCACTTCTTTAGGTGATAATTCTTTATAAATTTCTCTATATATAGTTCCCTCTAAAGTATTTAAACTCTTTTTTTCTTCAAACTCAGAAATGGTAAGCGCCTTAAATTCTACTTCGTTACCATCGGATAATATAGTTTTTAGCGAAACAATTTTTTCGCGGGTAATACCATATTTAATAGATGTTGTTCCCGAAGAGTTATTACCTACCATACCACCAACCATACAACGGTTAGCAGTAGAAGTATTTGGTCCAAAAAACAAACCATAAGGCTCAAGGTACTGGTTCAATTCATCACGAATTACACCTGGCTGTACGGTTACTTGCCTGTTTTTCTCATCTACGCTAACTATCTTTGTAAAGTGCTTTGATGTATCTACAACTATACCTTCGCCAACTACCTGTCCTGCTAAAGAAGTACCTGCAGTACGAGGAATAAGACCAATCTTGTGCTTGTTTGCGAAATGGACTAAAGTTTTAAGGTCTTGGATTGTTTCAGGGAAAGTAACGGCCGTAGGAATTTTTCTATATACAGAAGCATCCGTGGCGTATAGGGTTTTTGTTAAACTATCCGATAAAACGCGACCTTGCAGTGAACTTGCTAGTTCTTGAAGTAAATTTTTATTCAACGGTAAACAATTTAGATTGCTAAATTAAGTTTTTAAGGTTGAAAGGCGAATGTAAAACGTCTTTTTAGAACCAAAAATCACAAGAATATGAAAAAATGGAAATTTTTATTTTTTATTTGCTTTTGCTTTACAGCGCTTTCTCTTCAAGCCCAAGAAATAGCAGACAATGCATTGGGTTTACGACTTGGTGATAGTGATGGTTTCGGTGCTGAGATTTCTTACCAAAGGTCTATTGGTCGTTATACACGTGCAGAATTTGACCTAGGTTACCGAGATAGTCGTGAGTTTGATGCGGTTAAACTAACTGGAATTTACCAATGGGTTTATGAGATTGATAAAGGCTTCAACTGGTTTTATGGTGGTGGAGCAGGTTTTGGAAGTGTAGACTTTTCCCCAATTCCTAATAAAAATAACCCAACCATAGCTGAAGACCCAGATGGTGGGCTTTTTGTTTTTGTTGCCGGTGATGTAGGAATAGAATACAATCCTGATCTACCTATAGTAGTGTCATTGGATTTTAGACCGGAACTAGGACTTATAGGTTTTAAAAATTTTGATAACAAGTTGAATTTTGACATTGCCTTGGGTATTCGCTATCAGTTTTAAATAAATTCAGTAAAAACATACTCCTAAGCTCTTGACACATAATGTTAAGGGCTTTTTTTTGTACCGATATATACCTACATTTGCCACATCTTAAATAAAAAGAATGAAAAAAGTAGTATTATCAATCTGTATTTTAATAGGTCTAGTAGCCTGTAATCAAAAGCCTGAGGGCTACAATTTTAAAGGAAATATCACTGGTGAAGTAGAAAACGGAACTAAAGTATTCCTAAAGGTCATGGGCGAAAACGGACAGCCTGTAGATATTGATACTACCACAATAGAAAACGGAACGTTTGCTTTTACCGGTAAAGCCGATATGCCAGAAATGCATTACGTTTTTGTAGACAAGCTAATGGGCTATACCGCTGTTATCTTAGAGAATGGCGATATAAATCTTAAAGCTCAAAAAGACAGTTTAGGTTTTGCTACTGTAAAAGGTTCTATGCAAAACGAAGTGTTCATGGATTATATGGACAAGTCTAAAAAAATAACTGCACAAGCACAATCTATTCAAGAAGATATGCAAAAGGCTGACCAAGCTACTGCTAATTCTCTTCGTGATGAAATGATGGAGCTTCAAGAAGAATATAAAAACTTTGAACTTGACTATATTAAAGAACATCCGGATGCTCTTATTTCTGTTCTTTTGATAGACAGAGCCATTGGCGCTCGTGCTGTAACTTCTGAAGAGGCACAAGCTATGTTTGATGGACTTTCTCCTGAAATCAAGAAAACTAAAGCTGCTGTTTCTATTACTGAGAAACTAGAAGCACAGAAGAAGGTTGAAGAAAGCCAAAAAGGTACGGCTGTAGGTGCTAAAGCTCCTGCTTTTAGCGCTCCTACTCCAGATGGAAAAGAATTGGCGCTTGCTGATGCTTTGGGTAAAGTTACTTTAATTGACTTTTGGGCAGCATGGTGTAAGCCTTGTCGTGCTGAGAATCCTAATGTAGTTAATGTTTACAAAAAGTACCATGATAAAGGTTTGAATATCATTGGTGTTTCTTTGGACAAAACAGGAGATGCTTGGAAAAAAGCGATTGAAGATGATGGATTAACTTGGAACCAAGTTTCTAACCTTGCATACTTTAACGACCCTATTGCTAAGCTTTATAATGTAGATGCTATACCAGCAGCTTTCTTATTGGATGAGAACGGTGTAATTATAGCCAAGAATCTTAGAGGACCGGCTTTGGAACAAAAAATTGCTGAACTACTTAACTAGTTTAGAAAACATAACATACAAAAAGCCCCGAACGGAAATCCGTTCGGGGCTTTTTTATACTTTAAATCGTTGTCTTAGAACTTATTTCTTACATCTCTAAACTCGCCAATAACCTGGGCTGTTCCTAATTTCTTTACACTTCCAAAGACATTTGCTACAGAAGCATCTCCTATAAACTCTAGTGTAGCACCATCGTTAAGGATGATATCTCCATAAACAGTTAGGTTACCTTCAATTTTAAGGGTAGCGTCTTTATTAACTGTAATATTCTTTCGTTTGTTATTTCTTCCTATAGACAATGAACCGTTCATTTCAAATAAACCATCGCTATTAATATAGCTACTATTATTTACAGACCATGTTCCACATAGTAACAATGCACCATTTACATTAATTGAATTGAAATATTTAGAACCTTTAAATCCTTTGGTTTCTCCTTGATTAACTGATAAATTAGAGCTTCCAGAATAAGCTAACAAATCTTCACAACGTGTTTCTAAACTTTGGTCCGGTCTGTTTAATTTAACAATCTGCAGTCCTGCTTTACCTGAAGCCGCAAAAATGTAATCTCCTTTAGAGGCTACAAAGTTGATTGAACCATCAAGGTCAACAACCCCAACAATATTGGTCTGTCCATCTTTTTCTTCGGTCAAACATAAACCAGCGCCACCGTTGGCCATTAGTAAAATGTCTTCGTTAATTGCTACGGCATTAGTAACAATATCTTGACTATCCGTACCCTCTGGGTTTAAAAGAATAGGAATATATTCTACTAAGTCACCACTAGTCATATTATAAACACCGGCACCTTTAGAACCTTCGGAAACGTATATTTTTTCAGTAGAAAAATCAATTGTTCTTTTGCTGGCATCACCAAAATCTGAACTGATGTTTATTTCTTTGCTTACTGCAAAGTTTTTATCCATAATGCTAACACCTTGGCTTGCATCTAACACTGCGATAGTTCCATTATTATAAGCTACAGAACGTAAATCGGAAAAAGAGACATCATTTTGAATAGAAAGGTCTGTACTCTTATAAGACGTTAACAAACCGTCTTTACCACTAGTTACCAGAATTCCGCTTTCAGTTACTTTTACATCGTTAGCGGTAAAACCTTCTTGGAAACCATAAACTAACTCTCCACTTACATCTAATCTACCGTTTGAAGCTGGTATCTTAACTACAAAAGAATTTGCTGTGGCCCTAACAGAAGTTTCGGCATCTACACCACCAACAGCATATACATATCCATTATCATAGGCAATGGAGTTAATATCTGCATTAGAATAGTATAATCTAGAGGTTACTTGAGGATTATTAGGATCACTAACATCTATAATATCTACACCACCTGCGTAACCATCTTCAACCGTGTTATAAGATACATAAGCGTAATCTCCGTCTACATCTACATGAGATGCGGTAAGGTTTTCACCTCCACTAAAAGACGGTGGATCTACACGTGCTATTAACGTCAATGGATAATCACCGGCCATCTCCTCGCCAGTTTTTGAAGTTTTACCGGAAGTTCCGTCAGTTAGGTTAATTGATAACACACCTGCATCATCAAAAAGAATACTATTATCTAAAACAGATTCTTGGGCCTCAATTGAAATATTATCTTCGGTATCACTGAAAACAGTGGTCTCGTCACTACATGATGTTGCAAATGCAACGGCCACTAGTGCGGCAAGGGAAAGTCTTTTCATTATAAGTAGATTTATTCAATATTAGATTTGGGCTCTAACAGAACGTAAAACTACTCTCAACGGTATGTGCGGTGTATTTTTTTTCGACGAAATACACACATTGGCAACATTTTTTGCTTTTTAATAGATTTTGGAGGTGTTAACTAGGCGATTTATTAAGGATTACCGATGAACGGTAACCTAGATTTTACCCATTTTTGCCATTATCAAGAGAATAATAATAGGCAAGGCCAATAATCCTACCATTAGCGGTTCATTTACCAAAAGTTGTGGCATGAACAGAAGTGTACTTACATAACCACCAATAGCACCACCAAAATGGGCGGTGTGACCAATATTTCCTAGTCGGCTTTTCATTCCGTAAATCGAGTATAACAGATACCCTATACCAAAAACATATGCTGGAATTGGTAGTGGTATGAACATAATGCCCAACTGCATATTAGGTTGCAGAAGAATTGCAGCATAAAGCACACCTGTTACGGCACCACTTGCCCCTACCGCACTGTAATTAGGTTCATTCTTATGAAAAAAGATGGCCAAAAGGCTACCAGCTAGCAAACTAATAAAATAGATAGCAATAAACTTCCCTGAGCTAAACCAATTTACAACCACCGGCGCAAAAAAGTAAAGCGTGAACATATTAAAGAAAAGATGCGAAATATCTACATGTAAAAAACCAGAAGTAAGCATACGGTCTTTCTGTCCTGATAGAATCTGACCAATGCCAAATTTGTAGCGCTCAAAGAAAGCGGTATCATTAAATCCTTTTAGAGAGACCAATACATTGGCAGCGATTACCACGATGGTGGCAATATCTAGGTTGTTCATACGTAGCAGTTAATTTCGGTTCAAATATAGTTATATTTGCCTACTTAAAAGGTTTTCATGCAGTTGCTTGTTTTTATTTTGGTGTATCCGTTGTTGTGGTTAATTTCCATACTTCCCTATAGGCTTTTTTACGGATTTTCTGATTTTGTTTTCTTTTGGGTCTATCGCGTTGTGGGATACCGAAAAGATGTGGTACAACAGAATCTAGAATTGGTATTTCCCGAAAAAACGGAAGCTGAAATAAAAGATATCCAAAAGAAGTTTTACCACCACATGTGCGATATGTTCTTAGAAATGGTAAAAACTATGCACCTTTCTAAAGAAGAAGTAAAAAAACGCTACACCGTTAAGAACATAGAGGTGATACAAGAAATTGAAAAGGAAAAAACAATTCTTGTAGTTTGTTCTCACTATGCCAATTGGGAGTGGAACGTTAGCATGAATAATTATATTAGTTCTAAGGGCTATGCGGTTTACCAGAAGATAAGCAATACCTATTTTGACCGTTGGATAAAAAATGTCCGTGCACGTTGGAATACCACTCTTATTACAAAGGAGGAGACCGCCAAAACCGTTTTAGTAAATTACAAGAATAATGTAACGGGGATTTTTGGTATGGTAAGTGATCAGTCTCCGCAATGGCACCGCGCTCATTATTGGGCTGAATTTATGGGGGTGAAAGTTCCTGTTATTAATGGCGCTGAAAGTCTTGCAAGGAAAATGGACCTAGCGGTGGTTTTTCTGAAAGTATCAAAAGTAAAGCGAGGTTATTATAATGCCGAATTTATTCCGATTACAACTGCTGGTTCTTCTACAGAAAAGAACGAGATAACCGATAAGTTTCTCCGTCTTGCCGAACAACAGATTCGTGAGCAGCCAGAATATTACCTATGGACGCATAGACGTTGGAAACATAGGGATAAGGTTCCTGTGGAGTTTCAGTAACCCTCTCCCTTCGACTGCGCTCAGGAAGGCGTTACTGAATTACATAAATCCTCTAGAATCTGACTGCGCTCAGGAAGGCGTTACTGAATTACATAAATCCTCTAGAATCTGACTGCGCTCAGGAAGGCGTTACAGAATTACGTAAATCTTCTAAAATCTGACTGCGCACAGGAAGATATTACTGAATTACGTAAATCCTCTAGAATCTGACTGCGCTCAGGAAGGCGTTACTTAAATCTGATAAAATTTAAGAGAAAGTATTTCTCTATTACGCATAAAAACGCTCGGAATGAAAATGAGAAGAATCTCAATCATTCCGAGCGTTTTGTTATCAAGCACCTCCCTGAGCGCAGTCTAAGGGCGGTACTTATTTTATAAACCAGCTACTGCTTTAATCTCTCCAATAATACGATCGGCAAGTTCATCTGCTTGTGACTGACTTTTTGCTTCGGTATAAATACGGATGATTGGTTCTGTATTTGATTTTCTCAGGTGTACCCAATTTTCGGCGAAGTCTATTTTTACTCCATCAATAGTGGTTATTTCCTCGTCTTTATATTTTTCGGCCATAGCAGTAAGAATTCCATCTACATCAAGACCTGGTGTCAATTGTATTTTCTTTTTGCTCATGAAATACGAAGGATAGCTAGCGCGAAGCTCTGCAACAGTTCCTCCGTTTTCGGCCATCAACATTAAGAATAAAGCTGTTCCTACAAGAGAATCACGTCCATAATGACTTTCAGGATAGATGATACCACCATTTCCTTCACCACCAATAATAGCTTTGTTAGCCTTCATTTTAGTAACTACGTTCACTTCGCCAACGGCTGAAGCTTCATATGTACCACCATGTTTTTGAGTAATGTCTCTTAATGCACGTGAAGAAGATAAGTTAGAAACTGTATTCCCTTTAGTTTTACCCAAAACATAATCTGCACAGGCAACCAAAGTATACTCCTCTCCAAACATCTCACCGGTATTGTCAATAAACGCCAAGCGGTCTACATCTGGATCAACTACGATTCCAAAATCTGCTTTTTCTTCTAGTACTAAAGCGCAGATATCTCCCAAGTGCTCTTTTAAAGGCTCTGGGTTATGCGGAAAATGACCTGTTGGGTCACAATATAATTTTACAACTTCAACACCAAGCTCTTCCAATAGTTTTGGGATGGCAATACCTCCGGTGGAGTTTACACCATCAACCACAACTTTGAATTTCGCTTTGCGAATAGTATCGGCATCTACTAAGGGAAGGTCCAATACTTCGTCAATATGAATATCTATATAAGCATCGTTTCTAGTAATACTTCCTAAATCATCAACATCACAGAAATCAAAATCTTCTTTTTCGGCTATATCAAGAATTTTAGCACCTTGGGCCGCATCTAAAAACTCTCCTTTTTCATTCAGAAGTTTTAAGGCGTTCCATTGTTTTGGATTGTGGCTAGCAGTCAAAATAATACCACCATCCGCTTTTTCCATAGGTACGGCAATCTCTACTGTAGGTGTGGTAGACAAATCTAAATCTACGATATCAATTCCTAAACCTACTAAAGTAGAAACTACAAGGTTCTGAATCATTTCACCAGAAAGACGGGCATCACGACCAACAACTACTCTTAATTTATCCTTTTTTGAATACTCTTTAAGCCATATTCCGTAAGCTGCTGCAAATTTCACAGCATCTATAGGGGTAAGGTTATCACCAGAACGGCCGCCAATTGTGCCACGAATTCCTGAAATCGATTTTATTAAAGTCATATTTTTCTAAATTCTTAATAGTTTATGCAAATATACGGGTCTAGACCAAATACTATGTTTTCAATTTGTAAATTCGGACTTATGAATTTTCTCGCACATATTTACCTCTCGTTTGATGACCCAGAAATTACTTTGGGAAACTTTATTGCAGACAGTATTAGAGCTAATAAATACACGCATTTACCGGAAAGGGTTCAACAAGGAATTATGTTGCACCGCGAAATTGATACGTTTACGGATACCCATGATATTCCTAAGATTAGTAGCAAGCGCTTACATAAGAACTATAGCCACTACAGCCGTGTAATAGTAGATATTTTTTACGACCACTACCTGGCCAAAAACTGGAGTACCTATTGTGATACCCCTTTAGATATCTATGTTGAGAATTTTTACGACCTGTTAGAAGATAATTATAGTATTCTACCAGTAGGTGTACAAAGGATGATGCCTTATATGATATCCGATAACTGGATTTACAACTATTCTAAAATGGAAGGGATAGGCAAGGTTCTAAATGGCATGAACCGAAGAACAAATAACAAATCTAAAATGAATTTTGCCATTTTAGATCTTGAAGAACACTATGACAAATTTGAAGATGAGTTTACAGCTTTCTTTGAAGAGCTTATGGTGTTTTCAAAGCAAAAATTTATATCACTTTAATATCAAGGCACATACGAACCTATTTTAAAACTTTAAACCGACTGTGTATGAAAACAACACGTTTAATTCTCCTTAAGTCCCTAGTACTTCTCCTTTTTGTTAATTGTAAAACCTTACCTGCCGAACCTGCAAAAGCCACTGGCGTGGTTGCTGAAAAGGCGATGGTCGTTTCTGCTCGCGAAGAAGCTTCTGCTATTGGAGCTGCTATTTTAAAACAAGGTGGTAATGCTTTTGATGCCATGGTAGCCACAGAGATGGCTTTGGTAGTTGCCTACCCATTTGCTGGAAATGTTGGCGGAGGCGGATTTATGGTTTATCGCAAAGCAGATGGTTCTATTGGTGCGTTGGATTATCGTGAAAAAGCGCCTTTATCCGCTACAAAAGATATGTATTTAGATTCTTTAGGGAACGTTATTCCGGATATGAGTACCAAAGGTGCTACTGCAGTGGGTGTACCTGGTACCGTTGCGGGAATCATTGAGGTACATAAAAAGTTTGGGTCGTTACCTTTAAAAGATATTCTTGCGCCAGTTATTGCTTTGGCAGAGAATGGTGTTATCGTTACAGAAAAACAGGCTGCTCGTTTTGAAAAAGTCCGTGAGGTTATTTTAGAAGTGAACGATAGTGTTACTACTTTCCCTGTGGACAGTAAAGCGGGTGATTTAGTAAAATACCCTGCTTTGGCTACTACGTTACGCCGTATTTCCGAGCAGGGTCGTGATGGATTTTATAAAGGTGAAACTGCAAAAGTATTGGCTGCTTTTATTCAAGAAAACGGTGGGTTTGTTACCGAAGAAGATTTGGAGCAGTACCAAGCACAGTGGAGAGAACCTGTTGTTTTTGATTACAAAGACCTTCATATTATTTCTATGAGTCCGCCTAGCAGCGGTGGTATGACCATCAATCAGATTTTGAAAATGATGGAGCCTTATGACATTGCAAAATTTGGTCACAATTCAGAAAAGACTGTCCAGTTATTTGTTGAAGCTGCGCGCCGTGCGTATGCAGACCGTAACTATTGGTTGGGTGATCCAGATTTTGTAGATATTCCCATGAAAGAACTTTTGAGCGATGTTTATATAAAGGAACGTATGGCTAATTTTTCTTTTGATAAAGCCACCAAGTCTGAGGATATTCATGAAGGAAGCATACAAATGTCCGAAAGTATGGAAACCACCCACTACTCTATTGTAGATGCAGAAGGCAATGCCATTTCTGTTACAACTACCTTAAACGGAGCGTACGGTTCTAAACTATACTGTGATGAATTGGGCTTTTTCTTAAATAATGAAATGGATGATTTTAGTTCAAAAGCTGGTGTTCCCAATATGTTTGGCCTTGTTGGTGCTGAAGCTAATAGTATAGCTCCCGGAAAACGGATGCTAAGTAGCATGACGCCTACTATTGTAGAAAAAGATGGCAAACTTTGGATGGTTGTTGGTACCCCTGGAGGGTCTACCATTATTACCGCTGTGGCACAAACCATTTTAAACGGATATGAGTTTAATATGAGTATGCAAGAGGCTGTAGACGCACCGCGTTTTCACCACCAGTGGTTACCAGATGTTGTTATTTTTGAGGAAAATGGATTTTCTAAAGAACATAAGGACAACCTAAAGGCTAAAGGATATAACATAAATGAAGACCGCACGCCTATTATTGGTAAAGTAGATGCCATTC
This sequence comes from Zobellia laminariae, assembly GCF_009725995.1. The sequence goes on along the minus strand of NZ_RCNS01000002.1, from coordinate 978,194 downwards.
GAGTATTACCTGACGGAACTTTAGAAGGTGGAGCGGATCACCGTGGTGATGATGCTGCTGTAGGATTTTAATATATAAAATTGTTCGTTAGATGGTAAAGAAGATATTGAGAATTGTTGGTAAAAGTGTTTTAATCCTTGCCGCCATACTTCTAATTGGTTTTGGAATCCTTTATATGCTCTATGATGAGCCTTTGCCAACTGGGACTCCTGGTGCCGAAGCAGATGCTCTTGCAGAAAAAATGCTTGAAGCCATCAATAATAAAGCGTATACGGAAACTCACTATTTGGAATGGAGTTTTGCCAATGGCGCACATTCTTATAAATGGGATAGGGAAAATGGCGAGGTTGATGTGGAATGGGATGCCTACCGTATACTTCTCAACTTAAAGAATACTTCTAAAAGTAAGGTGTTTGAAAATGAAGCCGAAGTTATTGGTGATAACCGAGAAGAACTGATTACCAAGGCCCAAGGTTTTTTCAATAATGATTCCTTTTGGCTTGTCGCACCTTTTAAGGTTTTTGATAACGGAACACAACGTAGTTTGGTGACCTTAGAAGACGGCTCTAAAGCTTTGATGATTACGTATTCTTCTGGTGGTAGTACGCCAGGAGATTCGTACCTATGGCATTTAGGACCAAGTGGATTACCCGAAAGCTACGAAATGTGGGTGAGTATCATTCCCATAGGCGGACTCAAAGCGACTTGGGATAACTGGAAAATTATGGAAACCGGTGCTTTCTTACCAACTTCCCATAAACTAGGACCCATGACTTTGGATATGGGGGACGTTAGAGGATATAATTAAAAGTTGTAAAAAGGAGATAACTTGCACCAATCTAGTTGATTTGTGATCTCTGGTCCAGACATCAATTTTATTCGTAAATGAGACCTATTAGCTTTAGTGCTACAGCTTCGGCTGGAATATTTTCGTTTATTGAAATAGCCATAATTACTTTAGATTCTATATCGAATAAAAGCACTGCTTTGTAATTCTCAGTTCCTCCACTATGCCCTATCCAAACTGTTTCTGTATTGTTAATTTCATTAAAGTCGTATAACATTATTCCTTCGCCGTAGTATTGTCCATTGTCAAACATTGGGTATAAGTCCTTCATCATACTAGAAACCATTTCAGTAGAAATTATTTCCCCCGTCAGCAAAGCACTTAAAAAAACAGCCATGTCTTTTGAGTTTCCTATAATGTTCCCAGCTCCCATAGGCCCTGAAGAATCTTTAGGTATAACAGTATCTTTATTGTGAGCCAATGCTAAATTAGATGGCAGCTTTTTAGGAGCTACTTTTAGTGATTTCAAATTTAAAGGCTCTACTATTCTTTCTTGAACGATTAATTCAAACGTCTTGGACTCTACTTTCTCTAATATGAGAGCCAACAACATATAACCTGTATTGGTATAGGACCAGTATTCGCCCGGTTTAAACAAATTTTTATGCGCTTTTGAAACTTCTAAAAGCTCATTGGGGCTATAGTGTTTTTTGCTGTAGTGCACTGTGGAGTCTGCATTAAAACTATAAATACCGTTAGTATGATTAAGCAATTGCTCAATCGTTATTTTCTTGGCATTTTGAATGTCCGGATACCACTTGGAGAGCTTATCATCTAAAGAGAGTTTATCTTCTTCAATTAATTTATGGATTAGTGTACTTGTAATTAATTTACCTACGCTTGCCCAATAAAATACAGATGTTTCTTCAACTATTATATTATCTGCTTTAGATATAAACCCTTTGTTTATTTCCCAATAACCTTTTTCGGGAATTAGTACAGTAGCTGTGATTCCTGCAACCTTATGTTTATCAAAAAGTTCTTCAATTTTCTGATTTAACCTTGTCTCTAGCGCATCTTCTAATCTCTGGTCTAAAATATAATCTGTTGATTTTGGTAGAATATCAATACTTGGCTGTGTATGTTTTGATCCTCCTTTATACTTATTTTGAGCAAATAACTTTGTCTCAGCAACGCAAGAAAAAATCAGTAATACAATTAGACTTCTAAGTATTGAATTTCGTTTTTTCATTACGTACAGTTTATTTTAAATTACAGCGTATAACTAGCGGCCTTGCTTAAAGATTTTTCCACCAATTGGCATAGGTGCTAACAGAATCTGCAACTATAATTTCTTGACCTATTTGTGGTGCAATTACCTTTAGGTTCAACTCTAAAGCTTTTGCCTCAACCCGTTTTATAGGGTCTTTCCAATCGTGAAGTGCCAATTTAAAGCCTGCCCAATGTATAGGCATTATTTTCTTTGCCTTTACGTCCAAACCTGCTTGTGCTGTTTCTTCGGGCATCATATGTATATCCGGCCACATCTTGTCATATTGTCCGCATTCCATTAACGCCAAATCAAAAGGACCATATTTCTCGCCTATTTCTTTAAAGTGCGGTGCATAGCCACTATCTCCACTAAAATAAATGTTTTCATTTATAGATTTTACGACCCAAGAACTCCAAAGTGTACTTTGGCTGTTGTCTAATTTTCTTCCAGAAAAATGCTGGGCGGGCGTACAGACCAAGGTTATATTTTCTAATTGTTTTTCTTCCCACCAATCCATCTCTGTAATCTTATCTGCAGGAATTCCCCAAGCTTCTAAATGCACTCCTAACCCTAGCGGCACAAAATAATGGTTGGTCTTGTCTTTTAATTTTAAAATGGTTTCGTAATCCAAATGGTCATAATGGTCATGAGAAAAAATGACCGCGTCAATACGAGGTAACTTTTCAACTTCCAATGGCATTTCTTTATTAAACCGGTCGTCTCCCAACCAAGGGTGTGGTGCAGGAACCACACCGAACATAGGGTCTAACAAGATATTCAACCCATCCATTTGGAGTAAAAATGAAGAATGCCCATACCATATCATTCGTGTTTTACTCTTATAATCGGCAACATTGGCAGAATCTAGCTTTATGACTTTTAAATCCTCTTTAGGGCGACCGTTGGGGACTTTAATCGTGAAAAATTTGTAGGCAAGGTTCAAACTTTCCGAAAAACTCAAATCTTTGGGTACGTCCTTTTTATTAATAAATATGCCCTCTTTAAATTGTTCTGATTGCTTATAAACCTGCTGACGTTCTTTAGTGACATCACCACCAAAACTTGGATAGAAATTATTGAACAAGACGTATGTTATTACCAAAACTCCAATTAATACAACAACCGTAAGTAGTACTTTCTTTAAAATTTTTCTCAGCATTATTTTATTCAACTAGTCTCATTAGTATAGCAAAGGTCTTGGCTTTGTAAGTCAACAAATTCAACCTTTTGGTAAAAATAAGATTTACCAAGATATAACGGACCTCTCTAGGGTTAAATACAACGAAACAATGAAGAGGTGTACCAATGAATGTATTGACTTATTGAAACAAAACGTATCTAGGTGGCACAAGTCCGTTTAAACGCATGGAGACTAGCATTTGCGCTCTGTGATGCGTTATATGGTCAGCTAGTAACATAAAGATTTGTCTTTTGCTTCTATTCAGTCCAAAGTAATCTAATTCGTCATCTAATTGAGCAGTATCAAATTGACCAATGAGTTGTATGGTTTCATCAAACGTGTTATTGATTAAAGCTATCATTTCTGCTTTGGACTTTGTGCCGACTTTAAAAACGGTGTCCGTTTGCCAATCTCTAGATTCTCTGTCCCCTAATAAAGATTGACTGTGCCAATCCATGGCGTAGCCAATATGCAATAGATTCTCCGCAAAACTTAAGGATTCTGGTGTGGCCTTAAAGCTATACTTGTCCTCATGCATTGTTTCTGCCACAAGAACTATGTATTTACGGGAATTTTCTAACCGCTCTAAATAGTCTTCAACATAGCCGTCTTTTTGTGCAAAAAGAGGTGAGCTTACCAAACTGAAAAACATTATGGTAGTCAATAGCGTTAGGTTTTTCATAGTGTTTGGATTTTACTAAAAATAGTGGTTGATATCTTTTAGACCTGTTTATGTTGGATTTATGTCTTGTGTAACTTGACCTAATTCTTTTCGAGTATTTTTCTTTAATTTATTGATTTTTAAGAATATTCGAATTTGGAAACTCTTTTTTAAGTTTTATGTGTTTATCTAATTATACACGTTATTGCCCACTGTTATTTATTCAGTTCTATTAATAACATATCGCATTGGTCATTTAGATATTTTTACTTTTGTTTATTAATCTCAAAAGTGCGTGAATTGTTGCTAAATAATGATAGAACATCCAACTGTGCCAAATAGCAACATCATACTTGTTTTTCTGTCGTTCATTATGATGTCGAATTCCATAATTATTTGCGATATTAAACAAGTCTTTTTCATCTTTTGATTCAAGTAAATCTTTTGCTTTGGGTCTTAAATATTCGAGCACATCAACTAATTCTCTAATTGAGTCTTGTCTGTCATCCATTGTAGATTTATATCTTCGAAATTTTAGAACAGCATTATTTATTTTATTTACAATATTTTCCGTGTCAGCTGTCGGTACATCAGCATCGAAAAGGTGAGACAATCCAGAGTCTGCCAATTGCAGAATTTCTCCTTCAGTTGATAGTTCAAATCCGTTTGAGTAATCTTTTAAAATCGGATTTATTTGTTCTCTAAAATATTGTTGACCTTCTTTGTCGTTAAATTCTTCGTAGTGATATCCGCAACCATTATGTTGATGATAATAACCGTCTATTCCTTTTGAGCAGTAATCATAAAGAAATTCCAAGACATCAAATAAATCATCTTCCGAGTAATTTTCTATTTGGGCTGGAATTGGGGAAAGATTTTCTTTTTTAAGATGAATAAACATCACATCATTAAGGTCAAATCCCAATTCGCCAGCAACTTCTCCTTGGTCAACACAGTAGTATCCAAAATGCTTTTGAAAATATCCATCATTTTCAATTTTCTTATATATTAAAAGAAATAATTTTTTCAGAACTTTTAAATCAATTATTTCATTCGGTATAATTTTACCTGTTCTAACCGAAAAATAATCTCTTTTCTTCATAGTGTTCTTTTTATTCTGGTCAACGTATAGATATATGTAATATATAATTCTACTTCATCACCAATTTACATCCTTTACCAAAAAAAACCTTACAGAAATCTGTAAGGTTTTCAACAAAGCTCTCAACAAGGTTATGTTGTAATTATTCTTTTAAGTACGAAACTAGTGCATCTATAAAAACATCAAACTTTTCTATATGTGGTAGGTGGCCTACATTTTCTATCTCTACCAGTTTTGAGTTTGGTATCGTTTTTTTAGTTTGTTTTCCCAACTCACTATACAATCCCATAGTTTTTCTAACCTCTTCTGAAACCAATGGTTTCCCTAAAGCGGTTCGGTCTCTAGTTCCTATAATTAACAAGGTAGAAGCAGTTACATTTTTAAATTCATACACCACAGGTTGGGTAAAAATCATGTCATAGGTTAATGCAGCATTCCAAGCTATGGTTTTGTACTCAGAATTTAATGTCCAACCGGCTAATAAGTTTACCCATTGGTCGTATTCCGGTTTCCATTGATTGTCATAATAGTTAACGAGCTGATATTTCTTAATTCCTTCGTAGTTCTTTTTAAGCTCATTGGCATACCACCACTCTACTGGTTTGTAAGGCACTTTTAGTTTCCAATCTTCTAAACCAATAGGGTTTTCTAGAATCAATTTTTCTGTAGTTTCCGGGTACATTAAAGTAAAACGTGTGGCTAGCATACCCCCCATAGAATGTCCTAGAACGGCAGTTTTAGTAATATTCAGCTTGTCTAGTAGCGCTTTTGTGTTTTGGGCCAATTGCTGAAAGGTGTAATGAAAATGCTCCGGTTTGGAAGATTTCCCAAATCCGATTTGGTCTGGAACTACAACACGAAAACCTTCTTTGGCTAAAGCATCTATGGTTGTTTTCCAATAGGCGCCGTTGAAGTTTTTTCCGTGTAACAAGACAATGTTTTTACCATTGTAATTGTCTGGAGTAACATCCATATAGGACATTTGCAAATCTTGCTCTTGAATGTTTAATTCTACAGTTTCAACCGAATATGGATATTCATAATTTGATAATTCAATATCTAACCATTGTAAATTATCGTCTTGTGCGATACTAAATTGCGTGGAGAGGATTACTATAAGCACCCCGAATAGATTCTTTTTCATTTTGTAAATTCTAATAGGAAATAATTCTTATTCTACTACTGTTTCTATGTTCTGAATATTAAGCAAAAACCGAATTGGAGATACAAGTCCGCACTTAATTTCACAGCAAATTTAAGGCTGTATTAAACATTCGAGTAACAGAAAGTTTTAAGGTTTTCATAAAAGATTCTAGGTACCATATTTAGTACCGAGTAAACATATTTACAAGTATTCTGGGTACCTTCTTATCATAATAAAAAACCCATCAATCGGTTACGTATAAGAATAGTGCGGTTTTGTGTGCGAGGATTTTCCGCAGGAAAATCAGAAGTAACAAAAGTGCACTGTTCATTGTTTAAGCACTAATCAACGCATTATTTTTATGCGATGTTGTAGTACGTTTTTTATTCAGTTCTATAAAATTTATTTCGATTCGCTTTTACGTAATTAGTCAAGTTCTGCTGATATGTCTTGACAAAATTTTCCTCATAAAAGTAATCTTCTATCTTTTCCGCTGAAGGAAGTTCTTTATAACCATCCGCAAATGCTTGCGCTCTTTTATTCCAATCACTTTTATCGTTTTGAAACTTTGAATATAATTCCTGAATTGAATTAAAATTCCCAAAATATTCTTTTAAGACTATTTCGTAATCTTTTGCCAATTTAGACATTCCGATTTCTTTCATTCCTTGTAAAGCAATTATAGGCAAATCTGGATTATTAAATAAAAACTGGTAAACTCCACCATTATTTACTTGAGATTCAAAATTTATAAGTGTGAAATAAATTCGCTGTTCTTTTGTCAATTCATTCAGAAAATCAGCGTGCGTTTGGTTCTTTTCCCAATATTTGTTTTTAGAGTAAACTTCGTTGCAAACTTTTTCGCAAATGTCATAATGTTCATTGTCATAAATGTCCAATTCTTTATCATTCCATTTTTGCTCAATTTCGGAAATCCAATTTTCGGGTAATAAGGGAAGATGTTTAGTAGATTCAGTTTGAGATTCAAGTCGAACAAATTCAGTCATTTCATTGTCAACTTTATTCGATTTATTTTTCAAAACGAAAAATCCGATGACTAAAATTAAGAGTACAATTATGATTATAATTCCTGTTTTCATTGGGTTGGTCAAATGTGCTACAACAACAATATGTATTGACAGATGGGTTTCTCTTTTTTCTAAATTCCGTTTCGAAATAAAACTGAATTTAATTCAGCTTTTTATATATCTCAATATTTTGAAAAATAGTATCGTTGCGCTCATAAGTATTTACCTGCTTATAAGTGTTATTACTGCGTTCTATGGGAATTACATACGTATTTACATCACTCTGCATAGATTTAGACATTGAAGTTAGGGTTTCTGTAATAGTATCATTTTTAAAAGTGTAGGTACCATAGCCATGCCATTCAGAAGCATCCGCAGCTGGGTCCGTATTCCAAATAACATGTCCGTCTAAATAGATTTTATGTTGCACTTTACTGGTGTCAACACTTAGCGTATCTCCGTTTCCTAAGTTATAGAAATGGCTTAATTCCCAAACCCCATCTATGGCGCTTGAATTACTCCCTTTTTCTAGATTACTAGTTGCATTACAAGAAATGCAAATGCCTACTAGGACAAATGTGCTGGCTAAAATGAAGTATTTAAGAGTGGCTTTTTGTTTCATGACTTAGGAAGGTTTCATTTGGTTACGATTGTAACTCTTAGTTTAGTAACCAATTTACAACCTTTAATAGCCTATCCTACAAAAACACGTAAGATTTTTAATAAAAAGCTAAGCAGCTTAAATATAAAAACAAAAAAGCGGCAAAAGCTTGACGCTCTTGCCGCATAGGGTACTACCTAAATCTATAGGTTTAATTGAAATTTATTCCAATCCCTTTTTATCTGGGTTCCAAAAAGGTTTTGTTTTAATCTGCTTAGTTGGCCACTGCAATTCTTTTCTAAAAAATTGGTTTAGTGCGACACATAGCCTGCTATCGCCAGCAATATAGACCATCTTCTTACCTTTTAGTTCAGGAGCTATTTTCTTTAGTTTAGCAATGATTTCAGTACTTGGGTTTTGAGGAAACTCAATAAAGTCAAAAGGAATGCTTCCGTCTATATCTGGAAATAATTCGCTTTTTTGTTCGCTGTAAATTACACTGGCTACTTGCTTGTTTTTTCTAATGTTTCGGTTTATCATATACAAATGAGAAAGTGCAGAAAGGTCGCCTATCATAATGTAACTGTCCGCAGAATCATCTGCTAGAAAATTGCCTTTCTTCCATTTAAAATAAACCTGGTCACCTACTTGGCATTCCTTTGCCCATTGGGAGCCCATACCGTTGCTATGTGTAGCGATTGCTAAATCTAGAAAACCTTCTTTGCTGTTAATATCCCACACGCTGTAACTTCTGATTTTATCCTTTAAGGATACCTCTTCGTTACCAATGCCAATAGCCATTCGCAAGAAAAAACCAGGCAAAAAATTAGCATTGCGAATACTCTCGCTTTGCAACCTGATTTTAAAAACGGACTGAGAAAGGATTACCTTTTCTGTAATTACAGCCTCATTTAAAACTACCTTTTTTAAGATGTTTTCTATAATACTCACTACTGCTATGCTTAATTTTGTGGATGGTTCTGATGGTAATTTTTTATAATCTCTAACGTAGATTTATGAGGTCTTCCGGCTACTTTTTCAAAATCTGAAGGTACAACGTTAGCACCGTTTCTGATGCCTTCATAAATACCAGCAATAACCGTTCCCATAAATTCACCCAACGCTTCTTGACGTTCTTTTTTATACTCCTCAACAGAAACTGAAGCATATTTTAAGTCCGTCTTATAAACTTCATTAATATATTCTGCCAGTTGCGTTTGTGTAATAGCTTCTCCCAATAGATTGTAAGTATTATCATTAAGGCTATCATTATAAAGCAATTGCGCATAGGCAAAGCCAAGCTCTTCTCTACTGGTGTACCCACATTTACCATCTGCAGCACAATTTCTAATTTCGCCTTCTTTTACATAGGTGTCTATATACTCTAAATCCGGCTCAATATAAATTCCGTTTCTACCATTGATCCAGTGTAAGCCAGAATTGCGCACATCTTCTTCTGTTTGGCGATTACTGTTTACTACAGGGCTAAAAGCCGTACCCGTTTCACTACCAATAATACTTGTGTAGACTATCTTTTGAACGCCGTTTTGTTTAGCGGCTTCAATGACATTTCTATGTTGTTCAATTCTCTTTTGAGGCTCGTCCATTCCTGAGACAAGCAATACTTTATCTACTCCTTTTAGGGCGCTATTAAAATCTTCACGATTGTTATAATCGCCTTTTCTGATTTCTACGCCTAAATGCTTTGCTTTTTCAGGGGTTCTAGCAATACCGATTACGTTATCTTTCCCTATTAAATCAACCAGGTGCTTTACAATGGAAGCTCCCAATTTCCCACTTGCTGATGTGACCGCTATTTTCATTTGTTTTCTTTTTACTTGTTAATCGAGATTAAGTGTTCCGAGGCTTGCCTCGAATCAAAGTATATTCCTTTTAATCTCTCGTGGGCTTGCCCCGAGGTAGTTTACTATCATTAATTTTAAGCTAGGCCTGCTTTCTTTTTACGAATGGCCATAATCTTTTTTCTTACTGATGGAATTCTAATAATGAAACCTAAGCCTACTATGACCGCATAAATAATCCACGTTTTGTCTAAAATAGCTACGTGTACTAAACTAAGAAAAATAGCCGCGTAAGCTAAACTTTGTAGCTTTTTCCAGTTCATTTTTAACAGCTTCATAGACTTTCTATTAGAGGTGAAAAAGAGGGGAATCAATATAAGAACTGCTATAAATCCTGCTACATAATTCACTTGCGTAAAAGTTTCCAAAAAACCTTCTGCCCAAATAAAAATTATAAAATGTATAAAACTCCAAACAGCTGTGGCGATACCCATGGCTTGTCTCACAAAAAGATTAGTAACGCCAAATAGGATAAAAAATGGAGTACACGTAAGTACCGCGGTCATCCACCGGATGGCAAATTCTCCGGAAACGTGATACAGCATTTCTAGGGTAGTTTTGCCCTCTCCTCCTGCGCCTTCTACCAAGGCTATGGAAAACCCGTTGGATAGATTTACTTCTAACATATTGGTCAAAACTAATAATGGCAAACTAGCCAAGATAGCGACCAACATCCAACCATAATTCTTTTTTAAAAAGTCCATATTATTAAGACGATTTTAATTCCCGTAATTCTTCTTCTAAAGCTTCGGCTTTTGCTTTAAACTTTTCCATTGCTTTTTTAAGCTGACCAATTTTCTTGAAAGCTTCTTCATCCTGAACAGCGGCATAAGTTGTTTTACCTTCTGTTTCTTTTATTTTGGATTTGCTACCACATGTTGGGCAACTAGCTACATCGCTCATATCTTAACTTATTTAGTATGTATTAAAACTACTTTACCTCCAGCTTTGGGCTGCAAGTGATACTTCTTATTTTGACTTATCGTTTTTAGAAATTCTTGTGTATCTGCCATCTCGGCATTATCAACATAAATAAGAGTTCCTTTTTTAAAATTAGATTCTAACAATTTAAAAAGTGGCAGGTACAAATCTTTCCAACCATCCAAGACCAATAAATCTATAGGGTCTGCATGGTTTTTAAGAGTCTCCATTGCATCTCCAATCCTTACTTCCACTAAATCACTTACACCTGCTTTTTCAAAATTTTCTTTTGCCTTAAGTGCTTTTGATTCAATAAGTTCAGTAGTAATGACAGCGCCACCCGTTTCCTTAACACCTTGCGCCAAGAACAACGTAGAGATGCCAAAAGAAGTGCCAAACTCAACAACATTTTTAAGGTTGTTTTCCTTTATTAGCTGCACCAAATCAAGCCCTTGTTCCCTAGAAATTGAAAGATATACATCTTTAAAATCTATAGGCTGTATTGGCCTCATGATACTTTTTGCCAAGCCTTTTATTATTTTGAAACGATCACCTTTTGCGTCGTTAAATAATTGATCTATGGTTAATTCTATACTATTGGGTTGTCTAACTAACATAACATTTCTATTACACTACAAAGTTGTAGTAATTGTTGCGGTAAAACAGTATCAAAATGAGGGTTTAAATGGTAAAAGTGGAACCATTTAATTTTAACCAACACCTGTTTTAACTATTCAAAATAATGTTCAAGACTACGGTTACCATTTAACCTTATGGTTATTCAGCTATTTTTAGGTGGTCTATAATGCCACTTCTAAATACGGTTTTCAACGTTCTTTCGGGCTTATTTTCATAACCGATTATAATAGAACTGTGTACAATCATTTTTTCAAAATCGAAAACAATGGTTAAGTAGTCCTTAATTCCTGTTTCATGCCAATTAACTAAATAAAGCTCATTACCAATTTTGCGAGAACGATATGGAATATCTTGGTTACCATTCCCTTTTGCAGGTCCAGCGATCCATTCATACTTAGCCATGCCATTGTAAAATTCAAAGTGAATAGCCGTACCATTTTGATACTGAAAATTTAGCGAGTAGCCATCCAGCAAGTGTTCTGGTTCTTCAAATTGATACAGGTTTTCTTCTGTAGTTTTATTTTGGGCAAAACCGTTTCCTATTGTGAAAAGTATGATTACAATTAAAGTAGCGAATTTCATTTTTTATAAATTTTGATTCATTACAAAAGTATAGCCACAAAGAACAACTAGATAGGTTAATCTTGGAGGATAAATGGTAAATATGCGCAAGAAAGGCTATAAAGTTGCCTTAAACTGTTTGGGTGTAGTGCCCATGTGTTTTTTAAAAAACTTAGTGAAGTTGGTAACTTCATCAAAACCTACAGCGTAACCCACTTCTTTTAAACTATAACCAGTACTTACAATTGCCCTTTTAATTTCGAGAACTACAAAATTATCTATGAAGTGTTTGGCTGTATTTAAAGTGAATTCTTTGACAATCTTATTCAAGTGTTTTGTAGAGATGGATAGTAAATCTGCATAGTCCTTTACATTCCGTGTTCTAGTGTAGTTTTTCTCTACTAAATCTTTAAAATGAAAAAAGAGAGTTTGGTTTGCCGTACTAGAATTGTCTGAGGGTGTGTTATGCGTATGACGCTCTAAGCGTAACAAATAAATCTCTAGTATTTTGGCAATTATTTCCTTTTGAGCATACGTGTTTTTACTTGCAAACTCTTTGATTAGCTGTTCCAGAAAAAAGTCGTTTAAGGTACTGTTTTCAACCAAGGGTTCGGAAATGTGATAGTTATACAAATGCGAAATATAATTGATGGACGACTGAGAGAAATACCTCAAAACGAAATCTTCCGTAAACACTACCAAATAACCACTATACTGAAAATTAGGCTGGAAAGCGTGCACCTGACCTTTCGCTATTTTTAGTACAGAACCCTTTTTTATAGCATAATCCTTTAAATCCACCTGATGTATCCCCTCTCCTTCCGTAATAATCATTAAAGCAAAAAAGGTAATTCTGTGCGGTTGTTTTGGGTCGTGGTTAGGGTCTTTAGCTACCCTTGAGAATAGTTCGGCCAAATCAAAAAACTCAACATCAGTAACTCCCTCATTACTCTTAAAAGCAACGTTGGGAATATTTTTTAATGCTATATTTTGTTCTTTCACTTGTTAAAAATAGTATTCTATATGGTTAACCGAGTGGATAAGCTGTTAATTATACACAAAACTAGCCACAGGTTCTTTCTCGTTTACCATATCTAATATAAACTCATCTATTTGTTTTTTAGTAACATTTGGCATGCAAATAATATGAGTGGTCTCATCTGTAGCTAATTGCCATTTCTCTTTAATTGGCTCCGGTACTTTAGGAAACACAACGGTAATAGCTCCTTTATTAGTCCACGCATCTATCCCTATTTTGGCTAATTCCTGTTTACAATATTCAGCGGTTTCTAAACTATGTCTATAACGAGCTTCAAGACCTTCTACCCCCATTTTCTTAATAGCATACCATAAAAATAATGGACTATGCCCGTTTCTAGAACCCGTAATAGTCGTGTCTAGAGAACCAATATAAGAAATACCTCTGGCAATTCTATCCCTCAAGGAGCGCCTTACAACAATAACACCTGAAGGAAAAGGTGAGCCAATAAATTTATGGCCGCTAATAGAAATACTATCCGCACCATCCTGAAAATCAAATGGAATACGAGGTTCTATAAAAGCGCCATAAGAACCCGCCAGTGCCGCATCGCAATGTATATAGTGACTTTGGATAGCCAGTTTTTTCAAAATTCCCTTCACTCTAGAAACATCATCCTTTGCCTCCGTCATTGTTGTTCCAAACGTGGTGAGAATAATAGCAGGTTTATCACGGTTAAGTTGCAACGTATTCTCAAGGTCTTCATAATCTAATTCCCCGTTTTCCTGAGCTCTAATGGTAATACTTGGTAGGTTCAGTAAATGAATGTTTTTGCGAACGCTGTAATGGGTAGACTCGGAAAAATACACCATTGCTTTTGGGTATAATTCTCTAGCTAAATATAGACCATACAAGTTACTCTCAGAACCGCCATTGGTTACATAACCCCAATAATCTTTTGGGTCGGCCCTAAATAGTTCCGCAAAGAAATCAACCACTTCCCTTTCCATATCATGCGTTTGAACCTTATAGGTATTGTCCTCATATGGATCACCAACATTATTAATAGGATGTTTTAAAAACTCATATAATCTGGAATAATCAAAATCCTTAGCCACGGGGTACCCTATAACTCTATCCTTTTCTTGAATTAGTTTTGCTAATAGGTCATCTATTTGTTGTTCATTATCCATAATTGTCGTCATTTTACCATTCAATCTCATTCTGTAAAATTACAATTGATAATAGTTTATTACTTCTATTTTTATTAAATTAGAATATTAAACTGTAATACTAATTTTGGTAGTTATAAATTACTGAATAAGATTATAGAAGGATATGAAATAGATAAATAATCTAGTATGGATGATATAGATCGCAAAATACTGATGCAACTTCAGAAAAATGCAAAGCAAAATACAAAAGAAATAGCGAGCAAAGTAGGGCTTAGCGTAACCCCAACTTATGAAAGAATTAGAAAATTGGAGCAGCAGGAGATTATTAAATCTTATGTAGCCTTGCTGGATAGAACCAAAATAGGAAAGAAACTAATCGCTTATTGTCAAGTCACTCTAACCAAACAACAAAAGAAGTTGGCAGATAGTTTTAAACGCGAGATGCTTTTATTACCCGATATAATGGAATGCCACCAGGTTTCTGGCAATTTTGATTACCTACTAAAAATAGCCGTAGATGATATAGCCGGATTTCATGAATTTATCAACGAGAAATTGTCCATCATAGATGGAATCGCTACCATACACACCTCCTTTGTTTTAAACTCTGTGAAGGATAGTACTGCTTATAGTTTGTGATTAAGCAGCTATTTCCTTCAAAGCTTTTACAAACACATCCAATTCTTCAGTGGTAGTGAATACATTTGGTGTAATTCTACAACCATGTACGTTTGCATATTTAATAGCAACCGTAAAAATTTGATACTTATCTAAGAGTTTTTTTGCTAAATCTGCAGGCTCAATTCCTTCAATACCAACATTGGCAATTCCACAAGCTCTATGTGACTCCTTAGGAGTGTTTATAAGTATCCCCGCTACATTTCTTACTTTACTCGTCCAATATTCTTGTAAAAAGCGTAATCTAGCTTCCTTTCTTGCACCACCGAGCAATATATAGTAATCTATGGCACTTTCTATGGTTAAGTCATGATACACCGGAATTGTTCCTGTATGATTTAATCTAGAAATGTCTCCTGGCTCTCTTTCGGCTTCGGCAAAAATTGGCCAGAGTGTATCTATGTGTTCATCGGCCACATATAATAAGCCGGTTCCTAAAGGAACAGCCAACCACTTATGCAAACTAGAACCATAGAAATCACATTCTAAATCATTGATATCAAATTCAAAATGGCCTACACAATGAGCGCCATCTACCATAACTTTTACCCCCTTACTATGTGCCATTTGACAAATCTTTTTAACAGGTAAGATTTGACCGGTAATATTGACCATGTGACAAACCATAAGTAATTTGGTTTTTGCTGTAATTGCCTTTTTGTAAACGGCTACAATTTCCTCATCTGATTTTGGATGGTTGGGCACGGAAACTTCTTTATTCACAACTCCAAACCTTTCTGCAACTTGCGCGAACATAAGTTTCATAGCACCATAATCCTGAATGGCATATACTGCTTCATCACCAGCTTTCCAATCCATACCTTTTATCACCATGTTTAAAGATTCGGTGGCGTTTCGGGTTATGATAATGTTCTTTTTTGTTGTTCCAATAATGTCGCCTAACTTCTCCGTCATACGCTCCTTGTTTTCCCATTGTACGGTCCTCATATAATAGGAGCCTTCATAGTTAACCTTGTCAATATTTTGGTGAAGCGCTTTCAATGTAGGTGTTGGAATGATATTATAATAACCACTTTCTAAATTGATATAATCTGGTTTGAGCTTATAGTCTTGCCGAACTTTTAGCCAGAAATCTTCACTGGAAGCTAATTTAGCTATTGGTATTTCTACAGCTTCCCCTATACAAGTGGATATAGCGCTACCATAAAATGGAGTTCCTAATGCAACCAGAGAAATGTTTTTTAAGAAATCGCGTTTTTTCATACAGATTGGTTTTGAAGATTAATAAATAGTTGGGTTGAAGGACAGTTGATTCTAATCGAACGAAAATCAAACCAACCCTAACCTAAATATAGCGTATTGCCGTGGTTCGCCTTTAAGGTATAGATGCGAATTATATTTTGTGTTTTCTTATGGGTTGGATTTTTAGAATAATTGAATTTATCGGCTATTCATAGGCCTAATACAAAATGTAAGTACAGATTGCAAAGACTTTATTGTTTATCGTAGTGCGTATTATGCTCTTATTTGAAGTTCCGTAGACTTAAAGAAAGATAAGTTTATAATTATTTTGTGAACTGGACTGAGACTTTGAATAGAACACATTGTTGTAGCCAAAAAGAAAAGAAGAAGAAGAAGAAGAAGAAGGAGGAACACGTTAATGTGAACCCAATAAATAAACTTGGTTTAAAAAAGTCCTATAAAAAACGCCCGTCTCCATAGCTACTTATAGAAACGGGCGTTATTAATTTTGTCTTGCTTTTATAAAGATGTAGCAGCCACCTTTTGTAACTCTTTAGGAGCTGTCTCCCTATACACCTCTTTAACTATCTCGTACAAATCTGGAATTACCGTTCCGGCAATTGGAGAGTTGTTGTTCAATAGAACACAGATACCTAAATCTGCTTCAGGATATACGGCAATTTCATTTCTGTAGTTATTAACGCTTCCGCCGTGATGCCAGATAGTTTTTTCAAAATTAGTATCACCTTCAATAAACTTATGAATTCTCCATCCAAAACCGTAATATGATCTTGTATGGCCAGGCCATCTTTGATAATATTTACGGTGACCGGCAATTTCAATAAACGGATTGAAAGCCTCGCCAATAGCTGAGCTCTTCATAATATCAGGATTGTGACCTAATAAAAAACGCATCCATCTGCCCATATCATGAGCGTTAGAACTAATTCCGCCTGCTGCAACGGCATTATAATAATTGTCTCTTAAATGTGCCGCTCTCCAGCCATTTCTAATACGTACATGAGGCATGGCAATATTAGCTTCATGAGTTAAAGTCTCATAATTTGTGGTGGTAGTACACATTTCTAACGGCTTAAAAAACCGATCATCCAAAAGTGTATTTATCTTTTTTCCCGTCGCTTTTTTCATCATTTCTCCACAAAGCGCGAACATTGCATTTTGATAGCTATACATGATTCCAGGCTTGCTAATGGGCATCACCTCTTTAAAACGTTTGGCTATGTCCTTTAATGGCAAACCAGCTTCTACAAGATTGGTATAACTGTGATAAGGTGTACCTGAAGTATGCGATAAAATATTAGCCAGGGTTACATCACTCGTATTAGAACCATCACCCAATTGAAATTCAGGAAGGTAATCACTTACTTTATCCGTCCAGTCTAACTTTCCTTCACTTTTAATATTTGCGGCTAACATACCCGCAAAACCTTTAGATAAAGAACCCAACCTAAAAACGGTTTCGCCATTTACCGAGCTGCTCTCAAGACTATTTTTTCTACCAAACCCTTCAGAAATCATTATAGAGTCTCCTCGTACAATGCTTACCCCTGCTCCAACAACATCTCCTTTGGCAATAGCTTTTCTAAAATAGGCATTTAATGCAGTATGTAATTTCTTTTGCCTAGTTGCGTAAAGAACAACATCTTTCTTACTATTTGGTGCTTTTTCCACCGTGGTAACCGCAGTTTCTGCCTTTTGAGGTTTTTCTGTTGATTCTGAATGGAATATGCGTGAAGCAAGCGCTGAAATTGCAAAAACGACGAGCGCAGATCCAATTAAAATTTTATATCTCTGCATTAATGAACGATTCTTTGGTTGTTTGATAAAGATGAAAATAGGGTGAATTGCTTAAATAACGGATGAAATGCTCTTTTTCTTATGTTTTTTGACCACTTTTTATGGACTTCTTAACATTTTGTGCGATAAAAGCACTTATTTGACAGAATCAGTTAACGAAACTCTCAAAAATGAATAGTGATGTCCTTACTTTTACGATCCTATCAAAGCTGGTCTTGAACCTTATACATGAGTTTAAAAGAAGAAAGCCTTTCTGTTCGCGAAGCCCAAAAATTAGTTTTGCTATCACAGCGTTTACCTACTCACAAAGTAGTGGGCTCTGCCCAAAAAGCAACGCTTTCTGCAATTGAGCATTTGGGTTATGTTCAGATAGATACTATTTCTGTTATTGAACGGGCACACCATCATACGTTGTACAATCGGAATTCCAGATACAAAACGGGTCATATACAGGAACTCATAGCAGATAAGAAAGTTTTTGAATATTGGGCACACGCGGCCTCGTACCTTCCTATGACCGATTACCGTTTTACCTTACCTCGCAAACAAGCTATTGCTTCTGGAAAACAAAAACACTGGTACAAGCGAGATACAAAACTTATGAAGTCTGTAGCTGAACGTATAAAAGCCGAAGGCCCTTTGATGGCCAAGGATTTTGACAAAAAAGGGAAGAAGCATGGCGAATGGAAAACAGCTCCTACAAAACAAGCTTTAGAAAATTTGTTTATGGAGGGTGAATTGATGATTTCAAAACGTGTCAACTTTCATAAAGTATACGACCTTACCGAAAGAGTTTTGCCGAGTTCATTGAACACCACTACCCCAACGGATGATGAATATGGCAGGTTTTTGGTGAAGAAATATTTACAGGCCAACGGACTGGGGAAATTTACGGAAATGACCTATCTTATCAAGAATATAAAACCATTGGTTACTCAAGCTTTAAAAAATATGCTTGCAGATGGAGAAATAGAGCAAATACGTGTGGCGGACAATGAGTATTATATTTTACCAGAGTCTCTAGAACTATTAAGTAAGCCGTTAGCACGGAAGAAACTTAATATTTTATCGCCTTTTGATAATTTGCTAATTCAAAGAAAACGAACGTCAGATATTTTTGAGTTTGATTATCTTTTGGAATGCTACGTGCCGCAACAAAAACGGAAATTTGGGTATTTTACTTTACCAATTTTATGGGATGGGAAACTGGTTGCCCGAATGGACAGCAAAGCTGATAGAAAAGAAAAGGTCTTGAATATTAATCAGTTAACATTAGAACCTGGTTTAAAGAAAACCGAAGCTTTTGCCGTCGCTTTTAACAAAGAATTACAGTCGTTTTTGAAATTTAATGATTGCCAAGGCGTTCGTTTTCACAAGACAATTCCATCAAATTTTCAGCAAGAATTTGAGAGCAGCTATCCACATTTGATTGCCTGATAATGGTTATGGCCTTTCTAAATCTCTTTCTTTCTTTGTATCTTACTATATAAACTCTTTTCTAATAAATCAAAAAGAATATTTTTGTTCGTTTTTTAAATTCCAAAACTAAGACAGACATTGATTGAAATACAGAACTTAAAATTCAATAATGAAACAAGACCCAATTTGGGTTTTGAACTTATTAGACTGGAGAAGCTCCTTGCTCGTGAAATTGATCAAGATATTACGCAACTCCATAAGGTAGAATTTTATCAAATTTTGATCATTACAGAAGGTACAGGCAAACACACCATAGATTTTACCGACTACGAATACACAGCTAATACAATTTTAACCATCCGGAAAGACCAAGTCCACCGGTTTTTTAAAAATTCAGAATCAAAAGGTTTTCTTTTAATTTTTACAGAAGACTTTTTAGCCAGTTTGTTAAGCCACAAAGAAGTTTCCCGTTCCCACGAACTTTTCAATGAATTTCTGACCTCTCCTAAAATTTCAGTAGATAACGAAGACTTTATAACCATCAAATCCTTGATAAACGATATTGAGTTAGAGTACACTGAAAATTACGATGAATTTTCTAGCGGCATTATCAGAAATGCGTTGCATATATTGATATACAGGTTATTCCGTATAAAAGTAAAGCAGGGCATTACTTTATCGGAGCATAAATATGTAAGTATTTTTATTCAATTTCAACGTTTGGTGGAAGAAAGCTGCTTTCAGACTAAGAAGACGTTGGATTATGCCAATTTAATGGGGTGTACACCAAAAACTCTTAATAACGTTTGCAAAGCAATTGTAGATAAATCATCTAAAATGATTATAGATGAAATTCTTGTAACACAAATTAAGCGGCTGCTCATCAACACCTCAATGTCTATTACAGAAATAGCTTATACATCTGGTTTTGAAGAACCTACTAATATGTATAAGTATTTCAAAAAGCACACAGAAGCTACTCCCGAGGTGTTCCGACAACAACATTCGTAAATACTTTCCCTTTTTTACAGTACATCCTCATTTTTCTATAGTCCTTGCCTTGAGCATCATGGCTACTTTTGCCCTATACATTTTAAGTAACTTTTTATAAAAAATAGCATATGAAAATTGCAATAACAGGAGCTACCGGTAAATTAGGTACTCTAGTAATTGAAAAATTAAAAGAAAGGACTACTAAAGCTAACATTATAGCATTGGCAAGAACACCAGAAAAAGCAAGTGATTTAGACGTTGAAGTACGTGCTTTTGACTATGGTAAAGTAACACAGATGACCAGTTCTTTGGAAGGTGTGGACAAACTTCTTTTAATTTCCGGAAGCGAGTTAGGGCAGCGTTTAGAACAACATAGCAATATTATAGCAGCCGCAAAAGAAGCAAAAGTAAAATCTATAGCTTACACTAGCCTTTTAAAGGCCGATAAATCTAGTTTATCTTTGGCTCCTGAACATTTAGGTACAGAGAAAGTTTTAGAAGAATCGGGCATTCCTTTTACTTTATTAAGAGACGGCTGGTATACAGAGAATTACACAGATTCCTTAAAAGATACTCTAGCACTAGGTACTTTATATGGTAGCGCAGGAGATGGTAAAATAGCTTCGGCTACAAGAGAAGATTTTGCTGAGGCTGCCGCAATAATATTAACTACCGACAGCCATGAGGGAAAAACTTACGAATTGGCGGGAGATGAGTTTTTTACTATGAAAGATTATGCAAATGAAATTTCTAAACAAACAGGTAAAGCTATTCCTTATGTGAATCTTCCAGAAGCGGAATATGCCAAAGCACTTCAAAGCGCAGGCGTGCCTACTCCAATTGCAGAGTTCTTAGCAGGTTCGCATACGTCAACGGCTAATGGAGATTTGTTTAATGATGGTCATCAATTATCAGTAATTCTAGGTAGACCCACTACTCCATTGTCTAAAACTATAGCAGAGGTTTTAGCATAAAATCAGGTAGTTTATAAAGAAAGGGGTGTTATTTGAATGTAAACTAATAACATCCCTTTCTTTTTTTTACAAAATTCCAGACTTTTAGTCATTTTGATATGTAGCATCTTATTATAGGCTTCTAAATTTAACAAAACATGGAAAACTCAGAATATAAAATTCCTCAAAATACAAGAATCGGACACGTGCATCTAAAAGTGGCCGATCTACAACGTTCACTGGACTTCTATCATGGACTTCTTGGTTTTGAAATTACAACACTGTATGGACAAGAAGCAGCATTTATTTCCGCTGGAGGTTATCACCATCATATTGGATTGAATACCTGGCAAAGCAAAAACGGTCCACAACCACCACAAAATAGTACAGGGCTTTTTCATACAGCAATCCTTTATCCTTCTAGAAAAGATTTAGCAGAAATTTTACAACACCTCACCAAAGCAGATTACCCCTTAACTGGAGCCGCAGATCACGGTGTATCCGAGGCACTTTATATGAACGACCCTGACGGCAACGGAGTTGAATTGTATTGGGATAGGCCTCAAAAAGAATGGCCACAAAAGGAGGACGGTGGTTTGGAAATGTACACGAGACCTTTAAACCTTCAAGACCTCCTTAGTGAATTAAAATTATAGTTGTAAAGTTTTCTGTTTATTCTAATTATTGACTTCACTTTTTCTTTCTATCGATTTTAAAACTTTCTCTTTTTTACAGTGTAAAGGCATTTTTGGATCATGAATTAGCTGGAGTGCTAAAGTATTTTTGCAAAGAAATTAATACTTAAAAAAAGAAAATGAAAAACACACTATTATCTACAGTCCTAGTCTCAGCTCTTAGTTTATCCTCTTGTAATGCTCAAGATGATGATACAACAACTGAGGTGTCAAACGAAGAAAAAGTAATACAACTACTAAAATCTATAGAAACAGGTGCACAAGAACCTGCTGCCTATATTAACCCTAATAACTATGTACAACATAATTTAGAAGTTGCTGATGGCATTGCTGGTTTTATAGCCACATTGCAAGCGTTACCTCCAAATTCTGCCAAAGTAAATACAGTTAGAACTTTTGAAGATGGCAACTTTGTATTCAGCCATACAGACTACAACTTCTTTGGTCCAAAGATTGGTTTTGATATTTTTAGATTTGAAGATGGATTGATTGTAGAACACTGGGACAACTTGCAAGTAAAACCAAAACTACCTAATCCAAGTGGGCATACCATGACAGATGGCACTACAGAGATTACTGATTTAGATAAAACCGAGAAAAATAAGGAGCTTGTAAAGAATTTTGTTACCGATATTTTGGTAAACGGAGATATGAGCAAAATATCAGCGTATTTTGACGGTGACAATTACATACAACATAATCCAAATATTCCTGATCAGCTTTCTGGTTTAGGGGCAACCTTAGAAGCATTGGCTAAACAAGGTATTTTTATGAAGTATGATAGAATACACACGGTATTAGGAGAAGGTAACTTTGTATTGGCAGTTAGTGAAGGCGATTTTGGTGAAGATCATAACTCTTTTTATGATTTGTTTAGAATAGAAAACGGCAAAATAGCAGAACACTGGGATGTTGTTGAAAAAATAGCCCCCAAAGAAAACTGGAAAAACCAAAACGGTAAATTCAACTTCCCTAAGTAATTTAAGGTTTTAGGCTATATACAGTATAAGGTGACGAAAATGAAACCGTATATTTAATAAAAAAGGCAGCTATTTAGCTGCCTTTTTTATCTACAATGACGAAATCTATTCTTCAATTAAAAATTCACCTTTGGTTTCGGCAGCATAAAGCCCCCAATCTCTAATACTCTCAAGAATAGGAACTAAACTTTGTCCAAACTCAGTTAAAGCATATTCTACTTTTAAAGGTGGTTTTTTAGTGAATACTTTACGGGTAACCAAACCATCTAATTCTAATTTTTTAAGTTGAAGGCTTAAAGTTCGTTCTGTAATTCCTTCTACTTCTTTGCGCAACTCATTGTAACGTTTTTTATCATCTGCCAAATGAATTAAAATAACACTTTTCCATTTCCCTCCTATAAGTTCCATTGCGGCACTTGTTGGACAAGAGGAAATTTTGCCGTTAATTTTAATTTTCGGCTTTTTCTCAAACAACTCTTTTCTTTCCATTACCAAATTATTTAAAAAACCTATTACTAGGCTATATCTTATCTATTATATCACAAATCTATAACACTATACTTTAGCATACAACTATATTTTTTATAGTATAAATTTAAGCATCATTAACAACTGATTATCAATTAATTAAAAAATATTTTTTATACTATCAATCTTGACCGTTATTGTGTGTTAATCATACTATACTTACTTTTGTCACTATAATTTTGATAGTACAATTTATTCACGTAGAATATAAGAAAATGAACCTAACAGAAATTTTAAACAACCGTTACTCAGTAAAAGAATTTGATGCCACTAAAAAAATATCAGATTCAGATTTTGAACAAGTAAAAGACTTATTACGTTTAAGTCCGTCTAGTGTAAACTTACAACCTTGGCACTTTTTAATTGCAGATACTGCAGAAGGTAAAGAACGAGTGGCAAAAGGAACACAAGGCTTCTTTCATTTTAATACACCTAAGGTTTTAGATGCCTCTCATGTAATTGTTATTGCTGCACGTACAAATGCAGACGAAGCCTATATGACTAGCATTTTAGAAAAAGAAGATGAAGATGGTCGTTTTGCTGCACAAGAATTTAAAGACCAAATGCACGGTGGGCGTATGTTATTTGCGGATATCCATAAATACGACCTTAAAGATTTACCACACTGGATGGAAAAACAGGTGTATTTAAATATGGGGGCACTTCTACTAGGTGTTGCTGCTTTAGGTATTGATGCTTGCCCAATGGAAGGCGTAGATGTAAAAGCTTTAGATGAAGAGTTTGGATTACGTGATAAAGGGTACACAGCTTTAGCAGTAGTTTCTTTGGGATACAGAAAAGACACTGATTTTAATGCAAAATTACCAAAATCTAGATTTTCTGAAGACACAATTATTACCAAGTTATAATCGTAAAACAAGACTTTTAATTAGAAACATTATGAAAAGCACAATCGTAAAATTTACAGCAAAACCAGAACATACTACTAGTTTTGCTGCTACATTAAAAGAAGCACAAAAAGCCACACAAAAAGAATCTGGAAATAAAGAAATTAGAGTATTTGTATCTAAATCAGATACCAATGTCTTTTTTGTTTACGAACGCTGGGCAGATAAGGCTGCAATAACCTCTCACGATAATGAGCCGCATACAAAAAAGCTAATGGAAGTTGGTAAAACAGCACTAAAAACTGCTCCTGATTTTTATTTTTTAGGTGATACAAATCCGTTACCAGACCATTCTAAATCTGCAAACCCAGAAGACGAAGTGTTTATTATTTTCTTCATTTTTAAGTTGAAAACTGAATTTAGAGCACAACTTCTAACACAGTTCGAAGACCATATTACAAATACTAGAAAAGAGGAAGTAGGAAACATCTTTTTTGATTTATACACTGTAGATGACCAAGAAGATACTTTGGCAGTTTATGAGCATTGGAGAAAAGAATCTGATGTTTGGGATATTCATTTTAACCAGCCATACGCAGTAAAAACAGGTAAACTAATGGAAGAAGCTGTTATTGGAGATTTAAAACAGTATATGAATTTTGTAAAAGAAATTTAAGTGAAAAATCACACTCAAAAAAGAACAACTATTATGAAAAAAGCAGTTCTATTATTTTCCTTAGCACTTTTAGCAAGCTGCGGAAATCAAACTAAAAAAGAAGCAGTTTCTACCTCAGAAACACACGGGCACGAACATCCACATCCACACAGCTTAGATGAGAATGGATTGGCTCCTCATACTGAAAATACCATTCATCAATACGCACCAACGGTTGCCTTATTAAACAGTATTTACGAAGGTGATATTACACCAGAACAAATGGTACAGCAAGGTAACATTGGTATTGGCACAGTAAACCATTTAGCTGGCGAATTGGTTGCTGTAGACGGTGTGGTCTATACAATTGATGCCGAAGGTGGAATAAAAGTTGCGCCACAGGATTTGGAATCGCCAAATATGACGATGATAAATTTTCAGCCAAAAAGAACGGTAACCGTTGAAAATATTGAGTCTTATGAAGATTTAACGAAAGCACTTCAAAAATATGCAACTTCAATAAACAGTTTTTATGCTTACCGAATTAAAGGTGAGTTTGGTTATTTAAAAATGGCATCTGCCCATAAAGTAGAAAATGAAGATGTGTCGTTATTTGAATATCTAGATACTCGTGTAATGTACACAAGAGAAAATATTAAGGGGACTTTAGTTGGCTTATTTACGCCAGATTATTTAGGGAATATTGTAATCCCAGGAATGCATTTTCACTTTTTATCTGAAGACATAAAATTAGGCGGACATTTAGAAGACATAAAGTTTGATAAGCTTCAGGTTGAAATTCAAGAAGTAAATCAAGTAAACCTACAACTTCCAGAAACCGAAAAATTTAGAACTAGAGAATTAAAACAAGGAGCTGCACCAAAAGCTACAGCTAAACAAAATGGTAAATAATATCAGACTTAAAAACATATAAAATGAAAGCAATCTTATTAGAAAAAGCAGGAGGACCAGAAAACCTTCACTTAACAGAAGTAGATAAACCAAGCATAAAAAACAATGAAGTATTAGTTGCTGTAAAAGCAATTTCATTAAACCCAGCAGATGTTAAGCCAAAATATGTTGATGAAATGCTCAACTCAATGTATGGCGAAAAACGTCCTGTTATTTTAGGATGGGATATTGCAGGAACCATTACTCAAGTTGGCACAGATGTTACCAATTTAAAAGTAGGAGATAAGGTATTCGGGATGGTAAATTTTCCTGGTGTTGGTAACGCTTACGCGGAATTTGTAGCAGCTCCAGAATTCCATTTAGCTATAATGCCAGAGACTATTTCTTTTGAAGAAGCTGCAGCCACAACGTTAGCTGCGTTAACAGCATTACAAATATTAAGTGGTAGAATAAAGAAAGGAGATAAAGTTTTAATACAAGCGGGATCTGGTGGTGTTGGTCACTTTGCTATACAAATTGCTAAAAAAATGGGTGCATATGTTATTGCAACATCTTCAGCAAAAAATAAAGATTTTGTACTATCAATTGGTGCAGATGAGCATATAGATTATCACGCTCAAAAGTTTGAAGAAGTATTAACAGACATCGACTTTGTTTTAGACACGCTTGGTGGTAAGGTTTTAGAAAATTCAGTAAAAGTATTAAAAGAAGGTGGTACACTTTTTACCACATTAGATAAAGATTTACCAGAAGATGCTAACGCCATTGTAGCTGATAAAAATTTATCTATTAACAATATCCTAGTGCATTCTAGCGCAGAGGATATGAATACTTTAAAAGGTATGTTAGAAAACGGTAGCCTTAAGCCAAACATTTATAAAACGTTTGCTTTTGAAGATATGGCAGATGCACATACAGAAGTAGAAAAAGGAAGAACTGTAGGTAAAGTAATCGTGACACTTTAAGAAACTTTTAAAATATATTGAAAATGAAAAAACAAGAACAATTACCAAATTATACTCAAAAAATATTTGTAGGTGGCGAATGGAAAGACGGAAATGGACCAGCCATAAAAAATATTAACCCTTGGAATCAAGAAGAATTATTTACCTTAAACGGAGCATCTACCGATGATGTAAACGAAGCGTTTGAACTAGCTGCAATAGCACAAAAAAAATGGGCTGCCGTATTACCTCCTGAAAAAAGTAGGATGATGCTTAAGTTGGCTGAAGTGGTTAGAAATAGAAAGCAAGAGTTTGCAGAATGGGCAAGAAAGGAAGTAGGCGCAACATTGGCTAAAGGGTATTTTGAAGCAGAATTGGTAGCGAGTGTTTTTGAAAGTAGCGTACACTTACCGTTATTAGTAGAAGGTAAAATATTACCACAAGATATAGAAGGCAAAGAATCTGTTGCCATTACAAAACCATTAGGCGTTATCGGTTTAATTTCTCCTTGGAATTTTCCTGGACAGTTAACAGCACGTACGTTAGGACCTGCATTAGCAGTTGGTAACGCTGTAGTTTTAAAACCAGCATCTACATCAATTGTTACAGGAGGGTTAATTTTTGCTTCATTTTTAGAAGAAGCAGGTTTTCCTAAAGGGTTATTAAGTGTATTGCCAGGTGGAGGAAGCTCTATAGGTAGTGCAATTACTAAGCACCCAATTTCTAAGCTAATCTCTTTTACAGGATCAACACCTGTAGGTCGTCAAGTTGGTAAAAATGCTTTGGAAGCAGATATTATTAAAAATATCGAGTTAGAATTAGGTGGAAATAGTCCGTTTGTAGTACTGGAAGATGCAGATATCGACCAAGCTGTTGAAGCTGCTGCTTGGGGTAAATTTATGAACCAAGGTCAAATTTGTATGGCTATTAATAGAATTATTGTTGAAGATAAAGTCTATGATGAATTTACAGAGAAATTTATAGCCAAAGTAAAAACTTTGAAGCGTTTAGATATGAATGACCCTGATACGTTTATAGGGCCAATCATAGATCAAGCACAGTTTGATACTGTAAAAGGTTTAATAGATAAGGCGAAGGAGCAAGGTTACAAAATGGCTCTAGGAGGTGAAGCAGAAGGTTTACATATGCCACCACACGTTTTTGTAGATGTAGATGAAAATTGTCCATTGTTTCAAAATGAAATTTTTGGACCAGCGGTATCTATTGCAAGAGCAAAAGATATGGAAGATGCTTTACGCTTAGCTAACGCAACAGATTACGGTTTGTCTAGTTCTGTGTTTACAAAAGATGAAGGCAAAGGAATGGTGTTTGCACAAGGTATTGAAGCTGGCATGACTCATATTAATGACCAACCAGTTAATGATAGTGCTTATGCACCTTTTGGAGGCGTTAAAAACTCTGGTTTAGGTCGTTTTAATGGACAATGGGGAGTGAAGTCTTTTACAGTTGCACATTGGGTTACTATTCAAAAAACACCCAGAAAATATCCGTTTAAAGCTTCAGATTTTCAATAGAATACTGTAGTGAAATTATAAATTTTACTGTATACTAAGGTCGGTGATCATACGCCTACCCTAGTATACAGTTTTTTTTTGGCTAACTTGCTTGCTAAAATCTCTAATAATAAAATTTAGGATAGAAGTTTCTTGCGAAAACAAAATTAGCACGCGCTTCTTGTAAAGGAATTTAATAAATAAATGGACAACCTTCTTACCTTTTCAATTACCGTATTCACTGGTTTTTTCGCCATAATGAATCCACTTTCCAACATGCCCATATTTTTGTCGTTGGTTGGCGGGGCAGACAGAAAAACACAACGTACAATTAGTAAAAAAGCAACATTAACGGCTTTTATTATTGTTACTATATTCCTTGTCCTAGGTAAATTCATATTTCTTCTTTTTGGGATTACAATACCTGCTTTTAAAATTACTGGAGGTATTCTAATCTTCTTTGTAGGTTTTGATATGCTTCAATCTAAAAAGTCTAATGTAAAGCACCTAACGGATACCCATATAGACGAAGATCTTGCTATATCACCCTTGGCTATACCAATTTTAGCAGGACCAGGAACAATTGTTACTGGAATGAATTTTGTGTCAAATGCGGGTTATCTTAAGATTGGCATGGTTATATTTATTTTCGGGCTGCTATGTTGGCTAACCTATTTTTCATTCATGTTAAGTGAATTGGTTATCAAGAAAATAGGTCATAACGTGATATCTGTAATTGGGAAAATAATGGGTTTAATAATTGCCATCATTGGAACTGACATGATTATACAAGGTATTAAAATATCTTTTTCACTTTCTAGCTAAAAATCTATTAATCGAAATTTTTAGAGTTATGAATACTGCAGAAAACAAGAAAAATGCCATAGCTTTTTATAGAATGGCTTACGAAGGCAACCCAAAAGAAGCTATTGATAAATTTTGTGGAGGTCAATACATTCAGCATAATCCTGATGTAGCCAATGGTCCTCAAGGTTTCATTGATTATTTTGATAGAATGAAACGCGAATATCCTCAGAAATCTATTGATTTTGTTCGTAGCATAGCCGAAGGAGATTTAGTTGCTTTACATACACACCAAATCTGGCCAGATGACGATCAGTACGTTACTATGGATTTTTTTCGGTTTGATGAAAAGGGAAAAATTTGTGAGCATTGGGACTCCATACAGCAAATTCCAAAAAAATCCGCTAACCCAAACACCATGTATTGATCGTAGATTACAAGTAAGTACAACTTAATGTATTTTACTTTTATATCAACTTTAGGATATACGAATGTTATTGTTCTCTTTATATTCTTAGTTTTATCAATCTACACTATAAACTAATATAACATGACCATTGAAATTTTACATAAGTACGACCTTAATGACCAGATTCAAGAAGAAATTCAGAATTTATATAAACAACTGAATGACAAAAATATACAGCGGCCGTTACACCAAATACTTCAAGACGGAAATCATGTAATTTTAGCGGCATGTAAAGAAGAAGACCATATTGTAGGGATAGCACTTTTGGTTACTTATAAAGTAATTTCAGGTTACCGAGGATTGGTCGAGGATGTTGTAGTTGATGCCGAACATCGCGGAAAAGGAATCGGCAGAAAATTAATGGAAAAACTTTTAAAAGAGGCCGAGCATTTAAATATGGATGAAATTCTTTTATTCTCAGGTCATCATAGAACACCGGCAATTAAACTGTACAAAAGCCTTGGTTTCACTTTAAGAGAAAGCGGAGTTTATAATCTGAAGGTGCCAAAATCTTAAAAAGGTGTATTATACCTTTTTTACATGACGAAGCTGACTTTTTAATTCCTCCATAGATTCTTGTAGCTGTCTCAAAAGACCTTTCTCTGTGGTAGCATCTTCACCAAATGTAATTCTACTACTCACCTCCCAAATCTCCTGTATTTGGTAAGGTTTGATGTCATATGGCGGATAAGTTTCATTAAGAGAAACCAAAGTAACATTATTAGAATTAGGTCTTTTTTCCACTTTTTTCACCAAAACAGCATCTTCTAAGACTACCACATACATTTTATTCTGGCTTACATCATCTATGTGCTCTACTGCCTTGGCCAAAACCCACTCCCCAGACCTTAAATTAGGTAACATACTGTCTCCGTCAACCTGAAAACCACGATACGTAGCATTTCTAAATTCAGGAATAGGCAGATCAAAAGCAGGAAGTTGTTCGTACCAGCTTGTATCTGCAATGTTTTGTGGATAACCGGCAGCAGCTTTGGCGTTTACCAATACCATGTTGTCATTTCCAGCATTATCTACAGTAACCACCTTTGGAATCACGCTAACTTTAGAAGTCTCCAAGTATTGATTATCACTATCACCAAACAGCCACAACGGATTAATCTTGAACTGCCTTAAAAGTTCCATCACTACTTTACCAGATAGCTTAGTACGCCCACGCTCTATATCTGCTGTAGTACTAGATACGCCAAGAAGCTTAGCAAATTCCGCTTGGGTATAGCCCAACTCACGGCGAATATCAGTGAAGCGTTTTAACGTAATTTCATTTTCCATATAATTCTTGAATTATCCCTGTTCATAAAAACATTAATAGACTTTATGCTCTCCACTACCCTTTCATTTCCAAATATACGCAATTTGGACATACTCCAAAGTTTTATTTGGAATATATCCATAATATGGATTTTTTCCATAATTTTGGAATAAATACAAACACCTACAATGTCGTTATCATTTGATAGAATTAAGGAAAAATTGAACATTCTGGCGGATGCCGCCAAATATGACGTTTCGTGCTCAAGCAGCGGAAGTGTTCGGAAGAACAGTACAAAGGGACTTGGAGACAGTAGCGGTATGGGAATTTGCCATAGCTATACGGAAGATGGTAGGTGCGTTTCATTGTTGAAAATATTACTCACAAACCACTGTATTTTTGATTGTGCTTATTGTGTGACACGCAAAAGTAATGATGTGCAACGGGCTGCTTTCAAAATACAAGAGGTAGTAGATTTGACCATTAACTTCTATCGCAGGAATTATATAGAAGGTCTTTTCTTAAGTTCGGGCATATTCAAAAGTCCAGACTATACTATGGAACGCTTAGTTGCTGTTGCTAAAAAGCTACGGTTGGAAGAGAATTTTAATGGATATATACATTTAAAATCTATTCCTGGAGCCAGTGATGAGCTTATGCGAGAAGCCGGACTTTATGCCGATAGATTATCTGTAAATATTGAAATACCTACTATATCCGGGCTCAAACTATTGGCTCCAGATAAAAAGCATGAGGACTTTACCAAACCTATGCTAAAGGTGAAAAATGAAATCATCCAATACAAATCAGAGAAAAAAATAATTAAGAGCACTCCAAAATATGCGCCGGCCGGGCAAAGCACTCAAATGATTGTAGGTGCCACCGGAGAATCGGACAAGGATATTATGTACTCCGCCACACATTACTACAAAAATTATAATATGAAACGGGTGTATTATTCTGGTTATGTTCCCGTTGCAGAGGATAATAGGCTTCCTGCTATTGGCACCCAAGTACCTATGCTGAGGGAGAATAGATTATACCAGACAGATTGGTTGCTACGCTTTTATGGTTTTGGGGTTCAGGAACTTTTGAACAACGACCACCCAAACTTAGATATGGATGTGGACCCTAAATTAGGTTGGGCATTACGGAACATGCAATACTTTCCCGTGGATATCAACAAGGCAGACAAAAGTGTTCTAGCACGTGTACCAGGGTTGGGCATGAAATCTGTTCATAAAATAATTAACGCAAGACGGTTTAGAAACTTAAACTGGGAACATCTTCAGAAGATTGGTGTGGCATTAAACAGAGCAAAATATTTCATTGTTTGTGACTCCAACAAGTGGGAACATAGAGATATGGAAGGGAACAAAATAAAAGGCTTAATTCTACAGAATTCGGTCGGGAAATTTAGAAAAGAGTATAGTAATCAACTACAGTTGTTTAGTTGATTCAGCCTATTGGCAACTATTGTAAACAGAACTAAATATGAAACTATGAATGCTACAAAAACCTTAATTTACGACGGAAGCTTCAACGGATTTCTAACAGCTATTTTTGTGGCTTTCGATGAAAAAGCACAAATAGCAGATATTCAAAAGAACTCGGCCTCTCAAAGTGGACTTTTTTCTGAAACCGAAACCATTTTTACACAAATGGACAAGGCTAAAAGAGTATGGAATGGCATTCATAAGAAGAGTCACAACGCTATAAAGGATATCTACTTTGCTTTCTTAAGTGAGAATAAGGGTATTGAATTAGTACTGTACAGATATATTTGCAAGTTGTTTACTTCTGAAACTTCCATTGCCTCTGATTACTCAGATGAAATTGTTTTAAAAATAAGTCAATTGGCAAGATCTGTTGGTCGAGAAAAGCATCGTATGGAGGCTTTTGTTCGCTTTCAGTTAACGAAAGATGAAATCTACTTTGCCAATATAGAACCAGATTTTGATGTTCTGCCCTTGATATCCAAACATTTTAGATCTAGATATGCAGATCAGCAATGGTTAATTTATGATGTAAAACGTAAATACGGTATTTTCTTTGATTTAAATCAAGTTGAAATCGTATCCTTAGACCTTGATGAAATTTATACCATCAGCCTGAATAAAAGCGCTCATTTTGGTGATGAGGAATATAACTATCAAGACCTTTGGAACAATTACTTTAAAAGTACCAACATCAAATCTCGCATTAATTTAAAACTTCACAAACAACACGTTCCAAAACGTTACTGGAAATATTTGAGTGAGAAAAAGGCAGTTTAGCTTTATTTGCATTTATCTATTGAGGTATCTGGGTTTTATCACACAAAATATAGACTCATAAGCGGTTGACCCCCTTTATTTCAGGTGTTTTCCACGTTTTCCTTAACATAGATATAAGTAAAGGTCACTTCTTTGTTAATAGTCAAAATCGTACCTTTGCAACTTTGCTATTGAAAATGATAAACTACGAAGAAAATATTGAGGTTCAGGGCGCTCGCGTGCACAACCTTAAAAATATAGATGTTACTATACCTAGAGAAAAATTGGTTGTTATAACCGGACTTTCCGGGAGTGGTAAATCTTCCCTTGCCTTTGATACAATTTATGCTGAAGGCCAACGCCGGTATATAGAAACTTTTTCCGCCTATGCCAGACAGTTTTTAGGAGGGTTGGAAAGACCTGATGTGGATAAAATTGATGGGTTATCTCCTGTTATTGCTATTGAACAGAAAACCACATCAAAATCACCACGGTCTACGGTAGGTACAATTACCGAAATTTATGATTTCCTCCGTCTGCTTTTTGCACGTGCCGGAGATGCCTATAGTTACAATACGGGCGAGAAAATGGTGAGTTATAGTGATGAGCAGATAAAAGAGCTCATTAAGAAGGATTATGACGGTAAGAAAATCAATATCCTTGCTCCTATTATCAAATCTAGAAAAGGACATTATAGAGAGCTTTTTGAACAAATTGCCAAACAAGGCTTTGTAAAAGTCAGGGTTGATGGTGAAGTAAAAGATATTGTTAAGGGAATGAAAGCCGATCGCTATAAAACCCATGATATAGAGATTGTAATTGATCGTCTAAAAGTGGTTGATTCGGAAGATATGGACAAACGTCTCACCGAATCCTTGAATACCGCTATGTACAGTGGAGACAATGTACTTATGGTCTTAGAAGAAGGTCAATCTGTAGCTCGGTATTTTAGTCGTGACCTGATGTGTCCAACAACTGGCATCTCCTACCCTGTTCCTGAGCCTAATACGTTTTCGTTCAACTCTCCCAAAGGAATGTGCCCTAATTGTAATGGGCTAGGTCATGTTTACGAAGTGAACGAAAAAAAGATATTTCCAGATAAAAAATTATCTATTAAATCTGGAGGAATCGCTCCCTTGGGAGAGTATAAGAATTCTTGGGCGTTTAAACAAATAGAACCTATAGCCAAACGCTATGAATTTGAACTGACAGACCCTATTTCCAAAATTACTGAAGAAGCTATTGATGTTCTTCTTAACGGTGGTCACGAGACTTTTGAGGTCGACTCCAAGAGTTTAGG
This sequence comes from Zobellia laminariae, assembly GCF_009725995.1. Next base: position 944,043 of record NZ_RCNS01000002.1, on the reverse strand, counting down.
TGTTAAGCGGAATTATAAAATTGATTATGAAGGTATTGCCAACTTTATTAAAAATCAATATGAAGAAGCAGGCACAACAGCATTAAAACGTTGGGCCAAAGAATATATGGACAAAATTACCTGTCCAGTATGTGAAGGTTCGCGTCTGCGTAAAGAATCGCTTAATTTTAAAATAGACGAAAAGAATATAGCTCAACTGGCACATTTGGATATTGCTGAACTGGCTAAATTCTTCAAGGGTTTAGATAAGAAGTTAGAAGGAAATCAGCTTAAGATTGCTGAAGAAATTATTAAGGAAATACGAACGCGCATTCAGTTTCTTTTAGATGTTGGGCTGGATTATCTTTCACTAAACAGAAGCTCAAAATCACTATCAGGTGGTGAAGCACAACGTATACGATTGGCCACACAGATCGGTTCTCAGTTGGTTGGCGTGCTTTATATTCTTGATGAACCTAGTATTGGTTTACATCAACGAGATAACACAAGATTGATTAAATCACTAGAATCTCTCCGGGATTTGGGTAATTCGGTAATCGTTGTGGAACATGACCGAGACATGATAGAGTGTGCAGACCACGTAATAGATATAGGTCCGAGAGCCGGAAAGCATGGTGGTGAGATTATCTCTCAAGGTTCTCCAAAGGAGTTAAAAAATGAGAATACCCTAACAGCTGATTATATTACTGGAAAAAAACAGATTGCAATTCCTGAAAAACGTAGAAAAGGGAATGGTAAAAAAATCACCCTTTCTGGATGTACCGGAAATAATTTAAAGAATGTTTCTATAACGCTTCCATTAGGTCAAATGATTGGGGTTACAGGCGTCTCTGGTAGTGGAAAATCTACATTAATAAACGAGACCCTCTACCCTATCATGAACGCTCATTATTTTAATGGCGTAAAGAAACCTATGCCTTATAAGAAGATTACTGGGCTAGAGCATATTGACAAGGTAATAGACATTAATCAGTCGCCCATAGGTAGGACGCCTAGGTCTAACCCTGCCACCTATACCGGAGTTTTTGGAGAGATTCGTGCATTGTTCTCTAAAACACCAGAAGCAGCTATTAGAGGCTACAAACCTGGTCGTTTTAGCTTCAATGTAAAAGGTGGCCGTTGCGAAACCTGTCAAGGTGGAGGTCTACGGGTTATTGAAATGAACTTTTTGCCTGATGTCTATGTTGAATGCGAGACTTGTAACGGAAAACGCTTCAATAGAGAAACCCTAGAAATACGTTATAAGGGTAAATCCATAGCGGATGTTTTGGAGATGACAATCAACGAAGCTGTCGAGTTTTTTGAGCTTATACCCAAAATTTATCGTAAGTTGAAGACCATTCAAGACGTAGGATTGGGCTATATTTCTCTAGGGCAGCAGTCCACTACGCTTTCGGGCGGTGAGGCTCAGCGTATTAAGCTGGCCACGGAACTTTCTAAGCGGGATACGGGCAATACTTTTTATATTTTGGATGAGCCTACAACAGGACTTCATTTTGAGGATATTCGAGTTTTGATGGAAGTTTTGACTCGTTTGGTAGACAAAGGAAATACCATATTAGTCATTGAACATAATATGGATGTTATAAAAATTGTAGATTATATTATTGATATTGGCTATGAAGGTGGCCGTGGCGGCGGAAAAGTAGTTGCCAAAGGAACACCGGAAGAAGTTGCCAAAGATAAAAAAAGCTATACGGCAAAGTACTTGAGACCAGAATTGAATATTCCGGACTAAGCAACAAAGGCTCTACCGGTATTATTGAAAAATACATCGATTGTGCAATGGAAGATTAATCAAATTTATGCTGAGTTCAGTTAGAAATATTAATAGCTTTACAATTCAATAAAATAAAAACAATAAATTCATCCGCTGAAATAAAGAAAAGTAGTCTTTTTGAATAAGAAAAGGCAAAACTTAATCTAAATCAGAGGAAAAAAATTATACAAATAAGAGTAATTATACATGAGAAAAGAACAACATCACAAAGGTTGGAACGAAATAAAGACTAACGATTCTTGGGCCATATTCAAAATTATGGGTGAATTTGTTATGGGATTTGAAAAAATGGGCTCTATTGGTCCATGCGTTTCTATTTTTGGTTCAGCCCGTACCAAGGCAGGTGATAAATATTACGAACTAGCCGTTAGTATTGCCGAAAGTATAGCAAATGCTGGTTATGGTGTAATAACTGGTGGAGGACCTGGTATTATGGAGGCTGGTAATAAAGGTGCACATTTAGCAGGCGGAACTTCTGTTGGCTTAAATATTGACTTACCGTTTGAACAACACGATAACCCATATATTGATTCTGATAAAAGTTTAGATTTTGATTACTTTTTCGTGAGAAAAGTAATGTTCGTTAAATACTCTCAAGGGTTTGTAGTTATGCCGGGTGGGTTCGGCACATTGGACGAGCTTTTTGAAGCAATCACTCTTATTCAAACTAATAAAATTGAAAAATTCCCAATCATTCTTGTTGGGAGTGAATTTTGGACTGGTCTTATGGATTGGGTTAAGAACACTATGTTGGAGATGAAAACCATAAGTGCTCATGATTTGGATCTTATTAAAATTGCAGATACAGAAGATGAAGTAGTAGATATCATTGATGCATTCTACAAGGGCCGAAATCTTAGTCCTAATTTTTAATATCACCTTTGAAAATCAAACACCTCATATTTTGCTTTTATCTCGGAACCGTTCTTTTGGGCGGTTTCGGAGAATTAGCTGCGCAACACGAAAACGTATTGACAGCCACACTAGATGGGCAAAGTAAAGAAATACAGGTTCAACAAGAATTTACGTATCAGAATAATTCTAACCAAACCTTAAGTACACTGTATTTTAATGACTGGGCTCATGCCTACGCAAGTAAAAATACAGGATTGGCCAAACGTTTTGACGAGCAATTCAAGAAAAGCCTGCACTTGGCCAAAAAGCACGAAAGAGGCTACACTACTATTATAAGTGCGGTAGATAGTGAATACAGAGGACTTCGCTGGCGCCGTACTACCGGTGAGGATATTATAAAAATCGATTTAAACAGTCCATTACCAGCAGGCGAGTCTGCTAAACTTTTTTTAACGTACACCATAAAACTTCCTGAAAATAAGTTTACGCCTTATGGTTATGACAAGAGAAAGAACAGTTACTACTTAAAAGATTGGTATTTAACACCGTCGTATTTTGATGGTGCTTGGCATTTATATTCCAACAAAAATTTAGAAGACCTTTTTACAGGAGTTACGGAAACTACGGTAAATTTTGTTTACCCCAGGAATTTAAACCTTGCTACCAACTTTACTGTTTTAGGAAACAACGGCATCTCCAACGGACAAATGGCCCAGTTAACGGCGGACCATCAAAAAAATTGCGAGATTTTGCTTAGTCCGGAAAAGCGATTCATGACCCACGTTACCCCCCAAATAACGGTTATTACCGATATTGAAGCTTTTAAGTATGCAGATGTATTTAAAGGACTGTCTATCAATAGGGTTACAGAATTCATAGAAAACAATTTAGGAAAATATCCGCATCGTCAATTATTGGTTAGTCAGTTGGATTACGAAAAGAATCCCCTGTACGGCATCAATCAGTTACCTTCTTTTATAAGACCTTATGAAGAGCAGTTTCAGTTTGAAATGAAATTTTTAAAAACTGCACTTATTAATATTCTGGAAGAGACTCTTTTCTTAGACCCTAGAAAAGAACAATGGTTAAGTGATGCTATTGCCAACTACTTAATGATAGAATATGTAGAGGAGTTTTACCCTGACCAAAAGCTGCTTGGAAAACTATCTAAAATATGGGGAGTACGCAGTTTTAATTTGGCGAAAATGAATTTCAACGAACAGTACACATTTTTGTATATGCTTACTGCTCGTACCAATTTAGACCAGCCTCTTAGCACCAGTAACGATTCCCTTATTAAATTCAACCAAAAAATAGGTAATAAATATAAGGCGGGACTCGGCCTTGCATACCTTGCCAGCTATATTGGCAAAGACAAGGTAGATAAGAGCATTAAGACCTTTTATAAGCACTACAAGCTTAGTCAAGTTAAGACTTTAGACTTTGAATCCATATTAAAAAGGTCTACGAATACTGATATCGACTGGTTCTTTAAGGATTTTGTGACTACAGATCGTAAAATAGATTTCAAAATTAAAAAGGTTGAAAAAACCGAAGATTCATTGAAAGTTACCATAAAGAACAAAAAAGGGACTAATGTGCCTATTTCTTTATTTGGATTGAAAAATGACACTGTAGTTTCTAAATATTGGTTTTCCGGTATTAACGATATTAAAACAGTTACCATTCCAAAAAGTGGTGAAAAACGACTAGTTCTTAATTACGACCAGAAAATCCCTGAATTTAACCAAAGGGACAACTGGAAATCTTTAGGAGGATTTTTCTCAGGAAATAAAAAGCTGAAATTCACTTTTTTCCGTGATTCCGAGAATCCATACTACAATCAAGTGTTTTATGTTCCTATTTTAAATTTCAATATTTACGATGGATGGACGCCTGGTATGCGACTATATAACAAAACGCTATTAGAGCGTCCTTTCGTATACGATTTTGCCCCCTCCTATTCGTTCCGCGAAAATGCTTTTGTAGGCTCAGGAAGAATTTCATACCGTAAATACCTCAGTAAAAGTGGACTTTACTTAGCCAATTACAGCCTTGGAGGTTCTACTTATCACTTTCAGGAAAACTCTCGATATTCAACCATTACGCCTTCTATTACTTTTGGGTGGAGACCGGCAAACCTTATTTCTAATAAAAGGGAGTTTTTGCGTTTTAGGTATGTAAATGTATTGAGAGATAAAGCAGAAAGTTTAGGTGATTTTGAAACACCACCAGATTACAGCATATTGAATGTTAGGTATACCAACAGAAACCCAGGAATTATCAATTATGTTTCTTGGTTTGCAGATGCCCAACATGCAAGCGATTTTACCAAAGTTGCTTTTGAATTGGAATATCGCAAACTGTTTGAAAGTAACCGTCAGTTCAATTTCCGTTTCTATGCTGGTAAATTTATTAGAAATAAGACTACGGATTATACTGACCCTAATTATTACAGTTTTGCATTAGATCGCCCCACAGATTATTTATTTGATTATGGTTATTTGGGTCGTTCGGAAGACTCGGGTATTTATAGTCAACAGATTATTATTGCCGAAGGTGGATTTAAATCCTTTCTACCCCAAGAGTATCGTTTTGCAAATGATTATCTAGCCACTATAAACACTAGTGTTAACTTATGGAAATGGATTGAAGTTTATAGCGATTTAGGTTATGTCAAGAACAAAGGTGTAAACGGAAAATTCGTATATGATTCCGGGGTTCGTCTAAACCTTCTTACAGATTATTTTGAACTTTACCTTCCGGTGTACTCAAACAATGGATGGGAGGTCTCGCAACCTAACTATGGTGAGAAAATCAGATTTATTGTCACTGTGAGTCCTAAAACGTTAATTGGCCTATTCACACGAAAGTGGTTTTAGTATTTAGTTGTTGAATTCATAATAAAATCAATTTTTGACAATAGAAAATTATCAATACACTATTGATTTCCGTTCTTTTTTAAATATATTTTGATCAAGTATGTTCAGCAAGCATTGTAAAAATGCTTCTAGTTTGTTATTTTTGTAAAAACTCGTAAAGCTTAAATGGATACTTCGCCTAAAACAAGTAACGATATTACGTTTGATGATTTCAAAACCCAAATCATAAGCGATTACAAAATTGCTGTTCTCAGTAGAACATGTAGTCTACTGGGTAGAAAGGAAGTTTTGACCGGAAAGGCAAAATTTGGAATCTTTGGAGATGGAAAAGAGCTGCCTCAATTGGCAATGGCTCGATCTTTTAAAGATGGGGATTTCAGAAGCGGTTATTACCGAGATCAGACTTTTATGATGGCCTTAGGGCTTTTGACTCCAAAAGACATGTTTCATGGGCTTTATGCCACTACAGATATAGAAAAGGAACCTATGAGTGCAGGTCGCCAAATGGGTGGCCACTACATAACTCATAGTCTTAATGAAGACGGGAGTTGGAAGAATCTAATGAACCAAAAAAACAGTAGTGCAGATATTTCTTGTACTGCTGGCCAGATGCCTAGACTATTAGGTCTTGCGCAAGCTTCTAAAGTATATAGAAACCTAAATGGTTTAGACGCTACTAAATTTTCTAATAAAGGGAACGAAGTTGCTTGGGGCACTATTGGTAACGCCAGTACTAGCGAAGGCATGTTTTTAGAAACAATTAATGCTGCAGGAGTACTTCAAGTGCCTATGGTAATAAGTATTTGGGATGATGAATATGGTATTTCTGTACCCGCAAAATTCCATACTACAAAAGAAGATATTTCAGAAATCCTTAGTGGCTTTAAACGTACCGAAGAACAGAACGGTTACGAAATATTCAAAGTTAAGGGATGGGATTATACCGCCCTTATGCATGCTTACGAAAATGCTGCAGATATAGCTAGGGACGAACATGTGCCTGTTATTATTCACGTAACAGAACTTACCCAACCACAAGGTCATTCCTCTTCTGGTTCTCACGAACGTTATAAGAATGAAGAGAGACTGGACTGGGAAAAAGAAAACGATTGCAACAAACGATTTCGTGAGTGGATTCTGGAAACAGGCATCACCACAGACGAGGAACTAAAAGTAATTGAAAAGAGTATTGTTAGGGAAGTTCGCTCTGCAAAAAGAGAGGCTTGGTCCGAATATTTAGAAAATCACAAAGCACTCAAGAAAAAATTGGTGGTGCTATTGGATAACGCTTCACTAAAAAGTCAAAACAAAAACTTTATCGTTAAGGTTAAAAACGACCTTATTGCTATAGAAGAACCTATTAAAAAAGATTTGGCTGTAAGCTCCAGGAAAGCACTTAGATACTTGATTGGAGAATCATTTCTTGAGAAACAAGATCTTTTACAATGGACCAATACATTCCTAAAAGAAACGCAACCATTATATAGTGCTAATTTATACAATGACGGGCCTACAGGCGCTTTAAGCGTTGTGGAAGTAAAACCGGAATACGCAGACACTACTGAAAATGTTGATGGCCGTGTTATTCTGCGAGATAATTTTGATAAAATATTTGAAAAATACCCAAACAGCTTAGTTTTTGGTGAGGATAGTGGCGCTATAGGAGATGTTAATCAAGGACTTGAAGGACTGCAGGATAAATATGGTAAGATTAGAGTAGCCGATACCGGTATAAGGGAAACTACCATTATTGGACAAGGCACAGGAATGGCAATGAGAGGGCTTCGCCCAATTGCAGAAATTCAATATCTAGATTATATTTTTTACGCACTATCTACTTTAACGGATGATGTAGCTTGTTTAAGGTACCGTACTGCTGGGAAACAAAAAGCACCATTAATCGTAAGAACAAGAGGTCACCGGCTAGAAGGTATTTGGCATTCAGGCTCTCCAATGGGAACTTTAATTCACTCTCTACGTGGTATGTATATTTTATCACCTAGAAACATGACACAAGCGGCTGGCTTTTACAATACCCTTTTAAAAACCGATGAACCCGCTTTAGTAATCGAAAGTTTGAATGGCTATAGACTGAAAGAACAAAAACCTACTAATTTAGGAGAATTCTGTACGCCAATTGGCAAAGTTGAAACGATTAAAGAGGGAACCGATATTACATTGGTATCTTATGGCTCTACACTTAGAATTGTATCACAGGCCGCAGAAGAACTAAAAGAAGTAGGTATTGATGCTGAAGTAATAGATGCACAGACCTTATTGCCTTTTGATGTGCACCATGACACTTTAAAGAGTATTAAGAAAACAAATAGATTACTTGTAATAGACGAAGATGTTCCCGGTGGATGTTCAGCTTACTTGCTTAACGAAATCATTGAGAAACAAGGAGCATATGCATATTTAGATTCTGCTCCACAGACACTTACTTCACAAGCACACAGACCTGCTTATGGTACTGATGGAGATTACTTTTCAAAACCGAATGCGGAAGATGTTTTTGAAAAGGTATATAACATCATGAATGAATTAGACCCAGAAAGCTTCCCGGAAATACGTTAACTAATTAGGTATCAAACCCATCAGTATATAACAAAGCGGCTTTGCCGTAATAATTTATATACCTATGGGTTTATTTCTTTGAAATGCATTTGGGCAACTTCATAAAAAAGAATACTTTTATAATTAAAGTAAACTCAAAAATAGATGTCCAACACACTTTTAAAAGATATTGGCTTAGCCTTATTACGAATCGCAGCGTCTGCAATGATGGCCGTTCACGGGTATGGAAAATTGCAAATGTTGATTAACGGTGCGGAATTTGCCGACCCCATTGGTATTGGCTCAACACCTTCTTTATTTTTAGCTGTACTAGCAGAATTCGTTTGTCCAATCTTAATCATCTTTGGTTTCAAGACCAGGTTAGCAGCTATTCCTGCCGCTATTACTATGGGTATCGCTGCATTTATGGTACACGGAGCTGACCCATTTCAAAAGAAAGAACTAGCACTTATTTATTTTGTCATCTTTGTAGCTATAATCCTTTTGGGGCCGGGAAAATACAGTGTAGATAAAAGATAATTTAGATAATTTTAACCAAGAGTTCTTTTAAAAGGTCCGCCTGCGAATTAACGTTAGCCCCAACACCTTTCCCTTTCAAATCCATTTCGCGAAGAGAAGATATAACACCACTAACCTTTTTCATAGGGTAGTTACGGGCTGCTGTCTGAAACTCACTAACAAAATATGGGTTAATCCGAAGTGCACTTGCTACGCTCTTAGGAGAATGATCTTTTAAACCATGATATTGTAAAAGTTGCGTAAAGAACGAATGCAGCAAAGTTACGGTGAGCACAAAAGGATTATCCTTGGGGTTCTGAGAAAAATAATTAATAATACGGGTTGCCTTCAGCACATCTCTTTCTCCAATAGCCTTTTTAAGCTCAAAATTATTATAGTCCTTACTTATGCCTATATGGGCTTCTATATCCGCCGGTGTAATCTCGCTCTGCTTAGGTAATACTAACTGCAATTTTTCCAGTTCATTATTGATACGGCTTAAATCCGTGCCTAAATACTCGGTTAGCAAAATAGCTGCTTTGTGAGATATACTATACCCCCTATTTTGCAGATTTTTTCTAATCCAATCAGAGACCTGATTATCATACATTTTTTTGCTTTCAAAAAGAACTCCCGCCTTTTGAACAGACTTATACAACTTCTTACGCTTGTCTAGTTTTTTGTATTTATAGCAAACCACTAATACGGTAGACATCTGTGGATTGTCTACATAAGACGTTAGGTTATCTATAGTCCTAACAAGATGTTGTGCTTCCTTAACAATAACTACTTGGCGTTCTGCCATCATTGGATATCGCTTTGCGTTGGCAACAATATCGTCTATGGTAACGTCTTTTCCATAAAGCACCATTTGGTTAAACCCCTTTTCTTCTTCGGCAAGTAGTTTTTTCTCAATGTAAGAGGCAATGGCATCAATATAATAGGGCTCTTCCCCAAATAAAAAATATATGGGTTTGATTTTGCCGTTTTTAATATCGGTAACTATTTGTTTTGCTTCATCCATCCAAAAAAAATCATCAAATTTGCTAAATGGTACCCCTTAATTTTCCGGAGTATAAATTCCGTCTCAAAAGTAGCGAAAATAACGTGCGCATTTTTGACAGTATACGCAAAAAATTTGTTGTACTGCAACCCGAAGAATGGGTAAGGCAACATGTAGTCAATTATTTGCTAGAAGAAAAAAGCTATCCAAAAAGTCTGGTAAACGTTGAGAAGCAATTGGTTATAAACGATATCAAGAAAAGATACGATATTGTTGTTTTTAATTCGGACGGCAGTATTCACATCTTGGTAGAATGCAAAGCTCCCCAAATAAATATAGATCAAACTACTTTTGACCAAATAGCACGCTACAACCTTGAATTAAAAGCCGATTATCTGATGGTAACCAATGGACTTGACCATTTTTATTGCAAAATGGATTTTACTTCAGAAAAATACACGTTTCTAAGGGATATTCCTGATTTTAGCCGTTAATTTGCGATCGTTTTGCGTATTGCTGTCGTCATATTAAATTGGAATGGAGAGGTACTTCTTGAAAGATATCTGCCCTCTGTTGTGCAACACTCTGGTGACGCAGAAATTTTCGTTGTTGATAATGCTTCCACAGATAATTCAGTTGCTTTTATCAAAACCAATTATCCTTCCGTCAAGATTGTTCAGAATAGCGAAAATGGCGGCTTCACAAAAGGATATAATGATGGACTTAAAAGTATAGATGCCGATATTTATTGTCTTTTAAATTCCGATATAGAAGTAACCGAAGGTTGGTTACCCCCTATTTTAAAAGTCTTTTCCGAAGACAAAGAAGTTGCTATTGTACAGCCAAAAATTATGGATCTAATGCGTCCGGATTATTTTGAATATGCAGGAGCAGGAGGAGGATTTATTGATCAATTAGGCTATCCTTTTTGTAGAGGACGTATATTTCAAGATCTTGAAAAGGATAACGGACAGTATGATGATGTTACTGAGATTTTTTGGGCAACAGGCGCATGCATGTTTATTAAAAAGGAAGTCTACTGGGAACTAAATGGATTTGACGAACATTATTTTGCACACCAGGAAGAAGTTGATTTATGTTGGAGAGCCAAAAACAATGGTCATAAGGTGTTCTATGTAGGCACTTCTAAAGTATATCACTTGGGAGGTTCAACCCTTAGCAATATGAATCCTAAGAAAACGTATCTGAATTTCAGAAACTCTCTTTTCTCCATTACTAAGAATTTACCAAGAAGAAAAGCATTGACGATTATTATGCTTCGTCTACTGCTTGATGGGATTGCAGCAATTCGGTTTATCTTTCAATTTAGATTTAGACATTGCTTAGCAATTTTAAGGGCACATTTAAGCTTCTATAGGCATTTTAGAAAAATGTACAAAAGGAGGGAAAAAGCCAATTTTATCCAAAAATACTACTATACGAAGTCCATTGTATGGCAGCATTTCGTACATCATGTAAAGAATTTTAACGATTTAGTAAAACATTAACTAATTTTACAAATACTACCTTTGGCGATTATCTAATTTTGTCTCTTATTGACATTAGTTAAAAAATCAAATAACAATCATTAAATACTTAGTAACTCTCATTATGAAAAAATTAATTTTAGGCTGTTTAGGAGTGACCATGTTGTTGTCTTCGTGTGTATCACAAAAGAAGTATACTGATTTAGAATCAAAACATAAAGAAGCGCAAGATCTTTTGAATTCTGCAACGGTTAAATTAAACGATTGTTTAGAAGAAAAGGCCACTACTGGTTCTAGACTTAAAACGTTACAGGATCAAAACGCATTTTTAAAAGCTAACAATCAAGAGTTGATTAATAACATGGGGAACTTGACTACCTTAACTTCAAAAGGTGCCGAGAATCTTGAAAAATCTTTGGAAAGCTTACAAGAAAAAGATCTTACGATACGTAAATTACAAGATGCCATCACTAGAAGAGATTCTGTAAACCTTTCTTTGGTACAGAGCTTAAAAGGTGTTTTAGGTAACTTAGATGACGAAGACATCCAAATTAGCGTTGAAAAAGGTGTTGTTTTTGTTTCTATATCTGATAAACTATTGTTTAGCAGTGGTAGCTACAACGTTACTAGCAGAGCAAAAGAAATACTTGGTAAAGTTGCACAGGTTGTAAACAACAAGCCAGATTTTGAATTCATGGTAGAAGGGCATACTGATGATGTACCTTACGGAAGACACGGTGTTCTTTTGGACAACTGGGATTTAAGTGTAAAACGTGCTACAGCAGTAGTTAGAATTTTACAAAACGATTACAATGTTGATCCTAAGCGTATGACTGCAGCTGGTAGATCAGAGTATGTTCCTGTTTCTACAACTGAAAAATCTAAAAACAGAAGAACTCGTATTGTTGTTCTTCCTAAAATTGATCAGTTCTACAGTATGATCGAAGAAGGTATGGATGATCCTGCTATTAACAACTAAGCAGTAACTATAGCATAAATAAAAACCGCAACTTTATAAGTTGCGGTTTTTTTATGTTCAATTCTCTCATTTCCGAGGTTTTAATTTCTTTTAGAAAATATCAATATCTCCTTTGCCTTCTCTAATAACTTGGGGCTCCCCATTAGATAGGTCAATTACTGTTGAGGCTACGTTATCTCCATAACCACCATCAATAACAATATCCACTAAGTTTTCCCACTTTTCAAAAATAAGTTCCGGATCTGTGGTATATTCCAGTAAATCATCTTCATCATGTATAGAAGTTGATACAATTGGGTTCCCGAGACCTTCTACGAGCGCTTGTGCTATAGTATTAGCCGGAACTCTAATTCCTACAGTCTTCTTCTTTTTAAAGTCCTTAGGTAAGTTTGTATTTCCAGGGAGGATAAAAGTATATGGTCCTGGCAATGCTCTTTTAAGTATTTTAAAAGTAGCCGTATCTATTTGCCGCACATAGTCGGAGAGGTTACTTAAATCTGCACAGATAAAAGAAAAATTAGCCTTGGCCAATTTTATGCCTTTGATGCGGGCTATCTTTTCCAACGCTCGTGAGTTAGTTATATCACAACCTAAACCATAAACAGTATCTGTTGGATAAATAACTAAACCACCTTTCCTCAGTACATCCACCACCCTCTTTATTTCTTTAGGGTTAGGATTCTCTTCGTATATTTTAATGAATTCCGCCATAGTTTTAAGCTAATCAATTTCTAATATATACACTTTTACCTAAAAGTAATTACTATTTATAATAGCTTATAAAATAAAAAGAACTTCAAAAGAAAAGACAAAATCAATTCTAAAACTAGTCTTACGAAATAACCTCCAACTTCGCAAAACGAAGCAATAGCTTTTTAATATCCCCTTTTACAAACTGAATTTCCGCTTTTCGGTCATTCCCTACGCCTTCTATTTTAATTACTTTTCCACGGCCAAAACGAGTATGATTAATGATACTACCCTCAGCTAAATTTGGGTCTACCTCATTGGTATTCCCAATAGGAGTAGCAAGTTCTGGCTTTAATTTCCTCAGTTTTCTGAGTTGACCTTCATTAGGTTTTTTACCGCTAGGCGGTGGTGTTCCTTTAGTTGGTTTACCCTGCCGCAACCTACTTTTATCAATCTCTCCAAAAATATCGTTATCTACAAGTGGCTTATATCGGTAACCTGTATCAATTGGTGTGAGATTTTCTACATATTTCTCATCTATTTCCTCTAAAAACCGACTAGGTTCTGCGTCTATCAACTTACCCCATCGGTATCTATTTTGAGTATAGGTAAGGTATGCCTGTTTCTCAGCACGTGTAAGCGCCACGTAGAATAACCTTCGCTCCTCCTCCAGTTCGCTTCGCGTGTTCATACTCATTCCAGAAGGGAATAAATCTTCTTCCATACCTACGATATAAACGTATGGGAATTCAAGACCTTTAGCTAAGTGAATGGTCATAAGAGCAACACGGTCATCATCACCTTTATCATTATCCAAATCTGTTGCCAATGCCACATCTTCAAGAAATTCACCAATGCTTCCTGTAGCGTCGGCAATTTCCATCTGTCCTTCTACAAAATCTTTAATACCGTTTAGTAGCTCTTCGATATTCTCCATTTTGCCAATACCTTCGGGAGTTCCATCTTTTTTAAACTCTAAAAGAATACCCGACTTCTTGGCCACATGCTCCGCCATTACAAAAGCATCGGCAGTTTCGTTCATAATCTGAAAACTTTGAATCATGGTAGTAAAGTCCTGCAACTTTCGTTGCGTACCAGCATTTATTTTCAGGTTAATTTTATCAAGGTTTTGAATCACCTCAAAAATGGAACGGTTATAATGATTGGCGGCAACCGTTAACTTGTCTAAAGTAGTTTGACCGATACCCCTTGCCGGAAAATTGATAATCCGCTTAAGGGCTTCTTCATCTTTAGGATTAATGACCAATCGCAAATAACTCAATACATCCTTTATTTCTTTTCGCTGATAAAAAGAAAGTCCACCGTAAATACGGTAAGGAATATCACGCTTTCGTAGCGCGTCCTCCATAGCACGTGATTGCGAGTTGGTACGATAGAGTATAGCAAATTCACCGTTACCCAATTGCTCGTTCATCTTGTGGTCCCAAATAGAACCAGCCACAAACCTACCTTCTTCGGCATCAGTTGTACTACGATGTATTTTTATGCTAGAACCATCATCGTTTGACGTCCAAACTATTTTCTCTAGCTGCTCTTTGTTTTTTGCGATAATTGAGTTTGCCGCATTTACTATATTTCTTGTAGACCTATAATTCTGTTCTAGGCGATACATGCCCACATTATCATAATCTTTCTGAAAGTTTAATATGTTACTAATATTCGCCCCACGAAACGAATAAATACTCTGCGCATCATCTCCCACCACACAAATGTTATGAAAACGATCTGCTAGTGCCTTCACTATAAGGTATTGCGAGTGGTTGGTATCTTGGTACTCATCAACCAAAATATATCGGAACCTATCTTGGTACTTGGCCAATACTTCAGGAAAACGATTTAAAAGTTCGTTAGTACGAAGTAAAAGGTCATCAAAATCCATTGCGCCCGCTTTAAAACAGCGATCTACATAGTTTTGGTATATCTCTCCCATTCTGGGTTTTTTGGCCATAGCATCCGCCTCTACCAAATCAGGATCTTTCAAATAAGCTTTAACAGTTATTAAACTGTTTTTAAATGACGAGATACGATTTTGTACCTGTTTGTACTTATAAATATCTTTATCTAGACCCATTTCCTTAATAATGGAAGCCAGCAGCCGTTGAGAATCTTGCGTATCGTAAATAGTGAAATTACTAGGAAAACCCAGTTTATCGCCATCAAACCGTAGCAACTTGGCAAAAACGGAGTGGAATGTACCCATCCAAAGGTTTTTAGTCTCCGATCTACCCGCTATCTTGGCAATACGCTCTTTCATTTCACGTGCCGCCTTATTGGTAAAAGTTAATGCCAGAATATTGAAAGGGTCAACACCTTGTTGCATTAAATACGCAATCCGATAAGTAAGAACCCTGGTTTTACCTGACCCAGCTCCTGCGATAACCATTAACGGTCCATCTTTATGTAGAACGGGTGCTCTTTGGGCATCGTTCAATTCATCTATAAAATTCTTCAATTTACTAGAGTGTTTTTTAGAATTGTGAATTTAACCATAAATAGGCTTATCCTAAAATGATGTTGATTTCTTTTATAAACAGGATTCCTATTTATAAATAAAGACCACATAAGATATACTCATGTGGTCTTCAAATATTATTTTGCTACCAACTTAACAAATAGTCATAGCTATATTAAATACTATACGTTGAATCTAAAGTGCATTACATCGCCATCTTTAACGATATACTCTTTACCCTCCACACGCATTTTACCAGCTTCCTTTACCTTAGACTCGCTACCAAATTCTACATAGTCATTATAAGCGATAACCTCGGCACGAATAAAGCCTTTCTCAAAATCAGTATGAATTACACCAGCGGCCTGTGGGGCAGTAGCACCAACAGGAATAGTCCAAGCACGTACTTCCTTTACACCAGCTGTGAAATACGTTTCTAAATTCAATAATTTGTAAGCACCACGTATTAATTTAGCAGAACCTGGTTCTTCTAAACCAAGATCTTCCAAAAACATTTGTCGCTCTTCGTAAGTTTCTAATTCAGTAATATCTGCTTCTGTACCCACTGCTAGAACAACTACTTCTGCATTTTCTTGAGCTACAGCAGCTTTTACCCTTTCTACATATTCGTTTCCTGTGGCCGCAGCATCTTCATCTACATTACAAACATACATTACAGGTTTATCTGTAATAAACTGTAAAGGTTTTACAAATTCTTCTCTATCTTCTTTGGACAATTCAATAGCACGAACTGATGTACCCGCTTCTAAGCCCGTTTTTAACTTTAAAAGAACGGCTTCTTCTTTTTGGGCTTCTTTATTACCCGTTTTAGCAGCACGTTTTACTTTGTCCAGTTTTTTATCTACCGTTTCTAAATCTTTTAGCTGCAATTCCATATCAATGGTCTCTTTGTCCCTGATTGGGTCAACAGAACCGTCTACGTGAATAATATTATCATCATTAAAACAACGTAAAACATGCAAAATAGCGTCGGTTTCACGAATATTTCCCAAAAACTGATTTCCTAATCCTTCACCTTTACTTGCTCCTTTTACCAAACCAGCAATATCAACGATTTCAACCGTTGCAGGTAAAACGCGTTCTGGGTCTACCAAAGTCTCTAGTTTTTGCAATCGAGCATCCGGAACATTTACAACCCCTATATTAGGCTCTATTGTGCAAAAAGGAAAATTGGCACTTTGTGCTTTAGCATTGGAAAGACAATTGAAAAGAGTTGATTTTCCTACATTTGGCAATCCTACAATACCTGCTTTCATCTTGAAAATTGTAATTAAAGTTTGAATAAATTTAAAAGGTCCTCTAAAATAGGCTGCAAAGATAACTTTTTGAATTGGTATTTTTAATAAAAGTCTCGCCCTCACTTATCACTCTAAATCATCTCTTTTCAACCATACTATTTAACATTAAACAATATTCAGCTAAATAAGTGTATCATTGCCACATATTTAATTAATTGTTATGTTTGCTGATTTTATTATTTCATTTAACATAATTTTAATAATGATTATATATATTTATGGTCTGGACAGATATAGAATATGAACACTTCTTCTGAAAAACCTTTGTGGCAATTATTTATCGAAGGTGATAAAAATGCCTTTTCTTCATTATTCAAAACCTACTATTCACAATTATATAGTTATGGTTTGAAAATATCTTCTGATCAATTTATTACTGAAGATTGTCTCCAAAGCTTTTTTATTTACTTACATAAAAACAGAAGAAATTTAGGCGAAGTTAATAATGTAAAATCCTATTTATTTGTATCATTCAGAAGAGCTGTCTTAAAAAGTCTTAAAAAAGAACGCCTCTTTACTTCTTTTGAAGAAAGTTTAGAGTCTAGTCAATCCTTTGGATTTTCACCCGAAGAATTAAAAATTGAACAAGAAATAAGCAACACAAAGAACACTACCCTAGTAATCCTACTCAACTCCCTATCTACAAGGCAACGGGAAGTAGTGTATTTAAAATACTACAGTGGGCTATCTATTAAGGACACAGCAGAGGTGATGGATATCTCCTATCAAAGTGTATTAAATACGTTACAAAAAGCATTTACCAAGTTGCGAAGCGAGATACTAGACCATGAAATATCTGCTGTTTTAAAAAAAACTTAAAAAAATAGGGTATTAATAATAAAAGATGGTCTCTTTATTAATGAAGACCATTTTTATGAGTAAAAAAAACCTTTCCCTTTTAGAAATTCTGATAGACGATATTTCGTTTGTGAATTGGGCCAAGAACCAAAATCAAAACGATGTAGCCTTCTGGAACAATTGGATTGAGAAGCACCCGGATAAAATAGAAACCGTATTTAATGCCAAAGCTATAATTCTAGGAATTCAGTTTGATAATGCGAAAATTTCTGAAAGTAAAATTGAAAGGGAACTTAGTCATGTACTAGCTCAGCTAGAACCAGAAAAAATAGATTCCAAAAGTAAAAAAACCACCTCAAAGGCAGTTAAATATATAGCAATTACTGCTGTTTTAGTCCTCATGGTAACCTTCGGTTATAGTTTTTTACCTACTGATACCACAGTAACCCATAAAACGGTATTTGGTGAAATCATCGATTTAAAATTACCTGATGGTACTTCTGTTGTTTTAAACGGAAATTCTGAAATTTCATACGACAAAACATCCCCACGTAATATAAACTTATCAGGAGAAGCTTATTTTAAAGTAAAATCTATACCATCTACCAAAGCTAAATTTTGGGTAAATACGAAAGATTTAAAAGTTGAGGTTTTTGGAACGCAGTTCCATGTAAGCACAAGAGATAATAAGACCGGTGTTCTTTTAGATGAAGGTTCTATAGAACTTTTATTGGACGATGGTACTACTCAAAAAATGATACCGGGTGAGTTGGTTTCTTACTCTAAAGAAGATAAAGAAATAACACATGACAAAGTAACCCAAGACCTTTCATACTCTTTATGGCGCGAAGGAACTTATATTTTCAATAACACATCAGTATATGAGGTTATGAAAAATGTAGAACAGGCATATGGAATGAAAACAGAATTCATTGACGAAGAACTTAAAAACCAAAAACTAACCGGGGGTATCCCTAATCAAAATCTCAAAATTTGTTTGTCAGCAATAGAAAAATCGACTGGGACTAGAATTGTCGTTAAGGACAAAAGACTACTAATATTTAAGAACTAACTAAAAATTAAATGATTATTATGAGAAAAACTATTATGAAAACACTGTTAACTGCAAGCCTAGCAATAGGAACTGTGCAGGTTCAGGCATCAGAAAACAACATTACCATGGAAGTGGAAGAGAATGTTGCTCTGTCCGATTTTCTTACTGATATAAGCAAAAAGCATAATGTTTATTTTACTTATAATGCTAGTCTAATATCCGGAGAAAATTTAGATCCTGAAGAGTATAGATATAGTAAGCTCAATAAAATTATAAACAAACTTGAAAGCAAAACAAGTTTTGATTTTGAGTATTTAGGCAACAACTATTACGTGGTTTACCACAAAAAAGCGGAGAAAGTTAAACTAAATAAACTCTCTCTTAATACTTTAAAATATAGTACAGTTAAAGATTTATCCATATTACAGCAGTCAATAACTGGTAATATTAAAGATCAAGATGGTAATCCATTAGCAGGTGTTAACGTTGTCGAAAAAGGTACGACCAATGGAACTACATCTGATTTTGATGGTAATTATACTATTGATGCAGCAGCAGATGCGACATTGGTATTTAGCTACATCGGCTTTCCTACCAAGGAAAAAAAGGTGTCAGGTAAATCTGTTGTTAACGTTTCACTAAGTGAAGGTGTACAATTAGAAGAGTTTGTAGTAGTAGGTTCTAGAACTGCTCCTAGAAGTAATGCTGATACGCCTTTACCAGTTGATGTTGTTGGTGTAAAAGAATTGACTTCTACGGGTCAAGCAACTTTTGACAAAGCTTTGCAATACAGAATTCCATCATTTAATACGGTTCAAACACCAGTAAACGATGCAACTTCTTTACTAGATCCTTATGAAATTCGTAACATGGGACCAAGTAGAACTTTGATTCTAATTAACGGTAAACGTAAAAACTTAAGCGCCTTGCTTTATACACAAACCTCTCCAGGACGTGGTGAAACAGGTGCGGATATTTCTGCGATACCTACAGATGCAATCAAAAGAGTAGAGATATTAAGAGATGGTGCTTCTGCTCAATACGGTTCAGATGCAATTGCAGGTGTAATGAATATTATCTTAAAAGACACCCCTAATGAAGGTTCTGCTACAATTCGTACAGGAATTACTTCAGAAGGTGATGGCGAAATGTTTGGCGTAGCCCTAAACAATGGTAGTTCTATTGGTGATGACAAAGGTTTTGTTAACTACACGGTTGATTTATCTAAAGTAAACCAATCAAATAGACCAGGCACCGTAGATGCTGGCGGTGAGGCTGCCGATTTTGGAGCTGACATTGCAGATGTACAAGAATTTTTATCACGAAGACCAGATGCTGGAAACATAAATGGCTCTCCTGAAACAGCTGCAGCAAAATTTTCTGTAAACTTAGGATATGAATTAAGCGACAACACTTCTCTTTATGCAAATGCCGCATATGTTTACAAAGCTGTTAATAGTTTTGCTAATTACAGAACGCCATATTGGAGAACTGTAGATGATTACCCTTATTTAGCAGATTTTTTCCCTGGAAACAATCCAAACACAGCTGGAGGTTATGATGGTTATGTTCCTACTTTTGAAGGTGAGTTGAGTGATTACAACGGAACAATCGGTTTCAAATCAACCATTAATGATTGGAATATTGATGCAAGTTTTACGACTGGTGGAAATACTCAAACATACAAAGTAAACGACACTCATAATAGAAACGTAGTTTATTCTCCATCAACCTGGGTTGATGCTGACGGTAATGGTTCTGTTGATGATGGTGAAATTTCCGAAGGTGCTGAATTATATAGAGAAAACAGTCAACAATCATTTAACCCTGGTGGAACTAGATTTTCACATAATGTAGGTAACATTGACATCTCTAGATTACTTTCTGACAGAGTGAGTATTGGTTTTGGTGCAGAGTTTAGAACTGAAACTTTTGAAATTATAGAAGGAGAATTAGCTTCTTACGATGGTGGTGGTGCAGATTCATTTGCTGGTGCTTCTCCTCAAAATTCAGGTAAATTTAACCGTTATAATATTGGTGGTTACTTGAGCTTAGATTACGATGTAACAGATGCCTTCCTATTAAGTGGTACTATTAGAACAGAAAACTATTCTGATTTTGGTAATGCTTTTGTTTACAAGTTCAGTACCCGTTACAAAGTAGCCGACGCTTTTACCTTAAGAGGTTCTATTTCTTCAGGATTTAGAGCTCCTACTCTACACCAAATATATACGCAAAAAGCGCAGTATAGTTTTGTGCCAGGACAAGGTATTCAAGTGGGCGGTTTAATTAATAACGTATCTACACAAGCTAAACTTTTAGGCATACCGTCATTAGATGCTGAAACGTCTACCAACTTCACCATTGGTTTTGGCGGTAAATTAGGTAATAAATTAAGCTATACTTTTGATTACTACAATATTGCTGTAGAAGATAGAATTGTATTAGGAAATGAAATTGGAGGTAGTGGAGATCCTACTAACCCATTAGATATTCTTTTAGCAAGCAATAATTTAAGTGATGTTAGCTTTTTCTCTAACGCTATTGATACCAAAACTTCTGGTGTAGATGTTGTTCTTGCCTATAAAGGTATTGCGCTTGGAGCAGGTAGTCTAGATTTAAATTTATCAGGAAACTATACTATTCAAAATGAACTTAATGGTCCTGTTAAGGATATTGATTTAGTAGCAAATTCAGGTCAGTCTGTAGTTAACGGTACTCAAGAAGCTTTGTTCTTTACTTCGCGTCCGGAAACAAAATGGATTTTTGGAATTAACTACGATATCAATAAATTCGGTTTCTCTTTGAATAACACGTATTTCGGAAAAACTAAATTCCAACAACAAGGTTTAGATGAGAATTTATTTACTGAATTTACACCAAACGTTGTAACCGACTTGGGGATTAATTTTAATGCGACTGAAAAATTTACGATTGCATTAAATGTCAACAATATATTTGATGTGTTGCCTGAGTGGAGTTTTCAATCTAAAAACGCTGCAGGTAATGCCATTCTTGCTGACCCAGCGCAGGTTCAAAACCAATCTAACTTAATTACTTTCAACCAAAGATATTCTCAAATGACTTATGATGGTTACCATTTTAGTCAATTAGGAACAATGTTTAACTTATCGTTGAACTATAAGTTCTAAGATTTGAGTTTAAGTGTATTTTTGTTTTAGCTAAAGCTGCCTGTAACCAGGCAGCTTTTTTTATGCACTATCCTGAACTTACAATCCCTTAAGCCTAAATAAGATTTAAGGGCTTCTTACAGCTATATTCACATAAGTCCAATAAGATTAAAGAGATCCTTATCAATACACCTTAAACTTTTAGTGTCGTTCATTTATAACAAATAAAAAACCCGAGCAATGCCCGGGTTTTTATTCTACGTCTTTCGACTGAAAAATTATTTTGATATCCTAACCGTCAGGATGCATAAATTTTTGCTTCGCTAAGAGGGTTTCTTCAGACTCTACATGGTCCTCGTCAGGTACACAACAATCTACAGGACATACTGCAGCACATTGTGGCTCTTCATGAAAGCCCATACATTCTGTACACTTATCTGGTGAAATGTAATAAATTTCATCACTAATAGGTTCTTGTACCTCGTCTGCATTCACAGCCTTACCATTAGGAAGCACAACATCCCCTTCTAAAGAGGTGCCATCATTGTAACGCCACTCATCTGCTCCTTCATAAATTGCAGTGTTCGGACATTCCGGCTCACATGCTCCGCAATTAATACATTCATCCGTTATAACTATTGCCATATTATTTTTATTAAGCTGAACGGCCTTTAACTCGTTCGTTATATTTCATTTTAATCGTGAAAGCAAAAATCAATTCAGTATTCTTACTTTTGCACAAAGGTACTTCGGAATACAATTTTGAACAAATATATGAACGACCATCACAAAACTTTTATTGCATTTGTTAAACTCGGCCACTTTCTTAGAGAGTTTGTTACATTGGAAACACCAAATGACGAATGGTCTATCAAATTAGACGAAGCTGTCACCCTTTCCAAACATAAAAATGGTTGGTTTACTCGAGAAAATGTCATCCATGCCATCAAAAGCTGGGGAGAATTACTAACGGAAGAACAACTTTCTACTTGGTTGGAGCCTTATGATTTGAGTCAGAATAAACCAAAAACCGTGGCATTGATCATGGCAGGAAACATTCCGCTAGTTGGTTTTCACGATTTGCTATGCGTACTCATTACTGGTAATAAGGTTTTTGCTAAACTATCTTCTAATGACAACGCACTGATTTTATTTATAAAAGATTACCTATCTTCCATAGAACCTGCTTTTAAAAACACCATTGAAATTGCAGATGGCAGAATGGAAGGGTTTGATGCCGTAATAGCCACAGGAAGCAACAATACTTCTCGATATTTTGAACATTACTTTAGCAAAGTACCTAACATTATTAGAAAAAACAGGAACTCTATTGCGGTATTGACCGGAAACGAATCAGAAGAACAGTTGAATGCTCTGGGTGAGGACATTTTCAGATATTATGGACTAGGATGCCGTAGTGTTAGTAAAGTTTTTGTTCCAAAATCGTATGATTTTGATACGCTTTTTAAGGCTGTTTACTCCTACCACCCTATTGTGGATCAGGTAAAATACTCTAATAATTACGATTACAATAAAGCAGTTTATCTGATGTCAGAATTCAAGATATTAGATAACGGCTTCCTGATTCTTAAAGAAGATAAAAGCTATTCCTCCCCTATCGCCTCCCTATTTTATGAGCGCTATGAGAATTTAGATGTTTTGAAAGAACGCCTTACTGCAGATGCCAATGAGCTACAATGTATTGTTAGTGAAAATATTGTTGAGGGAGAAATAACCTTTGGACAGACCCAACAACCCTCGCTTGCTGACTATGCAGATAATGTAGACACTGTTGATTTCCTGTTAAAAACCTAATAGAATTTTTTGTTAATACTAGCCCTGTTTCCCCTTAAATTCAAGACCTTTATCACTTAATTTTTTTTACAATTCTTATGAAAAAACATAATTTTAGTGCCGGACCTAGCATACTGCCACAGGAAGTATTATTAAAATCTTCTGAAGCCATAATGGACTTTAACGGTTCTGGACTTTCCCTTATAGAGATTTCTCATAGAAGCAAAGACTTTGTTGAAGTCATTGAAAAAGCTCGTAGCCTTGCTCTTGAGCTTTTAGGTCTTGAAGGAAAAGGCTATACAGCACTATTTCTTCAAGGTGGTGCCAGCATGCAATTTTTGATGACGGCTTATAACCTGTTAGAGAAAAAAGCAGGATACCTTAACACAGGCACTTGGAGCGAAAAAGCAATTAAAGAAGCTAAAATGTTTGGTGATATTGTTGAAGTAGGCTCTTCTAAAGATGAAAATTTCAATTATATTCCAAAGGGATATTCAGTTCCTGAAGACCTAGATTACCTTCACGTTACCTCTAACAATACCATTTTTGGTACGCAGATGAAAAAATTCCCAACGACCAATGTGCCGTTGATATGTGACATGAGTTCTGATATTTTCTCTCGTCAAATGGATTTTTCTCAATTTGATTTGATTTATGCTGGAGCGCAGAAAAATATGGGACCAGCAGGAACAACTTTAGTAGTCGTAAAAGATGATATATTAGGAAAAGTATCTAGAAAGATACCTAGTATGTTAGATTACCAAGTACATATTTCAAAAGACAGCATGTTCAATACACCTCCTGTTTTTGCTGTGTACACTTCTATGCTAACCTTAGAATGGTTAAAAAATCTTGGTGGTATTGCTGCTATTGAAGAAATTAACGAAAAGAAAGCACGATTAATTTATTCTGAAATTGATTTAAACCCTGTTTTTAAAGGATTTGCTAAGACAGAGGATAGATCGATTATGAATGCTACTTTCAATTTAGCTAACGACAAACTAAAAGAAACCTTTGATGCCCAATGTAAAGAAGCTGGCATTAATGGCATTAACGGTCACCGCTCTGTTGGTGGATACCGTGCTTCTATGTATAACGCTCTTTCATTAGAAAGTGTTGGCGTTTTAGTAGATATCATGAGTGAAATGGAAAGAAAAGGGTAAACTTACTTTTTTTACCATAATTCACTAAATAGTAAAAAATGCGTCCGTTGGCACAAATCTAACGGACTCTTTTTGAGTAATAGCAATACTAACAAATTTTCCGAATAGAATGAAGATACTTGCAAATGATGGAATTGCCCAATCGGGTATTAAAGCACTCGAAAGCGCAGGTTTTGAAGTGCTAACTACTACGGTAGCCCAAGAGCAGTTACAAAATTTCATAAATGAAAACGAAATAACCGGATTATTGGTGCGAAGTGCCACACAAGTGAGAAAAGATCTTATTGACAATTGCCCTAACCTTAGACTTATTGGAAGAGGTGGTGTTGGTATGGATAATATTGATGTGGAATATGCTGAGAAAAAAGGTTTATTTGTCATTAATACGCCTGAAGCATCTTCTTCATCAGTAGCAGAGCTAGTTTTTGCACATCTTTTTGGTGGCGTTCGCTATTTGCACGATGCTAATAGAAACATGCCACTTGAAGGCGATAGCAATTTCAAGAAACTGAAGAAATCTTATGGGTCAGGAACGGAACTCCGCGGAAAGACTTTAGGGATTATCGGTTTTGGGAGGATAGGACAAGCTACAGCAAAAATAGCTTTGGGAATTGGCATGAAAGTTATTTATCATGACCCTTACCTAGAAAAAGCATCTATTGAAGTTCCCTTTTTTGATGGGCAAGCGGTGACATTCAATTTTGAATCGCAAACCAAAAAAGAATTGGTATCTACTTCAGATTTCATTACCCTTCATGTTCCCGCACAAAAGAACTATGTTCTTGGGAAAGAAGAATTTGAATTGATGAAGCCCGGTGTTGGTATTATAAATGCTGCCCGAGGAGGTGTTTTAGATGAAGTTGCCCTCGTTGATGCTTTAGAGAACGGCAATGTTATTTTTGCCGGTCTTGACGTTTATGAGTCCGAACCTAAACCAGAAATTAGGATACTTATGCATCCTAACATCTCTATGACGCCGCACATTGGGGCTGCTACCGGGGAAGCTCAAAGCAGAATTGGAATAGAGTTAGCAGAACAAATCATTACCCTTTTAAAATAGGACATATACAATACCTTAAAGAAAACCTCGTTGAACAATTTACTGTTTAGCGAGGTTTTTTGGGATATCCTCAGTGAGCATTAGATTTTTTTCTCCCACTTTATCAAACTATTTTCAACAAACCCCTGTTAATCAAAAGAGTATAAAAATAAATTAATCAGATTAAGATCAGTCATTTTAAGAGTTCTTTTCAATATTTCTCATTTTTGACAGAAACTTTTTCGTAAATTGTTAAACAAACATAAACCATTAAATATTATGTCAGGATTATTAGACCTATTAGGTAGCCCAATGGGCAAACAATTAATAAGTGGCGTAGCCAGCCAGACCGGTAATTCTACCGATCAAACAGGTAGCGTATTAAGTATGGCTTTGCCCATCTTAATGGGTGCTATGAAAAAGAACGCAGCATCACCAGAAGGTGCTCAAGGATTAATGAGTGCTTTATCTGGGAAACATGATGGAGGTATCTTAGACAACCTTGGCGGGCTTTTTAGCGGTGGTGTAGATCAATCTGTAATGGATGATGGAGCCGGAATACTAGGACACGTTCTTGGTGGCAAGCAAGCAACTGTAGAAAATGCCTTAAGTCAAAAATCAGGAATGGACGCAGGTTCTGTTGCTACAATATTAAAAGTGGCCGCTCCTATTCTTTTAGGTTTTTTAGGCAAACAAACAAAAGAGCAAAATGTTACCGATTCCAACGGAATTGGAAATCTACTAGGTAGCTTTATGGGTGGCGGAGACTCTGGCAACCAACAACAGTCTCTAATTGAATCGTTTTTAGATTCTGATGGTGACGGTAGTATTCTTGACGATGTTGCCTCTATGGCCTTAGGTGGCAATAAAGGTGGTATTGGCGGCCTTTTAGGAGGTCTTTTTGGAAAGTAGAACTAGATTATTAAATAGCATACTTAAGCCACTTGTTAATTCAAGTGGCTTTTTTTTGTAAATTGTATAACTGTCGTTGCGGTACTACAAGAACCAAATCATGAAAAAGATATATTTAGTTTTAGGAACACTTAGCCTTTTCACTTTTTTGATCGCTAGTAGTTGCTCTAGCACAAAAGAAGCTGTTGCTATTTCTGACGAAGAAAAAGTCGCCTTTCAGCAAAAAGAAGGTGATACTATAACAATCGCTAACGACGATACAGAGTATGAGATTATAATCATTGAACCAGGATTTAATTTCTGGTTACAGAGTGTTGCAAAACCAAGAAATTTCTATTCACAATCTTACATGGAAAGTCGGAATCAGATTTTTGTTGCCAATTATAACCAAAGAGTAATGCAGCCCATGCGCTACGACCCCAATCTCTACGAACAACAAATCAATTATGAGCCCAATACGAATTATGGCTACGAAGTGAATTATAAACTCTATAATTACTTTATTTATTTTCAACGAAAATACAATCAGCGGCTAGGGCCTTTCATACCCCGTATATAAAAAGTATATTTGCCGCTTTCAATAATTATCATGCAAAGATTAAAAGAGCGCTGGGGCGTTACCAGTAATTTTCAATTAACCATTATTTTTATTGTATTTTCTATTACAGGCTCCTCTTCGGTCCTTGTGGCTAAACCTTTTTTAAATTTAATTGGCCTACAACAAGCTAATTTTCCAGATGCATGGTGGGGAGCAACATTGTACTGGATTTTACGAATTCTTACTATTTTCCCCTTTTATCAAGTGTTATTAGTAATTTATGGCTGGTTATTTGGACAATTCAAATTCTTCTGGGCATTTGAAAAAAAGATGCTTAAAAGAATTGGACTGGGTTTTTTGTTTTAAATGCTTTTGTTAGGTCTTCTTTAACATTCAGTTCTACTTCTTTTAGTATTTTAGCACTGTGAATAATTCAATATATACCTATTTTTCCGTATTTATATTGTTTAGCCTTATGCTAATTAAGGTTACCTCTTTTCACGTCTACACTCATCAAGATAGTCCAGATGATTCTATAGAGAATTGTAGTATTTGCGATATAGCTGTTCAGAATCAGAATTCGGAATATACTCTTGTTGCTTTCTTAGTATTGATTCTTTTACCGCTTATTATTTACACGGACAGAAAAATTGTGTCTTTAGTTTTTGATGCACCTTCATTTTTCTTTCCATATGCCCAATTTGGCAGACCCCCTCCTTTTCAAAGCTAGGACTCCACATTGAAAAAAATAAATCGATTTACATCTCTAAATCGATATCTATCTGCGCTAAACTTATATAATGAAATATTATTTATATGTTTTCGCAATCTTCTGTAGTTCAATTATTTGTGCTCAAGATTGCAATTCAATATTATTAGGAGAAATAGTAGATTTCCACGACAATAGTGCATTGAGCGATGCTACTATTAGTATTACCGGTAAAAGTGCCTCCATAGTATCCGATGAGAATGGAAAATTTAATTTCAAAAACCTCTGCAATGGCGTGTTGGAATTAGAAATATCACATCCAGAATGTACTACCAAATTTGTAACTATCACCATAAATGGCGATACCTATTCTGAAATTAGATTAGAACATCACTTAGAGGAGCTGAAAGAAGTAAAAGTGGTTGGCAATGTTCCTAAAAACACAAATTCTGGACAAGAAAATATTCTTTCCATGCAAGATTTGGAACGCAATAGCGGTAATAGCTTAGGTGATGCCTTAAAAAGGATTCCTGGAGTATCTACCTTAAATACTGGAGGTAACATTGTAAAACCCATAATTCAAGGGTTAAACGGTAGCCGAATCTTAATCCTTAACAATAATGTTAGGATGCAAGACATGGAATGGGGAGAAGAACATGCACCCAATGTAGATGTAAACGCAAACCAAAACATTAGCGTTATTAAAGGTGCGGCGGCTATTGAATTTGGCGGTGACGCCATTGGCGGAGTTATTGTTTTGGAGCCTTTACCGGTCGTAAGGACAGATTCTTTATTTGGCAAAACCCAACTGAATCTTTCCTCTAATGGGCGGGGTGGCAATATAACATCATCATTGACCAAGTCATATAAATCCGGTCTATACATTAAGGCTCAAGGCTCATATAAAATTCTTGGAGATTTAGAGGCTCCAGATTATCTTCTGTCCAATACAGGCATAAAAGAAAGTGGACTATCTCTAAATTTTGGTAAGCGAGATTTTGTTCAGGGTTGGGAAGGCTATTATTCCTATTTTAATTCAGAAGTAGGAATATTAAGAGCCTCGCATATTGGAAATATAGATGATTTGATACTTTCTATTAACAGTCAAACCCCTAGTATTATTAATGATTTCACGTATGACATCACCCAACCTAACCAAGAGGTAACTCATCATTTAGCAAAATTAAGTTACTACAGAAGATTTGAAGGTTTTGGAAAATGGACGATTCAGTATGATTTTCAAAAAAACAGGAGGTTTGAGTATGATATCCGTGTAGGAGATGATGTTGACAAGGCTTCTCTTGACCTTCAATTAACTACGCATTCTATTCTATCGAACTTAACTTTTGATGCAAAACAAGGTTTACATATAAAAGTTGGTGGTTTAGGTAGATTTCAATCCAATTTTGCAAATCCGGATACAGGGGTAAGAAGGTTAATTCCCGATTACGATAAGTATGATTTTGGATTGTTTACAATTGGAAGTTATGAACTAAATACGGATTGGACAATAGATGCAGGAGCGCGATATGACTTTAGTAGAATTGATGCGAAGAAATTCTACAGAGAATCTCGTTGGGAAGAACGCGGGTACGATGTAGATTATGCCAATATAGTTTTGGAAGATTTAGGAACACAACTGCTCACGAATCCGGTTTTTGACTACCATAATTTTTCTGGAACTGCAGGTTTTCACTATGAAATTAATGAAAATGACCATTTACGATTTAATTACGCTTTTTCGCAAAGAGCTCCTAATCCATCAGAATTATTTAGTGATGGCCTTCATCATTCCGCCGCACGCATAGAACTTGGAGACTTAAGAATAAAGAGCGAAACATCATCTAAGTTTTCAGCTTCTTTAGAGCGGAACACAGGGACATGGGGATATTCGTTA
Organism: Zobellia laminariae; assembly: GCF_009725995.1. The sequence goes on along the minus strand of NZ_RCNS01000002.1, from coordinate 914,465 downwards.
GCACCATACCTAAATAATATTGATGATTTCATAGTTCTAGAACCGACAGGTGTAGAATTTACCATTAGAGGAGCTTTTCCCGTATGGGCTTATCGTCAGACAAATGCTGTTTTATTAGGAGTTGACACTTCAGTTTACAATAACTGGTCTTCTAATATTAGAACTGACCATAAGTTTGCCTGGGTAAAGGGAACAGATATTGAAACAGATGTTCCATTAATAAATATGCCTGCCGCAAATTTCACCAATAGCATTACCTATACAAATCCTAAGTGGAATAATTTTCTGGTAAATCTAGAAAGTCAATATGTGTTTAAACAAACCAGATACCCTTCTAATATAGAGGTGTTTTCGCCACAACTACAAGAAAACGTGGTTTTGGATATTAATACTCCTCCAGATGCTTATCACCTTTTATCTTTAAATACAGAGGCATCTTTTACACTTAAAAACAAAAATGATTTAACTGTAGGCTTAAGTGCTACCAATCTATTGAATACTAATTATCGTGATTACTTAAATCGTCAGCGATATTTTGTAGACGACATGGGCAGAAACATAAGTCTACGCCTAATTTTTAACTATTAATATAATTTAACCTAAAAATGACAACTATGAAAACAAACAAAATTTTGAAAACAATTTTAGCATTAAGCTTAATAGCATCAGTAGCAACATCATGTTCTAGTGACGATAACACACCTGAAGCTGTTGATGAAGAAGAGGTTATTACCACAATGAATATTAGCCTTTTAAGCGAAAACGGAGATACTGTTTCCCTTCAATCTCAAGACTTGGATGGTGATGGGCCAAATTCACCCGTAATCACAGTCGAAAACCTAGCGGCAAACACAACATACACCGGTTCTATAGAATTATTGAACGAAACAGAAACTCCAGCAGAAGATATTACCGAAGAAGTAGCTGAGGAATCTGATGAGCACCAGTTTTTCTTCAACGTAAGTGGATCAATAGCATCAACAACGTATGGCGATACTGATGGTGATGGAAACCCAATTGGCTTATCATTTACTCTAGTTACAGGAGATGCAGGTGAAGGAACCATCCAAGTAACTTTACGTCATGAACCTACAAAACCAAATGACGGCACTTTAGCTGATGCGGGTGGAGAAACTGACATTGCACAAACATTCATGGTAGTAGTGGAATAGTCTATAAATTATAATGCAATTCAAAAGCCTTTAGTTTAAACTAAAGGCTTTTTGTTTTTCTTTTTATATCGAAAACCATGAAAAAGCTGACCAAAAAAACCAGCAGGCATTTCATCATCACCTTCATACCCTAATGGCACCAAACCACTGTCTTCTGGGATATAATCGGTTTTAAAGATGTAATCCCACAGGCTTAGGCTAATGCCATAGTTTACACCATTCTTCTTTCCTTCCGGAAGCTCGTACGCATGATGGTACAAATGCATGACCGGATTATTAAAAATATACTTTAAAGGACCCCAAGTAAGTTTTATATTAGAATGATTAAGGTGCCCTATCGCAATAGCAAAAAAATGAACAATATAAGCTTGCTCAGGTTCAAAACCTCCCAACACCATTACTGCAAAAGTTTTAAGAGGTTTGTAGAATAAATTCTCCATCCAATGGTACCGCATATGGGCTGCAAAACCCATTTCTTTTACGCTATGATGAACCTTATGAAACTCCCATAAAAAAGCATATCTATGCAGTAACATATGTGTAAACCATTGAACAAAATCTAGTAGCACAAAAAAGACTACCAATTGCAAAAATGGAGGCCACTCTTGCAGGTTAATAAGAGTTAAAGTATCAGATGGTATTCCGATATCTAAAAACATTAACTCCAATAACTTATAAAATCCACTTATAGCAATTACAAAAAGAAAGAAATTGAAAAATATATAAAAAGCATCCAGCCAAAAATCCTTTCTAAATACTGCCTGATTTTTACGCCATGGAAAAGAAATTTCAAGAATCCAAACCAATACAGAAAGTACTATAATTCCCCAGAAATAATTGGTATACCAAGGCACGTCAAACAGGATAGATTTCCATGTCCAATTAAGAGTCCCCATTAGGGAATCTAGAAATGCATTAAAGTATTTTTCCATTGCTAAAGGCATTTATCATATCAGTCGAAAAAGGAAACTTAATCTTTCAATTCATACCAATCAATATTAGAAAGAACCTCTCTTCTCCCCTTCTTTTGAGGTGGGTAATTCGTAACCAGATAATCTATGATAATATCTTCATTTTTTCCTAAGTCCCATAAATTTTGGGTTTCTTGCATCCATTTAATTGTTGATTTCCATCGCTCTTTGTTCATTCGGTTCTGAATAACAAGTTTGGCAGAATGGCAATTGGTGCAATTTTGAACGGTCTCCATCATTCCAGGAGCTTCTACAAAACCAGTACGTACGTGAATGCCGTTTTCTACTTTATCAAAATCGTCTTCTTCAACAGGAACAGCTACTATTTCTGAATTGGGCTCAGAACTCTTGAAAATAGATACATCAGGATTTTTCATCAAATACATTAGCGCAACGACGAAAACACCAATACTGGCGCAAGCGATAATAAGTACTTTATAGAAACTCCTAAAATCCTTTTTTAGTTTGTCATGATTTTGCTTTTTCATCTATGCGATTTTTACAGCTATTCTATGACAAGCATTATTTAAATATCCTTTTGGATTCCAACCAGGAAGTAACATAGGTTGAGCAACACCATTAGAATCAGTTGCTTTTGCCCAAACTTCATAATATCCTTCTTGGGGAAAATCTATTTCCGCAGAGAAATGTTGCCATGCTAAACGGTTAGCCGGCTTATCTAACATGCACGTTTTCCAAGTAGCACCAAAATCTATGGAATACTCCATTTTAGCAACCTGTAACTCACCTGCCCACGCATGCCCTCTAATAGTTAATGTTTTTCCTTTAGAAATAGTGGCGCCAGATTTTGGGTAGGTAATCAATGATTTTACCGGCATAGATTCTATGATGCACATATCCTCATCTGCTACTTTAGTACCAGGAGCAACCGGCTTACAAGGAACACGGTATGCGGTACCCGTCATTTTAGTACCGTCATGAACTATATTTCTAATACTTATTCTCTGCAACCATTTACCCGAAACCGAAGCTGGCCACCCCCCAGCAACCACACGAAGTGGATAACCGTGCGCCAAAGGAATATCTTCCCCATTCATTTTAAATGCCAATATAGTTTCATCTTGAAGTGCTTTTGCCATTGGCGCACCTCGAGAAATGGGCTCTTTTGTAGGGTCTCTGCTTAAATGAATATCTGCCGCATGATAACCAAAATAAACGGCATCATCCTTTATACCAACATCTTCAAGCACATCACGGAGCCTAATACCCGTCCAACTAGCACAAAAAACAGCACCAATTGTCCACTGGTTTCCTTTGGCTGGTGGATCAAACTCACTTCTGCCATTACCTCCGCATTCTAGCGTTAACTGATAAGTATGTTGTTTAAATTTTGATTTAAGCTCGTCTAAGGTGTAGGTTTTCTTTTCCTTAACAGATTCGCCGTCTATGGTAAGTGTCCAGTTATTTACATCTATTTCTTCCGGTATGAGCCCGTTATTACGAACAAAAATATACTTGTTAGGGGTGATTTTATCATCTAACAAATGGGCCTGAGCCTCCATATTCCATGGCTTGTCGTTTAAAACAACCATTTCCTTGTCCTTATTGAATAATTTAAAAGGGTCCGGGTCTTGCAGCGCCAATGGAATATAATTCTCTACCATTTTAGAGCCATACACAATATCGGCTCCAACAATACTCGCTAAAGATGCAAGTGCTGCTTTCCCTATGAACTTTCTTCTTTGCATAAAATTTAAGTCTGGGTTACACTCAAAGTTATAGATATTTAGTATATCCCTCTATGCTATATCTTAAATTTAATTTTTTTTTAAGGATACTTATAAACCTATTGAATTCATAGGTATATATGGTGCTGCATAAAAACTAACCATACAGAGAATTTAATGTCGCAAAGAAAGAATTAAGCATTAACCTCTATTGTTTCCGTTTCTTTAGATTTTTTAAAAACATACGTGTACAACCACATGAGTGTAAAAGTAGGTATGACATCTAAACCAGGAATAATCTCCCCTAAAAAAGTAACGATACCGGCACCCTGACCAATTTTCCCTTTGTACATACGGGTCATGAGCCAACCGGCTAGCGGCGCCCAAACAATATCAGAAAATTCACCTATAAACGGAATGACAAACGAAAGCATGCCTATACCATCGAAAAGTAAGCTTATGAGTAGTTTTTTATATTTTTCGTCTTTATCTTTTGACATAATGAAAAGTGTTTGTTCTTATTTATTAAAAGCAATAAGAATGCCAAAAAATATTCCAAAGAAACACCCCTTTAAAAGGGGCATTGTTAAAAAAGTCCTTAAGATAAATCTGAGCTTATTAATTTTAAAAACTCATTTCGAGTTTCAATTTTTTCGAATTGCCCTCTAAATCCGGATGTTGTGGTGACAGAATTCTGTTTTTGAACCCCACGCATCATCATACACATGTGCGATGCTTCTATTACTACCGCAACACCTTTAGGCTTTAAAGTACTATTAATACACTCCAGAATATCATGTGTAAGACGTTCTTGTACCTGCAAACGACGGGCAAAAACATCTACCACACGTGGAATCTTACTTAAACCTACAATATGACCATTTGGAATGTATGCCACATGTGCTTTACCAAAGAAAGGCAACATATGATGTTCGCAAAGCGAATACAATTCTATATTCTTAATGATGACCATATCATCATAATCTTCTTTGAACATGGCGCTTTTAAGAATTTCTACAGCATCTTGTTGGTAGCCCTGCGTTAGAAAAAGCATAGCTTTGGCTGCTCTTTCAGGTGTTTTCACCAAACCCTCTCGAGTGACATCCTCTCCTATTCCATCTATAATTTTTGAAAAACGGTCTTTGACCTCCGTTGTGATTTCCATATTATATTCCTCAAAATTTTTATAGGGTGCCATAAAGGTTTCTTATTTTGTTTATTGTATGTGTAAAAATAGTGAACAAAAGTATAGCATTCTATACCAATCTGCCAATTTAATCTTTTTGTGTCAAAAACAGCATCTCAACACATCTGTCTGTAAACATCAATTTTCATTACTTTTACCATCCAAGAAAGTTTCGGATTAGTTTTTTCGATAAAATTCACACGGATTAAGAATCAAAATATATGATTAAGGCCAATAATATTAAAAAGTTTTACGGCGATTTAGAAGTTCTAAAAGGCGTAGACCTTCATATTAAAAAAGGAGAAGTTATTTCGATTGTTGGTGCCTCAGGAGCAGGAAAAACGACTTTATTGCAAATCCTAGGTACATTGGACGTTCAATCTAACCCGTCTGATAGCACGCTTTTGATTAACGGTACCGAAGTAACCACACTGTCCGATAAAAATTTGGCGAAGTTTAGAAATGAACATATTGGTTTTATTTTTCAATTTCATCAGTTACTTCCAGAATTTACAGCACTTGAAAACGTTTGCATCCCTGCCTTTATAAAAAACACACCTAAAGCTCAGGCCGAAGCAAAAGCTAAGCAATTATTAGATTTTTTAGGGTTATCCGCACGCTATAATCACAAGCCTAACGAACTCTCTGGCGGAGAACAACAACGGGTAGCAGTGGCACGTGCATTAGTAAACGACCCCTCTATTATTTTTGCCGATGAACCTAGCGGAAACCTAGATTCTGAAAGCGCCGATAATCTTCATAAACTCTTCTTTGAGCTGCGTGATGAATTTGGACAAACCTTTGTTATAGTTACTCATAACGAGCAGTTGGCAGACATGGCAGACAGGAAGCTGACCATGGTAGATGGTTTAATCGTCAATAAACAAGTGGTTCTTGATACTCCGGAACTCTAAGCTAATTTTATTTAATTTCTACACGGAATGAACCGCACCGAACTGAAGCAATTTTTGGACGCCAAGGTATTAGAATATGAGCATCCAAAGTTCTTGGAAACGGACCCCATTCAAATTCCCCATAAATTCTCTCGCAAAGAAGATATTGAAATAAGTGCATTTCTTACAGCAACCATTGCTTGGGGTAATCGTAAGAGCATTATTAACAATGCGAATAAACTTATGGGCCTCATGGGCAATTCACCTTACGATTACGTCCTAGAATATACAGAGGACAACAATGAAGAACTATCTACATTTGTACACCGAACTTTTAATGGTGAGGATTTAGGCTTCTTCATAAAAAGCCTACAGAATATCTATATCAATCATGACGGACTAGAAGCTGTTTTTGCTAAACACGCTACAGGACAAAACATGCAAACTGCTATTTCTGGCTTTAAGAAAATATTTTTTGAACTACCACATCCTTCACGAACCCAGAAACACGTAAGCGACCCTTTGAAGGGTTCTGCTGCTAAACGCATTAATATGTTTTTACGATGGATGGTACGGCCCAATACTACCTCTGTAGATTTTGGGATTTGGAAAACTATTACTCCCAGTCAACTATCATGTCCTTTAGATGTTCATTCTGGAAATGTAGGCAGGAAATTGAAGCTACTTACCCGCAAACAAAATGATGCCAAAGCTCTTGCCGAACTGGATAAAAACTTACGGAAATTGGACCCTATAGACCCTGTAAAATATGACTTCGCTCTTTTTGGCCTAGGTGTTTTTGAGAAGTTTTAAAGCAAACAAAAAAATATTAATATATTGTTATAGTGCTTATTAACTACAAGTACTTCTTTCTAAACTCTAAAGGCGTCATCTTTGTTTTTATTTTGAATATCCGTGAAAAATAGGCATAATCCTCATAGCCCAGCAGTTCAGAAACGTGAGACAAGGAATTTCCTGAATGCACTATAAGTCGCTTTGCCTCTAAGAGAATATGCTCCTGAATTAATTCCGTTGTGGTCTTTCCCAAAGTACTCTTCGTTACCCGGTTTAAATGCTTTGTAGTAATGTTCAGTTTGTCTGCATAAAAATGAGCCTGCTTTTCTGTTTTATAAAATACTTCAATAGCCTGTTCCAAGTCAGAAAGTATCTTTAGATAAGTAGATGAAAGTGTGTTTTCTGTCATATCAAAAACAGTATAAATTCTACTTAAATCTATATATACAAGATTAATGAGACTTGCTAATTTTTGTTTTTTATAAACTACATTGGTATTGTACTCTACATTGATTTCATTAAAACGACTAGCTATTTTTTGAACTTCTACAGGTGATAGATTGAGATTAGGCGGATTCTTATATGAATAATAAAAAGGAAATTGATTAACCTTAACATCAGAAATACTCAACTCAAAGAATGACTGTGTGTGAAAGAAAATATATCCTTCAGCAGGTGAATCAAAATTCCAACTATGAGTTTGCCCTGGTTTTAGAAAAAATAAACTCCCTTCTTTTATAGGGTAAGAACTAAAATCTATTTCGTGTGTACCACTCCCCTTTAGAAATACAACACATAAATAAAAATCGTGCTTATGAGACTTATGTACAATTGCTTCATTATTCTTTAAATGAGTGGCTAAATCATTACTATAAAACTCAACCGTTGCATTTTCAGCCTCAAACTGTTCTATATGTAATATTGGCAAAACCTTCATGAAAGCGAATTATGTCCTAAAAGTACAAAAAGCTGCGATAAGTATATAAGTGTTTAGCATCTCATGTGCTTTAAATTTGCACGGTGATTGAATAACTAGCTAATCGTTATTCGTTTCAAAAGTGAGCTTATAAAATCATCAAATTTCAAACTATCTAAAAAAAGAGGATATGGAATTTTTAAAAGGAACAAAGGTTTACAGCATATTTACGGGAACTTGCCCTGTTTGTCAAAACGAAAGCATGTATAAGGGATCTAATCCTTATCAAATTTCTAGTACTTTAAAAATGGAAGAGCGCTGCAGCAACTGCCGTACAAAGTACAAAATAGAACCTTCTTTTTTCTACGGAGCAATGTACGTTAGCTATCCAGTGGGTCTCTTTTTTGCAAGTATCGCCCTATTTCTTTGTTTTTTTATTCTTCATCTGAGTCTTTTAACCACATTTCTGGTTATTGTAGTAGAAATGATTTTGGTACTACCTATAATTCTACGTTTATCTAGAAATATTTGGATTAACTTCTTTCTACATTACAAACAACCTCTTAAAAGTGAACAGAAGGCTTAATTACAGCCTTAAAGACTAGGACGCTATAAGTTCGTCTAAAATTTGTCTGAATCTTTTAGCATTCCAATCTGTAGAACCTGTCTCCTTTATTACAATTTTTCCACTTTTATCTATGATAAAGTTGGTAGGAATACTTTTCTCATAAAGTTCTTCAGGTGCTTGCATTCTAGGAATATATGCCGGTAAAGTATATTGCTTTTTGTTTAAAAACTCCTTCACAACTTCGAGTTCCTCGTTTGTCAACAAAATAAATTGTACCGAATCCCCATAATCATCATATACTTTTTGGATGCTGGACATTTCAGCAATACAGGGTGGGCACCACGTAGCCCAATAACTAATGAAAGTTACTTTATCCCTACCTATTTCTATAGATGAGGACGTGCCGTCCATAGCAGTTACTTGATACGAAAATGGTTGTAATGAAATTTGGTCTTCCTCTTCTAGCGCTGACGGAGAAAAGAACTGCATCTTTATGTTATTTAAAGCAACCTGAATGGGCTTTCTTGTTTGTGGTATAATTAACAAGAGAACAAAGATAAATAACAGACCATCGCCAATACTTAACCTTCTTTTTTTCATTTGTAACAAATGTAAAAACTGCAGAACCAAATACTTACTAAAATGGCTTAACTCTAAAATGAGAGCGTTTTAGTTAGTTTTCCCCCAATTTCTTAAACTGCTTGTAAATCCATTGCTTTTCTTTAAGTGAAAATTCTTTGTTTTCAAACCAATCGTGAGCGGCTATTTTCTCGTTTTCAATTTGCGCGGTTCTAATGGCTTCTAACGATACCAGATGCCAATGGACTCCTTTATGACGATTTACAGAATAACCAATACCTTCCGTTATATAAGATATTTTAGGCTGGTTAATTAGCTTAACTCCGTTTCTTAAAACTGCCAAAGTCTTGGTCAGTTCCACAACTTCTGAAAAAGAATACCGTATAAAATCGTTAAACCCTTCTTGTTTGGTGTTATATAATTTGTCTCCTATTTCTAGTTCTTTCATAGCTGTAAAAGCATGTAAATTTAATGGCTTCAAATGGTTTACAAAGAATTAGAATGTCAGAAATTATTAACAAATTTTTCAGCTTTATGATAGTAGACTGACCTTTAAGTATTCAGATGAAAAATCAAAACTTTACTTAAATAACATATGTAAATAAAAAAACCACTGCCTTACGACAGTGGTTTTTTTATTTAAAAGGTTTTAACTTAATTAAAGCCAAACTTCTTTAAGCCTTCATGACTTACTTTAATTGCCTCTAAAGGTTCCATGGTAAATGTTTTATCTTGCTCTACCATATAGTACTTCATACCAGACAGTTTCTTTTGTGCTTGAATTGGACCAAAATCAATACTACCCGTTCCTACAGGAGCAAACCACCCATCTTCATTCATATCTTTAACATGCCAAATCTTGAATCTTTTTGGATACTTCTTGAAATATGCTACGGGATTGGCACCTGCTTTAGTTACCCAAAATAAGTCCATTTGAAAGTTTACAAATTTTGGATTACAGTTCTCCAAAAGGTAGTCTATAACCACTACTCCATTTTCGTTTTTCTTGAATTCAAAATCATGGTTGTGATAAAGTAATTTTAGTCCCGCTTTTTTACATTTCTCTCCAAGCGTATCTAAAATGCCAGCAAGGTTATCTGCACCTCCGGTCATACCCATTACCATACCTTCTTCCTGAAAAGTAAAAAGATCCATTGGTGGAACAGGAATAACAAAATACTTAAAACCAGCAGCCTTAACATCGGCAATCATAGCGTCCGCATTCTCCATAGTTACGGTACCCTGGTGACTACTAATAGGTTTTAATCCAATTTCCTTAAGCGTTTTTTTGAATTCAATTGGAGTCATTCCGTAGAACTTCCCATTATCATATCCTGCAGCCTCAATATACTTGTAACCGGCATCTGCTACAGCTTGTAAAGTAGTTTTAGCATCAGAGGCCATATCATCTCTAAGAGTATATAGAGCCAATCCGCCATAAGTGTCTTGAGCGTTTACAAATGATGCTGCACCCATAAGAAGACAAACCAGTAGTACTTGAATTTTTTTCATTTTGTTTGAGTTTAGTGAAGAATGCTAATATACTACATCTACACAAAAACTATCTGACCTATAATCGTAAAATTAGAGCAACCATTAATTTTAAATGTTTGTTGGAACAAATTCTACAATGCATCGTTTTAAAAAGGCGTTCAAAAAATGTAGTTTTAGCCTCTAAATCCGCTTAATATGAAATGCCCCTGCAATCCTCAAAACAGTTATACTGATTGTTGTCAAAAAGCTCACAATGATATTTTAAATGTCAAAACCGCTGAAGCCTTAATGCGATCACGTTACAGTGCTTTTGTATTGGCCAATATAGAATACCTACAGAAGAGTCACCATAGCACTACCCGCCCCAATAAAAGAGAAAAACGCCAGATAGAAGCTTGGGCTAAATCCGTGAATTGGATAAAATTAGAAATTTTGAATACCACCAAAGGAACCGCAGCAGATACCGAAGGGACTGTAGAATTCAAAGCTTTCTATATTGAAAACGGTCAAATGGGAGTCATTCATGAAAATTCAAACTTCAGCAAAGAAAATGGTCATTGGGTTTATGTAGATGGAAAACATTCAGCCTAAATTTTAAATATTCATAAAACTAACTATTCCCCTCCTATAAGATTAAAAGTTCCTTTTGTCAAAATTTTATCTTCCTTAGTTAGTTCATTCATTGAGGTCAGGGCTATATTTCCTTCGTAGGTATTGCCCACTTGTACCGAAACCGAGTCAAAATAATAGCCTTCATCCGTTTCTTCGTTTAACTTTAATAGCGAATGGATGTTTTCTTGGCTTACAACCGCAGTTTCGGCTATTGCGTTGGCCTCAATTATTTCCGTAATAATTTCAGCCTCTACAAACATCCCTGTCAAGAAATTGGCTTCTTTTTCATCTTCAAGATGTGCATGGACTTTAATTGTTCTATTTTCTTCAATAGCCGTACCTATCAAATGGACTTCTGCTTTAAAAACATTGGCTGAAGATTCTGGGACCCTAAAATTGATTTCCTGACCTTTCTTTAGTTTCATAATATCCTTTTCGAATACTGATAATTCTAGATGAATATGGTCATTGTCTATAATTTCCATAATAGAGGTGGCTGGTGACACATACGTACCTCTAGTCACATTAACCTTTGTTATACTTCCAGAAATTGGGGCGTAAATTGACACTACAGAACTAATATTCCCACTTTCTACTTGCGACGGCGAAATGTTTAAAAGCGTCAATTGTTTACGGAGACCATTATAGCTGGCTACAGCGGTTTTATAATTGCTCTGTGCTTGTAAAAAGCTTTTTTGAGAAGTAATATTCTCCTCCATCATTGTTTTTTGTCGCTCGTATTCTGCTTTTAGAAAACCTAACTTTTCGTTTACTTCCATATAGTCTTGCTGCAATGTAATAAACTCGGGATTTTCAATAGTTAGGAGCGTCTGCCCCTTCTGCACCTTATCTCCTATCAACAAAGGAACGGTTTTGATATAGCCCCCTCTAGTAGCATTAACAACCGCTCTGTTTTCTGGTGGTACGTCAATCATTCCGGTAGTTTTCACGGTTACGGGAAAAGACATGGATTCTATGTTACCCAACTTCATTTTACTGCCTTTAAATTGTGCTTTTGAAACAAATAATCTGCGTTCTACAGTCTCCTCTTGTTGCTTTTTACTTTTACCGTTTTCTGATTCCTTTTCGCCACAACTAAAGAGTGTTATCAATAAGCTCAAGGTTAGTATGTTATATATGATGCGTTGCATAATCCGTGTATTAAAGGGTTAGGTAATTTATGGCGATAACTATTTGGTTGTATTGCTCTAGTTTGTCTAAATAATCTAGCTTTACTTCATAAGCACTTTCCAAACTCTGTATGTATTGATAAAAATCTACTTCGCCATTTCTAAAGCTTCCATTTGCTGTTTTTAAGATTTCATCAGACAAAGCGGTTCCTTCTTGCTCGTAATAATCCAGGGAACTTCTCAATTGGTCCATTTGCTCTTTTAACGTCTCGTATTTTGCTTTCAGTTGAATTTCGTACTCGTTGTATTCTTCGGCGGCTATTTCCTTAGCAAAACCTGCTGCTTTAATTTTATACGCCTGTCCGCCAAACAAAATGGGAATTTTTAGCCCTACTTGGTATCCGTACAAATTACTATTGAGTCCGGAGTTGGTACCTTGAAAATAATTGAGACTAATATCCGGCAACAGCCGCTGTTTTTCAAAACCGTACTTTACTTGTAATAAGCAAATCCTTTTTTGGTAATAGTCTAATTCTGAACTCGCGCTAATGTCAATGGAATTAAAACCTACTTTTAGAATAGTTTCATTCGCTATCACCAATGGGTCATCTGACTGTACCACCTTCATTAAATCAACATAGGCCAATGCCACGTTCTGTTGAGATTCAAGATATTTTATATTGATTTGCTTCTGTTTTGAAGTTGCCGTAATCTTTTCCAAATAATTGGTTTCTCCCAGTTCAAAACGTCTTGCAGCCATACTAGAAAAGTTAGCATACAGACTGTCTAGCGTAGCTAAGACACGTTGCTTTTTACGAGCAATTTGATAGGTGTAATAGGCTCGTGTCACCTTCCGTTTCAAACCTTTTTCTTGTATATCATAAGAACTTGCAGTCAAAGCCAAGTTAGCTTTGTTTACTTTTTTCTCTGAAAAATAAACAGTTGGAAACCTAAAATCTTGCTGTACGCCATATACTCGTAACGGTTCATTGTTTGATGCTAAATTATTCTCATCAAACTCATAATACACCTGGGTTTTATCAAAACTGAAAGCACTGTTTACTAACGCATTTGATTGGTCTACTTCTAAACTATTAGCATTAAGACCGGCATTATTTTTTATAGCCATTGGAATCAAAGTTTCCAAATCCACAGGAGCTTCTTGGGCATTATTATTTATGGTGAATAGCAGTAAGAGCGCAGTTAGGACCGTAAGTTTGCTTCCTTTGGCCGTTACCCCCCCTTTTTTGGACGAATTAAAATAAGCATACAAAACGGGCAATACCACCAAGGTTAATAGTGTAGCTGTAATTAAACCTCCAATAACCACCGTGGCCAACGGGCGTTGAACTTCCGCCCCTGCGTTTGTTGAAATAGCCATAGGCAAAAAACCAAAAGCTGCTGCCATTGCCGTCAACAAAACAGCTCGCAACCTATCTTTAGAACCCTGCTTAATCAGTTCATTAATATCACTAAACCGATTCCCTTTTTTAAGTTCTTTAAAATGTTCTATTAAAACAATTCCGTTAAGAACGGCTATTCCGAATAAGGCAATAAAACCAACTCCAGCAGATATACTAAACGGCAAACCGCGTATCCATAACAACAATACGCCACCCACCGCTGCCAGAGGTATGGCAGAATAAATCATTAAAGCTTCTTTAACCGATTTAAATGCAAAATATAGGAGTACAAATATTAGAATTAAGGCGATAGGGACCGCGACCAATAACCTAGATTTTGCACTTTGAAGATTTTCAAACTGGCCTCCATAGGTAATGGAATACCCTACCGGTAAGGTAATATTATCATTAATTAGTTGCTGTACATCGTTTACGACGGATTGTAAATCTCGGTTACGTACATTAATACCTACTACAATTCTTCGCCTAGTATCATCACGCGATATTTTTGCAGCACCTTTTTGATAGGTAATATCTGCCAATTCACTGAGAGGTATTTTACCTCCTCTAGGCAAGTCTATATAAAGGTTTTTCAGGTTATCCATATCCTGCCGTAGTTTTTTATCCAAGCGAACTACGAGATCAAAACGTCTTTCGCCTTCAAAAACATTTCCGGCACTACGCCCTGCAAACCCCATGGATACCATATCATTTACTTCTTGAATATTTAAACCGTAACGTGCAATCTTGGCTCGGTTAAACTTTACATTCATTTCAGGAAGTCCAGCTATTTTCTCAACCGAAATATCTGCGGCACCCTCTACATTTTCGATTAACACTCCAATTTCATTTCCTTTTTTTGCCAGAATATCAAGGTCATCGCCAAATATTTTAATGGCAATATCCGCGCGAACTCCTGTAATAAGTTCATTAAATCGCATCTCTATAGGTTGAGTAAATTCTACTTCCATTCCCGGAATAATTGACAGAGCTTCTTTAAAAAGGTCCGCCAACTCATCCTTAGAACTAGCAGAAGTCCATTCGCTTTTCGGCTTTAAAACAATAATTACATCACTCTCTTCCATAGACATGGGATCTGTAGGCACTTCCGCAGCACCAATACGCGTGACCACCTGTTTGACTTCTGGAAATTTATCTAGTAAAATATTCTCTATTTCGGTTGTGATTTTCACTGTATTACTTAAGGACGTTCCCGTTTTAAGCACAGGCTGAATCACAAAATCGCCCTCATCTAATGTGGGTACAAATTCACCTCCCATACTAGTATATAAATACACTGATACTACCAATAAAATGCCCGCAATACCCAAAACAATACGCTTGCTATGTAAAGCCCAATGAATGACTGGTTCGTATTTTGAATTCAGCCATTTCATAAAACGTACAGATATATTCTTATCCGATGCCATAGAGGGCTTCAAAAATAGAGAAGCTGCTACGGGAACATATGTGAAACATAATATCATTGCGCCAATAAGGGCAAAACTAAAGGTCAAGGCCATAGGTTTGAACATCTTTCCCTCTACACCGGAGAGAGATAAAATAGGTATGAATACAATCAGGATAATCAACTGCCCAAAAATGGCTGAATTCATCATTGTTGAAGCCCCGTTTAATGTAATTTTATCCTTTATTAGCTGTTGTTCTGCTTTTGGGATGCCAATAATCTCGTCTTTCTTTTGAGTAATCCGAAAGGCAATAAACTCCACAATAATTACCGCCCCGTCTATGATAATTCCAAAATCAATAGCCCCTAGACTCATTAAATTGGCATCTACTCCAAAAATATACATGAGTGATAAAGCAAAAAGCAAACAAAGCGGAATTACAGAAGCTACCACTAGCCCAGAACGCAAGTTCCCCAACAGAAGAACAACTACAAAAATTACAATTAAACAACCTAAAATAAGATTCTCAGATACGGTAAAAGTAGTTTTGGCAATAAGTTCGCTACGGTCTAAAAAAGCATTGATGTACACTCCTTCGGGTAACGATTTTGAAATGGCAGCCACCCGTTCATGAACGGCGTCAATCACTTTTTTAGAATTGGCGTCTTTCAACATCATTACTTGCCCCAGTACTTTTTCTCCTTCTCCGTTACCGGTTATAGCACCAAATCTGGTAGCACTACCAAAGCCAACATCTGCAACATCTTTTATGTAAATTGGCAGGTTCCCATCATTCTTAATTACAATGTCGCCTATATCCTCTAAAGAAGTTACCAAACCTTCTCCCCTAATAAAATAGGCCTGATTAACCTTCTCAATATACCCGCCACCAGAAATACTATTATTCATTTCAACAGCATTGAATACATCTTGAGCCGTGATGTTCATAGCATTAAGCTTTTCCGTATTTATGGCCACTTCGTATTGCTTTAAAAATCCACCCCAAGTATTAACTTCCACAACACCCGGAATACCAGAAAGCTGCCGTTTTACCACCCAATCTTGAATGGTGCGCAAGTCTTCTGCGTTGTATTGACCTTTATACTCCGGTTTAACATCTAGAATATATTGATAGATTTCTCCTAACCCTGTGGTTATTGGGCCCATTTCCGGCACTCCAAAACTTTCTGGGATTTTCTCCGATGCCGATTTAATTTTCTCGGCAATAAGCTGCCTGGGCAAATATGTACCCATATCATCATCAAAGACAATGGTTACAACAGAGAGTCCAAATTTTGATATAGACCTAATTTCCTGTACGCCCGGTAAATTTGCCATTTCCAGCTCTACAGGGTACGTTATAAATTGCTCTATATCTTGCGTAGAAAGATTACGCGACGTGGTGATAACCTGTACCTGATTATTCGTTACATCGGGCACGGCTCCTATAGGTATTTGTGTTAATGAATACAGACCAAACCCTATAATAAAGGATGTGAACAAAAGAACAATTAGCTTGTTCTTTATGCTGAAATTAATAATATATGATAGCATCTTTTCATAAAATAATAAACGTTAAGCGTCCGAAGTTTCACCCAAGTGAACGGACCTATAAAATGAATACGATTATTTTACGAATGCCGTGGCGGCTGAAGAATACCTTCTGAATGAAGTGATGAAGAAGGTGCTTGATAAAAGAAATTATGTGATTTGTACTCAGAGATTTCAAAAGATTTGAAATGCTCTTTATAAGCAATCAGAACAAAAGCCGTGGCAGAAGAAAAGTGCGACTGATGCTGAAATGGCAACTGTTCGTGATCCTCCTTTTCTTCCTGGTGTTCTTTATCGTGAGTTGCTTTTAATTCTCCATAATGCTTTGAAATGAACACAAGCACATTATCACCATATTGCTCACTATGGAATTGAGCGTGTTCTATAAATTCGTCTATTTGAGACACATCACAAAGACTTACTCCAAAGCTTTGCAATAGAACAACAAATGATAGAGATATGGATAACAATTTACTCATTACTATAAAGATACTGATTAACGCATTTACTTAGTTCTATGATTATCAATTCCTTGTTAATATAGAATCTGTCTAATTTATTCTTTATGGCGTTTTTAAATTATGCTGTTTGTTATAATAATTGGAAAATAATGATGAGGTTGAAAAATTATGCTAAGAAAAGAAACCTTTATAGGCTCATACCCAAAATAATTTGTTCTTAAAGCTGTTCAAAAAGCACATGGTGAAGAAGCTACTAAAAATCGTTCATCTTTACTATGCCTTAGATAAATTTTAGTTCTGGCCACTAAACCGACAATTTAGTACCACAATTGTCATATTAACTGCTATAAAGTCACCTTGACATGCAAATAAAATAGTTTTTTGTCAAAAAATTTAAAATTCTTGTAGTACGGAACCATTTTTGCTAATATTTGAAATATTGCCTTTAAACATTTGGTTTATAAGGACTTTCCTTGAAGAAACAGAGAATATTAGTCAATTATTATCTCTGTTAGCACAGGATTGAAAATTAATTTTTAAAAATTAATGCCCCTAAATTAGGGTCATTTTAATACTATTTTGTAATTTAAGATTAAGTTTGCAATTATTTAGCGCATCATAGTGGTGTTAAAGTATTATTAATGTATATGTGATACTTGCAATTATTTTTTTGTTTAATTACTTTTATAAAAGATCAAACGTAATATATTTATGGACATTTTAGAAGAAGCAACAAATTTTGAAACTGCCAAAATGAGTCATATGAGTACCAGTGATAGGGTAACAGCTTCTCGTGAAGCAAAAAGACTTATTTTAGAAATCAACGAGATTTATAAAAAGACGCAAGATTCAAATTTAATGGATGTCATGAAGCGGTTAACCGCTAAGAAAAAGAGAATTGATATTCGGTTAAAAGGAAGACCTGACTCAGGACTTTAGCAATGCCGGAAAGTAACAAATTAAATGTTCTTGGAACTGCTTTAGAAGCTTGTTGTACCAATCCCCCTACTGGATATTTCCGAGACGGGTTTTGTACAACTATTCAAGAAGATTCCGGAACGCACATTTTATGTGCTATTGTTACTGAGGATTTTTTAAATTTTACTAAAGGGCGTGGAAATAATCTTTCTACGCCCTTACCTCATTGGAATTTTCCCGGACTTAAACCTGGCTCCAAATGGTGTCTTTGTATTTCTAGATGGTTAGAAGCTGAACGAGCAGGAAAAACTCCGTTTGTAGTTCTTGAAGCAACTCATCAAAAGGCTCTAGAATATACTACCCTAAAAATGCTTCAGAAATATGAAGCTTTAGTTTAAGTGTACCTAACATTACTATCTATTGGAAGAAATGGTATTAGAGACTATTTCTACAACAGAGAGCGCGGCTCTTTCTCCAGAAATCATAGCTGCATTCAACGAACCATTTAATTGTGTATCTCCGGCTAAAAATATATTTGTTGTTAACCGTGTTTCAGATGGCAACATATCATATTGTAAATTATCCAATCTAGGAAGTGCCATTGGTATACTGTACTGTTTTAGAAACCTGCACGAATCAATTCCACAGTGCTCCTTTAGTTCCCTTTTCACCCGCTCAATAAGGTCTTTCCCTTTTAAGCCTTGATTCTCCACTACCGTTACCGATAACAATTCTTTATTCGGTATAATAATAGTCTCCAGACTTGTATGGTAGAAAATATTATTGATTAACGTTCCTGGTTCAGGAACAAGACCAATAAGTGGCTTTTTAATAACTCTATTTTCTGTTTCAAAATATAAGGCGTCACATGATTTCCACTCAGTTGACTGATTTTTTAAATTAGAAATCAAACTACTCACATCTGTGGCTACTATAGTATAATGACTTTCTAATTTTGTATTACCCTCAAGTGTTATTTCGGCATCTTTTACGGATTTTACTTTTCTATTGAATTTGAAGGTTGTGTTTTTTAGATTGTTTGCCAGCTGTTTTGGAATTTCCTCAATTCCAGATTTTGGTAAAGCAGCATACCCTTCTCCAAACATTTTGTATACAAACTCAAACATTCTACTAGATGTCTCTAACTTGTTTTCAAGAAAAATACCACTAAAGAATGGTGAGAAAAAATCTCCTATAATTTCAGAGGAAAAGCCTAATTGTTTTAAATAAGAGAATGTAGATTGCTCTTTATCAGAGAAAATATCTGACAATCTTTTTGTCTTTAATTTATTGTTCAGTTTAAGAATTTTAATTTTATCGGAGAGAGTTCCAATTCCAGATAGTAATGTTGGAAATAACAGTGAGAAATCTCGTAGAGGGTCCCCAATTGCCAATTGTTTTCCGTTTTTAAAAATAGCGGCACCAGGCAAGAACTTTTGCAAATCTAAAGCCTCAAAGTCCAAGTAGTTCTGAGCTGCAGGATAAGCCGTAAGCAACACCTGAAAGCCATGATCTAATTGATAATCATCTACAGTATCTGTTTTAACCCTTCCACCAACCCGGTCAGTAGCTTCAATAATAACAGGAAAAAATCCATTTTGTTCCAGAACGGTAGCTGCGATTAAACCACTAACCCCTGCACCTATAATATGTATTTTAAAGTCCTGTTTTCTCATAATTAAATCATTTATCAAAATAGAATAATCTTCTACTAGGCTAATTTAATAGTTCTTATTTTTGTTTAACAATTAACTAGTAAAAACAAACAAAATAGATTTATCTTTATCTCAAAGGTAAATAACACATAGCCCATACTTATACCATATATGAACAAAACAGCCATTACACGTTGTGAACATTTTAATGCAGCCCATAGATTGCATAACACGAACTGGAGCGATGAAAAAAACCTCGCTATTTTTGGTAAATGTAACAACCCAAACTATCACGGACACAATTATGACTTGGAGGTTAAGGTTATTGGCATTTGTAACCCCAATACGGGCTATGTAATAGATACAAAAATTCTTTCTGGCCTTATTAAAGATAAAGTATTGGACAGATTTGACCATAAAAACCTAAACTTAGATACCAAAGAATTTGAAAGTTTAAATCCTACCGCAGAAAATATAGCTATGGTTATTTATAACCTTCTTAAACCGGAATTAGATGACAGTCTAGAATTAAGAATAAAGTTATATGAAACGCCCAGAAACTTTGTGGAATATCCTTATTCGTAAATTGGGATTACTATAGCCTTTCTAAAATTACAATAGCTTTCTAATACTAATAAAGACAATAATCATTAAGGAATACCACAAGAAAAACGGAATAATGTATTCTTTAAAGCCTGTAACCAAAAGTAAACTTATAGTCAGCAGTTGGAACCCAAGACCAAATGTTGACAAAGCCGTCATTAGCGCATTTGGGAGTCGTTTACCATTAGAAGCATTTGAATCTAAGGTGTAAATAATTTTATCAAAAATGCCATAAAGCGCTTTATAAAATCCAAAGAGAATATTTACATTTTTTTGCTTCTCTCCTTTTAAAGCTGTTGGAGAATCGTATTCAAAAACCCTACTTGTGGTATCACCGTCTACACTATTTCTTAAAATAACATAGTAGTAATTATATAAAGTACCTTGCAGTTGAATCCCTAAAAAAGCAAAAAAACTATACATTAAATTGGCCTCTGTCGTATACCAAAGTGCTGTAAAAATAAATAAGTTTAAAATTATATCTGCAACAGAATCAAGATAGCGGCCTGTATACGAAGGTGTGTTTTTTACTCTTGCCAACTCCCCATCCGCAGCATCTAATATTGATTTGAGTATCAAGAAAAAAGCTGCGGCCCAATAATAACCAAGAAAAATACAAACAACAGCTATGAAACCAGAGATTATAAACCATATCGTCACATCAATAGGTGTATATGAAGTCTCTTTAAGCCAATTTGCTATGAGTCTTGCAATAGGTCTTCCGTAATCAGAAAGGTCTATGAATTTATGCTCTTTTGGTAATTTAGACATACTACTTTTTAATTCTGAAATTTTGAGTCTATCAGCAAAAATCCATTAGAATATATGATTATATGAGTAATTGGTAAATGTACAATAGCCTCATGGATAAAGCCTAGCTTAACCAGTTAATTTTGTTTATCATTTTACATTATTAATTAAACGAAATTGTAACTTTGTTTATGATGTAGATAGGTAATTACATCTTTTAAAATTTAGCTATGAAAACAACTGATAAAGCAAAACTGTTCCCAAGTACTTCTTCTAACACAAAAGAACAATCCGTCTATGATATAGCTATCAATACTTTAGATGGCAAACCTATCTCTCTTTTGGATTATAAAGGAAAAAAAATACTTTTTGTGAATGTTGCATCTGAATGTGGGTTTACAAAACAATACAAAGAGCTACAGACTTTAAGTGACACCTACAAGGAAGACCTTGTTGTTATTGGTTCTCCTTGCAACCAATTTGGAAAACAAGAACCTGGTGATGCTTCGCAAATTCAAGAGTTTTGTGAATTGAATTTTGGTGTCAAATTCTTACTCACCGAAAAGATTGATGTAAAAGGAAACAAACAACATCCGTTATATAAGTGGCTTACCTCCAAAGAATTAAATAGCAAAAAAAGTTCTAGTGTAAAGTGGAATTTTCAAAAATATTTAGTAGATGACAAAGGGAATTTAATTGATTATTATTTTTCAATTACTAAACCTATGAGTTCTAAAATAACCAAACATTTATAATGTCAATAGCTATCATTAGGCTTCTATTAGATTTTGGACTTGTTGTCTTAATTTGGATAATACAACGTATTGTGTATCCGAGTTTTCTTCACTATAGAACTCAAAATCTAATTGTTTGGCATAACGTTTACACTTCTCGCTTTAGTACCATAGTCATACCCTTAATGCTTGGCCAACTTGCCATTTCTATCTATCAAGTTATTGTAGTGACTAATTTATATAGCGTAATAAGCATAGTATGTATTGTTCTTATATGGGCATCTACTTTCTTACAATTTGTTCCTATACATTCTCAAATCTCAAAAGGAATAGTTAGTGAAAAAATATTGATTACGCTCGTAAAAAAGAATTGGACGCGAACCATATTATGGACGTTGCTATTTATATTCAGCTTTACTTATTGTGCTTATTGGAGTCTATAGAATAGGTTTTATTTTAAAATGATAGTACCAATTTCTAGTTTAAAATCTTCTGCTTTTTTATTACCTATTAAAAAAGCAACCTCCTGAATACTGTTACCATCATAATGTGGAATATCTAGCTTGCGACCTCTAAAAGTAGGATACAAGTCAGCTAGAAGCAACTCTATAACTTCCCAATCTTCTGATGTATTAAAGTATGACACATAAGAATGATTATCTGATACGTTCTTTTTTAATCTAAACTGATATTTTTTACCATCACCTTTTACATTCAAAACAATTTTTGAATATGGTTTTGTAACTATATCATTGAAACGGTGTTTTAGAGTAGAAAAACCACCATTATTATCTAATGAAACATGCCCTTCAAAAATAACGTTGCCTTCGTTATTTAAATGAACGGTTCCGCATGACTTCCCGCCCATGACAACATCGTCTATCACATTCCAATCGTTAATATCATTCACTGCATTAAAATCAAAAATAATGTAGGGTTGCGTTGTCATTAGAAATATTTAATTACTTTATAAAGTCGATAAAAAAGCTTGTCCATTCTCCAAATGCTGCTGCTGTTTTTCAGCTGGCATCTTATCAAACATTCGCACGAGCATTCCTAAGCGCGGATTTGATAAAAAGAAATCGCGATGCACATGCATAAAACGCCAAAAGAGCCCATCCCAAGTGTCCTGCCACTCCCCTTTTTTATAGTTACTCATTTTTAATAAATAATTACTGCCACTAATATAGGGTTTGGTTGCCATAAGCCCACCATCTGCAAATTGACTCATACCATATATATTAGAGACCATAACCCAATCATAAGCATCTATAAAAAGTTCCATAAACCAGGTATAGACATCATCCGGATCAAACTCGCACAGCATCATAAAATTACCTAATATCATTAGTCGTTCTATGTGGTTACAGTATCCTGTTTGTAATACTTTTTTAATGGTTTGATCAATTGGCGGAATACCGGTTGTTCCATCGTAAAAAGAGGATGGTATTTTTCTTTTAAATTTCCAAAAATTGGTTGTGCGCTCTTCACTACCTCTAGATTCATAAATACCTCGCATAAATTCGCGCCACCCTATGATTTGACGGACGAAACCTTCGGTAGAATTGATGGGCACCTTGTTTTCTTCAGCATACAATAAACAAGCTTCAATAATTTCTTTAGGCGTTATTAAACCTACATTGAGCATGGGCGTTAAAACGCTGTGGTTTAAAATAGAATTTTCAGCAACCACTGCATCTTCATAGGTTCCGAACTCCATAAAACGCTGCTCAAAAAACTGATGCAACCACATTTGGGTTGTTTCAAAACTTGTTGGATATAAGGACTGTTTAGTTAGAATTCCTAAATGATCAGAAAAATGCTTTTCTACATAGGTTATGGCTTCCTTGTAATAGATATCTACATCTGGAAATTGAATAGAAGGAGGCGTTTTCTTAGCAGGATATTTCTTTCTGTTTTCCGCATCAAAAGTCCATTTTCCACCTGTAGGTTTACCATCAGCATCTATTAAAATATTTCGCTTTTTACGCTGCTCAGTGTAAAAAGTAGTTTGATGGTATTTCTTTTTATCGGTTCTAAAAAAAGTCGCTAAATCTTCTTTCGTATTTAAAAATAAAGGTGAGTTGAGTATCGTTGTTGAAATATCATTTGCTAAACAGCCTTTTTCTATCCGCTTCTGTAGCCAATTATCCGTTGGGTCTATATAGTTAATATGTTCAATTCCCTGAAGCTTCAATGTTGGGATGAGCTCTCTAATATCAGAAGTTACATCCGTTGCTTCAATATAAATACTTCAAGGTTTTTATCTTCTCTTAGAAAACTGGCATACCGCTGCATTGTAGCTCTATGAAACGCTATTTTTTGCTTGTGGAAAGGGTACTGCTTAAAGAATAAATATTCTTCAATAATATATATGGGCGCATGCACTTCAAAAAGTGGCGACTCTTTAAATAATTGATGTGGAAATATTAAGTTGATACTTTTCATTTGTTCCTTCTACAACGTTCACTACAATATTTTACGGTGTCCCAGTTTTTCTCCCATTTTTTACGCCATGCAAATGGCCGTTTACAAACAACGCATATTTTCTCAGGAAGATGTTGCTTTTTCATTACTCAAATTCAGGTAATTGGTTTAACCTAGCATATGGATGGTTCTCTATCTTTTTTAAGGAATAGTAACTATTTAAACCTGAAATACCCACGGCGTTGGTTGTTTCTAAATCAATGTCTCCGTCTATCATAGCATTGTCCGGCAATATCAAATGTTCAATTTCGCCAATAATCAAAGTCGTTCCGTTGTGCTTAATATCAATTGCTTCTACAAAACGCATTCCTATCTTAAAACTGCTTTCTTTAACAAAGGGAGCTTTAAAATTAGTTATATATTCTTCGGTAAGTTTACATCGTTCAAATTCAGAAATAGCAACATCAAATTTTGCCGAAGTGTAATGTGCGTTTTTTACAAATTCAGGATGAATGTGATTAATAGTATAGGTTCCGTTTTCTAGGATATTACGATACGTATGCCCCACTTCTGACGTTCGCGGTCTAGCGATAAAGCCTAGAAGCGCAGGGTCACTGCCTAAGTGTACCACAGAGCTGAATATAGCAAGATTAGTCTGTCCTTTATCATTTATAGTACCTACAAGATTAGCCGGCTTAATTCCCGTAACCGAATTAATTATTTTTAGTTTAGTAACACGGTCTAGTGTTACTATATCTTCTTTAGTATACATCATATTATTATCTATTGACGTGGGTATTTAAAAGGCGATTCTTCTCTTGCTGCACTGCGGGATGTTCTTTATGACCCCAAATTTTATCTCTGGCTGCGCGAGCACTTTCTTGTAAATCTACAATGGGCATAGGATAATCTTCTCCTATTATAACACCACAAAAAGTTTGTTCCATTGCTGTCATTTTCCAAGGCTCATGAATATGAACGATAGGTACATTAGCGAGTTCTGGAATCCACTTTTTAATAAAAATACCCTGTGGGTCGTGTTCTTGCGAATTTTTAACCGGGTTGTATAAACGTACCGTATTAATACCCGTAGTACCTGCTTGCATTTGAAACTGCGGATAGTGAATACCAGGTTCATAATCTAAAAACTGTCTTGCCAAATGATAAGTGCCGTCCCGCCAATCTTGGTCTAGATTGAGCGTTAAAAATGAAACCACCATGGCACGCATTCTAAAATTTATCCATCCTGTATACTCAACAGCCCGCATACATGCATCAATTAACGGATAACCGGTTGTCCCAGTTTTCCAAGCTTTAATAAAAGCTTCGTTCTTTTCATGTTTTAGTAACTCGTATCCATTATTAATGCAATGCGTCTCATAACGACACTCTACTTCAAATTTCTGTATGAAATGACAATGCCAATGCATTCGAGTAAGCATAGCAGAAAAAGCATCGCTGTTTTTTGTTCCGTTAGGGTGTGTACCTATAAACTGAAAAGCTTGCTTAACACTTAGGTTACCCCAAGCCAAATAAGGAGATAAACGGCTGCAGGCCGTTCTGCTCTCTGTTGGTTTTGAAATATGCTTTTTATAATTAAAACCTCTTTGAGCAGCAAATGATTTCAAATACCGCCAAGCATTGTATTCCCCTGCAGGTTGGTACTGTTTTGGGTATAGCTGTAAGTGGTATTCTAATTTTACAGGAATTAGAAAATGATGTGTAAATGGTTTTTCTTTTGAAACTGAAAACTTATTATGAATCACGGGCTCATGCATCTTAGCGTGCCATTGCCTACTCCAATCGTCTCTGTTTTTGATACCTCTTAAAATACCATCTCGCTGGGATTCTTCCCAAAGAATACCATTTTTTTTACAAAACGATTTCACTTCCTTATCACGTTGCCAAGTAACCTGAGTGCCACTCTCACGAAAACTAAAAATACCTTTTACATCAAAACATTTTTGAATGTGCTCAAACACGTCATTAGCTTCCCCATAGAATACATCTACGTTTCTATTAAAAGGTGCAAGTGTCTTGTTTAAAGTTACAATGGAATGATATACAAACTGCAAATGCCGTGGACTCGTATCTGGATACGCTATAAAGCTAGGCTCAAACAAATAAACAATGCGGTATGGAATACCAGCTTGCTCCGCTTTTAGCAAAGGCTCATGGTCTTGCGAACGAATATCACGTTTTAACCAAACAATATGTATAGCCTGCTTTTTCAATAGGTAAGCTGCTTTTTACATTTTTTCCAGAAAGCAAAAAAAGACGGATAATACCCTTTCACATCAAACATCCATTCTCTTGGCTCTTCAAAACCTTCATAATGCTTATTTAACGGGTGTTCTTTATAATAAACGTCCGTTGTTTCATAATCAGAAATGAACTCATTAAACTCGCCTACATAAACCTGAATATTCTCTATATTTTCGGCAGAAATAGTGAATATAAAATCAAGGTTTTTTTGGGAAACAGGATAGCTTCTAAAATGTGAAGGCTCTAATAGCAAAATTCTATTTGCAGTTGTATCTTTTTTCCATAAGGGATCTAGATTATAGAAATTATAGATACAAGTAGGGATGTCTTTATCAATAGTAATCGTTTGCTTCTTTGGTAAGGGCGTTTGCAAAACTAGCTCTGGAGTCTCTTTCAAAACATTAGGAATCTCTAATTCACTAAAAGCCTCATAAGACACGTCTAAAAAGGTGTTCTTTTGTTGAGTAAAGCTGTATTTATTGATGTTCTCCTGATTGGCAACATACTTCTTATTTGCATTTGCCCCAGCAACCCATTGCCAGCTTAATGCATTACTAGCCCAATCTGCATCTAGTAAATGATAATACATCCATTGTGCAGAAACCTTCCAATGACTTTGGGCCACATTACACGCTATAGATGCAATATACATTCTTATGTGATTGTGTAAATAACCCTCTTCGTAAAATTTGTCAATAGAATTATCAATAGCTTCAATACCCGTATCTGCTTCAACAATAGCTTTTGAAATTGAATGATTGGAAACTGGTGTTTGCTGATTTTTTAAATCCGAATTAATAGCATCTCCTTTAGCAATCCATACTTGTTGCCAGTAATCTCGCCAAGCCAATTCTTGAATGAATTTTTCAATTTGTGCAGGTTGATAGCCTCGCTTTAAAACTTCAGACAGAATAAATTTTGTTGAAATAATTCCCCTAGAAATATAAGGAGATAAATAGGTGACTGAACCATTTACATAGTTTCGTGTTTTGCCATACTTAACTGGGTCAATATTACGAATACGCTGAAGAATTTCAGAATATGAAGTTGGAAAAATAGAATCTTGGTCTTCAAACAATTCCATTTATCGCTTACTTATTTTATTACCTGAAATAGCTCTTTGCCGCGAAGATTTAAAACGCGTAATATCCAAACTACGTTTCTTTAAATGCTTTTGGCTAACTCCACTATTAACGCGTTTGCGCCAACGCTTAAAACTAGATTCCTTAAGGTTGCCACGCATAACCTTAATGACTTCCTTTTCCGGTAAACCAAACTGAAACAGAATAGCTTCAAAAGGTGTTCTGTCCTCCCATGCCATTTCTATTATACGGTCTAATTCTCTTTCTGTAAATTGTTTTGTTTCTGTTGTCATACTATAACTAGATTTTTTCCCAGATTTGGTCCGCATTCAAATAAAAGCTTCCTAATGCATTAAATCTACATTCTTCTGGTGCTATTATGGAAAGAAAAGATTCACCGTTTTCCCTCTTGTATAAATGATATACTTTACCAATAATGGGTTCAAAATTAAATTTTGCATTATAAATGAGTTTGTTGAATTCAAACTCTTGCATCATTTTATCATATTCCGCTTTTAACTCAAGATATCTTGCTTCAATCTTATGATTTACTTTACTTATACTTCTGTTTTTCCAGGCAATTGTATCTGTAATCGTAATTACCGGAGCTCCAACAGAGGTTGCATAAGGCTTGAGAGCCGCATCGTATTTTTTAGTTTCCGGATTGAAAACTACATTATCAGGTTTTTTATCTTCTACCATTGGTGTAAAAATGTATTAGCTCAACTTTTCTAATTGCTTCATTACTTCTTCCGCTTCATAGATTTTCTGATCACTCATTTTCCTGTTGGTGGTAGACAAGCTATGAGCTTCTTTTAAAAGATTCTCATATTGACCTTGAAGTTTAACTTTCTCTGATTTCTTTTTAAATAATCCGAACATATTTATTTCAACTTTATAAGTTCTTAAAAATAGAATCTAAAAACCACGGTATAAAGATACAAAATGTTTAACTATTTTTAAATTAAGTTAAACAAAATTTAATTATATGTTGACTTGTAAATTTCGCTATCTAATGAATCTTAAAGGATAGTTTTAAGATGTAAAGCCCTTGAGGTATAATTATGCTGATAAGATTTAGTGTTTAGCAATCATGAAATAAGCAGCTTGCACATTAGCTACTATCATCTCTATCTAAAATCAAAGCGATTTCTTAATAATAAGATTTCAATGATATCTGTAAAACCGAGTAGAATAAAAAACCCTGTAAATCAATGATTTACAGGGTTAATATGCCTTTTACAGGACTTTCTGCGGAGAAAGAGGCTCTATCACCTAGTATATAGCTAAACCTCATAAAGTACATAAACACTTAATACAATGATAATTATACATTTACTCATTTCATCTAAAGTCAGAAAGAGTCACTTGATATCTCGAAAATTGGGTGTATTTTTGGGTGTATACAATTATAAGATGATTCATATAAAACGCAATTTGATTTTTTCACTTGAAAAAAGGAAAAAGGAAGGTAAACTAATTATTGATAATGTACCAATCAGATTACGTGTTAATTATGAAGGAATTAGAGTGGATATTCAAACTGGATATAGAATTGATATAGTCAAATGGAACGAAGACAAACAGGAAGTAAAAAATGGATCATATAATAAATCAAGACAAAGTTCGTCCTCTATAAATTCTCGCTTGTTGGAGCTTAAAGTTGCTATTCAAGACCTATTTGGTGAATTTGAAAGCTTAGATAAAATACCTACAAATGAAGATATTAAACAAGTTGCTCAAACCTTAAAGAATAAAGGTAAGATTCAGTCTAAAGATCAAATAGCAAATAACCTAACGGAAGTATTTCAAAAGTTTGTAAAAGAAAATGGACGTGCGAATAATTGGAGCAATGCAACTTTTACTAAATTCTCGGGAGTCAAGAAACATCTAAATAGTTTTAAAACAAACTTATCATTTAATGACTTCGATGAAGACGGGTTAACTGATTATTTGATTCACCTACGTGTAGTGGGTAAAATGAAAAATAGTACGATTAAAAAACAACTAGGGTTTTTAAAATGGTTTTTAAGATGGAGTTTTGAAAAGAAATATCATACAAATGATGCTTACCAAGGTTTTAGACCAAAAATTAAGGATTCAAATAAAACAGTGATTTTTCTAACGGAAGAGGAAAAATCAAAAATTATCTCTTATGAAATTCCTAGTACTAAAACTTATTTAGAAAGAGTACGCGACGTATTACTATTTACTTGCTACACTGGACTTCGTTATTCTGATGTGTATAATCTAAGGAGAAGTGATCTAAAACCAAACCACATTGAGATTACTACTATTAAAACATCTGATAATTTAATAATCGAGTTTAATAAACATAGCCGTGCTATAATAAATAAGTACGCACATATACCCTATGAGAATGATAAAGCACTTCCTGTAATATCCAATCAGAAAATGAATGACTATATCAAAGAACTTGGAGAATTGGCAAAAATAAACACTCCAGTAAGGCTTACACATTACATAGGTAATATACGAACAGACGAAGTACTTCCAAAACATGAATTGCTAGGCACCCATGTTGGACGTAGAACATTTATTTGTTCTGCATTAGCTATTGGTATTCCTGTTCAAGTAGTTATGAAATGGACAGGTCATAGTGATTACAAGGCCATGAAACCATATATTGATGTTGCTGATAAAACAAAAAAAAATGCAATGCAAAAATTTGATTTACTATGACTAAAAATAAATCTAGCACAGCAAATAATATCGACGGTAATATTGTTTTATTAACCAAAGTTTTGCTGGAAATAAATAAGAGATGGATTGAAGAAATCAATTCTGATGGAGATATTTTTGATTATGACTCACAGGATATTTATAGACTTTTACTCGATAAAATTTTTTTAAATTCGAATATAGTTGAAAAGATTAATCCTGAATATGAAAAAGAAAGCAGACAATCATTATTTGAAGAGTTGGTTAAAAAAATCAATGAAAATATTAAACTTTTTAAAAATCATAGTAATCTTTTTTACGACTTACCAAGAAAAAAAATACTAACTAAAGAGTTTAAGGAAAGAAGACGTCCAAAGAGTACAAGTAGCGACGAAGATCTTCATAAAAATTTCACTTACCTAAAAGAAATTCAAAACAGAAGAATTTATTTTGAATCAAACCTCTATAGTGAAATAGGGTTTCTTGAACACAACTACCATGAACAGATATACAATTATTGCATTCAGCTTAAAGCACAATTAGAAAGAAAAGCTGATGTAAATAATTATAATTCCAATTATTTAATGACTAGTGATACCATTTTCTTAAATATGGGAATTGTTTATCATATCCATGATAAATATAATGGAATATTATTTGAACATATCTCAGAATTAGAATTGTATAAAAGTTTAAACCTTCAAAATACCATTCCATACGTTAAAGTAAAGGACACTCGAAAAATTCTTTATCTAATTTATAAGCTTCGCTGCATAATTAACAAAAGTGACCACGAATTCTGGCTGAAAGGAATATTAAAAGAAATTGGTATCAAAAAAAGTTATTACCAAAGTGCTTATAAAGCTGGAACATGGGATAATGCTTCTGAAAGTTTAAAATATTTTGTTGAAGAACTAGACTCTCTATTTGAAAAACAAATTGCAACAATCATATTATAGAGTTTTTCTAACATTCAAATCCACAGTAAATCCACATTCAAATAACTTTAAACCCATAATCAATAAAGGTTTTTATTATCCCATTCTGTAATATTTCCACACTATTTCCACTCGCTTCCACCACTAAATTTGTCTTGTTCGAACAACACAACCGATGTACACGGTTTATTTTTTAACAAGAAAATTAAATATTATGAATTTAGAAGCAATAAAGGAAAAACCCATATTCCAAATGACCGGTGAAGAGTTCTTATTTTTACAAAGAACTATTGAAAAAACACCTTCTTCCTCAAGCGAAGATACTCCTACCCTCTCGAAAAAATATGTTTACGGTATTCGCGGAATAGCTAAACTTATGGACTGCAGTATTTCTTCCGCAAATAGACTTAAAAAATCAGGTGTTATCGATAAGGCCATAATACAAAATGGACGTAAGATAATAGTAGACGCAGAAAAAGCTTTAAATCTTATCAAGCAAAACTCAATCTAAATCAAAAAGGGACGATTTACATTCATCCCTTTTTATTTATCCTCAATAATAAAGTCAACGATTCTGTTTCTCTACAAATATACATAATTCGTTGGCTATCAATCAATATAGCAATGGAATTAAACGAAGAAAATTTAACGAATCCTAACAATAATATTAGGTTAGGAAAGCTAAGCAATAATATTCTCATGGACAAAATGGCTAATGAATGGTTAAAAATCGCATCTAAAATTGAAGACCCAAAACCATTATTTGGAAATATCTGGCATCAAGGAGAAGTAGGTATATTATTTTCCAATACTGGTAAGGGAAAATCAATACTAGCTGTACAACTCGCAGATGCTATTTCAAAAGGAACTTCATTACTAGGTTTAAATAGTAAGCAATATAAAGTTCTTTACTTTGATTTTGAACTGTCTACGAAAGCGTTTCAGCAGAGGTATTCAGAAGGAAACGATAAGCTTTATAATTTTAGTGATCAATTTATAAGAGTTGAAATTGACAGAAACGAAAATTTAGAATCCGGTAAGGATTCTTTTGAAGAATTAATTATTAATTCTATCAAAGACCAAGTAAAGAGCAATAAGGCTGAAGTTATAATAATTGATAATATTACATTTTTGTCTGCTTCCAACGAGAAAAGTCATGAGGCATTAGCGCTTATGAAGTTAATTCTGGATCTATCAAGAAAAGATAATCTATCCATACTTCTTATTGCCCATACCCCTAAACGTGATATTTATAGGCCTATTCAATTAGAAGACCTCGCTGGATCAAAAGCCCTCTCAAATTTTGTTGACGTTTGTTTTTGTATAGGGGAATCTATACAAGGTAATAATATCCGATATATCAAACAGCTAAAGAACCGGAGCTACCCTGTTGAATATGGGCAGGAAAATGTTATAGACTGTCAAATCGATAAGAAAAATTGCTTCTTAAAATTCCATTTTAATGGTTTTAGCTCTGAGAAACAACATTTACAGGGTGACGGAGCAGAAAATAGGTTTAAAGAAGCAAAGGATTTAAAGAATTCAGGGAAAACTAACGTAGAAATAGCAAAGCAATTTGAGGTCAGCGAAAAAACAATCCGCCGGTGGTTAAAAAAGATATAAGCGGACATTGTATAGCCGACTAAATAAAAGGATTTAACCAATTGGAAACCTGATATTTAGAACACTTAATATAGAGTTAATCGGCTCGGCACCATTTGTGTCATGAAGCAATCGGCACAAGAGGCCGATTCTTCCTTCGGAACATATAGCACCGAGCCGATTTTAGCTACAAACTGTATTAATATCTTGATTTAAAACACTGTAAATCAATATTTTAATAGTTTATGTTGATGATTTTCAATCGGCATAAATGGACATTAAAAAATTATAAATGAGTAATTATAGATTTCAATTAGAAAAATATACCGGATTAAAATCTAGGTATCATTGTCCAAATTGTAACCAGAAACAATTTGTAAGATATGTCGATAATCAAACAAACATGCATATAAACTCTAAAGTAGGTCGTTGTAATCGCGAGGAAAAATGTGGGTATCATTTTACACCAAAGCAGTATTTCTGTGACCATGAAATACCAAAAATTAATAATACATACATTTCTAAAAAAATAATTAAATCAGAAAAGATATTTTATTTCGATAAGAATTCTGTTAAACGAACTACAGGAAAAAAAAGTAGAGCTTTCAAATTTATATAAATTTTTACAGACCAAATTTGATGATGTCAGTATTAAGGAGACTTTTCATAAATATTTTGTAGGTACTTCCTGCGTATGGAATAATTCTACTGTTTTCTGGCAAATAGATACAAATTTAAATATTAGAGCAGGTAAGATAATGTGCTATAATGGAACAACAGGAAGGAGAGACAAGAAAAGGTTTAACTGGTACAAAACTCCCGAGGGGTTTAAAACAGAACAATGCTTTTTTGGTGCGCACTTACTTAACAATGCTCCTGCAGAATGTAATATAGGAATAGTTGAATCTGAAAAGACAGCTTTAATATGTGATATGTTTTTTAAGGACAAGTTTGTTTGGTTATCGTCTTGTGGTTTACATGGTTTAAGCCAAAGTAAATTCTTAGAACTGGGAAAACGAAAAATAACTTTATTTCCTGATTTAAGTATAAAAGGAACAAAGAATCCCGCTTTTGAAATATGGTGTCAGAAAGCCAAATCAATTTCCAAAAATCTAAATATTGATATCAGGATAAGTACTTTTCTTAGTAAAAACACCACTGTTCAGCAAAAGGAAGACCAATGGGATTTAGCTGATTTTATTTTACATGAATTATCGATAAAGAATAATTTGAAGCTAATTCAAGATAAAAAATGTATACCGAAGGTAATAGCAAGTTGAACAGGGGCTACACCCCTATTTTCAACTTGCTCTGCGAGGCTTAGCCCTTACTCTCATTAGGATTAAACAGAAAAAGAGAATATATAAAATTATAGAAATACTATAGAAATAGATGTAACTAACTGACTATCAGTATTAAAAAATGTAAAATGTCAAAAAAAAGCATACTTATCTCAGATTATCATCATAAGGAACTAAAGAAGCTTAGTGAAGCTTTAGGACTTAGCTATTATAAGTTAGTTGAGGAGATGATTACATATTTCAAAAAAACAGGAATCAATCCTCAAGAGTCAAAAAATGAAAGCCCAGCAAGGGCATTAAAAGAATTGGATAAACGAATGGTTTCCTTTCTAAAAGTCCAAGAGCGTGATATTTTAAAGCCCCTTCGTCAAGAAGTATACAACTATTCAAAAGAACAAAATCATGAAATTCAAAAAACAAGTGATACAGTGATAGAAGTATTAAATAAAATGAATACTAATGAAACGCAAAGAGCAAATACCATGCTCGAAGAAATTAAAAAGCAACGCATGGTTGCCCTATCTATCGCCAAACTGTTGGATGCAAAAAATAAATCGGGCTTACTTTCTAAAATCAATACAATTTTTGAATAATGCCAATTAGTAAACCACATAGCACACTGGGTTCTAAAAACAACGGAAGTTGCTCTACTCTTGCAATATATTTAGACAAAGAAAACAGGGAGCTAGAAAACATGATTTGTAATAAGAATGATATTCAAGAAGTCATTCTCTTAAATAACATGAAACAGGATTTTTTCAACCATTCAAGAACAGATATAAGTGTTGTTGAAGTAATTGATACAATTGATTCTAATATTAAAAAGTTAGGGAAGTCGGACGCTAAATACTTTGCTCCTACCATAAATTTCAGCCAGGCAGAGCAGCAACACATTATTCAATTGGCTACAAGAAAAGATGACATTGATAACGTATTGAAGTTGAACGCCAAGGAATTTAAAAGATATAATTCACTTTTGAAGGGGTATACTAGATTAGTGATGAACAATTATGCTAAAAATTTTAATAGAGAAAATAAAGGTCTCAACTCCGGAGAAAACCTTGTTTATTTTGGTAAAATTGAACACTTCAGGAAATTTAAAGGAACCGATAAGGAAGTGAAAAATGGGACTGTGAAAAATGGAGACTATAAGCCTGGTCTTAATAGCCATGCCCATATAATAGTCTCACGAAAGGATATAACCCAGCGACTTAAATTAACGCCTACAACTAAAGAAAGGTCAACGCAAAGGATAATAGGTGGCAACACGTATCAAGTAGGCTTTGACAGAATGAAATGGATCAATAAAAATGAGCTTGATTTTGATATATATTTCAACTACAACAGAACACCCTTAGAAAAATTTAAAAATCAATATCTACTTAAAAATGGTTCTCCTAAAGAAAAAGACGAGTTACTAAAGAAAATAAATCAACTAGAATCTTCAAACAGAAAGATAGAAAGAGGCTATATCGTTCAAAATAATACTAATTTAAAATTATAGAATATGAATGTTATTTTGTATTAAAAATACTTTTACATAAACCGTAAATGTTATAAAATAATATTATAACAAAGTAATATTAATAAATATGTGATTGTTGATTTATAGTTATATTTAAACATGTGCTATTCGACCACATTACGACAGAAGGAAAAGAAAATTGAAAAATTGACTAGAAAAGCTTTTCAAGTTCCTTTTGAGTACAAGCCATATTACCGTGCCAATGGTTTTACCCATCCAAATTTATATATTATCAAAATGGATGAGCCTGAAAACATTTATCCTGCTATGTGGAGCTTGATTCCTCAATTTGGGATGAAAGACATACCTGAGTTTCAAAAAAAATACAATACGCTAAATGCCAAATCTGAAACTATATTAACATCCAATACCTATAAGCATTCCACTACGGATAAAAGATGTTTGATACTAGCAGATGGATTTCATGAGCCACATGAAGTAAATGGGAATTCATACCCTTACTTCTGCCATTATAAGGATGATTCTTTATTTTATTTTGCAGGACTGTATACCGAAATTGATAATGAATTTTTAAGCTGTACCATTCTGACCATGCCTGCAAATGAACAGTTCGAACAAATCCACAACAAAAAGAAAAGGCAACCCTTAATTCTAGATACTGAATTTGAAACCGACTGGCTACGGCACGACCTTAATCCCAACGGGATAAAGGAATTGACCAAAGTAGGATTTACAACTAAGGAGATAGAAGCTTATCCAGTATCTAGAGACCTATATAAAAGAGATATAGACACTAACACCCCATTAGCTATAACAAAGGTTGACTACCAAGAACTAAACGAGCAAGGCAGCTTATTCTAGTAATTTTTCAATTTGTTAATAAAAAACGAATTCCCGTATCCATTAATATGGATATTTTCCATAATTTTGGATTATGTCCAAAGTCGTATTTCGTCATACCGATTTAAAGATTATAAAGCTACTTCTAAAAGAATTGGGTAAGGATAGGTATGAATGCGCCCTTCAGGATGCAGGGCTCTCTAAGAGTAAACCTATTACAATGCATGGATTTTTCATAGAATGGGATGAAGGTAATATTGATTTGCATTACACATATCCAAGTGGCATAAGTTTTAAACTTACAACTATTTTAGGTATGCAGCGAGTACCTTTTAAAGGTTGGGAATTGGTAAGAAAATTATAGAAATATGAAGTTACACAGACAAGAAAGATTAATGGAAAGGTTATTGAAATTCAGGTTGAAAGATTACAATTTCAGTTTAATCAAAGTTGAATGCTATGATAGGTTTGAAGGCGATAATTACATGTGTCGTGTTGAAGTATTCAAGGGCGGCAACAGTATCAAGAACCGTATAATGAAATATGAATCCGAATTGAACGGAACTTTTGTTGTGGAATTTGAAAACAGGCTAGAACTACAATTTTCGATGAACTGAGAAATCTCGGTTCATTTTAAATATTTGGTGAAGATTGGGCTCATATGGTTGGATCTTAGTTTGAAGATTCTTTATTTAAACTTTGTAGTAAGATACTCAAATTCGAAAGATGCAAGAAACTCGTTACAAAAGGGGCGCTCTACAAGGAGTATGTAAATTTTGAATTGTTGGCTTGTTTCATCAAGTTTAATTAAAGGTGGCTTTTGTCTATGAAAAATTGCTAAAAACTCTTGAATAATTCAGCAAAATAAATTAAATTGTATCGTCTTTGTAAAGAAAACACTGACAAATATCCAGGAAATAGAAAAATGAATTAGTAGAGTCAGGCATTTGTCATATCTAAAAATACTATTAATAGTGATACTTATGATTGATAACAGGAAATCTTACAATCATCCAATATTAGGACTAACTATTTTGAGAAGACAATTCATTTTAATCCCATTTCCAATATCAAATAGGCAGATAAGTGCTTAATTTATAAGTTATTGAATTGTAACATTCAAAATCCAAATATCCCCCGAAAATTTAAATAACATTGATTATAGATATAATGGGAATATAATTACCATTAACTATAATCCTTATAATTATTGTATATAGCTACTATTGTACCTATATACTCTTTTTAGCCTTCATTTTGAAGCACAATAAACAAATATTAAAATTATTTGGGAAAATCAGGCAAAACCTTCTGACTGAAAACAAGTTCAGTAAATATCTGCTACACGCGATTGAAGAAATAGTCTTAATCGTAGCTGTGATATTGATTCCATTGAGTGTTAAAAATTAGAAAAAAGCCCATTTAAATTCTCTAATACAAGAGGAAAAACATCCATTTATTCTGAAGAATGAAAAATCGCAACAGTATACTTCAATTTATATCATATGGCTATTTCAAAAATTTTATCTGAGGCAGCAATCTCAGTCGCAAAAGGTGTTTCAAAGGTTGTTTTAGGCGAATTGCTTAAATCTGTAAAAGGCGAAAATAAGGGTTCTATAATACCTTCCCGCTATGAGGGAAACAAGAACATCGTTTGTTTTGTACATGGTTTTTGTGGCAACCCTGAATCTACATTTAGTCCCTTGCCAAAATTTATTTTGGAAGAAGAAGAATTAAACGGTTGGGATATTTTAAGCATAGGATATTCAACTGATTTAATGCCTAATATAGGAAAAGGAATATGGGCCGCTAGCCCAGATATCACTAAAATATCTGAGTACCTTCTAACTAATCTCAATATTATTTTTAAACACCATACCAGAGTTGCACTTATTGGCCATAGCATGGGTGGGCTTGTAATTCAACGGGCACTTTTAAATTTGGATGATATATCTAAAATTTCCCATGTGCTATTTTTTGGAACACCAAGTGGCGGTTTAAAGAAAGCATGGTTCGTAAAATGGTTTAAAAACCAGGTTAAGGACATGGATAATCAAGGGGTGTTTATTCAGAAGTTAAGACAGGAATGGGATAAAAAATTTTCCGGAGTATACCCGTTCATATTTGCCACAGTTGCTGGTGAACTAGACGAATTTGTTCCTGTTTCTTCTAGTTTAGAACCCTTTCCGAAGGAATACAGAAGTTACTCCGCTGGCAATCATTCTACTATGGTCAAACCATTATCCACAAATGACACTTCGTTCCAGATAATTAAGAAAGCCTTATATAATGATAAGGACTATCTACTTGGTTTTGACAGCAAGGAGTTAAATAATCTAGTTGGAAAATATCATGAAGACATAAACCTACTAGGAAGTAAACTGAAGATGCTAGATAATAAAGGTTTTAAAAAATACATTTTCGCATTAGAGGGCACTGGAAATATAGATGTTGCTATTAAAGTAATAGAAGAATCACAGGCTATTAGCAACAATACTGATTTCATGGGGATTTTGGGCGGCAGGTGGAAAAGAAAATATTTGGTTGAAGATAACTTAGAATATCTAAACTCAGCAATTCAGTGGTATAAAAAAGCTCTAGATATATCCACAGCAGTAAATAATAGTAGTCAGATTTATTACCATGCCATCAATCTTGCATTTCTGTACCTTATGCAAGACGAAAATGATTTGAATGAATGTAAAAAAATGGCCATACTAGCCCTTAATCACTGTACAAAAAGTTCGCAAGATGATTATTGGGAGGTAGCCACCAAAGCAGAGGCCTATTTATATTTGAACAATTTTGAAGAAAGTAAAAAGTTTTATGTTGAAGCAATAGAAAAATGTAATCGTGATATACGTTCGACCAGTTCAATGATGATAAATGCGTTATATGCATGTAATGGCTTGAATAAACTTCATTGGAAAAAACAACTAGAGACTATTTTTGTGAATTAAATAATCTTTTTATCTCTTTTTATGATTCATTAGTTAAATCTTTAATAGACAAAGATCATGGAAAATTATCCTTACTTCCCCTCAGCTGCGAAAAAAGAAACAACTTTTCCAGGAGAAATTAGGAAAGGGCAACGCGGAAAAAAAGTAAAACGTGTTCAAGAATGGCTATCGTTTCATGATTTTAAAACTTCAACAGATGGAGACTTTGGGCCGGCTACTAATTTATGCGTGAAGGATTTTCAAAATGCCAAGGGCATCAAAGTAACTGGAAGGATAAACAAAACGACCTGGGAAGCTCTAGTAAAGCCTATGACAGATGTACTAACAGATGTAAATCCAACTGAGGGCACGACTGCTGCACAAAATATTCTAGCTTTCGCCAAACAGCATCTTAAATTACACCCAGTAGAAATTGGTGGCCAAAATAGAGGTCCTTGGGTACGTATGTATTTGAAAGGCAATGAAGGTAAACAATGGGCATGGTGTGCAGGTTTTGTGACCTTTGTAATGGAACAAGCCTATGCAAGTCTCGGACGTAAAATGCCAATTAAGGGATCTTTTTCGTGTGATAATCTTGCTCATCAGGCCAAACAAAAAGGTTTATTTGTGGAAGGTTCCGAAATAGTAACCAAAAGAATCAAGTGGGATGAATTACCAGCCTCCTGGATATTTCTGAATAGGAAAACTCCTTCAGATTGGACACACACCGGATTTGGATTTGCTGGATTTGACGAAGTTTTCAGAACGCTTGAAGGCAATACCAATGATAATGGTAGTAGGGACGGTTACGAGGTATGTCAGCGCGTCCGCGATAACAAAAAACGTGATTATATTAGGTTGCCTGATTAACCACCCCTTACATTGCCAAAATGTCACACTACTATGTGCTCATATATAAAATCTAAAACCAGTATTAAAAAAACTTAATCTATTGAAGCTATTTTAGTAATAAACTAAGGCACAATTTTAGGACTTGAAGTTGACAGTTCACCATGGTGCTGACAAAATAAAGGTATTATGTCAAAATGGAAAGTTTACATATCATCTACGTTTATTGACTTAAAAGATTTTAGGGCTGAACTCATAAACCTTTTTCAAAACCAGCTTAAAAATAGTTTTGAACTAAACGAGATCATGGAACGCATGTTCGATGACGGAACCCACACCCCTTTCCGAGACGATTGCGTAGATGCTGTAGAAAAATGCGACATTTATATTATTATTTTAGGGAACAGGACAGGCTCATTCCCTCCCAATGAGGACAGGACGTATACCGAAATTGAATTGGATACTGCTGTGTCAAATGACAAGCAGATTTTTTGCTTAAGGCTTGCTGAATTTGATGAGGATAAAATCGATAACAAATCTAAACATAATGAATTACTTAGTAAATTTAAAGGGCGGCCCAATCATAAATTCAATGATTCTTTAACCCTCAAGAATGTCTTGTTTGAATGTCTTTTGCCATTCACAACACAGTCACCAGTTAATATTAAAAATCCGTATAAAGGTCTAGCATCATTCAGTGTTAATGATGGTGATTATTTCTTTGGACGAGATGCTGAACTTGATAGTTGTATTAAAAATATCCTCATAAGTGAGAATAACTTCTTCCTTTCTGTTATTGGAAACTCAGGAACGGGCAAGAGCTCTTTTGTAAAAGCCGGCCTGCTTCATCGCCTAAAAAATAATGAGGAATATAGATTTAATGAAAGACTACAATGCATTGTCAATCCCGGAAATGAACCCTATACAAATTTAAGCTATCAGCTAAAATTATTAGGACTTTCGGTAACTGACTTACTGGTTCCAAATAAAGAAACTTCTGACCTTATTATTTATTTCGACCAGTTTGAAGAAGTGGTAACCCAATGCCATTCACCTGAAGCCCAAAGTGAGGTGTTTAAGCTTTTTGAATTTTTTGATGCACTGGCTGATTCAGATTATAAAGGTGGTAGGATATTGGTAATCTGTAGTTTTCGGAGTGATTATCTGTCTCAATTGGTCAATTACAACTTTATCAAATCATGTCAATACATATTTCCAATCAGTAGTTTAGATTATAAGGTGCACGCTGACAATTGGGAACAGAGCATGTCTGAAATAATTTGCAAGCCAGCCCTAAAAAATGGAGTGGTTATAGAAAAGGAGTTGGTCGATCAATTATTAATACAAATCAAAGAAGTTGATGGGTCATTGCCAATTCTACAATTTACATTAAAACACATCTGGAATAAAGAAACCATAGAAGACAGACTAATAAGTTCAGCCGAATATAACAAACTATCTGAAGGTAAGGGTATATCTGGAATAATTGAAACCCATGCAGAGAATGTGATTAAGCGTATTACCAAAAATGGACATGACAAAGAAAGGGAAACCATCCTAAAAACGATTTTTGTAAATCTGGTAGAAGTAAATGAAAACAAAAATGATATAAAAAGAACCGTGGACAAGGACGAGCTCTTTTCGATATTAAAAAATCATAATGAACAATTGGTTAATCAGGTTTTTGAGGATTTAGTTAGTGAGAAGAGCCGACTGATTAATATTTCTAAAAATAAAGAAGAAACTATTAGCGTAGGAATTATTCATGAAGAATTAATACGCAAATGGGTGCGATTAATAGATTGGATAAATGAACGACGGCAAGCATTGGAGACCAAAAAACGTATTTTGCTCGATGTTTCAGCCCATAGCAAGAATGATGCAGATCATTACAATAGAGGCCAAGTAAAACGGGTAACTAGTTGGTCGCTGGAAAATCCAGATTTGGTCAATGAAGAAATCAATACTTTTTTGAAGGTTTCGAGTAAAAAAAATACTAGTAGGCTGTTGAAAAATACCGGTATATCGGCACTTTTGTTTGCCTTTCTAATAACAGTAATTCTTATTTGGAGACAAACGTCTTTACAAAAACAATATTTTCTTAACGATATTTTGAAACCTAATAAAAATGTATATAATGAAGTACAGAGCAGTGGTGGTATTGATTTGTTAGACGAATTGGTTATTGATGAATTCAATTTTGACATATTTAATAACAATCTAAAACATTTTGGAAATCTACAAACCATAGAAATTGATGACGTTAACTACATAGAAGATCTATCCATTTTTAATACACTAAAAAATTCCAATCTTGTTAACTCAGTGAAAATTTGGGATAACGAAAATTTGATCAATTTAAACGGTATTGAAAATCTTAAAAATCTAGGTTCTCTAGTAATTTGGGGTAACGAAAATTTAGTTAATGTAAACGGTATTGAAAATCTTAAAAACTTGACTTCCTTAGAAATTGATGATTTCCAAAACTTCGAGAATTTAATTGGTATTCAACATCTTACAAATCTTACTTCTCTTTATATAAATTATGACGAAAACTTGGAGAATTTAGACGGTATTGAAAATCTAAAAAACCTTACTTCTCTAGAAATTTCTGAAAATGAAAATTTGGAGAATTTAGTTGGTATTGAAAATCTAAAAAACCTTACTTCTCTAGTAATTTCTGACAACGAAAAATTGGAGAATTTAGACGGTATTGAAAATCTCAAAAACCTTACTTCTCTAGTAATTTCTGACAACGAGAAATTGGAGAATTTAGACGGTATTGAAAATCTCAAAAAACTAACTTATTTAGATATAGACTCA
The DNA here is from genome assembly GCF_009725995.1 of Zobellia laminariae. Next base: position 871,743 of record NZ_RCNS01000002.1, on the reverse strand, counting down.
TCTGTCAATTTGGAGAATTTAATTGGTGTTCAACATCTTAAAAACCTTACTTACTTCAACATTTGTAGTTACGAAAACTTGGAGGATTTAAATGGTATTCAACATCTTAAAAACCTCACTTCTCTAAAAATTAGTGATATCGAAAACTTGGAAAATATAGACGGTATTGGAAATCTTAAAAACCTTACTTCTCTAGAAATTAGTTTTAGCACTAAATTAAACGATTTAAAAGGTATTGAACATTTCAAAAACCTTACTTCTCTAATAATTTGGTCTAACAAAAATTTGAAGAATTTAAATGGTATTCAACATCTTAAAAACCTCACTTCTCTAGAAATTAATAGGGACTCTACAATAAAGAACTTGAAAGGTATAGAAAATCTTAAGAATCTAGATTCTCTAGTAATTTTGAATAATGCAAATTTGGTTAATTTAAATGGTATTCAGCACCTTAATAACCTGACTACTCTAGAAATTGGAAATAACACCAAATTGAACGATTTAAAAGGTATTGAAGCTCTTAAAAACCTCACTTCTTTAAAAATTGTTATAGACTCTACAATAAAGAATTTGAAAGGTATAGAAAATCTTAAGAACCTTACTTCTCTAGTAATTTTGAATAATGCAAATTTGGTTAATTTAAATGGTATTCAGCATCTTAAAGACCTCACTTCTCTAGAAATTAGTCATAACACTAAATTGAACGATTTAAAAGGTATTGAAGCTCTTAGTGAGTTATTTATTTTAAAAATCGGTGGAGGTAACACTGATTTATTAGATTTGAATGTTATTAAACAAATTTCCAGTCTGAAAGAATTAGTCCTAGAAAATGAGCATTATATAAATATAGATGAGCTACAGAAAAATCACCCAGGGCTCAAAATAAAATTCGAGTAATGCCTCAAATTAAATACTGTAAAATTGTAATTGATATTGATTCCATTCCCCCTTGCTTCCCCCAGCTTCAAGATTTGTTTCGTACTTGAATAAATAGTGGATATATGTTTCATTCCTACTCAATTAAATATTCCTTCTTTTGAGCTTTTGGCAATTGATGAACTTTTATTTATAACAAATTCAAAATTTAAATATTGCCGTAAAAATAGTGAGCTGAAAATACATCTCCTCTCACTATGCTTTCGCGAAATACTATAAAATTGTTTCATATATCTTATAACTGGGTATAGCATCTTTAAATCGCATGGATAGTTGAGCCATTTAAATTTATTCTTATTGTTCCTGTAAACTAGACTATTATTGGACATTTCTGGTTTACTAAAATAACATTATTGTGGAAACTAATTTTAAGTTAATACAATGAAAATCTAATGTAAGTAACTATTTAATTGCATAAGACAACGATGAGATTCCGGAGTAATTGCACGACAATAATCATTAGGTATAGATAATAACATTTATAAAAATGAAATGTAAAATACAATAATCCGAATTGTTTGCGCATTAAATTTGTAATCGTTTATTTAAGCTTAAACTAATTATCCTTGCCGCTTTGATTTAATTACTGGATTTAACTTTTTCTCAAGGAAAATTTCCGCTGAAGCTGACCAATGGTAATTACTTGGGTCTTTTAGATTTAAAAGTAGGACTTTAGCACTTGTGTTTTCTTCTAAGGATTTCATTTCAAAACATTCATTTTTAGTATTACATTTAATATGTTCTAATGCTCTTTTTCTACTATTTACTAAATGGCGTCCAACCTTTATCACATTACCATCTAAAAAGAATATATATACTCCAGGATGGTAGATATATGCTTTTTTAGAACAATATAAACTGGATAAATTTTCTTCTATTAAAATAAACTTATTTGCAATAGCTCCGAATTCGGTCTTGAAAATCTCTTCAATGTCTTGTATGGTCATTTAAATAAATTCTTAGGGAATAGTTCATTTCAACTTTTAAATATTTAACAAATCTGATTTAAACAATAATATTCTTTGGCCCTTTCTATCAATTTGGAGTAACCAACTATACAGTACTCAAAGATATTGCGAAAGGTTTTCTAATATATGTTCAAAATGCACAGCTTTTAAAATATCTATTACGCTAACTAATATGAACAATATAATTACCTACTTGTTAAGCTAATTGTTTTTATGCCAACTCAAAATAAAATCTTTGTATTAGAACAATAACGTTACAAAAGTATCTGCTGACTAAAACTAAAATGGGCTCTCCAATACTATTAATTAAATGTACTTTATAAAAAGTTGGGTAAAAGCAATTCATTAACTTTTTTAAGAGGAAGATAGATTTTGTTCATCAGTAAATTTTAAAATGAAAAGGAATATTGACGTTCAACAGATTCGAAAATTATAATCTTTTTGATTTATATATTGATTTTTTTTAGAGTTCTTAAATACAACCATTCATACATCAAAATCTATATCTTACAAAGAATTCTCCTACAACCATACAAATTTTAGTTGTAATAGAGATTCGTTCCCCTAGATTTGAAAACATCATTAATGGACAGTTGTAAAAGATGGCTGAAATTAATCGTCATAAGCAATTCTTCAAAATAATATTTTTATTTCTGAAATAAAATTGTTGGAAAAACACAAAAAACAAATATGAGACTATCATACATCTTCTTTCTTTCAATTTTCATAATTCTTGAGGTATTTAATAAACAAGAAAAGGTTAATATTCTATCCAGTTCTTATATTAAAAAAGCTAGTAACGTCAAAGGTTTTATAAAATCAGAGAATTTTTTCGACAAAAATTTAAAACAACCAGTCAATCTAAATTCAAGCAACAACACTACCCATTTTAAGCTGAATACAAAGCTAACTAGGCGTAATTGTAGCGTAAAAAAAAAGTTTTTAATAGATAATCTAAACACAAAAATAGTTTGTTCTCCGGCCGAATTAATTAGCCCACAAAATCAAAAAGACATCTACCTATCGCAAAAAGAAAGACCAATATTTGAATGGAAGGAATTAAATAAAGACAAGCCTCAATATTATATTTTAAAAGTTTGGAATGATAATGAAGAGCTATTGTTTTCAAAAAAAACTAAAAAAGCTCAAGTAGTGCATTCCAAAGAATTAGAGAGTGTTTATCAAAAATATTTTACCAAAGAACAAAAGAAAATATACTGGGAAGTCGAATCGCATTTCAAAAAATGTAGTGTTCAAACAAGTAATCGAAATTCCATTTCAGGCACAAATCGAAACCTTGGATTAATAGCCGATTTTAGAAATATTCGCTGCGATATGCCTGCCTATGATAATTTAGGAAATATACACTATCAAGGGGAAGTTTATCTTAAAAATCCTGTATTTAATACTACGAATATAGAAATACCCACCCAAAACTTTATTGTAACAGACACTGGTAATGGTAACCCTTCGAATGTTACACAAACAGCATCACCGCCAACACCGCCAGTTCCAGGTGTCGTGATCTCATTTCCAATAACCTTAGCCCCAGGAGACGATGCCATAGTATATTTTAAATTTCATAGACCTGTTGGTGAGGTTCAGTCTGCATTACATATAAAGCATTATGAAGCCGGTTTCCCAAATTTAATTACAGGTGAAAACCCTACAGAAGATTTACCTAATTGTATATGTAATATTTGTGGTGATGATGGTTGGCAAATTATTGACCGAAGTAAACATTTCATTAATATCGGAAACTTTCCAAATGGTTCATCTGCTTTTTCTATGCGCAGTAGTTTTCAGATATTGAATTCAAGTAACATTCAAGAGGTAAAAGCGCAAATTGTTTCAATTAAACAAAATGTAAATGATAAACAATGCCATACTTGTACAAGGGATGCTTCAAGAATGGGGCTGTTTAAGAATGGTGAAGGCAAAGCGATGCCAGACAGTGGTTGGGCCAACAGCGGTGTAGCGGATTCATTTGACCGAAATAACGATAGTTTTGGTAATAAACTTTCATGGACAGCTCAAACCACTTTAGGAATTGATTTTAATACCGAAAAAGCATTTACAATGTTGCTTAGTTTGCCAGATTTAAGTTCTTTATCGTGCTGTAATTCAACCTTTACTGTATGGGTACGATATACTTTTACAGATATTAATTGCCAAAGTTGTGAAACTTTAGTCTCTTACGAATATGATTCTAACACTGCTTCCTCTAGTGGGATTGGTAATGGAGGGATTGGAACAGGAGTTGGTAATCAATCAGGAGTGATTTTAACTCCAACTCAACTAATTCCTAAAAAATAGCATCATGAAAAAAATCATAGTTATAATAACAGCATTCATTTGTTTAAAAGTAAATGCTCAGGCAAATAACTTATGTGCAAATGGAACTTTTGAATCTGAAACTATTAATACAAATGATTGGCTATTTTATTGGGAAGGAGAAAGAGCCCCTAATAATCCTCCCACGCAAGCGGGAACTACTATTCGAAATCAAGGTGCTTTCTTTCCTTCTAATCCCAACATATTACCTGTGAATCAAGTACATCACCAACAACAAGCAATTGGGCCTGATGATATTGTTGGCGCAGTATTACCCAAAGTACATAGTTTTCCAATAGGTAACACTACTTCATTAAGACTAGGAAACGCGCTAGTTAGACATGGAAAAGAAAGAATTTTAAAAGATAACGTTCTTATAACCAACTCCAACTCCAATTTATCATTTAGTTATGCTATGGTTATGAATGACTATCCTATTGATTCTAATTTCTCTAATCCGTCGCATTTTATGGTAACAATTATCGATTCTGATAACGGCACTGATTATTCAAATCTCATAAACTTAGGAGGAAATAGTAATGTCGTTGTGACTAACAACAACCCATTATTTAGAAGCTCATCAGCAACGCCAAATCTTCTTCCTGTTGTTTTTAAAGATTGGGAAACTGTTAATTTTGATTTAAGTTCTTTAATTGGTAGAAAAATTACCATTACTTTCGAAAATAAAGACGGTGAGTTCTGGCAATATTTTGCTTATACATATCTTGATAATATTTGTATAAGTGGTAATGACCCAAACGTAAGTACAGGCGCTATACAACTTAATGTAAGTAGTAGTAAATTTTGTGGAAGTACTGGACAGATTTGCTTGGACTATTCATTGCCTAATGGTAATAATCCGTCAATTGAACTAGAATTACTAATAACACAAAATGGAACGGTTGTAAATACACTTAATAGTCCAATATTGACTTCTGGAAGCAACTATTGTTTTGATATTAATGCTGTGGGTTTAAACACCAGTCTGCAAGGCTTTGACTATAAAATAATTGGAAAACCAAACTTAGGTACTTTTGATCTTTCCCCAAGAATGATTGGTAATAGTGCCGAAGGTGTTAAGCAAGGAAACAATAATGATTATGATTTTCTTTGCCAGCCAAATATAGACTGCTGTGAAAACCAATTGACATTTAAACAAAATAGAATCGAACAAAATAATTACATTTACGATACGGGCTGGAACCATGGTATTCCATTATCACTTACAACAGACGAATTTACAATAACAAACAGCTCAATTATACCCATAACAGAATTAAGAGCTGTTGTAACCGATATTGATTTTAATTACGAATTAGAAGCTTGTGCTACTTGTATCGATAACCCAGCACTATGGGCATCCATTGATAATGTGAACCACGATAGAATTGGTAACTCCTCTACTGGGCTTGAAGTAAAAGATTATTCGGGTTCTATTCTGGAGGATAAAGTAAATCAAAGAGAAGTGATTTGGCAGAAACCAAATGGAACAATGCTAAATAATGGCGACAAATTTAAGATCGCATTTGCTTTACCCCCAATATCTGAAATACCTTGTTGCGTTACGTCGGTTGACATTTGCTTTGACATAAATTATAAAGACGCGAATTGTAAAGTATGTACAGAACCATTTTGTACCACGATTGAATTAAGATCTAACTGAAAAAGTTGGTAGACTATAACAATAATGAAGGTTGACATACAAAAATATTTAGATTAGCTCTTTAACAATTGAAAATCAACTTATGCCGCTTCATCATTTCCATACATAGAATTATTCTGCACGTTAGTTTCCTGACTACGATATTCTTGCTCTCCGGAACGCAAGATTTTTATGCCTGTAAACCCGGACGCATTTCGTTCATCACCTTCTGGGTAATTACTTATTAGGATTCCGTACTCGTACGGATTCTTCTTAAAGAATACACTACCAAAATCATGTTGTAAAGAACAATCCCAGTTTCTATAAACTCTATTGCTATTCTGGTTATAGCTTGATGCTATACGAACGGTTATACCTTTTTGCTTAAAACGAGTACCTTTTGTAGAAACCTCATAAAATGTTGATTCAAAATAATCGAGAAGTCTATCGTAAGCATCATCGTCAATAAAACTAAGCTTCTCTCTTCCTCCATCTGCTATTAGTTGAGAATACGACAATTCTTCAATGCTTACTATCGGAGTAAACATTCCTTCAGATTGTGTCTTAACAAATTTGGTATGAGTACTTAATCCTTTCACGTTGTCATTATACAACTCATTTCTCCATTCCTCATCTGCAAATATTTCCCAATCTTGTTCAAACTGTGCATAATGTTTTAGCAACGGCAAGCTTGCTAGTAATTTGAAATCACGGTTTTTGTGATACCCACAAAAACGACCGGTAATTCCTTGGGCTCCATTTGCCAATTGACGATCTCTTGGCTCTATACCAAAACGTATCTTTTCTTTTAAAATACCTAAATCTTTACCGGCAGTTAAAGCCTGGACTATAATTAAAACAACACGCTTTCCTCGCTTCATTATCAAACTAGATACTTCCTTAATGCCTTCATTTATTCCAAAATCACATGATGAATCTGAACCAATAGCAATTATCTCACATTGTCTTTTAAAACCCTCCTTCAAAAGACTTCTAAGTTCTAAAGCCCTTGCTGTACTTGATTCTCTTATGATGCCCAAACCACTATCAAACCCACAAAGATGTCCCATAAATGACAGCACTTTAGGGTGTACATTATAAACCTTTTCTCCATCTACTTCTTGAGACTGTAGCGGTTTAAATGACTCTGGCAAATCCTCAATTAAACCATCTTCCAACATTTCTGAAACCCCATAATATTCCGGTGGTCTAACACCTACAATTACATCAACATCTGCCGTTCCCGAGTATTGTGCATCTAAAATATCATACGGAGTTGCACTTACTGCTAAAAGTTTAATGTCTGGCATTCTTCTTCTTAGTTCACTAAAAAATGCTAATTGAAAACTAGATTCTTCTCCACAACCATATTGGTCCTCATCTCTAACAATCAATTGAACTTTAAACTCGTTTACTACCTTATGAGGGTTAGGGTGATTAAAGAAATCACTCATCTTCATCACTTTAATATTGGAAGGATTCATTTCCTCAGTAGAAGCATCATAATACTCTTTGTGTAAAACCCTGCAGTTTTGATTATACAAATCAGTATCACGCATACTGGTTACAAATAAAATTGACTCATATTTAGATATCGCTCCAATCGCTGGTAATACATAATTACACAAAAAATACACTGTACCAGATTTACCACTCTGCATAGATGCGACAAAAGCCATATTCTGATTTCCTTCCTTTACCGATAACCCAATACGTAATGCATTGATAATTTGATTAGGAAATATTCCAGTTCGTTTAGAATTATGCAGAGTATCAATAATATTTAACTCAAGTGATTTGGGGGCATCTAATTGAGATAACAAAGTTTCGATTTCGGCATTCCAGTGATTTTGATAAGCAGTCATATGTACAGGTTTAAAAGATTAACACTGCAATATTATCCACTTACTGTGCAAAGTAATTGCACATAACAAAAGCACTAATAGGTTTATTTCAAGGATTAAAAAAATATAGTCTAGCTGATATTTTGATTTACAGTATCAATTATAGAAACTATCTGCCTAACATTATAATCATCAAACAATCCAATAATACCATCATCGCTAGACTCGTTAAATGGTGGTTGGGTAAGTAATCCCTTATCTAATGTTCCATTAGTGTTTAAATAATTAATAAGCGTTTGTATAAATGTTATTTGTACAGGTTTTAAATTTTTATCTGCTATAAAATCAGCAAACAATTTGTTGACCACCTCAATATCTAAACCAACTACACTTCTAATAAACTTTCCTAGAGGTTGATTTCCAAATTCGTTTTCATATTCTTCTTTTGTACCAAGCTCATCATTAAATAAAAAAGTTTCTAGAAGTTCTAATTCCTTGGGTGTAATTGGAATATTCTTATGAAGTTTATCAATAACAAGATGTGACTTGTTTTTTCTTATAAATGCTTCAACTCTATCTTTGTAACTTTTAAGACGTGCATACGTAGGCATTATATCAACTTCAGATACTCTATGATGTTGAATTTCATCTGCAAAATCTGTATAGACGGTTTTTACCTCTTCTTTTTCAATAAACTTTAATAAATCTCGTAATTCTACCCTGATTTTTTCTACAATATTAACGTTGGTGTTTTGCCAGAACTCTTCTTCTTGAACTTGTTTTATTAGAGCAATTTTTTCTTTTACTTTTGGGATATTTCTTTTCTTTTGAAGGTTAACCGCTATGCTATAAATTTGCCTAACGTATTTTTCTTCTGCTTTTCTATTACCGGACAGGATAACTTGTTGAAAATTGAGAATTAATAAATCAAAGCGTTTTGCAAGCTCGTCACCCCCTATGTCGTAAGGAGCTAATCCCGAAAGGTTAGTAGTTATATCATGAACATCGCCAACACTTAAATTGTCCCAACGTTGACGGTTACAAAAATCAGTTACCAATTTCCAAGATTTTCTAACTTCAAATCTTTCTTGATCGAGGTTCTTAATAACTTCATGAAGTTGGTTCGTATAGTTAAATGCTAAAGCATCTTCTTCAATTGTAGCATCTATGTTATCCCTAATGCTTGTGATTATATTCAATTTCGCCTCGAATATCTTTTCTGATAAGGTTTTAGTATTAGTACTTTTAATTCCGTCAGGAAATTCATTAAAAAAGCTGAAATTATCACAGAAATCTAATATCATAAAAAACTTCTTATCCAATCCTGGACCAAATAAGTTTGGTCTTAAACGCGTCCCCCTACCAATCATCTGCCAATATTTAGAATATGATTTTACTTGTTTAAAAAACACTAAGTTGGCTACTCTTGGCGCATCTACACCTGTATCCATCATATCAACCGAAACAGCAATTTGAGGTTCTAATTGAATTTTATCTTCACAGAACTTCTCTAATATGTCTTGGGCTTTAGATTCGTAATTATCTATAACACGTAAGAATTTTCCAGAATATTGAGGGTAATTTTTGTTAAAACGTTCTTCAATAAATACTGCATGTTTATGATTTTTTGCAAAAATGATTGTTTTTGCAAGCATATCACCGCCTTCAATTTTTAATCCATTATTTAAAAGATAATCCAATGCAACATCAATGGTTTTGTTGTTGAATAGAAATTTATTAATTGCAGATGCACTTATCTCTACATCTTCATTTGGAGTTTCGTCTAGAAAAGTTTCCTCAAATTTTTGTTTATCCTCATCAGAAAGCTCATTATACTTTATACCTTCATGAACAAATTTTACAGGTACATCTAAAGCTTTGGGAGGTACTAAAAATTTATCTTGAACAGCTTGATTTAACTCATATGCAAAGGTTGGGTTATCGTCTTCAATTTTAAATAAAGAATATGTATTATGGTCTATATCATTTTTAGGTGTAGCGGTCAATCCAATTAGGATTGCATCAAAATATTCAAAAATCGCTCTATACTTTTGATAGACCGATCTATGTGCCTCATCTATAATAATAACATCAAAATGACCCGAGCTATAAAATCGTCCATCTTCATTTTTTAGGCTATCGATACGGTTCATTATAGTCGGATAAGTTGAAAAAACTAAGCGTGTGCCGTTATCTTCATCTTCTTTAGTAAGATCGATAGCACTAAGATTAGGAAGGTGAGTTTTAAAAGCATTCTTCGCTTGGGTAACTAATGCATTTCTGTCGGCTAAAAACAAGATACGCTTTGCCCAATCGCTCTTGGTCAGCATATCAACAATAGCAGCCGAAACCCTTGTTTTTCCACTACCCGTGGCCATAACAAGTAATGCCTCTCTGTTTTTACCTTTTAAATCGCCGTTGTTTGTAGTTACTAAAGCTTCTGCAACTCGTTTTATAGCTTCTAACTGATAAGGTCTTCCGGCTATATCCCTATTAACCTGAAATTGCCTTAAATCTTTTCTAGTATTTCTACGCTCAATAACATATTGAAGTTCATCTTTGGTATAAAACCCACTTACCGGACGTTCTGGATAAAATAAATCATCCCAGATATGAGTTTCAAATCCATTGGTGTAAAAAATAATTGGTCTCTGTCCAGTCATTTTTTCCAAACAATTAGCATATAAAAAAGCCTGTTGCTTACCTTTTTTAGGACTATGAAGTGTCTTTTTTGCTTCTACTACTGCTAGTGGCTTACCATTATCATCCCAAAGCACATAATCTACATAACCAGTACCGGAAGGATTTACCGATATAGGCATACCAGTTACTTTATATTCTATGTCTCTGCCTGCTTTGAGATTATCCCAACCCGCCTCTTTGAGCAATACATCTATAAATAATTTACGAGTTTCGGTCTCAGGAGTTAAAACAGGGACTACTTCCTCAAAATCTACTTCAATTTGACGTTCAACTTTACGCTCTTTTAATTGTTTCTGTTGTTCGTATACTTGTTTTTTTAATAATTCATTTTCCTGTTGTAACTTATCTTCTTTTTCTAACTGGGTCTTTTTTTCTAATAAAAGCTTTTCAACAGCATCTGATTTATCTTGAAGTTGTTTAAGTGTTTTATCATGTACTTCTCCCGCAGGAATTAGCGCCTCATTAAACGCAGGAATAGCTGGGCATACACTGTTGTAATTAATACCAACAAACGACAATAATCTAAAAACGCTTCTTAGACAAATAAGAGCTTCCTTTTCATTTACTCTTTTGCCATGGGCCGCAGCATTTCCAATCTTTCTAACTAGAGTTAATTCATTAAGCAAAGTTGCTTTTATATCATCTTTAAAATCTTCATGGTACATAAGCGCCGCCAATGTAGAGTCATAAGGCCTCTCATAATCGGGATCGTTATCATAAAGCCAATTTATGGTCAGCTCTAAGACTACCCTACATTGAAGTGCAGCGTATTTTGGTGCTTTAAACACATATCTTTCAGCTTCCGAAGCTTCTCTAAAAAGTTCCGGAAAGTCTCCGTTTATAAAACTAAAATTACTTTCCATATAATTTTATTAATCAGATTTAACCTATCTAAGCCCCTGCAAAGACCCTATTAATTTACCGGTTTTATAATCATATAATTTCGACAATAAAAAATCGTTTTGATCATGATTATATTCAAAACCTGGTCGACCCAGTTTCAAAAACTTAATATCACCATTAAATGGGATTCGTTTTATAATTTGGCACAATCCAAATTCCTCATTATAAAAGAAATCTTCCTTTACTTGACAATCATCTATTTTGTTAACCCAATTCTTAATGTGCCCTGTTAAATTTAAATTATCATCAATATTGATACTAGTACTTAACATTAACTGTTCTAAATACTTTTCAAAGTTTTTTTCTGGCTTACCAAGCTTATCAACAATATTTAAAGCTATTATATCAGCCCATGCTTTTCCCCTTTCATGATATTTATATTTCTCTTTAATTAAAGCTAACGAAAACAACGCAGACCTTTTTACCAATACCCTGTAACGTAATAATTTAGCTGCTGAATATTCATCTTCAATTTCTTGAAAAGGGGCATAACATAATAAGTTCACAAAATGACCTAGTAAATTTAATATTGCTCCAGAAAAACTAGACAACTCTGATAAATTTCCGCTTAAAGGGTATAAAACATGTTCTTCCTCATCATTCGATTCAATCTTAAATACAACCTGTCGTTCTGTAAACTCTAAAAGGTGTTTCATGACTATTAAAAACATTGCCATATCCATAAGTCCAATCTTATAATCTTCTGTACTTAAACTCTTCTTTAATCCCTTCAAATAATTATTCAGAAATTTCTCAATTGAACTCCTCCTTTTTTCAAGCACTTTAGCGGAGTTAAATTCCACTGGTTCTTTTGGTTGTTGCCTTTCTTTTCGCTGTCTACCTTTATTTGCCTTAGCTCCTTCTTCATCATTCATATCTTCCTCTTCTTCCGATGTAGCTAATTCTTTAAAATATCGTTCAATAGCATCCCAAATTTTAATTGAATTATGTTGCTTTAAAAATTGTTGATGCTCCTTAGAGTCTTGGCTTAATGCTATCGCCTCTTCATAGGAAATAGCTGCTGCTGGCTTGTCTTCCGGATCAAACGTGTTGCTTGATCTTCTTGAAATATTCTTGTCATTATTATTGGTAGATTTTAGGTCATTAAAAAAATTAATGACATCAAATATCTTATTACTGCCAGACTCTAACATACTACCCAACTTCATTAACTTTCTATTTTCAATAGATGGGTTGGTATTCCACAGTTCATGTAAACTATTTACAATTTGCTTATTAGAAATAGAATCGCTTTCGCTATTTACAAATTGTGCAAAAGCTATAGTATTAATACTCTTATTATCATTTAACTCTAACTTTAATTTGTTGGTATCAAGGTCAAAGCTAAAACGCTCGAGTTCTACGCCCCAATTGTTATAAAACACAATCTCTGCTTTTTTATATGCTGCTGTATCTTTTATAAATAGAGTAATTCTTTTACCATCCTGATCTACACCTAGTAATTTAATTTTTCTAGTATTACTAGTTTGCTCATTAGTAGCCTCTTTTTCAATTGCCTCAACCTGACTAATTTCTTGTGGTTTCAATTTTTTAAATTGACCAACTAACCCTAATTCTCTTAAAATATCTTGATTTGATACTTTAATTAAAATTGCAAATTCATCATTTGCGCCCCTTTTATCATCTGTTCCAAACGCAGCAACAGTTGCATTTGGGCTACCAAATAAACCATATTGCTCTACCCCAGCATCGAACCAAATTATCTTACTATGTAAATTTCTATCATATTTTGTAACTGTTTCACTTGCGCGTTCGGTACTCTCCCAAGATAAAAATTGAATGTTTTTTTGATTATCCATTTTATGTGGATGAATCCCTCTATCTGGTTGTAAAAATGCATCAATACTACCATTTGTAAAATGAGCAGACAATCGATTTAAAAATGTTCCTTTTTGATCATAGAATGGACTAAATATTTTAATATTCTTTATAGTATCTGCGGGTATTAAATTCTTAACCTGATTCCAAATACTTGTAGTATCATTATATACCAATGCAGCACTAAAGTCATCCGATAATTCATGAAAAATATGACTATCCGTTTTTTTCTTGTTTAATAAGTCACAGTTACTTGAAATCCACTCTAATTTTTCAGCTGATAACCCCTGAATTTTATCAGTTAGTTGAAGTATGTAATTCCAAGCTTCTTGTATGAGTGGAAGCTGGGTTTGGTCTTCCTTACTCGCATAGAACACATTAAAAGTTTCGTGATTTTTACCGTGCCCTCCATTGGTTATATTGCCAGAGCCCTGAAGTAATAAAACATCATTTTCACCGGCTAATATTGTTATTTTAGGGTGAAATGCTCCTAAACATGGAATGCCATTTATACTGTAAGAAGTGCTTAGATATTTTAAATGCCCTGTTGAGAATCCAATACTCTGATCTAGCATAGCAGTATCAGCAAAAACATTGACATTGGTGATGCCTTTACTTTTAAGTGGTCGTAGAACTTGGGATTCAAAATGATGAAAATCAAATGAATATGTAGTTAATACCGCAGAATGAAAATTTGCAGATTTAGGAACTTCATGAAACAATTTCTTTTCACTCATTCTTAACCAATTAATTGTTTTAATAAGTCCTCTCCTTCTAACGTTAGTTCATCTTCGTTATTAATTAAATCTAAATCTTTGGTGAAATTATATAATGTTCTTAGCCTAGGATTAGTAAAATTTGGTGTCATTGTTTCAATGTGTACCAAGTAATTATCTTCAATTACGAACTTGAGCAAATTCTTTTCTCCATTACCCATTTTATTATAAGCGATAGCTATGTGTTCATTTAAAAGATTATGAACTAATTTTCTAACAAACTCCTCAAAATTTAAATTAAAACTAGACGTTATGTATATCTGGAAAATTTCTAAAGCATTACCGTTTTTTGTACTTAGAAAGTGATTAATAGCATAATCATTAGCCTCTGTTAATTTATGTTGATTATCTCTAAATAAACATAATAAAGCGATAAGTGCTTCTGTAATTCCGGCAATGCTATTATTTTCAGTAACAGAAATACCTATATCATGAATATAGTCTAAGGTTATAAACTCCTTATCATCTAACTTACCAATTAAATCGCCTATCGTTAATTCTTTCAAATCTTCGAGTTCATCAGAATAATATTCTAAAACTCTATTGGTGATATTATTAATGAATTGTTGAAGTGAATATGTGTCTTGATCTATTTCGAATAATAATCCCCAGAACACTGTTTCCAAGCTATAATGCGCTAGCTCATTTAAATAATAATAATACCAACCAAAAGTAGCCTCGCTAACTTCATTCTTTGATTTTACTTGTAATATTTTATATGATGTTACTGGTAAATCTAACCAGGCTTTCTCATCTTGATTTGTATTAAGCAAATTCATGAAAAGCTCTAAAGATTCTTTACGCTGTGACGGAAGCATACCAGATGCGGTTTTGCTTTTAGGACCATCGTTTGACAATAACATTTTAATATAAAATTCACCCTCAGGTGTCTTTTTATAATCCTTATTCAAAGCAATATCTTCAAGACCATCAATGTCTTCTGAATACAGCTTTCCTTCAGTAATGCGTTTCAAAAATAGTGCTGCCACTTCTGTTGAAATAGAATTACCATAAGCTTTAGCTAATTCTTTACCGTAATCTTCTGTTTGATGAAAATAGCCGCTTGATTGATGGATTAAATTTAAAGCAATCAATGATCCTGCATAATACTGACCTAGGGCACCAGATGTATAATCCCAATACACACTACCTATGGGTGTGTCTTTATGCTTATCAGCACCTAAGGCTATGTCGTAATATCCCTTCTCCTGAATTTCATTAAATTTTTTAGACACAAAATTGCTGCCGATAACACTTTGCTCATCAGGATATTTGGTAACCATAACATAAGCAATAATCAATTCTGCCCGCCTAATAAATGTATATTGACCATGTTGGTCTTCTTTAAACATATTATTGGCAAGTAATTGGTCATACTGGTTCAAAAGCCATAAATATGTACCGTAATACCGCAAACGCAATGTTAGATTGGTCATACCCGGTAGCAGCGTTGCGTAAACGGAAATAGAACTATTTTGAATACCTAAAGGATCACGACCTCTTATAAAGTTGCCGCTTTTAGCCCAAAAAGGTTCTTGATATGTTTCTAAGTTATAAGACATACAGATCAGCTTCGTAACATATCATAATTACATTCTTGTATATATGAACGTTCTAATATTTTTTGCTTTAGCCAATTTATCATATACGCTCCCGTCTGACAAGCTCTTTTTTTTAGGCCTTTTAACTACCTTTCTTTCACTATTCTGAAACTTTTCTTGATTTTTATTTAGATCATACGAAATCCAATCAAGGTTATATCTCCACACATCTTCAGTAAGTCTGGAATTTTCATTAATTATAACTCCGTTGGGAAGAATAACACGATTTAAAAATTCATCTAAAGGCATATTTAAATAAATAGCCGCTTTTTTAATAGGCTTATTTACATTATGCTCATAAAATATATCAACAACATTTTTTTTACTATTTTTTAAATGGGCATTTACTTTTTCTTGTACCTCTAATTTTTTTCGCTCTGTTTTGGTTAACCGGTTAGAAGAAAAACTATTTTTATTACTTAACAGAGATTTACCTCTTTTAACATTTCTGTCAATTCTTGCTTCTATCGGTCCAGACAATTTGTATTGCAGTAACTTTATATTAATTGCAGAATTTGCCAGTTTTCTAGTCTGAGTGTTTTTATATTTAATTTCAATAGATTCCTTGAGCGTATCTAACTGCTCTTGGGTAAATTGTTTCTGCTGAAAAAACTCTTCTATTTCGTCAAATATCTCAATCATAATTGAAAATTTAATTTTTATCGATATGTAATTCGTTGTAAGTTTTCATGATTAATTCTGAACCATATTTTCGTTCTAATCTTCTTAAAGTGAAATGTGCAGTTGCCATTTTCTGAAAATGATTAACAAAAATAAAGTTCATTGAACCTCCACCTACTGCACCAACAATTGGAACCGCTTGCGCCATAAACTTTTCGGTAATAAGAACGCTGAACCTTGCTGCTATCTGTGTAATAAATTTGGTCATAGCGTTTGACCCTAAAAGGGCGCTACTATTTGCCGCAGCCTTAATAGCTGCTTTTAAACTAGCCGCTGTAACTTCTTTTAAAGATGAGGACAATGCGGCTCGGGCTAAATAATAACTTGTATCCATACCATCATCGTCTTTAGACTGACCACCTAGCGCAAATACCTCTAAACATTGCATTTGACCTTCAAGTGAATAAATATCCTCTCCTTGGCTTCTAGCTATGTCCATAATACTTCGTAAAATGAACTTTGTAGTAATGGTCATTTCAGAAACAAAAATTGCTGTACCGACACCTGTTACTGAACCAAAAAAGCCACCTAGTGCTCCGGAACCCATAGCTATTGCTTTGTATGAAACTTTAGATGGCTCTTTTAGCTCCTTGTTTTTTGAAATAGTTAAAAGATTCGCCTTCAATAATCCTAGTAATATTTTTTCTGTAGATTTTTGAAGAACATTCAATGCTTTTTCGGGAATAAATTGAGCTCCTGTCTCTAAGGTATTACCAACTATGTTGACACCTTTTATAGCCCAACCAATATTCTCCATAGAAGTTTTAGCCTTTTTAATAGCTTCTACATCTTCTTTAGATATTATGTCAACATGATTCGTTTCCATTTTAATATTATTTTAAATGGTACTGAAAATTAAAATACGTAGCAATAGAATATGACCTGCCATCTATCTCTACTTTAGATTTAAAATCTTCAATATTATCTATAGACTTCTGCCGCATCTTTTTGCTGTTAATTTCTAAAAAAAACTTTTAGGTACTTATTGTATTCAGGATCATCTTCACTTAAATCAAATGCTTTTCGGATTGCTTCAAATTGATTTACTTTTTTACTTTCATTTTTGACATCCTTTTTACTTGGCTTACCTTGTTTGAATTTCACAGGTCTCCAGCTAACCCTTCCAATAAACTTGCTGTTTTTTGAACCCCGTATACTCATAATCCATTATTTTACCAACTCCCCTTTAAATGCCTTTTGTAATAGGCTGTTGAACAAATTTTCTGCCTGTATTAAGCTTTTTTGAGCTTGGTTTTTTTGGACTTCAATTGATTTTACGCGTTCTGCAAATTGATTTTGTATTTCAATATCAGGTAAAACAACTTCCAATTTTGTAATATGTTCAATCTTTATACCTTTCACCGTGGCACCAGATGCAACAGACTCAAAATAAGGCTTCTTTGATTTAAATAAATGTAAAAGGAATTGAATATTTACGTCACGAATAACTTTAATAGCTTTTAAATCTTGGTTAATTGCCATGTCATATTCACAAATCGCAGCTCTTCCAACATCTAATCTTGTTGCTATTATTAAACTACCTTTAGGAATTATTTTTGTTGCACTATTTTTAACGCCACTAATAGTTATAGAATCAATCGTATTGATTAGTCTATCGGATTTTAAATCTTTAATACTTGCCCAAGGAATATCGCCATCCCAATAAGAATCTATTTTTTTACTTGGAGTTCCTCCACCGATGAGTTTAATAACTCGACCAAGTTCAATTTTTTCAACGACTTCAGTTTTACCCTCAAACATATCCAAAAAGAGACTGTGGGTAAGGGCATCATATTTTTCGATTAGTTGTTTATCTAGCTGACGTAGTTTGTCAGCTTCATTTAAAATAGCTACTATTTTTTTTTGAGTTTCTAGAGGAGGTATGGGAAACTTTAATGCTTTAACGGTTGCCATCGGAGGAAAGTTTTTCAGACCAGACCCATGACTCATTTTAAATAATTTATTTTGAGTTATATAAGACTCAAATAGCCTTATAAAATAACTGTTAAGAACAATTTTTTCGTCCAAAGTTATTTTCAAAAGTGCTTGATTAATAATTCCCTTCTCGAATTCTAATGGGATTTCTGCTATTTTACCAATAGTTCCAGAACAAGAGACTATTAAATCTTTTGCATTAACTTTAAAAGCGCTTAACTCTCTATATTTGGTTTCATCAATAAAATATCTAGCAGATTTAAAATTCTTATGGATTGCATGTTGCTGTTCATAAACGGTATAACCTTTTTCAACAAATATTTCTTTTTTCAATGATCCGCCAAAAGGACCTCTTTTAATAGAATGCTTTACTTTTTTTACAAGTTCCGGTAATGTTAATTGGCTAATCATGACAAAATGCTTTTTAATTTTCTCAACGCCTCAATTCTTTCTTCGTCTATGATTTCAATCGCCTTAATCAAATCACCGGGAGCTTCATACTCAATCTCCTCATAAATTATTTCTTTATACTTGTTGATAGATAAGTCCCAGTTATTATCTTTAATTTCTTCAAAAGGCACCGTAAAACTCTGTCCTGTGCGTGCTCTTGCTCCTTCAGCACCTAAATTGTGATAACGTTTTAAAATGTCCGGTATATCGTTATCCTTAATAGCATTACGCTTGTCATCCAAACTATAACCATCGGCTTTCATGTCGTAAAACCATACATTGTCTGTACCTCCTGAATTAGTTTTTGTAAAGAATAATACTGCGGTACTTACACCTGCATAGGGTTTAAACACTCCACTAGGCATAGAAATCACTGCTTCTAGTTTTTGCTTACTTACTAATTCCTCTCGAATACTTTTATGTGCTTTAGAACTACCAAATAAAACACCATCTGGTACAATCACAGCTGCACGACCTCCTATTTTTAAAGTCCGTAGCATTAAGGACAAGAATAACAATTCTGTTTTTTTCGTCTTTGTGGTTTGCAATAAACTACTTTCTACTTCATCATAATCTAAACTTCCTTTAAATGGCGGGTTAGCAAGAATTAAGGTATAGGCATCTTCAATATTTCCATTCGCCTCACTTAAAGCATCTATACCTGTTAGAACAGGTGTTTCAATACCATGTAATTGTAAGTTCATAGCCGCTATACGTAACATAGAAGGGTCAAACTCGGTACCGTGAAACATATTAGAATTAAAATGTTTTCTAAAGGTTTTGTCTTCAAACCAATCATTATGATTATCATACACATATTCACCGGCACTTACTAGAAAGCCTGCCGTACCACATGCCGGATCACAAATAATATCGTCCTTTTTTGGTCGTACCATGGCTACCATCATGTTAATAATATGCCTTGGTGTACGAAACTGTCCATTAGTACCAGCTTCGGCAATTTTAGAAAGCATATACTCGTACAAATCACCTTTTGTGTCTCTATTATCTAAAGGTAACTGGTCTATTTGCTGCACGACCTTATCTAATAATTTAGGAGATTGGATCATAAATATGGAGCCTTTCATAAACTTGGCAAATTCCCCACCTTCAGCACCAATGGTTTTCATAAAATCAAAAGCTGTAATATCATCTAGTTCACGTTGTTGTTTAGTAAACAGATTAAACATTGCTTCTGGATCTTTATTCTTGAAATTACTCCAGCGTAATGCACTTTGCTTTTTGGTATAAATTGGTTTTTCAATAGGCACCCCCAATAGGTTTGCCTTTTTCTCCATTAGTATCTGCTTATCATCTAATTGCTTAATAAAAATAAGATAGGTAAACTGCTCTATAACGGTTAATGGGTTAGCTATCCCCCCGGTCCAGAAATCGTTCCAAATTTTATCAATTTTACTTTTAGTTTCTCCTGTGATCATATATACTTTGTGTGTTATTATAAGTTATCAAATTTCTGCTTCATGGTAGGATTACCATGCGTTAGTTTTTTTATGGTCAAATCATCTGCCTTGTTATTCGCCAATCGTAAATTATTTACCGAAGACAGCAATGCATCTTTAGTTTTTTGAAGATGTGTCATTGTTTTATCAATTTCATCTATAGCAGTTTTAAATTGGCGACTTGCCAATTCATAGTTTCTAGCAAAACCGGTTTTGAAATCATCTATTTTATTTTCAAAATTGGTGATATCAATATTCTGATTTCGCATTTCACTTAATTCTGTTTTGTATTGCAAGGATTTTAATCCTGCATTACGTAAAACTGTAATTATAGGAATAAAAAACTGTGGGCGAACTACATACATTTTTTCATAGCGATATGATACATCAACTATTCCATTGTTATAAAACTCATTATCCGACTCTAATAATGAAACTAGTACTGCATATTCACAACCCTTATCCTTTCGGTCTTTATCTAATTTTGCAAAGAAATCTTCATTTCTCTTCTTGGTAGAGGTTAGGTCATTTTCATTTTTCATTTCAAACATAATAGAAATGATTTCATTCCCTTTCTGGTCAGATTCTCTATAAATATAATCTCCCTTAGTTCCCTGACTAGCATCATTGTCTTTTTCAAAGTATGCATTTTGAAAGGCGGTAGCACGCAGTTGGTTAAAAGAAGTTTCGCAATGTTGCTCTAAGGTTTCACCAATCATTTTAGTAGAAAGCTTTTGTTTAAAATCTTTCAGCCTGGTAATTTCATCTTCCTTAACCTTCAAATTTAAGTCCTTAGCCTGCAATTCTAAACTGTGTTTCTGCTGAAGTGTACTTTGTTGTAATTGCGCCTCTGTATTTTTATTCTTTAGCTCATTTAGTAATGTATCGCGTTCTTTCTCTATCTGTTTAAGTGCATTGCTGATTGCTAATTCTTTTTCAGATTTTTGAAGCTCTAGTGCGCTTTTATAGGTGTCACGTTCTTTTTCGATTTTAGATACAGTCTCAGTAATAACAAGTTGAGATTTACTTTCAATAGATTGTAATTGCGCATTCTTTTCGGCTAATTCAGCATCCTTTTTGGCTAATGCCTCCATCAATTGCTGCTTACTATTTGACTGTAATTCTAGTATTTGCTTATCCATTGCTGCGATAGCATCTTTAGATGCATTTTGTGTCTCAGCTTTTGTAAGTGCAATTGCATTATTTTTCTCTTTCTCGGCTTGACTAAGTCTTTGAGAAAGCTCATCATTGAATTGTTGGTCACGCACCTGCTTAACAATGTCTGTATACACGCTGTCATCTACCTTAAAGGATTCTTTACATTTCGGACATTTTACACTTGTATTCTCTGTATTCATAGCTTTTACCTTTTGATTTGAGACAAATTTAAAGCGAAGGTGTGCAGGGTAATTGCATTATTTTTAGCCATTTTTATATGTAGTTTGAATAATTAGATTCTACGAATTGCGGCAGCCACTCCAATAATTGGAGAATAAGAAAGGTGTTTGTTGTGTATGGGAGTTTTACAATTTCGTTATCGCTTAAATGTGACAATTCGTTAACAGATTCTTTCAAGCCTCTAAAAGTACTTCCAATTCCTTTTGAAACATTATTATTAATCTTGTGTTCACCTTTAGTATTTATAACAAATCGATTTTCAAAGAACATAGTACACCATTCATGATTAGGTTTATTATTTAATCTTTCATCAAAAAAACTTTCTGGAATACAGGGAATGGTAAAGTGTAATGACTTCCATATAGCCTCTAGAAGGTCTCTTTGAACATTTATATTTTTTTTTCTAAAATCACCTTCATTATAGTTGACCAATATATCTAAAAGTAAATGTTCGTGTTTTCTTTCTAAAATCCCTATTTCAAAAGGTTGGAATGCTTCGGAAAATTCTTGCCTCACTCTGGTAATAGGTTGTTCGTTAGCAGCTTCCTTTATTGCAATACAAAGTTCAAGAAGGTCTTTGTCGTTGCTTTTGTCAAATACCTTTCCGCTAGCAAAAGCTTCTTCTTTAAAGATATTTACCAAAGTATTATTATCCTTTACAAAACTTTTTTGACCGGAGTATATAAACCATGGTAAAAGAACTCCTTGCGCTTTTAAAGTCAATAAAGCTTTTGCTACACTTCCAAAAGCTTCCTCGCTAACATCATCACCGGTATTTTTAGAGGATTTAAAAAATAATCCATCCAAAAGGACAGCATCAAACTGTTTTGGATTTTCCAATAGCACTTCCAATCCCTCAACTGCATTTTCAAACCCAATTAATCTTATGTCTTGTACCAAGCAATCATCTTTAATATCCTCAAGCGTTTCATGTTCGTCTTCGAACCATATTACTTTGTACATATCTATATTTTTATTTCAATTGGAAAGGTTAATTCAATTGTCGTAGCATAGTCGCCTTTAATACCTTCTCTTCCGGTCTCGTCCGTAAAGCCTAATTTGCCATTATGCTTTTCCATTACTTCGTGTAAAAACCACCCCCCCACTCCGTCACCGGCATTAGCACCAGCTTTACTGCCCTTTCTTGTAAATGCTTCATAAGAGTAGTTCTCTGGCATAGGTTTCCCTGTATTTGTAAAATCTAATTGCACCGTTAAATCTTCAAAATCGTATATAAGTTCTAATTCAATTCTGTTATTGCTCTTGTCTGAACTACTAAAGGCATGACGTTCAGCATTTTCAATAATATTATTAAATGCCTGATGTAAAAAATTTCGGTCACCTTGAATAACTACTTCCTTAATTTCATGTTCTTTAAGTAACTCTTTATCGATATCAATTTTAATATCAAAACGATTTGAGTTCCTGTTCTTTATTTCTTCAGCATAGTTTGAAACAAATTTTATAAAATTTATTGGTTGGAGTTTAATGGTTAGTAAGTTCAACTCTACACCAACCGACTTAACCGAATCATGGACAGAATTTAAATCTCGTTCAATTCTCTTCAGGTAATCTAAAAAAGTACTATCTATTTTAGGGTTCACTTTGTAGGAGTATAGGCTCGGTAATTCGTTAATAACCTGTTCTTCTATTATTTGCTTTAACTTGGAAAAAGATCCTCGCAAATTCTTTAAAGTCCCAGCTATTTGATGCCGTAAGAAACTATTTTCATCGGCTAAATCAATTCCATAATTAAGCATCAATTCTTTTATTTTAGCTTGATGCTCATTAATAACCGACTCTTGATACAAGTATTTTCTTTTCTTTTGAACCTCTAGACTCGGCACTATTATTTTAATTTGTAGCAAGTCTTTTAGGGTAATTCTCGATTGAGCTGTACCGACTCTTCTTTGGTCTATTTGCTTTTGAACATATTCCTTTGATAATTCAAGAACAAAGTATTCTTTATCGACTTTATCCTCCTTTATTTGACATGCAAAAATGGAATTGTAATCATAATAAATATTGTCGCTATTACTCTCAAATAAAGTTGGTTTTAATGTCTTCCACGTTGTGGATAATAAGAGTGAATTATTTTCAAGTTTATTAGCAAACCCTTTAAGTTCAGAAATATTAATATTCTGAAAATTTTTAACGAATGTTATTAAATCTTCCGATAGATCTCTCATCTTTACTAGCTTTCCTGTGGACTCAATAACTTTCTTTCTAACTATAGGGCGAACAAGATTTTTAAACTGGACAAAATTCTTTTTGTCCTCCTCGGAAATTCCCAAATCATCATAAATATATCTATTCACAGATAAATTATAATCATTGGACTTTATTTCTTCAACACCAACAAGTCTTTTTAATTTATTTGATTCTTCCGATATTAATTCAATTGTCTGCTCAAGCAGAATCTTATGGATTTTAGAGCTTTCTTTATTTACTAGTTCAGTTGCATTAATAAATTCTATTTTAGAATTTAATCTTGGAGTATTGTTCAAAACAATGATGTTTACAGATAAACTTGTAAAGTTCAATACTCGCTCTGGCAAGGCTATTATTTTTTCAATATACCCGTTTTGAACGAAGTATTCCTTAAGAGCTTTATCATGTTTTTCTTCACTAAACAAAAAGCTGTTAGGAGATACGAATACCATTGTACCTCCCGGCCGTAATTGATTAAATGTTTCAGATATTATTAATGAATTAGCGTTACGAGAATAACCATACAAACTATCTTTTAAGTAGGGAAGATTAGATGAGTCCAGCTTAATATTAAAGGGTGGATTAAAACTGATAAAATCATATTTTGCTGTCGTACGAAACGTCCATTTTTCAAAACTATCTACCATTTGATATTCAAAATTTGGAGGACAATCGTAAACAAGCATTCTTAATTTGCCAACTAACCATGTGGTCGAATGAATCTCCTCTCCACAGTAATTTACTGTTTGTGGTAATTTTAGAGCTAACGAAGCTAAACCTGCAAACGGATTATAATAATTTATTATTTGTTCTGTATTACAGAATGAATTCAGTAAATCCGTTAGTTCCTTCGGTTGCATTGCAGATGAATCGGCATTTCCTTTAGAAAGAAAGGCTGTTTGAAGTTGTTCATCAAAAAATTCTGCTGCATAATTCTGGATGAAGTCGTCAGATATTCTTAAATATATTCTTAATAAGTCTTTAATATATAGCTTCCTAATACGCTCACATATAGACTTTATGTGATTAGCGTAAAGATTCTTTATTTCGTCATTAGTACTTAAATCAACACATTCTTGAATTCTTAACCTATGGTCTATGTCCGGCGCATCTCCCTTTAAACTATTTAAAAGGCCATCTTTTCTAAGTAAAATCAGAAAACTATTAAAAACCAAAAGATCTTCATCACTAACATTACTTTGTAAACGAATTTTTAATGTTCTTAATCCTACAACTATTTGTAAATACTCTTTACTATCCATCTAATTCTAATTATTAACTTTATCAAATGCCCTTACATTCCTTCCAGTTGAGCTATACAAATTAATTATTTAACTGTGCAAAGTGTCTGCATAGTTATTTGTTGTAATAATGCTGCATGACATTTGAGTGTTCTGTCAGTTGTACTTTCAAATTTTCTGGTTCTAGAACTTCAACATCTCTTCCATAAGATAATATCTGTTGCACTAATTCTTTATTAATTATAGTTTCAAACCAAACTTGATTTTGTTTTTCTTCCTCAAAAAATTCTTCATAATCCGGCTGAAACGGTTTTGTTTTGAAATAACTCTCCCTACCATTATGAAAACGTAAAACAACTTTCTCCACCAGCGCACCTTTTACTCTAACAACACCTACCATTGTTCTAAAAAACGCCTCCCAGCTAGTATTAGAAGTAACATAATCATGCTTCTCTTTTACCTTAAAATCTATGAGTCTATCATCTAGAGGAACACTCCACTCCTTAATTCCTTTGGTTTTATTGAAACCATAAACAAACCATCTACGATTGTATTGTTTTAATATATGTGGGTGAAATTCAAAGGTGTTGGAAATGGTATCATTGAAGCCTTGGAATGTGACCTGAAGAACTTGTTTCTTTTTAATGGCCAAGTACAAAGGTTTTAAGAATCGTATTCCTTTATATTCTTCATTATGATCATAGTACAAAATTTGTATTGCGTCATTTTCTTGCTGGTCCTCTTCATCTTGAAACTTAATCAATGCCTCCGCCAACTTTTCATATTTGGGGTGGTTTTCAAATCGTTCTAACAACTGTCGTCCGGCGTCAATTAAATATTGCTCATACTCTAATAGAGGTCGTTGAGCAATTGAAAAATTGGAATCCGAATATTTTAACACTCTTGCTTTATCCGGAAGTGGCGCTCCAAAACCATTCTTCTTATCTCTAAAGACCTTTAAATCTTCCCTTAAAGTTCTAGTTGAAATACTTTCATTTGGGTAATGCAATTCTATTTGACTGTTTAGAACATTTAAAAGTTGCTCAAAATTGTATGTCCTCTTACGAAAACAGTTATCTAGTATGTTATACCTTAAATGTGCGTGTTTACTGTTGGCCATGATTTTTTAAATAGATAATCATTTGCAAGATAGCAATTAACTATGCAGTACTATTGCAGAGATATTGATGATGTTTTATTTTAATTAAAAGTTTTATTAAAACTTCAACTATCCTAATTATTCATTCTATTGCTTAAACCTCAATATTAGAAAAATAAAAAACTTCCCTTTTACGGGATTCCGTAATTAGCTTACACTTTATTTTACCACATTTAAAATATATAATGAATAAACTAATGAAAGCACTATTAGAAATTAATTATACCTAACAATAAAATTTAACGTTTAACAATCTTTAGTGCCTTTTTAGGTCGCATCATTTTATAATTACTGATTTTTTTAAGCATTTTGAACTCCGATAAATGAAAAATCGATATCACTAAACTGCACTTCTGTAGCTAATAATTTATTAAAATGAAAATCACGTTATCAAAAATAAATGGTACAAATGCAGATTTAGATTATGACGCCTTAAAGGAATCCATAATCAAAAAATTAGGCGAAAATTGTAAAGAAGCAGAAGTAATTATCTTAAACAACTTTCCTGTTTCAGTTACGGCACAAGCAAGTGTTGATTTTATTCTTCTATTAAATATTCCAAAAAGAGATAGAAGCTGGTATAGAGTAAAAACAGCTGATGATAGGCATTATATCAAGAATCAAATTATTGCGGTGACAATTGTAAATGAATACTCTAATTCAAATATTTGTACAAATGGTGGTTTGATAGAAATTGATGGTGCTTATGTAGACTTTGAAGATAATACTAATAAAATTAAATGGGGATTAACTAACTATCTAAGTAGTAATTGTGGCCTAGATAGAAGATACATCACTGTCCATCCAATAACCTGGGTAAAGAACTCTAGAACTTCTTATACCTCTAGCAGTATACTTATAGACAAAGAATTTACTTATGATAAAGTAGAAGAAGTAATTAAGTTAAATCATTATTTTAAATGGCCTGGTTACCGACAATGGTATGATAGTGATGAGCTATTTGAGATTCAAATTATGCAAATATTTGAGCAAGCATCTAAAGACAGTGTTGATGGCTATATAACCAAGAAAAAAATTGACAGAATCCAAGGTAAACTAGATAATGCTTCAATTAAGGCTTATGAGAACATAGGAGAAAAATTAGTTGAAGTTAATGGTAAAGCAGGAACAGGTAAATCATCAGATATTCTAAAATGGATGTTACGCTTAAGTGTTGAAGGACGTAAAGGGCTGTTTCTAACTTACAATCATGTGCTAGTTTATGATATTTCTTCACAAATACAAAGTTTTACTAATCGCTTGTCACAGGACGATAGGCAAACAAAACAACCTACTACCACATATACAATTCACGGTTATTTTTATAGAGTTGCCAAAAAATTAGGAGTACTACTTTTACTAACCGAAAAGCGCATAAAAGAACTAACAATAAAATTAGATTCAAGATGGGTACAAATCGAAGCTTATTTTAATACAGTTCGGACTTCTGAAAATGGAATCAGTCTTGCTAAACTTTTAATGTATGTTCAAAGCAAATGGAATATAGATGAAGGAACAAAACGGGAAGCAATTTTATTTATTCAGCGTTTGGAATCGCTGAGAAGTTTACCAAATCAAGAAGAAACAGCAGAACAATTTAGAATTTATCGTAATGATAAAGTAGATAAACTTGGTAATCTGGAAAGTTCAAATGTATTTTTAAAAGATTATCATAAAGTTCTTGAGCGCATTCTTCAAGTAGCTTCTAATTTAGATTCCTTTTTAAGTGATTTAGATGTAGTAAGTAAATACGATTTATTAGAAAATGTAATGCGTTTAGAAGAAGATATCCTTGAAAAGGATGGTAGTGGTAAAATAAATCTTCAAAAACTTAAAACACGGTACAGAAAAAGTTTAGGTGGTTTCAGAGCAGGAAGAATAGCATACATTGATGAAGCACAAGATTGTCACCCATTAGAGCGAGATATTCTTTACAGTATTTTTGGCAGTAATAATATTGTAATTGCTAATGGCGGTAAAGAACAGCTAATTCGTTATTCTCAATTATGTGATTGGCAAATATCTCGTAATCAAATAATTGAATGTCATAAATATCAAAAGCGTCGTAAATCATATAGGATGAAGCCTGCTATTGCATCACTTGCAAATCATATTGCAACTTGGTATGAAATTGACCTTGATATTGAACTTATAGATACAGAGGATCATGGAAATATATTAATTGATTTCTCAAGGTCCAATGATAAATATATTGAGTCCGTTAAGAAACTAAAAACTATTGGAGAAAGACAAGGCTGCACTAATTATGAATCATTATTGCTTTTAACATCTGCCGAAAGTAATAGTAAAAAGAAATTTGCAATTGAAGAAGAAACCTCTGTATCTGTTAATCAATATGACAATATTGTTAAGGATGCCGGTAAAAGCAAAAATGAGTGGGCACTTATAAGTGAAGCACAGTCTAAAATAGGAGATATGTTATTCTGGAATACAACTGGAAATGTAGATAAACGCAGTTTAAGTCCACCGGGTTCTTTATCTGTTCGTTCAATCTATTATGAATCTTGTCGAGGGATTGAAGCTTGGTCAGTAATGTGCTTTAATTTAGATGAGTTTTTTGAACAGAAAACTCTTGAAAAAGATGCCGATAATTATTTATTAGAGTCTTTATTCGATCAACTAACACCAGACAAAAGACGTGCAATGTATGCAGCTACATGGGTATTAATGGCTATTACGCGTAGTATGGAAAATTGTTATATTCAAATTCAGGACCCCAAAAGCTCTTTAGCCAAAGCAATCTTAAGTTTTCAAGAACAAT
This sequence comes from Zobellia laminariae, assembly GCF_009725995.1. The sequence continues at coordinate 842,880 of NZ_RCNS01000002.1, read as the reverse complement.
ATCCGCAATATGTGATTGCCCTGAAATGATTAAAAATGAATTATAATAAATATTGAGATGCGAAAAGTATCTGTTATTGGTATATTGAATTGTGTGATATAAAAAATAGTATTACATCTTAATCAATTTATTATTCTCAGTTTATCAATTGGAGAATAAGTCGCAAATAATATCTATTATCTCTTTCTAAATTAAGAAATATGTACAATCTTTAAAATATTCCATTAAATAGGACGTAACTTTTTATAAATGATTGAATAGTAGTAATAATAATAATAATAGCCTTAAAGACTTACTAGAATGGCTGCGACGATTATTATAATTACTAGATAAGCTGTAATGCCCAACAACGCATTATACTTTGTGTTAAGCGATTTTTCAAAATGGTCTAACTTATCAAGTACTTTGTTCATGCTACTTTCAATTATTTAATTTTGTACTTATCTAAGATAGTGGGATTTTACATTAATTCAAAAGGAGCTTTTTTAAGCCTTTCTGCGTAGAGCAAGTTGACTCCCTCCATTATTTCTGCAAGTAAATATTTTATTATGTTGCTTAACTCATGGATACTATTCTTTTATATCGCGGATTGATATAAAACCAATTTCCAGGGATAATTTAGAAACTTACAATCGAGAAAGTGATTTTAAAAGCTACCACAGATTAATAGCGCCTAATTATCCTTTAATAATTATTAGACCAAAACCCCATAGATACCATAAAAACAGGTCTAGTTTTTAAATATTTTATTAAAATTCTTAACTTTTAATTTATTGGCCATCTCTAAAAAATCAATTAATTTAATAGCATAAACATCATGTTCATATTCATTAATGCGCTGCGGCTTCTTTCCTAATTTTTCAGCCATTTCAGCTTGGGTCAACCCAGTTTCGTGACGCAATCTTTTAACATACTTTCCACCTTTCATATTCTAACAATAAATTATAGAAAGCCTTATAAAACTGAATACATTGTTTTAAGGGAAATAAAGCAATAATTCCATTCCAAGCTCTTTCATAATTAAAAAGAAACATATACCCTCTTTATCAATTTTATCAGAGTATAAATACCTGTGTAAATATAGTATAGATATATTTCATCAAGTAGATTTTCAAGTGATTACTGAATTCCTCCCCATTCAGATTGACTTGAGATAAAAATACTTAATTTTGGTTCAAAGATTATTAATGAAATAAGGAACACATAGAATTATAAATTACGAAAGCATTTAGCTTTTGATTTGGTGCCGATAAAATCGCCAGTTTTAATATAACACCACAATCAAGACTGATGCCCACGCTTTGGCGTGGGCTGTTCTTGTTTGGTGTTAGGGTGTCTGGCGATACCTTCGGTACTTGCAAGTTCAGTTCCGCGCTTTTTTTATGAAAGAAATATACCAAATAGAATTAGTAAAAGCAGGTAACTTAACCGCTGAAGAAAACGAAATCGTTAGCCGATACTGGCTTGTAAAAGATGGGCTCTTCTGCGAAAAACCCTCCGAAATTGCCAAGAACAGGCCACTTTCCACCCTTGAGGTCTCTAAAATCGCGAAAAAACACGGCCATTTACTTATTACTAACAAATGTAGTTGTTGTCAGACGGAAAGAAAACTTAAGGCAACCTCCCAAGCTCTAACAAAACGATACTTAATTTCTTCATGGGATTGCGATGATTGTGCAAAGGAAAAAAAAGTTGCTAAAAAAGAACGCCTAGAATTAATTGAAATTCAACTCAAGGAAGATAGAGCCAATAAGTTTCAAAAGGCCATTGCAGAAAAATCATGGACAAAGTTTAGCAAAGAAGAATTGCATGCTCTTCTTCAGATGTTACAAGCCCCCACTGCTAAACATTTGATTGCCGGATTAATTAAATTGAATGATAAAAGTTACTGGAAAATATTACACAAAGCAAATATCCACGGTATGGTAGATCTTGTTAAAAAGGATGGTTTTTATATTACAGATTATACTTACCCAACCAACATTACCGAAATGATTCAAGAGTATTTAGAATCTATAAGCTTAAATAATCCACCCAATGAATTTTCATCACCAGTTCATCCGGAAATGGGGTTCAGACTTGTAAAAAATAAAAATAGCAGGTCAGCTGAAGATGCACTGTATTTTAATGATGTTACTTTCGACAGGGATATTCTTATCAAAGCAAATACACTCTATTCATATAGTGTTTGGCCAAGAGAAAATGGTGACGCTTGGATTTCAATTACTCCTTCAGACAACATTCTAAAATCAAAAAATATAACCAGGCCTAATGGTCCTCAACATGTTGGTGATGTCATTAAAAAATGGAAATATTAGATTTACTACAGAAATCTAATCTTTCTCAGCCGCACAAAATTCTCGTTAAGTCACTTCATGCCTTATCTCTAATCTTTGTTCGCTTCCATGCGGTAATTATGATCAGAATGATTTTTGGTTAGCTAATAACATCAAAAATGACTCTTAAGGGGTAGAAATCTACAATTTTATAAGATGTTTATGTGTATCAGGTTTTAAAACAAAACCTTACCAAAATTACTACTGTGGAATTTAAGGTAAGCTTGTCTGTTTTAAAAATTTAAAAGGCAATATGATATAGTTCAAATCGTTTTAAAATTAAACATTTTAAAAATGAAAAAATTTATACTTATTCTATTCTCTTTATTTACCATAATTGTTAATGCACAAGAAATAAAGAAAGTTGATTTCAAAGAATATTCTGAAATTGAACGAAAGTACTCACGTATTATATTAGACATAGAAGAGAAAATTTTTGGAGCTGACCCAGATTATGAAAGTTTGACCATGAAATTAGATAGTATAATTTCCGATATCCCCGCAGACTATACTAATTCTTTTGAAAATGGAGGAAAAACCTACATTAAATTTTGGAATAGTTCAGAATATAAAAAATACATGGAAACAGCAAAAGCCCCAATAGTAGGTCTGCAAAATGTTTATCCATACGCCTGCTATCTTTCAGCTGTTGTAAAAATTGAAATGGGACTATTCGAAGAAGCCTTATCCATTTTAAACAAGGGCATTGATTTAGAATCCGATCAACCGAAATTACTTAATGAATTAGGTTTTTTATACACAAATATCGGAGGAATAACAAAAGACACTACTTATCTAAACATTTCAAATAACGTCTATCTGGAGGCAGTTTCTTCAAGGTCCTATAACACAAATAGGCAAAAAGCTAGATCGTTAAGAGGTATAGGTTATAATTTAATAGAGTTGGCAGATTTTGAATCATCTAAATTGTTTTATGAAAAATCATTGGATTTTGAAGAGAGTGATAATGCAAGGAATGAATTAAAGCTAATCGAGGATAAATTATCTAACGAACAACTTAATATTTATTCTTATGGTTCTAATTTAAATAAATCAGATAAGGTTTATTCTTACGCATATTATGTAGAACAAGAAAATAAACTTCCGAAATCATTAAAGGAAAAAATCCCTAATAAATATGTTTATCTCTGGTCAAAAGCCTCGATATATTTATCAGCTGGAAGTGAAAAGTTTCGTATTGACGATTACTTCAACTATCCATTAAAGGAGTGGGACATAAGTCAAATAGATGCGGGAGTCCTACAAATTGTTCAATATTTAAGAGGTATTGCTCCTGAACGTTATATTGAAATAAAAAACCTATCCTGTGCTGAACATTTATTGCTAACCTTTCATTTTGAAAAACAGGAAATCAAAGAACTTGGCGACAACATATCAGAAATAACATTTCGACACAAGATGGATAAAGATGAGATAGTCATGTATTTTAGATTTAATGATAAACAAAAGGATTTATCATTAAATCGATAGGGTGGTAATAAAGTGTAAAAAAACATTTGCTAAAAATGTAAATAAAAAACACCTCAAGTGGTTCCTAACACAACGGTTTAGACATTTTTGGAAAGTCATTTAATTTTAAATTTAATGACTTTCCAAAAATAAAATAATTAGTAGAATTTAAATATTCGGGTAGTGAATAATCCTAAAAGTTAACGCCTTTTTTAATGCAACTTTTCATTTACTAGCCATTGGGTAAAATTTAAACACAAAAATATACCATATTAAATAACAAAATAGATGAAATATATATTTTTTACAATTTTTACAATTTCAATGTTTTTATATTCTACAGCTCAATCATCAAACAGCGATGAACTAAGATATAAAGCAGATGGTATTTATATGACTTTCCAAGATGATTCTGGAAAAACAGTTAATAAAGTCCCGCTAGGAAAATCACCTAACATTACATTTGACAGCTTTTTCAAGTCCTATTATTTGAATTGGAAAGATGAAAACGGTCAATTAGGCGAAATGGAATTATCTTATATAATGACTGATGAAAACGGTTATTTTAAAATGCAAGATACTTTTGGAAATATATTTCATGTCGCAAATTATATGCAATCTCATGGGAAATTATTAGTAGTGGCCGAACAAAAGGTTAACGGATATTTTTTAGTCACTCAGGTAGAAGGAATAAAAAGACTGTAGATGAAGCTTTCCCTAAAAAGGTAGCCTTCCCCTTTTATCGAACGATTTTAAATTCGAATTTTTAACTTAACTGACCTCCTCCCATATTTAGGTACCGGTCATGACTAGAAAATCCGGGCTGTTTTCAGTCATTTCAATGTACTTGTTGGGGGACATGTCCCCCAACGAGCTGTGCGGTCTGAAGCTGTTATAGTCCTCCCGCCAAATATCGAACTTTTCCTGTGCATCCAACAAAGAAAAGAACCAGTTCGCATTCAGGCATTCGTCCCTGAACGAACCGTTAAAGCTTTCTATGAACGGGTTATCGGTAGGTTTTCCAGGTCTTGAGAAGTCAAGTTCGACATTGTTCCCATAGGCCCATTTGTCCAATACTTTACTGATGAACTCGCTTCCGTTATCCACTTTAATACGCTTTGGCAACACTTCGTTCCCAAAGGTGATTGTTTCCATGACCTGTACGACATCACTTCCTTTGAGCGATTTTCCGGCATGGATGGCCAAGCACTTTCGACTATAGTTATCCACCACAGTTAAGGCCCTGAAACGATTGCCGTTATAGAACTGGTCGCAGACAAAATCCATGCTCCAGCACTCGTGTAAACTAGAGGCATTGCCCTCGGCAGGTTGTCTATGTGCTGCGGAACGGTTCCGTTTTGGGCGTTTGCCCGTCCTGCAATATCTGTTTATCAAGACTAAGGTCGGCTACCAATTTCTTGAGCTGAGAATTCTCCTCCTCGAGGTTCTTGAGCCTCCGTAATTCCGAGACTCCGAGTCCACCATATTTCTTCTTCCAATTATAGAAAGTGGCCTCACTGATACCCATCTTGCGGCACACCTCTTGGATACGGGTGCCCGTTTCCACCTGTTTGATCGCGAATACAATCTGCGATTCCGAATACTTTGATCGTATCATAAGCAAATAGTTGTTTAATGTTAAACATTTATTCGCCCGGTTTTCTCTACTTCTAAACTGTCCGGTTTAACGGGAGGAGGTCAGACTAAAGATAACATTAAGAAATAGAGCAAAAAAAACACCCAATTCTGTTAGAATTGGGTGTAATTTCGGGTGCCAAACTCACAATTAACTGATTATCAGTTGACATTGCGGAGAAAGAGGGATTCGAACCCCCGGAGGTGTGACCCTCAACAGTTTTCAAGACTGCCGCATTCGACCACTCTGCCATTTCTCCTGAGTGCCTCATCAGGTATTCCCTGAATGCGGGTGCAAATATAGTAACCTTTTTCAATTCCGCAAGGGTCTTTTTGTTTTTTATTTTTGATACAATAGTAATGCTAGTAATTAGCCATTATCTAACCATAAACTTACGCGACTGCGTCCAATTTGCCCCATTTACTTGTAAAATATAAACACCACTTCTCAAATCATCTGTACTCAACTGCTCAAAAGACTGTTTACTTCCCATAGTTTTAGACCATGACCGAACCAAACTACCATCTAAGCTGTAGATGCTTAATTTAATATTTTCTTCCTCTTCACTATCAGCTAATAAAATATCGGCCGTCAGCGTTTGAGATCTATCTATTGGATTAGGGAAAAGCAGGATATTGTTCCCTGGGTTTTTAAAATTTATCTCTACCTCATTAGAATACATCTTTTCACCATTGGCTGTAACAGCTGCAATCCTATAGACCGATTTTCCGATTATCGGATGATAATCAGAATCACTATATTCATTCTTTCCTGCTAGTCTTGAACCAGGTTGATCGGTAACCATACTGAAATCATCCCCGTTCACCGATTTTTCTACAACGAAAGATTCAATTTCTGTATCGTTCGTAACGGTCCAATCAATGTTAACAACATGTGATTTTTTATCTGCCGAAACTATATCAAAATAAAAATTACCTGGTAGACCACTCAACTTCAAAGCTTCAGTATTTGCGCTTTCTTCAAGAGTTTTCCCTTTAAGAAGACCTGCCGTACTGAAAACCATATAATGTACCTCTTCAGTAGTATGATTCGTTTCAGAATCACCACACTTCTCCTCTTCAACAAATACGGAGACATTACTCTCCGTCAGTTCTTTATATCGTATTGTGGCGGCATCACCCCCATATTCTGACCCAAGCCCACCTATGAATACAGTCTTATCATCATAATCTTGATCAAAGTGAATAGTATGCCAATTATGGTCAACCTTACGCCCGGTGTTTGCTAACTCAAAAGCAAAATTTTCGTCAGAAAATATACCCGGTTCTACTGCCAACCAACTTATTATTTCTGAGGAATGCCCTCCTACCGAGCTATCCTGTTCCTTTAATTTCATACGAAGTTGCGATGTGTTCGAGTAACGTTCATCAAAGAATACAGTTACAGCCTCTACCTCGTTTTCTGTTACACATTGACCAAATACCAATGGTTTCTCTTCAAAGGAGCGATTAAATTGTTGTGTATACCACTGGTGGTCTCTGCCCTCTACATTTCCTGCTTGTAATAATTTGCCATTGGCAAGCTCATGTACACCTGCTTCTACAACGATGTAAGGGATTGTTTCTGTTACATGACTTTCATCCCAACACTCCCATTCATCAATACGTACTTTAAAACTAGATTTGGAAACATCTTTTACCCGTACTGTTGCCTGGTTGGCTCCTTCATAAGTAGGTCCACCCGCTATAACTACTGGATTCTTGTATGTTCTGTTTAAACTTACGCTAGTCCAGTTATGATTTGCGTTTATAGTCCCTGTTTCTCCTATATCAGATAAACCTAATCCATTGCTTACAGGCTTTAATTTCCATTGTTGGTTCTCAGAATTACTTTGTGACCAAGTTACTGACGGACTATTATTTTCTGTAATTCCATTTAGAATATGAAGTGCGAGGCCATTATAGGCGCTCACGATGCGTAATTTTTCACCATCTAAATCTTTAAAATACCATAGTTGATGTTGACCACCATTCCAAACTTCTTGAACCACGTTCGACCCACGTTCAGATTTTAAATTGCGGAGAGATAAAACCATATCAGAATGCATTGCTTTAATGCGATATTTGTTCCCTCCCATTTCTTCCACATACCATTTGGCATTATCACCAGAATCTGAAATACTATTTATTGCTTTTGCATTAGTTAAAAGCGAGGCATTCTCAATGGCTAGGTACTTATTTAAGTCTCCCATTTGCAAAGTATACCAACCATCTTCTACAGTCTTGGGGCCGTGAACATCTAGTCCGTCTATCCACCCAATTAGAGTCTCTAAATAATCTTGATCCAACATATTACGCCCTATAGGAGGCATGCGATTATCTGAGACACTAGCATCCCTTACATATAAAACAGAGTTTAAAATATCTTTTGGTTTTACAATCTTGCTTCCTTGAATAGAAGCGTGACTCTCCGCATCAGCATTAATTAAAGATTGATCATAAAGCGATGTCATAGATCGACCATCAAATGCACCTTCTACCCCATTAGGCCTATGGCAGTTCGCACAGTTGGCATCCATGTAAGAGCGAACCTTCATTTCATCACTAGTATTTTCGGAATTAATATGTGCAGATGCTGGTAACTTTGTATGAGAAAGTATATCATCTGTAAACATATTTAGATGGCTCCATGTTTCCAACTGGTTACCTGTTATTCCTGTTGACGGATAAGTAAAATCTTTATTGAGTTGCCGTGTTTTTAACCCCAGAGAATATCCTGAGACACTGTTATGACATTGCATACACTGATCACGCGTAGGAAAATCCCAAGTTTGCTCCTCCACCGACCCGTCTTTTTTCTTTACGTCATAGTTCTGCGAAACAGACTCATCAAACCCTATAAGAAAAGCATCCGTTTGTGCTTCGTTCCATTTATAAGTAACTGCGTAAGCATCGTTATCATCCGTAAAAATTAAAAAACGAGTTTCTAATTTTAGAACTTTTAAGGCATCATTGTCATCCACCGGAAGGTTAAATTGCTTTATAACTACAGTACCTGGGGGAAATGACCAATTCTCTTCATTCTGAAAACCAATCTGCTCTGCTGCAGTGTCATGTGCTCCATTATTAGGTAAGGCAATCCATCTTTGTTTTACCGCCCCATCTGACCATAAAGGAGAATTAACGTCATATGGAACAATACCATTAATGGTTTCCAGAGATTGTAAATTAGTAAACACATTCAAGTCTGAGAGCTTTGAAGGGGGATCGGGCACGGCAACCGTCCTTACCACTTTTTGAATAACACCACCATCTTGTGCCGTACCAAACAAATCCAAAATATACATATGACCATTAGAATCCGTAAAAAATGATGAAATACCATCTTTATTACCTTCCCCGCTCACAGGAACATTCAAAAGGTAATCCACATTACCCGTATTTTCACCTGTCTTAGAAAGGGTCCAAACAGTTTGTGTCTCATGATCACCAAATACATATTTTCCGTTCAATTCTGGATAACGATTGCCTCTATATACCACCCCACCAATAATAGCCCTTCCCGTAGTTCTATCATAAGCATGAATAGGAGGCCTTTCATTGCCGATAAGTTGACCTGGCATAACAGCAGGCCCGTTTTGATCGCCCTCACGATAAGGCCATTGCAAGTTGTCACCCTTTCTAACTAAGCTAATCTCTTCCTTAGCACCTTGCCCAACATCTCCAACCCAAATATCACCAGTTGGTGTATCAAAGCTAATCCTATGAGGGCTTCGAGTACCAATAGCATAAAATTCCTCTAGGTTTGAACCACTAGTATCTACCCAAGGATTGTCGTTAGGAATATAATAACCCTGTGTAAAAGAATCAGGCCATCCGTTAGGTGGGATGCCTGCATTAAGTGGTTGTCTTCGTATGGGATGACTGATTTTACCTCCTCTTTTATCAACATCAATGCGTAAAATTCCACCAAACAGGAATTTATTAATTTGTTGGGTTACGTTATAACTGTCATTGGCATCTCCCTCATCACCAATTCCTAGATACAAAAATCCATCTTTTGGACCGAAAAACATATCACCTCCATTATGATAGTCGCTCCGATCAAAAATATTAATCAGAATCTCTTCACTAGTGGGGTTAATAGCACTTGCCCCATTTGGAAGGTTAAATCTAGAAAGGCGCATGTATCCATTAACCGTTGCCCCAGTTCTATCTGTATCCTGAACAGGAGTGTATCTATAAAAGATATATATGTACTCGGCGTTAGGAGAGCCTCTGCGGCCGTATTCAGGGTGTAATACCATACCCAACATACCACCATCTGTATTAGTTACAACATTATCAGAAATATCAAGGAGCAACTGTTTAGAAACAGTTTCTGCATCATTTACAATTTTCCATATATGACCCTGCAGGCCCAGAACCAAAAATTCATTACCCCCGGGAAGTTCTTCCATGTCCACAGGGTCTACAAAAGTTAGATTAGGAAAAGCATTTTCTACACTGTAATTGGCATTCACATCTTCTGTTCCCGTAGGAGTTGAAGATGGGAAAACCCCGTTAAGATAGGCGCCCATTGGCTTGGCATTTTCAAGCCCTGGGCCATAAAGAAATGGTATAAAGGAAAAGGTCAAAAAGACAGTAATTATAAGGCATATTATGCCAGTCTTTTTACGATAATTCAATTTCATAGTGTTCTAATTCCTATTATTTAAATTAATCTTAAAATCGATGAAAGGGTAAAAACGAACGCCTAAAAACAAATTATATCGATGAACGACACCCTACAAACGAGCAATGATACAACATATATTTATCTTCTCTTTCTATATATGAGACATCATTTTCACTAAATTGCCACCCATGCAACAGCCCCTTGTTAGTATTCTTATTCCTTTTAAAAACACGGAAGCCTTTCTAAATCAATGTCTTGATTCTATTCTAGAACAAAAATATGAAAACTGGGAAGTTCTTGCAGTTAATGACGAAAGTTCTGACGGCAGCCGTAATTTGGTGAATTCATATGCCAAAAATGACTCGCGCATACAACTATTTGATAATGAAGGTAGCGGCATTATAGAAGCCTTGCGAACTGCTTACAAACTAAGCCAAGGCCAATTCATTACTCGTATGGATTCTGATGATATTATGACGGAGGAAAAACTGAAAATCATGGTAGAGTCACTTTTAGCCAATGGAAAAGGTCATTTAGCAGTTGGACAAGTTCGTTATTTTTCTCACCGTGGTATTAGTAACGGTTACCAGCGCTATGAACAATGGTTAAATCAACTTACAGAGACTGGAAACAACTATTCAGAAATCTACAAAGAGTGTGTCATCCCCTCCCCTTGTTGGATGGTTTTTCGAGAAGATTTAGATTGCTGTGGTGCTTTCGTCCCAGACCTATATCCCGAAGATTACGACCTTGCTTTTCGTTTTTATGAAAACGGACTTAAATGTATTCCCTGTTCCAAACTCCTGCATTTGTGGCGCGATTATGATACTAGAACTTCTAGAACCAGTGAGCATTATGCTCAAAACTATTTTCTTGATATTAAACTTCGTTATTTCCTAAAACTTAATTATAATCCCAACAGGCCTTTAACTGTTTGGGGGGCAGGTGCCAAAGGAAAAGAAATCGTAAGAGCATTACAAGAACAAAATATAGATTTTTATTGGGTTTGCGACAATCCTAAAAAAATTGGCAAACATATTTATGACAAAGAAATGTATCATTTTAGTAAACTTAAAGAACTACCAAACGCCCAGAGTATTATTAGCGTCGCCAATGCAGATGCACAAATTCATATTAGAAAGTTTTTCTTGGGTATCAATCAAAAACCAATGGAAGACTATTTCTTTTTCTGCTAAAAACTGATTATCAGTACTTATATCTTTTTTTCTTGAGGAGGTTAAAATATCTTTTTGCCTACCGTAGCAATAAAGGACGAAATGTCTATCTTTGATAATTCAACACAGGAAATGCAGTTTAAATATCCAGAACTCTTTTGGGCCCTTTTTCTTCTCCTGATTCCCATTTTTATTCATTTATTCCAATTACGTCGTTTTAAGAAAACTCCATTTACGAACGTCAAGTTTTTAAAGAAGGTAGTTTCAGAATCGAGACAGAGCAATACGCTAAAAAAATGGTTGTTACTATTTACACGAATGTTATTGCTTGCCGCTTTTATATTTGCTTTTGCCCAACCCTTTTTTGCAGAAAAATCAGCCTTAAAACAAAAGGAAACGGTTATCTATTTAGATGACTCATTTAGCATGCAATTAAAAGAAGAAGGCACTACCCTCTTGGAAAATGCAGTACAGGAACTAATAAAAAAACTACCTAAGGAAGAACGTTTTTCACTCTTTACAAATACAAAAACGTTTAGAAATAATACAATACAAGACATTCAAAATGAGCTTCTTGCCTTAAATCCTGGTAACAGACAGTTAAAGCTGAATGAGATTTATCTAAAAGGGAAAACACTTTTCTCCGCAGATAATGCCACTAACAAAAACCTAATTATCCTATCTGATTTTCAGCAACTGATGGCCAGCTCTCAAATGGATAGTTTTCAAAATATAAGCTCGCATTGGGTTGCACTACGTGGAGGCGAAGTTAAAAATGTAGCTATAGATTCCGCTTATATTGAATCTGAAACTTCAGAGAACCTGAACCTTCTAGTTAATCTTTCTGGTTCTGGCGATATAGAAAATATCCCTGTTTCCCTATTCAACGGAGAGAAACTTATAGCCAAAACATCGGCTTCGTTTAATGATTCAAAAAATGGAACGGCAAGTTTTTCGATTCCTAAAAATGAAGCTTTTGACGGAAAAATAGAAATATCGGACTCCGGTCTTACTTATGACAATCTACTATATTTTTCTATTGGTAAAAAGGAGAAAATAAAAGTGCTTGCTATAGGAGATGCTCAAAACAGATTTCTAAGTCGAATTTTTACCAAAGATGAGTTTGTTTTTACGACAACCGAGTTAAGAAATTTGAACTACAGCAATCTTGTCAATCAGCATTTGATTATTCTAAACAATTTACAACAGATTCCTAGCTCATTAACAACCAGTTTAAAGGCCTTTACAGATAATGGCGGACACTTGATAATTATTCCTGCTGCTGATATCGATTTAAATTCATATAATTTACTGACTAGTAACTACGCCTCTACCACCTTTTTGCAAAAGGTACGAGATGAGCGTGAGATAACGAATATCTCGTTTTCACATCCACTATATCAGAACGTGTTTGAAAAAAATGTAACCAATTTTCAATACCCAAAAACTTCCGAGTTTTACAAAATAAAAACAGGGGCTCCAACGGTATTGGCATTTCAAGGTAACGAACCGTTTTTGGTGGGCGGCAAGTCTTTCTTTTTATTTACGACTTCATTATCTATTCAAAATTCAAACTTTATCAACTCGCCTCTAGTAGTACCTACTTTTTACAACATGGCTGTCGGAAGTTTAAAATTGGCTCCTTTGTATTCCGTCTTGGGACAACCGGTTTCAATAGATGTACCCACTTCCCTAGCTCAAGACGATATCCTTAAGTTGAAGAAGGGGGATTATGAGTTTATTCCTCAGCAACAGTCCTTAAGTAATAAAGTTTCGCTCTCTTTTAATGAAAGTTTACAGGAAGATGGTAGCTATGCGGTACTACAAAATGAAAAACCAATAAAGAACATCAGCTTTAATTATAATAGAAAAGAAAGCAATCTTTCGTATTTGAATGTCACCGAACAAAAAATGGCATCTACATCAACCTCTATCTCATCTTTGTTCGAAAGCATTGAAAAAGACAACAGCGTAACGGAGCTTTGGAAATGGTTTGTTATTTTAGCATTGGCGTTGCTGTTTATTGAAGTACTTATTCAAAAATATCTTAAATGAACATTCTCTTAAAATCGGCAAAAATAATAGATACGAATAACGAAGCACTTCATTTGAAGACTCGCGATATTCATATTAAAAATGGCATTATTGTTAAAATTGCTGCCAAAATAGAGCCTGAAAGTAAAACTCAGGTCGTAAAACACAAAAATCTACACGTATCTATTGGTTGGTTTGACAGTAGTGTTTCTTTTGGTGAACCAGGTTACGAAGAGCGGGAAACAATTGAAAACGGATTACAAACTGCAGCATTAAGTGGTTTTACAGATGTAATTCTAAACCCGAGCACGCACCCTTGTCCTGATAGTAGTTCAGATATTGTATATCTTAAAAGCGCTGCCGCAGGGTTAGCAACTAACCTATACCCTCTTGGCAATTTAACCATGAAAGCAGATGGTATTGATTTAGCCGAGCTATACGACATGAAAAATGCTGGAGCTGTTGGTTATTATGACTATAAACTTCCTATGACCAATGCCAACCTTTTGAAAGTTGCTTTGCAATATGTACAGAATTTTGACGGACTGGTTTATTCTTTTCCGTTGGATACGAAAATTGCAGGAAAAGGTATTGTCAATGAAGGTGAAGTTTCAACTAAACTAGGGCTAAAAGGAATCCCTACTTTGGCAGAAGAACTCCAGATAGCAAGAGACCTTTTTATATTAGAATATACTGGGGGGAAACTACATATACCCACCATTTCTACAGCCAACTCTGTAAAGCTGATTGCAGACGCCAAGAAAAAAGGACTGAATGTAAGCTGTAGTGTAGCCATTCATAATTTGATTTATACCGATTCCGTTTTAGAGGAATTTGATAGCATATATAAGGTAATGCCGCCCTTACGCTCCCAAAAAGATAACAAGGCTCTTTTAAAAGGATTGAAAGATGGTACCATAGATTTTGTGACTAGCAACCATACACCAATGAATATTGAGGAGAAAAGAGTAGAATTTGACAATGCCTCTAACGGGACCATTGGCCTAGAATCTGCTTTTGGCAGTCTGAACCAACTTTTAGATATAGAAACGGTAATAACACTTCTTTCTAAAGGACGAGAACGATACGGACTAAAATCACCCGAAATAAAGGAAGGTGAAGCAGCTTGTTTAACACTTTTTAATCCTGATGAAACTTATATTTTTACTGATGAGCATATTAAATCTACCTCAAAAAACAGTATGTTTATAGGTGCTGAATTAAGAGGTAAAGTGCACAGTAGTATCAATAACAACCAGCACACCATAAACAGATAAAAAAATTATCATAAACCAACCACATGAACCAAAACACAATTGAGGAAGGAAAAACCTTGGCTATTGTTAGCTATATTACGCTATTAGGCACGCTTGTAGCTTACTTTATGAACAGAGGAAAAGGTAATGAATTTGTTAAATTCCATATTGGGCAAGCGCTTAGAGCATGGATCACAGGTCTTATTGTTACATTTCTAGCAAAAGTATTAATTATGTTTACCGGCATAGGCTTATTAAGTTACTTTCAATATGCTGGACTAGTTCTAGCAATAATAGGGGGCTTGAACGCAATGAATGGCAAAGTGGAGAAGATTCCGCTAGTTGGAGATATTGGATAGAATTCATTTATAAAAAATATTGAAAAAGAGACCCGAACACGGTCTCTTTTTTTTGTGCAAGACTATAGCTTACGTTAACTTTGGCAACATGGACAAAGTAAAGGAAGGAAAAAGAACGGCTTTAATAGCTTATTTAACTATAGTAGGTTCGCTTATTGCCATGAGCATGAACTCAGATAGTAAAAATGAATTCGCACGTTTTCATATACGGCAAGCATTTGGTTTGCATATCTTTTTCATAGGATTCGCTATATTTTTGAGCCAATGGTTTAATGAATATGCGTGGTACGGCTTATACATTGCTTTTATTGTATTGTGGGGATATGGGTTTATTGGCGCTATAAAGGACGAAAAGCAGTCCGTTCCCTTAGTTGGTAATTTCTTTCAAAAATGGCTTAAATTTATCTAATGACAACAGCTCCCCTATCTCTAGAACATCTTATTAGACCATCTTCTATTAAAGAAGGTAAGGCTCCCGTTCTTTTTATGTTTCACGGTTATGGAAGTAATGAAGAAGATTTATTTTCTTTTGCTCCCGAACTACCTGAAGAACTTTGTATAATTTCTGTTCGCGCGCCATACCCTATGGAACCTTATGGAAATGCATGGTATGCCATTAATTTTGATGCGCAACAAGGCAAATGGAGTGATGATGAGCAAGCAAAGACCTCAAGAGATAAGATTGTTGCTTTTATTGATGAAGCCTGCTCTACCTACGCCCTAGATGCTAACCGCGTTACTATTTTAGGTTTTAGCCAAGGAACAATACTCAGTTATGCCGTAGCGCTTTCATATCCTGAAAAAATTAAGAATGTAATTGCTTTAAGCGGTTATATAAATGAAGCTATTCTAAAGGAAGGTTATGAAAACAATGACTTTTCTAACTTAAAAATATATGCTTCTCACGGCCAAGTAGACCAAGTTATTCCACCAGAATGGGCACAACGTGCTCCCAAGTTTCTTGAGAATTTGAAAATAGAGCATGTATACGAAGAGTTTCCCGTAGGCCACGGCGTTGCTCCACAGAATTTCTATTCGTTTAAAAAGTGGTTAGAAGATAAAATATAATTATTCGCTTCGGGTATAAAGTAAATGATCTCGCAACGTAAAGTCTACGCCTAAATCATCTTTAAGATCATATTTAATAATAAGTTCTCCCCAGTATTTGCCATCAGAAAAGTCGGTTAAAATCCATTTGTGATTCAAAATCTTTATTTTATTGATTTTAAAATCGCCTTCCATGCCTTCATAGGGCACTAAAGGATTGTCTCCTTTGCTTTCATTGGTCTCAAGTAACTTATCCGCAATATATCTAGATGGATCTCTCAAATCCAAATGATCATAATAAGCCAGAGCATCATCATTATTTTCTAATGAAAAGTATTGCATTTCCAATACCTTTAATTGTGTATTTAATACAGAATCTTGCAACTGCTCTACTTGCGTTTCTAATTTAGCTATACGCTCATCTTTAGAATTTGCCATCTTTCCGTTACTAACAAAAAGATAGAGACATATAAGTGACACAAAAATCAATAGGTAAAGAACTATTCTACTTTTCATAAATGAATACGGTTTGTTACTTTAAACTGATATGGTTAAATTATCGTATGCCAAGTGTACATTTTTTGGCAAGTTTTCTTCAACTTCGGTATGAAACCCTAACATATGGCTGATATGGGTAAGATAAGCCTTTTCAGGTTTTACTTCTTCGATAAAATCTAAAGCTTCCTTTAAATTAAAATGAGAATGGTGTGGCTCTAACCTAAGCGCATTAATAACAAGAACCTTTGAGTTTCTAACTTTTTCGGTTTCTTCTTTTGAAATGGTTTTCACATCCGTTAAATAGGTAAACTCTTTGATTCTAAAGCCGAGGACATTAATCCGATTGTGATTCGCTTCTATTGGAATTACTTTTAAACCTCCTATAGTAAATGGATGGTCCTTATCAATTAAGTTAACTGCTACCGCAGGTGCGCCAGGGTAACGGTTTTCATCAGCAAAAATATAATCAAAACGTCTTTTAAGGGATTCAGCTACACGTTTATGAGCATATACAGGAACATCGCCCTGTCTAAAGAAGTAAGGCCTAATATCATCTAAACCAGCTGTATGATCAGAATGTTCATGAGTAAATAGAATGCCATCTAGCTTCATGACCTCATTTGTGAGCATCTGTTGTCTAAAATCCGGGCCACAATCTATTGCATAATTAAAATCCTTCCATGAAACCAAAGCAGAAGTTCTAAGTCTTTTATCCTTTGGGTCATTACTACAACAAACTGGGTGATTGCTGCCTATTACTGGGATTCCTTGAGAAGTGCCCGTACCTAAAAATGTTATTTTTAACGCATCGCTCATCTAGAGTCAAATTTATAACTAAATAATTTAATAGATAACCCGAACTTGTTAACTTTGTTAAAAGCAAAATCAACCAAATGGCTTCAGTTTTAAAACGAGATACTGTATTTGAGAATATCCCTTCTATCAAAGCTAAAACTTTGAGGATCAACCTAAACCCTGACATTTACGGAACATTTTCCGAAATTGGAGCTGGTCAAGAGACGGCACGACATTTCTTTCGCTCAGGAGGTGCCTCAGGTACTATAGCCAAAGCGATGAGCGCTTATGACAAAGATTTTAGCGATGCCATTTACGGTATTGAAAATGATGGGCGTTACGTAACACAATCTAGACTAAAAAAGATGCTTTCTCATGAGATGACACTCATGGAAGAGCGTATTAGTAGAGAAACTCACCCAGAAAGACTTTTCTTTTCGTACGCCAATACGGTTGCGACAATAGATTTTTCAAAGAGATTTAAAGGCCACGGTTGGGTAGGTATTCGTTTTCAACTAGATCCTAATCAGAAAGAACTAGATGAGATTATACTTCATATTCGTTTTAAACAAAACGAAGCCCGTTTGCAACAAGAAACCTTAGGTATTCTTGGTGTTAACTTAATTTATGGAGCATTTTACAAGTACCACAAGCCAAGAAAAATGCTAAAGTACCTTTACGATCATATTGATAAGGATACTGTAGAGATTGACATGGTGAACTTTTCTGGGCCTAACTTTAAAGATGTAGATAATAGGTTAATGAGCCTTCAGCTAATCCGTAATGATATGACCGATGCGGTTATGTTTGGACCTGACGGTAATAATTTTCTGCCTGCCTCTGCTTTGTACAAAAAGAATATTTTGGCTTTAAGAGGTAGTTTTAGACCGGTTACAAAGGTAAATATGGATATGTTCCATAAATCGTACGATATTTTCGTTCGGGATCCAGCAGTAGACCAAGAGAATACTATGGTTATTTTTGAAATAACCCTTTCTAACTTAAAAGCTTCTGGAGAAATAGATGAACAAGATTTTATGGATCGTGCAGAATTGCTTTGTGCTCTTGGCCATAATGTAATGATATCTAAGTTTCAGGAATATTTTAAACTAGTAGAATACTTTAATAGATATACCAAAGCTAAACTTGGCCTTACCATGGGAGTCAATAACTTGGTAGACATCTTTGATGAAAAGTATTACAGACACCTATCTGGAGGTATTTTGGAAGCCTTTGGTAAGTTGTTCTTTAAAGAACTACAGGTTTATCTTTATCCTATGAAAAATGCGGAAACCGGTCAGATTATGACCAGTAACAACATTAAGGTTCATCCAAGGATGAAAGAACTTTATAAGTTCTTTAAGTACAATGGAAAAGTAATGGACATCATAGATTACGATCCTGAGATTATGCACATATTTTCAAGAGATGTACTTAAGAAACTCATTAATAATGAAGAAGGATGGGAAGAAATGCTTCCTGAAGGTATACCAGAGATAATTAAGAGTGAAAGCTTGTTTACCAGGAAGTTACTAAAATCAAAAAGTGACGAAATAAAGTAAAAAAACAAAAGGGGCTCAGGCCCCTTTTATTTATTAAATTACTTTCTATTAATTCTACTTTAATACATTTAATCATCAAGCAACTGCGCTGCGTGATCCTTGGTTTTTACCTTGTCAATAACCTTTGTAACAACTCCATTACCATCAACAACAAAAGTTTTTCTGTAAATACCATCGTATTCGCGACCCATAAATTTTTTCAGTCCCCAGACACCAAAAGTGTTGATTACCGTATGATTTTCATCTGCCAATAACGGAAAAGGGAAATTGTTCTTGTTCTTAAAATTACTTTGTCTCTTTTCAGAATCTGCACTTACACCCAGTAATTCATATCCTTGTGCCTGTAGTTCTTCATAGTTATCCCGTAAATTACATGCTTCTGCAGTACAACCTGGAGTGCTAGCTTTGGGATAAAAAAGACAATTAACTTCTTGCCTTTAAAATCAGATAATTTAATTGTATTACCATCTTGGTCTTTCGCTGAAAAATCGGGTACTTTGTCTCCTACTTGTAATGTATTCATAGCACTTTTTTTATTATGTGTTTCTATTTTCATTGCTAAAATTAGACAAAAATGACAAAAGCGGAAAAGGTTGATTTCACTATTAAGACCTTAAAAGATATTTATCCAACCATACCAGTGCCTTTGGAGCATAAAGACCCCTATACTTTATTAATTGCTGTTTTACTATCTGCTCAAAGTACAGATGTAAGAGTAAATAAAATTACACCTTTATTGTTTGAAAGGGCTGACAATCCTTATGACATGATAAAATTATCAATAGAAGAAATTCGTGATATCATTAGACCAGTTGGACTTTCTCCAATGAAAGCTAAAGGGATTTATGGGTTATCTAAAATGTTGGTAGAAAAATATGATGGTATAGTTCCTCAGGAATTAGAACTTTTGGAAGAATTTCCTGCGGTAGGACACAAAACTGCCAGCGTAGTGGTTTCCCAAGCTTTTGGAATTCCTGCTTTTCCTGTAGACACCCATATTCACAGATTAATGTATAGATGGGGTTTTACTAATGGAAAAAATGTAGTACAAACAGAAAAAGATGCCAAGCGTCTATTCCCGAAAGAGATTTGGAATGACTTGCATCTTCAGATAATTTGGTACGGCAGAGAATATTCGCCTGCCAGAGGATGGGATTTGGATAACGATATTATTACCAAAACCATTGGTAGAAAAACAGTAATCGACAATTATTACAAAACAAAAAAGACCCGTTAAATCAGGTCTTTTTTGTTAGTTCAAGCTATTTTCAAACTGAAGACTCTTGTATTCAACTACATGAAATTGCTTAGAAAAACTAAGCAAAAAGTTGATAGTTTCTTTTGTTGCTTGTATAGCTGCACCTCTTTCAAGGTTCTCAGAGTAAATTTTTTCCATAGTAGTAATATAGTTATACAATGGATAACGCAACTAGAATGGATATATTGTTACAAGATATTAGCGATCTATTAATTCGTTAATACAATGTTATGCTTATCTATAATTTTTCTTAGGTTGATTAATGCGTAGCGCATTCTCCCCAAGGCAGTGTTTATGCTCACTCCTGTGTTTTCAGAGATTTCTTTAAAGCTCATATCTTTGTAGATACGCATTACCAAAACTTCTTTTTGATCATCTGGTAATTCTTCAATTAAGTGCTTTAAATCTGAAGTAATCTGATCTTTTATAATTTGCTTTTCTGCATTTAACTTATCATCTCCGATTACAGAGAAAATATTGAAATCATCACTACCTTCAAACATTGGCATTCTTTTGTTCTTTCTGAAGTGATCAATAATCAAGTTATGTGCAATTCTCATTACCCAAGGTAAAAATTTACCTTCTTCACTATATGAACCTTTTTTCAAAGTTTTGATTACTTTAATAAAAGTGTCTTGGAAAATATCTTCTGTAACATCTCTATCTAGAACCTTTGAGTAAATAAAACTAGATATTCTTTGGTTATGACGCTTGATTAAAACTTCAAGTGCTTTTTCATCTCCGCTGATATAATCTCTTACTAATACTGAATCTTCGATTTGTGAGCTCATGGTGTAGGGTTTTTAGTTTTTTTGGATTTGAGACTTTCTAATGAAAGGCTACCGTTATTTAGTTATTTTCGAGTATTACTTTTATCCTTTGGCGGATGACCTTGTTGTTATTTCTGATGTAAAACTAGATAATAGAGGGCTCTAGAAAAAAACATTGTTGTAAAACCGCTAGTTTTTGATGTGAAATGCCACTTTTCTATTTTTCTGTAAAATAAAATGGAATGAAGTGCGTTAGCCACACAAAATCAGCCTTCTGTAGAATATTGGCGAAGTGGTCCTTTTATATAGGTGTGTATTCTAAATAAGAGATAACATATAGTATGTACTATAAAGACAGTAATTAAGCTTGGTTATTTCCTACAAAAAAGCCCTAGCAATTTTCATTACTAGGGCTGTATATATTTTGAAGAACTTGTACTTAGTTCAAATTTGATTCAAATTGAAGGCCGTTGGCTTCTGTTATTTCTAATGCCTTTGAATAATCCAATAGAAACTTAACTGTTGAAGGGCTTGCTTTAGCCGATCTATGCTTATCTGATTCTGTAGCGTAAATTTTTCCCATATCTATTTTAGTATTGTTACAGCATTATAACGCCACAAACATAAATATAATGAAACCGCCCGACCTAACGCACATTAATTCGTTAAAACAATATTGTGCTGTTCAATAATCTTTCTGAGGTTAATTAAAGCGTAACGCATTCTTCCCAAGGCCGTATTAATACTTACTCCGGTATTTTCCGAAATCTCCTTGAAACTCATATCCTTATATATACGCATAATTAATACTTCTCTTTGATCTGCTGGCAATTCAGCAACAAGTACTTCTAGATCACAATCTATCTGGTCTTTTATTAGTTGGCGCTCAGCATTAAGCTTATCATCACCAATTAAAGAAAAGATATCAAAACTATCTGCTCCTTCAAACATGGGCATACGACTAGTTTTTCTAAAATGGTCTATAATAAGGTTATGGGCTATGCGCATTACCCAAGGTAAAAACTTGCCTTCTTCATTATATGCACCACGCCGTAATGTTTTTATTACCTTAATAAAGGTATCTTGAAAAATGTCTTCGGTAATATCTCGGTTATTCACTTTGGAATAAATAAAACTACTAAGCCGCTGGTTGTGCTTTGCAATTAAAAATTCTAGTGCTTTTTCGTCACCAGAAACGTATTTTTTAATAAGAAGGGAATCTTCCGTCAATATATCCATAACAATTACTTTAATGGTTAAAACGAGACACCTCCCCTGTGGAAAGGTCTTGTAGATAATGTTTTAATCTTTCTAAAAGTAATTTTCTGCTATAGGCGTATTAACATTTTGTTAGGCCCCAAATATAGATAAAATTAAATGACTTTGGAAAATTTCTATCGTCATACACACATTTTTTAATGCTAACCATACAATTTTAGCTATTGAAATCTTCATATTGTATCTTTGCAAATCTATATAAAAACATGACGGAAATAGTAGACGTAAACCCAAAACACAACATAATAATCAAAGGTGCAAAACTGCACAACCTTAAGAATATTGATGTTGTCATACCCAGAAATAAACTTGTTGTTATTACCGGCCTTTCTGGTTCAGGTAAGTCCAGTTTAGCTTTTGACACTCTTTATGCAGAAGGTCAAAGACGTTATGTAGAAAGTCTTTCTTCTTATGCCAGACAGTTTTTAGGTAAACTAGATAAGCCAAAGGTGGACTATATAAAAGGTATAGCTCCTGCCATAGCTATTGAACAAAAGGTAAATTCCACAAACCCAAGGTCTACCGTAGGTACTACCACAGAAATTTATGATTACCTAAAATTATTGTTCGCACGTATTGGTCGTACCATATCTCCCGTTTCCGGACGAGAGGTAAAAAAGGATACGGTAACAGATGTGGTAGAACATGTAAAGAAGTATGAAGAGGGCACCAAGCTTTTGTTACTGGCTCCAATTGTTATAGATAAGGATAGAGATTCATTAAAATCTCTTCAACTACTTTCTAAGCAAGGTTATGCTAGAATAAAGTATAATGGCGAAGTACTACGGATAGACAATGCACCTGAAGACATTGGTAAGAGTTTTGACCTGGTCATTGATAGGATTGTTGTTAAGGACGATGAAGATTTTTATAATCGTTTGGCCAACGCCATTGATACCGCTTTTTTTGAAGGCAAAGGAGAATGTGCTATTGAAGAACTAGCTACAAAGGTTGTTACTCCTTTTAGTAACAAGTTTGAGTTAGACGGAATGTCATTCTTAGAACCCAATGTTCATTTATTCAGTTTCAACAATCCGTATGGCGCTTGTCCTAAATGTGAAGGTTATGGAGATGTTATAGGAATAGATAAAGACCTTGTAATTCCTAATACGGCATTATCAGTTTATGAAAATGCAATTTTCCCTTGGCGTGGCGAGAGTATGGGTTGGTACAGAGATCAGCTTGTTAATTCTGCCTACAAGTATGATTTTCCCATTCATAAACCATGGTTTGAACTATCCGAAGAACAAAAACAACTGGTCTGGGATGGGAACGATCACTTTATTGGTTTAAATAAGTTCTTTGGGCAATTAGAAGAAAAGAGTTACAAAATACAGAATAGGGTTATGCTTTCGCGCTACCGCGGAAAAACCAAATGTAATGTTTGCCAAGGAAAGCGATTACGAAAAGAAACCGATTACATTATAGTAGGCGGAAAAAACATTTCTGATTTAGTTGAATTACCTATCAAAAAATTGATTCCATTTTTTGAAGAACTGGTTTTAGATAAATACGATACAAAAATTGCATCGCGGTTATTAAAGGAAATCATTACTAGATTAGGTTTTCTTTATAAGGTTGGATTAAGTTATTTGACGATAAACAGAAAATCTAATACACTTTCAGGTGGAGAGAGCCAGCGTATCAACCTGGCAACCTCATTAGGAAGTAGCCTTGTTGGAAGTATGTATATTCTGGATGAACCCAGTATAGGACTACACCCAAAAGATACTGAGAACTTAATTGACGTTTTAAAATCTTTACGAGACCTTGGAAACACCGTTATTGTTGTTGAGCATGATGAAGATATCATGAAAGCGGCAGACGAAGTTATTGATATTGGTCCCGAAGCTGGTACGCATGGTGGTGAAGTAGTTGCCCATGGAACGCTAGATGAAATATTAAAGTCTACGTCACTAACTGCGAGTTACCTAAATGGGACAGAAGAAATAACTGTACCCAGCAAAAGAAGAACTTCTACAGATTACATTACAATCAGAGGTGCTCGTGAAAATAATCTAAAAAATATAGATGTAACCTTTCCACTCAACATGCTTACGGTAATAACTGGAGTATCAGGAAGTGGTAAAAGTACTTTGGTAAAAAAACTTTTATATCCTATTATACTTAAAGAGGTTGGCGGGTACGGAGAGAAAGCTGGACAGTTTACAAAGGTAGAGGGAAAATACAAGAATATAAAACATGTTGAGTTTGTAGACCAAAATCCTATTGGACGGTCTTCTCGCTCAAATCCTGTAACCTATATAAAGGCATATGATGATATCAGGAACCTTTTCGCTTCACAAAAGCTAAGTAAAATAAGAGCTTACCAAGCCAAACACTTTTCTTTTAATGTAGATGGAGGAAGATGTGAAAAATGTAAAGGGGAAGGTGAGATTACGGTAGAAATGCAGTTTATGGCGGATGTTCACTTAGAATGTGATACCTGCGGAGGTAAACGCTTTAAGAAGGAAGTATTAGAAGTAAAGTTTGAGGATGCCAGTATTGATGATGTCTTAAATATGACTATTGATGATGCTATCGCCTTTTTCGATTTACATAAGCAAACAAAAATTGTCAATAAGCTGAAGCCTTTACAAGATGTTGGCTTGGGCTATGTAACCTTAGGGCAGTCCTCTTCTACCCTATCTGGTGGAGAGGCGCAACGTATTAAACTAGCATCCTTTTTAGTTAAGGGTACAACTAAAGATAAAGCGCTATTTATTTTTGATGAGCCTACAACTGGTTTGCATTTTCATGATATCAAAAAACTTTTAAAATCTTTTGATGCCTTAATTTCCAAAGGGCATTCCGTTATAGTTATAGAACATAATATAGAACTGATTAAATGTGCAGACTATATTATTGACCTTGGTCCTGAAGGTGGCGAAGGAGGAGGAAAGCTTTTAGCAGAAGGCACTCCAGAAGAAATCATAAAGAGTAAAACCTCTTTTACGGCCAAATACTTAAAAGAGAAGTTATAGCAGGAAATAGAAGATTAAGTATTACCCTAAAAGACCATATTTCCTTAAAAAGAAGTATGGTCTTTAGTTTTTCTACCAATAGCAATGCATATTTGAGCACATATTCTTTTGTTGAAACAATCAAATAAAAATTTATAAGTGTCTGAATTTCAATTATATAAATATAGTTCAGGTTTTTTGGCACGCTGTTTGTTTATTACTACTCGAATGTGAATATTTTCATTCAAGAATTAAAACCTTATATCATGAAAAACTTAGTACTCCTTTTTTCGGCCCTTATTTTTAGCACCTCAGGTGTTATGGCCACAAGTACAGTAGAAGATAAGGTTGCTGAACGCAATGCTTATACAAACAACGACTCATTTATTTTTGTCGAGAATGGCATAACGTTTTCGGTATATCCAGATGGTGAATTCGATTTTTATATAGACAACCGTGTAACCGGTCGTCGTAATGGAGTAACCTTTAATTCAGGCTACGATTATAGCCCATATGCGCAATATGATGATTATGGTGCTGTAGTTCAAGTAGAGAACGTAGCTATTTATTATGACTATTATGGTCGTGTTACCCAAGTAGGTGATGTAGATATTAGTTATAACAACAATCGTGTACGTAGTGTTGGTGGAATGTCTGTCTACTATAACCGTAGAGGTTTTTACGATTATCATACAGGTTACATAAATGTGTATAACAGACATTATGTCTACAGACCTTTTCATGCATTTTTCGCAAGACCTATAATTGGTTTCAGCTTAGTATTTAATAAGCCTTATAGAAGACACTATAGCCCTATTCGTTATAGTTACTATAACCCTTACAGACATAACACAAGACGCGCTTATGCTAAAATAGGATACACGCATCGTTATAATAAAGTAAGAAGTAATAGATCTAGAATTTATAGAAATGACAATAGAGTTGCCGTTCGTAGTAATAACTCTAGAAACAATAGATCAGTTTCAAAAAGGAATTATAACACTACAAGAACAAATAGAGCTACTGCTTCTACTCGAAATAATTCGGTAAGAAGAACAGCCTCTACTAGTAGTGCCACACGTTCAGGTAATTCTAATGGAAAAATTACAAACAGAAATTCAACAGTAAGATCAAGAGCAACTACCCCATCTAGAAATAGATCGGTTACGCAAAGATCAACAACGGTAAGAAAACCTACGAGTAATACGGTAACAAAAAGAACAGCAACACGTTCGCCACGTAATACATCGGTAACCAGAAGAAGTAACAGCACTTATAAAAGTCCGCAAACTAGAAATAGGACTGCAAGCAGAAGCGTAAGACAAACACCTACGCAAAGCAGAAGTAGTGTTAGCACAAGAAGTTCTAGAAGCACAGTAAGCAAAGCTCCATCTAGAAGCAGAAGTAACAGTACTACTGCATCTTCAAGAGCAACTTCATCAAGAAGTGCTAGAAGATATTAAAAATAGTTTTTAGGTTGGTTGTTACCCCCGCATTAGATTAATCTAATGCGGGGGTTTTATTTTGTAGACTAGTTATTAACTCACCTTTTCTACTGTAACCTTAATAGATTTACTAATGGGAGTTTTACTTTTATCTGCGTACTGGTCATGCGGTACCAATACATTGGTCTCTGGATAATAGGCCGCTAAATCTCCCGCAGGAATGTTATAAGGTATAACTAAAAACTTATTTGCGGTACGCACTTTTCCGTCGTAAGTACTTGTAATATTAATAACATCCTTTTTCTTGAGGCCTTTCTTCTTCATATCCTCCGGATTCATGAACAATACGCGTCTTTCATTATAGACGCCTCTATATCTATCATCCATGCCGTAAATTGTAGTGTTGAACTGATCATGAGACCTAATGGTCATCAACATAAACTCTTCCGGTTTTAAATTATGCTCCGGTAAAGGGTTTACGGTTAATTGCGCCCTTCCGTTTGGTAGCATACTAAAATCTAAATCACGAACATTATTTGGCAGATAGTACCCAATACCTTTTGATTGCTCTTTAGTATTATCAAAACCCTTAACTACGTTATCTATGCTATCCCTAATAAGTTCATAATCTTCGCCCATGCCCTTCCAATTCACAGAATGCTTACCTCCAAAAAAAGTATTCGCCAATTCTGCAATTAGTTCTGGTTCACTTTTAATATTATCTGATGTTGGTTTTAAAAGTCCACGAGATTGTCTTACTCGTCCCATACTATCTTCCATAGTCTGGTAGCGTAGCGTACCATCTTTCATGTCTTTTTCAGAACGCCCAAAAGTGGGCAGAATCAACGCGGTCTTTCCTGTAACCAAATGAGACCGGTTCAATTTGGTACTTATTTGGACGGTCAATTCACAATTCTGCATAGATTCCGCAGTATATAGTGTATCAGAAGCAGCCATTAAAAAATTACCACCTAAGCAAACAAACACTTTTCCTTTTTCATCATGCATAGCTTTAATAGCTCCAACCACATCTAAACCTTCTTCAGTAGGAGCCTTAAACCCTAAATGCTTTTCAATTCGTTCATTAAGTTCTTCATTTACAAAATGCATTATACCTACAGAACGATCACCTTGAACATTACTATGTCCACGAACAGGACATGTCCCTGCGTTAGGTTTTCCCAATGACCCTTTTAACAAAAGTAAATTGAGGTACTCACAAATAGTGGCTACACCATTTTTGTGTTGTGTTAGCCCCATGGCCCAACAAACAACTATATTTTCACTTGTTGCCAAAAGGTCAACAGTTTCATTTACTTTCTCATTGCTTACACCACTAAGATTGAGTAGAGATTCTTCGTCATAGTTCTTGAAATCTGATATAAGTCCCGCATAACCATCAACATACTTAAGCATGAAATCATGGTCAAAAACTTTTTGTCCCTTTTCATCAAGAGCTGCAAGCCTTTTAAGAATGAGCTTCATTAAAGCTATATCTTGATTGATCCGAACTTGTAAATGTATATCCGTCAAATCCTCTCCACCACCTATTAACCCATTTAAGTGTTGCGGGTTTTTAAAATTAATTAGACCTGACTCTTCCAATGGGTTGATGCTAATTACCTTTCCGCCATTCTTCTTGCATTTTTCTAAAGCAGAAAGCATTCGTGGGTGGTTTGTACCAGGGTTTTGACCAGCAACGATAACTACATCCGCACCGTACAAATCTTCTAGTTTTACAGAACCTTTACCAATACCTAAAGTTTCAGAAAGGGCCACACCACTAGATTCGTGACACATATTAGAACAATCTGGCATATTATTCGTGCCCAGAGCTCGTGCAAACATGCCATACAAGTAAGCTGCCTCATTACTGGAGCGACCAGATGTGTAAAAAATAGCGTCGTTTGGCGAATTCAATTTGTGTAATTCTATGGAAATAAGCTCATACGATTCTTCCCAAGAAATTGGCTCATAATGAACACTTCCAGGCCTAAGCACCATAGGCTCGGTAATTCTACCAAATTTATTAAGTTGGTATTCCGTAAGTTTGGAAAGCTCTTCTACCGAAAACTTTTTAAAGAAATCACGACCAATTTTATCTGTTGTAGCTTCATCTGCAACAGCTTTTGCTCCATTTTCGCAGTACTCCGCTATAGTGGATGGTTGTTCTGGATTTGGCCAAGCACAACTTGGGCAGTCAAAACCATCTTCTTGATTAAGTTCTAGAAACGCACGCATAGAACGTACAATTCCCATTTCCTTAAACCCGTGGCGCAATGCCTCTTTAACTCCTAACTTTCCTGCGGCATATCTAACCGGCTCGGTAACCTTTATATTTGAAAAATCTTCAGAACCTATAACTGATACATTTCTCAGAAAGTCTTTATCTGACATACTTAACTTCTATTTCTAGTGTTGTAATTTCGGATTGGGGTAATTCTCAGATTCATCTTCTCCCCTATCTTCCAGACATGTAAAATCCTTTTCAACTAAAAGTGACAACTTTTTTCCGTCTGTAAGAGAGATTGAATTACTAAATCCCACTTTCTTGCTATTTTCCCAGTCCTCAATGCTACCCAAAGGTAACACTATGGTCAACTTATTATCCTCAAATGTTGCTGTCATTTCTAGGACGTCTGCCTCGCTAATTAAAGCGTACGTAAATGTGCTATTGATAAATTGAGTTTCCTCTTGAATATATCCTGTTTTACAAAACTGGAACACTTCAGTTTTGGTAATACGCATGCGTATTGAATTACCTTTTATACGTACCTTCATTTGAAGAAAATATTGATAATGACTAGTAGAAAATAGCCCGAAATCTTAATTAAGGTTAAATATACAAGTCAATATTGAAAAAACGCTGAATATTTCTTCTTTCTTGAGTCTTACCCATGCTCCTGTGCTCTTCATATAACAAAATACCCTCAGGATTTGTTATTTTAAAATAAACTCCAGGCCCGGGAATGGAAGAAATAGGTGTTTCAATACTTATCATAGGAGAGAGATAGGTCTGTTTATAATCAATACTCTTATAATCTATTCGGAATTTGCCATCACCATTAGAAACAGCACTTCCTAGAAAATCATCTTTTATCCAATCTACATCAATAGCAGAAACAACCACGCCAGCTACCGGTGTAACTTTGTCTTCAACAGACTTTACATTTCCAATAATTGTCCAAACATCTAATTGTTTACGAACTTGGTTCCAGAATTGAAAACTAAAACAATAATTCCAGCTATATTCCTTAGTCCGATTACCGTTTCTCCAGATAGGCTTTAGCCTTCGTGCTGTAAAATGAATAGGATTGTGGATTTTTCTATAGCTCTCGTGCTTATCGGTTACAACCAAATCTATTTCAATTTCGCCATCACTGTAAGAGTCACATATATCTATAGAATAATTTCCTTCGCTATTAGTATGCCCAGACCCAAGAAGGTTCTTAGATTTATAGGCTATAATATCTGCAGATAATTTATTTAATTCACTTTTGTGATTACAAGCTACCGTAATATCACTTGTAACTTTGTAGACTTTAACCTCTACACTATCCAAAGATTCATAGAGGTCTAAATGTAGACAGGCTCTTAGATTACCTTTGATTGTGTACCCCATTTCATTTAATATTAAGCGATAATAAATCTAATGTCCTTTTAGCAAAAGGTAAGTGCAAGATTGAAAGGGGGCTTTCTTAATGAACCAGACTGTTAAGATAAAGTTATTGTTCTTTCTTTCCAAATACTTTTGAGAGGACTTGAAAAACATCTGTAGAAATCCTGAACTTATACAGAACTCCAATATAAAGGAGGGCTATCCCTAAGCTCTTAATTATAATATTAATAATAGGGTGAAATGAAAGATTCAAAAAATAAAATACAAAAGTAGTTACTACCAATAGTATTGAAATTTGAATTGTTTCCCTAGTAAAAGGAACCATATTGAATTTCATTTTCACATACATCAACTTTACGGTATTGTAAATAAAGAAAGCCGAAAAACTAGCTATGGCAGCACCATCTAAACCGTAAGCAGGAATAAGCCATATGTTTAAAAACACCGTTACAATGGCTAGAAATAAACCCATATACAAGACAGCTTTGTAGTAATCTGAATTATATAAAATGGAATTATTATTACCAAGCAAAGCATCATATAATTTAGCCAAGCCTAACCAAACAAAAATTATATAACCATTACGGTAAGCATCTGGTAATAACTTATAGAGGTCATTTAAATTCAGGTAAATAAGAATGAACAAAAGGCCTGATATAATATAAAGCGTTAATGAGCTTTTTTGATAAAGGCGCTTAAGCCCCACTAAATCATTTTTATTTAAAAGTTCTGCCGTAAGCGGATAGGTAATTTGATGCATAGACCGAGAAGGAACAGCAACTACCAAGGCTATAAAGCTTGCTACACCATAATACGCTACATTTTCTATCTTAATAAACTGATTGATCATCACCTTATCTATTTCTAACAAAACGATGGCAACAGAACCTCCTAAAATTATCAATGCACTGTACACTAATATTTTACGTGTGTTTTCAGGGAAGTCAAAAATTAACTTAGGACGATGTAACTGATATGCATAGATTTTCATAATAAGCGTCCGAAGCAAATAAGCTACTACTAAAAAGTCAAGAAACGACCGAACGTCAATAATTTCAAAATAGAGTAAAATTAAAAGGACGGTTTGAGCAACTCTCCCAAAAATCTCTTTCATGAAATTACCAAAGACAGATTTCATTTGTACCCTAGCCCAAGCATAAAACA
This sequence comes from Zobellia laminariae, assembly GCF_009725995.1. Next base: position 811,577 of record NZ_RCNS01000002.1, on the reverse strand, counting down.
ATTCAAAGTATGCCATAGACATAGCTATTAAAAATATATGCCAGACATAATCTTTTACAATGGGATTCTCTTTAGACAAAAAGCTTCCTATAGTTTCGTTAGCTAAATAAGTTATTCCTCCAATAGGAAGAATTAAAACCAAAGGCAGAAACAACATGAGTGTCAGAAAGCCATCCATAGATTTCGTGTCATTCTTGAAACTACTATAGAATTTAACCAAAGTATTAGGTACACCAAAAGCCAAAACCGGCATAAGAACAACCGAAGCAGACAAAACCACCTGAAGAAGTCCATAATATCTAGGCTCCATGAATTGCAAATACAAGACTAAGGTATTAATCGCGCCAAGACCAAAACCCAAATAGGTAATTATAGAGTTGTTCAATGACTGTTTAAATACCAATCCCATTAGAGCAATTTAGATAGTTCTTCTGTTAACGCCCTGCGGCTATATTTTTCTATAGCTATAGATTCTGAAGTTATCCTCGCTTTTTTAAAGGCTTCATACCATTCAAGAATAGTTGTCTTAAGTTCTGCTTGAGCCTCGTAATCAAAAATCTCACCTGCCTGTGTATTCTCTATTATCTCACCTGCCTCCCACCCTTTTGGGCCTACTGCCAAAATAGGTCGTTTAGCAATCATATACTCAAAGAGCTTACCTGGTATAATTCCTTTAGTTTCCTCACTATCTATTTCAACCAAAAGCAACAATTGAGACCTTTGTTGCTTGCGCTGCGCTTCAGCATGAGAACCGTAACCCAACATTTTTATATACGGACCAAGTTCGTAACGATACATTGAATCCATTACATCTTGACTAACAACACCCATAAATTCTAATTGTAAATCACCACGAAAGACCGAGTTTTCTGCTGCAATTTGTGATAGCACTTTCCATAGATTTTTTGGATTTCTTCCTGTTAGCAAAGAACCAATATGAGAGATGGTGAAACGCTCGTCTAAATTTGCATCACCTTCATAATCCGAATCGTACCCATTTGTAATAACTGAAATAGGTTGTTTTGTAATAGCCTCAAACTCAGTTTTTGTAGTATTGCTCGTTACTAGAATTCTATCGGCTTCATTTAAAACCGCGTGTTCTAATTTTTTATGCTTTTTTTTTGAATTACTAGTAAGCTTTAATTCTTTATGGTAACCAATAGAAGTCCATGGATCCCTAAAGTCTGCGAACCATGTAACACCCTTGTCTTTTTTTAATTCCCTTCCTATCAGGTGCACACTGTGCGGCGGACCTGTAGTAACAATAGTGTCAATATTTTCTTTTGAAAGAATCTCCGTTAAGAATTTTACGGAAGGTTTTATCCAATATTTCCTGGCATCTGGAATGAAAAAATTACCTCTTATCCATAACATCCCCTTTTCAAAGAAAGATTGGTTCTTAGTCTGAATAATACCAGAACTAATCCGTTTTGTCTTTTTTGAGGATACTAGCTTTGCTAAGCCGTAAGGTTCAAATAAAGGTTTGGAATATACAGTGATACCCTGGGGAATCTCTCTTAATAAGCTTGCATCCTCTATAGGATAATGCGGGTTTTCAGGAATATATAGTACTGGCTCAATATTAAAATCACGAAGATATTTTACAAATTTCAACCACCTCTGCACACCAGGGCCGCCAGCAGGAGGCCAATAATAGGTGATAATGAGGACTTTCTTCATAAGTATAAATTACAAGGTAAAAGATCGGGGAATCTTTACTTAATACTATTTAACTTCTTTCTTTTCTTGACCTTTGCTCTTCTTGGAATCGAAAAACGTAAATCCAATACCTCCCAAGACTATAAGTCCCAATAAAATAGAACTGGCCAATGTAATCTTACTTCCAATTCTAACAACTTCTGGTTCAAATTTAAACTCTATAGTATGGTCTCCACTTGGCACTTCTAAAGCACGAAGCGTATAATCTGCCTTAAAATGATTATTTAATTCCCCATCTATATAAGCGTTCCATCCATTATGGTAATACATTTCAGAGAAGATAGCAAGACCATCGTTCTTGTTAGTGGACTTGTACGTCAAATGATTCGGCACATAATCAACTAATGAAATTGTCGCCGTTGAGTCAACTATAAAATCAAAAGCTTTTAGACTGTTTACTTTAGTGACATTAACTACGGCTTCAGTTCTAGTATTTAGCTTATCCAATGCTTGAATTTCTTCATTGGCCGAATTCACTTTAACTACATGATTTATAAACCACGCATTACCGTTTGCATTAGGATTGACTGCAGGGTAACTTTTACCTTCTTCGTCTTGCTGAACAACATACTTTACATTCAGCATATTCAAAACTCCCATATTGCCTTTATAGACATAAAAGCTAAACAAGTCTTCCAAACCTGCAGGTTTGGCTGCATGATAACCTCCAATAGATTGGTGATAGTATGATGTACGAGCTCCGTTAATACCTTCCTGTGGGTCATAAACCCTAAAGACATCTTTGTCTTTATTTATTTCTTGATCAATAGCAGTCTCTGGAAAAGGTTGTGTCATTTTTCGCTTAGCAACAAAATTATCAGCATCAACATAACGTTGCCCTACGCCTACTAAATCAAAAATAACCAAAGCGCCTATAGCTACAATTGCCAAGTTTTCTTTTAGCTTTCCTTTAATATAAAACCAAAGTGCCAAGGCAGTCAAAAATACGAAGATCATAGAACGAAGAAGATCTGAATTGTACACCGCCTTACGATCTGCCTGAATTAGAGAAACCAACTCGTCTCCATAATTCCGTTTCAGGAATTCATCACTAGGTCCTTCAAAATCAAAACCAGCTTTAAAAATAAAGAGCGCCACACTTAATCCTAATATCGTAAAAAACGATATTCTAAGTGCTTTCAATTTATCGGCTACATCTACCGTAGTTTTGAAAAGTTCTCTTAAAGCCAATATTGCCAATACCGGAGCACATAATTCTAGGATAACCTGAATAGACGAAACAGCCCTAAACTTGTCGTATAAAGGGAAGTAATCAATCATTAAATTCGTCAAGAAACTAAAATTCTTTCCCCAAGAAAGGAACAAAGACATTAGCACGCCACCGAGAAGCCACCATTTTGCTTTTCCTTTGACTAGAATAAGGCCCAATATGAAAAGAAAGAAAATAATAGCACCAATGTAAGCAGGACCAGATGTTCCCGGCTGATCAGCCCAATATAAAGGTAAGCCACTGGAAAAATTAAGGGCTTGACTTCTGGATACACCTTGATCAATAAGAAAGTCGTAACTTTTTGAGTTTTCGCCCAAATTCTCACTGTTAGAACCACCAAACAAACGTGGTACAAAGAGATTCAAAGATTCCGTAATACCATAACTCCACTGGGTGATATATGATTTATCTAATCCCCCTGTATTTTCTTTTACTGTTCCATCTGGGTTAATGGTCAATTCAGATTTTCCGCGAGTACTCCAATCCGCATATTCTTTTGTAGCCATAAGACTGGTTGCATTTGCAGCTATACCTAATAAAACGGCTACTAATAAAAGACCAACAGAACTAAAATAGTGCTTTAGTTTTTCTGTTCTGATAGCATCTACTAAGTAGACTACACCTAAAATCAAGACCAAAAGCATAAAGTAATATGTCATCTGGTAATGATTAGCCCTAATTTCTAATGCCATAGATATAGCAGTCAGAATAAAACCCCAAAGATATTTCTTCCGAAAAACCAGAACTATACCACCAAGAAGCATAGGCAAATACCCTAAGGCATGTGCTTTAGCATTGTGCCCTACTCCAAGGATGATAATGAGATAGGTTGAAAAACCAAAAGCCAGTGCGCCTATGATAGCCAACCTATAATCTACTTTTAAACAGCAAAGTAATATGTAAAAACCAATGAAATATAGAAATAGATAATCTGCTGGCCTAGGTAGAAACCTGATAAGATTATCTAACTTTTTGACGTAGTCATGTGGGTAATAGGCACCTAACTGATAAGTGGGCATACCGCCAAAGGCACTATTAGTCCAGTAGGGCTCTTCGCCTGTTTTTTTTCTAAAATCGTTTTGTTCCTTGGCCATACCGGTAAACTGAACAATATCCGATTGTTCTATTACTTTGCCCTGAAGGACTGGGTAGAAATAAGCCAAAGCGGCAATCACAAAGAAAACGGTAACAAAAAAATGTACGAAGAAGGCCTTCAATCCTTTTTGCATAATGGGATATATCGATTGATTCGGCTAAAATAATGAAGTTATCTCTACTATGGAATTTGTTTTGACCTTAACTTAAGAGATAGCAGTTAGTTTTAAAATATATACATCCATTTCAAAGCTTTTTAGAGAGCCGAAAAAGATGTATTCTTAAATTTTAAAATGATTTGACTGAAGCAGATATTTTAATCGATTTCTTCAAAATCGATATAATCGCCCACCTTATTATTTGAAGAATTCTTTCTAGATGGTTTCTTGTCAATTATAACCTCTCCTGCCTGATCCGTTTGAGCTTGCCCATAACCTTGCTGTGCAAAATCACCGAATTTTTCACTGAAGTGCTCTTGAGTTTTACGCGCGGCATAACCAAAAATTTTAGGGGCAAACATCTTTACCAATATTTTAAAAAGGTAATAGACCAATAAAATTATAAAGATTGTCTTTAAAAATGCCATATTTTTTTCAAAATGATTATATCAAAAATACAAATCTAGCGTTGTAATACCTGTGTAGAAGTGCTAAAATATTATTAAAGTCCGCTTTATTGATGTGTTTTGTCTATTCCATAATGGATTTACATTACCTAAATAGCAGTAATAACAATCGTTTGCTATTTTAAAAACGCCTTATTTTGAACATTGGTATTTGGACTACACAAAAAAGAACAAGCCTGAATTAATTAATCAAGCGCCAAGAAAAAATGAAAAATTATCTATTGACCCTGATTTTTGCCCTTCCATTTATAGGGACATCACAATATACAGACGTTATCAATTCTAACCGCCCTGGCCTATCCGTTAGCGCATATGCTGTTGGTAGAAATGTACTACAAGTAGAAGCCGGCGTTCTATATGAGCAAAGAGACCATACCCTTTTAAATACGAAAAGTAATATCTGGGGATCTGACATATCATTACGTTACGGATTACTTTTTGAGCGGCTAGAGCTTAATTATGAAGGAACATTTGTAAATCAAAACATTACTTATACCAGTTTGGACGTAACTGAAAACTTAACCGATTTTTCAAGAAATCGAGTAGGTCTTAAATATTTACTTTATGATCGTTTTAAAAATCCAGAACGAAACAAACCTAATTTATACAGCTGGAAAGCAAATTACGGTTTCAAGTTCAAAAACCTAATTCCATCTGTTTCCCTTTATGGTGGAGCTACCTTTAACTTAGGCGACAACCCTTTTTACGTTGGTGACCCTACCGTATCATATCGTGGTATGGTTATTACCCAAAGTAGATTAACGCCTCGTTTTGTACTCATTACCAATATTGCCTATGATCGTATAACCACAGATTATCCTGAGTTAAGTTATTTAGTTTCTTTTTCGCATGCTTTCCGCAATCCAAAATGGAGTGCTTTTGTTGAAAACCAGGGTATTCAAAGTGATCGCTATTCAGATGTATTAATTCGTGGTGGTGTGGCGCATTTATTAACGGATGACCTTCAAGTAGATTTCAACCTTGGTGCTAGTTTCAAAAATACTCCTTCTAGAATTTTTATAACTGCTGGTGGCTCGTACCGTTTTGATTTCCATAAAGACAAGTTAAAGGCGATAGATGAGCAAGGTGCTGGTGAGAATGGCGAACCTATCAAAAAGAACGCCATGAAAAAGAAGGAAAAAAAAGAGGGTAAAAAGGAGAAAAACGGAAGTGGAGCAGAAGATATTGACTTAGGCCCGTCTAAGAAACAGTTGAAAAAACTTAAGAAAGAAGAGAGAAAGAAGAAGAAAAATAAAGAACGAGGTAGCGGAGCTATTGATTTCTAAGTGAAATTTACTTTTTCTTTATTGATAAAATTAAGTTTCATAATTTTATTCTAACCCTATTTATTCCTAATATTGGCTTTACAAAAAAAAATGTATGGTCACCCTTAAAGAAGCGATTTCAAAAGCCGAGCTAAAAGAGTTCGTCAAATTTCCGTTTTCGCTTTATAAAGATTCTCCTTATTGGGTACCACCCTTAATTGAAGATGAATTATCTTCTTTTGACAGAGATGAAAATCCTGCATTTAAAAATGCAAGCGCCTGGTTCTTTCTTGCCTATAAAGACAGTAAGCTTGTTGGTAGGGTCGTTGCAATTATCAATCATTTAGAAGTAGATGACCAAAACGTAAAAAAAATGCGGTTTGGCTGGTTCGATTTTATTGATGATACCGAAGTTTCAGAAACTCTTCTAAATAAAGTTGCCGAAATAGGGGCTGAACACAATTTAGAGTTTATGGAAGGGCCAGTAGGCTTTTCTAACTTAGACAAGGTTGGTGTGCTCACAGATGGATTTGACCAACCAGGAAGCATGGTAACATGGTACAATGACGCGTATTACATTAATCATTATGAACGTCTAGGCTTTGTAAAGGAAAAAGGATATGTTGAAAACAAGTTTCCTGCAAAAAATGCGGATCCTGCGTTATTCACAAAATTAAACGGACTTGTAAAACGCCGTTATGGTCTCCGCGAAATTAATTTTAAGAAAACCAGTGAAGTTCTACCACTAGTAGATCAGATGTTTGACCTTTTTAATCAAACCTATTCTAAACTCTCTTCTTTTGTTCCTATTACAGATGTTCAGAAAGAATATTTCAAGAAGAAATATATTACATTCATAAATCCCGAGTATATTAAATTCATTGTAGATAAGGAAGACAGCTTAATAGCTTTTGCTATAGTTATGCCTTCATTCTCCAATGCTTTACAGAAGGCCAAAGGAAAGTTATTCCCATTTGGTTTCCTGCACCTACTACGAGCAAAAAAATACAATAAAGACGTTGTGTTCTACCTTATAGGCATTCACCCTGAATATCAAAACAAAGGTGTTACTGCTATAATTTTCAATGAATACTACAAAACGTTTAATAAGAGAGGTATTGAAATGTGTTACCGTACACCGGAATTGGAAGATAATATTGCCATTCGGCAAATGTGGAAACATTTTGACCCGAAAATATACAAACGACGTTGTACTTATAAAAAGAACTTATAATTTACAAGGGCCTTCCACCCTATTCCATTTAAAACATACTAAACAAAAAAGGCCTCACTATACAGTAAGGCTTTTTTAATATTATCGATTAGGTAAATATTACTCACCCATTGCCGCAGCTACTGCAGCAGATAATCTTTTATACGTACCATTTTCCAAACGATCTCTAATTGCTGAGAACGCTTCTAATGTTTCCTCTATATCTTGCATAGTGTGTGTAGCGGTAGGAATCATACGAAGGAGAATTAGCCCCTTAGGTATAACAGGATAAACTACTATAGAGCAGAATATTCCATAATTTTCTCGTAAGTCTTTCACAAGAGCCATGGCTTCTGGAATACTTCCGTTAAGGTACACTGGAGTAACACATGTATTTGTATTTCCAATGTTAAAACCTTTACTCTTAAGTCCGTTTTGAAGAGCATCTACATTCTCCCACAACTTAGCTTTAAGCTCAGGCATGGTACGCAACATATCTAATCTCTTTAATGCTCCCTTTACATAAATCATAGGTAATGATTTAGCGAACATTTGCGAACGTAAATTATATTTTAAATAATCTATAATTTCTTTATCAGCAGCTAAAAATGCACCGATACCTGCCATAGACTTTGCAAAAGTTGCAAAATACACATCAATATCATCTTGCACATCTTGTTCTTCACCTGTACCTGCACCAGTTTTTCCTAAGGTTCCAAAACCGTGAGCATCATCTACAAATAAACGGAAAGTATATTTCTTCTTTAAAGCAACAATCTCTCTTAACTTACCTTGCTCACCACGCATACCAAAAACACCCTCGGAAATAACTAATATACCTCCACCGGTCTGTTCTGCCATTTTAGTGGCGCGCTCTAAGTTTTTCTCTAAGCTTTCAATATCATTGTGCTTAAAAGTAAAACGCTTACCCATGTGCAACCTAACGCCATCAATAATACAAGCGTGAGCATCTACATCATAAACAATTATATCATCCTTAGAAACAAGCGCGTCTATAGCAGACACCATCCCTTGGTAACCAAAGTTCAACAAATAAGCCGATTCTTTCTTAACGAATGCAGCTAATTCTTGTTCTAGCTGTTCGTGAAAATCAGTGTGACCACTCATCATTCTTGCCCCCATTGGGTAGGCAGAACCATATTCAGCAGCGGTTTCACCGTCTACTTTCTTAACTTCAGGAAGATTGGCCAGACCCAAATAGTCATTGATACTCCAGGTAATTACCTCTTTCCCCTGAAACTTCATTCTATTAGAAATTGGTCCCTCTAACTTAGGAAAAACGAAATATCCCTCCGCCTGTGAAGCCCATTTTCCTAATGGCCCCTTGTTCTCTAAAATTCTGTCAAATAAATCTCGCATTTAGGTGTACTTTGGATTTTAGTGCAAAAGTAAGATTTTAAGAGCAACATTCATAAAATATTATTCTCTAACAAAAAAGCAATGACCTTACGGCCATTGCTTTCCAACTTTTACAAACTTGTATGTTATTCTTTAATGTATTGTACTTTTTGAGTTTCGCTGACAGTATTGGTATCGAAGAAACCTTGATCTTCCATCCATTGGTCACTATACACTTTACTCATATATCGCGAGCCGTGATCCGGAAATATAACGACTACGTTATCTTTTGGACCAAACTCTCCTTCTTCATTCAACTGTTTTAGAGCCTGCATTACCGCACCACTGGTGTATCCTGCAAAAATACCTTCGGTCTTTGCTATTTCACGTGCAGTATGTGCACTTTCAGAATCGGTTACTTTGACAAACTTGTCTATAACATCAAAATCTGTAGCTCCTGGAATTAGATTTTTACCAAGACCCTCTATTCTATATGGATAAATCTCATTAGAATCAAACTCTCTTGTTTCATGATATTTCTTCAATACGGAACCAAAAGCATCTACTCCAATAACTTTAACTTTTGGATTTTGTTCTTTTAAGTACTTAGCCGTACCCGAAATAGTACCACCAGTTCCACTACATGCTACAAAATGCGTAATCTGACCACCAGTTTGCTCCCATATTTCCGGACCAGTGCTCTGGTAATGGGCCTCCATATTCAACTCATTAAAATACTGGTTGATATAGATAGAACCACTAGTTTCTTTATGCAAGCGTTTTGCAACTTCATAATATGAACGCGGGTCATCTGCACTTACGTGAGCTGGGCAAACATATACCGTGGCTCCCATAGTACGTAACATATCAATCTTATCTTTCGATGATTTTGAACTAACAGCCAAAATACACTTATAACCTTTTATAATACTCACCATAGCAATACTAAACCCTGTATTACCAGAAGTTGTTTCTATAATGGTGCTACCTTCGGTTAAAAGACCTTTACGCTCTGCCTCCTCTATGATATGTACCGCAATACGATCTTTAGAAGAGTGGCCAGGATTAAAAGATTCTACTTTGGCAAAAAAGTTGCCTGCAAAGCCTTCTGTTATTCTCTTTAATTTTACTAGTGGAGTGTTTCCTACGAGTTCTAGGATATTGTTGTATGCCTTAATTTTGTTTTCCATAAAGGATGTCTGGTTATGAGAACTTTTTATATACTGAAAAGTTTCCACAAAATTGTTGGGACAAAATTACTATTTTTTTGAATATGCCATTTTATCCATGAAAATACATCCAAAAAATGAAGATATTTTTGGTTTTATGCTATTTTGTTAACATTTAGTTAGCATATTAGCTATAATCTAGCCAATTTCTAAGCCATAAAACCACTCCTTTTTTCAGACAAGTTTGTGTTAGTTGAGATAATTAACTTATAAATTAATTTTTCTACTCAATTTTACTTTCTAAATCCAAAATAAACGCATACTCTTTAGCCACCTCTTTCAATGCCTCAAACCGGCCTGAAGCTCCACCGTGTCCTGCATCCATATTAATATCCATCATCAACAAGTTTTTATCGGATTTCATCTCTCGCAATTTCGCTACCCACTTGGCAGGTTCAAAATATTGTACTTGAGAATCATGAAGCCCGGTAGTAACTAATAAATTAGGATATTCCTGAGCAACTACTTGGTCATAAGGCGAATATGACTTCATATACTCATAGTACGTTTTTTCATTTGGATTTCCCCATTCATCATATTCTCCTGTTGTTAAAGGAATAGAATCATCTAACATAGTCGTAACCACGTCAACAAATGGAACGGCTGCAATTACACCATTATATAACTGGGGAGCCATGTTAATGACTGCTCCCATAAGAAGACCACCGGCTGAACCACCCATTGCATATAAATGATCGGCAGAAGTATAACCTTCATCTATTAAGTATTGGGAACAGTCTACAAAATCTGTAAAAGTGTTCTTTTTCTTTAATAATTTACCATCTTCATACCAAGGCCTACCCAGATACTCCCCTCCTCTAATATGAGCTATTACGTAAACAAAACCTCTATCTAACAAACTTAAACGTACAGTAGAAAAAGAAGGGTCTATTGTGTTTCCGTACGACCCATAAGCATATTGAAGTATAGGCGTTGTTTTGCTCAATGGAGTGTCCTTATGATAAACGATGGACATAGGCACCTTTACCCCATCGCGGGCAGTGGCCCAAATACGTTCTTCTTTGTAATTATCTTTATCAAACTTCCCTCCTAGTACTTCTTGTTCTTTTTTGACTTCTTTCGCCTTGGTTCGCATGTTGAAATCGATAATCGAAGTTGGGGTAGTCATGGAATTGTAACCATAACGAAGAATCTCTGTATCAAAATCAGGGTTACGGCCTACGCCTGCAGTGTATGTTTCACTTTCAAAAGGTAGATAGTAAGAATTTGTGCCATCCCATCTATTAATCTGAACCTTGTTTAATCCGTTTGTGCGCTCTGATATTACATAGTAATCTTTAAAAATATCTATATCTTCCAAGAGAACATCTTCACGATGCGGTATAAATTCTTTCCAGTTATCCGAAGAGGTATTATTCTCATCGGTTTTCATTAATTTAAAATTGGTTGCACCATCTTTGTTGGTAAGAACATAAAAATGATCACCATAATGAGACATACCATATTCAACACCTCTTTCGCGAGGTGAAAACATTTTCAACTCCCCGTCAGGATTATCGGTCCTTAAAAACTGAAATTCAGAAGTAAGCGTACTGTAAGAGCCTATAATAATATATTTCTTGGATTTTGATTTGTAGACATAAGTTCCAAACGTATCATCTTTTTCATGAAAAACCAATTGATCTTCCGCTTCAGTAGTACCAAATTTGTGCTTTAAAATTTGGTCCGAACGTAAAGTAACTTCATCCTTTTTAGTGTAAAAAAGAGTTTTATTATCATCAGCCCAAACTGCTCCACCCGTTGTATTTTCTATCCTATCTGCATAAATCTCCCCTGTCTCAAGATTTTTTATTCTTATAACATATTGACGTCTAGAAATGGTATCCACCCCAAAAGCAGCAAACTTATTATCTGGGCTTATAGCTAAACCTCCAATGCTGAAATACTCATGACCTTTAGCCATTTCATTTCCATCAAACATGATTTCTTCAGGAGTTGCTAGGTTGTCTTTTTTTCGAGCGTAAATAGGATACTCTTTACCTATTTCATACCTAGTTATATACCAATAGCCATTTTGTTTATATGGTACCGAGGTATCATCTTCTTTAATGCGAGATTTCATCTCATCAAAAAGTTCTGTTTGAAACTTTTTGGTGTGGTCGGTTAAAGATTCATAATAACCTTTCTCTGCCTCGAGGTATGAAATAACCTCTGGGTTCTCTTTATCGTTCAACCAATAGTAATTATCCACCCTAACATCTCCATGCTTTTCTAAGTTATGTGGAATCTTTTTAGCTATCGGTGCTTTTTCTTCAATCATATTCTTTTGTTGACTTTGTACTAAGAGCACAAATGTAAGGCTTAACCCAAGAACGATTTTCTTTTTTTTAGACAAGCTCATAGTTGATGTTTTTCAGACACAATTTAGTAATTTCGCATAGTAGTTCAACTTATAAAAACACAAATTATGTTCGGAGATATGATGGGTATGATGGGAAAACTTAAAGAAACCCAACAAAAAGTAGAGGCCACAAAGAAACGCTTAGACACAGTAACTCTAGAAGAATCTTCTTCCGAAGATTTAGTAAAGGTGGTTATTACCGCCAATAGAGAAATTAAACAGATTATAATTGATGATAGTTTACTGGAAGACAAAGAACAATTAGAAGATTTTCTAATTATGACCGTAAATAAAGCCATTGCAAAGGCAACTCAAGTAAATGAAGCGGAACTAGGTGCTGTGGCCAAAGAAGGGATGCCCAATATTCCAGGAATGGACTCGTTATTTAAATAGTGGCAAGCTATTTGCTTTTGATTACTAAATAATACTACAGATGAAACTATTACTTTTTCTCATATTACCGCTTTGTTTAATTGGTCAAACCGATACTACTAGTAGTGTTGACTGGCTTAAAAACTACGACAAGGCTATTAAAGTGTCAAAAAAAGAAAATAAGAATGTTCTAGTTTATTTTACTGGTAGCGATTGGTGCCCACCATGTAAAAAGCTTAAACATGACCTTTTTGAGACAGATGAGTTCTCTGAATTATCAAAAAGCTATGTCTTATTATATGTAGACATTCCTAGAAATAAGGATTTGCTGAGTGATAAGCAATGGAATCACAATCAAGAGATATTAAAAAAGCTTAATAAAAAAGGAGTCTTTCCTTTATTAACTGTAGTAAACGGGAAAGGAAAAGCACTAGATGAATATTCTGGTTATGGTATGACCGGAGAAATTGGTTATCATTTAAACTTTCTCAAGAAAAATAAGTAATTAAAAAAGGGCCCTAGAAAGGGCCCTTTTTTTTACGTCTATTCAGAAATAGATTAGTTATTAATCAATCTGAATTCTGTTCTTCTGTTTACTGAATGCTCTCTTGCAGTACAAGAAACACCATCCTTACATCTGTTCTTAAGTTTTGTTTCACCATAACCGTTAGCTACTAAAAGACTAGAGTTAATACCTTTAGAAATTAAGTATTGAGCTACTGCTTTTGCTCTTCTTTCCGATAAATCTTGGTTAGAAGAAGCACTACCTTGAGCATCTGTATGAGAAGCTAATTCTACTTTAGCACCTTCATTCTGAGCCAATACAGGTAATAAACGAGTATCAATAATAGTTTTAGCTTGTGCTGTTAAAGTAGCACTACCAGAGTCCCAGTTTATTGGAAGCGCTTGGTAAGTAACTAATTCACACTCTACTTCTTTCCAAGTAGTTAAACCACCTTTTTCTTTTAAAACCTCTTTTGTATAAGATTTAGTAATTGGAGCAACCGCTTCTTCTACAGCGTATGCATCCTTATCTAATACGGTTCTTGTAATTTCTTCATAAACTGCAGGAACTACTTCCTCAACAACTTTAGCTGGAGAAACAAGTATTCTTTTAGTATATGTACCAGTTTTTTGAGGAATAGCAGTTTTACTTGTTGAAGCACTGTTAGCAAGGGTTGCCGTTTCTATAGTCTGAAACTCTGCAGGGTATCCTTTATAACACCAGTATCTACAATCGTCTGGATTACCTGAATCACAATCTGGAGCCGATGCACCCAACTCCCACTGAGCATATGCAGGCTTTACCTCTATAGTCTGAGAAGCACTACCAAAACTAGCAGGGCTAACACTCAAAGAGTTTCCACCTTCCTTAGATACATAGCTAACCTTTTCAGACCCCCATTCTTCTGGAATAATTCTTAATTTTTTACTTTCTTCTTTTACTAAAACACGCTCTGTAACGGTTTTATAAGTTGCAGGTACAGTTTTTAAAACTTTATAACCGGGCTTTACTGTAATAGTCACGGTCTCGTTTACGTAAACGTCAGGCGTAGTACAACGTACATAGCACTTTCCGGGTTCGGGGTTCGCTGGCAAGTCTTGAGCCATACTAAATGAAGCCGTAAGAACGGCTAAGGAAAAAAGAAGCTTCTTCATAAGATAGTTAATGTTTAATGTTAATGTATAGTTGGATTAAAGTTAATGCTTTAATATATATTTAACAAGTCGTTTCCTGTTAAGTATTAAAATCATCGATGAAATACACCTTTTTTTTGTTAGAATTTCACCGTTCATCGATACTAGCATAGAACAGCATACTCATCAAATTATTGTGATATTCTTAATTTTAACATAAATAAAATCCACAATCCTTATAATACCTAAAGCAGATAATCCTGAAATTATCGCTCTTATTTTGTATCTTTTACCTAAAAAATAACCTGTGATAGAAATAGTTAACACACCCAGTAACGGGCATCGATTTCAAATTAAATCTAAAAGTGATTCTATCTTACTTACAAGTGAAGAATTTAATAGTAAGACTGATTTGGATACTGCACTTTCTAAATTGAATACGCTTCAAATCAATAGAGGAAATTTTGAACGCAAGACCAACCATCAGGGTAAATTTCTATTTAATTTAAAAGATGGCAATGGTTCACTTATAGGTACCAGCCAGCTCTACGATTCCGAAGCAGGAATGGAGAATGGCATTAAAAATTTATATAATCGTTTAACTGACTTGAAAAAGCTATAACTTTTTTAATATTTTCAAAAGCTTTTCATGCATTGTATTGGTATAATCCAAATGGGTAACGATACGGAGTTTTCCCTGCCCCATACCTATAATAAGGATATCGTGCTCTTTTAGTTTTTCTACGAAAATATCTCCGGTCACGACATTTTCGTCAATTTCGAAAATTATGATATTGGTTTCGATAGGTTCAACACGCTTTATATAGGATAGATTTTGTAACACCTCCCCTATCTCTCGTGCTTTTTTATGATCTTCAGCCAAACGCTCCACATGATGATCAAGCGCATAAATACCTGCCGCGGCAAGAAAACCTGCTTGACGCATTCCTCCTCCAAATATTTTACGAATACGAAGTGCTTTCTCCATTAGCTCTTTGCTACCCACCAAAACAGAACCTACCGGGCAACCCAGACCTTTACTTAAACAAACACTAATAGTATCAAACAACTCCCCATAAGCTAAGGGATTTTCGTTTTTTTGAACCAAGGCATTCCACAAACGAGCACCATCAAGATGGTAAGCCAAATTATGTTTTTTACAGACCTCTTTTATCTTCTTTAGTTCTTCTATGTCCCAACAGGCGCCACCTCCTTTATTTGTAGTATTTTCTATACAAACTAATGACGTTAATGGACTGTGATAAAAATCTGGTGGATTAATAGCCGCCTCTACTTGCTCTGCCGTAACCATTCCCCTATGCCCATCTATCAATTTACATGACACCCCACTATTAAAACTGACGCCTCCACCTTCATAATTATAAACATGTGCATATTTATCACAAATTAATTGGTCACCCGGTTGTGTATGTAACTTTATACCTGTCTGGTTTGCCATAGTTCCAGAAGGAAAAAAAAGGGCTGCTTCCTTACCGAACATTTTAGCCACTTTTTCTTCAAGAGCATTTACCGTCGGGTCCGCTTTAAACACGTCATCCCCCACTTTTGCAGACATCATGGCCGCTAACATTTCTTGGGTAGGTTTAGTTACTGTATCACTTATAAGATTAATCTGCATGTAATAATTTTTAATAATTGAACTATAAAAGCTCAGGTTAAACTAGATAACATAGACTATATCAATTACATATCATAAATGACCAATTACACACAAAACAGGGCGATTTTTCTCTTTTTGACAAGAAATATGACAAACAACCTCCGTTTTTTTACATAAATGGTAAATTAATATTTCGATTATTATGTAATTCTTTCTATTCAGGATATTGAAAATTTATACCTTAAGTACAAACAAATATACTATGGTAAACTTAGAAAATCAGATTTTTTCATCCTACCAAAGAAACCCCGTTTTATTCGACGAAATCTTTGATCAAGAAGGGCAAGTAAAAGAAGTATATTCTAAACTATTTGAACTCTACGGCGGGCACTCTATTAGTGAATATGTTAATCTAAACGAAAAGGCAAAATCGTCGTTCTTCAACCAAGGAATTACTTTTCAAGTATATGATAAAAAAAAAACCAAGGAGAAGATTTTTCCATTTGATCTTTTCCCTAGAATAATCCCGCCGGAAGAATGGGAAATAATTGAATCTGGGTGCATCCAAAGAAGTAAGGCATTAAACCTTTTTTTATGGGATATTTATCATGATAAAAATATTATAAAAGAGGGTATAGTTCCCATGGACCTCATAAGCTCCTCTGCTAACTATTTGGATCAAATGGTAAATTTAGATCCTCCTGGAGGTATTTATAACCATATTTCAGGTACTGATGTGATTAAACATAGTGATGGTCAATATTATGTGCTTGAAGATAATATAAGATGCCCAAGTGGTGTGAGCTATGTTATCTGTAATCGTACTGCCTTAAAAAGAGCCCTATTTGGCGTATTTGACCATTACAAAACTTATTCGGTCACCAATTATGCCGAAAACCTTCTGGACTTACTTGAAACCGTTAAACCCAAAGGTGTAGACGTGCCTAACGTTGTAGTTATTACTCCAGGTATGTACAATTCTGCTTTTTATGAGCATTCTTATTTAGCAAAAACTATGGGAGTTGAACTCGTGGAAGGTAGAGATCTTTTTGTAGAAAACGATTTTGTCTATATGAAAACTATAAAAGGCCCTCAAAAGGTTGATGTTATATACCGTAGGGTAGATGATGCATTTATAGATCCATTAGAATTCAATCCAGATTCTGTCCTTGGCGTGCCAGGCCTTTTTGCCGCTTACAAAAAAGGTAATGTAACCTTGGCTAATGCACCAGGCACCGGTGTTGCAGATGATAAGGCCATCTATACTTACATGCCAGAAATAATTAAGTATTACCTAAACGAGGAGCCTATTTTAAACAATGTAAAAACCTACCACTGCAGCAGACCCAAAGAACTGAGGTATGTTCTCAACAATATAAAAAATTTGGTTATTAAACCCGTAGATGAAGCAGGCGGTTATGGTATATCTATTGGAAACCGATTAAGTGATAAAGAAATTGAAGTGGTAAAGGCCGAGATACTTTTGAGCCCCAGAAAATATGTTGCCCAACCAATCATGTCTCTTTCTGTACACCCTACATATATAGATGAAACCGAATCTTTTGAACAACGCCATGTTGACCTTAGAGTTTTTACAGTATTAGGAAAAGATAAAGAATTTGTTCTAAAAGGTGGATTAACGAGAGTAGCCCTAAAAAGAGGGAACTTGATTGTAAACTCTTCTCAAGGTGGTGGGTCTAAAGACACTTGGGTATTAAAAACCTAGTAGAATATCAGAATCCCATTATATAGGAAACAACCAAAGAAAAGAACACTAACTATTAAATAAGACCTATGCTAGCAAGAGTTGCCAATAACCTATTTTGGATGGGAAGATATATAGAACGTTCAGAACATATTGCGAGGTACCTTAGAGTAAATTACTTTTCATCTCTTGACGCCCCCAACCAAATATCTCAATCAAGACAATTTGTTCTTCGCTCAATGCTAACTTTAGTAGGCGACCCAGCGGCAGACAAGGAAGAGGAACTTAACGAGACTGAAGTTTTATATAAAATTGGACTAGACCCTAATTACCCTTCTTCCATACTTAACAATGTTAGAAATTCACGAGAAAATGCTAATAGCGCTAGAGATTTAATTTCTACGGAACTTTACGAATCCATCAATAAATTTTACCACTTTATAGCTAACTATGACGCTGAAGTTTATACAAAAAATGGCCTTGATGATTTTACCAGGAATGTAACAGAAATGTCAGCAATCTTAAGGGGAAAAGTGCGCAGTACTCTTATGCACGACGAAATTTATGCAATCATCATAATGGGGGCGAATATAGAACGGGCAACACAGGTTATGCGAATCATTAGTTCTAAGTATAATGATGCACTAAAAGCTCAAGGTAGTTATGGCGATAAATTTAAAAATAGCTTTGAATGGACCACCTTATTAAAATGTACAGAGTCTTATGATATGATGCGTAGACATTACAAAAAAACACCCACAAGTATCTCCACTCTAGAGTTCCTTATTCTTAATCCAAATTGTCCACGGTCTATAATGAACAGTTTAAACCAGATATGTAAGCACATAAAAATCCTGGATAACAATAGAATGCATGATAGAGACTCTACTTCATTTCTAGTCGGGAAAGTCAGGGCAGAGTATGAATTTAAATCTATGGAAGATATTGAAAGTGATATTCAATTGATAATTAATAGTACGTTGACACATCTTTATGAAATCAGTCAAAAAATGGAGAAAGAGTTTTTTAGTTATTAAACCTTATATTCCAATGCTATTATCGTACAAAGTTTATCCCTTTTTTGTCAAACCTAACGAACGCATACTTAACGAATGTCCTTAGAATATTCAATTTCTTACAAAGCAGAAAACACTTATGAAAAATCTGTCCGCGAGGCATATTGGCAATTTCTTATAATACCCGAAGAGAACGACTCACAACAATTCATTAGTATAGATTTTAATAACTCATTAAACGCTAAAACTGAATTTTCTATAAACGGATATGGTTTTAAAACGATAAGAATTCACCCCACATGCGCGTTTAAACACATTTCTTTTGAGGCTAATTTTAAATTAATAAAGAAAGAAATTAATCCGTTTGACTTTGATTTAGAGAAAGATATATCTAAATCATTTCAAAAACTTCAAGAATTAGGTTTTAAGGTAGACCATGACACCTATTTAAAAACAACAGACTACACTCGTATTCCTAAAGAATATAGACACCTATTTTCATTCAACGCTACTAAGTCGATATTTGAAAACCTTCAGTCCTTAAATAGTTCTGTTCATAGCTATATTAAATTTAATACAGAAGCTACGGATGTATACACCAAACTAAACGAATTACTTAATATACGCCAAGGCGTTTGCCAAGACTTCACTCACCTATTTTGCGCTTTCGCTAGATTAAATAGTATACCTACTCGTTATGTCTCAGGATATTTGCATCAAGACAACGGTTATTTTGGAGATGCACAGATGCACGCTTGGGCAGAAGCTTATGTGCCCTTTGTGGGTTGGATTGGTTTTGATGTTACAAATGATATTTTAGCCGGCACATCTCATATAAAAATAGCCGATGGCAAAGATTATAATGACTGTTCTCCACTAAAAGGGGTAGTATACTCTACTGGCAATAACGAAACCGTTCATTCTGTAGTAGTTAGCAGCCAAAGCCAACAATAGATTTTAAAATGCAGTTACTCTAACCATGTAAACATTCAATCATTAACTACAGAATAGATCAAAAAGAGTAGTATTTTTGTTTGAAAATAGAATAAAATGACAATTACCACAGACCTATTTAAAGGTCTACAAGAACGCCTTGGCGCGTTAAGGAGGTATCTTTGACGTTGATGCCAAACTTATTGAAATAGAAAATGAACAGGAGAAAACTTTAGCTCCTGATTTCTGGGATAATCCACAGGAAGCCCAGGCACATATGAAATTCATACAGTCTAAAAAACAGTGGGTAGATGATTACAACGCTGCCAAAACACTGGTTGATGACGTAGAAATTTTATTAGAATTTCAACAAGAAGGAGAAGATAACGAAGCAGAAGTAACCGCTCAGTATGATAAAGCACTGAGCCAGTTAGAGAAGCTAGAATTCAAGAACATGCTTTCTGAGGAAGGTGATGAACTTCCTGCCGTTCTACAAATTACAGCTGGTGCCGGTGGTACCGAAAGTTGCGATTGGGCCTCCATGCTCATGCGTATGTACATGATGTGGGCCGAAAAGAACAAATACAAAGTAAAAGAACTCAACTATCAAGAAGGAGATGTTGCTGGTATAAAAACGGTTACTCTAGAGATTGATGGCGATTTTGCTTTTGGATGGCTTAAAGGAGAAAACGGCGTACATAGATTGGTTCGTATTTCTCCGTTTGACAGTAATGCCAAACGCCATACTTCGTTTGCATCCGTTTATGTGTATCCTCTTGTTGATGACAGTATTGAAATTGATGTTAACCCTGCAGATATCACCATTACAACAGCACGTTCAAGTGGTGCCGGTGGTCAAAACGTAAACAAGGTTGAAACTAAAGTTCAATTGGTTCACCATCCTACAGGCATACAAATTTCTTGTTCAGATTCTAGAAGCCAGCATGATAACAGGGCTACGGCCATGAAAATGCTAAAGTCTCAGTTGTATGAAATAGAGCTTCGGAAAAAAATGGAAGCGCGCCAGGAAATAGAATCTTCAAAAATGAAAATTGAGTGGGGTTCACAAATCCGTAACTATGTCATGCACCCTTATAAATTGATAAAAGATGTGCGGACTGCTGAAGAAACGGGCAATGTAGATGCTGTTATGGATGGCGATATAGATGCTTTTTTAAAGGCCTTCCTAATGATGATGGGTCAAAAAGATGAAGAATAGGCCTTACTTTTAGATAAATGAAAATTACAATTAAATTGCAAAATGATTAAAATCTATCACAATCCAAGATGTCAAAAATCCCGTGAAGGATTACAGTTACTTGAAAAATCCGGGAAAGAGTTTGAAGTCATTAAGTACTTAGAAGAAGTCCCTTCTAAGGAAGAACTCCGTAGTGTTTTAGACTGCCTAGGAATTACTCCAGAAATGCTTGTTCGTAAAAATGAACAGATCTGGAAGGATAATTTTAGAGGAAAACTCCTTTCTCATGAAGAAGTTTTAGATGCTATGATTCTGCATCCAAAATTGATTGAAAGACCTATTGTAGTCAACAATGGCAAAGCTGTTATTGGCAGACCCGTTAATTTAATTGATGATATCATTTAATGTAAATACATTATTTTTCTTGAAAATCAACATATAAAAAGAGAGCATTCACTTGAAAACCAAGTGAATGCTCTCTTTTATTTTATTAGTATCCCCTCTTTAATAATTTGGTACATTTGTTGCTATTTCATTTTAACAAAGCTTTAACCATGACAGGTTAAACCATTTATACAAAACACAATCCTATAAACTGATATCGTCATGAAAAACAATATCCCATACGTTATTTTATTTTTTGTTCTAATGTTCACAGGTCCCGAACTCGTTGCTCAATATGGTTACGGAGGCGGAGGTTACGGCTATGGTAATGGGGGCTACGGAAATAGTGGTTACGGAAGACAGCGTAGCGCTATACCGCAAGTTCAAGAAACTCCAAAAGAACCTGAAGCAAAGACCGCTGCGCAAATCGTTGATGGCGAGATGCCAGGTATAGCAGAAGCTTTAGAGCTAAATGAGTTTGAGTCCGCAGTAATGAGTTCTGTATTAAAAAAGTATCTGCAAAAACGAATTGAAATGCAGATTCTTCAACTTACTCCTGAGCAAATGCGCGAGGGAATGGAGAAAATTACAAAATCTCAGGACGAAGAATTAAAAGCCGGACTTCCTATTGAAAAATACGATGCTTTTGTAGCAATGCAAAAGAAAGGCTTACAGAAGACCAAGAAAGAAAAGAAACGAGAGAAAAAACGAAAGAAGAAAAAAACCGAAGATTGACATGAAAATACCGTTCTTGATTGCCCTGTTACTGTTATCGATAAATACATTCGCACAACGGCCACAGAGGCCCCAAGGTCAAGAACAACAGCCTATTAAAATTACCGGAACGGTTTTAGATCAAGATGACGGGCAGCCTTTAGAATACGCCACCCTTGTACTTCATAGTGTAGACAATCCTGAAAAGGTTACCGGTGGAATTACAAATATTGACGGGGAATTTGAAGTTGAGGCTCTCCCCGGGAAATACAATGTTAGTATTGAATACATCTCCTATAAAACGTATAAACTACCAAATCAGCTACTAAGCAAATCTACAGATCTTGGAATTGTAAAACTTGCGCTAGATGTCTCGCAACTAGAAGGCGTAGAAGTGGTTGGCGAAAAAACCACGGTTGAAGTTCGCCTTGATAAAAAAATCTATAATATAGGTAAAGACCTTACCACTAGTGGAGCTACTATTAGTGATGCCTTAAACAACGTTCCTTCCGTAAATGTTGATGTAGAAGGTGCTATTAGCTTGCGAGGCAATGAGAACGTTAGGATTCTTATTAACGGAAAACCTTCGGCCTTGGCCGGTTTTGGCTCTACAGATGCTTTACGAGAACTTCCCGCAGATGCTATAGAAAAGGTTGAGGTAATCACCAGTCCTTCTGCCCGTTATGACGCAGAAGGTACAGCAGGTATCCTTAACATCGTTCTTAAACGCGAAAAAACATTAGGCTTTAATGGTTCTGTAAATGTAAATATTGGCTACCCCGGTCAGAGCGGTATTTCTGTAAATGCGAATTTAAGAACAGATAAGTTTAATATTTTCAATACTCTTGGCTACAGATATAATGATTCTCCCGGAAATGCCTTTTATGAAAACTCGTATACTAATGGTCAATACGGGCAAATCAACGAAGATAGAGATTACACTAGAAGAAGTAAGGGGCTTAATAACAACTTTGGCGTTGAGTACTTTATAACTGAAAAATCATCCATAACGGGAAGTTTCTTTATGCGTTTCCAAGACGGTGATGATTTAACAGAGAATTACAGTAACTACTTTGAAAATGGCTTACTTACCAGACAGAGTTTTAGAGAAGAGATTGAACTAGAAGATGAAGAAAACTATCAGTTCTCCTTAAACTATATGAATAATATTGATGATGACGGACAGAAACTAACGGTAGATTTACAATATTCAAATGGAGACGAAGTAGAAAATTCAACAATTGACGATAACAATACCTTTCCTAATTTAAGCTTAAACACGTTGGAGAGTGTTTATCAAAATGAAATTGAAGATGAATATCTAGTACAGGCAGATTATGTACTCCCCATAGGTGATGCACAGTTTGAAGCAGGTTACAGAGGCACCTTTGACAAAGAAGTTACCGACTACAAACTAGATTCTCTAAATAGGGCAACAGGACTTTTTGTTACCAATGAAGACCTAACGAACAAATTTAAATACGAAGAGAACGTAAATGCCGTCTACACTCAGTATGGCAATAAATTTGGTAAGTTTTCTTTCCTAGCTGGATTACGGTTAGAGAATACACAGCTTAAAGGGGAGGTGACCTCTGACTATGATACCTCCGCAGTTGAAGAGGCACTAGGAGAAGACGTAGATCTTAATTTTGACAAAAATTACCTAGGCCTATTCCCTACCCTAAATTTCATATTCGAAATTGGCGAAATGGAAAACATATCCCTCGGTTACAATCGTAGAATCAATAGGCCAAGAGGGCGGTTCATAAACCCGTTTCCTTCTAGATCTAGTAGAGCTAATATTTTTCAAGGAAATCCGGATTTAGATCCTGCATATTCTAATTCATTCGATTTAGGTTATCTAAAACGATGGGATAAGCTTACCCTAACATCTTCCGTCTATTATAAGCGGGAAACTAACTCTTTTGAATACATTCAGGAAGCTACAGGACAAGTTACTACGGATAGCGTACGAATTATTAGATCACTACCCATTAACCTATCTTCTAACGAAAGAATAGGTGCTGAAGCTGGTGTTCTTTATAATCCAAAAAAATGGTTGCGCTTGAACGGTAGTGTCAACTTCTTTAAATTTTCCAGCGAAGGTGAACATAATGGTACGGATTACGGTACAAATAATACAAGTTGGTTCGCTCGCTTTAGCTCTAAAGTAAGTTTACCTAAAAAGATAGAATGGCAGACCAATGCATTTTATATGGGCCCACGTCAAAATTCACAAACCGAAACAAAAGGAATGCTTTCGCTAAACTTGGCGTTCAGCAAAGATATTATGAAAGATAAGGGTACACTGTCTTTAAACGTGAGTGATCTTCTTAACTCAAGAAAAAGGCAGTCTTATACCGTATCGGATGATTTTACTTCAAGAAGTGAATTTCAGTTTAGACCTAGGTCTATTACCTTATCCCTTCGTTATAGAATAAATCAAACTAAAGAAAATAACCGTAAGCAAGGCAAAGGCGGTAACGAAAATGGTGGCGGAGAAGATGAGATGGAAGGTTAAAGGTCATTCTTAAAAGAGAAGCCCTGTAAGTATTAATACTTACAGGGCTTTTTTTATTGCGTTTAGTGCATAAAAAAGCAGGAAAACGATAATTCGTTCTCCTGCTTTTTAATATATAAGAGCGCTTATACGCTACGTTTCGCTTTCTTTTTATCTCTCCACTCTTTGTAGAGCTCCAAGATGTTTCCACCTAACCAATAAGGTACTACAAAGGTCAACAAGAAAATCATCAACCAAAATCCAATGGTTAAAATGGTTAAAAATGCTAAAAATCCAAGGTACTGATCAAATTCCATGTTCTCAATTTTGCACTACAAATATACTTTAGAAAGTACCAAAATTGCAAATTGAAATCAAAAAAAATAACATAACTTAAAAAACATTTATTTTTAAAGCCTCTAAGAGGAATTAAAATCATGAAATACTACCTTTGTAAACTAACATAACACTACTGATAATGAGCTTTAGAATCGAAAAAGATACCATGGGCCAAGTAGAGGTGCCCAGCGATAAATATTGGGGTGCCCAAACTGAGCGCTCAAGAAATAATTTTAAAATAGGCCCGTCTGCATCTATGCCTTTAGATGTAGTTTACGGATTTGCCTATCTAAAAAAAGCTGCCGCTTACGCCAACTGCGAACTAGGTGTTCTTGCCGAAGACAAAAGAAACCTTATTGCACAAGTTTGTGAAGAGATTTTAGAAGGAAAACTTGATGATCAATTTCCGTTGGTTATCTGGCAAACCGGATCAGGAACACAGAGTAACATGAACGTAAACGAGGTTATCGCAAACCGCGCTCATGAGATTGCCGGAAAGAAAATTGGTGAAGGCGAAAAGACAATTCAGCCAAATGATGATGTAAACAAATCACAATCATCTAATGACACCTTCCCTACAGGTATGCACATTGCTGCCTATAAGAAAATTGTTCAGAATACTATACCAGGTGTAACGAAGCTACGTGACACTCTAAATAAGAAATCCAAAGATTTTGCTAAGGTGGTAAAAATTGGTAGAACACACCTTATGGATGCTACTCCCCTAACCTTAGGTCAAGAGTTTTCAGGTTATGTGTCTCAACTAGACCACGGATTAAGAGCGTTAAATAATACCTTGGACCATCTAAGTGAATTAGCTTTAGGTGGTACTGCTGTTGGTACAGGACTGAATACACCAAAAGGCTATGATGTTCTTGTTGCCAAGTACATAGCAGAATTTACCGGACTTCCTTTTCGCACAGCGGATAATAAGTTTGAAGCATTAGCAGCGCATGACGCAATTGTAGAAAGTCATGGAGCACTTAAGCAACTGGCTGTTTCTTTAAATAAAATAGCCAATGATGTTCGTATGATGGCTTCAGGGCCTAGATCGGGAATTGGCGAAATAATCATACCTGCAAATGAACCAGGCAGTTCTATTATGCCAGGCAAGGTTAATCCAACCCAGTGCGAAGCTATGACCATGGTTTGTGCTCAAGTAATGGGTAACGACGTTGCTGTTTCTGTTGGTGGAACCCAAGGTCATTACGAATTGAACGTGTTTAAGCCTATGATGGCCGCTAACATCCTTCAATCTTCAGAATTACTTGGTGATGCCTGTGTAAGCTTTGAAGTGAACTGTGCAGCTGGTATTGAGCCTAATTATGATGTTATTAAAGAATTATTGAATAACTCTTTAATGCTGGTTACCGCCCTAAACACTAAAATAGGGTATTACAAGGCCGCTGAGATTGCAAATACAGCCCATAAAAACGGAACTACGCTAAAAGAAGAAGCAATTAACCTAGGTTACGTTTCCGCTGAGGACTATGACGAGTGGGTAAAACCAGAAGATATGGTAGGTAGCCTAAAGTAGGAATACCTTAAAATTGGACATAAAAAAAGGGGCAATCTTTACGATTGCCCCTTTCTGTTTATATGTAATGGATAGCGCGTTTATTATTTTAGAGTGAACTTAGAAGTTCCCAATAATTTTAATCTCGTATCATAAACATTCACCATGTAATTTCCTTCTTTGAAATCTCCTGCAGGCTTGCTAATATAATCGCAAACATCTAAAGATTTGTTCTCGTAGTAAAAACCAGTTCCTTTACTGTAAGTTACAGAAGCACCAGAATCATTAGTTTTAGAATAGCTTTCACCTAATACGTTACCTTGTGGGTCAAGAACTTCAATAAAGAATTCTCTATCACCAGCTTGAGCAATTACGTTATCAGCAACAGTAAAACAGATTTTAAATTTATCAGTTCTCTTAGCTCTAGAAGTAGAAACTAATTTTCCACTGCTACGTTCTTTAACAGCATCAACACTAAACTTAGATAAATTAAGAGCTGAACCTTTTTCAACAACGTCTGCCAATTGCGTATTCTGTACAACTAAAGAATCATTAAAAACAGTTTGCTTCTCTAATTCTGTGTATGTGCTATCTCTCTGCATTGCAATAAAAGTGTTCGACTTGGTAAGTGAATCAACTTGTTTCAACAACTGAGCTCTTTCTTCTTTTAACACACCAACTTGTCTTCTGTATCTTGAAAGAGAAGAAATATCACCTTTCATACTTTTTACAGAGTCAATATATTTTGCAATGTTATCTCTAGCAGAAACCAACTCTTCGTTAGTAGCGTTGCTTTCTAAAATTGCCTTATCATATTCAGACTTTAAGCTATTTAAATCTTCAACTACTAATTGCTTTTCTTGAGTAAGCGCAGTTTCGTTTTTCTTTTTTTCTTGGTAAAGACTAACGGTGTATATTATGGTACCCAAAAGAACCACACCTAGCAATCCTGCTAGCACCTTCAATCCATTGTTGCTTTTTGTTTCAGTCATAATGTTAAGATTTATTACTAATAAAAATTATTGGTTTGTATCGCTTTATATACGGTAAGATTTTCCTTTTAGATTTTTTGATGTAAAAAAATCAAATAATATATCAATCAAAAGATTATGATATGGTAACTTTAAACTATAGTTCTCAATTAGCTCTAGTTTATGTCAATCAAAATAATACCGTTCAAACCTGCGTATGCTCCCATTTTTAAAGAGTTAAACCGAAATTGGATAGAGCAATATTTTACTGTTGAACCTAAAGACCTTTACCTACTTGAAAACTGCCAGGAGCATATTATAGATAAAGGCGGATATATCTTTTTTGCGAAAAAAGAGGATACGATAACAGGGTGTTTCGCTCTTTTACCTGTAAGCAACAGTACTTTTGAGTTAGGTAAAATGGCTGTTTCAACAGAATTTCAAGGCCTCAAAATAGGCCAAAAGCTATTATCCTTTGCTATAGAATTCGCAAAAGAGAAATCTTGGGAAACTCTTATTCTATACTCTAGCACCAAATTAGATAATGCCTTGCATATTTATAAGAAATTCGGTTTTGAAGAAGTGCCATTAGAGAAAAATTTAGATTACGCTCGTAGTGATATAAAAATGCAATTAACCTTATAACAAGAACTTTATGAAAAACCTATTATTTATACTGATGAGCTCTAGCATTCTTTTTCTTGGATGCAAGGAGAATAAAAAAGATACTGCAGCAGATCAAGATATAACTGTTGAAGCGAACGATACCGCGGAAGCTATATCTATGAACGAAGAAGAGAACTCAGAAATAAAAATATCCCCTATTGAACATGCTACTGCTGTTCTGGAATGGAATAATATTACCATCTACATAGACCCTGTAGGTGGGGCGGAAGCTTTTGAAGGATATAAATCTCCCGAACTTATATTGATTACCGATATTCATGGAGACCATTTTAATTTAGAAACCTTAGAAGCACTAGGAACCGACAAAGCTAAAATAATAACACCACAAGCAGTTGCCAACAAGCTACCGGAAGTTTTCACTCCACAGATCGATGTATTGAGCAATGGCGAAAGCAAAGAACGTTACGGGATTACAATTGAGGCCGTACCGATGTACAATTTAAGAGAAGAAGCCTTAAAGTTTCATGAAAAAGGACGTGGCAATGGTTATATATTAATTTTTGGAGACCAACGCATTTATTTTTCTGGTGATACTGAAGATATTCCGGAAATGAGAGGCTTAAAAGATATAGACCAAGCTTTTATTTGCATGAACCTGCCTTACACTATGACGCCTGTAAGTGCCGCAGATGCTGTTTTAGAATTTAAGCCAAAAAAGGTCTATCCTTATCATTACAGAGGTAAGCCCGATGTTAGTGACGTTTCCAAATTCAAAGAGTTGGTAAACGCCGGCAATCCTAATATTGAAGTAATTCAATTGGATTGGTATCCGAACGAAGCTTATTAAACAAAAACATATACCCATAAAAAAAGCTCTTAAGGAAATCCTTAAGAGCTTTTTTTTATTTAAAACTAATTACAAATTAACGAATCAATTTCTTATACTTAATACGTTGTGGAATTAAATCTCCACCCAAACGTTTCTTCTTATTTTCTTCGTAATCAGAGAAAGAACCTTCAAAGAAATAAACTTGAGAATCACCTTCAAACGCTAAAATATGTGTACAAACACGATCCAAGAACCAACGGTCGTGAGAGATAACTACAGCACATCCCGCAAAGTTCTCAAGACCTTCTTCTAAAGCTCGTAATGTGTTTACATCTAAATCGTTAGTAGGCTCATCTAAAAGCAATACATTACCTTCTTCTTTTAAGGTCATGGCCAAATGCAAACGGTTACGCTCACCACCAGAAAGCATACTTACTTTCTTATTTTGCTCACTCCCCGTAAAATTGAATCTACTCAAATACGCTCTAGAATTTACCTGGCGACCACCCATCATAACAAGCTCCTGCTCATCACTAAAGTTCTGCCAAATTGTTTTTTCCGGATCAATATTAGAGTGACTTTGATCCACGTATGAAATCTTAGCTGTCTCACCTACTTCAAAATCTCCTTTGTCAGGCGTTTCTTCGCCCATAATCATTCTGAAAATTGTGGTCTTACCGGCACCGTTTGGCCCAATAATCCCAACAATACCAGCTTGCGGAAGTTTAAAATTTAAGTCTTCGTACAGCAACTTATCATCGTATGCCTTACTAACACCTTTAGCCTCTAGTACATTTGTACCTAAACGTGGACCATTGGGGATATAGATTTCAAGTTTTTCATCAAGTTGCTTCTGATCTTGACTCATTAACTTATCATAATTCTTTAAACGTGCCTTCTGTTTTGTCTGACGCCCCTTGGCCCCTTGACGCACCCAGTCAAGCTCACGCTCCAAAGTTTTTTGTCTTTTAGAAGCCGTTTTGCTTTCGTCAGCTAAACGTTTCGATTTTTGATCCAACCAACTAGAATAGTTTCCTTTCCAGGGAATACCTTCTCCTCTATCCAGTTCCAAAATCCATCCAGCTACA
Source organism: Zobellia laminariae (assembly GCF_009725995.1). Next base: position 782,028 of record NZ_RCNS01000002.1, on the reverse strand, counting down.
TTATCCAAGAAGTATCTATCGTGCGTTACGGCAATTACAGTACCCTTGTATTGAGCCAAGTGATGTTCCAACCAATGTACAGATTCCGCATCCAAGTGGTTAGTAGGTTCATCAAGTAATAATATCTCTGGTTCTTGAAGCAGTAGTCGGCAAAGCGCTACACGTCTTCTTTCCCCTCCAGAAAGCACACCTATTTTTTTATCAGGCTCCGGAGTACGTAGGGCGTCCATTGCTATTTCTAGTTTCGTATCGAGCTCCCAAGCGTTTGTTGCATCAATTTTATCTTGAAGTTCTGCTTGCTTATCCATCAACTTCTGCATTTTATCTGCATCTTCGTAGACCTCAGGAAGACCAAACATGTCGTTGATTTTATTGTACTCGTCAAGTATGGCAACTGTCTCACCCACACCTTCTTTAACTACCTCTAGAACAGTCTTATTCTCATCTAGTTCCGGCTCTTGTTCCAAGTAGCCTACTTTATATCCAGGAGAAAAAACAACATCACCTTGAAAGTTCTTATCCACTCCTGCTATAATCTTAAGCAAAGTAGATTTACCCGATCCGTTCAAACCAAGAATACCAATTTTGGCACCATAGAAGAAGCTTAGGTATATGTTTTTAAGAACAGGCGTATTCGCGTTCTTATATGTTTTGGTGACTCCAGACATGGAGAAAATCACCTTCTTATCATCAGACATATTATATTGTTAAGTAATTTATTAAAAGGATATTAAATAGCTTATTTTAAACTCTTCCTTTAAGTGCGTTGAACACCCAAGCTATAGCAAAAAACCCTATCCCTACTGAGGCAAACCCCCAACCAGCAACTTCATCGTATCTAAAAGCCCCTAAAGCTATTAGTGCTAGACCCACAAAAATCATTATAAATGTGGCCCACGCCAAAACGGTATTTTTATTCATTCCCATGTTAATTCGGTTTCAATTTCGGTAACTTCAAATATCGTAAATTTTAAAATATTTTAAGGCTCTATGCCTGCTTTTGTTCTTCAAAAGGAAAAATAACTCCTGATTTTTGCCGTACTTCATAAAGAAGCTGCGCTAAATCCAAACTATTCTGATGACTCCACATAGTGCTCTGCTGTTTTCCAGAAGCTAAACAAGCTTGCACTTCTTCAATTTCATAAGTATAGCCCTTACCATGAGTAGGTAAATTATAATCAACCACCTCCCCTTCTTTCTCAATAGAATACCCTTGTGCTTCATGCCATCTAGGGTAAAGAAAAATACTCCCATCGCTCCCCGATATTTCAGCCTTCATTTCAGATTTAGAATTTAATCCACTGTAAAGAATAGCCTGTGCATCATCATAATCAAATATCATAGAAGTCTGCATCTCCACACCCGTCTTGAAAAAACGAGATGATGCCTGGATTTTCTTGGGCATTCCTAATAATAAATACGAAAGAAAAATTGGGTAGATACCCACATCTAACAAAGAGCCTCCGGCCAAATCCGGATTTAACAATCGGTTTTCAGCATCTCTACTTAAGGCATAAAAAGCAAAATCTGCATGAATAAATCCTATAGGTCCAATTTTACCATTATCTACCAGTTGCTTTGCCTTTTGAATAGATGGATTAAAACGACTCCATAATGCCTCCATTAAAAAGACTTTGTTTTCTTTAGCTGCGGAAATCATTCTTGCTATCTGCTCCGGGTTTACTCCCATTGGTTTTTCACAAAGAACATGTTTGCCTTTTTGCATAGCCCTAATACTCAAATCTTCATGCGACGTGTGCGGAGTGGCTATATAAACTACATCTACCTCATTAGACTCAAAAAGGGCTTCATAACTATCAAAAGTATATGTAGCTCCATATTCCTTAGCAAATTCCTTTGCTTTTTCAATACTTCTAGAAGCAACAGCAATTAGGCTCCCTCCCTTTACCATAGCCAAATCTTTTGCAAAAGTATGGGCTATACTTCCCAAACCTACAATTCCCCAACGTACTCCTTGTGCCATATGATTTTCAGTTTTTTCAAATGTAAACAATTTTACTCCTTATCTTTAAGCAATAAAAAGTCAAGGCAAAAAAATGAATTTGAAATTTAATAAGAACGAAGATCACAACAAATTACTTCTAAGCGACCTTAAAAGGCGCTTTGCTCAAGTAAAATTAGGAGGTGGCAAAGCTCGTATTGAAAAGCAGCATGCTCAAGGTAAAATGACAGCTCGCGAACGTATAGATTATCTTTTAGACAAAAATAAAGATAGCATTGAAATTGGCGGTTTTGTAGGTGACGGCATGTATGAAGAACATGGCGGCTGCCCATCTGGTGGTGTGGTTATTAAAATAGGTTATGTTTCTGGTAAGCAATGTATTGTTGTTGCCAACGATGCTACAGTTAAAGCTGGGGCCTGGTTTCCTATAACAGGAAAGAAAAACCTTCGTGCGCAAGAAATTGCGATGGAAAATCGTCTACCTATTATCTATTTAGTAGATAGCGCCGGTGTTTACCTCCCTTTACAAGATGAGATTTTCCCAGATAAAGAACATTTTGGAAGAATCTTCCGAAACAACGCCGTAATGAGCAGCATGGGTATTACCCAAATATCAGCTGTCATGGGCAGTTGTGTTGCCGGTGGTGCTTACCTGCCAATTATGAGCGATGAAGCTCTAATCGTAGATAAAACAGGTAGTATTTTCTTAGCAGGAAGTTACCTTGTTAAAGCTGCTATTGGTGAAAGTATAGATAATGAAACTTTAGGAGGAGCTACTACACATTGTGAAGTAAGCGGAGTTACCGATTATAAAGCCAAAGATGATTCTGATGCGTTAACCACCATTAAGAACATTATGGATAAAATTGGTGATTTTGATAAAGCTGGGTACAATAGAAAACCAGCTCTGAAACCTAAAGAAAATCCCGAAGATATTTTTGGTATTCTACCAGCCTCTAGAGCAGACCAGTATGATATGCGCGAAATTATTAAGCGCTTAGTAGACGAATCTGAATTTGAAGAATATAAAGAAGGTTACGGTCAGACCATTTTAACCGGTTACGCAAGAATTGATGGTTGGGCCGTTGGTATTGTTGCCAACCAAAGGAAAGTGGTAAAAACCAAAAAAGGAGAAATGCAGTTTGGAGGAGTCATTTATTCAGACTCTGCTGATAAGGCTACTAGATTTATTGCAAATTGTAACCAAAAGAAGATTCCGCTTGTATTCTTACAAGACGTTACGGGATTTATGGTAGGTAGTAAAAGTGAGCATGGCGGCATCATTAAAGATGGAGCCAAAATGGTAAATGCAGTTAGTAATTCTGTTGTTCCCAAGTTTACTATTGTTATTGGCAATAGTTATGGAGCTGGTAACTATGCCATGTGCGGAAAAGCATATGACCCAAGATTAATAGTTGCATGGCCAAGTGCCGAGCTCGCTGTAATGGGCGGTAGTTCTGCTGCAAAGGTACTTCTTCAAATTGAAAAAGCTTCCCTCAAAAAGAAAGGTGAAACACTTACAGAACAGAAAGAGGCTGAACTTTTCAATAAAATTAAAAAGAGGTACGATGACCAAGTTTCTCCGTATTATGCAGCTTCTCGCCTTTGGACAGATGCTATCATAAATCCTTTAGATACGCGTAAATGGATATCTATGGGAATAGAAGCCGCTAATCACGCTCCAATAGAAAAAGATTTTAACTTGGGCGTTATTCAAGTTTAAAGGAATATTAAAGTTGAAGAAACTAAAAGGCAATCTTATCTAAGGTTGCCTTTCTTTGTATTTTACCACTCGCGGTCTCTACAAAGCTATCTACCAAGAAGATTTGTTTTGGTGTTTCGTATTTTTTAAGGGAAGTGAGTTTTTCTATTTTCTCTTGAATTACCAATGCTTCTTGGACTCCTTCAACAATCAAAACCAGCATTTGACCTAATTTTTCATCCGGAAGCCCCGTTACAAAAAAACGTGCTTCTAAAATTGGTGATAATTTTGCCTCTATTTGTTCTGGGAACAATTTTACACCTCCGGAATTTATAATATTATCAAAACGACCTAACCATTTAAACTGTTTGTCGGAAAGTAACTCTACAATATCATTGGTGTAAATTATTTCATCGGAAACCAATGGTGCGTCAATCACTAAGCAACCTCTTTCATCCATGGTAATTTTTACATCGGCTAAAATTGAGAAAACATCCAAATCTATATCCGATACAATCAATTCCCCTAAAAGTGGCTTTACGGCTATATGGGTTATGGTCTCTGTCATACCATAGGTTTCATAAACATTCGTTCTCTGACTGGCATTCAAAAATTCTTTTTTCAATGTATAAGAAACTGGTGCGCCACCAACAATAAGTTTCTTTACGCCGTCCAACTCATTCAGTGAGTTTCTAAATTGCAAAGGAACCATGGCTACAAAATCATAGTCACCCGTAGTTGCCGTCAAAGGATTTGATGATGGAGACACACAATCTATTGCAAGCCCTAAAACCATTGCTCTCACCAACATCATCTTACCAGCTATAAAACCAGCAGAAAGACACAATAAGGCTCTATCACTAGGCTGAAGCTCAAAGAAATCACCAGTTGCGATCGCAGAATTAACCATTTGTTGCTTTTGCAACATAATGGGTTTAGGTTCTCCCGTAGAGCCAGAAGTACGTACTATTATAGTTGATTTATCGTTCAACCAATCTATAAGAAAATCACCTATCGATTTTTCATACTCCTCGCCTTCTTTCACTAGACTATAGGCCACCTCTTTGAGCTCTACTTTTAAATAAGAGCGCCCATTTAGTTTAAATTGTCTATGAAGGTCTTTGTAAGTCAGAGTCGTCATTTTGTAGCGCTAAAAATGTTTCTTCAGAAGGCACATCTCCTGTAAGTCGGTCTTTCCATTCAGACCAATTGTACTTCTTAGAGAAGGTGTAAAGTAATATGGGGTAAACAACAAATACGGGAACCAAAACATCCCATCCCAAAACCGGGTCTGAAACATCACGGTATAAAGAATCGGTTTGAAAAGCCGTCCAGTCCGCCGTCACCAAAAGTGCTGAGATTATGTTATTTGCCGCATGAAAACCCAAGGCCAATTCCAATCCTTCGTCCATCAACGTAATAATACCAAGAAAAAATCCAGTACCTATATAAAAGATTAAAATACCATAGCCTAATTTAGTAACCTCTGGATTAAAAATATGCATAAGTCCAAAAAGTAACGAAGTAACCATTAAAGGCAACCAACGGTTTTTTGCGATAATTCCCAACCCTTGCATCATATACCCTCTCATATAATACTCTTCCATACTAGTCTGTATAGGCATCATCAAAATAGAGATGATAGCTAAAATTACGAAAGGCCCTACTTTAAAGTTGAACTCATAATCTTCAGGGGCCAGAGCTATACCAACAAAGATAAATGCAGCCGAAATCAGCGCCCAAATAGCAAAAGCAAAAAAGATTCTTTTAAAATCGATTTTCCTTCGCGATGTTGTTAACGCGGTAATCGTCTGCTTATGAACTATTTTTACATAGGCAAAAAGACTTATTAACCCAATAGCAAAGGTCAATAGCATATAAAAAAGCAATGTATTTGCCCCCAAAATATCTGCCATAACCCCCATATCACCAGACCCTAAAACTTCAAGAGAATCTGCTTTAACCAAAAGTGCAGCAATCAAAGGAATACCACCTATTACCTGCCAGAAGACAAATACAACTAAAAGCCCTAAAACATACCTCCAAGAATCACTTAAACCTTTATAGGCCTGTGCTATATACATAAATCATTAATTAAATTGTTCTTCCAATTTTTGTCGCTCATATAAAATAACTGCCCATTTTGAACAGCCAATGGAGATTCAAAATTATTTGTATACAGACTTCCTGTACCTAAACCTTGAGGCATTGGATTTTGCAATGTGTAGGTCCATTGTGCGATAGCACTTAACCCTACGTTACTTTCAAGCGCACTGGTAATCCACCAGCCTATATTCATTTTTTGTGCAATTTTTATCCATTCCTCACATCCTTTATAACCTCCTACTAAACTAGGCTTAAGAATAATATACTGTGGGTTTATGGTTTGTAGCAATTTCTCTTTTTTTGTTACACCAAAAACTCCTATTAATTCTTCATCTAAGGCTATGGGCAATGGAGTTGTTGCACATAATTTATGCATAGCGGTGTGTTGCCCTTGCTTAATAGGCTGTTCTATGGAATGAAGTGAAAATTGGCTTAACACCTCTAGTTTACGTAAAGCATCCTCAGGTGTGAAAGCACCATTAGCATCTACCCGTAATTCTATTTTTGACGCATCATATTTTTTTCTGATAGATGACAGAAGCTTGATTTCCGTGTCAAAATCTATTGCGCCTATTTTCATTTTAATACACCGGAAGCCTTCTGTTAACTTTTGAGCTATTTGCTCGTGCATAAATGCTTCTGAACCCATCCAAATGAGCCCGTTAATGACTATTGGCAGCTGTTCCGTAATAAATTTTGATGGATATAATAGAAACGGATTGTCCGCAGAAAGAGACAAAAATGCCTGTTCTACACCAAATTGTATACTAGGAAATTCCATTAAAGCCTCCCAAAGGGCATCTTTACCTAGATGGACGTTTTCACAAGTCCATTTTAGCTTATCCTCATAACCTTCAACATCATCAATACTCAACCCCCTTAAAATACCACATTCTCCTATTCCTTGCTTTCCGTTATTATTGAGAATCAAGAACCAGGTCTCTTTCTGAGTTAACACCCCACGCGAAGTTCCGCTGGGACGCTTAAAGTTTAAAATGTATTTTTTGTAGGTTGCTTGCATAATTAGCTTCAAATTTAGCTATATTTTACCTCTTAAATACCCTAAATGGCTAGCATAAACAACAAAACTGTTTGGATTACCGGAGCCTCTTCAGGAATTGGCGAAGCGTTGTCTTACGAATTGAATAAAAAAGGATGTAAACTGATATTAAGCTCCAGAAAAACGGAAGCTCTAGAAAGGGTGAAAAATAGTTGCCAATACCCTGATGCTGTAAAAATACTTCCCTTTGACATTACTCAATACGACTTAATGCCTTCAAAAGCCAAGGAGGCCATTGCTGCTTTTGGTTCTGTAGATGTTTTAATTAATAATGCAGGTATTAGCCAGCGTTCGTATATCATTGATACGGATTTTGATGTCTACAAAAAACTTGTAGATATTAACTACTTAGGAACCGTAGCGCTTACAAAAGCCATTCTGCCCTATTTTATTGAGCAGCAACATGGCCATTTTGCAACGGTAACTAGTCTTATGGGAAAATTTGGCTCGCCCATACGTTCTGGATATTGTGGATCAAAACACGCGCTTCATGGCTTTTTTGATGTTCTACGTATGGAACATCAAAAAGATAGTATTAATGTAACTCTCGTTGCTCCAGGATTTGTTCAAACGAATATTGCTAAAAATGCTTTAGTTGGAGATGGTAGCGCTAGAGGTCATGAAGATGAAGACAATGCTAACGGTTTAACCACGACGGATTTTGCGAGAAAAATGATAAAGGCTATAGAAAAAGAAAAGTTTGAAGCCTATATGGGTGGTAAGGAAATTTTAGGAATTTACCTTAAACGATTCTTCCCTAAATTATTACATAGAATTGTATTAAGAAATACAGTAAAAAGATAAAAATTTAGCTAAAGTTAAACCAATACCGCACACCGTCTTCGGCAGTTTTATCAATGTTTAAAGTAGTCTGTAGCTGATTCGCCAAACGGTTCATTAATCTAATACCCATAGATGAATTGGCTCTTTCATCTGTATCTTCTGGCAAACCAATACCATTATCAGAATATTCAAAATATCCTTCTTTTTCACCAATTTTACGAATATGGATATAGATTTTACCATTTTCATCATCATCAGGAAAAGCATATTTGAAGGAGTTTGAAACGAGTTCATTCAGCATTAAACCAAATGGAATAGCTCTATCAATATCTAGTTCAACGCCTTCTGCATCTACTGTAATATTTATATTGTGCCCTCCTTTTTTATAGACCGATTGCACACTATTAATCAAACTCTCTATATAACTCTGCATTTCAATAACTGAAAGATCTTCGTTTTGATATAATTTCTGGTGAATCAAAGCCATGGCTTTCACCCTACTCTTACCTTCTTCCAACGCTTCAATAGCGGCCTTACTTCTAGTATTTTTGGTCTGTAAACTCAATAGACTGGAAACCATCTGAAGGTTATTCTTTACCCTGTGGTGAATCTCTTTTAAAAGTGAATCTTTTTCTACAAGTGCATTTTCAATAATATACTTCTGTTCTGCAATTAGACGTTGGTTTTTAATACTTTTTAGATAAGCATAAACCAATCCGGCAAATCCTACCAAAGTGAACAATAGTGAAATAAGAACCAAGTTTATATTCCTTTCTTTCGCCATCATATCCACACGAGACTTTTCTAACGCAAGCTTCTGCTCAGCTAACATGGTCTGAGATACAGCAAGGTCTTGCCCCATTACGGTGGCTAACTGCTGTTTTCTCAATTCTGATTGATTATCCAAAACAGAATCTCTTACACGAATATTTTTCTTTAGATAAATTGAAGCATTCTTGTAATCTTCAGTCCTATCATAATACAAAGCAAAAAGCCTGTTCTTACGCAACAGGTTCTTAGTTGTTTTTGTTTCAAGATTGTCACTCAGAAAATCCGTAGCTTTTCCATAATCTTCCAATTGAAGATAACACTCGCTAATAGCCAAACTATTTTCTGTTATTTCAGAGGATAAATCTTTGGTTTTGTATTTTTTAAGGGTGTTAATAGCACTTTCTAGATGTGGTATAGCCTCTTTATACTGCTTCAGGTCTACATGACACTTACCTATATTCCCTTCAATAATTCCCCTTAAAAGATTTGCCTGCTCTATTTCTTCTTCAGATTTTTTTCTTGTAATAAGGTTCATATAAACATCTATGTACCCTTTAGCTTTTTTGTAGTGACTTAAAGCCGTTGGTGCAGACTCATCTAGTCTTAAATAGTTACCCAAATTATTGTAATATTCTGCTTGGGCATAAAAGTCATTCTCTTCAATAGTCTTTTTAACATTATCTATATAATGTTCCATTGCCTTTCTGTACATGCCTAAATTGGCATAGATATCGTAAAAAGCAACATTCTCGTTTATTCCTAGCTCTCTCTGCTCTTTACGAATTTCAATTTGCTCCGTATACATGGTCAACTGACCATAATTGTCGTCCATTATATCTAATAACTTAGACTTTAGATAAATATCTAAATCTTCTTTCTCTGCGTAAAGTTCTTTGGAAATGGCCAAACTCTTATCATAATCACCTAAATCATAATAAATCCGGGCTTGAATAAGTTTATAACGTTCTATTTCTGCAGAGTCTTCATCTTTTATTGCGGCATTTAGATAAAGATTAACCAGATCTAACCAATCATAAGTGGAAGTTTCCCTATATAAATCTTGAGCATTAAAAAAGAAGGTGAGTTTTTCATCTGGGGTTTCAAAATCCTGAAACTGTTGAAACAAATTTTCTTCTTTATCTTTTTCTTTTTGCGCCGATGCAACGACAGACAGAAAAAAAATTGCCCAAATAAAAATGGTATTTTTATAGTAAATGGTGTTCATATATCTAAATGAAACAAAATCAAAAAAACATTTTGCCCTGTTCATACTAGGTTACTCTATTAGCCTATAGTATCTTATCTTAACACTCACAAAAACAACATTTTATCAAAATAAGGTCTTATCTAAGCTAAACTATTTAATTGGTTATTTAGTCCATTTACTTATAAAGTTAGAAAAAAGGACTGTAACAAAATAATCTATTTTAAGAACCGCTTAAAATAAGTGCAGCATACTCATCTAATCTCCTTATTTTAAGCTGTTTTTACAAATGTAAAAATAACACATGCATATAAAGAACCAATCACCATTGTTGTGAAAGTACATTTAGTTGTGGTTTGAACTTTTTATGTATTTACTTTTTGCAACTTCCGTTTATCTGACTTGCTCTATAGTTTTAAAATGTAGTTGTATTACCAAATTCTTTAAATTAAAAAGGAACCTAATCTTGTGAGAGTAGGCTCCTTTACGAGAACACTATATGAAAATGAAAATTCTTATTTGCTTTTGTACATATCATCTTTGTAATACATTACCAAACTATTGTTTTATGGGTAAAAAAGGAAAATAATGTTGTGAAACCCCCAAAAGTTGTGGTGAACGCTACTTTTAGAGAATAAAAAAAGGGGAACATTTATAATGTTCCCCTTTTTAATACTTTTAAATTTTATTTCCTATGAATTCATTGCCGAGATTATGAACTCTTTAAAATCTTTTGAAATAGGTATTAATGTATCTTTTATCATGATGTCTTTTGAGTTAATAGCATCAATGTGATCTACATTTACGATGTAAGACTTATGCGCTCTGTAGAACTTATTTTTAGGTAGTTTTTCTAAATAATCCTTTAACGGAGAACGAACCAAAAATTTCTTATCAACCGTATTTACTTCCAGATATACATTATCCGCTTTGATGAAGCGAATATCGCTAAACTGAATGCGATAATACAAGTGTTGCTTTTTAACAAAAATAGAATCTTTCAAAACCGTATTGGACATAGGAACATCTTCCTGGTTCTCTACAACTGCAGCGGCAGATTCATCTGATCTAGTGAAATTAGAAAGTGCTATTTCAATAGATGTATATAAATCTTGTTGCTCAAAAGGCTTTACTAGATACCCGTTTGGCTTAACCATTTTAGCATTTTCTACCGTAGCCCTATCTGAGTTAGAAGTCACAAAGATGAAAGGTATATCATAGTTTTCACGAATATGTCTACCCAAGTCAATTCCTGTTTTATCGGAAGCTAAAATAATGTCAATCAAAACAAGGTCAACATGTTGTGTTTTTAAAACTTCTACAGCTTGCTCATAGACAATAACATTGTCTACAATCTCATACCCTATTTCTTCGAGCATAGATTGCATATCATCGGCAATGATCACGTTATCCTCTACGATTAGAATTCTAATTGGTTGTTCCAAAATGGTTGTTATTTAGTAGGTTCATATTCTAAATTTACAAAAAATTATTACAACTGATGTACATCAGTACGGACAAAAGAAAGGTACTTAACGCTAACTTCTTCAGCTCAGGATCTATTTCATTATTTTTATTTGTTGCGTATACCCTTTTCATGTGCAAGAAAATAGGTACAAAGGAAATTAAAGGTAAAAAAATTCGCCATCCTTGTAAATTCAATACTGAAAACACCAGAATACTTAGAAACGCAATTATCAATAATGCGTAGTGATAAATTTTACCGTTTTGAAAACCTATAAAAACAATGAGCGTATTTTTATTTACTTTTTTATCTGATTCATAGTCTCTCAAATTATTGAGATTTAAAACTCCTACACTTAACAAACCAATGGCTACCGCTGGTAATATTGATATGGCATTAAGTTGCTTTGTATAAAGAACCATAGACCCCATAACGGCTAACAAACCAAAGAAAAGAAAAACAAATACATCTCCCAATCCTCTATAACCGTAGGCTGAATCTCCTATTGTATATTTTATTGCTGCCCAAATACTTGCCGCACCAAGAATTACAAATAACATAGGATACATCATGTTATCAAATCCGAATGCAAAATATACAAGAGCGATGACTAAAATAAAATCTATAATTATGGAAAAAATTATTCCTTCCTTCAATTCCCGTCTTGAAATACTTCCACTTTGGAGAGCTCTTTCGGGACCTATTCTTTCTTCGTTATCCGTACCTTTTACTCCATCGCCGTAATCATTGGCAAAATTAGAGGTCACTTGAAAACCAATTGTTGTAAACAGTGCTAAAACAAATACCACCGTATCTTCAAAGCCGTATAAATTAGCTAAAGCCGTACCTACCACAATTCCTGAAACGGATAGTGGTAGTGTTCTTAACCTAGCCGCACTTATCCAAGCTTTAATATTTGTCAAAACTACTGAGGGGATTCAATCTGAATTCTTTTTCCTTCTTTATAGGATGCAACAAAAGCATCTTGAAAACCAAGGTCTACTAATTGTTCGCGAAATTTCTGAGCTTCTTCCAAAGTTTCGAAATTGCCTAATGAATATGAATAAAATGGATTGGTTTTTACAAAAATGGTGTTGGTAAGTGCTTCAGAAGCAAGTGTCATATTGTTATCTACAAATGACTTTATCTGTACTGAATAAATTTTTTCTTTCTCTAAAAATTCTTTAGCCAAATAAAATTCTCGCACCAAACTTAACTCTTCGTTCTGTTGCTTTAAATTGTCTATTCTAGATTTAATAGCATCTAAGCTATCTATAGAAACCAATAAATTACTAGGACTTTCAAAATTGTTAGAAACACTTCTTCCCGCTGTAAAAGAAAAAACAGTTAGACCGCCAATAAGAAACAAAGCCGTTACACCAGCAAGCAAATTACGCTGAACTTTTTTCTTTCTAAGTTCCTTATTCTTGAACTTTATCTGATCAAGAAGACGTTCATTTATAATTTGCGCCTTGTCTATATCTTTGTGCAACTCTAGTAAGTCGCTTTCTTCTATAAATGGCATATAATTATTTTTTCGAGGTTACACTGTTAAAGTTAACCAAAATACCGAAAGATCGATGAAATGCACTCCCGGAATGTTGCAAAATTACCATATTCTGTGGTATAGATTAATATTTACGATGTTAAAAACATTCCGTTCATCGATTAATCTACTATTGCATTTCCAAAAGAGCCTCGCTTTTAATTAGATAGCATGTAAGCCATCATCCTTAATCTCAATTTTTCTTTCTTTATACAGTGTACCCACACCTTTCTTAAAGGTTTTTTTACTCATTTGCAGCTCTTGCTTAATAAGTGCAGGATCGGATTTATCGTGAAGTGCCAAGTACCCTCCATGGGCCATTAACTTTTTATATATTGCTTCTGCAGCCGGTTCAAGTAATTTCTCGCCAATGGGCTGCAATGAAACATCTAACTTATTATCTGGACGAATATTCTTAATGTACCCCTTGGTTCTATCACCAACGGCTACATGTTTATATATTTCATTAGAATACACCAGTCCTTTGTGTTCATCGTTTATTATGACTTCCCAACCTAAGTCTGTTAAGCGTGTAAAAAGTAATTCTACTTCCTCACGTTCACGAACCGTAAGTTCATCATTACTTAAAAACTTATCTAACTTATTTGATCCAACCAGCCTAAAAGAAACTTCGTCCATATAACAGCGTACCACGTACCACTGCCCTTCTTTCATTTTATCTCTTTGCTCACTGAACGGAACAAGTAAATGCTTTTCAAGACCCCAGTCCAAAAAAGCCCCAATTTTGTTTACTTCGGCAACTTGTAAAAATCCGAATTTATTTCTAATAACATGAGGGGTTAACGTAGTGGCTACAGGCCTTTCCTCGTGATCTAAGTAACAGAAAACCTTTATCATATCGCCAATATCAATAACCTTTGGCACATACTTATTTGGCAATAGAATTTCTGTACCTGTATTACTCCCTAAAAAGAGCCCAACACTAGTATCTCTAAGTACTTCTAACTCGTTATAATTTCCCAGTTCAATCATACTACAAAAGTAACTTTAAAATTTGGGTATAAAAAAACCGTCTGCTATAAAGCAAACGGTCTAAATTACATTTTGAAAATCTTACTTGTTATAAACAGCAGCTTTTTTGAAGTGCTTACAAAGCATATAATAGATTACTGCTCTATGCTTGTTTCTGTTAGAAGAACCATACTTTTCTACTACAGACTTCACAGCCTCCATTAATTTTGGGTCGTCAGACATACCCAACTTTTTCATTAAATAATTTTTCTTCACGGTTTCTAGCTCTTTATCATCAGAACCTGAAACTTTAGAAGCATCGATATTGTAGATTGCTGGACCTAGGCCCACAGTTACTTTTGTCAGAAGATCCATATCTGGAGCTTCTCCAAATTTGTCCTTAATGTCTGCAGCATACTTTACAATCAAATCGTCTCTTTTACTCATAATAGTTAGTGTTGAAAATGTTAATGGTTTATGTTAATTCCCTCGAAGATATAAAATCAAAATAACCGAGCAAAATTTTGTTGTTTATAAATCTTGGTGTATGGACCTCCAAAATTTTTGGTTTGTCGGATTTTTTGTAAAAATCTTTGAGCCTGTCATTCAGACTAGTTACCCCATTTACTAACATATATTCAAAGCCAAATTGAGCACTTAAGTGTTCAACATTTTTCTCATGAGCAGTTTCAAAAAAAGTAGCGAAATTTTCAGTTTCTTCCTGACCTGGTAAGATTCTAAAAATGCCTCCGCCATCATTATTTATAATAATTATTCTAAAATCTGGACGGATATAATTGTTCCAAAGACCATTGCTATCGTAGAAAAAACTGATGTCGCCCGTAATTAATAACGTAGGAGTTTTAGCATAAAATGCAGATCCAACTGCAGTAGATGTACTCCCGTCAATACCACTAGTTCCTCTATTACAGAAAATTTCTAAACTAGGGTCTAAATTAAATAGTTGAGCATAACGCACCGTAGAACTATTAGCCAGTTGCACGTGATGATTTTCAGGAATTGATTTCAATATATTATAAAAAACTAACATATCCGAGAACGGAATTTGCTTCATATAATCCTCTCGTTTTATTTCATATTGTAATCGAATTTTATTCCAATAATTAAAATAATCACTGCTTTGAGGTTCTATTTGATTCATGAAATCAGCAAAAAAGCTGTTTACGCCAGTCCTAAAGTGATGTGTTAATGAAAAGAAAGTGTTGAATGCCTTAAGCTCATCAATATGCCAATGATGCTCTGGTTTGTACTCCCGTAAAAATGCCTTTATTTTTTTTGATACAATAAGGCCTCCAAAGGTCAATAACACTTGAGGTCTTAACTTTTGAAACAATATGCTAGATTCCTCACTTTTCTCAATGGGCGCAATAATACTATCTATACTCGTAAAGAAATTTGGATGATGAAGGTTAGATGTAGTTTCCGTTAAAACTATCACAGATGGGTCTGTTGCCAGTTGATCTAAGAATTTTTGTTCTACCTCACTAGGCGGGTTTACCCCCACTAATACTATCTTTTTTGAGGAGGCATTCCAAATATTGACATAGTTCTGTAAATCTGAAATATCTAGTGCTTCTTTATCTCTTACAGGAACAATAAGCGCTTTTACTGAAGGTTCCGTAGTAGTGTCATAAAGGGGTTCCTCAAAAGGAACGTTTATATGTACCGGTAACTTAATCTGCAATGCCACGTTAAGTGCGGTATTCAGTTCACTATCATTATAATCTTGTATTTCTTGCTGTGCAGCATCTTTATTTTCATCGGATAACCACTCAGGCTTATATTTCTCTACTCTTTTTACAGCGTGAGAAACATCCTGTTTTAAATTGGCCGAATAACCAATATGCCTATCAAAAACATTATCCTGTCTTATAGTCTGCCCGTCGCCAACATCAATTTTATAAACTGGCCGATCTGCAGAAATTACAACTAGCGGAATACCACTGTAAAATGCTTCTGCCACCGCGGGATAATAATTCAATAAAGCACTTCCTGAAGTACATACCACGGCAACGGGCTCATGTAATTGCTGTGCTATACCCAATGCGAAAAAAGCAGCACTGCGTTCATCTACAATGCTAAAACATTTAAAATAAGGGTCTTCACTAAAATCAATCGTCAGAGGTGCATTTCGCGACCCAGGGGAAATCACTATATTTTTTATCTTTTTCGCCTTGCAGTGTTGCACTATCAATTGGGCGGAGGGTATGCTAGAGTATCTCATGAGTTACAAAAATACAACGGTTGTTTTTCTTAAACCAATCTTGTTTAAATTACTCTGTTGCCATTATCACCTTAAGCATAGTCTTGCTCTTAGCGACCGTCTCGTTCCACTCTTTTTCAGGGTCTGAATCTTTAGTAATTCCCCCACCAACATAAATCTGCAGATTATCCTCCTTTAATTGCATACAGCGCAAATTCACAAAAAGCGTGGTGTTTTTAGAAATAGAACGGTACACATTATTCTCCGTATTCCTTGGGCGATTATTTCTGTTCCTTTCCGTCTTAAAATTCAATTCGCCTAAAAAACCGGTATAAAACTCACGGTCATAATTCTCTTCCTTTAGAATAAATGCCTTTGTTTTCTCTTTGGGCATACCGCAAACGGCAGGTGTTGGATGAAGTGCTTTTACAACCTCTCCAAGTTTTTCTTGTTTTGCGTTACCTGATATTTTGGTTCTAAGATGCATTAATGAGCCGGCTCTAACGGTTTCCGTTGGCATTCTTTCGATGTCCGAAACCTTACCATCCAAAGCTTTAAGAATGTAATTTGTTACCAACTGTTGTTCTTCCAGCTCTTTGTTGCCCCAAGTAGGTTCTTCATCATTACCGTAATTTTGAGTGCCTGCTAAAGACATTGTCGTAAGTTTTCTATTGTGCATGGTCAATAGAATTTCGGGAGTTGCCCCAAGCCACATCCCAACCTTTGGATGATACCACAAATAACAAAATGCAGTCTTATATTGATGCAAGAGGGTCTGGAATAAAACTAAAGGAGAAGCATCTGTTTTAAGCTGTATACCTCTTGAAAGCACTACTTTATCAAAACTTCCCGCCTTGATTTCGGCAATACCTTTCTTTACCAACTCCAGATGAAAATCCTTCTGTTTTGTGTCAATGCCTATCTCAATGTCTTGTGATGGCGCATTAGCTTCTTCTGGGAAATGAGCAAGACTAACAATTTCGTCCAATTTCAAAAGTACGGCAGCTCTATCTGAATCAAATGGAGCAAAAACAAATCCTGTTTCTGAATAGTCATTAAGGTGATGCAACTCTTCATCTTCTTGAAAAATGGCAGTAACGCCTTCCTCATTAGGTTTACGATAAGCTACAAAAGGTAATTTATTCTCTAGGTGAGATTCAATTTTTTGAAAAAAATCCAAGGGCATTATTTTTTCTTTGGTAAAGCTATTGTGGTCAATTTACAGAACGAGACCAATTTACCTTCTTCATTGGTAATTTTAATTTCCCACAGCTGGGTAGTTCTTCCTTTATGCAAAATAGTAGCTTTTGCAAACACATCGCCATCACGAACACCTTTAACATGGTTGGCTGAAATTTCAATACCTCGTATGGAAAATTGCTGTGCATCAAGAAAAATATATGACGCCATACTACCTATACTTTCCGCTAAGGCAACCATAGCTCCACCGTGTAAAACTCCATCTGGTTGGTGAACTCGTGAGTTTACCGGCATCTTTCCGACCAAAAAATCTTCACCCACATCCACATATTCAATTTGTAGGGTCTCCATCAATGTGTTTTTTGAAGATTCATTGCAAACCTTCAGTATTTTTTCCTTGTAGGCGTCCATATCTACTATTTTTTTCAAAATTAAGCATTACGTCATCAATAAAAGCCATTACTTTTATAGAGATTTTTGTTCTATGGATTATACGGAAAATACGGTGTCTTATACCACCACAAATAGCTATGCTACCTTAAACTCGCTCACAAGTCAAACTAAAAACGTTTGGATTGTACTGCATGGCATTGGTTATTTAAGTCGATATTTCTTAAGGTATTTTGATGAACTGCCGCCTGAAGAAAACTATATTATTGCACCTCAAGCACCATCAAAATACTATTTAAACAATACGTATAGGCGCGTTGGAGCCAGCTGGCTTACTAAAGAAGCTACAGAACAAGAAACACAAAATGTTTTGGCCTATCTAGATGCTGTGTATGCCGCACAAAAGTTTCCGGAAAATTGTAATTTTATAGTACTTGGGTACTCACAAGGAGTTTCGATTGCCACAAGATGGGTAGCTCAAAGAAAGATTAAGTGCAACCAATTAGTACTTTATGCTGGAGGTATTCCCAATGAATTAAAAGTATCTGACTTTGATTTCTTAAAAGAAAATCACACCAAGGTGACTACATTGGTTGGGGACACGGATGAGTATATAACTAAAGAGAGACGGGAAACCGAATCAAAAAAAATAGAACATCTGTTTGGAGGAAAAGCAGAACAAATTTTCTTTGAAGGCGGTCACGAAATAAAAAAAGAACTCATCCAAAACCTGGTATAATGAACACAGCGTTTATTTTAGAAAATGAATTGGTGAAGCTCGTTCCTTTAAAAAAAGAACATACCAAAGAACTTTGGCCGATTGCCCAACAAGTAGACCTCTATCAATATGGTTCTAATGATGTTTCTACAATTGATAAATTAGAGAACTATATAGAGACGGCTTTAACTGAAGCAAAGCAAGAAAAATCTATTCCTTTCACTATTTATAATAGGACGACCAATGAATGTGTAGGAAGCACTCGTTTTGGTAATATTGATCAAAAGAACATGGTATTACATATTGGCTGGACATGGATTTCTCCTGCCACCCGTGGCACAGGCTTTAACCATCAAATGAAATTTTTAATGCTAAGCTATGCATTTGAAAAGATGGATTTTGAGAAAGTTGAATTCCGAATTGATGAGCGCAACATGCGGTCTAGAAAAGCCGTAGAAAAATTAGGCGCAAGTTTAGAGGGAATCCTCAGAAAAAATATCATCACAAAAAGTGATTTTAGAAGAAGCTCATGCTGTTACGGAATCCTAAAAGAGGAATGGGCAGATATTAAGCAAGTAAAATTTAAAGATTTTATATGAATCAAGCTATAGCGCAAGTAACCCTGGTAGTTAAAGATTATGATGAAGCCATTGCTTTCTACACTAGAAAGTTAGGCTTTAAATTGGTAGACAACATTCAATTAGATGATAATAAAAGGTGGGTTACGGTATCTCCTCCTAGTCTAAACGGATTATCGCTTTTACTAGCTGAAGCTACGAATGATGAACAGCGAAAAGCTATAGGAAACCAAACTGGTGGTCGTGTTTTTCTATTTCTACACACCGATGATTTTTGGCGAGATTATAAAAAAATGAAAGACCAAGGTGTAGAATTTAATGAAGACCCTCGCGAAGAACCATACGGAACCGTAGTAGTATTTAAAGACTTATACGGCAACCTTTGGGATCTTATCGAAAGGAAATAATCTTCTAAAACCTTCTATCGGGAGAAAAGGCATCGATATTCATGGATACTTTTCTCTCGTCTATTATTTCGGAAACCAATTTACCAGTAGCTGGTCCTAAACTCCATCCCATCATAGAATGCCCGGTTGCGAAAGTCAAATTGGACCATTTGGAAGACCGCCCAATATAAGGAAGTCCGTCTGGCGAAACTGGTCGTAAACCGGTTTTTACACTCGCAATTTCATTTGCGTTTATATCTACGGTAGGATAAAAGTTTTTTGCTCCGTTGGCAATAGCCATAACCCGTTCTTTTCTAACAAAATCATTGTTGCCGGAAAACTCCATAGTACCGGCAAACCGTGTAAAACCATCCATTGGCGTAACTGCCATTTTGGACTCCATAAGAATAGCAGGAATGGTTATTCCTGTTGGCCTTGCAACATTTATACTATAGCCTTTACCTCCTTGCAGAGGCAAATCCATCTTAATTTTTTTAGCAATTTGTCCACTCCATGAGCCGGCTGCAAGTATTACTTCATCTGCAGTATAATTAGTTTTGGAAGTTTTAATCTCCTGAATCCGATTTCCTTTTGCTTCTAAATCCAGCACTTCTTCATTCGTTATAATCTTAACTCCTGCGCTTTTTAGATAAGCTACTATTTTAGGCATAAACTGAGTTGGCGTAGAGTGTGCATCACATTCATAGTGAATAGCTCCTTTTGCATCTATAGCGACCTCCGGTTCTAGCTTTGCCAATTGTTTCTGATCTAGTTCCTGTACTTCAAGGCCCAGAAAACTGGCTTTATTTGCCACATCTTTCTCATGAAGATAAGCCTCTTGGGTTTTATAAAGCATCAACAACCCTTTACGCTCCAATTGAAAATCACCTAAATCACCTGAAGCTTTTATAGCCCCAAAGAGTTCTCTACTTAAAACATTAATGTCTTTAATAACGGGAATAGCCTTAGCCACTTTTTCTTTGGTAGATGATTTATGAAAATACCATGACCATTTAAAAAACTCAGTATCCCATCTAGGTTTCATATAAAAAGGACTAGCAGAATTAAACATCATCTTAATACCCTTGGCAATCATGCCAGGCGATGCCAGTGGAATAATGTGACTAGGCGTAATGTAACCTGCATTTACAAACGAAGCTCCAGATGTAATATCAGATTTATCTATAACGGTAACATCATGACCCTCCTTACTAAGAAAATATGCAGCACTAAGTCCCACAATTCCTCCTCCTACTATGATTATTTTTTTACTCAATTCTTGTCTCTGTATTATATAACCTGAAAGCCATGTGCATAAGGGTCGTCATCATCAATGGTAATGGTATTATGACCGTATATTCTGGCCCAACCTTGAATGCTAGGGTAAATAGCTTTCTTGCCATCTAAAAGAGTTTCTTCTTCTACCCTACCTATAAATTTTGATCCTATGAAGCTTTCGTGAATGAACTCCTCTCCTATTTTCAGTTTTCCTTTGGCGTACCATTGTGCCATTCTCGCAGAAGTTCCCGTGCCGCACGGCGATCTATCTATTGCCTTATCTCCATAAAAAACAGCATTACGAGCGGTTGCTTCGGGAGAAATAGTATCTCCTGTCCACAAAATATGACTTACGCCATTAATGGTTTCATCCTCAGGGTGGACGAATGCATTGGGATATTTCAAATTTATTTTATCACGGATTTCTTGACTCAACTGAACCAGCTTTCCTGCAGAAAAATCTTGAATACCTGAAAAATTTGACTGTGGGTCTATTATGGCATAAAAATTACCGCCATAAGAAACATCAAATACCAATTCACCTAAATCAGAACTTTTAATCGTTAATTCCGTAGCTGCCAAATATGATTTTACATTCGTCAATTTTACCCAATCTACCTTTTTACCTGTTTGCTGATAACTGATTTTCACCAGACCGGCTGGCGTTTCCATTCGTATTTCACCCGCCTTTTTCGGTTTTAGCAACCCTTCTTCAATACCTATAGTTATCGCTCCAATAGTACCGTGACCACACATAGGCAGACACCCACTGGTTTCTATAAAAAGAATACCAAAATCATTTTCTGGATTTGCTGGCGGATAAAAAATGCTACCACTCATCATATCATGACCGCGAGGTTCGAACATTAACCCTTTACGAATCCAATCGTATTCTTTTAGGAAATGCTGACGTTTTTCACTCATGGATGTTCCTGTAAGTTCAGGTCCTCCCTTAGCTACTACCCTTACCGGGTTTCCACAGGTGTGGGCATCAATACAAGTGAAAATACTCGTCGCCATAATTCAAATAGTGCTACATGTTCTAATCTTACTCAATTTTTTTATTGGTATGCTCACTGTCTACAATGCGCATTATCGCCAGCGGATTCCCATTTTGCAATTCTTCAGGAAGTAGTTCTTGTGGCCAATTCTGAAAAGAAACAGGTCTAACCCAACGCTTCACAGCTGATACGCCAACCGAAGTAAAACGGCTATCTGTACTGGCAGGAAAAGGTCCGCCATGTTGCATAGAAGGACAAACTTCTACTCCGGTTGGAACACCGTTAAAAATTAATCTTCCAACTCTTCCTTGTAAAGCGTCTACTGCTGAACTGTATGTTTTTAATTCGTCAGGATTTCCAAGAACTGTACCTGTTAACTGCCCTTCCAAACGGTTCAAAACTTCTGTCATCTCTTTTGCATCGGCACATCTTACCACAATAGAAAATGGTCCGAATACTTCTTGGTGTAGTTTAGGGTTCTTTAAAAAATTAGCCCCATTAACGGTTAGCACTTTCTGTTTTGCATAATTTGGCGCTACTGCCTTTTCGTATTCTGCCACAACATCAGCACCACCTTGACCTGAAAGCTCTTTTTTACCTTTTTCGTAGTTGTTATAAATGTTTGGATGCAACATACAAGAAGGTTCCAATTTATCTATTTCCTCACCTAAAGCGTTTATGAAGACATCTAGCGATGTACTTTTTATACCCAAAATTAATCCTGGGTTAGTACAGAATTGACCAGCACCCATCATAACTGAACTGGCATATTGTTTAGCCCAATCCAAACCTTTATCACGCAAAGCGGAAGGTAAAACTACCACAGGGTTTATGCTACCCATCTCGGCAAAAACCGGAATAGGTTCTTTTCGTTCGTTTGCCAATTTATAAAGAGCCGTACCAGCTTTGATACTACCGGTGAACCCTACTCCTTTAACTTTAGGATGAAGCACCAATTGTTGCCCCACTTCTATACCGCTACTGTTTAAATTAGAGAAAATACCGTCTGGCATACCCGTGCGTTCCGCCGCTTTAATTACTGCCGAAGAAACCAGTTCCCCAGTACCAGCATGCATAGGGTGACTTTTTACAATTACCGGACAACCGGAAGCCAAAGCACTAGCGGTATCACCACCAGCCGTAGAAAATGCAAACGGAAAATTACTTGAACCAAAAACAGCTATAGGGCCAATAGGAAGCAACATTTTACGTAAATCTGTTTTAGCCATTGGCTGTCTATCTGGTTGGGCCGTATCTATCGTAGCCTCTACCCATGAGCCTTCTTTTAGCAATTGAGCAAAAGCCCGCAACTGCCCCATGGTACGACCACGCTCGCCAATAGCTCTACCTTCTGGCAATCCAGACTCTTTACAATATGTCTGAATTAATTCATCACCCAGAGCCTCAATTTCTTCGGCTATAGCTTCTAAAAATCCTGCTTTCTTAGCGCCTGAAAACTTTTTATAAGTCTGAAAAGCTTCATGGGCTTTACCCACAGCCTTATCTATTTCTTCCTTTGTGGCCTCATAAAAAGTCCACTCCGTTTCCAAATTAAGCTTTGGGTCAAAGGTTTTATATGTATCACTTCCAATAGATGAAAGCTCATTTCCAATATAGTTTTTTCCTGTAATCATAGTATGGTATTTCTGCTCTTTAAAATAGGCATGAAGCTACTATATTTGGGGTTAAGCACCAAGAATTTACTAGAAAGACTTTTACTCACCAAACAACTTCAATAAGCGTTTATTATACACGTAATAGAAAATAATTCCTTCTCAATTTTAATGAGATTACGGTATTAGGCCAACTGATTGTTTAGTACTTTCAAATTTTTATAATCGGGTAATTTAGGCCTACTTTTAAGTCCGTCCTGAATTACTTTCAAAACTCTATCTCGTTCTTCTCCTTGTAATGGAAGTCTTGGTTTTCTAACTATTTCGGTACCAATACCCGTAGCAACTTCTGCCAACTTAATATTCTGAACCAATTGCGGACTTATATCTAGCTCCAATAATGGCAAGAACCATCTGTAAATTTCAGTAGCTTCCTTTGCATAACCAGCTTTAGCCAGTTCATAAATAGCAACGGTTTCTGCTGGAAAAGCACAAACAAGACCTGCCACCCAACCATCGGCACCCATAAAGAGACTTTCTAATGCCAAAGGATCTACTCCAGTCAAAATGCTTAAATCAGAACCAAATTCATTACGTAAACGTCCAATATTAATGATATCCCTTGTTGACTCTTTTACCGCTGTGATATTTTTTAATTCAATTAGTTCTTTAAACATACTCACCGTTACTTCAATCTTATAATCTACAGGGTTGTTGTAAATCATAATAGGAAGCTCAGTACTACTAGCTAATTCTTTAAAATATTGAACAGTTTCATTATCCGTAGACTTATAACGCATAGGAGGAAGAATCATAAGTCCGTCTGCACCGCTTTCTTCGGCATCTTTAATCGCTTGAAGCGCTACTTTAGTTGCCTGCTCTGCAATGGTCATTATAACAGGAATCTTACCTTCAACTATCTGAACTGTTTCTTTTATAAGTACCTTTTTTTCATCTGCAGTTAAAGTACTTGCCTCACCAAGAGAACCCCCTAAAACAATTCCGTGAACCCCAGCTTCTACTTGAGCTTCTATATTGGTACGGAACATCTTTAGATCAAGCGTATCATCTTCATTAAATTTTGTAGTCACCGCTGGCATAACGCCTTTCCATTCAAATTTCATCTGGTTAATTTTTAATTACACTCACAAAATTAGTAGAAGATAGTTAGTACTAATTAGAGCATATTATCAAAATTATATACTATATTATCCATCATTAAACCAATATATCAACTACTTGACTTAAATACGCTTAATTTATAAAATGAAAGTACATCCTTTTCAAATTCCAAAACCGCTGCACCAAAATCTAATAGTTCAGGTAGACCGGGAGATGGTTTTCTATGATAAACTGCATCAGCATGCAGAAATTCAACTAACTTTAATTGTAAAGGCGAAGGGAAAATTGATTGTTGGCGATAGCATTCATCCATTTGAAGATGGCGACTTTTTTGTGATTGGTCCTCATAGCCCACATTTATTCAAAAATGATAGTACAGATGAAATGGCCCATAGAATTTCATTGTTCTTTACGGAAACTACTTTTGGCGAATCATTTTTTGAATTACCAGACTTGGAGGAGTTGCACCCCCTTTTTAATGTTTCAAAAGAAGGCTTTCAGGTTTTAGGTGATACGAAAGATATTCAAAATGCTATGAAACAGCTTCCAAATTTGCAAAAACTGGAGCGTTTCATTTGCTTTTTCAATTTGCTAAAAAACCTGTGTTATGCAGATAAAAAGACCTTGACAAACTTTGTGTCTTCAAAGAAAATGGGGAGTTCCCAAGGAGAACGTATGCAAACTATTTTTGATTACGTGGTAACTCATTTTCAGAATGAAATTAATTTAGATACCGTATCAAGCAAAGTACATATGACACCCAATGCCTTTTGTAAATTTTTCAAACAGCATACCAATAAGACCTTTTTTCAATTCTTGATAGAGCTTCGTATAGAGCATGCGTGTCAATTATTAAATCGAGCAGACGACCAAAATTCTATTCTAGAAATTTCAGAACAATCCGGATTTTCATCGATTTCTAACTTCAACAGACAGTTTAAAAAATTAAAAGGTGTGATTCCGTCACGATTTGCTGCTCAACATAAAAAGTCTAATTAAAGCGGTATTTAGTTCTTAGTAACACCAAATTTATAGGTACAATATGACGTATATGTTTCTCCCGGGTTTAATTGTGTACTAGGAAATTCAGGATGATTAGGCGAATCTGGAAAATGTTGTGTTTCTAAACAAAAGGAACCTCTACGGAGATAAGGATTACCGCTTTTACCAATATCAGAGCCATCTAAAAAATTACCTGTATAAAACTGGACTCCAGGTTCAGAAGTATAAACTTCTAACGTACGACCGCTAGTAGGCTCTACAACCCTAGCCGCAAACGTTAAGCCCTCGCGGTTCTTAGGCACTTCGTTTAAAACATAATTATGATCGTAACCATTACCCAACTTAATTTGGTCATAATTAGCCTCAATATCCTTTCCAATAAGTTTTGGTGTTCTAAAATCAAAAGGGGTCCCTGCCACATCCCTCAATTCTCCTGTTGGAATCAAACCATTGTCCACAGGTGTAAACTTATCTGCATTCAATAGTGCAATATGATCATTTACTGTTCCCTCCCCTTCTCCTTTAAGGTTAAAGAACGAATGATTGGTAAGGTTTACATACGTGGGTTTATCCGTTTTTGCTTCGTAGCTTATTTGCAATTCATTATCATTCGTAAGAACATAACTAACCCTAACATCTAAATTACCCGGGTAACCTTCCTCCATATCAGGAGATGTACGGCTAAAGCTAATTGCGTTTTTAGACTGCTCCACAACTTTCCAAACTACACTTTCAAATCCTACTTCTCCTCCGTGCAGGTGGTTTTCATTATTATTAATGGCTAAATCATATGTTTTACCATCTAAAGAGAACTTTCCTTTAGCTATACGATTTCCATATCTGCCAATTGTAGCACCATAAAAGTTTTTTTTCGACCTATAATTTTCCAAATTATTAAAACCTAGCACTACATCTTTAAAACTACCATCCTTATCAGGAGCATATAACGAAACTAAACGTTGTCCGTAGTTCGTAAAAGTAACTTCCATTCCATTTGCATTGGTCAGAACAAAGAACTTTACCGAATCTCCTTTTATAGTTGTAGTAAAATCTTCAGGATTAATATTCTTCTCAAATTTTGCTTTTGGTAGCTCGGAAGCGGATTCGGTCATTTTTTCTTTTTTAATTTGATTACAGGAAAGGTTAATGGTTCCTGCTAAGCCACAGGCAATTAGTAGTTTTAAAATTCTCATATCAATAAGTACATCTGGATTTGGTAAAACCTCAGGCAAGTTAACTAAAAAAGTAATAGATCAACACACATAATTATTGCCCAGCCAGCAGACCTGTTCTATTTGTTTTCGTTAATTTTGGGAACTTTTGAAAGCATAACTCATACAACATGAAAAAACTCATTATCCTTGCCATAGGATTGGCTATGGCCTGCAACTCATCACAAACAACTGTTTCTGATGGCGATAAAAACGCAGTTGCTAAACCCACCAGTACCCCTGAACCTTTCGCAGAAACTATTACCGAAAGTGAACTTAAAGAACATCTTTACACCTACGCTTCCGATGAATACGAAGGAAGGGAAACCGGGAAACCTGGTCAAAAAAAGGCTGTAGAATATTTAAAAGCCCAATACGAAAAAATGGGGATTCCTGCTGCACAAGCAGACGGAAACTATTTTCAAACAGTACCACTTCAAGTTAGCCAATTACCCGCAGGTTCTCTTTCTATTGATGGCAAAGAGTACCCGTTAGGAGAAGATTTCCTTACTTTTTCTAAAGCAGAAGGAACTTTTGATAATATCATTTACGTTGGTTATGGCATTGAAGAAGGTGATTATTCTGACTACAAAAATATTGACGTTAAGGATAAAGTAATCTTAGTTAAATCTGGTGAGCCAATTGCTGCTAACGGAAACTATCTTTTGTCCGGGTCTTCCGAAAAGTCTATCTGGAGTAACATGTCAGAATCTTTAGGCAAGCGTTTAGAGCTAGCTACCTCTAAAGGAGCTAAAGGCATTCTTTATTATGACGAAACTAACTTTGCGCGCTTTAAAAGTAGGTTTGAATGGATGAAGACCAACGAAAGTGGCAGAATGGAATTAGCCAAAGACGATTCAGATGAGTTTTTTAACTTTTTAATCGATGCAAAATTGGCTAAGGCTATTTTACCAAGTATTGTATCCGATAACAAACCAAAAAATTTAGCGAAGAAACTGATTGTTAATGTCAAAAGCGAAAATGGCGATATTGAGTCCGAAAATGTAGTTGCCATACTAAAAGGTTCCGAAAAGCCTAACGAGTACTTAGTGATTTCATCTCACTTGGACCACATTGGTATTACTGCCGATGGCGAAATTAACAATGGTGCGGATGATGATGGTTCTGGTACAGTTGCTCTTTTAGAAATTGCACAAGCTTTTAAAAAGGCGGCGGATGCTGGACAAGGTCCAAAACGATCAATTGTTTTTCTACACGTTACAGGTGAGGAAAAAGGACTATTAGGCTCTCAGTACTATACAGATGTAGATCCAATATATCCCCTTGAAAACACAGTTGCCAATCTTAATATTGATATGATCGGCCGTATTGACCCAGAACGTGATGGTGACCGCAACTACATCTACCTAATTGGCTCCGATAAGCTCAGTACAGACCTACACGAGCTTTCTGAAGAGGTTAACGACAAGTACACTAATATTGAGTTGGATTACACTTATAACGACGAGAACGACCCTAATCGTTTCTATTATAGAAGTGACCATTACAATTTTGCAAAGAACAACATTCCAATTATTTTCTATTTTAACGGAACTCACGCAGATTATCACAAACCAGGAGATACGCCGGACAAGATTAACTACGATCTTCTTGAAAATCGTACACGTTTAGTCTTTTACACAGCTTGGGAAGTAGCCAATAGAAACAAACGTTTAGTGGTAGATAAAGCTGCTGAATAAAAATTGTACCAGTAAATAAAAAACCTGCCCTAAACAGCAGGTTTTTTTATGCCCTTTTTTGAGGTCATATATAAAACCAAAAAAGCCTTGTCAAAATTGACAAGGCTTTTTATTTCGGGGTGGAAGACCGG
Organism: Zobellia laminariae; assembly: GCF_009725995.1. The sequence goes on along the minus strand of NZ_RCNS01000002.1, from coordinate 753,902 downwards.
TTTCGAACCGGCGACCTCTTGAACCACAATCAAGCGCTCTAACCAGCTGAGCTACAACCACCATTTGTAAGCGGTGGCAAAGATACTTTTTTTCATGTAATCTTTCAAAATAAAACTTCGGTTATTTTCATACCCCACCTATATTCTTTACTAGAACAGCTTGACAGTGAATGTATAAACATCAATAAAAAATTGAAAAACATCGATAAAATGCAAGTTACTCTCGCTAAAACACACAATTTTTAGCGTTTCACAACAATTTTTAGAGATATCAACAGTATGTAGATACATTAGATGAATAATTAATTTTAGAAATGCTTTTTGTCAAAATCCATTCTTTGACCTCTAACCTAATGTCCAAATTAGCTATTTTGCTTTTTGGCTTACTTGTATTGTCTACAACAAATATAAGTGCGCAACAAGATGCTAAGGATAGCTTGCAAACACTCATTAAGGAATTAAGAAGCTCCCCTAATTTTTGTATTAAAGACACCACCCATATTAATCTACTAAACAATTTGGGTGATGAGTTAAGGTTTTTCAATACAGATAGCCTTTTATTGCTCTCACAACTCGCTTTAGATTACAGTAAATCCTCTAATTACAAAAAAGGAGAAAGCTATGCTCTTTTAGGATTAGGTAATTACTATTCAGATCAGGGAAATCATACCAAAAGTATGCTTTACTTCAAAAATGCTCTTTCCATGAGTATCGTATCAAAAGATATAGCATTAAGGTTACGGGCACAAAATAAACTTGCCTCTGAATTTGCTTATACAGGAGATTACGCAAAATCATTGATTTACTATTTAGAAGGTATAGATATCGCAAATGAAAACGATGATAAATTCATGCTATCTATATTTAATGAAAATGTTGCTAACCTATATGCATCGCAAAATGATTTCGTTCAAGCCCTAGAATTCTATAAAAAAGTAAAAAAAATAAACGAAGACTTAGGGAATGAATCCATCTCTGCTGAAACTATGAGCAACATTGCCTCTATTTATGCAGACACTGGAGATTTAGAGCATGCCATGTACAATGCTAATACCAGCATAGCCATTTTTGAAAAAACCAAGAAAATGGAATGGCTTGCCTACGCTTATGCCACTAAAGCTAAAATCTATTTAAAAGACAACAAATTTGAATGGGCGCTCTACTGGTATAGACAAAGTGAAATGCTTCATAAAAAAATTCAGGATGATCGTGGTGAAATTGAATTGCTCAATGGTATGTCTCAAGCCTATTTAGGTCTAGGCAATGACGCCATGTCCGAATTATATGCATTAAACGCTTATGCTATTTCAGATAGAATAAAAGACATGGAGGGCTCTAAGCAATGCGCTAAAACATTGTATCAAATAAACAAGAACAAAGAAGATTATACAGAAGCCTTAAAGTATCATGAGATATATCAATCATTATCCGATACTTTATATAGAAATGAAAACAAAAAGAGTCTAACCATGCTAAAAACCAAAATGGAGCATGAAAAACAGAAAATAGACCTTATTAAAGAAAACACTAAACAACTAGATACACAAAGAGCTTACGTAAATGTAGCTTTGGGTATACTCATAATTTTCATTATCGTTACCCTTTTAGTATTCAGAAGTGAGAAAGTACAAAAAAAATTGAATTCCGAACTCCAGAAAAAACAAGCAGATTTAAAGATAAACGAACTTGAACTGCATGAAATAAACCGGACAAAAGATAAATTATTTTCAATTATTGGCCATGACCTTCGTGGACCAATAGCGGCTTTCCAAGGGCTTTTAAAACTATTTAAAGATGGTGAAATAGAGCAAAATGAGTTTATGGGTTTCATGCCCAAACTTTCTAATGATATAGACCATATCTCTTTTACGCTCAACAATCTTTTAACATGGGGCCAAACCCAAATGAACGGAGCGGTTACTAGAGCCGAAGTAGTTGCTCTAGAAACAGTTGTTAAAGAAAATATTGACTTGTTATCTGAAGTGGCAAAGAACAAATCTATTCGTCTTATTAATCACTTAGAAGCAAAAACATTGACGTGGTCAGATACCAACCAAATAGATATTGTAATTAGAAACCTCATCAGTAACGCCGTAAAATTTACCCCCGAAAATGGTATGGTAACCATTACCGCTATTGAGAAAAAAGACTTATGGCAGGTCTCTATTCGTGATACCGGTATAGGTATGAATCAAGATACCATCGAAAAAATATTTTCAGATAACTCTACCTTAACGACCTACGGCACAAATAATGAAAAAGGCACGGGCTTAGGACTATCTCTATGCAAGGAAATGGTAGAGAAAAATAATGGAGTTATTTGGGTAGAAAGTCTATTGAGAAAAGGGAGTACTTTTCACTTTACCCTACCCAAGGCTAAAAATAAATATCAACGAACAGCTTAAATTAGGTCGTCTATATTGCTAACTGCAACAAAACGTTCTGTGGTAAATCCTTCAGCATACGCAACTCCTACCAATCTTCCTAAATCCTTGGCTCTGTAATTTACACTTTCAATAAAGTTTTTACTACTTATTGGCGTTTCTGGCTCCTTACTTGTTGGATCATGAAACTGTGACGAATAAGCTAAAATAGCTTCCGTTTTCTTTTCAATGAATTCTGAAACATCAACAACAAAATCCGGTTCAATATTCTTCCATTGAATGTAATGGTAAACCACCTTTGGTCTCCACTGTGCTTGATTCGCCTCTTCGCCTTCTAACTGGGTTTCAATCTTAATCAATCCACTTAAAAAACAAGCATCACTAACTAGTTTACTTCCTTTACCATGATCAATATGGCGATCATCTATGGCATTGCACAAAACAATTTCCGGTCTGTATTTACGAACCATCTTTATAATCTGCAATTGATGTTCTCTGTCATTTACAAAAAAACCATCTGCAAATCCTAAGTTCTCTCTTGCCGAAACTCCTAGAATTTTACCAGCTGCTGCTGCTTCTCTATCTCTAATTTCTGCGGAGCCTCGTGTGCCAAGCTCGCCACGGGTTAAATCTACAATACCTACTTTTTTACCACTTGCAATGGCCTTGGCTATGGTAGCTCCGGCACCAAGTTCTACATCATCTGGGTGAGCACCAAAAGCTAATATGTCTAATTTCATTCTATTTTATTGAGTATTGTTCTTTGTTCTGATTAAATGCCTTTAACTAGTCGCTACAACATTACCAGACCTTACTTTTTTTAATGCTTGTTCTATATCTGCAATTAAATCTTCTGGTTCTTCTATGCCAACAGAAAAACGGATTAAGCCGTCTGCAATACCTTGTTTAGCTCTCTCTTCCGCACTCAAAAGGGAGTGCGATGTTTTTGTAGGAGAAAGAACGGTACTCTCTACCCCTGCCAAACTCATGGAAGATTTTATTAATAATAGTTCTTTTTGAAATTGATTTGCATCATAGTGTTCATGAAGCTCAAAAGATAACATTCCTCCAAAACCTTTCATTTGCGCTTTTGCCAATTCATGCTCCGGATGACTCTTTAGGCCTGGGTAGTATACTTTAGTGACCGCTTCGTTCCCTTCTAGGTATTCTGCCATATGCTGGGCATTTATATTTTGAGCTTTCACCCTCAAGCCCATGGTTTTTAAGCTCCTTTCCAATAACCAAACAGTATAGTCACTAAGACTACCGCCAAAGTTCTTTGCCAACCCAAATATTCTATGAATGTTTTCTTCGGATGATGCAACTGCTCCTGCTAGAATATCTGAATGTCCACCCATATATTTAGTGGCACTATGCATAACCACATCAATACCAAAATCTATAGGGTTTTGATTAACGGGGCTCGCAAACGTATTGTCTATCATAGAAACCAAATTATGCTTCTTAGCTAGTTTGCTAATAGCATCTAAGTCGGTTATTGTCAATAGCGGATTGGAAGGTGTTTCTATATAGATGACCTTTGTATTGGAACGAATTTCTTTTTCGAAATCCTCAGCTTGCCATCCTTCGGTAAATGAATATTCAATACCAAACTTCTCAAATTCCTCTACAACCAGATTGTAAGTTCCTCCATACAATACTTGCTGAAGAACAATATGATCACCAGCTCTAAGAAAAGCCATTAAGCTTGTGGTGATGGCTGCCATACCACTTCCGAAAATAAGGCCAGCTTCTGTATTTTCTAACGCAGCAATCTTTTTACACAACGCCTCTTGGTTGGGTGTATTAAAATATCTAGGATACCTTTTTACATCTACATCTTCAAAAGCATACGAACTACTCATGTAAAGTGGAGAAATTGCCCCTTTAAACTGTTCGTCTTTAACTTCCCCTACATGGGTACAAATGGTATTGAGTCCTATTTTCTTTTGCTGCATAATTTCAAAAATTTAGAAAGATCAAGTTACAAAAAGAGTATTAGACACTCACCTTTTTCCAGTTTCCTTTTTTAAACCAAATCATAGAAATTATTGCTAGCAGCACCTCAGCAGCAGTAATAGCTATAAATACACCCATAGCACCTAAATTAAGAGTTATTGCCATTAGATAGGCAAAGGGCAATTGAAACAGCCAGAAAGCAATGAGATTAATTTTTGTTGGCGTTCCTGTATCTCCCGCTCCATTAAAGGCTTGGGTTACCACCATACCATAGGCATAGAATATATACCCCACAGCAATAATCTGAAGACACAAACCTCCATTCTCCACTACAACGGGGTTGGCACTGAACCAACCAACAATATCATAAGCAAAGAATAGATAGATTAAAGAAACAGCACCCATAAAATAGGCGTTGTATTTTCCTGTCTTCCAAACCGAAGTTTCTGCACGATCGGGCTGTTGAGCTCCAAGGTTCTGCCCCACCAATGTAGCTGCGGCATTACTCATACCCCAAGATGGCATTAAAGTGAATAACATTACGCGGATGGCAATTGTGTAACCAGCCAGTACCTCACTACCAAACTCTGACATCATACGCATAAGAAATACCCAACTAGAAGTCCCTATTAGAAATTGAGCAATTCCCCCAAGTGAGACTTTAATAAGATTTAGCATTACGCCAAAGCGAATAACCATATCCTTAAAACCGATTTGTATGCGGCTCCAGCCAAAGAACAATACTGCCAATTGAAACAACACAGCTGTACCTCTTCCTATATTGGTAGCTATAGCAGCCCCCATGACCCCATACTCCGGTACGGGTCCCCAACCAAAAATAAAGATAGGGTCTAGTATAATGTTGAGTCCGTTGGAGAGCACTAAAGCCCACATTGCAACGGAAGCATCACCGGCTCCCCTAAATATAGCGTTGATTAAGAATAATAGTAAAATAGTAATATTACCTCCTAATAAGAGTCGGGTATATCCAGAGCCTTCGGCTATCAAATCGGGTTCTGCACCCATTAACGCAAGTATATCTTCGGCATATAAAAACCCAAGGACACCTACTATTATGGAAACTAGAACTCCTAGCGCAATTGCCTGTACAGCGGCTTCTTGAGCCCCCTTAATATCTTTTGCCCCTATTCGTCTGGCAACTATAGCTGTTGCTGCCATACTCAAACCTATGGCGACTGCATATACCAAAGTAACCACGGATTCGGTAAGTCCAATTGTTGCAACGGCGTTAACACTTACCTGTGATACGTAAGCGATGTCTACTATGGCAAAAATGGATTCCATCATCATCTCCAAAATCATTGGAATAGAGAGCATGAAGATGGCCTTGCGGATACTTCCGGTAGTGAATTCTGTTTCTTTTCCTGTTACGGCAACTATAAAGTACTGAAACAGTCTTTTAAAAGTGATTCTATTTAAATGTGGCATTTGAAAATGAAATTATGTTGATAAAAAGAAGAACGCGCCATAACCGAACGAAGTAAGGTTCGCTTATTTCTGGGCACAAAACCCAGTGACATCTATACGGAACATAATTTCTATAACTTCATGATGAGTCAAATATCTAATTTATTTCTGACATATAAAAGAAAAATAAAAAACCGTTTCAAGTGTAATATGCTCTTAATGAACACTAACCACACTTAAAACGGCTCGTATAAAATATAATTTTAAGGTATTTCTAAAATTAAAATACCTCAACAATTCTCTACTTCAACTCCAGTTCTTTAATCTCTAAATCATTCTCACCTCTTATGGCTTCAAAACCTTCTACCATTTCCTGTAGTTTTTCTGGGTTTTCTTTAGCAACATTTTTAGTTTGAGCAAGGTCCTCTTTTAAATTATATAGTTGGTACTCGCTATCGTTACCTAATTCTATATTAACTTGCTTATTAAGAGCTGCACCTTTATAAGGTGGAATCATAGCCCAGTCCCCTTTTCTAAAAGCAGTTCTTGAACCAGCCTCTAAAACCAATTCTTTTCTACCTTGATCTGTTTTACCCATAAAGGTATCTAGGAAGTTTTCACTATCCTCACCTTTTTTATCACTACCTATTAAAGCTGCCATAGAGGTAAGTAAGTCTACTTGACAAACTAAAGCATCTGATTTACCTGGTGCAATTGTCCCTTTCCAGTATGTAATAAAAGGCACACGAGTACCTGCCTCAAACAAGCTATATTTACCACCACGCAATACACCTGCGGGAGTGTGTTTTCCCAATTTCTCTTCAGAGTCGTCATAATAGCCATCATTTACAACAGGACCATTATCACTAGAAAATACAATCAACGTGTTTTCTAAAAGACCTTGATTTTCTAAAGTTTTCACGAATTCACCAACAACCCAATCCGCTTCTAGGATAACATCACCACGAGGACCCATTCCAGATTTTCCTTCAAAACGTGGGTGTGGCGTACGAGGTACATGTGGCTGCTGCAAGGCATAATATAAAAAGAAAGGCTCATCTTTATGCACAGTAACATACTCTTGTGCTTTTACTAAAAAGTGGTCCGCCATATCTACATCCTTCCATTTCGCAGCTTCTCCACCTTTCATATACCCAATACGGGGAATAGCGTTTACAATACTATTGTTATGGCCATGGTGCCACTTCATAGTAGTTAACTCTGGGTTGTCCAACCCTGTTGGCTCACCTTCAAAGTTCTCCTTGTAACTTACTTCTATGGGGTCGTTCGGGTCTAAACCGTCTACATTACCATTATCAATGTAGACCGTGGGAACTCTATCTTGAGTAGCCGCCAATATATAGGAATAATCAAAACCAACTTCATTAGGACCTGGAGAAACTCTCTCATTCCAGTTTACATTACCACTACCTAAACCTAGGTGCCATTTACCAACTATACCCGTAGCATATCCTTTTTCTTTAAGGACCTTAGGAACAGTAAGCTGATCTGTACTAATGATTAAGGGTGCGGTACCCGGAAGTATTTTTGCGTCCTTATTTCTCCATGGATATCTACCCGTAAGAATAGCGTATCTACTTGGCGTACAAGTTGCCGAAGTAGCATAACCATTCGTAAACTGAACTCCACCTTCCGCTAAAGCATCAATATTAGGCGTATGTAATTCCGTTGCTCCATATGAGCTAAGGTCACCATAACCCAAATCATCCATATAAATAAAAACGATATTTGGTTGCTTTGGACTCTCATCCGGAACTGCTGCTTTTTCTTCCTTAGACTTACAGCCGGATAACACCAACAATAAGAGGGCTCCTTGTAAAAAATAATTCCTTAAACTTGTCATGAACTGTTTTGTATTTATAAATTAATTTACTCTCAAATTTATTCCTTTTTGCTTAGACAGAAATAGTCTTTTTAGGATCAATGGTTATTTCTATACCACTTATGGCTTTTTCTGTAGCTCCTTCACCTATAATTAAAGTGTACTTACCTAATTCATAAACTGACGGGGTGTACGTATTGCCTTTTATCCGCATGGCATGTACTAGTTCTTTGGTTTCTTCATTAATAATCTTCAGCAATTGATTGGCCGATTTTACTTCTAATTTTGGAAGATAACCTATTGGTCTTCGACCGTCATTATCGGTTTGCTGTATTGTTAATGGCCATCCCGGATAAGTATTTTTCTCTGATTCGATATCCAGATTAGCTAAAAACCTAATGGCTTCCATTTTTATAGTTCTCTCTTTAGTATCAAAAGTAACTATACCATAACCCGAAGCCTTTTTCTGAGCTTTCTGGTACCGATCAAATTCTTCTTCAAAGTCATCTGTAGGGTTTCCAACGGCATAGATATAATTATCATTCCCAAAGCCGTCTCTATAACATCCCGTGTTTGGTAAACCATGCTCCGGTCTATCGGTAAAAGGAACGTTAACTGAGTCTGGTTGCCCCCATCTAGGATACCCTGTAGAAATTGCAGGCGTACAGAACGTCCATCCTCCATCCCTTGGTTCGTCAATACTGTATTGTACCATAAAAGGCAAATGCTGATCTCCATTTATATGAAATGCACATGCCTTTCTTATTGTTTCAACAACCTTATCTCTTTTAGATTTTGGCCATCCCCCAGAATCAAGGTCGCCAAATAAAAATTCCTTCTCCGGACCATGGTGCGTGCCCACATTAGAAAATAGCGTTTGACTAAGCAATACTTTCATGTTAGCTCCTTTCCAATCCGCTACCCAATCGTTTAAAAAATCTAGTTGGCGTTGCCCCATAAAATTAAGGTTGTCAGATTCCAACTCTCCGGATTTTGCTGGTGCTGTCAAGTGATCTATTCTCCCCTCTCCCGCTCTCACCATTTCAGGACCCGATTTAAAAAGGCGATCACTAACAATAGCAAAACTAACCTTACCATATACCAAGTGCGTATACCACGTACTAATGTTAGATTTCATGGGAGCCTGATCATACGCCTCTGGCATATGACCGCATTGTGTTTTATTAACGACGTTTACAAAATTTGGAGTTTGTACTAGACCTCCGTGAGCATCACGTACATTCTCCCATTCTTCAAAAGTGATTCCTTCTCCACCTTCACCCCATAGATTACCTTGATACACATCATGGTCATCCGGGGTACAAATACTAGGTCTATTTCTTAATACATCACCAAAAGCCCAACCAAACATATACCACTTGCCCAAATAGTTGAGAATAGCCTTGTCTTCTGGTTGTCTCTTTATAGGATATCCTCCATTACCTTCGTATAACTGATCTCCTGAAAAATAAAGTATATCAGGATTAGACTTATCTAAGTTCTCTACTAACGGACGATACGGAAACCCCATGGCATGCTGACACGTAAGTCCCCCAAAGATTAAAGATCTATCTAAGGGTTCTTCACGAATAACTCCCTCATAGGTATGTCTTTCTTTGTCTAAACTATAGCGTAAACGATATTTTATATCCTCGGAAGCATTCCAATCCGCAATGGAAAAAATCGAGGTAAACGAAACTGGATCAATTTGAACTTTATCTTCTTTTATCCACTTTCCATTTCTTAAAAACTGTAATTCTACTTTTTGAGCATCTTTTACTCCTACTGGCGGAAGCTGTGCGGTAAGTTTCAATTTACCATGTGATAAAGTATACATAGCCCATAGAATAGGTCCAAAACTATTGTCTGGTTTGTATTGGACTTTTGAACCTGAAAATTCTATATCACCCCACCAAAAGGTACTTTCTCCTTTTTCACTGCCCTTGTTCTCCAGAGCAACAAGTCCGTCTAGATTCCCTTTTACAGTATTCTCTAGAGTTATGCTTTTTCCTGCGGCATCAGTCGCTTTAAGTTCAAGCTCTGTTTCACCTCCATTATTATGCCCTTTTAACTGAAGAGAAACATTTTCAAAGTCAAATCCGCCAGGTAGTGCTTCTCTCTTCTTATCTATATAAATTTCTCCCTTTAGGTTTACGCCAACGGAAACACCTTTACCAAAGTAACAAGCCGCTTTTACACTATTAGGATCTGTGTTATCTTTTATCCCAACGGAAAAACCGACACCTCCTTTTTTACCTTTATTCTCAAGTAATCCCAAATTTCCAGAAAACTCAAAGTCTCCTTGGTTCTCACCAAGTACATGAGTTAATATATGAAGCCTTGATTGCTTCTCTACACCTGAAAACTCCAGTCGGTTATTTTTAATTTCCCAGTCCTCCATTGGTACCGCCCAGAAGGAACTTCCTATCCACACCCGTTCATTTGACTTTTTAAAATCTGCCTTAAAAAATGAATTGACCAAGCCTGATGAGGTAAAATCTGTAAACACCATTTCTTTTGCAAGAATAGGATTAAAAGGACTTGCCAGCATGGGCACGGCAAGTCCTAAGTTTTGAATAAATTTTCTACGTTTAATTGTCATAATTAATTGCCCAATTTAGGATTTACGTTTACCTCAGATTCTGGAATTGGCCAAATATCATCAATTCCTTTTCTAAAATTCTTTGTGGTAACGTACCATCTTGACTGTGGGTCTATTTTCTTAGAAGTCGTTGGGTATAAAGTGGAATTAGGAAAAGGAGCTCCCCATAAATCCCCTACCAAAACCTCATCACCAATATCCCATCTAATAATGTCCCAAAGACGTTGACCTTCAAATGCTAATTCAATTCTTCTTTCATTTCTAAGAATAGGGCGTAGCGTTGCTGCATCTGTTTCCGTTATTGGAGGCAGTCCAACAGAAGCCCTTCCTCGTACCGCATTAATGGTCTCATCTAACAACTGCTGAGTAATAGGGTTCCCCGCTTCAAGTTCGGCTTCTAGATAACTTAACAGAACTTCGGCATATCTAATAATTGGAACGTTTCCGCCATAATCAGATTTTAAATTTCCACTGAAAGACTCATCAAAAAACTTTCGTAATCCGTACCCTGTTCTTGTTGCCTGCTTAGAATATGTTAACTGATCTAAAGATTCTGTACTATCCGGGTTGCTATCATAGATTTTATCTCCAAAAGAAGAACCATCCCAAAGTAGGTTGTATCTAAACCTTGGGTCTCTATTGGCTCCCATATCGTCATAATCAAACTTAGGGTCGTCATATGATAATGGGGTACCATCATCAAAACCATACGCATCTGCCAAACTACCCAATGGATTTACAATATGCCACCCAGAAGCTACTGCGGGATACGCATGTTGTGGTAAAGAATTTCCTGCTTGACCCCCAAAATATTGAGTGCTAAAGATATTTTCACTGCTAGCTTCATTAACAGGTGTAAAAAGAGAGGCATAATCTGGGTCTATTATATTTTCCCCCATGTCAATTATTTCCTTGTACACTTTAGAAGCTTCTGCAAAATTCTGCTCACCCAAATACATTCTACCTAAGAAGGCCAGAGCAGCTTGCTTGCTAGCCCTACCTTCTTCAGAACCGGATAATTCACCAAATGAAGGTAAATCTTCTGCCGAAGCTTTGAGCTCGCTGATTATAAAAGAAACCAATTCTGCTTTTGATACCTTGTCTACATTATTAGCCTCATCAGGTGTTAAGGTCTTTGTTACCAAAGGAGCGCTTCCCCAAAATTGAGAAATATAGAAATAAGTGGAGGCACGAAGAAAGCGAACCTCGGCAGCCATTCTATCAATTTTTGACTGTTCCATTTCTACATTACCAATATTCTCTAAAAAGTCATTACAAATTGCTATTCTTTTGTAAGAACCTTTCCAATAGCCGTTTATGACATTGTTGTTTGGTAATAGCGTCCCATCCGTTAAACGATTCTGAGTAGAGTTATCTCCTCTACGATCATAGGCGTTATCCGTAGCAAATTCCATAAAAACAATTCCGCAATAGGTCCACCAATCGGAAGGTACTACTTGCGTACCGTATTCAATTGCACCACGGTAAGCACCGGTTAAAGCTATGTTTGCATTGGACTCTGATGTCCAAAAATTATCTTTCGCAAACGCGTTACTAGGAAATTGCTCCAATTCTTTATCGCAACCAATAAACAAAACCAACGTCATGCTTAAAACAACCAACCTAGAAAAGGAAGGTACGCGACTTATATATGTGTATAAAAAATTTGTCATGTTCTAAAATTTTAAGTTTAAACCAAAGGTGTACGTAGTTAAAATAGGATAATAGCTTCCCGAGGAATTAATCTCTGGATCCCATCCATCTCTATAGGAATTAAAAGAATGTAAATTCTCTGCTCCTATATACATCCTTAGGTTATCTATGCCTATCAACTCAGTTAAAGAGTCAGGAAAATTATACCCTAATTGCACATTTTTAACTCTTAAATAACCTGCGTTTATAACCCAATAATCCGATGTAGCTGTGTTTGGCGAACCACTATTAGTTAGTACTTCTAACCTTGGATAACCAGGATTACGGACCGGGTTATTAGCATCAAAACGACCATCCATTTGCCATTTTTGAATATTTCCTAAGTTGAAAAAAGCATAACCTGCATAATTATCCAACATACCTTTTACACCGCTCACCCCTTGAAGGAATAAAGAAAAGTCGAAATTTTTATAATTTAAGTTGATGTTAGCTCCGTACGTGTATTTAGGAATTCTACTTCCTAGATACGTCCTATCATAGGTAGGGTCTACTTTTCCATCAGGCACACCATCAGGACCACTAATATCCTTATACCTAAAATCTCCTGCTTGGGAAGTTGGGTTTACCGCGCTTTGATCTGGCCAGCTAGAAGTTTCTCCATCATTTAAGAATACACCATCGGTTTTGTAACCATAGTACATCTGCATTGGATAGCCTATAAAAAGGTCCGAACCGTTACCTACAAAACCATTTGGTTGTTCTACGTTACCCAAACCTAGGGTTACCACTTCATTGTTTATTACCGAAAAGTTTCCATTAATAGAATAGCTAAAATCGCCTTTACTACCTCTATGTCCTAAATCGAATTCCCACCCTGTGTTCTTAACAGCTCCTGTATTGGTTTCGCTAATACCTACACCAAGTACAGAAGACACACTAGATGATGGTTTAAAAAGTACATCTGTAGTATTCCTTTTAAAATAGGTAGCGTTAAAAGTTACCTTTCCATCAAAAAGTCCGGTTTCAATACCTATATCGGTAGTTTCTGTTGACTCCCACTTAATATTCGCATCACGGTAATTAGAGTATGCAGCTCCTGTAGAAAGTCCGCCACCCAAAGCGTAATCACGCCCTGAAGCCAATACAGTTTGATATGGATAATTACCAATATTCTGGTTTCCTAAAATACCCCAAGAAGCTTTGAACTTCAAGTTTGATAACCAATTAACATCTTCCAAGAAAGTTTCTTGAGAAGCTCTCCAACCTACTGCGGCAGCAGGAAAAACAGCATACTTATTACTTTTAGGAAATCTTGACGAACCATCATAACGAAGTGTTGCTTCAAAAAGGTAACGTTCATCAAAACTATATTTCAACCTAGAAAAGAAAGATTGTAAGGCCCATTCAGAATCAAAACCAGCTGATTGTTGGTTCTCTGCACTACCTAAATCTAACACTGTGTAATCGTTACTAGCAAAATCTTGACGGTATCCATTGAAAAACGAAAATTCTTCATTTTCAAAAGAGTATCCTCCTAAAAAACTGAAATCATGAACACCCACTTCCTTAGACCACTCACCAGTAAATTGCAGTGTTTTGTAAATCTCTTTATTGCTATACTGGTTTAAATAAGACTGCCCCAAATAAATATCCTCGTTAAGGCGTTGCGATGCATAGTAAGAACGTTCCTCGTTTAGAGTAAAGTTGTATCCACCTATTGCCGAAAAGGTCAAATCATCGGTCGGTTTATAGTCTAACTTTACATTTACGCCTGCCTTTGTTTTTGGATTTTCTAAATAAGATTCCGAAGCCAACCAAGCTACAGGTGTACCACCACTTTCAGGTCCAATACCATAATTCCCTTGAGAATCCTGACCTAAAACTACGGCTGGATATCTAACGGCATTAGACACTAAATCTCCAACAAAACTTCCTCCATTATTAGCAGCATCAGTTGCTCTATTGGTTTCACTTCTATAACCTTGCCCTTTGTTCCCCGTTACTTGAGGCTCTTCTCTCTTTTCTACAGAACCAAAAAACCGTGTATTCAAATTAAACTTGTCCCCCAGTTTATTCGTAAGGTTCATTCGAAAATTATACCTGTTAAAACTATTTTTTGGAACAATACCATCCTGCTCCAAGATACCTACAGAAACATAATACTTGTTCTTTTCATCGCCACCACTAAGAGTTAACGTGTGAGATGTCTGTACTCCATTCTTAGAGAAAAGATCATCTAAAAATTTTGTGTTCGGGTAATTATCCAAATCACTTTCTGACTTGTATTTTGCAATGTCTTCTGCAGAAAAACTATTGCTACCAGAAGCTATATTATACATTTCTGCATATTCCCAAGAGTTTACAAATTCAGGAAGCTCTGTTGCTGCGTTAAAACCTACGTAGCTATTATAATTGACAGAAAACTTATTATCAGCACCATTCTTGGTAGTAATTAAAATTACCCCGTTTGCAGAACGTGCACCATAAATGGCAGCTGAAGAGGCATCCTTTAACACTGAAATAGATTTAATATCATCCGGGTTAATATCGTTCATACTTCCGGCAATACCATCTATCAGAACCAATGCATCTGGTGTAGCTCCAAAAGAACCTACTCCCCTAACGCTTATACTACCACCACTCTGACCTGGTCTTCCTGAACGTTGCACCACAGTAACACCGGGCATTTGACCTGTGATTGCTTGAGAAACTTGAGTAACAGGTCTATTCTCTATGTCTTTAGAAGATACCTGAGAAACAGAACCAATTACGTTCACCTTCTTTTGAGTACCAAAGCCAACTACAACTACTTCATCTAAGCCCGCGGCACTTTCAACTAGTTTAATATTTAAAGTAGTCTGACCTGCAACTGGAATTTCTTTAGTGGCAAAACCTATATAAGAAACCACCAAAATAGCATCATCAGAGCTAGGCTCGAGACTAAAATTACCGTCAAAATCTGCGGTAACACCATTAGTTGTTCCTTTTTCTACAACATTAGCACCTGCAAGAGGCACTCCCATTTCATCAGTAATGACACCTGTTATAGACTGTTGATCTTCCTCCAAATTATCTATTCCTGTACTTTCAATTGGCACTCTATACGAAGGGTCATTTTTAAGAACGATCTGGTTTTTTAGTAAGGTGTATGTAACACTATTACCAAACACCATTTTTAAAACTTCTTTTATTGGGCGCTTTTCCACCCTAAGAGTCACCCTTTTAGCTACGTTCAACTGTCCCGATTTATAAAAGAAGCGGAACTCGCTTTGCGTTTCTATTTGTTTGAGTACACTTTCAATAGTCTCGTTATTGGCCTCTATAGAAACCTTCTTATTTTGCGAGTATGAATTCGCATGAAGATTGAACAAGGCAAAAGCAAACATTAGAATGGAGATTTTCACTGTGCGATTCTTGTTAAGAATGTTTTTCAATAGAATGAAAAACAATGGTTTTTTTTCCATATTTTTAAAGGATTTTGATTTGTTATTACTCGGATTGAAATCACTATTTGTCGGGGGACGTTGCCGCGTTCCCCGATTTTTTTTGGCTTTAAGTCACATAAATTATGTTGGTTTTTTAATTCGTATTTGGTTATTGGTTATCTCGTAATCAAACTCAGCACTCTCCTTAAAAGTGTCAAGTAAATCTTCTATAGATTCATTTTTAAAAGCTCCCCTAAACCGGACAGATTCTAATTCTGTATATCCGTTTTCAATTCGTACTCCGTAACGACGCTCTATCTTCCTTATAATATCTTCAAAAGGCTCATTATTAAAAGTTAAATCACCATTACGCCAGTTTAGGTAATCGCTTATATCTACCTGGCTTATTACCAAAGCATCTTCCTGCATTGCCGCTTTTTGACCTGGTTTTAGAATACTTAAACTATCACTCACTTGACCAGCACGCTTATCACTAATAGCTACACTACCTTCTGCGAGTACCGCGTAAGTTTCTTCACCGGTATAACAGCTAACATTAAAATGAGTTCCTAAAACTTGAACATCAATAACTTTAGCTACCACAGTAAATTTATGTTTAGGGTCTTTGGCTACTTCAAAATAAGCCTCGCCTTTTAAAAATACTTTTCGGTCTTGTCCTTTGACAAAACTTACTGGGTACTTTAAAGAAGTATCTGCATTTAGGTGTACAAGTGTGCCATCAGAAAGTTTCAGCTCAAAAGTTTTTCCTTTAGGAATGATAATCTCATTATAGACCAACTTGGTAGTTGCCTTACCATGATAGACCATTTGGTCATTAGATTGGGATGCCAAAATGTTTCCGTCTTCGTCGGTAATAGATTCTCCCCCACCAACAATAATTTTTCTTGCTTGGTTGTCTCCTGTCTTTAAAACAATAGCATTATCTTCAATAACTAAGTTGGACTTTTCACTGCCGTTTTTTGATAGAAAATTGAAAACCATGGCAAGTCCCACTAAACCAATAAAAATGGCCGCGTACTTTAGTATAAAACCGTTGAAGTTATTTTTCTTTGCTTGTGGAACCTTAGTCTTACCCGCAATTTTCTGCCAAACCTCTTCTTTTGTTTCGCTATCAAATCTAAAATCTGACGTTGGATTACTCTCACTTTGGTATGATTCAAGAAAACGCTCCATTAAGTCTCTCTCTTCCTGAGAACACTCATTGTTCACATATTTTTTAAAGAGCTTTTTTGCTTTTTTTTCGTTCATTTATATCTCAATTAGAAAACGATATCACAACTAAGTACCCAAACTAATGCGATGGTACACGTCAGAAGTCCATTATTTTTTCAAATCGATAAAATAAAAGTGAAAAAATTAAGAAATACTTATTACAGATATTTGTTTAAAGAGCCCTAAAAGCTTAATAAACAGTTTCTAAAACCTAATGATAGTGTCTAATGAAGAAGGATAAGAGAAATAATTACAGCTTCTTCTAATTGAAGATTGTTTCGTAGAAATGCCAATGCTTTTGAAATTTGATTTTTTACCGCCTGTACGGATATCTCAAGTTCTTCCGCTATTTCTTTATTCGATTTATGGTCATACCTGCTCAACACAAAAATATGACGACATCTTTTAGGCAATTTTGCTACTTGATCCCGAATGATTTGATTAAGCTCAGAATATTCTAGTTGATCTGAGACGTTCATTGAAACGTCTATAATATTCAATCTGGTCAAATCTTCAGTTGAAAATTTGTTATTTCTGAAATGATTGAATATTTGAAATTTTACAGCTTGAAAGAGATACGGTTTTAGAGAAAATATGCTACTAGTCTTTCTTTTTGCCCAAAGCGATATAAAAACCTCCTGAATAATATCTTCACAAATTACCTTGTCCTTTATAATGTTGTGAGCGTATATAAACAGAACTTTAGAGTATTTCTCATAAACAGCCTTGAAAGAAGAATTATCGTCTTCCTTCATGCCTTCTAAGAGCCTTATGTCTTCAGTTATCATTTTCATCTCACCGCGTAACAAGATGCTAAATCTATAAAAAATAGATTAAATATTACGACAATGGTAAAAAGAACACTTCTTTTTAATTAAATACCTTACAATTCTAACTAAAAATTAGAAATATGCCCCCTATTTACTATAGTTAATCTTATACCTCCAATAACTTATAGCACCAAGAATTGCGGCTGCCAGAACGATATACCAAATATAATCTGGCGTAATAGCGGCTGCGCCACTTTGCCCGTAACTATGTAAGCCTACCAAGTAGTAGTTTACTCCAAAATAAGTCATCATAATACTACCAAAAGCAATAACGCTAAGAAAGTTGAATGCCCATCTACTTCGCAAAGCAGGTACCAAGCGGGTATGAATAACAAAGGCGTATATCATAATAGATATTAGTGCCCATGTTTCTTTTGGATCCCAGCCCCAATACCTACCCCAACTCTCGTTGGCCCATTGACCTCCTAAAAAGTTTCCAATAGTTAACATAACCAGACCTACCGTCATGGACAATTCATTGATTATTGTCAATTCTTTTATATTCAAGTCCATTACGGCCTTGTTCTTCTTATTAGTAAAAATCATAAGTAACAGAGAAACTAAACCTAGAATCATTGCGACAGATAACGGTCCATAACTTGCCACAATAACCGCAACGTGAACCATTAGCCAATAACTATCAAGTACCGGAACCAAAGTAGAAATTGCAGGATCTACCCAATTTAAATGGGCAATTGTCAATAACATACTGGTAACAAATGCAGAAGCTGCAATAGTCATATCACTTTTTCTGGCAAAGAGAAGTCCCATTCCCATAGTTGCCCAAGAAACGTACAGAATACTCTCATAAGCATTAGTCCATGGTGCGTGACCTGAAATATACCATCGCAAAATAAGACCTGCAGTATGCCATAAGAACAAGATAAAAATAGTTCCCTTTAAGGAGTAAACTGCCATACGCCAAATAGAGCGGTCTTTAAAAATTTGGAATACTAAAACAAAAAACATGATTACGCCAACAAAAGCATATAGCTTATATAGCATATTAAAAATATTCAGCTTATTGTAAATTACTTCGGCATTGATCTTATCTTCTGAAGGGAGCACCTCTGCTCCGTGGTTTTTTTGATTTTGCTTGAATGCTTCTAACAACTTATCCGCATTTGCATAATCGCCTGTCTCCTTTGCTTTACGCAAGGTCATTAGATAATAAGGTACCGAGTTTTTGATAAAATTAGCGTAAAGCGAATCTGAAACCTGGTACTGACCTCCCCTATATTCTATGGCTGAAATCCATTTGTTATTTTCATCATTCAATAAAGGGAAAACCTTTATAATACGACCACTTAAAGCTTGATCCAAAAGACTTAAACGAATGTTGGCTTCTTTAATATCCTTATCAAACTGATTAGGGATATTGGTAGATGTAGCTTTTGCTAAAAATGGCTCTAATTTGTAATTACCTTCCTTATCAAAGAAATCAGTTGCTTTTACAAATGGTTGTCCTTCTGGTATACCTATTACGTGACGTATACTATCGTTCTTTCCTTTTTTATCTACAGCTAAAAACTCTGCATTATACCAAGCGGCCGGACTTAACATCATGGATAAGAATACCTGATCAGCATTCATATCTTTATAAACATCCTTTAAACTTAACTTCCGAAGCAATTCTGAAGAAAATGTATTTATTGGCTTCATTCGCCCTCCTTCATCTTGAATCACAAGTTTTCCGAACTTCTCCGCATGCTCTTCGGAAACAATCGTAGTTTGCAAAAGTGAATCTATTTGGGACTGTGTAGGTGCCATATTACTATGGTCGTGACCATCATCTGCAGAATGTTCTTGGGCATTCACATTTAACAACATACCCAAAACAAGAACCGCTGTCAGTTTTGCTTTTTTACTTTTCAATTTATCAAGAGAAACGGCTAAATCCTTAAATCTTGTTTTTCCAAAGAACATAATACCCATTAAGCCAATGTACAGTAAGAAGTATCCCAAATAGGTAATACGGGTACCCCATTGATCATGATTAACAGATAGAACAGTTCCTTTTTCATCTGGACTAAAACTAGATTGGAAAAATCGATACCCCTTATGATCAAGAATATTATTCATAAAAATGCTATAGTCAAAATCCCTGTCGTCTTCAACAGTAACCTTGCTCATAAAAGATTTGTACCCCTGCTCAGTACCAGGATATTTTTCTGCTATAAAATCATTCAGTTTAATGCTAAATGGAAGTTCATATACTTTGGAACCATAGCTCAGACTAAAATCCAGTCCGCCTACATTTACTTTCTCGGAGAAATTAGAAATACCTTTACCTCCCAATAATTTTTGCTGAACGGTTTCTCCATCAACCGTAATATCTACTATCATGGCATCCATGGTAGCATCTGTCATTTTTTCTTTTGGCACTTTTACAACACCATACGAACCCTTTACTACAGGTTCAGGAACTACAAATTGCATTCCTGCCGTTGAGTATAATGAGCGTAATACAAATTCTTGAAGACTATCCTTTGCGACCTGACCTTTAAACTGGTCTGCCATTCGCATATAATTACCCTCAAAAGGGGTTCTTATAGTATAAGCCCCATCCTTTTCAAAAATATTAATGGCACCTTCAGTGTCATTGTTCAATGAAAAAAGCACATTGTGAATGCTAGAAACTTTTCCACTTTCTAGAAAGTGCTCATGTCTTTGCCCATCACCTGCTTCAACAATCTTTAAATACGTTTTTCCGTTTTCATCTGGAATTAATCCCTCTTCTGCCCCATCAATAAAACCTGCATAAGAAATAGTAAAGGGTTGACCGTTAAAATCTGACTTCCAAGGTAATCTCGATTTTATATCTTCTGCCGTAACTATTAAATCTTCTTGTAAAGTTTTTCTTTTAGCCTCTCCGTTAATGTCACCGTCTACATAAGCGGTTAGATAAGTTTTGTCCGAATAGAATACTTTTTCCGATTTGCCCTCACGAATAGGCATCATACCCTCGTAACTGATATAGCGGGTTACAAATGCACCAATTATGATAAAAATCCATGAAAGGTGAAGTGTTAAAACTGCCCATTTTTCCCAACGCAGTAAACGGTATCTGAACATGTTACCAATAAAATTGATGACAAAAAAGACCATAATAGCCTCAAACCATGTAGTGTTATAAATCCAAATTCTAGCTGTTTCAGTGCTGTACTTACTTTCTATGAACGTTCCTAGCCCCATTGCGATAGCAAAGACTATAAAAAGAACGGACATTAAACGTGTGGAGAAAAAGAATTTTTTGAGCATGTTCATCGGCAGCAACTAAATTGGTTTTCAGCAGGCAAAAATACGCCCTTTTTCTTATTTACAGGAAGATAGAGCAATCTAAAGTCTTACGAAAACTGTTAATTATAAGTGAAAATTTTATGGGATTCATTTTAGAAAAAGTAGATTTTTTTATAGACCGAAATAAATAGTAGCCATTATTATAAATACCATAGAATTTAGAGCATCATTTCTTCGCTTTAAAGCAAAATGTTTGAATTATTTTTCAGCAAAACAAAGTCTCTTTTACGTAATTATATGCTTATTTTCGCCTCATGATTAAGGTAAGCATTTTAGGTACCGGCAATGTTGCAACCCACCTTTTAAAGGCTTTTTCAAAGTCGGACGAAATAGAGATTGTTCAAGTTATAGGTCGAAATAAAAAAGCGCTTCTAGCTCTTGCTCCAGAGGAAAAAATAACCTCTGATTTCTCTAATTTAAAAAAATCTGATATTTATATAATCGCTTTAAGTGATAATTCTATAAAAACTGTATCAGAGCAACTTACTCTTAAAAATAAATTGATAGTTCATACTTCTGGAAGCACGCCAATGAACGAACTGTGCCGCCACGATAGACATGGTGTTTTTTACCCACTGCAGACCTTTAGTAAATCTAACAAACTAGATTTTAAGAAGGTCCCAATCTGTTTAGAAGCAGAAAACAAAGAAGACTTGGTGCTATTGAAAAAACTAGCAAATCTTGTTTCAGAAAACGTATATGAAATACATACGGAACAACGTAAAAGCCTTCACCTTGCTGCAGTGTTTGTAAATAATTTCACCAATCACCTTTATCATATGGGTTCTGAAATTTGTAAGGAAAACAATGTCCCTTTTGAAATTTTAAGCCCGCTCATACAGGAAACGGCAAGGAAAATCGAAACCCTATCACCTTACGAGGCCCAAACTGGTCCTGCTAGGCGAAACGATTCAAACACCATTGCAAACCAGTTAGAACAAATAAAAAAACCAGAGCTCAAGGCAGTCTACGAACTGTTGAGCAAATCTATACAAGCAACTTATGGAAAAGAGCTATAAAGAATATTTAAAAAACATAGACACCTTTGTTTTTGACGTTGATGGTGTTTTCACCGACAGTACATTGCTTATAACCTCCGAAGGCGAAATGCTCAGAAAAATGAGCGTGAAAGATGGCTATGCCGTTAAAACCGCACTACAGAAAGGATATAAAATATGTATTATTTCTGGAGGCACAAATGAAGGTGTAAGAAACCGCCTGCAAGCTTTAGGCGTAAAGGATATTTATTTAGGAGCACACCACAAAATGGATGCCCTAAAAGAATATATGGACAATCATAATGTTGACGTAAGCACAATGCTATACATGGGTGATGATATTCCTGATATCCCCGTAATGAAAGCAGTTGCCTTACCTAGTTGCCCACAAAACGCTGTTCAGGAAGTAAAAGCTGTATCTATGTACGTTTCTCATAAAAACGGCGGAGAAGGCTGCGTAAGAGATGTTATTGAGCAGGTTTTAAAGGTAAAAGGAGACTGGATGACAAATTTTAGCGCCGCAAACGATTAACTTATGTTAGACTTAAATAATCACTCCATAATTCTAGCCAGCGGTTCACCAAGAAGACATCAGTTTTTAAAAGAAATGGGACTTCCGTTTGAAGTACGGTTAAAATCTGTGGATGAAGTTTATCCGCCTGAATTAGTAGGAAGCCAAATAAGCGATTATTTAGCAAAACTGAAAGCTGATGCATTTGAAGGATCCTTAGCAGCGGACGAAATTCTTATTACATCAGATACTGTAGTTTGGCATAATGGCGTATCACTAGCCAAAGCAGCAGATGCAGAAGAAGCTTTTAGAATGCTGAATGCTCTTTCCGGAGATTGGCACGAAGTGATTACTTCGGTTTGTTTCACCACTTCTAGCTCACAAAAAGTTGTTCACCAAGTAACCAAAGTGAAGTTTAGAGAGTTATCTGATGAAGAAATCCACTACTACATCAACAACTTCAAACCTTATGACAAGGCTGGTGCGTATGGTATTCAAGAATGGATAGGCTTAACAGGTATTGAAGAAATTAAAGGATCTTATCCTAATGTTGTAGGCCTACCTACACAATTGGTATACAAAACGTTAATTGAAATGGTCAAGTAGTTCTTTTTGGTTAATTTTAAATAAAATTACTACTCATGAGAATTATTACCAAACAAGCCCTTCCTCTAACATATATAGCTTTACTAATTTCCTTTACGCAATCTTGCCAAGAGGTTAAAAAAGAGACTAGTGAAGACGTTGCTGTTAATTCCGAAAAAACGGTAGAATTACCGAAAAAAGAACTTTCGGGTGAATTTAAGAAGTATTGGTACGCAGGTGATGCCGAAATTACATCTTACAAACTTCAACTAGCACGATATGGTGAAATAAGAGACGGCAAAGCTGTTCTTGTATTTGTTACCGAACCTTTCCTAAAGGATAAGCAAGTGAAAGCAGATGGAAACAACCCGGATAATATTCCTGTTTTAAAACTGAATGTAACCAAGAAATATCTCACCGGAATCTACCCTTATTCCATAATGACAAGTACTTTTTATCCGGTTCATGATAACGACCATGCGGTAAAAGTTTCGTTCTCTGCACAAGAGTGGTGCGGACAGGTTTATGCACAGCTAAATAACCGTGAAAAATTTGATATAATGTCTCATTCGTATTTTGAAAGTGAAGCGGACCAAGACTTCAAATTAGAAAAAACCATCCTTGAAAATGAGCTATGGAACAAGATTAGAATTTCACCTGAAACACTACCTGTAGGAGATTTAAAAATTATACCTTCTCTAGAGTTTATCCGACTGTCTCACAAAGCATTAAAAGAGTATAAATCAACTGCTAGTTTAAATAGCATAGATGGTATTTCAACTTACCAAATAACCTACCCTGAGTTAGAAAGAACCCTAACAATTAACTTCACAACAGCTTTTCCTTATACTATTGAAAATTGGTCTGACACCTTTAAAAGCGGCTTTGGAGAAAATGCCAAATCCATGACTTCTACAGCCACAAAAATAAAAAGTTTAAAGACTCCTTACTGGCGACAAAATGGAAATAAGGATTTACCTTTGCGCGACAGTTTAGGCCTATAAGTTTATGCAAGAATTTCTTTTAACGTACAAGCACGAAATGATAGCTACCGCCATAACATTTGGCGTGTTAATCATCCTAAAATTTATTACGGATAAAACCATTCGGAAAATTGGGAGAATCAGTGACATTGTAGAGGCACGAACACTATTAATTACTAAGTACGCCTCAATTTTACTCATGCTTTTGGGCTTTGGGGTCATATCCTTTATATGGGGGGTGAATTATAAAGATATTGGTCTTGTCTTTTCTTCTGTATTCACCGTCATAGGAGTCGCCTTATTTGCTAGCTGGTCTATTTTAAGCAATATAACCGCAGGAGTTATCCTATTTTTCTCGTTTCCATTCAAGATTGGTGATCGCATAAAAATTTTAGACAAGGATATTGAATCGGAAGAACCATTTTTGATTGAAGATATTAGGGCTTTTCACGTAAGCCTAAGAAAATCTAACGGAGAATTATTAGTTTACCCTAATAATTTGATGATGCAAAAAGCGGTTACATTAATCTACACTTACGAAGAGACCGCAGAAACACCAGACGGAACTGAAGAAGCATAATTGCGTTTCACAAGATTACTGCTAGTCCATACTGAAATTAATTTTTGTTAAAGAAGTTTTAAAAAACCAGCTAAGCCCTTTAAACTTTCTATCTTTGGTATGGTGTCGCTTCTGTAAATCATTGGCTTCTTCCAGACTAAAACCAACTTTATGCGCTATTTTTTGGCATTTCTTGCCGGAATACTCTTGTGTTCAAATATTACCAATGCACAAAAACCTGTGCAACAATCCTCTTCTGAAATATACCATTCACTTGAAAAATTGAATTTCTTAGGTACCGCACTTTACATTGCTGCGCACCCAGATGATGAGAATACAAGACTTATTTCTTACCTCTCTAATGAAACTAAAGCCAGAACAGGTTATTTATCCTTAACCAGAGGCGATGGTGGACAAAACCTTATAGGCCCTGAACTTCGTGAGCTTTTAGGTGTTTTACGTACACAGGAACTTTTAGCGGCCAGACGTATAGATGGTGGCGAGCAGTTTTTTTCGCGAGCTAATGATTTTGGTTATTCCAAACACCCAGATGAAACTCTAGAAATATGGAACAAAGAAGCAGTGCTAGGCGATGTCGTTTGGGCTATTCGTAATTTTAAGCCAGATGTAATTATCAACCGTTTTGACCATAGAAGTCCCGGTACTACTCATGGGCACCATACTTCATCAGCCATGTTAAGTTTTGAAGCTTTTGATTTGGCTAACGATAAAAATGCCTACAGTAAACAATTAGAACTTACAGAAACTTGGCAACCACAACGGTTGTTTTTCAACACTTCATGGTGGTTTTATGGCAGCCAAGAGAAATTTGACGAGGCTGATAAATCAAAAATGGTCAATTTAGACATTGGCACCTACTACCCTATTTTAGGAAGGTCTAATAACGAAATTGCCGCTTTGGCCAGCAGCCAGCATTTATGTCAAGGTTTTGGACGTTTATCTCAAAGAGGTACGGAAAACGAATACGTTGAGCTCTTAAAGGGTTCAATGCCAAAAAATTCTAATGACATTTTTGAGGGCATAGATACTTCTTGGTCTCGTGTACCTGGTGGTAAAGCTGTTGGAGAGATTCTTTACGCTGTTGAAGAGAACTTTGACTTCGCAAACCCATCAAAACATTTGCCGCAACTGTTGGAAGCTTACGAACTACTTCAAAAAGTTGATGACCCTTATTGGAAAGCTTTAAAGTCACAAGAGTTAAAGAACATTATTTTAAATGTTGGAGGCCTTTATCTTGAAGCTTCCGCCGAAACTGCTTTCTCTAACCCTGGAGGAAAGATGAAAGTAAACATTGAGGCTCTTAATAGAAGTTCTGCGGATATTATTTTAAAATCCATTTCTATCTCTTCTACGGATAAGGAGTTAAAACCTTCCATCGCCTTAAAGAATAATGAAAAGCAAACTTTTGAAATCGATTTAGATATACCTGAAGCCACAGATTATACGAGCCCTTATTGGCTTAGAGAAAAAGGTACTCTGGGTATGTACAAAGTAGATAATCAAAAACTTATTGGAAAGCCGGAAACGCCACGGGCATTTTTAGCAAAATTCCAACTTGAATTTAATGGTAAGGCCCTCACTTTTGAAAAGCCTGTTATTTATCATTATGCAAAACCTGATAAAGGTGAATTGTTTCAGCCTTTTGAAATACTACCAGAGGCTACGGCAAGCTTTAGTGATAAAGTATTAATTTTTGCCGATGGCGAGCCTAAGAAAATTTCGGTTACAGTAAAAGCTCATGCAGATAATATAAAAGGCGAACTGCAACTAAGCCATTCCAAAGGATGGGCAGTAGATGCCGAATCAAAACCTTTTAAAATTGCTAACAAAGGTGATGAACAAACACTTATTTTTACACTAACCCCACCTGCTGACGAAGACGCAAGCTTTATTTCTCCGATTATAAAACTAAACGGCAAAGAGATAACCAAAGAGTTAGTAATGATAGATTATGATCACGTTCCTACTCAGTCCGTTTTACTGCCCTCAGAAGCAAAAGTGGTACGTTTAAATATTAAAAAATCAGGAGAACACATTGGCTACATTGTCGGTGCCGGAGATGAAGTTCCTGAAAGTCTAAGTCAAATAGGTTACATCGTACACACCATAGAACCTAGCAGTATTGCAAAAGGTTCTTTAGACAAGTATGATGCTGTAGTTGTTGGTATTAGGGCGTACAACGTGGTAGATGAATTGAAATTCAAACAACGCTATCTTTTTGATTATGTTGAAAAAGGAGGTAATCTTGTAGTGCAATACAATACAGCAAGCAGATGGGGCGATCAGTTTGAAAATCTGGCTCCCTACCCTATTACCTTATCCCGTGACCGGGTAACGGATGAAAATTCCGCTGTAGAAATAATAGATAAAAAGAATACCTTAGTAAATTATCCGAATAAAATTGATGCTGCTGATTTTAATGGATGGGTACAAGAGCGCGGACTTTATTTCCCTGACAAATGGGCTAAAGAATTTACTCCTGTTCTTTCTATGAGCGATAAGGGAGAATCAGATAAAAAAGGAAGTATCTTAATAGCTCCTTATGGAAAAGGAAATTACATCTATACCGGATTAAGTTTTTTTAGAGAACTACCTGCCGGTGTACCCGGAGCATACAAGCTGTTTGCAAATATGCTTTCTGTTGAAAAAAATGTACAACCTACGAAATTGAATTAAAGCTATGTTAGACAAGTTCGATTGGAAAAAGGAATACTCGTTAGTACTGATACTTAATATCATATACATACTTGTTTTTAGTTACTTAATGACTGCATTTACCTAATATGGGAACATTAGACTGGATTATTTTATCGAGTACACTGCTTTTCATAGTTGCCTATGGTGTTTGGAAAACCAGAGGAAGTAAAAGTGTAGATGACTACGTAGGTGGTGGGAAAGATGCCAAATGGTGGACCATAGGTCTATCGGTAATGGCTACGCAAGCCAGTGCCATTACTTTTCTATCTACCCCTGGGCAGGCATTTCATGATGGCATGGGTTTTATTCAGTTCTATTTTGGGCTTCCCATAGCCATGATTATAATTTGCTTGGTTTTCCTCCCCATCTATCACAGGTTAAAGGTGTATACGGCTTATGAATTTCTAGAAAACCGTTTTGATTTAAAAACACGCTCGTTAGCTGCTATCCTATTTTTAGTACAAAGAGGCCTAGCTGCAGGTATTACTATTTTTGCGCCTTCCATTATATTATCTGCTGTACTAGGTTGGGATTTAAGAACCTTAAATGTTATTATTGGAGTTCTAGTAATCATCTATACCGTGTCCGGCGGTACCAAAGCGGTAAGCGTTACCCAAAAACAACAGATGTTCATTATCATGACAGGTATGTTCATCACTTTCTTTTTTATATTAGGATATTTACCAGCCGATATCAACTTTGGAAAAGCACTTAAGATAGCTGGTGCCAGCAACAAGTTAAATATAATTGACTTTAGTTTTGACACCAAAAGCAGATATACTTTTTGGAGTGGTATTACAGGCGGATTGTTCTTAGCTTTGGCTTATTTTGGTACCGATCAAAGCCAAGTACAACGTTACCTTTCAGGGAAATCACTTCGTGAAAGTCAGTTAGGTCTAGTTTTCAATGGCCTGTTGAAAATACCAATGCAGTTCTTTATCCTATTGGTAGGTGTTATGGTATTTGTTTTTTATCAATACAATCCTTCGCCTTTAAACTTTAACCCTGCAGCTACAGAGGCTGTCATGAGTTCCGAATACGCCAAAGATTATGCTATTCTTCAGGAAGGACAGGAAAAGCTAGAGGCAGAAAAGAAAATGGCCCAAAATAAGTTCTCTGCTGCTTTAGAGTTAAAAGAATACAGCGCTGTAGAAGAGGCAAAACAAGAAATTATCAGCTTAAACATAAAAGACAGTACTAATCGTGCGGCTGCCAAATCATTAATAAAAGAAGCTGATAGTACCGTTGAGACCAATGACAAGGACTACGTTTTTATCCACTTTATCCTTCATAACCTCCCAAGAGGACTTATAGGACTACTTTTAGCGGTTATTCTATCTGCAGCAATGTCATCCACCGCATCTGAACTTAATGCTTTGGGCACCATAACTGCTTTGGATTTATATAAGAGAAATATAAAAGGAAAATTGACTGATGAGCACTATGTTAGAGCTACAAAAGCCTTTACTCTTTTATGGGGTATAATAGCAATTTCTATAGCAAGTATTGCCAACCTATTTGACAACCTTATTCAGCTTGTTAACATAATCGGTTCCATTTTTTATGGAAATGTCTTAGGTATATTTTTACTGGCTTTTTTCTTTAAGTTTGTTAAAGGAAATGCTGTTTTCTTTGCCGCATTGCTCACACAACTTATCATCTTTGTGCTTTTTTATAATCTTATTTTTATTCACCCTACGGGCGAAGAAAAACTGGGATATCTATGGCTCAACTTCATAGGAGCTGCTTTGGTAATTGCTATGGCTATTGCTTTTGAAGGCTTTGATAGGCTATTAAAAAAACAGCCCGTAAGTCGTTAGAATATATTTAGTTACATCTATTTACTATTTTTTTTTCGATTAAAAATTAGCAGAAAGCACTTTCAATAAGTTATATATCTATAATTTAGTGAAGATTTTTCTTTCACCCTAAGCAACAACTAAAGCCTCTTTCATCCTAAAATGACCAATAAAAAAAAGACAATTAAAGATATTGCCAAACTTGCAGGGGTATCCAAAGGAACAGTAGATCGTGTACTACACAAAAGAGGAAAGGTATCTAAAATTGCTCAGGAAAAGGTTGAAAAAATATTAAAGGAAATAGAGTATCGCCCCAATCCAATTGCAAGAAGTCTTAAAGAGAATAAAGCCTATAGAATTTCTATACTCATTCCAGATTCTGAAATAGATATTTATTGGCAACCAGCACATGAAGGAGTGAAAGTTGCGGAAAAAGAATTTGGGCCTTTTGGTATTGAAGTTAAAATATTCATTTATAATCCTTCCAAAAAAGAAGACTTTTACCAGAAATCTATTGAAGCTATCAACGTTTCTCCTGATTTACTGTTAATGACCCCATTGTTTGAAAAAGAATCTTTTCAAATAAGTCAAACCTGCAAAGAGAACGATATTAGAGTGGGTCTTTTCAATAACCACCTAAGTACAAATAAAACTCAAATTTTTATTGGGCAGGATTTAGTGCAAAGTGGAAAAATAGCAGCAGACCTTATTGATAAGACTGTGGCTCCTCAATCTGAGATAGGTATTATACATATAGACAAAGAACCTCACCTACTACTAAAAGAACAAGGGTTTAAAAACTACTTTGATAATAAAAAAAGTTCACATAGGATTCTAAAAGCAAAGAACTTCAATTCGGATAACCAATCTAAATTTAAGCAAGAAATAGAGCTATATTTTCATGACAATCCAAATATTGGTGCTCTTTTTATTACTAACTCCAAGGCATACAAGATAGCTGAAATAGTATCTAAATTAATGAAACCTTGTTCCTTAGTTGGTTATGATTTAGTGCCAAAGAACGTTTCTTTTTTAAAGGAAGGTAAGATTGACTTCTTAATTCATCAAAGACCAAAAGAACAGGCTTATTTAAGTATAAGCCATTTCGCAGAATTTTTCCTTTTTGGCAAAAAAGTACCCCTCCAGAATTTACTTCCCATTGACATCGTTACTTCTGAAAATGTGGATTACTATATAAATTAGGCTTGTTTTTATTGACTTAGAACTCTAATACTATCATTAATACTATTCTCATAATCAAAAGTGTGTTCGAGCACATTTAACTTAAAAAGCGTTTGGTTTCTTAGAAATTAAGTTTACATTCACAAAACATTAAGAAAACATTTAGGACTAACAGCTTTTTAAAACTAACACTATGATGAAAAACATTTTAATGTTCCTAGTACTAATAATGGGTACTCACCCCATATTAGCGCAGGACAAAACGGTTACCGGTACGGTCACCGACGCTAATGATGGAATGCCGTTGCCCGGCGTAAATGTATTAGTACAGGGAAGTACAACAGGAACACAATCCGATTTTGATGGTAACTATACCATAGAAGCTTCTACTGGCGATGTTTTGATTTTTTCCTTTATTGGAATGAAATCACAAAACGTTACCGTGGGTGCCAACAACATTATTGATTTAGCTATGCAAGAAGATGCTAGCCAATTAGATGAAGTTGTTGTTACTGCTTTAGGTATTAAGAAAAGTAAAAAAGCTGTAACCTACTCTACTCAAGATGTTAGTACAGATGAATTAACACAGGCTAGGTCAATTAACGTTGTGAATGGTCTAAGTGGAAAAGTGGCCGGTTTATCCGTAACTACAGGGTCTTCAGGTGTTGGCTCCTCATCTAAAGTACTATTACGAGGAAATAGGTCTATTAGTGGTAGTAGTCAACCCTTATACGTAGTTGATGGTATTATTCTAAACGGAGATATTTCTAACATGAGCCCTGATGATATAGAAGATATTTCAGTACTAAAAGGAGCTAATGCTGCTGCCTTATATGGAAGTAGAGCAGCTAACGGCGCCATAATTGTTACTACGAAATCTGGAAGTAATGCCGAAGAAGGAGTTACTACTTCTTTGAACTTTACAGCTACTTCAGAGACAGCAAACTTTCTGGCGGAATATCAAAATGTATACGGACAAGGTTCTGGCGGAGTCTATACACCCTCAGCAACTTCATCTTGGGGACCAGAAATGAATGGCCAGAATGTTGCTCATTGGTCAAACGATCCTAATTACCCTGTGTCTGAGTATGCGTTTACAGCGCAACCAAACAATGTGAAAGATTTTTTTCGTACAGGCGTAAATCTCACAAGCAACATTTCGGTTAACATTAATAACGAAAAGTCAAATACGTTTTTATCGTATACCAATACTGATGCTGAAGGCATCATGCCAAATAATGACTTGACCAGCCATAATTTAAGTGCAAGATCTAATGTGAAAATAACGGATAGATTAAGCCTTGACACTAAACTAAACTATATCAAGCAAGAATTTTCAAATGTATTAACCACTGGTGAAGATTTTGAAAACCCTTTACGCTATGCATATATCCTACCTAGAAATATTCGTTCTAGTGACATTCAACATTACGAATTCACAGATAATGCCGGACTTTTAAAGCAGCATTATTACTTACCTGATTTTAATGGTGGAGGAAATCCTTACTGGCAGTCTTACAATGTAACTAAGCCACGAACTGTAGAGAGAGTAATTGGATTATTATCCTTAAAATATCAAATTACAGACAATCTATCGCTTATGGGACGTTCCGCATTAGATAGATCAAATATTGATGAAGAACAAAAATGGTATATAGATACTTATACCCAAGCGCCAAACGGAAAATATGTCCGTCGTTCAGATACTAGTTATGAGTGGAACACAGATGCCTTATTGAACTACAATAAAGATATTACTGACTGGTTAGGTCTAGACTTTAACCTAGGAGCTAATGCTAGAAAATTTAAAAGTACGGGAGTAAGAGGAGAAGGGTCTAACTTTCAAGTACCAAATTTATTTGCTTTAGAAAACACATCAATACAAAAATTGGAGGATTTCTATTCAGAAAAAAGCGTGCATTCAGTATATTCATTTGCCGAATTATCTTTTCTAGGAGCAATTTATCTTAGTGCATCTGCAAGAAATGATTGGAGTTCTACTTTACCAGAAGAGAACAATTCCTACTTTTATCCTGCTTTTGGTTTAACAACAGTATTGACCGATTTAATTGAATTTCCAGAGGCCATTACTTACTTAAAATTAAGAGGTTCCTGGGCCGAAGTTGGAAATGACACAAGCCCCTATCAATTATCCAGAAGTACTTCTATTGAAAATAGTTCTGCCATTAATTTCAGTAATACTGAACCTAATGCTTCTTTAAAACCAGAAACAACTAGATCATTAGAAGTAGGTGCAGATTTAAGATTGTTCAATAACAGACTGCGATTGGATGCTACTTATTATCGTTCGAACACTTACGACCAATTATTTCAATCTCCTGTAAGCAGTGGTTATGGGTATACTTCAGTTTTTGAAAACGGAGGAGACATCCAAAATGATGGTGTAGAAATTGTTTTTGGTGCCACTGTAGTTGAGACTGAAAATTTTAGTTGGGATTTAAACCTAAACTTTGCCAAGAACAATAGTTTAGTTACTAGGATTTCTGAAGATCGCGATCAACTTGACCAGGGTACGGATTTTGTTAGAACATACCGTTTAAAAGTAGGTGAGCCATTTGGAGAAGTATATTCAAGAGGTTTCTTAAGAGATGACAATGGTAACGTAATAGTAGATGAAACAGGTGTTCCTCAGTCAACAACCGGTTTAGATGTTAGAGTTGCTAATTACAACCCAGATTGGCTAGGTGGCATCAGCAATACATTTAAGTACAAAAACTTTTCTCTTAGTACATTAATAGATATCCGCCAAGGTGGTACAATTTTAGCTTTCACAGATGCAATTTTAGCAGCAGATGGTTTACCTGACTTTACTTTACAGGGACGTGATGGCGGATTAGTATTTGGAGAGAACATATTTGCAAATGAAACAGCTGTTACTACTACAGGTCAGACCAACACAACTTCTGTTGATGCTGAAACATTATGGAGAAGAATTGGAGGTAGAAGTGCACCTATTGGGGAAGCTTTTGTTAGGGACGCATCTAACATCAGATTAAGAGAGGTTGTACTTGGTTATACTTTTCCTAAAGAGCTTATTGATAGAACATTTTTATCATCTGCCAGATTATCTTTAGTAGGTCGAAACCTGTTTTTCCTCAGCAATAAGGCTGAAACTTTTGACCCAGAGGCTATAACTTCTGTAGAAAATAATACTGCTTCATCAAACAATGAAGAATTCAACTCAGAAGGTAGAGAGGCTTTTGCCCCACCAACAACACGTTCATTTGGTTTTTCTCTTAACCTATCATTTTAAATACAAAACATATGAAATCAATATATAATAGTATTTTGTATATCCTCTGTGCGCAGTTCGTTCTTTTGAGCTGTACGGATGATTTTTCAGAAATAAATACAGATCCTAAAAATTCTACCGTAGACGGTATAGATGATGGACTGATTCCACTTGTTGCAAAGAAATCATTTTACGGCGCCGTATATATGGGCCAAAACGCAAATGGTCCTTTTCAGCTAGGGCATTCTTTATTTTCCGATGTCTATGCTAACTATTTTGCAACGACTGCCGCGGGTTTTGATTCAGATCAATTCATACTTGTAGATCGCTGGCTTAATGGTGCCTACGCCGAACAATACGGTAATGTAGCACCTGAGCTTAAGTTTGCTCTTGACTATACAGCAGAACGTGATTATTTTTCTACTGAAAATGCTATGATGAAGGTATGGAAAGTATTCTTTTTCCATCGTTTAACAGATTATTGGGGACCTATACCCTATTCAAACTTTGGGGAGGTTGAAAGTGGTCCGGTAATGTATGACAGCCAAAAAGATATATACGCAGACTTTTTTAATCTTTTAGATGAGGCAGTTGCTACATTTGATACTCAAACAGGTCAGAGTGTATTTTTTGGAAACACTGCTAATGATATTATTTATAATGGTTCAGTCGATAATTGGAAGGCACTCGCAAACAGTTTGCGCCTTAGATTGGCATTAAGAATTAAATATGTTGATGGTGCATTGGCCAAGAGTGAAGCTGAAAAAGCTGTAGCTAGCGGAGTTATAATGAACAATTCTCAAAATGCTTACGTTAATAGTGATAACGGAAACTTCAGAAATAATTATACCACTATTACACAGTGGGGTGAGTTTAGAATGAGTGCTGATATGGAAAGTGTATTAAAAGGCTATAAGGACCCTAGAGTAGCAAATTACTTTGCACCAGCAGATAGTGTAGACACATTAGATGACCCTGTAGGCCTAACCTTTGATTACGAAGGTATGCGCAACGGGCAAACTGCTAACACTAAAACAGCTACTCCATTTAATACTATAGCATCAGACATGGCGGGGGAATATACAGTTGACGGATCAGTTGGTCCTCCTTACCCAATTTTACGAGCTGCAGAAGCATATTTTTTAAGAGCTGAAGGAGCCTTAGAGGGTTGGGCCATGAATGGTACGGCAAAAGATTTATACGAACAAGGCATTCAAATGTCTCATGCTGAATATGAATATGACGGCACTAACCTTTCCGGTGAAGACTATATAAGCAGTACTAATGTCCCTGCTGGTTTTGACAGCACCACTCCACCAGCATCTACCGCACCTATTGCATATGATGAGGCTGCAGACAAAGAAAGACAATTAGAGCAAATAATTACCCAAAAGTGGATTGCTTTATTTCCTGACAGTGAAGAAGCGTATGCAGAACGCAGAAGAACAGGTTACCCTACGTTGTATGATCGTTTAAACTCTTTGATTCCATCACAGATTCCAGTGGATGAAATTCCTAGAAGAATGCCTTATGTTTCTGATGAATACAACAATAACAGAGAAGCTATTGACGATGCGGTTAACAACCCAGAAAAATTAGATGGACCAGATGATGGCACTACCAAATTATGGTGGGATAAAAAGAATTAATTCATTATAAGTATAACTATCAAAGACCGTCTTAACAGGCGGTCTTTTTGGTTATTTTTGTTAAATACCACTCATACTTATTCATAAGCAAGCTATGTTTTTCAAAAGAATATATCCCTTAATTTTCCTGTTCTTAGTTTTTTCGTGCACTAAAAACAAAGAAACTAAACTCTTTAGCTCCCTCAAATCTTCCAAAACCAACATAACTTTCAAGAATACACTAGTAGAATCAGAAAAGTTAAATGTGCTTAACTACGGATATTTTTACAATGGTGGAGGTGTTTCAATTGGCGACCTAAATAACGACGGTCTTTCAGACATATATTTTACGGGGAATATGGTTGAAAATAAATTATATCTCAACAAAGGAAATCTGGAATTTGAGGATATTACAAAAAAGGCAAATGCTTTAGGTAGCGGCGAATGGACAACTGGGGTTACTATGGCCGACGTTAACTCCGATGGGTTTCTAGATATTTACATCTGCAGGTCCGCATCAATAAACCCTTCTTTGCGTAAAAATATTTTATTAATTAATAATGGTGATTTAACTTTTAGTGATAAAGCATCTGAATACGGAGTAGACGACTCAGGCTACTCCACCCAAGCTTCATTTTTTGATTATGATAAAGATGGAGATTTAGACCTGTACATAATAAACCACTCTACACAGGAATATGCTGGGTTTGGTCAAATTACCGGACAGCTTAAAAAAACAAAGAATGATGCCTATTCAGATAAATTATACCATAATGATAACGGAAAATTTAAGGATGTTAGTTCTGAAGCTGGTCTAGTATCAAATGTTCTAGGCTTTGGATTGGGTTTAGCCGTTTCCGATATTAACAATGACGGTTGGCAGGATATCTACATATCAAACGACTACAATGAGCAGGATTACCTCTACATCAATAATAAGAACGGAACGTTTTCAGAAAGTCTAGAAAAATATATTGGACATACTTCGTTATTTTCAATGGGCTCAGATATAGCCGATATTAATAATGATGGCTTTATGGATATTATGACCTTAGATATGTTACCAGAAGGTAACTATCGTCAGAAAATGGTTTCAGGTCCTGATAATTATGATAAGTACCAACTCTTGGTTAATTCCGGTTTTTACAACCAAACCATGCGTAATATGCTTCAGCTTAACAACCAAGGAGAATCGTTTTCTGAAATAGGACAATTTTCTGGAATATCCAATACAGATTGGAGTTGGGCTTCCCTTTTTGCCGATTTGGATAATGATGGTTTTAAAGATGTATTTATAACCAACGGATATAAGAGAGATTACACCAACATGGATTTTATAAATTATGCGGTCCAAGCAAAATTAGAGGAGAATAAAACCGGGAAGCAAACGGCCATTATGGAACTTTTGCAAAATATTCCGGCTACAGTAGAAGAAAATTACACCTATAGAAACAACGGAGATTTAACTTTTTCAAAAGTCAACTCTGAATGGGGCTTAGACACAAAATCTCTTTCAAACGGTGCTGCTTACGCCGATTTGGATAATGATGGAGATTTAGATTTAATAGTCAATAATATTGAGGAGGAAGCTTTTGTATACAGAAACAACAGTGAAAAATTCAAAAAAAATAACTACCTAAGAATAAAGTTAATCGGTAGTGGTAAAAATACCTTTGGTATTGGCTCAAAAATAACCATTGAAAGTAAAAGTCAAATTTTAGCTCAGGAAGCAATTTCCACACGAGGTTACCAATCCTCCGTTGATCAAACGCTGGTATTTGGTTTAGGGAAAAATGATACAATAGATAAGCTTACTATCGTATGGCCGGATTTTACAACACAAACTTTATTAAACCTACCAAGCAATCAAACGCTAAATCTAAAACAGTCCAACGCTGTATCAATTAAGGGCGAAGTCGAAAAAGATAGTCTTAGTGTTTTAGTTGACGTTAGCAATGATAGTTTAATACGTTTTCAACATAAAGAGAACAACTATATAGATTTTAAAAGCCAACAACTATTACCTCATAAACTTTCTACTCAAGGTCCAAAAATAACAAAAGGTGATATAAACGGTGATGAGCTAGAAGATTTGTTCATTGGTGGCGCTAAAGGACAAAGTGGTCAACTATTTCTACAAAATAAAAAAGGCGAATTTAATAATGGGGAGGTTGCTTTTGAAAGCGATATGGCTTCTGAAGACACCAATGCTCTTTTCTTTGATGCTGATAATGATAATGACCTAGATTTATATGTGGTGAGCGGTGGAAACGCATTCAACCAAGACTCAAAAGAATTGCAGGATAGACTCTATCTGAATAATGGTAATGGTAAATTGAAAAAGTCAACTACCTCTTTACCTACTATGCTTACAAGTGGTTCCTGCGTTAAAGCCAGTGATTTTGACAATGACGGAGATCTAGACCTCTTTGTTGGTGGTAGATTAGTTCCTGGCAATTATCCAACTAGCCCAAGAAGCTACTTGCTTCAAAATGATGGTAAAGGTAATTTTAAAGACATTACTACAACTGTAAACTCTTCTTTAGAACATATAGGCATGGTTTCAGATGCGTTATGGAGTGATTTTTCGGGCGATGGTATTGATGACCTAATCATAGTGGGTGAATTTATGGCCATAAGAGCTTTTCAGAACACAGGCAGAAAGCTGGTTGAAATCAATAATTCTACTCTAAGTAATGCAAAAGGATGGTGGAACAGTATTGAACAGGGCGATTTTGATAATGATGGTGATATAGATTATGTCATTGGAAACTTTGGTCTGAACTCTCAACTAAAAGCTTCCGAAAAAGAACCCGTAAAGTTATACGTAAAGGATTTTGATAACAATGGCTCTGTAGACCCTATTCTAACATCTTATATAATCGGTGAAAGTTATCCCGTGTTTTCTAAGGATGATTTAATTGGGCAGTTAAGTTTTTTAAAAGGAAAATACTTGAACTACGCAGATTATGCCGACCAAAAAATCACTGATATTTTCTCTAAAGAAGATTTGGCAGATGTGGAGGTTTTGGAGGCTACAACTTTCGCTACCAGCTATCTTGAAAATTTAGGTGATAACAACTTTAAAATTTCTCCTCTCCCCGCCTCTACTCAATTCGCTCCAATCTATGGTATTCTTGTAGAAGACCTTAATCATGATGGGAATTTAGATATCGTATTAGCCGGTAACTTTTTTGGAACACGGGTAAAATATGGTAGATATGATGCCAACAAGGGAACTCTACTCATGGGAAAAGGAAAAGGAATTTTTCAATATTTAAATCAAAAAGAAAGCGGACTAAATCTAAATGGAGAAATCAGGGATATTAAGTCCATTCCATTAGCCAACAAAGAAACCTTACTAATTTTCTCTAGAAATAACCAAGTTCCTACAACATATAAAACTCATTTCTAATGTCAAAACACCTTCAATTGGCCCTATTGCTTTTAGCGGTTGGCCTATCCTTTAATTCTCAAGCACAATCCATATCAATAAAAGAAGAAGTAGTTTCTATAGATACCTATGATTTTGGAGAACCTAACCCTGTTCCACTATTAGTTGATAATACCAAAATTCACCCGTATTTTAAGTTTGAGGGCTATCAACATAAACCAAAGAAAAAAAATTGGAAAGTTGTAACCTTAGAAAACGATTATATTAAAGTGATGGTGCTACCCGAAATTGGCGGGAAGATTTGGGGAGCTATTGAAAAAAGCACAGGTGAAGAATTCCTTTATAAAAATGAAGTAATTAAATTCAGGAATATAGCTATGAGGGGTCCGTGGACCTCTGGTGGTTTAGAATTCAATTTTGGGATAATTGGTCATCACCCGTCTACATCAACACCAGTAGATTATGTAACCCGCACCAATACAGATG
Organism: Zobellia laminariae; assembly: GCF_009725995.1. The sequence continues at coordinate 715,149 of NZ_RCNS01000002.1, read as the reverse complement.
GTAGCGTTAGTTGTTATGTTAGTAACGTAGATTTACCATCTAATACAAAATGGACTGTTGAAATTCGTTTAGAAAAAAATAAGGCCTATTTTGAAACGAACGCCTCTTGGTACAATGCCTCTCCCCTAACGGAATCTTATTATAATTGGATGACTGGTGCTGCTGAAGCAACTAATGACTTAGAATTTTTTATTCCGGGCAATGCGTATGTAGAACATAATGGAAATGCCCATTCTTGGCCAATTGACCAAGAAGGTCGCGACCTAAGTAGTTACAAGAATAATAATTTTGGGCCAGCAAAATCATACCATATTGTTGGTGAGTTTAACGACTTTTTTGGTGGTTATTATCATGACAAGGAGTTTGGTTTTGGCCAATGGTCTCTTTACGAAGAAATGCCTGGGCAAAAATTATGGCTTTGGGCCTTATCCCGCTCTGGTGGTATTTGGGAAGATTTACTTACGGATACAGATGGGCAATATATTGAATTTCAAGCCGGAAGACTTTTTGACCAATATGAACCATCAGGAGCCAATAACCCAATAAGCCAAGTTGGTTTTGACCCGTATGTCATGGACAAGTGGAGCGAAATATGGTTTCCGTTTAAGAAAATTGGTGGTATGGTAGATGCTTCGCCACATGGAGTGTTAAACGTTGAAACTGTTAATGGAGAAACCATTATTAGCGTAAACGCACTGCAAGACTTAGAGTCTGAAATTCATATTATTGCTGGAGGAGAAACTACAACTGAGAAATTGGTTCTAAAACCAATGGAAGTGTTCGCGAAAACCATTTCTATTGATATCGAACAAGAAATAGAAGTTTCTATAGATGGTACTGAATTATCATACAATACCAACTCTAAACTAAATGAATTAAAAAGACCTTTTAAATCTGATGAAGATTTAAATATCTCCGAGAGTGAAAAACTGCTTTTTGCAGGAATTGAGGCTTTAGAGTTTCGAGAATTTGAAAAAGCGCATAAACATCTATCCAAACTAATTAACATTGACCCTTCTAATACAACAGCATTAGTGAGATTGGCAGAGCTGGAGTACAGAAGAAACAATTATGACCTTGCCTTAGAAAAAGCGAACACGGTTCTTAAAATGGATACTTATAACTCCAGTGCAAATTATATGGCAGGTATAGCTTATCGTGCTAAGAGTGATACTGTTAATGCTTTGGAATCTTTAGGTTGGGCGGCTCGTGATATTAAATATAGATCAGTGGCATATGCTCAAATGTCCGAAATTTATCTAGCTGACAAAAAATATGCTAGAGCTAAAACCTATGCTAACAAATCACTAGATTTTAATACTTACAATCTCAACGCCAGAGAGGTTTTACTCTTATTGAGCAAAGCAAATAGTAATCAAGATGAGTTTAAAGCCGAGAAGGAACGTATTTTGGCTATGGATCCTTTAAATTATCTAATTGCTATTGAATCCCAATTGTCCAAATTTAGTAATGGTGATTCTAAATTAAACTTTACTATTGAAAATGAGTTTGTAGAAGAGACCTACTTATCCGTAGCGCTACGATACAGAGAGCTAGGTTTTAATCCCGAAGCACTAGCGATACTCTCCTCTGAAAGTATTGAGAGTCCTAAAAACAACCTGTGGATAGCTTATTTACAAAAAGACTCCAACCCTGATCAGAGTAAGAAAACCTTAAGTAAAGTAATCACTCCCAACATTGATTTTGTTCTTCCATATCGCAAAGAAACTATTCCAGTCTTGGAGTGGGCTTTAGAACAAAATGCAAACTGGAAACTGAAGTATTATTTAGCTCAAAATTACATAGCGGTTGGTTTAAAAGACAAGGGGATTTCTATTCTAAAAGAATTACAAAACGAACCAGATTCGGATGTTTTTTATCGATTTAGAGCGAAACTAAATATGGCTAACCCAAATGATTTTCCTTCTAATTCTGCCTCCGAAGATTTACAAAAAGCTTTGGACCTTAAACCAAAAGATTGGAAAGTATGGGAAGAAAATATACTAGCAAACCAAGAACTTGGTAATGACAAACTTGCTTATTCTCTTTCAAAAAAAGCATTTAAAAAATTTCCTGAAAACTACAATATAGGTTTAGCACATGCAAAATCCTTATTAAGCCTTGAACATTATGAACAGGTTTCAAGTGTTCTTGAAAACATAGAAGTTCTTCCTTTTGAACATGCAAGTGAAAGTCGAAAAATATATGAAAAAGCGTATATAAGAATAGCTATCCAAGAATTCGAAAAAGAGAATTACTCAAAAGTACTATCCGTTTTAGAAAAAGTAAAGCAATGGCCAGAAAATATTGGTGTTGGCAAACCATACGCTCCAGATGAAAGAACAAGTGATTATCTAATTGCTATAGCCCTAGATAAAACTGGCAAATACAAAGAGAGTAAGCAAGTTTTACAATCCATTATAGATTACACAAAAGAGCACTCCGGCAGCAATAGTACCAACCATATATTTGGTTTGTTAGCAGCTAAAAAGATTGGAGAAGACACAAAGCCGATTGAGGAACAATTGAAAACAACATCAAATAATATAAAAACTCAAATAGCATTGGCTATTTTCAATGAAGATGTAAAAGTTACTCCGGAACTCAACGAAAAAGTCAAGTTACCTGAGCAAGAATTGAAATTCTTAAAATCACTTAAAAATTTATAAATAAAAAGGCCCTGATTTAAAAATCAGGGCTTTTTTTTACTACTAGAAGGGATACTTATTTAGCACTCCACTCTTTAATAGACTCTGTATTCATTTTAATGTAATCATCGTTACCGGCTTCTTTTGCTTTTTCTAAAGACTTTTTAGCAGATTTGATAGCCGCTTTTTTGTCACCAGATTTTGCTTGAATAAGCGATTGCTGACGCAATTGCCAGAAAGCAGGCTCTTCAATCATAGACATAGCTTTATCCATCCACTCAGATGCTTTTTTAATGTCTTTACCTTCACTTGAAAAGTATACGGCAGCAGCATAATAATCATCTGCTTTTGGAGAACCAGCTAATACTTTATCAATATCAGCCATAACCTTTACATCCGTAGGAACTTCAAAAGGAACAGCTACATAGCTTTTCTCCCACATCATACCCAAGTTAGCAGAACCACTTGTCATATCATCTATAGTAATTGTGAAAGCTTCAATATCTACAGGTAAAGCGTAAACTTCTGCAGTAGCCTTAGCTACTACTTTACTATCATCCCACTCTTTTGGTGTTCCTCCACCATCAATATCAGTATAAAAGAACACTTCCCAAGAAGTTGCTCCCGGTTTAGTGAAAACAGAATATGTACCTGCTTTTACATCTTGACCGGCAACCTTAACGTCATCGCTAAAAGTAACTTTAGTATACGCATTTGCTCCTGTTCTCCATAATTTTCCAAAAGGAACAAGCTCACCAAAAATGGCTCTACCACGCATAGATGGTCTTGAATAATCTACAGTTACCTCGGTTAAACCTACGGTTTGCTGTAACTTAGAAGCTGGACTAGGTGCTGGCGTACTTATTTGTGCCTGCATCGTAACACAAGCAAAAACTGCGCTTGCTAAAAGAAGAATTTTTTTCATTTGAATCGATTTATTAGTTTTCACAAAACTAAATATAAAGCATTCCTTATTTGTTAATGAAATCTTAAATAAGACATCTAATTATATATTGACTTTTCTAAAGACAAGGGGAGTTTTCAAATTAATAAATATTGAGGATATTCACCGTTATTCCTTCTTCGCAGATATCTTTTGATATAAGTAATGTCTTTATCTAAAAAATAGAATGTAGCTTTAAGAATTCCCACAAATCTGATTAAAGTTATTTTGTTTATCAATAAAGTAAATAACTTCAACAAAATGTTTTTACATTTGTAATATGAAATTATATCAACTGCATTCCAAACAATCCTTTCCTATAAGTGTTGAAAAGGCATGGAACTTTTTGTCCGACCCGAATAACCTAAAAGTAATTACACCCCAGCATATGGGTTTTAAAATACATTCAGGTAATGAACGAGTTATGTTTGCTGGTCAAATTATTCAATATACCGTTTCTCCATTCCCTGGTTATACAACCAAATGGGTTTCTGAAATAACGCATGTAAAGGAAGGCGAATATTTTGTTGACGAACAACGTTTTGGTCCCTACGCACTATGGCACCACAAACATTTTATAAAACCAGTTGATGGTGGGGTTGAAATGGAGGATATCATTGATTATAAAATTCCGTTTGGCATTCTTGGACAACTTGCCCATCCTATTTTGGTTAAAAAACAATTGAAACAAATTTTTTCCTTCAGGGAACAAAAGCTAATCGAACTTTTTGGCAGTTTAGAGAACAGCACAAAAGAGCTTCATTTTAATTCTTTCTAGATATTTTCAATATGAAAAAAAATATACTTTTAATTGGTGGTTCTTACGGAATTGGACTTGAATTAGTCAACCAACTTTCTGAAGAATATTCGGTTTATGTGGCCTCAAGAACGTCAGAAGGATTGGAAGGAACCAGTGCAACTCACATTACTTTTGATGCAAATACAGACTCTTTAGATATTACTGCTCTGCCCAATGAGATTCATGGTTTTGCCTATTGCCCGGGCTCAATTAATTTGAAGCCTTTCAAAATGATGTCTTTGGACACCTTTGAATCTGACATGCAACTCAATTTTTTCAACATGGTTAAGATTGTAAAAGATACTCTACCTTTAATGACTGCAGGCGGTGCTATTGTACTTTTTAGTACGGTTGCCGTTAGTTCAGGTATGCCTTATCACACTAGTGTCGCTGCTGCCAAAGGAGCTGTTGAGGGCTTCGCAAAGGCATTGGCCGCAGAATATGCACCCAATATTAGAGTAAATGTAATTGCGCCTTCCCTGGTAAATACGCCATTGGCCAAACGCCTATTGAGTAATGACAAGAAAATAGAAATGATGTCACAAAGACACCCTTTAAAACGGATTGGCGAAGTGGAAGATATTGCGAATGCAGCAGCATTTCTACTCAGTGAAAAAAGCTCATGGATTACCGGTCAAGTTATTGGTGTGGATGGCGGAATGTCAACCTTAAATTTAAGCTAGTTTATGTCAGATAAAATATCGGTTTTTTGGTTCAGAAGAGATTTACGTTTAGATGATAACGTTGGCTTTCTTGAAGCTCTTAAGAGTTCTCATAAAGTCTTACCTATTTTCATTTTTGATACTGAAATTCTTGAAAACCTCCCCAAAGATGATGCCCGTGTAACGTTCATTTTTGAAAACTTGCAGAAAATGCGAGATACACTTCAAGATGAAAACCAAAGTTCAATTGGTATCTATCATGGTAAAACAACAACCATATTTAAAAATCTTATAGAGGAATATAATATTGATGCCGTTTTTACGAATCACGATTATGAACCTTATGCTAAAAAGCGAGACGAAGAAATTAAAAACCTTCTAGAAAAAAATGAAGTCTCTTTTCTTACATTTAAAGATCAGGTTATTTTTGAAAAAGATGACATTCTCAAGGCCGATGGTACTCCGTACATTGTGTACACCCCGTTTAAAAATAAATGGAAAGAGCATTTTAATCCAAAGGAACAATTAAACATACATTATACAAGTCAATATAGAGATAACCTAATCCAGAATTCTAGGCTACCTAACCTTTCATTGTCCGACATGGGTTTTGAAACATCTTCCCTTAAAGTTCCGGACTATACCATTACTCCCACCTTAATCAATAACTACGAGGATACCAGAAATTACCCTGCTATTCAAAATGGCACATCATTATTAGGACCACATTTACGGTTTGGTACTGTTTCTGTTCGTAAAATGATGAAAAAGGCCATTGCCGAAAAAAATGAAGTCTTTTGGAGTGAACTTATTTGGCGCGAATTTTTTATGCAGATTCTTTGGCATTTTCCAAGGACGGTAAACGAAGCGTTCAAGAAAAAATACGACCGTATTAATTGGAGAAATAACGAGGAAGAATTTGAAAAATGGAAAAATGGTAAAACTGGTTATATGCTGGTAGACGCAGGAATGCGCGAACTTAATAAAACAGGTCATATGCACAATCGCGTGCGAATGCTAGTTGCTAGTTTTCTGTGCAAGCACTTACTTATAGACTGGCGCTGGGGCGAGGCTTATTTTGCAGAGAAGTTACTGGATTATGAAATGAGTAGTAATGTAGGTAACTGGCAATGGGCTGCCGGTAGTGGTGTTGATGCCGCTCCGTACTTTCGCATTTTTAACCCAATGACCCAAGTAGATAAATTTGATAAAGACAAAAAGTATATTTCAAAATGGGTTCCCGAGCATGCTACTGACAAATATGTCAGTAAAATGGTAGACCATAAAGAGGCTCGAGAACGATGTTTATCTACTTACAAAGAAGCATTAAGCTAAACTTAGAATCTAGCGAGAAAGTTGTCGATCTAATTGGCGTTGCTCAGATATACGATACTTAAGAACATTTACATAACGTAGGGCTTCATCATTATTATAATCTGTATACGATTTTGAGGCCCATTCCATTGCCTTTTCAAGATCGCCGTTAATTTCATTTATGATAGCCATGTTATAGCAGGCTCTTCCGGCTACTTTGCCGTCTGGGTTATTTACTTCTTTTTCCCATAATGCTGCAGCACCGTCCCAATCACCTGTTTGTGCACGTCTTTTTGCGACTACAAAATTATCTGAGCCTTTTACAAAGTAATCTCTAGATATTCTTTTATTTAAAGGGCGTACATCATAACCGTAAGAATTACCTACGTTGCTGCTACGTTGCAAAACGGCTTCTTTTCTGCCTATTACCGCCTCAACAGCTTTCATAGGGTTAATACCCGATCCAATAGATGTAACATGATTATTATTTATATATTCATCAAGTACCAGTTTACTTTTTGGGTCATACACTCTCCACCCATTTTTAATTGCCGTATTAAGGGTAACTTTGTGGCCTGGTAGTGCAGCTTTAATACCTAAATCATTTGGTATATTAACCGTTGTAAGCTCATAGTCTACTTGCGTATCTGTATCATAAAACTCTAATGAGAACAATACATCCACATTATTAGCATCGCAAATTTCTTGAACTGCCTGCCAATTTAAAGCCGCCGGGAAAATGCCCAATCCTTTTCTTTGAATATCAGTATCGTTAATTATCGTAATTGTTTCAAAGCGATTATTACGTGTAAGCTCATCAAATAGTCCGGTTACAGCAGATTCTGCTCCTTCTTTGTCCAAATTAAGTCCTTCTAACGAAAGAATCTTATCTATTTTATCTACTACCTTATTTTCTTCTGATGGAATACTTCTGTTAATTAAACCAATGCGAACAGCATTTGACGGTAGACTAATCCTAGCTGGCTCAGTCACACCCATTGTTAATTTGTTAGTTGACACACAACTGGATAAAAGAAGTAATATAGCACCTGCGGAAAGGAATCGGTTAAGATTTTTCATGGGACAAAAGTTAAATCGTTATACTTTTTAAAAATTTTTCTAAAAGCTAAGTAGGTTCGATATAAACTAAAACTGACCTTAATTATTGTCTTTAGCTCAGCTATGGTCAATAAACTCGACCAACTACATTATTTAAGTAGCCTTCCTTAAAAATTCTAACTTAGTTACATTTCTGCTCTATTGTTTTATACCCATTAAAAAGTAAACAGTAAGAAGCAACCAACTCTAACTTTTAAAATGCTTTTGTATCTTACACCTTTAGAATACAGACTCAACACTGTTTTATTTCAATTCAACAATTAACTCTTTAGTCCAAACCAAATGAAAAAATTATTTCTTGCCTTACTTTTTGTAACCAGCTCTACCCTACTAGTTGAAGCTCAAACTTTCGACTTTAAAATTGACCATTTTGCTTTAGTAGTAGAAGACTCAGATGTAAGTGCAGATTTCTATGCCAATATTTTAAAATTAGAAGAAACCCCTCATCCAGATTTAAAACCCGGTTTTCGTTGGTTCGTGGTGAGCGGAAATTCTCAAATACATCTTATAGAAAAGGAGTTTGCCCCTTTTGAGAAGAATAAATCAATGCATTTGTGTCTATCTACACAAGATTTAGATGGTATGATCGCCCATCTTGAAGAAAACAACATTCCTTATTGGGATTGGCCAGGTAAAGAAAATGCTGTCACCCTTCGTACTGATGGTGTACGACAAATATACCTTCAAGACCCAGATAAGTATTGGATTGAGATTAATACTGCAAAACATTAGAAAACAAAAAAGAGGCCAATTGGCCTCTTTTTTATTATGATAATAATCTGTTATTCAATCAATAAAATACTCTTCTGCCAAAATAGCTTTTCCGGCTTCCGGATGACGCTTAATATACGCTGCTACGAACGGACATAAAGGTGCCATTTTCATACCACTATCTGCTATAAACTGGAACACTTTAGAAACTAAAGCACTACCAACTCCTTGTCCTTCTAAAGAAGTAGGCACTTCTGTGTGGGTTAAATAGATGATATCCTTTTTAGAAATCATATACTCCATAAAAGCAATTTGGCCGTCAATTTCTATCTCAAACCTACCTTTATCACCTTTCTTATTTACCAGCGGTATATTGGTATAATCTCTTCTAGTCACAAGAAAATTGCTAAGCGTTAAATATTTTAAACTCTAGTAATTTTTGCTCCAATAACTTGCAAACGTGTTTCAATATCTTCATACCCACGATCTATCTGCTCAATATTATGAATAGTAGAAGTACCTTTTGCCGATAGCGCCGCTATTAATAAAGAAACTCCCGCTCTAATATCTGGCGATACCATAGTAGTAGCCTTTAAGGTTGATTTAAAATCATGACCTATTACTGTTGCACGGTGCGGATCACAAAGAATAATCTTTGCCCCCATATCTATAAGTTTATCCACAAAGAACAAACGACTTTCAAACATCTTTTGATGAATAAGTACCTCTCCTTTAGCCTGCGTAGCTACCACAAGAATAATACTTAATAAATCTGGGGTTAAACCTGGCCAAGGAGCATCGGCAATGGTAAGAATAGAACCATCTATAAAGTTCTGTATCTCGTAACCGTTAATGTGCTTTGGAATAAAAACGTCATCTCCTTTTCGTTCTACAGTTATACCCAATTTTCTAAATACGGTTGGTATCTGACCTAAATCGTCCCAACTTACATTTTTGATAGTCAGTTCACTTTTAGTCATAGCAGCAAGTCCTATCCAGCTACCAATTTCAATCATATCCGGAAGCATTCTGTGGTCTGTTCCTCCCAAGGACTCAACACCTTCAATTTCCAGTAGGTTAGAACCTACACCAGAAATTTTAGCACCCATACGGTTCAACATTTTACACAACTGTTGCAAATAAGGCTCACAAGCAGCATTGTAAATCGTGGTCTTACCTTCGGCCAAAACAGCAGCCATAAGAATATTGGCAGTACCAGTTACGGAAGCTTCATCCAGTAACATATAAGTACCCTTTAGTTTCTTAGCCTCTACACCATAGAAATATTCTTCTTTGTTGTATCTGAACTTAGCTCCTAATTTTATGAATCCTTCAAAGTGTGTATCTAGACGTCTACGTCCAATTTTATCACCGCCCGGCTTAGGAATATATCCTTTGCCAAAACGTGCAAGTAATGGACCTACCAACATTATAGATCCTCTAAGACCACGACCATCTTTTTTAAATTGGTCCGATTGTAGGTAATCTAGGTTGATATCGTCTGCCTTAAAGCTATACGAGCCTTTTGCTTTTTTCTGGATTTTTACACCCAAATCTTCAAGCAATGCTATTAGCTTGTTGACATCTACGATGTTCGGAATATTGTTAATGGTAACCGTTTCGCTAGTAAGTAGTACGGCACAGAGAATCTGTAAGGCTTCATTTTTAGCGCCTTGTGGCGTAATTTCACCAGAGAGCTGGTGACCGCCTTCAATTATAAAGGTACCCATGTAAGATTGAGGAGTATTAATATCGCTTTTTACCGCGATTGTTATTGTTATTGCTACGTTGGTTATTTTTCTTTCCTGAATTACTGTTTCTAGGAGTTTTAGCAACTCTGTTTTTCAAAAACTGACCACTATCCGTAAGCGTTTCTCCGGTCATATCTATTTGACCATCACTAAGCTCAAGAAGGTGTTTAAAAATAGCTTTATCGTCTACAGTATCTTTGTTCCAATTCAGGTAACATTTTTTCATGTGGTTGGCAATGGCATATTCTAAACCATCGCGCATATCTCCCTTTTCCCATTTTACGGCAACATCAATCATTCTTTTAATGTTGTTTCCGTAGAAACGATATTTTGGAAAATTCTGAGGATATTCTAACGAATCTGGACGTTTTCTTAAAACCTCTTTACTCGTAATAGGAAAAGGCGACTTTACATCCAATTTAAAATCGGACATAATAAACAACTGATCCCAAAGTTTATGCTGAAAATCAGGCACATCTCTTAAATGCGGCTGAATATTACCCATAACACTAATAATAGATTGGGCCACTTTATTTCTCTCTTCATCGTCCTCAATGGAAATGGCATGATCTACCATTTTCTGAAAATGACGCCCGTACTCTGGAATGATCAATTTTGACCTTTCCGTGTTATATTCTAGGTTTTCTACTAAATTCAAATTGAAAAGTTTTGCTTAAAAATAAATAAGGAAGTGTTCTTATAACGTCTGCAAATTAAGAAAATTATGGGTCAAATACTATTTATAGGGATATTACCCCTTCAACCTTGCCTACTTCTTGGTATTTCTCGATTACAGCATCGGGATTTTTCATGTTTACCGTGATGGAAACACTAGTATACTTTGCGTTTTTAGATTCCTTCAATTGTATAACGGCTCCAATATTATCAAATATTTCGTGAATGCTTTTTATTTTTTCAGGCTCGCTTTTTACTATAAACTTGTAGAGGTAATTAGAAGGCCAAGTAGATGTTTCCTCTAACTGTTTACGTAAGTGTTTGTAGAAATCTTCTGGAGATTGATTTTCCATATATCCGTTTTTTACAAAGATAACGGTAAACGTGCAATTTTAAAATCATTGCGGAATGATTACTTTTGCATGAACAACAATTATCTATTGGATCTTAGAAAAGTAGTTATTACAGGTGGCCCAAGTACAGGCAAAACATCAGTTATTGAAAACCTTGAAAAAAATGGTTTTCCGGTTGTACACGAACTTATACGAAGTATGACTTCGTTAGAAAAAAATGAGGATGACGCTAATGAATTCGCGGTTAACCCTATTCTTTCCGTAAAGGATCCCAAGAAATTTAATCAGAGTCTTTTAGACGGTAGAATAAAACAATATGTAGATGCCGAAAACACTACTGAAAATATCGTGTTTTTTGATAGAGGAATACCTGATGTACACGCATACATGAACTGTTTTGGCCAAACGTATAGCAAGGAGTTTGAGAAGCCTTGTCACACCTATCGTTACCATCAAATTCTACTGATGCCACCATGGAAAGAAATCCATGTAGTAGATAACGAAAGGTTTGAATCTTTTGAGGAAGCCCAGCGGGTTTATGAGCATCTTAAAGCTACATATGAACAAGTAGGCTACCCTATTACCATCATACCAAAAGGAAGTATTGAAGAACGTACAAGCTTTATTCTAGAACTGCTAAATTTAAAATAATGCAAGAAGACCCGATATCCATTTTACGGCAATATTGGGGCTTTGATAGTTTTAAAGGTTCCCAGAAAGAAATAATAGATGCCATTTTAGATAAGCGAGACGTGTTGGCCTTATTACCAACAGGTGGCGGCAAATCCGTCTGCTTTCAAGTTCCTGCTATGGCACAAGAGGGATTATGTATTGTAGTCTCTCCTCTAATTGCACTTATACAAGATCAGGTAGAAGGTCTCAAAAAAAGAGGTATTAAAGCTATTGCACTTACCGGTGGAATCCCTTTTAATGAACTTTTAGACCTTTTAGACAACTGTTTATACGGCGGATATAAATTTGTATACCTATCCCCAGAACGCTTACAGCAAGAATTGGTTCAAGAGAAAATACGTCAGATGAACGTAAATCTTGTGGCAATAGATGAAGCACATTGTATTTCTCAGTGGGGGCACGATTTTAGGCCTGCTTATCTAGAATGTGCAGAACTACGCAAACTACTACCCCAAACACCAGTAGTAGCATTGACCGCCACTGCAACGGATAGAGTTGCCCAAGATATTGTGGAGAGCCTACACTTAACAGCTCCGGTAATTGTTACGGATTCGTTTGCCCGAAAAAATATTGCTTTCAAGATTTTATGGGAAGAAGACAAGCATTACAGATTAGCACAGCTTTGTTCACAAATTAAGAAAAGCGGTATTGTATATGTAGGTACCCGGAGAGGCACCGTAGAGCTGGCTCAGTTTTTAAACTCCAAAGGATGTAGCGCTACTTTTTTTCACGGAGGGATAACCAAAAAAGAAAAAGAGAAAAAATTAGACCACTGGCTTACACACAAAATCCAAATTATGGTGGCCACAAATGCCTTTGGTATGGGGGTGGACAAGCCAGATGTTTCTCTTGTGGTACATTATCAAATACCAGATTGTCTTGAGAATTACTATCAAGAAGCAGGAAGAGCAGGTCGTGATGGAGAACCTGCGGAAGCTGTACTGATTACCAATCCGAATGATGAAGAGCAACTGAAGAACCAATTTCTAAGCGTTCTACCAGATACTGCTTTCCTAAAAAAAATATATAACAAACTCAACAATTACTTTAGAATAGGATATGGCGAGGGCAGTAACGAAACCTTTCAGTTTAACTTTAATGAATTCGTGAGGACCTATAGCCTAAATTCATTTTTAGCCTATAACGGCCTCAAAATCCTAGACCGCAACTCTGTGGTTTCCCTATCGGAATCATTTTCAAAAAGAACAATCGTACAATTCATTTCTGAAAAGGACGCCATTTTTGATTATCTAGATTTACATAAAGATGCCGCTAGTATTATCCAGACCATTTTAAGAACCTATGGTGGTATTTTTGATTTTGAGACAAAAATCAACCCTGGTATCATTGCCAAGAAAACCAATACTTCAGAAACACATGTTTTCAAGGTTTTGGAACAACTTAAAAAAGATGGCATCATTACCTATGAAGCACACCAAAGCGATTTAGAAATTACCTTTCTTGTTCCTCGTGAAGACGACCTTACTATAAATGTCTTCGCCAAAAAAGTACAGGAACAAAACCAAGTTAAGACGGAAAAGGTTTTTCAAATGATAGACTACATTAAGAATGACACCAAATGTAGAAGCAGACAGATTTTAGAATACTTTGGAGAAAACAATACGGAAGACTGTGGCGTATGCGATGTTTGTATAAAAAAGAAAGCTCCCCAAAAACCGACTTTTATTCAAGTTTCAAAAGAAATTACGACCATATTACAAAATTCGCCACATACATCAAGAGCATTAATAGCCGTAATGACCTATAAAGAAAAGCTTGTTTTAAGAGCTTTGCAGCTTATGTTAGAAGATGATGTTATTGAGATTAATACAAAAAATGAGTATCAAATAAAATAGACCTTATATAGTATAGGTTAAAAAATAAAGGAACACAATGAAAGATTTACGCATCGTCTTTATGGGAACGCCAGAGTTCGCAACTACCATTCTAGCGAAATTAGTGGATAATAATTATAACGTAGTTGGGGTCATCACGGCACCGGACAGACCAGCAGGAAGAGGCAGAAGCCTGCAACAATCTCACGTAAAAAAATACGCACTAGAAAACGGATTAAAAGTACTACAGCCTACCAATCTTAAAAATGAAGATTTCTTAGCTGAACTGAAGGCCTTGAATGCAAATCTTCAAATTGTGGTTGCTTTTCGCATGTTACCAAAGGCGGTATGGGCAATGCCGAAATATGGTACATTTAACCTTCATGCTTCCCTTTTACCAGATTACCGAGGTGCAGCCCCAATAAACTGGGCTATCATCAACGGAGAAAAAGAAACAGGAGTTACTACCTTCTTTATAGATGAAAAAATAGATACCGGAGAAATTATATTACAAGACCGTATAGATATAGAAGAAAACATGTCTGCAGGAGAACTACATGACAAATTAATGGTCATGGGTGCCGATCTTGTTCTAAAAACGGTAAAAGCTATAGCCAAAGGATCTGTTACCACAATTGCGCAGCCTATTTCTAAAGAATTAAAAGAAGCGTTTAAAATACATAAGGATACTTGTGAAATTGATTGGAACAAATCTATTGATGACGTCTTTAACCATATAAGAGGATTGAGTCCTTATCCTGGAGCATGGACTACATTAGTAAACGGAGATGAGAAGGTATTTGTAAAAATATATGATACCCAGAAAGAACTAGCTGACCACCAATTAAATGTAGGAGAAATAGAATTTACCAAAAAAGAACTCAAAGTTGCGGTAGCTGGCGGTTACATAAACCTACTAGAAATACAGTTGCCAGGTAAGAGAAAAATGAAGATTCAGGATGTTCTAAATGGTCTAAACTTGCAAAAAAATGCCCAAATGTTGTAAAGCCTTGGTATCATTGGGCTGCGAGAAGCGTAAAAAAACCCCTACTTTATCAACAAACACCCATAGTTATTAACAAAAACAGTGATTTCCCCCCATTTTACTTGCGTTGGAAGGAAATCCCTATAAATTTGTTTAACATTAAAATACGTTTAACAACAATTAATTAATTAAATTATGAACAAAACAGAATTGATCGATGCAATGGCAGCAGACGCCGGCATCACAAAAGCCGCAGCAAAAAAAGCATTGGAATCTTTCTTAGGAAATGTTGAAGGATCTCTTAAAGGAGGTAACAGAGTTTCTTTAGTTGGTTTTGGATCTTGGTCAGTATCTAAAAGAAATGCAAGAGAAGGAAGAAACCCTTCTACAGGTAAAACTATCCAGATTGCAGCTAAGAACGTTGTAAAGTTCAAAGCAGGATCTGAATTGGCTAATTCAGTAAACTAGTCTTACTAGCCTTAATATTAAAAAGCGTCTACATTGTAGACGCTTTTTTTTTATTCATACTTGCTTTTTATAAGAAATGTCTTATTTTAGTTATCATTAGTTCATATAATTATGGTAGACCTAAAACCAGAAAAGGGCAAGCTCCTTATTGCAGAACCAACCTTGACCGGAGACGTATCCTTTAATCGCTCCGTAGTTCTCTTAGCAGAACATAATAAAGAGGGCTCAGTTGGCTTTATTTTAAATAAACCATTAGAGTACACCATTGGCGAACTCATAAACGAGATCGAGATACCTTTTCAAGTTTACAACGGTGGCCCTGTAGAACAGGACAACCTTTACTTTATACATAAAGTTCCAGAATTGATTACCAATAGCATTGAGATTTCTGATGGTATTTTTTGGGGCGGTGATTTTGAGGACACTATAGATCTTATAAATCAGAAAGTTATCTCAGAGGAAGACATTCGTTTTTTCCTTGGTTACTCCGGTTGGTCTTCCCTTCAACTGGATAAAGAGTTATTATCCAAATCATGGGTGGTTGTAGAGAACGATTATGATAGTGCATTAATCCATAAATCTTCCGAAGCATTTTGGAAAGAAAAAATGGTAGAATTAGGAGGAGATTACCTTCTTTGGTCAAATTCTCCAGAAAATCCAAGTTTAAACTAGGTACTCCCCTATTCTTTTTGCTATGAAAGCCTTGCGGTGGCGTTTAGCTTACCCAAAAGCTCTTTTGCTACAGTACTTCCAAATTCTTTCTTTCTGTACCTTGTAATGGGTTGTATGCCCGCAATGCTATTTGTAATAAACAGCTCATCTGCCTTTTGAAGTTCAAAAGGAGATATTGAGGCCTCTTCAAACTTATACCCTTCAATTTTACCAAGAATATCTATCAACTTTTTACGGATGATTCCGTTTAGGCAACCATCTTTTAAAGGCGGCGTTTTTATCACACCATTCTTAACTAAGAAGATATTTCCGTTTAAAGCTTCAATTACTTGTTTTGAACTATTTAAGAGAAGGCAATTCTGATAGTCATTTTCTTTGGCAAAAATACTACCGACAACATTTATGATTTTATTGTTTGTCTTTAAAGTAGATAACATATCTGCATTAACATAGAAATCCTTAAAAAGCTCAACCTCATAAGCATCTTCACTAAGCACATAAAAAGGATTTTTAAGCGGCAAAGCTTCTATGCAGTAGCTAATTTCATTAGTGGTAGGTAAATATAATCCTCCTTTTTCCCTAAAAACGGTAAAGCGAATGCGAGCCTGAGAGTTAGACAAACTGTTTGCTTCAACCGTTTCACTAATTTTTGACTCCAAGAATTCCATTGTGAAATCCATAGGTATCTCCATTCGCAATACGCGCATAGAGGCCATTAACCTAAGATAATGGTCTTCCCAAAAAAACAGTTTTCCGCTAACCATTCTCATGGTTTCAAAAAGAGCATCGCCATAGCGTAAGCCCCTGTTTTGGTGGTCTAAAAATTGTGTATTTTCCTCTAGTAGATTTCCGTTGTAATTAACCATAAAAAAAGTCCCGATGATTATCGGGACCAAATATAAGGTGATATTAGAAGAATACGATTACTTAGAGCCTAAAACCTGTTTAAGATCTGTTACTTGATTAGTCCAGAGCATTTTTGCTTCGTCTACTTCGTCTTCTTCCGCAAAGTCTGTTATAAAAAGTGAAACATCTTTGGTGATTTCATCTACGATTATTTTTAATTCAAAAATGAATCGTCTTCATTTTCCACCCATGCGAATTTCACAAACTCGTCACTTTTACGTTTTAACAATTTGGCTTCTTCTTCAGAACCGTCCCATATAAAACTGAACACTTCACCCTTCAAATTCACGTTATCAGCAAACCACTCTGAAAGACCTGATGGGGTAGATAAGTATTGGTATAGCAATTGTGGTGAAGCTTGTATTACAAATTCTAGTTCAAATTTTATTTTATCGTCCATTCTTCAGTGTTTACGATGGGCAATATATAGATTTCCTTATGATAAAAAAATAAAAGAGATAGAATAATTTTATCAAAGTATTGCCGAGGAACAAGAAATAAACTTTACATTTGCAGCCGTTATCAAAATAATTATGCGGCGAGGTAGCTCAGTTGGTTAGAGCGTCGGATTCATAACCCGGAGGTCGGGGGATCGTGCCCCCCTCTCGCTACATCAGTAAAAACAACGGTTTAGTTCATTTTAAACCGTTTTTTTTATGTCCATATTTCTCGGGGTAAGCAGACAGGTTACCAATTTTTCCGCCTACCAATACAATCTTCCAAAACTCTCAAAAAAAAGGCTCTAGTCCATTCGAGACCAAATCTTTTGCTGAGCAAACTAATAACAAGGCCATTGAAAATGTCTTTGTATGGCCTGCAGATGAAATCAGCACAGAACCTGAACCAGAATGCAATCAGGGCCAAAAGTGCCGGGAATGTCATTACAAGAGGCTTTTGAGTTTTTATTTAGTTGTACCCATGAAGCACCCTAGGTAGTCACCTATACTAAATTAAATCTCCCTCAATTAAAAAAACCTGCTTGCTAAACTGACGGTTCCGTATCCACAGTAGACTCTAAAACAGATTCTATAGTATCGGATATATTCTCCAAAAGGTCATACCCCGTTAAGCTCTCTATGTTATCTACTGTAGTTTTGAATTGTGTCCAATCCGTATTTATATCTTGGTCATTGGGTACCAGTACAGCAATCACCCTTGTGGATGTGGTCACACGTTGAATATCATTACTACCGTTAGGCAAAATTAACGCTACTTTCCAGAAAGAATCTGGCACGTTTATTTCTCCGTTGGATATAGTATTTGCAGACCCATTGCTTCCCGTTCCACCGGTGCCAACAACCCCAGAAATAATATGGACTTCATTACCCTCTAAAGTCAGTGAACGCAAATAACTTTCCAGATTGGCCCATGACCTACGGTTATTATCCGGGGCCTGCGGTGCTATATTGGTCATATAATAGGTGTTCTCATTTGAGTCCTCGCTACCATTACGGTCCGCCGAAGGGCATAAATGCCCCCTATCAAACCCGGAATTAGTATAATCACTAGTAGTTGCTCTAAAGAAAGTACTTGGCAGAGTTGTATCCGACTTGAAACAGTTACATCTTGAAGTTGTACCCGTCCATGCCGTGCTTAAATGCCAACTAACCCAGTTGGCTGTTCCGTTGCTATTATTATATGAAAGGCTAAAATCTGGTTTAGAAAGGAAATAATTATCGGGAGAAGAAGCAGCATCTGAAGGATTTCCAAAAGTAAGGTTACTATCCATAGATGGACTATCCCCTCCTCCTGATGTATCTACATCAATTTCAATATTATCTATATTGATTCTGTTAGACCCTCCAGAAATCTTATAAATACCATACCGGACACTTTGGATATCATTCACTTCAAATGTAACCGTATTCAAGGTCGTTGAATTTGTGGTAATCGTGTCTCCAACAAAGTACCAAGTTACACCATCATCATATGATGACACCAATCTCCAGTCCGATGAACCATTACTACCGTAGGCAGCATGGCGAACAAGAATACTGCTAGCTCCATTATCCATATTGAAACTCATGGTTAATGAGCCGCTATTTCTAATTCTTACGGATTTAGATCCAAACTTTCGGTCGTTCGTCAAGGAACCTAAAAGGGCATCATCAAGATACCAGTCTCCCGAAGGGGATAAACTTACACTACCTCCGGCATAGCTTCCTTTTGAACCGGACTCAAAAGTTTCTGTAAATCCAACATCTTTTGCTGTTAAGCTCTGAGATTTATGTTTATGTGGACCTTGATTATCATAGTAATAGGTGGGAACATCCAGTTCACCATTTATTGTAATTCCTTCTAGTGGAGTTCCTTCTATTGGAATTTCCTCATAAATAGAATTATCCGGATGATATTCATCTTTAGAACAACCAATTAGAAAAAAGGATACGAGAGCAAAAAGAGAAACGTAATTCGGGGCGAAATACTTCATAGGGCTAGTTACTTTTATAGTTTACATTAGATTAAAATGTAAATATAATGTAATACTTTACCTACTTTAAATGTAATGTGTAGAATACTCTGATATTAACACAAATGGTAAAAAATTAGATTCTAGTTGAACCATACTATCTCCATACACTAGCACCGTACAATTTCTACGCTTTTACCATACCACTAGAACATTTTTAAAATACATTGTTACTCCACAAAAGAATCTACATGATTATTGTGCAGGGGAACATGCTTCTGAACAATATAAGGAGTTACCGCTTTCAATGTTTTTCCGCTGACGGGATGTAAACCTGGATAGGAGAAAAACTCATATACTTTGTCTTCATTTCTAAAATACCAAACCAATGGTTCGCCTTTCTCATTGAAAAAATCATAGGCCAAATAAACCTGAATCTTCTTTAAATTTTTGAATTCACTTTCCACATACGGAATCACCTTTGTACCATATTTAGAATACGGTCCTTTATCACAGGAAACCTTAACGTAGGTTGAATCTGCCCATGTCATACAATTAGCAGAGATAATAGTTTTAGAATCTATGGTATCAGGTTTCCTTTCTGCAATTAGAAAAATTATGGCTAAACCAATACATAAGAAAATTAACAACGCTACCAACCACTTTTTGTTTGGCTTCTTTTTAATTGGAGTAGATACAACAACATCAACACTTTTTTCTTCCTCAGTAGATTTTAGAAATTCCGCATAATTCGCAAACCCTAAATATTGACACAAGGGCTCTATGAGTTTAGGTTTCAAATCATCTTGAGGGCCAACTTCTCTTTTATGGATTTTGGTATAATAGTCTCGCAGGGTACGCTCACTAATTGTATAGTTATAATCGTCCTGTAGGACATCAGAAAGGTGTTGAGCCAAATGCGTCTTTTTATTTGATCCTATTTCCTTCTCCGCTTTTTTAAAAGCAAGGTTTAAAATTTCTAGTGACATAAAGTTGGTTGGTTTGGTATCTTAAAACTACTGATTATAGCAATTTCATGGAACTTATTTTCCGGAATTTCTTTTCCCTCGTTTCTCCATAGATTAAAATCTCTTCTCATTTTCTTTGTCTTCGAGATGATTGCCGCTATGCATTGCTACCATAGCGTTTCTAGAAAAATCATTTCATAAGGAAGTCCCAGAATACAGTCGGTAAAAAGACCGATTGAGAAGTAGGTTTCTCACCACTGTATTCGGATTTCCACTTCTCAAAACCGGGAGACGTCCCTTCATTTTTTACGCGATGTATTCATCGCAAAAATCACTGAGTATAAACTCGGACGGCCACCGGCATGTCCAGAAAATTCAATAAGATGAAGCGAATATTTTTAGCCATAACAGTCATAGTTTTTAATACATTTCTATTTTCCTGCGAAGACCAAACTACCTCGGAAACAGATAATTTATATCATACCCAAGCTACCGAAGGTGACGACGGAAATCCACCAACAACACCCCCACGTGGATAGATACACTTTTAAAATATTGGGGCTGTACTTTAAAAGTACAGCCCTTTTACTTCTTATTCAATTTCAAACTCCAACAGTACGGGTAAATGATCAGAAAGTTGCCGAGCACTTATTAAATTCTCGCAAAACTTTACAAAGTCAACTACTTTGCCTTCTAATTTTGATATCTGCTCGGAATAGAAAATATTGTCAATAGCATGGTTTACATACACATTGTTTTTACATACACTTTTTAAAGTTGTTTTCTTATTTACTATACTCGCTTTAAATCCGGCTTCTTTAAGTGGAGAGAAAACAGAATCTTTCTCATTTACATTAAAATCTCCAGCTAAAATTAAAGGGTTTTTTATATCTAATCTTAGAAGGTATTGTGTAATTGCAGTAATCTCTGCTTCGGGATTTTTATCATGTGGCCTAGAGTGAAAATTTAAAACAGTCAACTTTTGTCCTTTAATAAAAAAATCAAGGAAGAATGGTTCTCGGTCTACAAGTGAATCTAATTCGGTTATTAGTTCTCCCCTATTTTTAATTTTTATGTTCTTGGTCTTCCAAATAAAAGCATAACGTTCGGTAACATATTTAGAACTGTGGGTAGGGTTGCTAATTACATAGTCCCATTTAGCTCCTTTTCTATTAAGATTATCGGCAAGTTTTGCCACCGCTTGAGCACCACCATAACCGGAAACCACTTCTTGTATGGCCACAATATCGGCATCGCGGAGTATATCCGCCATTCTATCTAATTCTTCACTGTTTTTTGTTCTTCCAAAGTCTCTTATGTTCCAAGATATAAGGCTTATTTGTTCTTGTGCAAATCCACTAAAACTGAAAAAGATAAGTAGATAAAGAAGTGTTTTTTTAACCATAGAATATTTTATTATGGAACGAAATTAATACAAATAGATTTTGTTGGTTACGGATATCTGTAAAATAGAAATGAAAGGTTTAAATACTTTTATATCCCATAATTTAAGTATAAACCATGTACTTATTCAGTAACATGAATTATAAAGTGAGCAGAAAAAAAAACTTTATTCAGAAAGAGGCAATTGACACTTAATTTGATTGCCAATTCTTTAAAAATCTTTTTAAGATTTTTAAAGCTTGTATTTAATAGAAAAACAATGGCCTGTATTAGTTTTCAGCCAGATTTGGAATATTGTATTGAAGGAACACTAAATCAACTACGCTGGGAAGTACATAATGCCCTTTTTATAACCATAAATGGTTCTTCTCAACTATTTTTTAATTCTGGTCAATTATTATTTCAAGTAAAAAAAGGACAAACAGAATTGCTGCTAACAGCTTATGGGGTTGGAAAGAAAACTAAGTTAGTTACACAGATTAAAGTAGTTGCGCTTAGCAAAAAGGACTTTTCTGGCGTAGAAACACAATGTAAAAATGTTGCGCTAAGAAATCAGAAAATCAAACTCAATAGACAAATTAACTATAGTTCAATATCATTTCAGAATTCAAGGCAGCCCAAACCATTTAAACAAATACAAATTGATTTAAATAAATCACCCTTTTTGAAAAATTCATTCTCTAAAATCAACCTTACAGATTCTATCCAAGAACTAGAAAAGTTAAAACTTTTACTAGAAACAGACCTTAGCTAAACCAACCTAATCACGATAATTATGAAAAGAGAATATTACACAAGCCCTAAACCCGGCAGAATAATGCGCCTGTTATGGAAAGCAGCAGGTTCAGATGGCTACATATTAAAAAGAAGTACATATTCAGACCAAGTCAAATACGCTTGTTTGGGTGGTATTGTGGTTGCCACAGGTTTTATGGCGGCCGTAGCCGGAGGTTATGCTATCTACACCATATTTGAACCGAAAGGCTCAGCTCTTGATGGCGGAACTCATACACAAACCGCAATTATGGCAAGTATGTTCGGGGTAATCTGGGGACTCATCATTTTTAATATTGACAGATTTATTGTCGCCGCTACAGGAAAAGGTGATGGCACAGAGGCAATTACATGGGGTGAATTTGTTAATTCTGTACCAAGAATTATTATGGGACTCGTCATCGCTATTACAATTTCTAAACCAATGGAAATTAGAATGTTTAAATCTGAAATAGACGCAGAGCTTCATCAAGAGCAATTAGAGAAACGGAAGATATACGAAGAGAAAACGAAAGTTAATTATGAAGGCCGATTTGACTTAATCGAACAAGACCTTCTAAAAATTGAAAAAGA
Source organism: Zobellia laminariae (assembly GCF_009725995.1). Next base: position 692,486 of record NZ_RCNS01000002.1, on the reverse strand, counting down.
AAGAAATGAAGTTTTCGGAAGACTCAAATCCGCAGAAAAAGAATATACAGACCAATTACAAGGTAGAGCAGGTGCTGGAGCGGGAGACGGGCCACTTTCAAAGGCTTTAAAACAACAAATGGATAAAGTTGAAAGAGACTTAAAAGGTTATGATCAGTCTCGCCAAGGGGAGCTTGAGAGATTAAACACCGAAAAACGAAAGCTTACTATAGAGCTTGACAAGGAACTAGCGAAAAATGAAGAAGTAGCCAATGGGCTTGACGGCTTATTAGAGCGTATAAAATTGGCACATAAAATTGCTGGTACATGGATTACCTTCTTCATCACACTACTATTCGTTGTTATTGAACTAACTCCGATTTTCTTTAAAATGATGTTGATCAAAAGCCCCTATGATTTTATGGGAGATAATATTCAAGAGCTTTTAAAAGCAGAAGACGGTATTCAAATAAAATACGATTATTATAAAGACAAAGAGGGACAGGAAAGAGACTTAGTCATAAGTCATCAAGCACAGCGAAAAATTGATGAAAAAATTGCATTAATGAAGGCCCAAACAGAATTGAGCGATTACATTATTGAACGCTGGAAAGAGAAAGAAAAAAAGAACATTGATGATAATATAGAAAACTATATCTCTGAAGTATAAATGTCACGAACAAGCAAATACCATTTTTTTTGGAAATTAGCAGGAGAAGACAAACAAATACTTAGAAACTCCGAAACAGGTTTTCAATTACGCTTTGCATTAAGTGGGTTTTTAATAGCGCTCATTTTTGTAACAGCCGTAATTTCTTATCACCATACATTTTCTCAAATTTTTGATATCCCAAATTTGTCTTGGTTATGGGGTTTTCTTTTTTCATTAATGATTTTTAACATCTATAAACTCAACTTAATAACAATTTCAGCTAATCCTAATAGAAAGGGAACGGGCTACATCATATCTTTTTTTTTTCGCATTTGTATTTTGTTGTTACTTGGCTTAACCATAATAAAACCTATAGAAACTTTACTTTTAAAGAAGACTTTAGATATAGAGTTAGCATATCTAAAGTTTGACGAAATTAAACAAGTAAAAGCTAAAACAGCTGCTTATTTTGATACTGCCATTGCGTCAAATGACAGAGAGTTGATTCGACTAAAACAACAATTAGCTGACGGAAGAATTAAAACTAGTCTGGATAAAATTGAGGAATTAGAAGCAAAAAAACAAAAACTGGTACTAGATAAAGAAACACTAATTGAAGATACCGAAAAGCTAATAGATGAATCCTCATATTTTGTTAGAGGATTAATACATTTAAATTATAAATTCCCTTGGGTTTGGTTAATTTCTAGCGGCTTTCTCCTTCTATTTCTACTACCACTATTTCTTAAATATTTTATATCTAAATCTAGCTCCTATGACATAACTAGGGCAGAATTAAACCGAGATATTATTTTAGATGAATACGCCAACCTAAAGCATCAATACCCATTACTATTCCAAAAAAGTATTGGTATGAGAATAGAATTGGAAGAACAGTTTGAAGACCCTCCATTTAATCTCATCCCAAAAACAATTACACGTAAAACTGGAACTGAAGATGATTTTTTGAAATTTCTAAATGGGCTATAAAACAATAACATTTCCTAGAGAAGTAGAAAAAAGAACCTATGTTCAAGGAGAATTTATGGGTAAATATTATGGCACTATTAATGACGAAATGTTCTATTCAAAAACTGAATTTTATGATATTCAAATTTATGAAGGCGAAATAAGTAATCTCAAAAATGACAGAGAACATCCTGAAATTATTAATGATATCGTTTATAATGCCATTATCTCAGAAACGCAACTGACCCAAAAAAGTTTTGAAAATGTTCTTGTAAATTTAAATACTTCAATTATTGATTTTGACAGTATAACGCTGGCTATAAAAGAACCCAAATTAGAAGCTGTTCAAATATATGATGTTGTAAAGGATGGCAATAATACCTTTGGTACACTTACTTGTTTAGTAAGCGGTTATCTTTTAGAAATAGAAATCTTATATGATACAATAGAAGTCGAAACCTGTGATAATTGCAAGCAGGTTTTAGAAGAATGCGCTTGTAAAGAATTTGTACCGGTCGTAATTGAAGAGGAAGTAGGTGTTGTAGTTGATGATGGCACAGTTGATGAGCTTTTTTGGAAAAGTATTTCCAAGCCTTTTACCAGAGAAAATAGAGCTCTACTTTGGAAAGATTTTACAGGTACAGGTATGGGTTGTTTTGGAATCATAGGGTTAATAATGGGTCTGTTATTTTTATTCTCATTAGGATTACCTGGCATATTAGCAGGACTTCTTCTGGTCTTATTTTATGCGTTTGGTGCCTTTAACGGTTTCTTTCCTGCCGTGCCCTACCATTGGCGCCAATTATTTTACGTTTTTATGGGAATACTGCTTTTAGGGATATTCTTAAACTTATTTAAGCAACCATTGAGTTATAATTCTTTGCGCAACAATTTTCATAAAGTTTCGGAAAATGTAAAAGGCGGTTTTGAAAAAATTCATAATAACCCAGCTGCCTCTACACCAAAAACAGAAATTGAAACCAGCTATCCAAACACCACAAATAGTAAAAATGATATTCCTAATACAAATTACTCAAACACTAACTTAGAAGAAGATTCATCTCTACTACTAAGAGAAGGTGAAGAAAGACCTCTGGAACAGACTATTACCCTATACAAAGACACCCTTGATGATTTTTATAGTGAGAGTATGCATACGCAACAAAATCCATCAGGTGTTATGCCTAGTATAGCACCTAACGTTTCCAATGAATTAGCAACCTCAAATACTGACACTCAACAAAACACAACACCACAAAGTGAAGCTTCAATAAATGATGTGATAGTTGCTAAAGAAAATACTATTAAAACTTCTAATGAAACCACAACACAAATAGAGACTACTAAAACTCAAAAAATCCGAGAAAAAGTTAAGAGAATACCCCAAGTTATGTCAAGTATTATATTTCACGAAGGAGATATATACGTTTGCAAAGAAGATAAAAGTAAACGCTATCATTTAACTCAAAATTGTAAAGCACTCGAGAACTGTACTAGTACCATTTACCAAATTAATATACCTACAGCAGAAAGAGAAGGACGCAGTTTGTGTGAATTGGAGAAATAGCACCCTAAAAAGACCATTACAAAAGTACTCGCTCTAATCCTCTTTCTATACCCACTAAATATGCCCTATGCTAGTCATCTATTGGTTATATTTATGGCATTAATGAGCTTTATGTTTAGTTTATAAACAAGTATCTATTCTTTAACCAAAACCCTTTTTAATCAGTTTTAAAACCATCTATTCTCTCTGTAATTTATATAATTACCTTATCTTCAAACTAAGAACCGAACAAACGAGCGCAACCGTTATGTTTGATACCGAAAAGCTTGTGAATCAAAGTAAAATAGTATGAGTGACATAAAAAAAATAACAGATAAGTTAATTGAGTTCAGAAATGAACGTGATTGGGAACAATTCCATAATCCAAAAGACTTAGCCTTAGCAATAAACATCGAATCAAGCGAATTACTTGAAGAATACTTGTGGAAAAAACCCGAAGAGGCTAATAAAGAATCTGTTAAAGAAGAATTGGCTGATGTTTTTGCCTATGCTTTTTTACTTGCGGACAAATATGGCTTTGACGTAGAAAAAATTGTATTAGACAAAATTGAAAGTAATGGAAAGAAATATCCTATTGATAAAGCAAAAGGTTCTGCTAAAAAGTATAATGAATTATGAGTTCAAACTTTGACCTATCAGTAGAAGTTTCTAAACGTTATGACTTTAATAAAAATTCACTAGAAGAAATTAACCAAAATATATGGGTTAAAAATCAATGGCCCTTGGTTTATTTTATACAGAACGAGGCCAAAAAATTTGCTTATGTTGGTGAATCAACTAACTTTTCTAACAGAATTAAAAATCATTTAGCAAATTCTAAAAAAGCTAAATCTTTCAATCAGATATCAATTATTGGTTCCGATAAATTTAATAAATCAGCAACACTTGATATCGAATCAAAATTAATTCAATATATATCTTCAGAGGGTACTTATGAATTACAAAATGGAAATCACGGCCTAATCAATCACAACTATTATCAACAAGATTTATACAAAAACCTTTTTAAAGATATTTGGAGCAAACTTATTGAGAATAAAATAGTAAGTAAATCTCTCGAAGAAATTGAAAACTCTGAGCTTTTTAAATATTCTCCATATAAATCTCTTAATGAAGACCAATACAATTCTGTTTTAGAAATAATTGAAGCTTTAACAGAAAAGAAATCTAGCAAAATTTTCATTAAAGGAAGTGCTGGAACCGGAAAAACCATTCTTGCATCCTATTTAATTAAATTACTTGGGTCAGATGTTTCTGATACTAATATGGATGATTTCAACGATATTGAGATTCAAGAAATAAATTTAGTTCGTTCTTTTAAGAGTAAATATCCTAAAGCCGAAATAGGATTTGTTGTAGCAATGAGTTCTCTCCGAAAAACTTTGCAAAATGTATTTAGAAAAATTCCAGAGTTAAAATCATCAATGATAATTAGTCCTTCAGAAACTTTTAAAAAAAAGTACGATTTATTAATTGTTGATGAGGCTCATCGTCTGAGACAATATAAAAATATCGGATGGATGGGTGTTTTTAAAAAGAATAACCAAAAACTAGGTTTAGACGATACAGGTACTGAATTAGACTGGATAATAGCAAATAGTAAGAATCAAATATTCTTTTATGATTCAGCACAATCTGTTAAACCTTCTGATATTCCTGCATCCCATTTTGACAAATTATTAAATGAAGCTAATTCTATAGAAATAGAACTTAAATCTCAAATGCGTTCTAATGGAGGTAATGATTATATAACATTTGTTGATGACTTGCTAAATGTTAATCGCAAAAACAAAAGCTTTTATAGTCCTGCCAATTATGACATAATTGTCTTTGATTCTATGAAAGATATGTATGAACAATTATCTATTAAGGAAGAAAAATATGGATTATGTAGATTAATAGCTGGGTATTCTTGGCCTTGGTTATCTGACCCAAAGAAAAAACCTAGTCCAGACCTTAATGCTATTGACATTTCAATTGACGGTGTTGAATTACAATGGAATAAAACCGATAAAGATTGGATAAATTCAGAGAATTCATTCAGAGAAGTTGGATGTATACATACAACACAAGGTTATGATTTGAATTATACTGGAGTAATTTTTGGAGAAGAAATATCATTCAATAAAATTAAAAATCAGATAGAAATTGATAAGTCGAAGTATTTTGATAAAAATGGAAAAAGGGGATTAGATGATATTAATAAACTGAAAGAATATATTATCAATATCTACAAAACAATAATGTTTAGAGGAATCAAAGGTGTCTATATTTATGCTTGTGATCAAAACTTAAGAGAATATTTCAAAGAACATATTGACTCTTTTCGAAATGAAAGTAAATTGAGAATTCTATCTTTTGCTGATGTCAAACCTTTTGTAAATGCAGTACCTATATTTGATATTTATGCTGCGGCTGGTAACTTTAGTGAGTTACAAACCCATTCTGAGTTTGAAAATTTTAAGTGGGTGGAATTACCAATTAACATTTCAGCCAGAGAAGACTATTTTGTATGTCAAATTATTGGAGAATCAATGAACAAGAAAATTGAAAATGGTTCTTGGTGCTTATTCAAAAAAGATTTTGGAGGTAGTAGAGAAGGTAAAATTGTGTTAGTTGAACATTTTAATATTCAAGATTCGGATTTTGGAGCAGGCTACACTATCAAATCTTATCATAGTGAAAAATTAATAACGGATGAAAGTTGGGTTCATAAATCAATAATACTTAAACCACAATCTTTTGATACTATATATAAAGACATTGTATTAGATGAAAATGAAACCAAAGAACTAAAAGTTATTGGTGAATTCATCACAGTATTAGACCTTTAAGTTCTTTTAAAAGGTAAGAAAGTACAATAAAGAACTTAGATGAAAAACAAATAAATTCTTCCCTAATCGGAATCAATATTATTGTAGCCTCAAAGATTCTAAAATTGGATTCTTCAACCTTCTGTTATTCTTTTTGTCTTGACAATATGGAAACTTAAGTTTCGTCATATTGTGGGCTTCTCAAAAAATATTGGCTTCCCAATATTATGACATAACTAAATTAATTAAAATAGTGTCTGTAACCTCAGATTAAAAGGATTCTGGGCGCCTAGAAAGTTATAAGTTAACCAAATAACTAGGTGTATTTTAACTCCTTTTCTTTAAAATATTTTACTATACCGCAAAGGAAGACATTCCAAGATTTACCACGTATATTTTCATTTAGGCAGCCCGTCACCAAAAAGTGAATTTTGCCGTAGCAACCTTGGACAACGAATTTTAAAACCAAACCACTTCCTTCTACAATCCTCTCGTTTTCCAGAAATAATACAAACATTTAAAAGCCAAAATACCCCATCAGCTAATTAGAAAAGTGGCTTTCAAGAATATGTTTTCTTTTCAGAATACTATAAAACCATACGCGACACAATTTTGATAGTATTCGCTTCAAAATTACCATAATCACATATTACTGGTCATTAAATTTGTAAAGCATCAATATTTAATATTAAAAAATACAGTTATGACAATCAAGCAAGTCGCATTCATAATCGCTTTAGTATTCGCTTTTATAGGTCAGGCGCAATCTGAGATAGCATTTCCGATTGAGGTGGGCATGAAACCTGAGAGTATCACAAAAGGTTTCCACGACAATTATTATGTGACCGTAATGAACGCAAAAGAACCGGGCGATGGCGAATTGGTAGAGATATCCAAAAACGGCGTAAAGGTTTTTGCCAAGGGTTTTAATGAGCCCAAAGGCATTGTTTACTTAAATGGCTATCTGTACTTCTCTGATGTTACCCGAATTTGGAGAGTTGATAAAGAAGGGAACGCTAGCATTTTTGTAGATAAAGCAGCTTTTCCTGAAACGGTTCTCTATTTAAACGATGTTTCATTAGATGGTAAAGAAAACGGAATGTACGTAGCCGATATGGGTGCGACCCAATACATGCGCAATCCTGACAATAATTTGTGGCCGCTAGATAGCGAAGAAGCAAAGAAAGTTCCTGAGCTAGGGCGTATCTACCATGTGGATTTAGAAGGGCATATTACCATAAAACAAGATACTTCACCTCTTATGTTAAACCCCAATGGTGTTGGTGTTGACAATGATGAAAACATTATGGTAGGTGCTTTTTTTAAGGGTAACTTCTTAGTTACTAAAAATGGTGCGCTTAGTCCGCTTAAAGGTGAATTTAGAGGGGCTGACGCCGTAGAACAAGATAGCAAGGGTAATTACTATGTAAGTAGTTGGGTGCATGGAAAAGTTTGGAAAATAGACCCCAAAACCGAAACGTCTACCGTACTTATTGAAGGTCTAGAATCTGCTGCAGATTTTTATCTTGAGGAAGACAAAAACAGGTTATTGGTGCCCGATATGATGGCAGGAAAAATATATGCCGTACCACTTAAAAATTAGTTTTAAAAAACTTAGTTCTACTAACTCATCCAAATTACGTTAAACTGTTTACAGGAAAATCTGGATGAGTTAGAACACTACTTAATAACTTACTTTAGACTTATTATCCAACTTTTGCTCTATAAGCGGGTACAAATCATAGGTAGGATAAATTTCAGATTTAAAGGCTTTCCAAGCAGTTTTTTCTATGGCCAAATTCACGTCCCTAAGTTTGGAAGCCGGCAACTCCAATACCACCATTTGGCCTATACCCATTACTACGTACCAATTAACGACCGAAACGCCTTCTGGAGGAAAACTTTTATAAAACCCCTGTTTGGTCCTAACGTCTTCAATCTCACTTAGGTTCATTGACTGATCATGTTTCAAGAAAATGGTTAAAAGCATTTTCTCTGTGTCTGCTTCATCCCCGTCTTTCTTCACAGAAGATTGGGCATAGGTAAAGTTTGTTAGGCATAACATAGCCAATGCGGCAAAAAGGATATTTTTCATGAGTTGTATTTGTTTAACTGTTTATAATTAAAAGTCTTCTGTTTTACGATTTTTCAAATGGATTCTTTTGCGAATTTTGGCTTTTTGTCTCCCCCATACAAAAGCAGATAATTTTGCTTCAATTATTGATAAGGCAGCTACTTATTCTCCAAAGTTAAATGTTACGCTTTCCGTATTCTATAATAAATTATGCATTGTATAGCATCAATGTGGCATTCCTTCTTGTTTGCAAGTGTATACCCTGACGCATTTGAGTTTATAAATACACATATTAATGTGCATGGGCAATCCAATTCTAATGTCTTATCAACTAGATTCCGTTAAACAGAATTGTCCATTTGCAACACCAGTTGCAATCATAGCTTCAAGGTTTATAGTCATAGACAAGCAACTCTTTTAAATTTACTACCATAAGATTTAAAGGATGAATTACATTTTTAGTTTACATCGGTTCACCAAAAAAACCATACTACTGCTTCTTCTAATAGGAACAAATGCTGTGTTCTCACAAATGCCTATTTCAAAACAATCGGAAAGGTTGCAGCAGTATGTAGGGTTCTGGGTCAGTTCAATTGATTATAAAACGGATAGTGTGGCCAAAGCGCCTCTAATTAAAATGAACAACTATCCTAAAATAGATAACACGGCAATGTCCGTTGATGTATTTCAAAAGGATGGGGAAACCTACAACCATACTCTAACAGAACTAATTGGGCACGACGCAAAGACCGATTCAATCCTTGCATTGGGTAAAAGTGCTAAAGGTGATATGTTCTTGGGAAAAGGTGGATTTACCAGCGAGACAGACTGGATAATGAAAGACCGAGACTTTACCGGCAAAGAAACCATGACGGTTACTTTTGATTTTAAGAATCAAACCGATGTTCTTTTAAAGGGCGTAAACCCACAGAACGAAATTCTTTGGCAAACCCGCTATATCAAGAAAAATCCAAAGGATAAAAATATAGGTATCCAACTGGTTTCTGTTCATGAACAAATGCAAAAAAATCCTGAAGAAACTTTGAAGTACCTTGATAGAATGGGCTATAGTTATATTGAAACCTTTGTTTATAAAGACCGCTCTTTTTATGGACTATCCCCATTAGATTTTAAAAAACTGGTAGAAGATAACCACTTGAAATTTACGGGATCGATGACGTTTTACAACCTCCCTTCCGATGACAAACAAGCTTGGAAAAAAGCGATGCAATGGTGGCGAGAATGCATAGAAGACCACAAACAAGCAGGTGTTGAATACCTAACTATATCCAACAATCAAATTAAAGAAATTACTACCCTTACCGAACTGAAAAGGTACGCTGAGTATTATAATGCTATTGGAAAGCTTTGTAAAGAAAGAGGGATTAGATTTGCCTACCATAATCACTCCGATGAATTTAAAACCATAGAAAACAAGATAGTTTATGACTACTTCTTAGAAAATACCAATCCGAAATACGTAAGTTTCCAAGCCGATTTGTATTGGATGCATTTTTCAAAAGTTGACCCAATTGACTACTTCAAAAAATACGAAAATAGGTTTATAAGCTGGCACGTTAAAGATTACGAAGAACTGGGCCAAAGCGGCAAAATGGATTTTGAGCTCTACTTTACATACGCCAAAACCGCAGGTCTCAAATATACTGTGGCAGAAGTAGAAGCCTTTAATTATTCGGTATGGTACAGCATCAATTCTGCATGGAACTACTTATACTTCAACATATTATAACAACTCACTCTCAACACGTAAATCTTATGAAATCTAGAATTTTACAATTAACATGTTTTATCATTTTAACTTTTAACCATATGGCTTTTGCCCAAGACCAATTTAAGGTCTTGCTGTTCACGGTACAAGACACTTGGCATTATGAGTGCATACCGAATGCGGTGGATGGTTTTCATAAAATGGCAGCAGCACATCAGTTTAAGTTTGATTGGACACAAAGTCCCGAAGACCTTGCCAAAAAATTACCTTCTTACGATGTGGTTGTATTTTTAAATGCGAATGCCGATAATTTAACCAACGAACAGCTTGAAGTCATAAAAACACACATTAAAAGCGGTAAAGGTTTTGTGGGAGTCCATTCCACTTCCGATAGCGAGGTTAGAAATCCTTGGTTTGATAATCTTATAGGCGGAGTTTTTAAAGACCACCCCCAATTTCAAGCGGCGGTACTAACCAATCATGATTCAAATTTTCCATCCAACCTACACCTACCGGAAAAATGGTTGTGGAGTGAGGAATGGTACAATTTTGACCTCTTAAAATCAGAAGATATTACCGTGCTTCTTTCCGTAGACGAAAACACGTATGATTATCAGAAAGGCTATAACGAAATTCCACTTAAAGGTATGGGCGAAAATCACCCTATAGCTTGGTATCAATTATACGACGGAGGACGTTCTTTCTATACAACCCTTGGCCATAAACCAGAAGCTTTTCAAAATCAGACGTATTTAGACCATTTATTTGGTGGTATCTATTGGGCGGCTAAAGGCGAGGTAAAACAATAATGGTATTGACTAATTACAGAACAATTTTCCCCATTAGTCATAGCCTCTCATTTACTTAATTTTACTTCATACATTCAAAGGGTTGGTATATCATTTTTTTGGTATACCTACCCTATTTTATTATTGGTCCTCGCTTTTAATGATTTTTTTGTAGACAAACTATCATAGATAATTATTACATTGTTAAAACGTATCTTATCTTTAACTGCATACAACCTAAGTTGTAAATCAGTAAAGCATAAATTAGAGTTTAATTACTAAAAAATTATAGGAAATGAATATTATTTCTTGGAATGTAAATGGCATTAGAGCTATTACTAAAAAGGATTTTTTTAAAGATATTGAGACTTTAGACCCGGACATTCTTTGTCTACAAGAAACAAAAGCTCAAGATAACGAAGTTGAAAAAACCTTGGCCACTTTAACCGAGAAGTACCATATATCCTATAATTCCGCAGAGAAAAAAGGATACTCCGGTACCGCCATACTTTCTAAAACAGAGCCAATTTCCATTACTAAAGATATGGGTATTGCAGCGCATGATAATGAAGGAAGAGTGCTTTGTGCAGAATTTGAAAATTTCTATTTAGTAAATGTATACACCCCTAATTCTGGACAAGGATTAAAGCGTTTGGATTACAGAAAAACATGGGATACCGATTTTTTAGACTATATAAAAAACCTAGAAAAAAATAAACCGGTTATTACTTGTGGGGATTTTAATGTTGCTCACCAAGCTATAGATTTAAAAAACGATAAATCTAATTACGATAAAACTGCCGGGTATACTCAAGTTGAAATAGATGGAATGACGCATATTATTAATGCTGGTTTTGTTGACTCCTTTAGGTATCTACATCCAGACGAAATAGCGTATAGCTTTTGGAGTTATCGTTTTAAATCTAGAGAACGAAATACGGGTTGGAGAATTGATTATTTCTTGTTGAGTACTGCTTTAAAAGACAAAATAAAGGCTGCAGCAATTCTTACCGATTATTACGGATCTGACCACTGCCCTATTCGCTTAGAAATTGAATCATGATATAAATGAATACTTACGTTTTTTCGTAACGTCCTGTTTTTTCGGTCAATTCAATTCTGTACACAACACCTTGCATTGCTTCAACAGTGTTTTTGTGTGAATCCCTTAAAGAGTGGCTAATGGTAGTTTCGCCCGTTATAAAAGGCAGCACCCTGTCCATTAATACATTCATGCCTTCTTTTCGTTGTTCCGAAGTTTTAAGCTCTTCAAATTTACCCCATGCAATAACACTGCGCCAATTGCTCATATTTTCCAAGTCATCAACCTCAAAACAAACCATAGGATTTTTTCGCATCATATCAATCTTCATCCCTTCCTTTGTGTGACCGTATATATACTTTCCATCATAAGCATAAGTTACGGGAACTATATATGTTCTATTGTCTGCATGGCAACCAATCCTGCCAACGATTAAGCTGTACAATACATTCTCAATTTGTCTACTGTTTAAGTTGCCTAACATGGTGCCTATTTTATTAGAAAATGATGATTCTACAACAAAAGAAAGCTGAAAAAATTAATTCTGAAATGACTTGGATCAGTTTAATCTTTAAATTTCGTCCTGTTGGGTGGTAGATACGATCTTACTGATTACTTCATCTAATTCCTTAGCTGAGTCCATTATATATTTTAAAACTTGCTCCTTCTCTTCTACTGTTTGGTCATTGGAATTTAGTAAATCTACCAATCCCATTATACTTGTAAGAGGTGCTCGAACCCTATGCGATTGCGTCCAAGCAATTTTCTTTAGCTTTTTGTTCTGCTTTTCAATAGCCTGAGTATGCTTATAACGCTCGGTAATATCTGTTGCTAAGGCAATTTTTACTACTTTCCCTTTATAAGACAGAATGTTAGTTCGGATTTCAACAATAATCTCCTTTCCGTTTTTCTTTTTGTGAATATACTCACCGTGATAATACGACTCCCCCCTTTGTTGTGTATAATTGGAAGGTTCTTCTAACTTGGGTATTTCAGATTCTGGCCTAATATCTCTCAAGTTCATGTTCATAAACTCATCATAAGAATAGCCATAGTGTTTTATGGCAGCTCTATTAACATCAAGAAAATTTAAAGTTATGATGTCATAGACCCACATAGGCTGTGGGCTAAGATGAAATATATCTGAATAACGTTGCTCTGATTCTTCTAACGCTTTTTGCGATTTAACGCGGACGGTTATATCAAGGCCTATACATTGTAATTCCGTTGGAACTCCCTCCTTATCAGTAATACATACAAAATCCCAAAGCGTGGTAACAATTTTTCCTTCCTTGCTAGGTTTATCTATTTCAATTTTAAAAACCTTTCCAGGCTCCGCAATACATTGGCCAACTACATCGTGCGTCTTTTGATGATGATAATCAATAATTGAAGTCAAACAATTTTTACCCAATATGTCTCCTTCTGGATGAAGCCAACCAAATTCCTCAACAAATTTTTTATTTACGTAGGTGTAGTTTCCTTCCATATTGGTCCTAACCACATAGTTCGTCTGTGAATCGTATAAAAGCCTGTAATAGTCTTCACTCTTTTTTAGCTTTTCTTCTGTAATGACCCGTTCAGTTACATCTTTAGAATTAACCACAATCCCATTTATGGCAGGGTTGTCCATTAGATTTGTAACGACAGTTTCTAGCCACCGCCATGAACCGTCTCTGTGTTTAAATCTATAAGGTCTAAGCGTAAATTGTGTCTCGGTTTCTAAACGTAAAATGCTCTCATTGATTATTTTATGATCATCTAAATGAATGTATTGTAATGCATTTTTACCTATAAATTCTTCTGGAGGAATACCCAATACTTTTAAAGAGGTAGGACTGCAGTAGTGGTAAGTGGCATCAATATCCATGATAACAATTAAATCAGACCCATTCTGTACAAGTCCCTTAAATCGTTTTTCGCTTTGTTCAATTACTAATTCATTTTCTTTTTCTTTCGTAATGTCTGTATGTGTTCCTACCATAAATAACGGTTGGCCATCCTTAGACCAACTAATGACCTGGCCTCTATCATGAATCCACACGGCATGGCCTTTTTTATGTACAAAACGAAAATCGCCCACGTAGAAATCTGCTCTTTTCTCAAAACATGCAGCATTCTTTTCTTTAAGAGAGGGGATATCTTCAAAAAACACCATCTTATGAATGTCTTTAACGCTTAGTGGCTGTAATTCATCAACCGTATAGCCTAACATACTGGCCCATCGCTCATTTATAGTAACCATACCTGTAATAAGATTCCATTCCCAGGTACCCACTTGCGTTGCCTTGATAATATTTTCTAAGCGATTTGATTCAACAGCATGGTTTTGCACCATTTCTTTAATTTCAGCCCTTCTGTTATAAAGCTCAAACATATTAACTACCTGATTCGCCAAGGACAGCAGCGCATCTATTTGTTTTTTTTCCAGCTTATGGGGTTTAGTATCAGTAACGCAAAGCGTACCCAATATACTACCAGCCTTACTTATTAAAGGCATTCCCGCATAAAAAACAATATTAGGTGCATCTGTGACCAAACTATTATTCTTAAAACGCACATCTTTTCGCGCATCTTCCACAATAAAAATTTCTTGAGGAACTTTAATCGCATGAATGCAAAATGATTGATGCAGGGGCGTTTTGGTATCCGTAACAAGAGAAACCAGAGAAATGGGAGTATTGCATATGAAAGCAGCTAAATTAGATATGTCATCAAATTCTTTTTTAATGGAGCTGTCCAAAAGATTGATGGCTTCTAGGTCTTTAAGCTCGCTGCCTTCAAGATTATCTATCATAGCTTTGTTTTTGATGAGATGAGGGGATTACAGAAAGGTAGAAAAATAAAATATGGTTTACAAGTAGTAATTCATTGTAGATAGGATATCAAAATTCATAAACAGATAGCATTTAAAAAAATGCTAGTTTTTAATACTCATCAACTTAAATACTTTTCAGATGTTGTATTGACTCTAAGATACTCAGGAATATTCCAAAACGAACATTACGAAAATTAGGACAAAAAGAGAAAGCGGATGGTATGCATTAGTAACCAATTGCCTCTATAACACGCAAGATTAAAGGAAAAACGACACATATTACTTCAGTTTTTATAAATACGAGCCATATTAAATTATATTTGAAAAAATAAAAATTGTTCGTCTATAAAGACAAGTAGTAATTTTACTATGATTATCAAATTTATTAATTAGGAATACCATGGAAAACAATAAGATTGCCGGAAAGAATGTTCTCATCACAGCTGGCGCTCAAGGAATTGGAGAATCAATCACAAAACACTTTATTGATAGCGGAGCCAACGTTGCCATTCACTATTTTTCTAGCGCTGATACTGCAAACCAATTGGTAGAATATGCTACTAGCAAAGGACAAAAAGCGGTTGCTATTGGTGGTGACCTTACAAAAGAAGCCGATGCGAATGCAATGGTTCAAAAAACAGTAGAAGCTTTTGGTGGTCTAGATATATTAATTAACAACGCAGGTTCTCTTGTTGCACGTAGAATGTTGAATGAAATGGAGGCTGAATTCTGGCACAAGGTAATGGACATTAACCTTACCTCTATGATGTTTGTGACGAAAGCCGCAGCTCCTTATTTAGCTAAAAATGATAATAGTAGCATTGTTAACTTGGCATCACTAGCCGGACGTAAAGGTGGGCACCCAGGATCATTAGCCTACTCTACCAGTAAAGGAGCTATCTTAACATTCACAAGAGCACTTTCCGCAGAATTAGGACCTCAGGGTACTAGAGTAAATGCTGTCTCTCCTGGTCTTATCCTTGGTACTTCTTTTCATAACACCCATACAACAAAAGAATCTGCGGCAGAAACAACGGCCGGTATTCCAATACAACGCGCAGGTAATGCAGCAGACGTAGCCCGTGCAGTTTTGTATCTGGCATCTGAATACGACGGTTTTATTACCGGTGCAACACTAGATATTAATGGTGGTGTTTACAATATGTAGGTCCTTATTACATATAATATGATTGTTCGTTAAGAACTATAAAAACACTAGGAGCCGAATAGCGCCTAGTGTTTTGTTTTAACCCTTTTTCTAAAAATAAATTTATGCTAAAGACTCCGGTAATACACCCAACAATTATGGAAGCGCTTGCGCGTTCTGGTCATTTTGCACAAGTTGTCATTGCAGACGGTAATTTACCTGTTGGCGCTATGACAGGGCCTAACTCCACCACCGTACATCTTAACTTTCGTCCAGGACTTTTAGATGCGCTTACCGTGCTTGAAGGCATACTAGAAGTTTGCCCAGTACAAGGTGCAATTGTTATGGAAAAGCCTGCAGAAGCTAATGCAGAGATACATGACGCCTATAAAAAATTATTGGGAGATGTAACCTGGGATGAGATGGAACGTTGGGCTTTCTATGACAAAATTAGAAACCCTAACACTACCTTAATTATCCAAACGGGAGAACAGCGCCGTTTCGCTAATTTAATCCTAACTGTTGGCGTAGTGAAAATGGCCGAAGAAAGTGGCTTTTAAAAATTTGAAGGTTATTTAGTGAAAATTAAGTTTGTTATTTTGTTTAAAATGAATTGATTTTAAAACAACGAATACTGAACAGGGGCTTTAATTAATTCTAGGTAGGACCAGCTATATTAGAGCAAGAAAAAAGACGAAAACTATTTAGTTTTCGTCTTCTGGTTTGATAAATTCTGAATGATATTTTTCCAAAAATTTCTTTTGCCTTGCAATCATCCGTTGGGTTATTTTTTCTATGTCCATATAGTCTTTACCAAACTCACTTTCAAAAAAGTCGTCATTAAAGTAGTGTTTACTAAAAAGGGAATCTTTTGAAAAAACATCGTCAAATCCTTTGTTTTCAAAATCTGAAAAATCAGTAAAGAATCTAGATTTAAAAGATTGCAATAAACTATCCTTGTTAAGATTTGACAGCTTATCTAATTGCGTATTTGCCGACCAAGAATATATACTGTCATATCCAATTAGATTTCCGTTTTCATCAAATTCTTTATTAACTTTCCAGGAACCTTTTGGTTGTTCCACTATACTTTTTACACTCTCTTTTGTTTCCGTGTTTTTTATATCATTTTTTTGACCGTCGCAACTGGCACTTAATAAGCCAATCATAAATAATAAAATATATTTTTTCATCGCTTTATATTTTTAAGATAAACTTAATTTATGGTTTGTTAAAAATGTCTTGAACAAACCACCAGTCTCTATCGTTCTAATCAATTTATTTTGGTGGAACACTTGGCAAATTCGTTCCCAATTTTTATACCAAACACATTCCAAATAACTGTCATAATCAACCGAACCAAGTATTAAATCTTTTTTTGGAACATATTTAAGAACTTGCATTTTTGGAGCGGTAAGTTTTCCTCTGACTTTTACCCAATCTCCAGATTTAAACTTTCTTGGCATAACATTAAAATTTAAAGATTAAACGTTTTAGTAGTATAGAAGGAGACCAATTAATCGGTCTCCTTCAGTACTTCATACTTTAATCAAAAAAAGTTAAGTGAAATCTATTAAGAAATCTTAATGCTTCTGGCAGGCTTTTGTTTTGCCTCTTCTTTTTTTGGTAATAGAATATTCAAAATGCCGTCATTATAACTCGCATTAATTTTTTCATCGTTTACACTTTCAGGAAGCGTAAAGGTCCTTTTGAAAGAAGAGTAACCAAACTCTCTACGAGTATAATTTTCTTCTTTGTGTTCACTTTTTTCACTTGTTTCTGTTGATATCGATAATACTTGATTATCAATCTCAATATGAAAATCTGACTTTTTTAGACCCGGAACTGCCACATCTACCATAAAAGCATCGGCAGTTTCTTTGATGTTTACTTTTGGCAAAGTAATTCCAGTATTAAAGTTTGATGTTAATACTGACGGTAGGTCCCGATTAAAAATATCATCAAACCAATTTGACAATACTGGGAAGTTTTGATTTAAATTACTGTTCACTAAATTTTCGTTTTTAGGAACACTTACTAAATTGCTCATAATTACAAAATTTTAAATTAAACATTATTTTAAATTTGAAATCCTAATTGATTTCTACTTTATAAAATCAAAAAAAATACCAAAGCAAGAGAAATTTATTTTCTGATAAATATTTTCTTATAATTGTGTTTTCCGCTGTCAATTTTTCAGAATAATTGTCATAATTTCATTTCGAAAAAATGTCAAATTGACATTTTTTACCCTTCAAAAAGGACAAGTGAGTGACAAGAATTCAGGCAACGAAAATGAGGTTAAACGCTATCCGAAAAAACATATTTAAAAGCTACTTGTGAGTGCTTAATTCATAAAACTTTTAATACACAAGACCGTTGCCCAATAATAGAAATAGAATGAAAAAAATAAGTATACAGGGAATAAAATTTGACGGAAAATCTTCTTATCAAAAAGGACCTAAACTAGCTCCGCCATTAATTAGAGAAGCTTTAAATTGTGGTTCTGCAAATATGTATGCAGAAAACTTAGTCAGCATAGAAAATTCAGCAATTGATGATAAAGGTGATTTTGACATAGCTGAATACTTTGATATTGAACGAATAACTAAAAAACACCTTAATTCTGGTGCTAAAGTTTTAACCCTAGGTGGGGACCATTCCATAACATTCCCTATAATTAAGGCTCATAACGAGAAATACCCCAAATTAGACATCCTTCATATTGATGCGCACTGTGATTTATACGATAATTTTGAAGGAGATAAGTATTCTCACGCCTGCCCTTTTGCAAGAATTATGGAAAATGGATTTGCTGTTAAGTTAGTACAAGTTGGAATTAGAACATTAAATACACATCAGGCCCAACAGGCCGATAAATTTAATGTTGAAATACATCAAATGAAGGATTTGGATTTAAGCCAAATTCCAAAATTTAAAAACCCTTTATATATCTCTTTGGACATGGATGGTTTTGACCCGGCATTTGCTCCTGGGGTTTCTCATCATGAACCCGGAGGATTAACTTCTAGAGAAGTAATAAACTTAATTCAAAACATTGATTCTGAAGTCATCGGAGCCGATATTGTTGAGTACAACCCAAATAGAGATTTTCAAAATATGACAGCTTTTTTAGCAGCTAAAATGATGAAAGAAATATTAGCGAAAATGCTATAAAGAATCACCCATTTTTTAAATACAATAGGCGGAGTTTTAATTTTCTAATTCTAACAAAGCTACAGACTGCAATGCATCTCTAATAACGCTGCTCCAGATGGTATACCCTTCTTTGTTAAGATGTAATCCATCTGACAAATATAGTTCCGGTATGGGCCTGTTATCACCGCTGATCATATGGCTAAACACATTTATATACTGTGCATTTAAATCGGAAATTATATATTTTGACAGTAACAAATTAGTTTCTATAATCAACGGAATCATCTGCTCCCGCTCAACGCTTGGTTTTAAACTTATCAAGGCCAAAGCTACGTCTGGATATTTGGCTTTAATCATGCCCACTAATTCATGACAATCTGCCAATACTTCTTGTGGAGTCCTTCCTTGATTCAAATCATTTTCACCTGCGTAAAGAACTATTTTAGAAGGGTTTACCTCTTCAAATATTTCATCAAAATAATGAATACACCAAGCAAATGTAGAACCTCCAAAACCAAGATTTACAGTATTAAAAGGGAGCAAATCTCTTTGCATATGTACCCATAAACGCACTGAAGAACTTCCATAAATTGCAATGAGATTTTCTTGGGTCTTTAATTTTGTCACCCTTCTTTTTAATCTTTTAATTTCATTGGACCACATTGCAGGCGGCTCTTCCTTATTGACCTTTCCGCCTGGAGATACAAATAACTCCTCTGCCCTATTTCTTGCTTTTTGAACATCAATTTTATATTGCGCTTGATACTCTAGCACAAACGCATAAATATCATCGTTCTTTTTTGATGCTACCTTTTCACTTAATAAAAACGGCTCCCCTATTTTACAATAAAACAAAGACCGTCCTATTCTATCATCAAAATTTACCATGACTATAGGCACTATTAGCGGTTCTTTTTCCTGACCTGCAGCCAATTTAAAAGCTCCCATTCTAAAGGGGCCAGGAGATTCTTCTGTTCTATAAGAGGTTCCTTCCGGGCTAATAATTAGATTATAGTTGTTGCTTAAGTGTTTAGAAGCTTCTTCATAAAATATGTTTCGCGCCTGTTCCATATGTTCAGATGACGTAAGCTCGGAATCTTTGGTAAACACATTAATGTGGCCCAAATTGTCATAATAATTTTGGTGACCATATTCTTGCCCTCTACCAATACGGACGGTTCTAATACCAGGTTTTCCGTATTTTTCATGCAGGACCTTAGCACTTATAAAATGCGAATCTAATGTAATTTGAAAGCTATTATTTAACGTATAATGTGTATCATTAACCAAGTGGTTATAGGTAAAAATATGGCCTGTAGTCTCGGGTAAATTTTCCCATCCCTCAATTACATAAGGTACATTTTCAAAAACCTCGTTGGTTAATTCGGCACAAATTTTTCGATTCAAATCAAGGTCTGTGGTATCCCTTTCCGTAACATTTGAATAGATTTTCTGCAATCCGTTTATAAAATTACACTCCTTCTGATCTTCCGTCAATAATTCTAAACTTAAAGATGCAATATGCCTTTCTAGAGCACTACCATCATCTAATAAGGAAGTTAATGCATCGTAAGCCAGTTTTTTAGTGTTATTACTTTTTAAAAGATGAGACACTTGGTGCAAAGGAGATGAAACAGATAAGCGAGATTCATTGTTCTTAATTAGCTGAAATACCGCCTGAAGATTATGTTTACCAAGTAAACCCACATATCTTATAAATGCAGTGTTTAGTTGGTTGCCCATAAGCCATATTAAACGTTGAAAAAAATGACCTTCGAACTGATCATCTTTTTGAAACAACCCCATTAAGTCGTGGTCATGAATAAAATAGGCAGAAGTTCTGGTTCGGGTAATTGCAGAGCAGCTATCCTTCTGTTTTAACAGACAGGACCAACCAAACACAAATCCTGAATTCTTAATGGAACGTTGTTTAATTTCAATTGAATTCTCAATCCGCTTTATTGCTACTTCGCCATCAATCAAAATAAACAACCCATTACTAGAACCGTCCTGAACATATAAAACTTCATCTGCTTCATATTCTCTTCGTTCTGCAAAAGACGCCATGGCAGACAATTGTTTCTCCTCAAAACAATCTAAGAATGGAGAACGTCTCATAAGAGAAACAATTTCTTCCATTTCTGCTACTGGCGAGATATGAAATTTACGGTCTTCCACAAAAGGTTGAAACCGAACCGGATTTAATAATTCCGATTGCTTTAATAATGCCGTGTGTAAAAGGTGGTATAATTTTGAGCCTATATTTTTAAGTAGCAAATTTTGGTGTCCTTCTTGCAAATACGTTTCAATTTGCTCAAAAGGAATTTCAAAGAATACCGCTTTTTGAGAAGCTACCAACACTTTGTAAACATAGCGTTTTGCAGTAGTAAACCCATTGAGTCCTAAAGTAGAAAATGGCTCCGAATTCTGACAAACCAGCACATCTTTATCAGGATTTTCAATAGAAATATAATACGCTATGCTACCCTCTAATAGCCATCTAAACGTTCTTACCTTCTTATGAATAAAGCATATGGTATGACCCTTTTCATAATTTTGAATTTTTCCATTTGGAAATTTTTCCTGCAGTTGTGAAATACTGATTTCTTCTTTCAAAAAATGATGTTTTAAGTCTGTCCGACGTACTAACATATTAAAGTCTGACTAAGAAAAGAAGTATTCCTTTTATTAAAATCGAAATATCATTTACCGTCGTTTATATTATAAAAATCCTTAATATATGATATCGATTTTCCCGAATCACTTAATACCTAAAAGATTACAGGTATTGTTTGACACTGTAGTATTGAGAGAATTTTTGTTAGTAAAAACCAATCTTAATAGACACCTAAACCTAAAAGCTTTATTTACTCTCCGCCAAAGTATTCCCTTCCATGCTTTCTAAATCATTCATAATTCTATTCAGTAGAACACCAAAATCATCTTGGTTGATGAGGCTACTTTCACGATTTGGAAAAATCTCCTCCACAGGAAATCTGTGATTCAAATCAATAGTAAACTGATAAAAATTGGTAAGCAACTCACCCTTAGTGTCTAAAAGAGGGACATCTAAAGTAATTGGATTGCTATTGACATTGGTCTGATCAGGAACTATCCAGGGACGACTTGAATTAAGAACATCTGGATCTCGCTTTATGGTAACACTTTTACGGGGTATTCGCTTTTTATTCGTATACCATTTATGATTAACCGCATCATAGGCATCGTAAGTTTCTTGTGCCGTTTTAACGACAGCTAAACTATCTAATGTAGAAACGATAATCTGTGTTGCTGCAGCATTAAAAGGGAGCTTAGAATGTAAGGCTTGCATGCCTACGTGAATACCTAGTAAGTTGGAATATACATCCTCTACCGAGAAACTAGAAAATTTCTCTGGCATTAAAGGAATGGTCGATGCTCCAAACCAAGTAGATATCTCATGCCATAGAGAAAAGTCATATGTTATTTTTCCCGCTAATAGAATACAGTCGCTACTAGTAAGTTCTGCTGGTATATTCAAATATAAAGTCTTCCGTCCTGCTTCGTTCCGCAAAGGCAAGATTACTTCTCCTTTACCTCTACTATTTAAGATAACGGTATACAAATAGCGCGTCCAATCAATTTGATCTCGTAAATGTCCTATGTCTATAAAGCCTCCTTTATGGGAATAAATGGTTCCAATGCCTTCACTCTTATTACCCATATAGTGATGCTCGTTTAAATCGTCTACACTAATCACCTGATCAATATTTACAAATGGCACGCCCCATAATTTTAGGTCATATCCAAAAGCACAACAGGCCCTAATAATACGCGGAGGAATTTTATCTAGATCAACATCATCAGGAATACTTTGGGCATAAGTAGTTGCTGGATTAACAACAAAAGCCAATAGCAGTAGTAGTTTTATGCTATATAGTGTTGTTTTGTACATATCAAATTTCATGGTGCTGTTGCTAAATATCATAGATTATTACGCTTCAGCATATCAGGATAGAGTTCATCTTCAACCCACATAAAGTTAGGGAAAATGCGAATTATTTTTTCATAACACAGTTTGGCTAGCTGTATTTGATCGGTAGCTTCGTAGGCTTGCCCTAAAGCTGTCATGGTGTTTATATACATCCAATTATTAACTACCAGTCCTTGTTGTTCAAAACTTTTAACCGCCTTTACATAGTATTCTATTGCTTCCGTCTTATCTCCACCAAAAACCGCTGGACGATAATACATTGAGTTTCCCTTCTCTATATTTCCTTGAATATTCTCTGGGTCTAGCTCTATAGATTCATTTATATACCGCATGCTTTTGGGCCCCAAGTAAACAGCCTTAAACTTTGAGATACCAATGGTAAAGGCAATGTAAGCTCCTTTGTAGGCAAGAAGGGTTGCATTTTTTGGTGATTGATCTAATAACTTATCAATAATTTGTTCAGATTTCTCAATGTAATCTTCTGCAGTATCATATTTTTCGGCACCAATTAACCAAGCCGTATACCCATAATAATAACTGATAAGTTCTAATTGCTCTTCTATATTATTCTCATTTACATTCTTTTCGCAAGTCTGCATGAGTTCATACCACTTATGCATTTTACCTCTAGAGTATGCTTTGTAAATTGAATCGCGGTAGGTGGTACTCTGAGAAAAACCAGATTGCATTGTAAGCAACAAAGTGAAAATCACAATAACTAATCTTGTAATATATTGCGGCCTTTCCATATTAATCGCTTCTGTTGGTTGTTAATGAGTCCTTTTATTATGATTACAAGAAATACTAAATGTTGCGGTAATGCCAATACTATGTTTTGAACAACTGATTGTTGGCTTGCCAAACTTACAAAAAAACGAATTGACACTATGCCAACCATATAAGCGGTAAACCACCATATACCCATATTAAAATAGAGTACGAATGGCGCAATTGTAGTTATAATTCCAAAAGAAACCGTTACCAAAATACTATTTCCAAAAAATTGAAAAATGTTTTTTGTAAATCCCTCAACAGCAGTTTCTAGCCCGTCATACATACGGCAAGAAATATCAGCATCTCCTAAGAGTGTATCACAGGCTAAACCTTTCTGTTTAAATAATTTTATAATAGCAATGTCTTCTACCCTATGGGCCTTACATTTTTCATGCGGCCATATATCTTTATAAGTAACTGCTTTAAACATCATGAATTGCCCATTGGCGGCTGAAAAGGCTTCATTCTTTGAATTCCTAATTAGAGAAAGTGGCAGTAAACTCAACAAAATCCAGTTCATTAGAGGTACTGAAATTTTTTCTCCAAAAGACTGCACTATTTGCTTTGGGAATATAGAAAGTAACTGAAGCTCATATTTCTGTAAATGGTTAATGCTGCGTTTAATTAAATCTTTTCTTACACTCACGTCTGCATCTAAAAAAAGTAACACATCTCCGGTAGCAGCTTGTGAAAGTTGGTGGCAGGCATGATTCTTTCCTAACCAACTCTGTGGAAGTTTTCCTCCGTTTATAAGTTTAATATTGGGGTTCTTTGTTTCCCACTGTTTAACGATGCTTCCCGTTCTATCGGTTGAGTTATCGTTATACACGATGATTTCAAGAGCGCTGTACTCCAACGTAGCTAATTGCTCTAGTAAGGTTCCGATGTTCTCTTCCTCATCGCGAGCGGGTATTAAAATGGAAATATTAGGCTCATTGGCCAATGGAGCCACCTTTGGTAAATAAGCAAACGAAAGGTAATTAACGAGCGCTACAAGCAACCTGATAATGAGCAAGCCCATAAGAAAATAACAGAAATAAATCATTTAGGCTCCTAGTTTTGTAAAACACGTTTTGGCAAAACGATTAAATTCTCTTTCTACATCTTCGGCAGTGGTATCTGCATTTATGGTCTGTGTTTCATAATACACACATAAATCTGGTCTAAGATTGGTTCCATAATTAATCAAGTTGATATTAAAAACCAATTGAAAATCGTTTTTTACGTTTTCTAAAACATGTGAAAGTAAGCCTTTTTCAAAAGTAAACTCTCGTATGTATATGCTCTTAATCTTTCCTTGCGGGAAAAATAAAAATAGGTTTTCTGTATCCTGTAACAATTCAACAGCATACCCCAGACTCTCTAAACTAGACCGTTTCCCTTTACTAATAGAACTAGCCCCTATTTTGGTTAACAGCATATTTTTACTCAACTCTTTTTCAAGCATCATAAAATAAAACCTGCGGTTAAAAACCTTGAAGTTTAATAAGATTTGGATAAAGCCATCGTAAAACGAAAAATGATTGCTTAACATAAGAATAGGAAGTCCTTTTTCTTCGTAATCACCAATATACTTTACATTACCGAAAAAAAAGCCTATAAATATCTTTGTATAATATTTAGATATTCTAACCCATAATTTGCTATGATTGGCTCGTATCATTTCTAATTTATGTTGAATTCATTTAGAATAACTATACCAATAAAAAAGCCGAATTGAATGAAAAATAGCCAGCGAGCGGGTCTATTATGCGTGTCTATTTTAAAATACTGAATTGCCCAATTAAATAATAGAGCCAACAGGAACCAAACCACATAGTTATTTATAGGAGGATCGTTTTTTAAAAATTCCCACATGTCCATTAACGGCGCTACTTTTTCAAGTAAAATATCGTAAAGTATCATTAGTGATGCTCCACCTATAATAATCGGGCCGCTTTTAGATGTGTATTTAGAGATAATACCATTAGAGGCATACACTAAGAAAACCCAGTTAAGACCAATAACAACGGGTACATCTATTATTTTTATACCAAGTCCTTGCCCGTAAGCATACACCCCAAATAATTTGCCGGTTGCTACACCAATAATTTCAGTTATGATACTCAATATAAAAATACTTGCTAAAACTGCAATCGTTTTTATATTCCATTCTTTATGATGCATTAAAATGGCCCCTGTTACTAAAACCAAGGTGTATGGTGTAATTAGCTTAAATAAATCGTGCGTGAGCGGCATTGCATATAAGACCAAACCAACACAGTAAAAAACTATAAAAGTTTTTGGAAGACCCTCGTTAACTAAATATTTAATTATCCGGTTCATCTATGATGCAGGTATTTCATTAGCAACAATTTTAGCACTGGCTAAACAGAGCGGTATTCCGCCACCGGGGTGGACGCTTCCACCAACAAAATACAAGTTTTTTACACTTTTAAGAAAGTTTGGATGCCTTAAAAATGCAGCAAACATAGAATTAGAAGAATTCCCATAAAGCGCTCCCCCTTTACTAAGGGTATTTTGCTCAATGGTTATAGGAGATGCAATCTTCTCATATTCTATATGGTCTTCAATATTTGTTTTAAGAGATTTATTGATTTTATTAATGATGTTCTGTTTGGTAACACGTATTAGTTCATCCCAATTCTCTTTGCTGTTAGAAGGAGCGTTCACCATTACAAACCAATTTTCGCAATTTTTAGGAGCATCACTTTTTACCATTTTTGAACTCACAAAAATATAAACTGTGGGGTCATTATAAATGGTTTTCTCCTGAAATAGATTCGTAAACTCTTCTTTATAATCACCGCTAAAAAGAATATTATGCAAGTCTAACTCTGGAAATTCTTTGTTCACTCCCCAATAAAATACCAAGGCGGATGATGAAGGTTCCAGACGCTCTATTCGTTTTTTTTGTGGGTGATCCATCAGATTATTAACCACATAATTAATATCCGAATCTGATACAACGCTATCAAAAGCAAACTTCTCTTCCCCTACGCTTACTCCAACCGCTTTATTATTTTTTATATCGATGGATGTCACCAGCGAATTAAAATTAAAACGAACCCCTTTTTTTAAGGCGAGGTCATAAATGCTCTTTACAATAGAATACATGCCTTGTTCTGGAAAATAGGCCCCCAGATTATTTTCTAGATGTGCTATTACATTTAGTGTTGCAGGTGCCTTATATGGATTAGAGCCGTTATAAGTAGCATACCTATCAAACAATTGAATAAGCAATGGACTTTTAAAACTGCTCTTGTTATCTCCATGCATGGTTTTATAAAAGCGAATCTTATGAACTTGAAGCAGCGATTTTAAAACCGAAAACTTCAATAAATTCTTAATTTTATGCAAGGAGTTAAAAAGGAAAATATCTGCGGTAATTTTGTAAATTAATGACGCACTTTTAAAATATCTAGTGATATTAGAAGGGTCTTCTCCTAGTTTATCTACACATTCATCAGTAAATTTTTGCTGATCAGACCAAGCAATAAGATTTTCACCAGATTTGAAGAAATACTTGCATAGCACATCAAGCTTTTTATAAGCAAAAGTTTCTGGAACAGTTTCACCAGCTGCACTATAAAGTTCTTCTACTAATTCTGGCAATGTAAATAAAGATGGTCCGGTATCAAAACGATACCCTTCCATATGAATCTCACTTATTTTCCCGCCAGGAGAATCGTTTTTTTCAAAAACAGTTACTTCATGTCCTTTAGATGCTAATCTGCACGCAGTAGCTAAGCCACCAATTCCAGAACCAATTACAGCAATTTTCATGCGTTCTTAGTTTTTTTAGATCTCGTTTCAAAGACATGGGTTAGCGCCAATGGTAATAGAAGCAACGAAAAATTATAAAACATATCTTCTATAGGAACCGAAAGAATACGAATTCCCAATATGGCCTGAGGACTATAATCAAAAACAGGTTGTTCAATTCCTGTACCTGTTAAGATTCCGTTGATGATAAAAAATGGAATGAGTAAAATAAGATAGATAGCTAAATAATATTGTAACACTTCTCTAGCAAAATAATAGCTCAGTAAGAGTATCACTGGCAAAACAAGTAAAACAACAAAAGTATAGGTATAATCTCTATTTATAATTGACATAAGAACTGATACTACCGTCAATAGAAAAGTTACAATTTTTGTCCACTGCTCATTTAACTTGAATTTTGGAAAATGAAACTGAATTGCGTAAAAAGAGAACGCACAAGCATACGGAATGACAATAAAAAACAAGTACTCTTCCAAAGGAAGCTTATTTATATAGATTCCAGAATTATAAATTGGGTTGAAAAACCAATATCCGTTATGCGTAAAAATAATATCCCAAACAACAAAAACAAGCATTGTTATTAAAATTGCAGGAAGCAGATATTTCCAACGTTTATAGAGTCTAAGGTTTTTCTCGAAACTCAAAGCTAGAGGTCCGGCAAGCGAAAAGAGAAGTATAATTAAATAGAGCGACATAGTTAAAGTTTTTCCTGTATGCTATGCCAGTAAAAGTTTATTGGTACTGTAATTATAGATTTTATGCCCAGATCTTAACCCTGTTAGGTATTGGAATTCACTCATTAAATAATTTCTATAAAGGAGTGCAATTTATCTTAACCGTAACGTTACGGTAGTTAAAGATAGGTTGCATACACTCCGTTTTTATTGAATTGTTAGGCAGTAGGTTAATCCTCTCTAAAGCAACTCTAAAATCTTAGTAAATGTCTGTTGCAAAAGTAATAATCTTTTTCAAACTCGCCTATTTTTTACATAGGGGCTTACACTATGTAAAAAACCTATTTTAGTATGACTCAGTCAACTTAAAAGCAATCGCTTTAAGTGGTAATCATGCATTATTTAAACTGTACTTCAGATATCTAGATATTGTAAATAAAAATGCAGCGACAAATAAAATAATTAATTGGATATCGTACGCTACGGATTTATGAGAAATACAATTAAATCTATTAAAAATCTACAACCATTTCTCCTTATCATGGTCTCCACGGACTCTCTATTAGGTTTTTAATTTCTAAATGACGTTCTTAACCATTTAACCAATAAAGTTGGCAACAAGCTTAAAAAATGAAAGTAAAAATTCTAAAATCAGACATTCAACTTGAAAACGATAGAGTGTTGCTTCTTCCTTTTGATAATCCAAGAAATGAAGAACTCAAAGATATCATCTTCGATAAAGAAATTTGGGAGTACATGGGCATGAGCGTAAATAATGAACAAGGGCTAAAAAACTATATCGCAAAAACGATTAAGGACAAAAATAACCGTCTTTGTTATCCATTTTTAATTATTGACAAGGAAACTGATAAAGTTGCCGGTTGTACGAGATTCGGCAATGTGAATGCCGCAAGTAAAAAGTGTGAAATTGGCTGGACATGGTATGGTACAGATTTTCAAGGTACAGGATTGAACAAAGCCTGCAAGTATGAATTATTGAAGTTTGGTTTTGAAACGATTGGATTTAAAAGAATACAATTTAGTACAGATAGAGATAACCTAAGGTCTCAAAAAGCAATAGAAAATTTAGGTGCTCAGAAAGAGGGTGTTTTTAGAAATAACTACGTGGCTGCAAATGGAGAAAGCAGAACTGATGTGTATTATAGCATCATAAAAGAAGAATGGAATGCACTTAAAGATGAAGTTTTTCCTGAATTTTTAATCTATTAGTTAAACCAATACATCACTATCTAGATAAATAATTTTTGACTTGTTTTGTGGCTTCCTGATGAACGTATCAATTATACGAGTGGTATGATAAGAGTGGGTTTTATGGACAAGGTAATTTTCAAAATCTTCTGGAGAGGCTATCTGATCGTTCATTCCTACAAAACCGAATCCGGCGTAAACGCCGTCACGGACTAGTACAAAACCCATTTCCCCTTCTTTTCTTCCTTTCAACTTAATTGCGAAATTATTAAGATTGGATTCTAGAAATTTCAATGCTGTTTTTACTCTAGCATTATAAAGTTCAGGGTCCTCCTCTCCCATGCAAGCAGACGGGCAATTTGATATCTTTTCATGGTTGCATTTACCCTGAATTCTATGGAATCCAGAAAATTTTGGGCAAAGGTTATATTCCTTGCAAACCTCCATGAGTTTTTCTGCAACAGAATTTCTATTATAATATACCTCGTTAACAGAATCCGGATAATCTTTGCGAATAATAGAAAGCTGCAGATAACCTTTTTTATTTTCCTTAGAAGCAATAATGAAAGGCGCAGTAGGTTTCTTTTGGGCAATATTATATTTAGGGTGATGGAGCTTGATTTCGTCAGATTCTAGTAGTTCTGCTATTAGATTACTACCCGTGTAAACAAAATCTATATCATCGGTTTCTTCGCAAAGAGTATACTCCCGCTCCAACTTGCTGTTAAAATGACTTTTAACCCTATCTCTTAATCTTACGGCCTTACCCACGTAAATGATTGCGTCATTACTATCCTTAAAGTAATATACCCCTGGTTTTCGTTGTAAAGAATTAAGTTCCATTTCTCGCTGTTGGTACAGCATTCTTCTATCATAATATTCTACCGCATGATTTTCATTTTGATTACTATTTAAAACCAATTTCTCTAACCATGCTGCTGTCCATGTGGCCATACCGTCACAACGGTTTAAGTCATTGACTGGAATACCAACATGTTCGGATAGCCCCCTTAAATCCATTGATTCTTCCGGAAAGCGCTCATTTACAAGTTTAGAAATATATAAGGTGGGGTTTACAAACTTATATCCAATTTTCTTAAACTCGCTTCTTAGAACCCTATAAGCCAAATCCGAAAAAGAGACCAAAATAGCCCCTTCAAGAAGACGCAATATTTCTTCTGCTATTTCACGAAAAACAGGCTCAAACCTAACCATATCATCATCCAAACCAGTAACTTCGGTTAATTCAGCACCAATATGCATTTGTGGATTTAGTAAGCTTGTAAACCGCTCCACTTCCATTTGGTTAGTAATCCGTATAACAGAGATTTCTATAAGCCGATGAAAATGTTCTGTAACTGCTACCGTATTTACGGCAACGATGGCATAGGACTGCTGAGACATTGTTTTTTATACATTTTTGGAATATACAAAATTAGGAAATATTCCGATACATTGGATATATTCCATAATACATATATTCCCCTATCTTTCTAACGCAGATTTAAACTCGGTTTTCTACTTAATAAAATCACCAAAAAATGCAATTATCCTTGATATAATTGCAATTGATAATCGCAACCAATGAAATAGAGAAACAAGTAGGGTCTTCAATCAACCTAAATACTGCCAATTTAAGGTAAGTTACCTTCCATTATTGGTGTTATCAGCTTATAAAATAACATTTATTAGGTACCGCATTCCTTAACAATTCAAGTCAAAATTTGTTGGTATATGGTTACTTTTACTAAAATGAAAAAGTTGGAGAAAAATGAAATTCAAAAAATTGGAATGATTCTACTAAGAATCAGTTCAATGTTGCAAAGTTCAGGTGCTTGTACCGCTCGTATAAGAATAATTTTGCACAGAATTGCCAACGCTTACGACATGAATGCCGATGCACTCATTACGCATAGAGCAATTATACTAACGTTACTAAATAGCCAAGAAGAACCTGTTTTCAATAATATAAAACGGACCATACCCATAGGAGTTAATTTCAAAATCGTTTCAGGAATCAGCCTAATAGGCATGAGTATTGAAAACGACAAATGGGAATTAGACCGCATTAGCAGTGAGCTTGATAAGCTAGAAAAAACACCTTCATATAATCGGCTAGTTATTTTAAGTGCAGTTTCGTTGGCGGGTGCGGGGTTTTGTTTCCTTTCTGATGGAAACCTCTTTTCAATGGCCGTTTGTTTTGCTGCTACCTTTATTGGGCTTTTTGTTAAGCAAGAAACAACCCGTATTCATTTGAATCCAAACTTGTGTGTATTCCTGGCAGCATTTACAGCAACGATGATAGCAGGCACTTTCAGACATTTCTTTCCAGAAGGAGGCTTAGAACAAGGATTTGCCACTTCGGTTTTATTTCTTATTCCGGGTGTTCCTTTAATCAACTCCTTTATCGATTTTATAGATGGAAATTTGTTAAACGGAATAATACGACTTACCAATGGATTAATATTTTCTATTATGATTGCCATAGGAATGATTTGTTCAATTGTAATTTTCAACTTCTAAAACATGGACTATATTCATCTTATATTAAAAGCTTTTGCCGGAGGAATTGCTGCCATTGGCTTTGCTGTATTGCTTAATGCAAATCGTTCTTCACTAGCAACAATATTTTTTCTTGGTGCCACAGGTGTTTTTATAAAGACAGGGTTACTCTTTTTCAATTTTAACATTATTATTGCGTCTTTTTTTGGTGCGATAATGGTCGGTTTTTCTAGCTATTTTTTAGCCCTTTACATTAAAAAACCACCATTAACTATTGCTATTCCATCTGTAATTCCAATGATACCCGGTCTCTTTTTGTACCGCATGATGATTGGTTTTGTGGAACTTGCAGGTAGCAAAGAATTTAGTGAACATGAGTTCGTTAAATTACTTTCATATACCTATTCTAATGGGATAAAAGCCATATTCATATTATGCGTTTTGGCCATTGGAATAAGTTTCCCTTACCTTATTTTCAGAAAAAGTTCAATGCATTATTTACGAAAGAGGGAAGCAAAAAAAGGTGTTTTAAAATGAAGATTTTGCTCATATCCTAAAATCTAGGAAATCATACTTAAGCCGTACTTAAAGAATGTAAAAATAGGTATAGCTTTGACTCCGCTAAAAGACGACGTACAAGAAGTAGCCCTCCTTATTATTTTCAATTTAAAAATTTGAATTTCTGAATGCAAAATTTGAAAACCCATTACCATCCTGAAGTAAAAACGTTAGAGAATAAATCTATTTTCACGAGGTTAGCTACAAGGAGTATCGCAATTCATGGAAATACCATTCTTTTACTCTACACTGAACGCTATGAAGATTATAGCCTTCCAGGCGGAGGTCTTGATTCTGGAGAAGATAAAATTGAAGGAATGATGCGAGAACTTAGTGAAGAGACTGGAGCGCAAAATATTAGAAACATTAAGCCCTTTGGCATATATGAAGAATACAGACCTTGGCACAAGCCCGGTTTTGACGTTCAACATATGATTTCTTATTGCTACACATGCGATATTAGCAAAGAACTGGGCATTCCAAATATGGAACAATACGAAACAAAAAATGGGATGAAAGCCAAATGGATCAATATCCACGAAGCCATAAAGCATAATACAGAAACAATGGCCACAAGTGATAAAAAAGGGATGTCTATTGAACGAGAAACTTTTCTGTTAAAGCTTATCGCTGAAAGTATCGATTAAGTTATATTTTATTATTATTTGCACTTGTTTAATATAATACGAGAGATAAATATTTATCGTGCTCCAGATGAATTAGAACTCTTCTATTCGTAACATTTAAACATTAATTTTTTGCTTATTACAACATTGTAGAAACCTTTTTCTATTACCGCTCGATATTTTTAATTTGCAATTCCGAAACCTAATTATATTTATTTCTTTTTACCCCAAAACACTGCTTAACCTAAACATTGGAAGGTACATTGAGACTAAAATAACACCAACAAATATTCCAACAATTATAATAATCAAAGGTTCCATTAGCGTCGAAAGAAGTTTAGATTTTTGCTGAACCTCAATATTATATTGCTCATTTAAACGCTCAAAAATAAACTGAGTTTGATTGGTTTCCTCCGCTACTTTTACAAGAGCAATCATTTTATTGTCAAAAATTTTATTAGCCTTTAAACTTTCATTTAAACTTAACCCCTTTAATATTCCTGCTTCTACATTAGTTAATGCCTCTTGCAAAGGAATGAAACTAATCATTTTTTTAACCATCTGTATACTATTGAGCATTGGTATCTTAGACGATGTTAACAAAGAAACTGCTTGTGTAAATTGTGATAGGTACACCGTTTTAATAAACTGGCCCAAATAGGGTATCTTAAGCAAGAAGTAATCTTTATTTCTCCTAAACCATATCTTTTTAGAGAAAGTTTTTCTTAGTACTGCTATAGATAATAATACTATTAAAACTACCCATCCATAGTCCTTTATGAAATTAGATGCGCTAATTATCATCTTTGTTATAGCGGGAAGTTCTACCTTATTCTGCCTAAAAATATCTTCAAACATGGGTACTATCATTCGTAACATAAATACAACCACTAATAATGCCGTTGTTAAAATAATTACCGGATAAGTTAGCGCATTCATTAGATTTCTACGCTGCTCATTTTTTCTAGTATAAAATTTTCCTAACTCCTCTGTTATTTTAATGAGGTTACCCGTTTCTTCTCCTATTTTAACAGAATAGTATTCATATTCCGAAAACTCCTTTCTGTCTCGTATAATTTCATTAAAGCTTTTTCCTGATACCAAAGCTTCTTCCATACTACCAAAAAAAGAACTTAATTTTTCTTTGTTCTGATTATCTTTCAAAATGGTTAATGCACCACGTAGATTTATACCTGCTTTTAAAAGAACTCCTATCTCGGTATAAAAATCTTCTTTCTTTTTGTTTCCAAAAAAAGTACCAAACCACGTAACTTCTGTCTGAAGAAGTCTGGTCAAACTATCTTTTTTACCAGATTGAACCTCTTGCTTTACATTTTGCCCTAGTTTGAACCCCATATCTATTGATTCATATATGTTGTTGCAGAATTACTCTTAAAAACAAAGAGTTTTTCCTCTCCATATTCTTTACCAAATCTTATATTAACAGCATCAACATCTCCATTAGTACGCTCTTGATTATCAAAATAGAATATATAATTTTCAAGATTTAAATTAAAAGTATCTTTTCCTTTTATGATCATTTCTTTTGAGAATTTGTAATTGACCGCTTCAATTTCGCTTTCACATGTTAATATCTGATTTTGTTCATTGTAGCTTATAATTTCAAAGCGCGCCAAATCAACCCACAATGATTGCCGTAAAAGGTTAATCTCTGTGCTATTCCCGTAGTTGTATTGTATTCCTGTCATTTGCTTTTGAACTAAACTAAGTACGGAGAATCCCATTCCCACTACAATTACGGTTATCAACAGCACCACAACCATTTCATTCAAAGTAAATGAAGGTATTTTGTTAAATCTAATTATCAACTTTAGTATATTCTAATGAGTTATTGGTAATCTTATCTATTCCTCTAAAAATTATAATATTGGACTTATCTTTTCTTTTTGATAAAACTGAGATTTCCCAAGAATTAAACTCTTCAAAGTAAGGTAACATTATTGCTCCATTTTGAAACTTATATTGTAATTCATGTAATCTTGTAGAAACATCAGTATGCTTCTGCTTTAGACTATTGGAGAAAATAGAATTCATAACCATGCTAGAGATCAAAAAAATAACTATTATTAAAACAGTCGCCACTAAGGTTTCCATTAATGTAGACGACTTCAACCGTTTTAATACAACCATTTCAACACTTTTTTTGATGGGTTAAATTCATTTAACAAACCTCCATATTCATTTGTTAAACTATTTCGATTAATTACTCCATTGTATATATGATTTTGATAAATACTCCCATTTTCCAAAGCTATAAAAGCATCCGTCGTTACATTGCCAAATACAGACCCTTTAAGTTCTAAGTTTTTCTCACAATAGATTTCCCCGTGTATAATTGCATTTTTATCTATTTTGATAGCCGGGGCATTTGATTGCTTATCATTATTTGTAAGATATACTAAAACACCTTTAATTTTTGAAAAAGAACTCACTACTATTTTAGCATCGCTTTCTGTATTCTTATTAGAATTATAGAATAAATTACTAACAACTAAAGCAGACGGATATGAAAGATTACAATTGCGCCCTATATAAATATTCTTAGTTGCAATAGCCTGAAAATTACCTTTTACACCATCTTTTACCAAAATCTCAGGGGCAATTAAAACTACATCTCGTAATTGCGAACTAGGTTCTACAATAATTTTATCAGATGCAGAAATTACAATATTTCCTGATAGCAAAACATCTTCTAAGTATATAACCCGTTCATTAACAAAAACAGTGGGAGACTCAAAAGAGTTTTTAAACACCAAACCTTTTTTTAAAGAAATTTCCTGTTCCCTATCTAGGTATCCATTTGTGGCAAGCTGTTTTATTTGTTTTAAAATTGTTGAATTAATTCTAGGTAACTCCCCTTTACTTTTTCTTTTTTCACCATAAAGTAATTGATTGTGAGCATAAGAGTTTCCTGAAATATTCCCCATTCTTATTCCCTGTTCCGGTAGATATGCATCTCCGGTAATTCTAGTATTTCCAGCCAAAATCAAAGGGCGTTGTTTATCCCGTAGGTATAGAGCTGGTAGTTCATAACCATTGCTTCCTACAAGGGCTGTTTTAGTAAAATTTAATTTCCCATGCACTGCCGTGGATGTGATTTCTTCAAAAATTCCCCAATACTCTTTTTGTGTTTTTATTGAAATTGGTTTATCAAGTTGATATAATAGCTCTGTGTTATTATCAGTTGGAATTTGCTGATTTAAAGAAGAATCAATTCCAAAATTAGCTGCTTGAACTAAGTCTACAATTAAAACTGTTTTTTTATTGAAAAGGTTTTGAGTATGAGCTATTAAAACAAACATCATTAGCAATACTGCTATAATTGCTCCTATAAAGAGTACAAACTGTAATGAGCCCGCCTTAATTTTATCACCCCACCTCATTCAGACAAGGGTATGGTTTTAGAAACATTTCCATAACGGATTTTAACCGTTTCTTTATTACCAGAGATCAACTTAACACTATCTTGCACTTCACCTAAAGACATCATGTGCTGTTGGTTTCCAATAGTAATAAAAAAAATTTTATTGCCCGTATTTGTTTCAGTTATGAAACCGGAATATGATACCTGTTTTGAAGGAGCCTCTATCTTTTTTACTCTTTTTATTTTAGGCTTCTTTGCTACATTTTCA
Organism: Zobellia laminariae; assembly: GCF_009725995.1. The sequence continues at coordinate 655,994 of NZ_RCNS01000002.1, read as the reverse complement.
TTTGTTATTGTGCCCAAAAATGGATCTCTATAATTAGCCGTGATACTAAAAGTATCTCTCTCCTTAATGGTCTTTGGAACAAACTTTTCAGAAGTCGTTAAAGTTGGCGAATTATCCTCGGCTGGGTTTATTGTTTTGATAATTTCATACCCCAATAATCCCCATACAATAAGCACAAGAGAAAGCAAAAAATAGGTTTTATAACTCTTTTTCAACATCTAAAAATTTGTTTTCCTTTATCTATGGCAAATATTACAATAATAGTTTACTAGGTATTTTCAAAATTGAAATAAAGACTATTGTACACTAAGAATGTACTTTATTAATTGTAAATCTCTAGTTCCATAACTATGAATAGGACTAATTGATCGTTAACGAAAATACACTAGATTTTTCACTAGTGTTTCCCGCTTTATCAAAAGCTTGCACCAACCAATAATACGTATCTGCTTCCAAAGTGGCACTGAAACTTTTATTCGCCCCCAAACCTTTTTGAGAAAGATTCTGTAGAGCCTCATCTGTATAGATATAGATACTATCTAATTCTGTACTGCCATTAATATCTTCTCTTGACCAATTAAAAGAAACAGTTGTCTCTTCTTGTGAAGCTGCGTTCTCTGGTGTTAGTAAATTAGGGGTGGCGGGAGCTACCAAATCTACATTTGGGTCACCGTTTACCGTAAAACTCTGTGTGCTAAAAGGGGTTTCATAACCACTATTAACTGCTTTTACCCGCCATTGGTAGTTGCCATTTAAAAGAGCTTGCGCTACATTGGTTTTCAGCACACCTAAAGTATCTGAAACCATAAGGCTATCTACAATAAATTGAGCGGCATTGGCAAAACTTGGCGTAGCCACTTGCATGCGGTAACCATCTACATCTTCTAATGCATTCCAATTAAAACTGACTTGGTTATCACTCACTACAGCTCCTTCTATTGGAGCAAGAACCGTAATTTCTTTATTAGAAATATCAGGTACTTCCAAAATGTCATCACAAGAACAAATAACAAGCAATAGTGCTAAAAAAGCAATGGTTGTTTTTAACTGCATTTTAAATTTTTATAAACGATTTTTCTGATTTTACTTTCGAAGCTTTTTTATAAGTTCCTTTAGGGCATTTTTCATTTTCACCAAGAATAGCTTCTAGCTGTTTGTTGTGGTAGCGATCTTCACCCCAACAAAAAGAAGAATATCCATAATCAAAAATTTGTACTTCAGATAAACTCACTTTAACTTCTTGCTCTTTACTGGTTAGCACCAAATATTTACCTCCTTTACCATCTTCTAGCATGTGCACCGTACTGGCCTCTATAAACTTTGGCATCATAGCATCTGTTACGGTTATATCTATTCGCGTAACCAACTTATAAGCATCATCATTTTCTATGTATGCTCGCACATTGGTATTCTCTTGCCCGTTTAATTGCTTTGTAGCGTCAATTTTATTCAATAGCTGTAATCGTAAATATTTGGGCTTGTACGGCAACGTATCTACGTAGGGTATGCCGTTAATCTTGCTGGCATTTGCCATATAATTTGCATATGTGGTATAGCTAGTTTTATTAAATGGCAATTGTCGGGCTTTAATAACCAGTGGCTCAACCCATATAGGTTTGCCTATTTGCTCACTACTGGCATACCATAAATCTTCATTGGTGTGTATAATACTACCTAGTTCTGGAAAAGTTAATTTGGCAGCTTGTTGTTCTGACTTGTAAGTACCGCAAGCAGTAAGCAATACACTTAAAAAAATAAAAATATAAGACCCGTTTTTCATATAGACATGTAAGGTCTTAAAAATAAGTAAAAACTAAGACTTTGTATATGCTAAACCTAATAAATATGAGAAAAAAGCTACGATTTAATAATTACGAATACACCTCAGTAGATTTCCTAAGACAGTTTTATTTTCTACAATTAAAAGACAGTACTTGGATATATAACTTAAGGGATAGCCATCAGAGAAATATAAAATATAGCTTCAATAAACCCTTATAGCCGTTAGTTCGCATTTAATCTTATAAACAATCTTTTTTTATTTTCTTTTCAGTTTTTATCTCTACTAAAATTTATAAAAAATAAGTTTTAACTTAAATAAACAAAAGAATAATCCTACATGAATTTTTTTTGTAAATTTTATAAAAGGAAATTGCAGAGCTTACAATCTAACGTTCTTATCAATAAACTTAAAAATAATTTCAACTATATTCAAATTACAAATTACTATATGAAAAATGATAGCCTTTGGCTTGCTTTTGCAAGTATATGTATTGCTGTACTTAATCTTCTGTTGACACATGTTGGTAAAGAAAAAATGCAACAATTTTTATTGCGCCTAGGAGAATCAAAACATCTAAAAACTTTCCAATATATTTTACTCTATGCTTTTGTGCCTTTGATTTTATTTTTATCATTAATTGTTTATACTATCTTAATTGAACGTAATGAAATTTATCAAGCAGTCGTTGCTTTTATGTTACTAACGCTTTCAGGACTTTTCTTTGCTTTTATGAATTATAAGCTTTTTCAAAAATAAATATTTAGCTCTATTAATCGAGAGCCGTCTTGAAATATACCCTGCCATACCGCCAGCTTATAACTGGTAACTGCTATTATATTTATTTTAAATACTACTTCTATTTAATTATAGATTATATTTATAAAGTTCGGCACTGGTTACAAACTAATGCAATTTCCCCACAAAAAAGTGCTAAAGTAGCGAGCCCGCCCTCTTTTTAAAAACAACCTTAAAAGAGAGTATCCTAAGACTTTCTACAGTCATGGGTTTAAAAAAAAGGAAGATATAAATGATTAAAAATGAATAACTTGATTTTAGAAGTGTTATTATTCCAAAAAACAAAACGAGGTTGCATCATTCTTTAATGAATACTGATTTCTTTTAACGTTTTAAAGAAAAATGGCCCGTAAAAACCTTGCCGCTATCAAAAACATAACGGAACCAATAGTCCGATTCCGGTAAAGGAAGACCATTAAAAATTCCGTCCCATCCTTTGGACATTGGCGATACCTGTTGTAAAAGCTTACCATAACGATCGTAAATATAAATTTCAGAATCCGGATAATAATTTCCTCCTATAACAGTCCATGTATCGTTAGAGCCATCTCCATTTGGGCTGAAAAACTTTTGGTACCCCAACGCAATGACTTCTTTACTAATGGTTCTGCATAAGTAAATATCTCTTACATAAACCGTATATTCTCCCGGAAAAACCTCTAAGCGGTTACTAGGTTGATAATTAATATCATCTGTTGAATACTCGAACTCACCTGTTCCGGTTACATTCACAATTATGATTACATTATCTGCTGGATTTCCAATCTCTGTAGTAAAATCTTCCGGTGCTCCAGATGACCTCACTTCAAAGGGTACTGTTTTTTCACAGGTTATGGTGTTTGCTGTTTGCGTGACGGTCAATGTGTAGCTGCCAATTTCAGTTATAGTGTAGTTTTGGGAAGTCCATAATTCAGTACCGTTAGCATCTTTCCAGGACCAAGATTCAAAAGTACCCCCGTTAATTATTAGTTCCGGACTATCAGGACAAATAACATAGGTTTCGTCTAAATTAGGGTTCGGAAGGTCATTGACCATAATATCAAAACTGGTGGTTTCATAACAACTGATTAAACCTTTGTTCTGAACACGGGCATACAAGGTTTCTATAGAACTTGAGTTTCTATAAGAATCCTTGTTTAAAGAATTTTGGTTCGCATCCGCATCGCTTTGATCAGCAAAATAGAGTACTTCAAAAACGGCTTCGCTCTGTCCGTTTAACACCTCGGCATCTTTTACCGATAGGTTAAAGGCTGAAACACCGGTTTCCTCTATATCGCAAACTATCATTGGAGTAGGAATATTAGCCGTTGGCTTATTATATACCTCTAAATCAAAACTTCCTGTAATAGAACAATTATTATTTGAATTGCTTACTGTTCTATAAAAAACCTTTTGAAGATTAGTTGTATTTTCAAACGCTCCCATAATTTCGTTTTGCCCAGTATCAGCATCCGCTTGGTTTATATGATAACTCACCGTAAAGTCCGTAGCACTCTGTTCCCCTAAAACTTCTGGGTTTTTAATACTTAGGTTAAAAGAAAAAATACCATCGTTATCTAAATCACAAACCTGCCAATCCGCAACCGTCTGTTGTCTAGGAATTTTTGATACTCTAATTTCAAAACTAACTGTCTGGTAACAATCACTATTTCCGTCATTTGTTACTCGAGCATAGAGGGTCTGCCCGTTAGCTTCCGTATTTATATAACTATTTGCGTTCAAGGCATTCGTATCGTTATCTGCATCTAATTGACTCTCAAAATAACCGACCTTAAAACTGGAAGGGTTCTGAGTACCAAGGATTTCGGCATCCTTAACAGTTAAATCCAACTCCGCAAATCCGTCGTTATCAATATCACAGACTTCCAAATTAGTTGGTATATTGGCCATGACGCCCGTTATTACTTCTAAATTAAAACTTCCCGTTTCGTAACATTCAGGATAAATTGCATTCTCTATACGATACCTAATTTCCTGTGGTGAGGTCGTATTTATATAATTTAGATCTAAGGCGTTGGTTCTTGCATCCGCATCCGTCTGATTTTCATAGTAACTAACCTTGAATGCGATGGCACTCTGCCCTGCCAAAATTTCTATATCTTTTTCCTGAAGATTAAAACTATAGAATCCATCCGTATCCGTATCGCAAACGATCCAATCTGTTGCGGCAGTTAAGACCGGAGGCTTTTTTACCATCAAATCAAAACTTACCGTACTAAAACAACTAGGGTTCTCTTTATTTGAAATTCGGGCAGTAATACGTTCTACTTCTATAGAAGCTTTATATAGCGTGGGCAATGCATTGGTGCCATTAACGGCATCGGGTAAAGTGGGGTAATAGTCTATTTTGTTTTCTATAGCTAGCTGACTGCCCAAAACTTCAGTGTCTTTTGTGGCTAGATCAAACTCATAGTTGTCTATGAGACTACAAACCTCATAGTTAGAAACTAAATTGGCAACAGGGGTAGGATAAATTATAATGTCCTTAGATTCCGTTTTTGTTTCGGAAGCGGTCGTTGCTGTTACACTAACGGTATACGTACCCGGTAAACCGTAAGTATGCGTGGGATTTTCAAGAGATGAGGTATTACCATCACCAAAATCCCAATTAATACTTGTTATAGCACCGTTCGTGCTCACATTAAATTCTGTATCGTCCCCTAAACAGAAATTTTTAGCACTTAGGCCTACTATAAAATAAGAAGTAATAAAAGGTGGTAGACCGTATTGAGATCTACGTGCCCCTAACGATACACTTTTGTGGACATAATTAGCGCCCAGGCCTAAAACATTTGGGTCATTTATAACACTTAAGAAAGGTTGATCTAATAATGCTAAATATATTTTGCCATCTATGGCCAACTGTAGTGCACCCATTTCTTCCGGGCTCTTACTCAATAAAGTGCTAGACGCCTCTATGGTGGCCGAATCCATAGTGCCCAAATCAAATTGATAAAGGCTACTCTCTACATTAGGGTAAACCAAATAAACCGTATTGGTAATATACAATTTACTACTGTCTGCCGAAAACTCTGCACCATACGCTAAGCTGCCTGATCCATTATAAAAAGATTCAAGATCTACAGGGCTGTTAACACCGCCCGTAGTGGAGTTAAATCTAAATAATTGAACATAAGGATTTGTTGGAGTTACAGATACCAGTAATGATCCGTCTGGAGATAATTTCATGTACCCGCCTGTTTCATCCCAATTCATAGGGCTAAAACCTACTGAAGATACTACCGGGTTGGTATCTAGTCCCGTAGCAGAGACCAAATAAGAAATAAAATCATTGCTCCCTACCCGATGGGCCAAAACCCAAATGTCCGTGCCATTAGCGTGCGCAACCGCAGTAAGTTTTTCGGTAACGGGCGTCTCTAGAACTATGTTCTTAGTAACAATATCTCCTAGCCCCCCATTTAATGTCATATCTACAATATTATATTGTAACCCATTAGGTTCTGCTATATGATCCACCGTAAACACATAATATAGATCGGCATTACCGGGATGAGGAACAATAATTCCAGACTGGGTACTTGATGGATGCCCGCTTAACCCCGTACCATTGGGCATTGGGCTATGGGTACGATCCCACACTGTAATGCCATCTGTATAGAACAGTAAATCTCCATTAAAATCAGAAATTACAGAACAACCTTCTACCGTGTTCATAGCCCCATCTGTTAATGCAACAGGGGCGCCATTATTAAAATCCAGGCCAGCGTTATTTCCAAAATACCAAATAGCCGCTTCTTTTTGAGCCATAGCACCAAACCCATTTACAAGAAGAAAACAAAAAACAAGTAATTTTTTTTTCAAGGTCTAGATTTAAACGATTCTTAAAAGATTTATTATTTAAATGTTTGTAACTAAAAACTGCTTTGGAAGCCACACAATATATCAAAAACTATACAAAGCGCCTAATTTTAGATTACTGTAACTAGGTGTTTTTCCTTCAAAAAAATAGCCTTAAACCTATAAGTTAACTTATGCCGTAATATGTGATTGTCTAAAAGGTGCTGTTTTAGATTATTCTATTTTTTTTTAATTACCGAGTAATGGTCTACTGTTGTATTTATTCTAGTTTGTAGAAGAATTGGTTCTCTATTATAGAAAAAAAATAACCAGAGTTGCTACTGTAGTTCTCTTAGATTTTTGTTTAAGCATAAAACAAGTATGACTCTCCTACAAACCAATATTCTTCTACTACCATTAAATTTATCTTAGTAAAAAAATACAATATTTCTACTGGGGCTCTTACCTTTTTTTCCTATTAAATTATCTTTCTTTTGTAAACTGTTTCTAATTTCTCATACATTGTTTACCGGGTTCGCCGCTAGTCTTAAACTAGCCGTCGCAAGAGTCCTCAATAGTTAGCTTACAAACAACTAACCAAAAAAAACTGTAGTACCTGTTTTAAGAACCATATGAGTGGATACATTTCCTTTTTTCTTTCCTGCTCTTTTAAACACCCATTTTTTTCTGCTTTCTTGTGGATTTTCTTCTATTACTTTTATTACATTTTTAGAAGTATATTTTTTTTAAAATCACTTAGAAGATCGGAAAGATCTTCTACAGCAGAACGAAAAATTACATGTATATGAATAGGCATAAAACAGTATGCGTACAACTCCATGCCCTTTTTCTTTTCTGCAATAATTAATACTGTCTTCTAGTATGTTAAAATAATCTTGTCGCGTAAAAACGTCTAGCCAATATACGGTTGCAAAAGACACAAAATAAATTCCTGCCATAGTATGAAATTTGTAATTCCTACTCATACATTACAAAATTTAAAAACTATTAAAAGTACTTTTAGTTTATCACATATGGTCGCTAGCGCTCATTTGTAACGAGTGCCTACATAGCTATTATTCTTAAAATAAAAAGCCATGGTACAGCACTATAGCTTATGCTTATTTTAATTACTTGTCACCCCAACTCTTACCTTCTTACTTGGTACGGTACTCGTTACAAACGAGCACTAGCGTTCAATCATTCGGGCGCCAGCTGGGGGAATGGCACCCGTCACAGACGAGCGCTAGCGGCTGAGCACTAGCTGGGGGGGGGTGGCTGGATAATTTACTTAAAGCCGCTAAATTAAAGGCTATTTAAAACTAAAAAAACACGCTTTAAAACGTGTTTTTAATCTATCCTTTAATTTCAATCTCTTTTAATAAAATACTAATTCACACCCTTCTCTTACAATGAAGTTTGATACATCATTCTTCTTTAACACATATATTAATATATTCGAGAAGAATAATTCTGTGCTTGCCTGTAAACTTATAATCTTTCTATCTTCATATTCTTTATTTAATACTATTCTTTCCCATTTAATAAAAGGGGTTTCTTTTATTTGTTTTGAATATTCTCCATAATCACTAATTTGAAGGTAATTTTTGTTATCAATACCTCCTATGTTTTCTGAATAAAATAAGGATTTGGAAAAATTAATCTCGCTACTTGGAATCATCTGAATGAAAAGAAGATAATACTTTTCATCAATACCTTTTATATTTATTTCTCTTAAATGATATTCCTCTCTTGTATTTGCAACATTACTTAGGCAGTTTACAAATTTCTCACTCACGACATACTTATAACCAAAAAAATATGGTGCGAATGTCATTATATCTGTAAGTTTGGCTTTCTTTAAAAGATGAGCTGTTAATATTGAAGTTTCTGTTTTTTGTATAGAATCTTGATTTTTAAGGAAATTATTCACATCAAAATTTAAGAGCACGTCTTTTATGACCTCATAATTTAGACTCTTCTTTAGTTCCTTTTCTTTGAATTCTAATTGATACAATCCATTATTTACACCTATTATATCCGAATCCGCTGATGTTGTTATTTGTTTGTACATACTATTAATTAAAATTTCTAAAATAATCATTAAGCTTTAATCCGCTATCATAAGCCTTATTTAAAGTTCCATTTAACTGACCTTGTAAGCTTTTCAAGCTACTTGAATTTAAATTACCACTCTGAATAAGTTGTTCAATTTTTCGACCAACATATTCATTATACTGAGGATGATTTCCGTGAAAAGGTGTTGGTAATTTTTTTAAATTGAACCCTCCATCTCTTACTAAAAACTTACTTAAAACTGGATATTTTTTAAAAATAGCTTTAGGAATAATATGGTGCTTTTGTATTTTCAGTGTCTTACCTAATAATGTTGCTAAATAGCTACCTCCATTTTTAATCCCTTGACTTGCAGGACCACCTATTAACTCTATTCCTCCAGATGCTCCTATGGGTTGTCCAAGCACCAATAATTTTGGACTTGTAAACAAATAGTCTGATATATTCGAAAAACTAAGACCGTCATAGGAATTTACAGAATCGTAGAAATCATAATAACCTTGAGCTATTTCAGAACTATTGGTAGCACCAAAAACGCCTGTTTCATTAGCAAAGAATTTAGCCTTTTGAAAATCCGAATCATTTACAAGTATAGTTTTATCTATTCCATCATTGACTTCTACTTGCTCTCCAGTATTAGTATTTTCATAAATAGTATCATCTTCTCCTCCATCAGGGTCAACTCTATTCACCCAGTTGTTACCCATAGAAAGGTATGGACTTGCATATTGCCCTGCTGGGTCAGTAGTTAACCATCTATTTATCCTTGGGTCGTATAAGCGAAGTTCGAACGCAACTTTCCCCGTTTCCTTATCGAGCTCCTGTCCTTGGAAGTTGTACCTGTAATCCCCAACGATATTACGTCCTGGCATCGCCATCCCGCCGGGATAGTAACTAACGTGTTTTTTTCCGTTTCCGGATTTTTTTCAAAGAACTTCATTGCCCGTCGGCAACGGTAAATATAACGCTTTCCTTTCTCTTTTATTGTCATTTTTCCTACAATGGAAGTTCGTGACTTTTAAGTCCGCGCAGGGCAAGTCCAACCGTTTTGCAAACTCCTTTGTCCTTTCCCTGCTTCCCCGTCCAACGCCCATGCAGCTTTTTATGCGCCAACGCTTTTGTAGCACTTTGGTTGTTTTGGCCATCCATCGCACCATCCCGTCGCAGCACTCAAAAATCCCTGACGGATATTTGTGCGCACTGCTCCAACGCCTGGCCAAAAAACCAAAGAGCTACGCCGACGGATGAACCTGTACATAAAAACCTGCCCCAAGCTATGTTTACATAATTTGCATTATAGTACGGTTTGAACTTTTCGGCAGGATTCATTTTTATTGCCGTAAGCTATAATGTAAACTATGTAAAATAGCCGCCCTTTCCCTCGCACACCTCCTGCAAGCCTCGCACTTCATAGTATTAGTTTTGGTAAGATTCGGGGGATGGCGGTTCTGGGTTTTTCCAAAAATTGGCGGATTGTTCCTGACGGGAGCGTTTTAAAAAAGAACGATTTTGCGTTGGATGTAGCTGCTGGGAATCGGTCTTTTTTAAAATGATAGGCAAGCGACGATTGAGCGTCACGCAAGAGTAAGCTTTTTTGTCATGACATCGACACATCTTGAATAAGCCGTTTTTTAGTTTCGGGGTACCTTAAAACACATCTTGCCCCGTTTTTTCCGCAGGTGTTTTTCAGGTTCGGATTCGAGCGTTGGGAGAGCGGCTATTTTGCATAATAGCAGTTATGAATACGGCATTGATGTTGCGAGCTGCTATCATAACTTCTATTATGTAACTTAGCTTGGGGCGATTTTTGGCCAGTGCGTTGGCTACGGCTCTTTGCTTTTTTGGTGCGGAGCGGTACGCACAAATATCTGTTTTTCACAGAATTTTTGAGTGCCGCGATTGCCGTAGCGTTGGAACACCAAAAAAGCAATGTGCCGTAATCGCTTGGCAGGCAAAAACCGCATGTGCGGTGGCGAGCGGAACAAAACAGAACACAGGGGCTTTTTGCTTTTCCGCAAAAAACTGGGTTTTGTTTTGTGGGGATTCTAACTAAATGGATGGAACGTATTTATCGTTTTATGCAGACTCTCCAAGTCGTCCTGTTGGTAACGTTCCGTTGAAGATATGTAACGATGTCCTGCCAGATATTGGACTTTTCGCAAGTTGTGCTGTTTCAACCAATGAACGATAACACTTGTCCGTAGCTGTTTTACATCAATGAATTTATGGTTGATTCTCTTTAACTCCTTTGTCATCTTGGCCAAGCTATTCTGTAATCGTAAACTGCTTCCCAATGGTAAAAACAATTGTTCGGTTTCTTTACTTGTCTGTTCTAAAATCTGTGGTCTGATTTCATTGATGTATTCCATGAACTCCATTAATTGCCAAGGTTTAAGTTCCAATACTCTGCCGTTACTTTTCTTTGTTCCCAATACATCTATTTTACCTTTGTAGAGTTGTATGTTCTCAACTTGTAATTGCTGCAAATTCTGTGTTGTCAGACCTTGATAGACGAATAGACCTAATATAATTTTGTTGCGTTTTCTTGTAAGTGGGTTTCCTATTTCAGTCGAGTAGGAATAATATAAATCTTCCAGTTCGTCCTGTGATAGTATATTATGCACCACATCTTTTTTTACACCTTTAATATTGATGTTTTGGATGATGTTCTGGGGTCTGTGATTTTCTTCCGTGAGATAGTTAAAGTAGATTTTCAGATTGCTCACGTAGCCTTTCAACGTTCTTGGCTTCAAATTTCTCTTTCGCAGTTCTTCGATGTACTTTAAAAAGGTTTTGTAATCTATGGATTCTGCCGTTGTTCCGTAATCAACACACCACTTAATAAATTGGCTTTGGGTTTTTAGGTATGTTGGGATAGCTTTGATTGTGTAACCGTTTTTCTCTAAATACCTCTTGTACATAATCGTCTCCTTTAATTTCTAAAAAGTGTGTGTAGATTTGAGTAGATTCCAATGAGTTGTGTCCTAAAAACTTGCTGATTTGTTCGATGTCCGCACCTTGTTCTAAAAGATGTGTTGCAATGCTGTGACGCAAGCTGTGAAGTGTAATGTTCCTGTATTGTAAATATTTGTTGTCAGTAGCTTTTATTATCGCTCGTAGTCGATTGGCAAAACTCATTCCTTGCAGTCGTGTTCCCCGATAGTTCAAGAACAATGCATCACTTTCTTTACTGTTCTTAAATGCGGTTCTGTAATCGTAAATATATTCTTCCAGTATTCTTGAACTATGTTTGTTGATGGGTACAAAACGTTCCTTGTAATTCTTTCCCTGTCTTACGAACAATCGTTCCTTGTCAAAAAGAACATCATTGATATCCAGGTGTACAACTTCGTTTCTTCTGAGTCCACAACTGTAAAAACAGACCAATATCGCTTTGTCCCGTTGGCGCAGTTTTTCTTCTTTATGACTGAACTCCGTAGCTTCAAAAAGTTGTTTTATCTCTTGTTGATTAAGCACACTTAAAGTGTCTCTGGTATTGCCAGTTTCATGTTTCAAGTGGATATTTATTCCTTTATGGTCGTGATGTTTCAGATATTCCCTGAACTTAAAAAGTGTTTGTTGGTGTTTGTTCAGATAACCTTTGCTCAATCCGCCATGCCTTCTTTGGTTGGGTCGCTGTTGTAAATATTTATAGTAATCCGTGACCGTTTGTGTAGTTATCGTGCTTATCTCGCTGTACCCGTTGCACTCTAGGTAATTGAAGAACTCTTTTAAATGGTTCGGTAAATTGTAGACGGTCGTTTCTGCATAACCTAGAAGATATAGCCATTGCTTAAAGTCCTGTAACAATACTTTGTAGCTGTGGTTCTGTAGTTTTAACTGTTTCAATGGTATGTGTTTTTTGAGGTTTAACGGCGAAGTGGATTTAACTTATTATTGTTCAGTATTCTAACTTCGCCATTTTAACAGTGGCGAACTTATAGCGAAGTGGCGGTCGAGAGCCTCGACAGGCAATTGTCCAATGCTTCGTTTATTTCGCTTTTAAGATTGATATATTCATCGGCGTTTACGATTTCAAAATGGTAGTGCGTACCTTTTTTGCCTTTTGTTTTACGTATGTAATTCTCTGCCAATAATTGCTTGTTGTATCTGCGCAATGTGGTTTCCTTTACCCGTAGGTTTCTTCTGATTTCAGAATTGGTAAAAATCGTTTGATTGTTTTTAGATAAATATGCCTTGAGGCATTCAAGATGGTTTCGTGTTGCTCCTGTAATAGTGTCGCTCTTTCTCAATAACACTTCTTGTATCAATTCGTTGGCTTCCTGTATGTCCTCGATTTCCGTTTCTATAAATTCTTCGCCAGTTTGTTTGTCGTATTGCTTTTCTCTTTGGTGTTGCTTATAGAATGTAATTGCTTCTATGAACTGTAAATAATGTGAGTTTGTCCGCCGTGGTTTAAATACCGATTGTGGCAGTTCCAGATATTCCGCATATGGATTGATCACTTTTATCGGTTTGAGTATTCGCTGTACGTTGCGGAGAAGCTCCGCTGCTGATAATTCATCTTGCTCATTTAATTTGCCTGCGGAGGCTCTCCGCTGGTAGTGCATTATTCGTTTATCCTGTAATTCGCTTTCATCGATGTATAAAAGAAAACTTCTATTGCTGTTATCCTCGTAAATACTTTCCTGTGTGGTACAACCTGCAACGCTTACCGGACCTTCGACCGTTAGATGAATGGTTTTTGTATTGCCTTTTCGGTCTTTGTGTACGACTGTTTTTGTAATGCGTTTTTTCGATTGCAGTTCCCGAAGTGGATAGAGTACTGATTCCGCTCCGTCCAAATCTTCTATCAATATTAGTTTGTGTTGCAATTCGGTACGGTTGAAGTAATAAAAGGCGTTGGCGGACAATACCGTTATTTCTACCTTATCTTCTTCGGGGATGAGTTCTGCAACTTTGCTTTGCAAATGTGTTTTGCCAACACCACTACTTCCGAGGCTGATACAATGTAATGGGTTATTGGTTTTTCTGCTCGTGAATATCAAGTACATCAACAATCTGTTATCGACTTCGCCGATAACACCACTTTTACCTATGAGTTCATTGGTGCGTTCTAGCAAGTTTGGTTTCTTTAAAAATGCCATTGCTTCTTTTTCTTCTCGTACGGATAACTGTTTTGTAAATGGTCGTTGTGATTGGGTTTCTGTATCGATTAGCAAAAACCTGTGGTTTTCCAGTTCTTTTGTGAGTGCCTGTAAATCTTTGCGAACCACGTTTGTTCCAATTTCCAAGCGTTCCGCACATTTGCGCACCAGCTTTTCCACCAGATTATCGTTATACAGGTCTATTGATTGACGTAGAATATTGTGTGCTTTTATTTTCTGTATGCTTAATGTTACTCGTAGGCTTTCCAATTTGTTCGTCTTTGTTCCACCAAGAACATGGATTTCCAATGACTTTGTAATGTATTTGTAGTTGTACGGGTTGAAGGTGTCGAGCATTTGTTGATAAATTTTAGTTTGTGTACTATCGGACACAAATCTATAAAATCATAAACATCAAACCAACTACTATCATCAATATTTACCTATTTTTTTACCATATATTTGTAATATCAATGTATAATGGTACGTTTTTGTAAAGAATGATGGTTAAAATAGGTAACAAAATAACGGAACTCCGTAAACAGAAGGGTTGGTCGCAGGGCGAACTCGCCAAACAGATTGATGCCTCCCGTGAGGCTATCGGCAAGTACGAACGTAACGAGGCCGTGCCATCGGTCGGGACGGCTAAAAATATTGCAGATGTTTTCGATGTATCGTTGGATTATTTGGTGGGCGATGTGCTAAAACCTTCTTTCGATAAACGTATGGTGGAACGCTTGCAGGATTTTGAACTACTTAACGAAGAAGATAAAAACCATCTGTTCGCCTTATTGGACGCCTTCCTTCGAGATGCAAAGGCCAAAAAGGCATACGCATAAAAAAAGCTACTTTTTACAGTAGCTTTTTACTATTTTAAGAATCGAAAACTTCAGTTCAAAATAGTAAAATATTCTCCATAACTCTTTTCAAGTCTGTTCTAAGCAAATTTATATTAGTATCCAACTTTTTGTTTTTTACCATTTTTTCTATTAAATCCATTTTATTGTTAATGGACTCCATCAAACATTCGAATCTTTGCTCTTCATTCTTATTAAAAAAATTCTCATCGTCTATTATAATTGGTACGCCAACAGACTTTTCATTTTTTCGATAGCTTTCAATGTCTTTAAGGCCTGCCCTTAAATATTGTATAGGATTAATATTGAATTGAAATAATATCATTTTTAAATCCTTCCCATAATCCTTATGCTTTAATTCTTTGAGAGTATTTGAGATACCCTTAAGCCCCCAAATATATTCCCTAAATTCTTTTCCCTTCAACTTACCTAAATCCTTGATTACATCACTATCGTCATAATTGAATGATGGCCCAGAAACAAAGCAGCCAAAGATATTTGTATTGTCTTCCATTTTAATGCATATTTTTATTTAAAGGACCGCGCTGTATAGTATTTTGCAGGTATTCAAAATCATAAGCAGCACGCCTGTTTGGGTGTAAAATTAAATCATCCATAAATTTATCCGCCATAAAAGATTTAGTATATCTTGATTGCGGTGTCAATTTAGAAGTTATTCCATTTTTTAAGAATTCACCACTATTACTATACAGTTTATAAGACCATGTGGGCTTGGGACTTAATAAAGAATTACCATGTATTTTAGCTACAGGTGGTTGAACACGAGGAGTATAAGAAAATATTTTAGGTGCACTGGATTTAAATAGACCTCCAGCAGGATATGCATACAAAAAAGCTTCGCTTACAGGGGCTGTATAAGATAAGAATATGCCTAATTTTTCCAGCGTAACCCTATTCTGTTCCGCCTTGTCCCATGCTGCTACTTGTTGAGTCCAAGCTGACCTCGCAAAATCTTCATATAGTCTCCGTGCGCTAGCATCTGATAAAGCACTTAGATTAAATTCGTTTTTCCATTGCCCCATTGTACCACCATAACCATACCTCTCGGTTATCTCGGTAGTCCACGAAGGCCCTCCTCTTGGTGCAGTGACGACCACTTCGTCCAATTGATTTTCTACATTTGAATACCACTCATCGCAGCAATCGTCGGTCATACCTCCATTGGGGTCGATAAGGTTTATCGGATTGTTCCCCATACCAAGGTAAGGAGATGAAAACTCTCCATACGGATCTGGACCTAACCACCTCCCGATTCTACTGTCCCATAAACGCAGTTCAAAAGCTTCCTTCCCAGTTTCGCTATCCTTCTCCTGCCCTTGAAAAGCGTACCTATAGTCTCCAACTAAATTACGCCCCGGCATTGGCATGCCGAAGGGATAGTAATCCGTAAAGTTTGCTGCTACCGTCTCTTCCTTACTAAAGACCGTCCTGACATTACCCAAATGATCTGTTAACTCATAATAGGTAATATCCTTTGTGGCTCCTCTTTTATAAACACCTATACGGCTTTGACCATATACTGCATTTTCTCGTATAGCCAGTGGGTTTGTAATGTCTTCCGTATAAATACCCATTACCTGCCCAGAAACATCCCTTACATAATACGTGGTTTCAACAACATTTGTTCCCGAACCTGCATACGTTTCTTTTCTGACCCTATGGTTACGATCATTATAATAAAACTTAACAAGTGTTCTATTACCTTTTTGAACTTCGCTTACCAAACCAGAAGCATTATAAAAATAAGAAATATCTTCTGAGATGTTACGTGTTAATTGTCCTATGAGATTATACTCATAATTAGCACTTGTTTGTGTACCAATATCTTCTGCACCAACAACTTCTCCCGCACTATCTTCTACCCGTAGTAATTGGTTGGGTTTGTCTTCTTTATAGACATATTTTAAGTTGTCCATAGCAACACCGTTGTCCGCATTGTCCTTATTACGAACCAAACTTTGAATATTACCATTGGCATCATAAGTTATTCCAGAAACATCATAGGCACCACCACCGCTTGTAGATCCACCGCCAATAGTAACCAAAACCGTACTGCCAGAATTAAAGTGAGAGTCTGTAATGCTTATACTTACTGGGTTTTCATACGTTTTTTCCTCTCCTGAATTAACCACCTCATTGCTAAGTATTAACGGGTCTGCCGTTTTTGCTTCCGCAACACCATCCGCACCATAATCTGCACCTGTTAACCAGTTATTACGGTTATACTCATAGGCGTAAACTGCCTCCTGACCAGACTCCCCGTTATTCTGCCAACGTACGCCTTTTATATTACCATTTAATTGATCTGTGCCATAAGTGGGGCTGGTAATATTTGTTTTTTGGGTACGCGAATAGTCAAAACTATGATAGTCTATTTGCATACCGAACAAATCTGGGTTGGTGTCTGTGCCATGTATCCCGCCTTGTGCCAAATCTGGGTGGTTAATACTCTTTAATTGTCCGACCAGGTTGTATACATAATCAATACTTTGGGCACCTTCTGCCAAAATGGTACGTTTAAGCCCACCGGTCTCAAAATATTCATATTGGGCTTGAATGGTATAACTGCTATCATCTTTAGAGGTCTCTACCAACACCAATTGGTCTTTAACATTGTAGCTATACCTATGAATAAACCGTTCAGCTAAGTTATTATTTTGAAAAATCACTCTTTTAACTAAACCTGTAATAGGTTCGTATTCATAATTTATTGTTTTTACACCCAAACCTAAAATTTCTTGTACAATCCATTTTACCCTACCGTAAACATCGTAACTATAATAGGTAGTATTTTGGTCATTATTTGTATTGCTAACATTACCACTTACAAAGCGTTGACCACCTAAAGTGATTATAGCATTACATATTGCTGAACGACATGTAAGGGTTTTCAATACCACATCATACTCTGTGGTAACCACTTCCTTCTTTGCCCCTAAGGGTAAAGGACCATCTGCATCTAAGCCAGCAAAATTTACATTCATCAAAACACCACTGACTATTGGTCTAGCATACACATCGTAATCTGTAAATGAAACCTCATTTACTTTTGCCTGTTCGCTATTCTGAGAATAACGAATCTGGCCATCATTGCGATATTTAAATTCTGATGTTCCCTCATCAGGACTAGTTATTTTAATTAATTGTCCAAAAGTATTATATAAATAATCTGTTCTAAGTTTATTTAATGGTTGGAAAGAGGTCTTAAGACGCCCAGCGTCATCATATTCGTTAAGGCTATAATCATAATAATTTTCCTTGTAATTAACCGAGGCCGTGCCTGCCACATAGGTGTCCGGATTTTGCACTGCAACTCTATAAAACCCGTTTGTCAGACTACTGGATGGTGTTACATTATCCTCTTCCGTAACAAGGTTATAGGTTTTTATAGTATTCCCACCAGCAGTAACGGTAAAACCCATATTATTACCTGATGGTACGTGTATGTCTACGAAACCTTGTTCGCCAATAGAAATATTCATTGATCGGGAAGTGGCGCCTCCGCTGCGCGCCGCAGCCAAGGTTTTTCCATCGGAATCTGTAAAAACAACATTCTCTATACCATTTACAGAACGATTAACTGTTTTACTAATTTTGTAGCCATCGTATTTTGCAGAGCCAAATGCTGCTGAATTTGATAATTCTTTACTGGCCCTCATAGAAAAAGTATGGCTTTCTGGCCAATTATCAACAGCTGTAATCTTCCCATCTTTATTACTATCAACTTTATTTCCTCCAACGGTTCTTAGAATAGAACCAGGGTTTAAAGTACTATACACCGCTCTAGAATAAGGCCTGTCCGTTACATCTTGGTAAGCCTCTGAATCATTAGCGTCACTATAATACCACCCTAACGTATTCTCATTAGCAGAAACTGTTTCTGGATTTTTAGAATCAGATGCTATATCATCACTACCAAAACGAACACCAGAGCTATTTAAGAAAAATTTATCTTTGTATGTAAAAGTTGATAATTCTGTAGGGGCACTAAGTGTTTGAATAGCTGGTCTACCCTCACTATCATATCTTATTTCAGAAGCCCATATACGATTTGTTTCAATATCCAAACTCTGGGATTGTGTAGGTTTCCCTAAATCATTAAAGTAGCTTTTAGACGCTGCCTTGGGATTTACAGGGTCATTAATGGCATATAACTTGGTGGTTATAGTATTAAAATTTTCGGGAATTTCGTTACCAGCCGGGCAGCCATTATTTTCTTTTGTGCCTTTAACATTAGGACAAAGGTCACTATTGTTTTCTACCCAATTAATTCCATCACCATAATCCGGACGCGAACATCCCGATTCACCTACGGAATAAACATCACCAAATGTATCCCCATCAGTATCAGGATACCAGATTATTCCATTACAACTTGGCTGAGACACATTAAAATTAAAACTACCAACTCCCTGCCCGTTTCCATCTACCGTAACGAGTATTACGGAACGTGCAGCTCCGGTTGTGTTGGCGTTGGGGGATAATTCAAAAGTATTGCCAGATAGACTTCGGTCATTTAACCAAGCTGGCAGGTCTACAAGACTACCTCCATCTACAGCTTTCAAATAAACGGTTTCAGCACAGGAAACCGGATTGAACGTTATTGTAAATTCCTCGCTTCCTCCCTCAGCATTAAATGTTAAATCATCTACTCCACCAGCTTTACAAGTGGTTGGCGTAGGATTAGGTGTTGGCGTCGTAGACGAATAATTTCTTCTAACACGAAGGCCTCCTTGAGAATTACCATTAATACGAATTGGAACAGTTATATCATTAGATTCAGTACCTGGGTCACAGCTTATTACCAAGTCCATGTTATTTCTAGTAATCGTTAACCAGTTTTGAGCAACGCTCGGAATATCAATTTCAATATGATAACCTGAACCACTAGCGCAGCTTAAATTTATTTTTGCGGATGCTTCTCCGCCAGAAGAATCAAATTCTATAATGCTCGGAATGACTGTATAAGGCAAACAACTTATATTGCAGCCGTTTGAACCATCTTCATTATTTGCATAATCAGGACAGAGATCGTCCAAAGTTCTTGGACTACTAGTCCAACCACCAGAAGGTTTTGTGCATTGTGAACGTGTTTCTGCATTGGGATTTGGATAACCATCACCATCCGAATCTTTATACCATGTCTTAATTTCGTTTTCTTCAAGAGTATTGGCTACGTTAGGACAAACATCTACTGTTGTACCTATAGTATAGCCAGCTTTTACAGATGCGCAATCTTTAACTACTGTACTTCCCGGATCACGTAAACCATCTCCATCACTGTCTGAATACCAATTTTTTTCAACACATTGCTGCGTAAAGGTATTGCCTATTCCTGGCGTGCCCCCATCTTGACGCTTGCCTATTATCACTAAATTTCTTATAGAAGTTCCTGTGTTTGCAGCGAATTTTACCGTTACTGTTTTAGACGGTTCATTTTGAGTTACCTGAATCCATGAAGGAAGATCTACTTCAGTAGTATTATTCTCTATAGCTTTAAATGTATAAAAAACTCTGGAGGGGCAACCAGATGAATACTTTAAATTATAAACGCGTTCTTCTCCTGACCTACTAAATTCGCCACCACCACCAAATCCAGTAATGCTACAAGCAGGAGTTCCTCCTCCTCCGGTGCTGCCACCTCCAGTGCTACCCTTATTTTGATATACCGCAATACCACCAACAGAATTTCCATTATTTGCTAAATAGACTGATCCGTTTTGCTCTGCACCAGAATAAGATGGAACTGTAACAGTTACCGTTGTTCCAGAAATAGTAGCTTTGGAGACCCAACTAGGTTTACCAATTACGGTCCATGTACCTCCAGAGCAATTATTAGGTGCTTGAATAGTTCTAGACTGTGTGCCTCCTGCTGACGTGAAAACGAAATCACTACCGGTAGCACCATAACAGTTACTCTGAGCACGAAGAGTCTGCGTGAAAGCTAAAAGTATTAGCGCGAGTATAACTATACTTGAAAAATTAAGTTTATGTTTAGCAGTATACATGAGTATTAATATTTATAGTTATAATTAATTTCACTACTCTTTTTAAACCCTCCTGAGCCATCTACTGAAAAATCCTCAACCTCCGATAGAGTTTCTTCTAATCTGCCCATTTCATCATACCTATATTCTATTGCCATATTATTAGGTCCTAAAATATGTGTTAGTTCATCCCATTCATTATAGACATAACTATTCATTGATGATGCTAACGGATGAACTCTAAAGTCATCAAAATATATTTGACCTCCAGCAGAAGTTACATATATGTTACTGACTCCACTACCCAATTCTACATCATGGTTTAACATCACCCAATCACCAGCTATCACTTTCTCTCTATTGAATTCTACAATACTATTCCCATCAAACACTCTGGCTTTCTCAAAATTGTCTTTACTGGCCCAAACTGATACTCTATATTTACCAGGCGTATGTTCATCAAACCTAGAGAAAAAGCCCTGTTGATCTTTTATCGCCACAGACCATTGTCCCGTATGTGCTTTCTCATCGGTTCTACCAACCAATTGAATAGGAGAAATATCTCCATATTCTGCATTAAGATATATCATACTCTCATAGCCTGCATTAGTACTAGCAATAATTTTAGAACGATTATCACCCATTAAATTAGCTGCCTTGTTTCCATTAACATCTATAACTTCAAGCGGCATGGAATATCTATCATAGATAGAAATCTCTGAAATTTGTTTCCATTGGTCAGGTTGAGAAACGTCTTGATAATCCTCTTCCAATGACCAATTAAAACTATCGTCTTCACCATTAAAATTGGTATAAACACCATTATTGTTTGTTGTTCCATTCCAAATAAAAGATTTGTGCTTACGCCATATACCTTCTTCGGAAAAATTGGAGATGGCAGGAGACCATGTAGTTATTCCTGCTCCAATAGTTTCCCATTTGCCACCTACTTTAAGTAAGGTTTTATTAATAGCATTTTGCACAAGCATGTTCTTGTTTGTAGGATTATCGACTTTACTGCCCATGGCTTCATAACGTTCATAAGCAGGTACCATTTCTGCTCTAACCTCCCGGCCTTCACTAGTCAATGAAGTAGTTTCCAATACTTGGCCGGTTAAAAAATCATATTTGTCAAATGAAGTTGACGATGAAATATTTCCTTGGATGGTTGTCCTATTCTCTAAAACACTTGGGTAGGAGACTTTGCTTGTTGAGCTCACATAAAAAGTTTCCTCGAAAAGACCTCCCGAACGTGTTTCCACAAAAACTCTTTTCAAACTCTTGTGGGATTCTTGATTGACCCCGATTTCACCATCAAGGTTTAAGTTTGTCTTATAAACATTTATATTCTCATGTAATTTATGACCTAACTTGTTAAAACTACTTACCGATAAGAGCCTGCCCAAGCTTCCCAGATTACTATACAAAGTATATTTGTCAGCTAAGACCTTACCAGTTCTTCTGTTATTAGCACTAGTGCCTTGATTTATAGTTTGGTGTTGGTTACGCTTTACTCTGAACGCATCTCCTAAGCTAAAAATATAACCAGGTTCCTGAGAAGATGGCTGAAGCGTTTCAAATTCAAAGGCCGTGCTTCCCAAAATATTCGAATTCCCATCCTTGTTGACTATTTTCACATGACCATACATCACCATTGGAGCAGGCAGTTCAGTGACGTATGGAATACCTTTTATTTTTTTATTTGAGGGTGCATAAGATGTAATTCCTGAAATTTTGTCGGTCTGCGGATTGGTATAGACATATTCGCTAGTAATCGTATTGGCATCACCGATTACTTGTAAGCTTTTGACCCTGAGTCCTCCACCATTTTTCCCATTTACTTGTGCTGTGGTATAGTCAAATTGTTTATTACTTTTAACTTCAAGGCTAAACAGATGCGTATGCACAGCAACGTTGTTGTGTTGATCAGGCGCAAATCCGTCAAAGAGGATAGATGGTTGATCTTCAGTCAAAAACAGCCTGTTATTGGAAATACTAGCCACTTTCAGACGAGCAATTCGAGAAGCTACTCCTGATTCATATTTATAGGATACCACCACCTCCCTTCCAACTTGATAATAATCGGAAACCGAAATAGCATTCGCGAAAGTGATGTCGAGAGTATTGTTGACATCATCCAATACAAAATTAGTTGCGTCTATGAATTCCTCCTCATAGGATGCAGCTTCCGTGTAGTAAGAATCAGCCTCGTAAATTACTTTTATTTTTCCACCAGTAGGTATTTCTATTTCATTTAAGCTCCAAGCCATAGGAAACTGTTTGTTATATCCCCAATTATCTTCATTATCAGCATTATATGCAGTGTTGGTCCCTTGATATGCGAATTTATAAGGCGGAATTAATTGATCCCCTTCTTTGCCTCTAAAATTTAGCCTATTTAAAGCTAATCGTCCTTTGTTCGTGGCATCGGAATTTGGAGAATTCGAAGCCAAAGAATAATCATAATTAAAATCTATAACTTTTTGTGCTTTCTTTTCAAGGTCTAAATCTTTAATATCATCAATATCCAAAACATTCTGATGTTGGTTAATATTAAATTCAATAGGGTCGATTGGTTCAACGAACAATGCATCTGTAACCCGGACTTCTCCACCTCCAAAACCTCCTGAGCGGAAGACGTCCCATAACATTTCATTTTCGGCAAAATATCCCTTATCATTATTAATTATTAATCCCGAACTCTTGTTGTAGTTAGCTTCTTCATTTTTTAAGAGAACTATTTTATCGAGTTTTAAGGTCGTATTTGCCGGAACATCTAGATACCGCGAAACACCCTGTTTGTAATAATAGGTGCTATTGGTAAAGGGTATGTATGTAGAACCGTTTGCATTATATAAAGTTGCGGAATCACCAAACAATACTCGTTCGACCTTATTCTTATTCCAATTTTTAGCATTTGTAAGGGGGTTAAACTCTCCTGAAGTCCACTTTTCTGTCATAAATTTTTCCAATACGGAAGATTTGTTATCCTCTCTTAAACTTTTGACGAACAATGCAGTATGGGTTCTTGTTTTAACAGCGTCTAGGTAATAAATCTGTTTGCGCCCCCAAGAATACGAATAGGTTATATCCCCTTCTTCATTTTCATTCTCTGAGTAGCGTCCATTTGGAGATTGCCATATGTAACCATCGGTCCATTTTCCATAATCAAACTCTACCCAGTAGCCATAGTCATCATAATCCAATTTACCATTGGTGTTATTATCTACATAATCAGGCCCTGTAATACCTGTCAATAGCCAATGAGTGGCATATGGAGTTCTTTTTTGTATTTCCAAGAAATTCTGATTCTCATCATTTATATTTTCCGAACTTTCTTTGAAATTCTTATAAAAGGTCTCATAGTTATAAACTGGTAATGAGTAATGATATGTACGGCCATCCAACGTAGTAATCTGGTATGCTCCTATTCCTTCGTCTAAAAACGTTGCCGTTTCCGAACGATTAACAGCATTAGCCTCAACGAACCCCGAGATGGAATTTTCCCTGATTTCCTTGTTCGTATAAGTCTCGATATAATTACCTTCTCTTTTTTTACCGTCGTATAGACTATTTTCATTTGAAAAAGCAGAGGTCATCGAAGTCGTCACATAATCCAAGACAACTTGCCCATTGATGTTCGCAATAGGTGATGGAATATTGCTTAAACTAGAAGTCTCTGTTCTTAAAAAAGAATTGTAAGCCCCCTGCATGGTGAAATTTACCTTTTTGGTAGCATCAGAATTGGTGCCGTTATTCGAAGATTCTGTGTAATCTTCATAGTTATGATTTATATAATTCGAATATTTATTAACGGATACCTCTCCTTCTTCTTTTTCTTTACCTCTGCCGGACAAATTAAGTTCTGAATAAAAGTACGGACTTAGATTGCCCGATAATCCTTGTGCAGAAACCGTATAATTATCATAATTTGGGAAAATTAAGTTATTTTCGGTGATTTTATCACTTTCTTCAATCAAATAGTTCACGTCCTTGCTATCGTTATACATTGCTAAAACATTTACATCCATAAAACTGTTTTCTTTGAGAAATACAGATTTTGGCTCAGAATTAGAAGTTGTTTCCACTTCATTAGCTGCCACAGGATATAACATTCCTGATGTAGATAGTTCATTTACGTTAAATAGGGAGTATTGAACATTTGTGTGCTTATATCCTATGTAGAACATGTAAACAGGTATCTGGAAACCTGTACTGGAAACATTAATGTCGTAAGACCCTGCAGTAGTACTACTGGTGACATTGGTAGCGCCTGTTCCAGTTAGTTGCGAGATACCACTTTTAAAATTAAAATTAATTCCGACTGAAGCTTGTTTGGCAATTCCTGAACCGCTCGCAGTTACACCGCCGGAAAGACCTGAGTTAGGACTGTAATTTAAGCCTACGCCATAACCATATTTATTGGAGCCGTAGCCAATTCCTACCCCATTTGTTCCAAAAGAGGCATTAAAACCATAAGCTCCTGCACCTATGGTTGCACCATTGCTTCCTATCGAAGCACTAGCGTTCGCCGGAGTTCCCTGTATTCCCAAACTGGCTTGAACATAGCCTCCAAAAGACTGATTAGATCCCCATGATGCCCCAAGGCCAACTGAAATAGCTTGGTTGATTTCAAGGCCTGCACTAAAACTATATATATCATCATCAAATCCTTTATCATAAAAAAATTCGTTAACATTTGTTTTTCCCCAATCATCCGGGTACCCATTTACACCACGGTTTATTGCCCCAGGATTTAGGCTCCACCCCAAGCCAACCCAAGCGGCTTCCTGGTCCATTGCAATACCTGCATGATATGACAATGAGAGCGGATAGCCGCCTTCAGGAGAAGGTACATTCAGCAATGGTAAAACGTAGCTCATATCTCCGGTAACTAAATTCACCATATCAGTAGCATCAACAGGTTCAAAACTCGCCGCCTCTGGCGCATTCGGCGCATTATTTGAAGCAAATAAATAGTTTACCGGAAACAAGCTTGGTAAAAAAGTGAAGGTCAAAAATACGGCCATCACTTTGTGAGAAAATTTAGTTTTCTTTTTCATTGTGTTCTTGGATTTTTTCATAATAGTATGCTCTTGCAATAAAAAATCTGCTATAATGTTAGCACAGGTTCGTTTTTAATAGGTTTTACTGGAATTTTAAATCCCACTTCACCTGTATTTAAGCCAATATCTTCAATGGTTATATTAAAAAAATCATTCTTCAATAATTTTTTATCTCTAGGATATACAAAGAGCATACTGGTATTACCACCCATACCGTATAATCTAGGGTATATGTAATCTGCTAGCTCAACAGTATCTTTAGTTTTACTGAATACATGAACTTTCTCTCTCATGCCAAATGCTAGTTGGTTTACCATAGTGCCAAATTTATTTGAATTACCTGCCATTCCGTTAAGTACTTCTTGGCCGTTTTTGCCCAATGACACATTGAAATACATGTATTTTATATACTTTGCTCTTAAACTATCTACTTTCTCTTTTCCGTCTCCTTTACTTAATTCTTGCTGAACGAGCATATCTGTTGGCCTATAGGTTATTGAAATATCTATGCCGTTAACAGACCTTTCTTGTCTATATCCGTTTTCCGGATTTACAACAAAAGACATAAGTTCCTCGGGTGAATCAAAAGTGCTTTGTTTACATGAGAACATAACAATTATAAGGAGAAAACTAATGAGTCTAATAATCATTGATTGTTGAAAATAAATGTTGTTAAATAGCCTATTTCCCTTCATATTGCGCATTTAACCCTTCCAAAACTTTAGATGTCAAATCTGAGGCATCTTCTGCATACATTATATTACCCGATCCGCCTGCTCCAAAAATAATTGGATAGCTATTTTCCTTGCCGTACTCCTTTACGTAAGCATTAATATCGTTCACTACGGTTTGAGTCATTTTTTGGTCTTCTTCTTGAATTTGCTTTTGAATGGCTTGCTGGTAATTATTAAGCTGCTGTTGCTTATTTCCTAACAATTCCTGCTTTAGTTCTACCTCTTTTTTAGTCATGCCTGATCTTTCCTTTTCATAGCTCTTAAGTTCATTCTGCCAATTGGTAGCTAGGCTATCTATATTAGCTTTTAAAACTTCTGTTTTTTTATTGAAAGCTTGGCGTTCTACTGTTGTTCGTTTATAGCCTTCTAAAAGTTTATTTACATCAACATAGACAAGTTCATTTGAAGATTTTGAGCTGTAAATAGAAAATATACTGGCTATAAGTGCTATAATGGCAATTGGTAATGCTATTTTATTCATGTAGTAATAGTTGTTTTTATTTTTTTTAATTGTTGGATTTTTCCAGAATCTGAATTCTCTTCTCTTGTTGAAGAATATAAAGCGTTAACTCCTCTATCTTCTCCAACAGCTTCATATTCATCTGCTTCAGCTCCATACCTTCTTTGGTAAATTCTTCTGCAGATTTAATATTGGGCAGATGACCATTCTCATCTATAAATAGCTGAACCTCCGCTAATGATTTTAATTTATAATCCTCAAGAAAAACATAATCCGGTACTATTGGCGCAGACACATCTACAAGCACTTCATTGGTATGGATTTTACCTTTGACGGTTAAGGGTGCATCTGGGTTTGTTACTCCTATGCCTACATTGCCGTTTATGTAGTTGATATTGGTGCCTTCTGAACTCCAAAGACCTCCTTCGCCTTCAGGAACTACTGGTGTGTTATTTAACAAGTCTTCAATACTTGGCGAACCGACCACTTTTTCGAATCTTGGGTCAAAAAATAATAAATTTTGATTATTTCCCACAACGTTATAACCGGCGTTGGTCCTATTATTGAAATCATTGATAATTGTAAAATTGGTATCCATCGAATTGTTAAATCGCTTTTGCGCTGAACCCAAAGGGCCTACAACATTACCTAGAAGGTTATGAAATCCACTGTCAGTATAAAGTTTTGTGCCATTTACTCCACTAACATAACCTACCATCAATAGCCACTCATTGCTAACCGGAATGTTTCCTCCTGACCTAAAATGAGCATCCCTGGCTGTCGCGGCAGAACTAGTGTCAAATTCACTAAACTGATAAACTGGACTTCCGGTTCCTCTAAGCATACTTATCAATCTACCCTCTTCATCATTTTCTATTTTGACCCATATGCTAAATCTATAGTCTGCGGTTTTGTCAATTATTGCATCCGTAAATGCATTCGTAAAGAAACCCCGATAAGTAGGTGCTGTATCAGTTGGGTCTGGTTTAACCCTCCAAATAAGCGATTCTTCTTGAAAAGGGTTCATTCCTGTTTCAATGATATTTTCCTCTGCCGAGCCATTCTTATTAAACCCATAAATACTTTCTGCAGGCCCTTTAACCCAAGTATTTGTGTTTAGTAGATTGCCCTCTTGCCCATAAGAAACGAAACAAATCAATAAAAAAAGTACTCTTGTTAAAATTTTCATAGTATTCGATTATTATTTAATAAACCGTAATATTCTGAGTCTTATTTTTGCTTAGATTTTTTAAGCATTTCTATTTCCTTATGCAACCTAATAATATATAGAGTATGTTCTTCTATCTTCTCCAAAAGCTTCAAATTCATCTGTTTTAACTCCATACCCTCCCTGGCAAATTCTTCTGCAGATTTAATATTGGGCAGATGTCCATTTTTAAGTATAAAGTTCTCAACCTCATCAAGGGTTTTCAAATCGTAATCTTCAAGAAAAACATAATCAGGGACTATTGGCGCAGACACATCTACAAGCACTTCATTGGTATGGATTTTACCTTTAACGGTTAAAGGTGCATCTGGGTTTATAACTCCTATGCCTACGTTGCCGTTACTATAATTAATATTTGTTCCGTTTGTATTCCAAACCGTTTCACCAGAATTACCAGGACCCGTCTTGGAATTTAATAATTCTTCTATTGAAGGTTCTTGTCCGTTTACAATTTCCATTCTAGGATCATAGAACAAAGATTTATCCTCCGGGTTTGAAGAATTAAATGTAATGGTGGTTATTGTAACCTTAGTTACCGTATTGTTAAACTTATAGGTTTCATAATTTAAAGGAGATATATTAAAGTTACCCTCCTCATAAAGACCCTTCTTTGGAAATACTGCCGATGAGCCATTACCCTTAATATAACCAACCACTAAAAACCACTTGTCTCTAGCAGGTAATTTCCAAGTAGTAAAATAAGCGTCTCTAATAGTTGTACCATCTCCCCGTATAAGACCATCCTGAGAAATAGCATTAACTTTAAAACCATAATTATGAACATCAGAATTTACCATTTTAACCCATATTGTAAAACGATAGGTGGTATTATAGTCTATAGGTATATTTTGAACCGCAAAACCAGGGTAACCGCCATCAGCGCTTGTCTCCCAAATAGGAACTTCCACTCCGAAAGGGTTTTCAGACAAAATCATGCTGTTAGAACCATTAGTAGCCCAATTTGAATATTGTCCTTGTTCTGTTATGGGTTTGCTAGGATCCCAAGAAGAACTATCTAAAAAATTTTGAGCAGAACTACTTTGCGAAAAAATCAACAGGACGCAAAAACTAAAAAGGGTTCTTAAGGATTTGTTATTCAAAAAAAGTATTTTCATTATCATAATCATTTTAAATAAATCTAAGTCATATTAAAAATATGAGAATAAAATTCAACCTAATTTGAAATAGGTCACCCCCCATTATCGTATTTACTGTTTTAAAACTCATGCATATTTACCAACACATCTAGCCGCTTCTGCAGCAACTCGCTCTCTTCACGTATCTTTAAAGTATACAACGTAAGTTCTTCTATCTTCTCTAATAGAAGCTTGTTCATTTGACCAAGCTTCATTCCCTGAGCTTCCATTTCTACTGCTGAAGGAATGTTTATTAAATGACCATTTTCTTCAATATGTGCCTTTACCTCCTCTAACGTAGGAAGCTCATAATCTTCTTTAAAAACATAATCGGGCCAATTAACCATATCTAAGGTTATTTTTTGCGTATGGATATTTCCATCTACCGAAAAGATTGAATTTTGAGCATCGGCAGTACCAATAATGACATTACCTGTCGGCTTGTATGCTGTATTTTTTGCGATATCTTCTGACCAAAAAGGTGATTGTTGTCCATAGCTTACAAAAGCGAACAGAGAACATAGCATAGCTAATTTTGCTTTCATAATCTTAGTTTTTTTATAGTTTGGTCCTTACCTTCCAAAAGCTCAATTTTTTCTTTAATGTCTTTATTTAATTGGTGCTGTTCCAAAATATATAAGGTAAGCTCTTCTATCTTTTCAACTAACAACTTATTCATACCGCCCAGTTCAACACCCGTACTTTCTACCTCTTTTGCAGAAGGAATGTTTATAAGATGTCCTTTTTCCTCAATATGTTTCTTGACTTCCTCCAACGAAGGGAGCTGGTAATCCTTTTCAAAAACAAAATCTGGCCAACCCTCCGTATCTACTTTAACTTCTTGGGTGTGTATATTTCCGTTTACTGCGAGCTTGTAGCCTTTAGTATCCGCTGTTCCAATACCTACATTACCATCATAATAAATACCGTTTGTACCCGTAGACCAAACGCTAGTTCCGGTACTTTGAGCTGCGGCCATTGAAGGCTCTGTCAATTCCTCTATTGATGGCATTTCAGGATCTGTGGTTTCATAAATTGATGGATTCCAAAAATATTGAGCACCTCCAGCTATCCATTCACCATAGAGATAAAAGCGACTACCCAATAAATCCGCAGTATTACCAAACTTAAAATCATCAAATAGCGAAACATTCATTTTTTCACCGGTTTCCGCATCAAACACCCCTCCTTGTGTTTGGGTAATACCATCTTGGTAAACAAAATCGCTACCATAAATGTAACCGACCATTAAATACCACTTATCAATTTCAGGTAAATAATCAGAGAAGAAAATAGGGTTAGATAATCTAACTCCGTCACTTCTTAAAGCTGCTAAACCTCCGTATGTAGAATTTGTAGCGCTAAAACCAAAATGTGTTTTCCCTACGCTATTACCAGAAAGCAAACCTTTCTTTTTTACCCACACTGTAAAACGATATGTTTTTGTATTATCCATATCCAAATAATCACTACTCCATCCTCCTGACAAATTTGCACCTGTTGCGGGACCCATCGCTTTCCATAGAAGGGCATCTCCCCCATATGGGTCAGTTTCCTCCCCAGCTATCCTTTGATTGTGGGAATCGTTTCCAAATTGCTTAAAGACACCTGTATCTCCAGTACCCTCTTCCCAAGTTGAACTATCTAAGCGATTTTGAGCAAAGCTATTTTGTGAAAAACCTAAAACGATGCAAAAAATAAAAAGAGTTTTTAAGAATTTAGTGTTCAAGTAAATAATTTTCATTCTTGTAGTTATTTAGAAGCTATTATGATAAATACATATAAAAAATGAAGTTCAAATTTTACAAAATTTATGATATGTTAACAAAACGCTAAAATAGAGTTTTTTTGATAGTTAAACAAATTTGAAGTCTAATTTTTTTGATAACACTTGTAGGACTTAATATCCAATAGTGATATATTAACAAAACACAAAAGTAAGTTAATTCCTATGTTAAAAGTAGTTTTATATGAAACTTAAAAATTGAATAAAATAATCCTCACATATGAACTATGATTCCATTAATCCTAAGAAAATTTTATATTGTAAGCTTCTCAGAAAAAACATGACAGCGTTTATAAAATTGTTCCATGAAACAACATTTATATCAATGAAAATTTCATACTTTACAATATAAAACAGTACTCACAAACCTTTTTAATTACTTGCTTTATAATTATAATTGCATTATCTAAAGACAGGAATAATTTTCATAAGTTGAAAAGTATGTGTTAGAAAAAGAGATTATAAAGAATCGATTGTTAGCAATTCTGGCTATTATTAAGTCGTATTAATTTGTAGGATTAAAATATGATTACCTTTTTTTGTAATACAAAACAAATTTTTTCTGTGCCCTATTTTGTTAATAACAAACATATTTAAATACCGATATTACAGGCTCAAATAGCATCTTTTTCTTACATAAAGTGCTATTTTACTATGAAAACCTGATTTTCACAGAATAAAACAGACTAATTTGAAAGAAAAAAACCTTCTTTTTTACAAGCTCTTGCAAATTAAGACAGATTTAGATTTACCAATCATATTAGAAATTAAAAAGTAAAAGGTGATTAATTAAAAATGAAAGGTCCAAAAAACATAAAAATATAGCCTTTTCATAAAAAAACACCCTAATATACAATCTTTACTAATGCCGATTTATACTAACGTTTTAATGAAAAATGTCCTGTAAAAACCTTCCCATTATTAAAGACATAACGAAACCAATAATCCGATGCTGGTAAAGGCAACCCATTAGAAGTACCGTCCCATCCGTTGGCTGTAGGCGAAATTTGTTGAAGCATTTTACCGTAGCGGTCATAAATATAAAGCTGTGATTCTGGATATAGGTCACCACCAATAATATTCCAAAACTCATTAACGCCATCTCCGTTTGGTGTAAAGAATTTTTGAAAGCCAAGCGCTATAACCTCTTTACTAATCGTACGGCATAAATATTTATCGCGGACATAAACTGTATATTCCCCCGGGAAAACCTCGAACCGATTGCTATCTTGATAGTTGGTTTCATCAATAGAATATTCAAATTCTCCAAGACCTATTGCGGCAACAGTAATACCAACTTTATCGGAAGGATCACTAATTGTAGTGGTGAAATCTTCTGGCGCACCAGATGACAACACTTCAAAATCTACCGTTTTTTCACAGGTTAAATTGTTCTTTTCTTGAGTGACCGTTAATGTGTACTTACCTAAGCCTATACTATTAAAATTTCGAGTAGTATCTAATTCTACCCCTGTATCATCGCGCCAAGACCACGAGTCATATTCTCCGCCATCTATAACTAAATCTGGGCTATCAGGACAGATTATATATGTTTCTTCAAGACTGGGTTTTGGGAGCGGGTGTATGCTAATTTTAAAGCTAGTGATGTCATAACAGGTATTCAATTCTATATTTTGTATTCGGGCATAAATGGTTTCCGTACTATTAGATTTTATATACGCGGTCTTACTCAAAGGGTTTTGATTTGCTTCTGCATTGGATTGACTACCAAAATAGTTGATTTCAAAATTTGCCTTGCTTTGCCCATTTAGTACTTCTGAATCTTTTACCGAAAGATCAAAAGTCTGTTCTCCCGTCTCATTTATGTCACAAACAAATATTGAGGTTGGCGCATTTGCCATTGGCACATCTAAAACCTTCAACATAAAACTTTTGATTAAATAACATGCCGGATTAGCGCTGTTCTCAATTCTATAATAAATAGCTTGAGGGTTTGTAGTATTCTTAAATGGAGTTGTAATCTTATTTTGGTTTACTATAGCATCATTTTCATTCAAATGATAACTGATTTTAAAATCTCTGGCAGATTGGTTACCAAGAATCTCGGTATCTTTTTGGGTCAAGTCAAAAATAAATGTACCATCATTATTAATGTCACAAATTTGCCAATCCAAAACAGCTTGCTGAATTGGTGCACTGTATATAGAGAGCTCCAAATTAGCCGTATCATAACAATTGCTATTTAAACTGTTCTCTACACGAGCATAAAGGGTTTGAGCATACGCCTTAGTATTCGCATAGCTACTTGCATCTAGAGCATTCACGCCATTGTCTGCATCTATTTGTGTAGCATAATAACTAACCTTAAAGCTAGAGGCGCTTTGACTACCCAAAATTTCGGAATCTTTTTTGGTTAAATCAAATTCCGAAAACCCGTCATCAGTAGTATTGCAAACCTCAAATTTTATGGGGGTATTAGCGGTTACCCCAGTTGTTACTTCTATATTAAAATTACCTGTTTCGTAGCATTCTTCATTACTAATATTTCCTATTTTATAAAAAATCTCTTGAGAAGCGGATGTATTTGTATAATTAAGACCCAAGGGATTACTTCCTGTATCTGCATCTGTTTTGTTTTCATAATAGGTAATAGAAAAGGTTGATGCACTTTGCCCATTTAGTATTTCTGTATTCTTTTCCGCTAGGTCAAAACTATACAAACCATCGCCATCAGAATCACAAACAACCCAATCCGTAACAGTATTTAAAACAGGGGTAGGAGCTACAATCAAATCAAAATCTGTAACCTTATAACATTCAGGATTCTCACTATTTTGTATTCTAGCAAAAATGGTTTCTGTGGGTAAGGTATTCCTATATAATGTAGGTAATTGTTTGGTCTTATTCTCCGCATCCCCCAAAGTAGGGTAATAATAAACCTTAAAATCTGCAGTAGATTGTGTTCCTAAGATTTCAGTGTCTTTTGTGCTTAAATCAAACTCAAACGTTTTTTCAGCATAACAAGAAATAAAATTAGTTACGGGGTTAGCTATAGGTGTTTTATATATCGTAATTTCTTTAGTTTTTGTGGTTGCGTTAAGTAACGTATTTAAGGTAACACTAGCGGTATAGTCTCCGGGTATCGCATAGGTATGTATTGGAGCTTCTAAGGCAGATGTATTTCCATCTCCAAAATCCCAAGTTATAGATACAATAGGTTCACCGCTTTGAATACTAAACTCTGTACCGGAGCCTAGGCAGAAATTTTCTGCTTCTATGCCAAAATCAAAATATGAAGAAATGAATGTAGGCAATCCAAGCACTCCCAAGCGATCAGTACCTAAATCTATAGCTTGCTCTTGATAATTACAACCAAGCCCTAGGGTATTAGGGTCATTAACTACATTTAAATAATTTCTGTAAGCCCGCGGTACATAAATTTTCCCATCAATTCCCATTTGTAATCCTCCTAAAAATGGAGGGCCCGAATTAAGAGGAGAAACCATTAAACCTGAAGCTAAAATTGTTGCCTCATCATAACTGCTAATATCAAATTGATAGACTCCTCCTTTTGTACTTACATATAAAACTTTATTATTAGGGGAAAACTCCACCCCATTGGGTTGGGTATCATACCAATTAACCTCAAGAAAACTTTTTAACGATATTTTATCGGTTACCGTACCACTGCCAGCATCAAAATGAAAGAGTTCTACAACACCTTCGGCGTATATAGCGCACGCCAATAAACTACCGTCCGGAGATGCTTTTAAATACCCTCTGCCCTGCTGAATACTCCCCATGGGAGTCCAGCCTATATTAGAAATAACAGGTGTTGTGTTCAGTCCTGTTGCATCTACCAAATAAGCATAAAACCCATTATTCTCCCAACCTTTTGAAATAACCCAAATACCATTACCATTGCGGTTTTCTACCGCTGCTATTTTTTCGCTTACAGGATTTTGGAGCAGCATATTTTTTGTAGCCGTAATGTCTCCTAATCCAGAATCAAGATTTAAGTCTACAATACTGTATTGAAGCTCTCTAGACCCTTCTATATGATCCACTGTAAAAATATAATAAATATTGGGCTGGTCAGATTTAGGTACGATTAATGCAGATTGTGTACTAGAAGAATGGCCGTTTAAGCCCGTACCGTTTGGCATTGGTGTATGATTTCTGTTCCAAACCGTAACCCCATCTGTATAAAAAAGTAGGTTTCCATTCTTATCAGAAATAGTTGCACTACCCTCTTCTGTATATAGCTCCCCATCTGTTAATGCTACTGGAGTACCACTATTAAAGTCTACACCCGCATTACGACCAAAATACCATATGGACGCCTCTTTTTGAGCGTGGATAAAAAGTGCACTTGAAAAAAATATAAATAGAAAAAGAAATTTTTTCAAAGCTTGATGTTTTTATTTTTAATAAGCTTAGTAAAATACCCCTTTTAAAAATAGCTACAATGCCGTCTGATATAAAATCAGCGAAATTTCGTTCAACAACATCATTTTTCAAAACTCCAATAGATGCTTAATCGTTGCTAACGATTTTTATGAAGAAAATAATGTATACCCATTATTAATTCTTGATAACTAACAAGCAACTTATGACTATAAGTTGCTTGTTTTAAAAGTCATTAGTGTAGCATTAAATAAAATAACTTTGATGTTTATGCGTATTAGTGAAGATATATCTAAATATAAGTTTTAACGATATTAAAGAATAAACATACGTAAGTATATTTTTATAAAAGTGAAATTATAGAACCTAACATAGTGCTCTGGTTAATTTACTGAAAAAAGTTTAAACGAACTCTAATAACAAATATATTCTGAAAAATGATAGCCTTTGGTTTGCGCTCGAAAGTCTATGTATTGCTATAATTAACCTTCTATTAACCCATGTGGGGAAGCAGAAAATAAAACAATTTATATTGGACTTAGGTGCTTTTAAACACTAAAAACAATTTCAATATACATTGCTCATTGTTTTTATACCCATAATTTTATTTTTTTCGTTAATTGTATATTCCATTTTAATTGAACGTCATGCTTTATATCAGGCAATAACCGCCTTTATGCTTATTAACTTATCTGAGCTTTTCTTTGCGTTTATAAACTACACACTTTTTCAAAAGCAGATTGGTATTTAACTTTAATACATTGGATTACTCTTTTCTGTTTACTTATAACGGTATAAACTTACAAACTAGCTAAACTATTATACTAAAAGACCTTAATATAACTATTTGGGTTCTTAGCCTCTTTATCTTTTTACTCTGACCGCCACTAATTACAAACTAGCGCTAGCGGGGGAAATCACAGACATTCGTAAAAAGTGGGTAAGCTAATAACTAACTCATGAAACCAATATCGTCTATTTCCAAAGTAGTCTTGTCTCCTTCAAAGTTTCTTGCACTACTATATTTCCAATCTACAGCATCTGTGACAAAACCAGATTCTACAGCGTTGTTATGAATGTAATCTATCTTTTGTTTTATTACTGCTGTACTCCAAAGTTCAATAGGTTTATTATGGTGTTGCCAAAACTGATATTTAGATACATTGCCTTGTTTCTTTCCTGCTCTTTCGAAAAACCACAAAAGCCACTCTTTTCTACTTTCATGAGCATTATTTTCTATAGCGTCTATAACTTTTTTTGAAGTATACTTTTTAAAGTCTCGTAATAATTCCATCGGTTGTTCCTTTGCAGATCTAAATATTAAGTGCACATGACTTGGCATAAAGCAATAGGCATAGACTTCCATACCTTTTTCTTTTCTACAAAAGTCTATACTTTCTGCTAATACGCTAAAATATAACTGTCTTGTAAAAACGTCTATCCAATTTACAGTAGCAAAAGAAACAAAATACAGACCTGTTTTGTTATGAAACTTATATTTTCTACTCATACATTACAAAATACAAAAACTATTAAAAATACTTTTTGTTTATCACATATGGTTGCTAGCGCTCGTTTGTAACGAGTGCCCACATAGCTATTATTCTTAAAATAAAAAGCCATAGTACAGTACTATAGCTTATGTTTATTTTTATTACTTGTCACCCCAACTCCTACCTTCTTAATCGGTACGACACTCGTTACAAACGGGGGCTAGCGGGAGCTTATGATTGTTACATTTTTTAATATTACCATCGTCTCATTCTTACTCGGTACGGCACCCGTCGCAGACGAGCGCTAGCGGGGGAAACTTATATTTTCTACTCATACATTACAAAATACAAAAACTATTAATGATACTTTTTGTTTATCACATATAGTCGCTAGCGCTCGTTTGCAACGAGTGCCCGCATAGATATTCTTAAAATAAAAAAACCATAATATAGTACTATGGTTTTTACTTTACAGTATAATTTCTATTTCTTACTGTTTCGTTCTTACTCGGTACGGCACCCGACACAGTCGAGCGCTAGCGGGGGACTTACAGTACCGATGGCAATATGATTTCTTCGGCAAGAGTTATGACATCAAGAACCTACAAAAATTTTGTAATAAATGTTCATGCCATTTGGTAGACGAACGCTGCCCAGTCTGCCTTACAAATTACAGTTATGGACATCAATACCCTTCAAGGCAGGAAGTGTTGGCGCTAATCGCACGTAATATCGATACCGGTCTCTATAAAGATTCGCCTTATTTCAAAGCATAAAAAAACCACAACATTCCTGCTGTGGTTTTTCATCTTTTGATTATTGTAAATCGTCAATTCGGTTTAATAATAAAAATATTCATATTCAGGTAATTTCTTCAACCTTTCAAACTCTTTAACAGAAACACGGTTTAATATAATATCCTTTGGTTTCTTAGATTCGTCAAAAACTCCATAAGTATGATATAAATCCACTTGGCCGTTTGACCATTTTACGAGTGCATTGAAATGTTCTACAACACCTTTATTTTTAACATAGCCATTAGCAGGTATTTTATCAAGGTCTAATTTTCCCTTAAATATATAATACTCGGCATCCTTACTTATGATCGTAAGGCTGTTAAGACCATCCTCCGATGTAATGATTTTTTTTTTCAAACCGCTATCACAACCTAAAAACACAATTAAAATAAGGGATATCGCAACTAATTTTTTTTCATTAATCAAACCATTTAGAATTTTTCATACCTGCATTTATGCCCAAATATGATTGCTTGTCTTCGCCATAACTAGGTGCTTGCAATAGACCTTTGTCGCCTCCGGAAATTCTGATAATCAAATCTGAAACAATGGAAAACAATGCGTTTTTTGCATTATTACCGCCCGTATTGAAAGCTCCATATCCATACATAATATCACTGTTGGAAAAAATACTGTTATCAGCTTTTGCTCCTGCCGCAAAATTTCCGGCATCCCTTGCAGATGCATAAACTCCATCTTTGATTTGAGAACCATAATAAATACCACCAGCTTTGCCCTCTTTAACAGCATCAAGTTTTATATCAAATTCTTCTCCATTACCGGCATTTAGACCATAATCCACTATGCCATTTGAATCGTCCAATACTGTCTGTACTTTATCTTGAGCCCAATTACTATCAAAATCAATCTTACCCGTAGCAACTATATTTCCTTCTTCTAGTTCAGCACCGTCAACAAAAGAAAACGTATGAAGTGTTTCTCCTTTTCTGCTTCCACCGGCTGATGTATTCTCATTCGAATGCGAGCTATCAATATCCGCTACTTTCGTTCCATTCTCATGTGTATAAACACCTAGATCACCGTCGTCATAGACTGCTAACACATTACCGTCTTCGTCCGTATGTGTCGAAAAAGGAGACATGCCATCAGGATCCAAGAAATAAATCGGGTTGTTGAACGCATAGTTATAAGGACTGTGCCTTCTCATTGCTTCTGCCAATGGGTCTAAATTCATCCATCTACCAAGTGCAGGGTCATAGTTTCTGGCAGTAACATCGTACCAACCTAATCCTAATTCGTCTTGTGATTCCTTACCACCGAACATATACTTTTTCGCAACGGAATTCCCTAGAGAACTAACATTGTTGTTATATCCTTTATGAGATAATCCAAATGGGTAATAGTTCGATTCCTTAACTATTTCATTTGCAGGGTCTATACTTCCGTTGCCATCTGCATCTATATAACTAAGTCTAATATTTCCGAGATGGTCTTTGTAGTCGTATGTATAATCAAAACCTGCCGAGTAGTCGTTTATATTCTTCGGGGAAACAGTTCCTTCTGGTTGGCTAAAAAAAGCCAATTTATCGTTCTCATAGATATAGTTGCCCGCATAATCGGTAGTCGTATTACCTGTACTTTTAAGAACGTTTTTCTGGAGCTTTGCCCCAGTAGCATCGTAAATATACTTAATACTACCGTTATTACCATTGCCATTAACAGTTAATGCCGTTGGTAGGTTTAGGTGGTTATAAGTTATACCTGTTACCCCTTTATTGGCATCAGAGATCATGTTGCCGTTGGTATCATAGACATAATCTACACTACCAACATTACCATCTAAAAAGCCGGTACCCGCTCCGCCGTCCGTTACGGATTGTAATTGGTTGTTTTCATAAACATAAGATAGGTCATCCATAGCACCGTAATCGCTATCATCTTGATCATTATCAGAAAGATCTGGCATTGACACCGTATGCCCCATTCTTAGAAGTTGTTGAATATTACCGTTTTTATCATAGGTAATAGGTTTTGTGGTAGTCCCTAGATCAAAATACCCTGTATTATCTACCGCTCCCGTTATACGGTTTAGCGCATCATAGCTATAACTATACGTTTTAGAGCTACTATCCTCTCCTTGCGTTTGCCAATTGCTCTGGCTTATATTCCCATTAAAGAGCGCTGTGCCGCCTACAGGGTCATTATATCTTAAGTTAAAATTAAAAAGGTCATTATCATCTTGCTGATCATTATTAATGGTTTTTAACCAACCCCTTACATTATACCTATAATCTACCGTTTGTAGCCCGGCAGAACTTACAACATTGGTTGCGTTGGCATTGCCACCTACTTTTTTGTTTTCTAACTGCCCCAGTTCATCATAGGTGTTCAACACTATAAGCTCTGCTTCACCAGAACCACCTGTAGCATCTGTAATATATAGGCGGGCATCCGGTATTATGGTAGCATTGGTTACGGTTATACTGTTGCTTGCTGCTTGTGTGTCATTAATAGTACCTGATAAGGGTAAGTCTACTGCAATGGCCGTAGTAGTACCGCTAGCAGCACAACTGTCTCCTAAAGTAGCATCGCCAATACACTGGGTCTGTGCCAACAGCCTACCTACATGGTCATAGGTAAAGTTATCTATTGTGGCTATTGTAGTTGCTATGTTGTTAACGGTTCTGGTATGGATAGTTTTTACTTTGTCCGGTTTACCAACAAAGTCCAACTTGCTTTCTACAACATCTATTGTTTCTAAATAATCGTTTACAGAACGGGTATATACGGGGCGGCCCTTTGTATCATATCCGGATACCGAAGTTATCCAACTATCCTGATCCAATACCTTTATTTTACTTCCGGTTGCCAACCCTTTAGTCTTAATTGGCTCCTGATCGTTATAATTAACTACAGCAGCATCGAATACGGATGAAGGGACGTTAAAATTGGTTTCACTAGCTAAAAAATTATAATCGTCATAATAATTAACGGTATACAACTCTATAATACCGGTAGGTCTTGCATCATTTGTGTAATAGAGGTCAATACCATCAACCAATATAGGAGCTTGGCTTGCGGTCTCGTATTGTGCAGGCACGTTGGAATCTGCTCCTTCCACAATACTAACCATATAACTCCGGTCATTATTGTTTTCTAGCATACCCGTATAGGCTACACGGCCAAAGGCATCATATTTGGTAAAAAGCCATCTGTCTATACTCAGCTCTGAATTATGCGCTCTTCGCATATTGGCATCTTGGGTCATAACGGGTTGATCCAGTCTATTGTAAACAATATATTCCCAATCCTTGCCAGGTATTTTCTTTTCTACCAGACGGTTTCTATAGTCGTATTTATATTGGTAACCTAATTCTGGTAGATCGGTAATTAATGTTGCCAAGTTTGCCGCGGTGGCCTCCATTTTTGGAGGGAGTACGTAGGTTAGGTTGCCATAATCGTCGTAGACGTAGTAGGTGTCGTGCGGAGCTTGCAATTGGGCCTGTTCCCCCAAGTCTAAAGTGTCACCATCATTATTTAGATCAATGGCCGGTGTATCTGCATACGTACGTTTTAATACTACCCTACCTTGTTTATCTTTAAATTCTTCTGTAGTATGGTTTTTTGTACTTCCGCTATGGTTTTCGTCTTTGGTAATGGTTTTGTATAATTCGTTTTCTGTATAATTTGTAGTTGTTGCTAAGATTGGATTATCCGTTCCGCCACTCAGGTCTACCGTAAACAAACGTACTTCTCCTGTAGCATTTGATTTGTAATCAAACTCTATAGCATGGTCCTCCCCTCCTTTATTCAATGCCCAATCTTCGCCCGGTGCCGCTTGTTTTAGCACCCTATTGAGCGGGGATGGTTCAAATTCTTTTTTTGAATAGGGGTTGGTATCTTCTGTGTTCAGCGAAGGGAAATCTGTACTATAGTCTTGGTGTGTTTTATAGTACGCCCGAGTTGCACCTTTCATATCTCCGGTCTTAAATTGACCGATGCCCTGTTGGGTCTCATGAAAGGGAAGCCAATCTTTATCTTGCCTACCAAAGCCGTCATAACCAATATGGGTTACGATATCTTTTTTGTCATTAGGTGATTGGCGTATGGCGTTTTGCTGGATCGGTCTGCCTAGACCGTCAAAATAGGTGATGTTCTGAATGTAGGTATCGTCATTTTCAAATTTGGCATTAGGTATGGTGGTAAGCGGTTTTTGGTAGGTTCTACTATAAACATAATTATCTCCGGTGTAATTATAGTCGATCGGTGTTGTTGGACCGCCTTCGTTAGAAACGTTAACCGTTATTGGATTGCGATCAATGGTCAGGCCAGTGACGATATCACTGGTCACTTTACAGGTGTATACTCCCGAATCGGATAGTTGGGCGGTGGAAATTGTAAATTGGCTGCTGTCTGGTGCTCCTGCAATAGGATTGCCGTCTTTTAGCCATTGGTAATGGTTTTGGGTACCGCTTACTGTTGTTTGTAGGGTTAACGGGGCTCCTACGGAAATTGATAGGGTGGAGGTTTCGTTAACGTTTGATTGAGAATTCATGTAGAAGAAGGGCAGGCTCAAATAATCTAGATATTCATTCTCGAAATCCCCAAACTGAAATACGTTGTCATCTAACCCTAAATTACTTAGATTATCCAAAGATGTGAAATCCGGTATATCTCCCAAAAACATATTACCATTTAAATCTAACCAAATTAAATCTGTCATATTTGCGAATCCAGTCGGAATTACGCCGCTCAATTTATTGCTGCTTAGTCTCATTGTCTTCATCTTGCTCAGTTGCCGCATACTCTCGGGAAGACTACCTGATAGATTATTTTCCTGGAGTTGTAATCCTTCTAACTTGGATAACAATCCTATACTTTCAGGAATGGGCCCACTAAGATTATTGAAGTTCAAATTCAAACTTTTCAAATTAGAAAGAGAACCAATATTCGAAGGTATGAACCCAGTTAATTGGTTATCATTAAGCCACAAATGAGATAAATTTGTTAAAGATTCAATTTCAAGTGGAATCGTCCCCGTTAGTTGGTTTCCATTTAGCCATAAATAATATAAGTTAGTTGCAGACCCAATAGAATTTGGAATTGATCCTACTAAATTGTTATTGTCAAGCCATAATATGTACAGACTGGGTAGTGTAAAAATTTCCTCAGGTATATTACCTGACAACTCATTGTAGCTAAGAGTAATTACAGAAATATTTAATAAGTTTCCCATATTATTGGGAATTTTCCCAGTTAGCTCATTTTTGCTTAAATTTAAATTAGATAGATTTGAAAGATTTGTTATACTTTGAGGTATCGATCCAGATAACTGATTTTCAGCTAAATTCAAAACTGACAAATTTGACAGATTACCGAGGTTTATGGGAATAGATCCAGATAACTGATTTTCAGCTAAATTCAAAGATTCCAAATTTGACAGATCACCGAAGTTTATAGGAATAGATCCAGTTAGTTGATTTTTGGAGAGGTCTAAATATCGGAGACCAATCATATTCCCTATATTAGTTGATAAACCCCCGACAAATAGATTGTTACTTAAATGCAACTGTTCTATATTCTTTAGGTTGAAAAGTACATCGGGGATAGTACCTGTTAGTGAATTGTCTCTTAAGTTGAGAGTTTTGATACTGACTAATTGACCTAATTCTTCTGGAATGGCTCCCGATAACTGGTTATAACCCAGTAAAAGCATATTCAACTGTGTTAAATTACCTAGATTTACTGGTATGTTACCTGTAAGATTATTACTACTTAACCAAAGTGTAATCAAACTAGTTAATTGGCCCAGGCTTACTGGTATTCCTCCTTCTAACCGGTTATCCGACAATAAAAGGCTCTGCAAATTGATTAAATTTCCCAGAGATTCCGGGATTGCACCACTTAATTGATTTTTTGATAAATAGAGCCCTTCAAGTTGTAACAACTGTCCTATCTTTGCTGGAATATTTCCAGAAAGTTGATTATCAGACAATAAAAGTGATTTAATGCTCAATAAGTCCCCTATACTTTCAGGAATATTCCCTACTAAACCATTTCGTGCAAGATGCAAATGGGATATTTTCCCTCCAGTGACAACAACTCCTTTCCAACTTGAGGTCACAGGTCCGGAAAAATCCCAATCGTTCGCAGTATCAGCATCATTTTCACTGGTCCAGTTAGGCCCTCCAGTAGCATTATAGAAATCCTGTAATGCCTGTTTTTCTTCGGGGGAAACCTGCCCAAAAGCAAATGAGGTACAAAGCAAAACAAGTATAGGAATAATAATATTTTTCATGAGTCGGTATTATGGTTGGGTGTTCTTCTCTATTGGTTTTACTCTACAACTTGTCTATAACCATACTCGTAATCGGTCACTAGATTACCCTCTACATCCTTTACGGATTCCAACCTATTAAAGTCATCGTAATTGTAGAAGATGGTGTAGCCTCTTGGATCCGTCATACTGGTTACGCCAATTAAGGGATCGTACGTGTAGGTGGTGACCATGGCATTGGAAAAACCTTCCTGCAACAATTTTAACTTGTTATTTAAAGTATTTTCCGTGGCATCTGTAGTATCATTATCTGCGGCCAATACTGCTGCATCTATTAAACTTTGTTGATTATTACTAATAGTATTAGTCTTATTTTCTTGAAATGTAGCATTTTCTATTTTTGCTATAGGATACTCTGATTTATAACCCCAGACATAAACAATAGATACACCATCTTCTTTACTTACTTCTAGGAGATTACCATTATTATCATATTTATGGAAATTAATACGGTCTTCTAAATCTTGATTGTCCTTAGAAGATTGAATAGAAACTGGCAGAGGCAATCCTGTTTGTGGATAAATGGTCTCCGTGGTAGATAAAATGGTTCCGTCATTAAATCTTTGCTCCTGCCATAACGGAACATTATGTATGTGTTTGCTAATTAAATTAGTTTGATTTAAATCTTCGGCATATTTACTTTCGCTGACTAAAATTTCACCTTTACTATTGGTTGTTGTTGTCTTGGTAAGCTGTTTATGGCTATCACTATATTCATAATCTACAGA
The DNA here is from genome assembly GCF_009725995.1 of Zobellia laminariae. The sequence goes on along the minus strand of NZ_RCNS01000002.1, from coordinate 611,475 downwards.
GGTTGCAATTCCTTCTGTCGTAGAGCCCAACTTAAATATAGTCTCCGTGCTATTTTCTAGTTTTATAAAATTGGTCATTAAAGAAGGATACAAGTAGTAATAGGAAAAACAAGCTTCATATTCTGATGAATTACTCTGTGTTCCTCCTCCCCTACTATCAGCAAAAACATAGTTTTTAGATATTCCCATATATAATGAAGATTCTGGTTGAATGCTAGTTCTTTCTTTTGAATATACATTTTTAACCTCTTTTATTTTGTAATACTTATTCTCTTCTTTCTTAAATTTATAATCTATCTGCTTTTCCAAAAGCCCATTACTGTTAAAGGTAATTGCTGGGTATTTTTTTCTATAGCCATCATACCTAATTATAATATCAGGTTCATTTCTATAATAAAAAGTGCTCTTACCATACTCACCATTTTCTCCATTATACACACTTACTTGACTATATGCTACGGGGGTGTTTGACAAGTTTACCTGACTATCGCTCGTTAATAAAAAAGATGAACAACTATAGCTCGGACTATATTTATTAAGCGCATATAACGGCTTAGCCATTAAAAGACCATGTGTTCTTAGCTCTCCTGAAGCTTTATAATGATAATCATAGGTTTTTATATTTGACGGTAATTTATTTGTACCATCATAATTTCTTATTTCTCTTATACGCTGCCCTCCCCCATACGTTATTGCCGTTGAGCTTGAATTTTCAGTCCAATTAAAATTAGCATAAAGACTATAAATTTCATCAGTGGTTATAGTACTTTTAATTGAGTAAGTTCCAGGATTTAAAAAATAACTTCCTGTAATACTGCATCCGCTAGGTCCTTCATTTGCCCCACTTGCACAAAGTTGGGGGTAATAAATAACATTATCGGGCGTTTCTAAATATACCGCTGTATCAGGAATATTGGTTGGAATATCATCAGTAGCCGATTGTAAATCTACTCTAAACTCTACATATGTTCTTCCATTACCATTAGGTATAGTAAATGTTGACTCGAATATCTGTCCTTGCAGAGACCCTTCATCCATAAGTATTCCTGGTATATGTAAATGAGAGTGTCTACCTGGTTTTTCCGTAGGATCATTAATTATATTCAAATCTCTATAAGTAGCATCATTATTTTTTATAGAAGCATTATAATCATATGTGTTGGATTCGTAGATAAATTCAGTTTTTCCACTAGTTGGATATATAATATCTTTTAAAGAAAAAATAGAAATTTTAGTTGGATCAGGCTTTCTATTCCCACCACGAATTTCATGAATATCAACATTGTTACTAAAAGGCAGTATGCCTTTAAATGCTGGTATCAAAGAACTGCTTCCTGCATTTAAAAAGCCCCAATGATCCTTAGAATATGTTCCTTTTCCCCTAAAGATGCTATTGTCATATTCATTATAATAGGTGAAAATATATTCAGGTTTTCCTACCTCCTGTACTTTTTTTAATTTTAGTCGCTTATTTATATATCCTTTTTGAATAGCGGTGTAGCTGCTGAAAATATTACCTGGAATATCTTTTACAGTCTCGTAACCTTCAATAGAATTAAAATATTCATAAGTAAATAGGATCTCTTTAATTGGACTTGATGTAATACGCCCTGATGCGTCTTTAATATAAACCTTAAAAGATTTTAAAAACTTAGAATTTTCTAAATCTAACCTTCCCGGCACATACTCAAAAACAACTCTACCATTCTTAAAATCAATATATTCCAAATATTTTTCTTCATACACACTAGAAACTACATTATCAGTTATACCAGTTGCGGGACAACTGGGATAACTCCCTATTATAGCTAATTTGGGATTAGGTACACTTCTTATGTAGTTTGTTTGCGACGCACGGTGGTTTCCTTTTATAAGGCTATTTGTATTGTAATCTGAATACTTAAAATTCACCATACTTCCTGTTGTGGGAGAAGTAATTTTTTCCAATAACCAGGAAGAAGTTCCACCACTTTGATTATCTGTTGTAGACTGTAATGTTTTGGCTCCTTCTGCAAATTTATAAATCATTCCATTAGAAAGCGTAGCAATGAATTCATTATCTTGAGGTGTATTCACGAAGTGTTGAATATCAATTTTTTGTTGTTTTGCAAAAATAGCTTCACCACTTCTATTAAGAATAAACTTCCCATTATTTCCAAAAAAATTAAAAGAAAAATGATCAGGTTGAAATCCGTATCCTGATGAAAATCCAAGTTCATTTTTTAAATCTATTCCATTCACATATACACTACAATTAGCATCTGCAGCAGGACCCGCAACCGAAGAACCATCAATAGTATAATTAGAAGCTTGATTATCCATTATTATATCATCAACAGAATCGTCTAAATAAGCTCTTCCCTCTCCTCCAATATTAAAGTAATAATTATTTGTAAAATCATCATCTCCATAAATATTCCTGCTTATTATACCTCCAGCATTTAAAACCCAACCTAAACCAACGGTACTAGCTTCTTCATCTACTTTTACGCCTGAAGCATGGTAACTTAGACTAATAGGTACAGTTATATCTCCTTGTTTAATAGTATATAATGGAATAATAATATTCGGGACTCCCGTATAAGTGCTTACTGGAATATTACCATATTTCTCAAAGGCACGAGCTTCTGGTGAAGGAGGTATTACATTGGGCAATTCTTGAGCCCGCAGATTAGCTAGCAATAGTAAAGCCAATGTGACAAATAACTTTTTCATACATTTTAAAATTATTCGATTCTCGTAAATATTTCTCATTTTCCGCTTTGATAGTAATTAATGGTCAAATTAAAATCGTAAAATCATTTTAAATATGGCAGGCATAATTAATCTAGCATATTATAAAATGTTCTTCTTTAAAAATATAGAAATCCTATTTTTGAAGATTAAACTCCATTTTTTGCAACCTGTCAAGCAGATTTTTATTAGATAGCTCCAATTCTTGCACTTTTCTATTGTTTTCAATAAGATATAAAGTCAGTTCCTCGATCTTCTCTAAAAGCAGCCTATTCATTTCACCCAATTCAATACCACTGGCTTCAACTTCCTTGGCCGTTGGAATATTTATTAGATGTCCTTTCTGTTCTATATGAGTTTTGACTTCTTCTAAAGTTGGAAGATTATGATTTTTATTAAAAACATAATCTGGCCAATTATCTACATCAACCTTTACCTCTCTTGAACGAACTTTTCCGTCTACTGCTAACATATAATTAGATATTGCCTCTGTGCCTATACCCACATTTCCTGACTCATAAGAAATATTGGAGCCTGTCTTTGACCACAAACTGGCGGAATCCCCACTACCTGAACCTGTTCCCGGATTAGTATTGGCAGCATTTATACCCAATATTTCTAAGGCAGATATTTTAGCATGGCCTACACCACCATCAACAGCTAATGCAGAATGATAAATATTAAGTACCCCATCAGAAACATTCACTGTAAATGACTTGAGGAGAGGAGTTTCCGGGCTTACCTCTGTACTAATATCAAAATTATCCAGCATTAATTGACCTTCAATAGATACATCAAATACCCTATCACCAACACCTCCGGCACCACCTCCATTAGCTCCCCAATAAATTTCTGCATAATGCAGAATTACGTTGTAGTCACCATTCTCTAGAGGAATTTCGTACGTTAAGGAGGTCCTATACCTTTCATTTGAGTACAGAGGGTCAACTGAAGCTTGAGAATTAGTGTATTCATAACCATTGACGTAAGACTGGTCTGCTAAAAATGTTTTGTCCTGATAACTAATTTCGGGACCACCTGCATTTATGCGCAATTCAAAATTGGGATCATACTGAGCATTAGCATTTATACAGACCATAAAAATTAAACTGAAACCATATATCTGAAGTAGCGTTTTGTAATTCAAAAGGGAAGAAATTGTTTTCATATTTTTCAAGTAAAGTTAGGTGTATTCTAATTCTTTTAAAGTTTGATGATTTTCTGTTGCAGGTGCTTTTATTTTCTATACAATTGTGATTTATATTTAGAAAGTTTCTATTAAAATAATCGCTACTTATTAGGTTGTTAAAGGAGAAAAAAAAAACAAAAAATCATCTATTTTTACACAACCAAGCGTTTGTTAATAAAACGCTAAAATATAATTTTAACATTGTTAAACAAATTTTAGCGTAATTTTTACACTTAAATACTGTAAGATTTTACAACAAATTATTAGTGATTAAACAAATTATTATTGTAAGTGTAATCTATGTAGGGTCTAATTAAACAATAAAATTCTAAATATTTTATTTCCTACAAAAACTACATTTATTTGGGGATGTTTTTATTAAAAAAAAAAAAAACGGTTAGCTTATTTTTGAATTTTCAACCTAAAACATTAAAAAACCTCTATAAGAATTTGGGCATATATTGGCTATTAACTTTTCAAAAACTATATTAGCATAAAACAATTTCCTACAAGCAGAGCTATATTTACGCTTAGAATACACTTAAACAACTACAGAAAATGTCTCTTTTAAAAAAAAGAATACCCGCATTTAATCTTCAAGAAACCCTAATTGTCTTGGCAATTATTGGTATTTTGCTATTGTTGGCCTTACCTAACCTAATGCCTCTTATTTCTAAGGCTAAAAGTATTGAGGCACAGACACAACTAAAGGCACTTTACAATGCGCAGACCACCCACCGTTACATGCATAGCAAATTTAGCGGCGATTTAAACGAATTAGATTTTGAACCACCTAAGACGGTCAAAGAAAATGGAACTGCTAATTATCGTTATGAAATATTAAACGCAAATGAAGCAACTTTTAAAGCTAGGGCCGAAGCTATAACAGATTTTGACGGAGACGGCATTATGAATGTTTGGGAAATAGATGAGCAAGGAAATCCCAAACAAACTATAAAGGACTAATGTTCTATATACAACTAATAGTTATACTCTGCTGTGGAGTTATTGCCTTTCAGGATTTTAGGGAACGTGCGGTAGTATGGTTTCTATTTCCTCTTTTAGCTACTGCCTTGGCAGTTTTACATTTAAAAAATAATTCTTTTGAAGTTTTCTTATGGTTCTCGCTAACTAATTTTATTTTGGTAAATGGAATTTTATTTGTGTTATTTCTTTATACCAAATACATCATGAGAAAAAAATTTATTAATGTAAGTTTTGGACTTGGAGATGTATTATTCTTTTATGCATTAGCTCTTGGATTCCCTACGATAACATTTGTATTTATCTTTGTTGGCGCTATCCTATTTTCTTTAATCCTGTTTCTTATATTTAAAAATAAATGGTCTGTAAATACTGTTCCTTTGGCCGGGTTAATGGGGTTGTATCTTTTAGGTGTTTTTATTATAAATTTTCTTCCTAATACGCCTTTCCTATACCTTATATGATATATTCTGAAACTTATACTATTACCGCCGAGCTTTTGCAGAAAATTACTGCGGAACAAGCTTTTCATTACCGTATTGTTCCTGTTGAAATAATAGATAATGAACTGATTTTTATAACAGATAGCGATACTCCTGACACTCTTTTATCCGAATTAAAAATTGTTTTTGATACGCCTGTTGTATTAAAAAAATGTAAACAAGAACAACTACAGCGATTGTTAACTTCGCATTATCGACAAAAAAAAACCAATAAAGGAGAAAAACTACATTATACTAAAGATTTTTTAGAAAAATTATTGATAAATGCCAAAGAAATAGGTAGTAGTGATATTCATTTTGAACCTTATGAAAAAAGGTGTCGCGTCCGTTTTCGATTAGACGGTAAACTTATAGAACAATTTACTATTCCCTTAGAAGAGTATCCAACCATTATTAATAAAATAAAAATAAAAGCCGATTTAGATATTGCTGAAAAACGTCTTCCACAAGACGGAAGAATCACGGTAAATACAAATACAAGTGAGTTTGACATAAGAGTATCTTCTTTACCTACGCTGCACGGAGAAAAATTAGTATTGCGGATTTTAAGCAAAGATGCTGCAATGATGAACTTGGAGAAGTTGGGTTTCTCTGAGGTTGAATTAAATACCTATCGCGAAGGTTTAAGAAAACCTAGCGGGATTATTTTAATATCCGGACCTACCGGGTCAGGAAAAACTACTACGCTATACGCTACTTTAACAGAACTCAATACTGAAGAAGATAACATATTAACTCTTGAAGACCCTATTGAATATACTTTAGACGGCATTAATCAAGTACAATTACGTGAAAACATTGGACTAGATTTTATACGTACTCTAAAAACTTTTTTGAGACAAGATCCCAATATAATCATGATCGGTGAAATCCGGGATGTAGACACCGCAAATATTGCTATTCGCGCAGCGCAAACAGGGCACCTTGTACTATCTACCATACACACAAATTCTGCTTGGGGAACAATTTCAAGATTAGTTGATATGGGAGTTCCTCCTTATTTAATTGCGTCCACCCTAAACATGAGTGTAGCACAACGTTTGGTACGAAAACTTTGCTCTCACTGTAAGGTTCAAGAGACTGTAGATAAAACCTTATTCCCGGAGGATTTTAAAATGCCGGAAACCCTAAAAATTCATTTTACTGCTAAAGGTTGCAATCATTGCCACCATACTGGGTATCAAGGAAGAAAAGCCGTTTATGAAATTTTACCAGTAAGTAGAGAATTGACTACCTCTATAAAAGAAAATCATTTAGTAATTGAGAATTATTTATTGCAAAAAGGAATCACTACTTTAATGCAAAATGCCGTAAGACTTATACGCGAAGGAATTACCTCTATTGATGAGGCCTACCCCCTTCTTATTGAGTAACCAAAAAAATAAAATGACCCTGAACTTTTTAAATTCTATTCTACTACATCTAAAAAATACGCAACTAAACCATTTAAAAAAGTGGACTGCTATTCTTTTGGTACTGTTTGCTACTCATATAGAAGCCCAAGATGATCAAAGACTGCAAGGCATTCGAAATAATTTAGAAGTCCTTGCTTTGGACAATCCTGAATTGAACGAGAATTTAAAGTTAGAAATAAACGTAAGTAATGTAACTCTCTCTAATTTCTTGATTGCTGTTTCTAAAGTGCACGACTTGAACCTTACGGTTTCTCCAGATGTTGGAAATGAGACTATTGTAAATAACTTTTCTAATGTAACTGTAACTGATCTTTTACTATTTCTTTGTAAAGAATACCAACTTGATATAGACTTTACTGGAAATATTTTTTCTATTAGAAAGTATAATGCTCCTCCCCCTGAAACTATAGAAAAGGAGATTAAAGTTATTCATGATTCAGCTAATGAACTGATATCTATGGACGTGAACAACGATCCTTTAGAAAAAGTTTTTCGTAAAATCATGGATGTTTCTGGAAAGAATCTTCTCTATGCCAATGGAATGGAAAACCAACCCATAACCCTCTATTTATCTGACGTGCCATTTGATGTTGCCATGGAAAAATTAGCAGAGGTCAATAACTTGGAATACACGAAATCTAGAGATGGATTCTATCTTTTTAATTCAAATGAAAGCGATAATAATACTACACGTAAAAGAATTGGATCAAAAAACGTAAACTATAGTGTAATAGATACTTTAAATAAAACGTTGTCTGTTGATTTCCAAAATACGCCAATTGCATCTATAATTGATAATTTGAGTTATGACCTTAATCTAAATATATACTCTGCTAGTCCTTTAGAACAAGCGGGAAGCATTACGTTCAATGCAGAACGGATTACTTTTGATGATATGTTACAATTAATTTTTGAAAGCCAAGAGAATAGTAGCGCAAACGCTATTTTCCCACAACGCCAAGAAAACAACAATATTCGTCCGAACCAACGAGCTCCTTCTCCACAAGAAACCTCTGTAAATTTCACATTCAAGAAAGAAAACAATATCTACTTCTTTGGTACAGCTAATCAATTAAGTGTGCGTAATGTAGAAGTCATTCAAATGATGCATAGATCTGTAGAACTTTTAACTGATTCTTCTAGGAATTCATCAGGTATTAGATCTGCTGGCCGCACCAATAACAGTAGTATAAATTACTATGGCAATTCAAATTCCAATGGTATCCAAGGGCAACAAAACTATGGTAATCAAGGGCAACAGAATTATGGTAGTCAAAGAAATATAAATACTAATACGCAAAGTTTTCAAAATCATCAAGACGATGCTGAAGCGTTAGTAAATATTCTTCCAGATGAAATAAAAAAGGATCTTGATATTAAAGTAGATACGGAACTTAATAGTTTTTTAGTAAGCGGTCCATCATCAAAAATAGACCGATTTAAAAAATTTATAAAGAAGATAGACAAACCTGTTCCCGTTATACTCATTGAGGTTATGCTTATTGAAGTGAAAAAATCATCTACAGTAGAAACTGGTATTAGCTGGGGTATAGGTGAAAATGAAGTAAATACTAAGGGGAATTTATTTCCAGAAACCAACTTAAATCTAGGCTCTAAAACAGTTAATAAAATTATAGGAGGCTTTGACGGATTTGGTTCGTTTAATATAGGGCAAGTCGTTCCCGAGTTTTTCGCGAATATCAAAGCTATGGAAGAGAATGGAAATCTAAAAATTCGTTCAACTCCAAAACTTTCTACGCTTAATGGTCATAGAGCACACTTATCTATAGGTGAGACTACCTATTATGTAGTGACTAACCAAAACTTTTTTGGATCACAGATTCCTACGTCTTCTGAAATTAGGAATTATGAACCTATAGATGCAGAATTAGCGGTAAGTATACGGCCTTTAGTTTCTGGAAATGGTCAAATTACCTTAGATATTAATGTAATACAATCAGATTTTAGTGGTGAGCGCATTGAAGATGATGCTCCTCCGGGATTAACTTCTAGAGAGTTTAGTTCAATTATTAGAATGCAAAATCAAGATTTAGCAATTCTAGGTGGCTTGGAGGAAAAAATTAAAAATGATTCAGGAAATGGAGTGCCACTTTTAGCTCGTATACCTATAATTAAATGGCTTTTTAGCACAAAAAAACGAGAGGATACCAAACAAAAGTTAACCATACTCATTAAACCTACAGTAATTTACTAATGCTAAATCGTTTTATTACATACGTAACTGAAGGATCTATTTTTACAAGCTTGGAAATATCCGAACTAGCTGGTAAATTAACGTACTATGTATTAGTTGTAAAAAAACAACACGGAGAATTAAATATTTTAAATGCAGAAAGTTCCGAACAACTTAGCAGCTTAAAAGGTTACTTTAAAAAAAATACCCCCACATTTTTAATTATTAACACCTCTAAAGTTCTAACAAAACAGATAGATAACACAGATTCTTCATCTCCAGAAGCAATCGTAAACCATGTATTTCCGAATTTAAATTTAAGTTCCTTTTATTATGAAATCATACAAGAAAAAGCTAATCCTGTTATTTCTATCTCAAAAAAAGAATATGTTGAAGAAACACTAAATAAACTCAAGGTTAGTGATATATCTATTTCCGGGATAACTCTTGGGATTACTTCCATTATTGCTACCCTACCCTATTTTGCAGAAGAAGAAATAATTACTTCTAAAAATGAAATAAATCTAACAAGCCAATCTATCACTAAGGTTAATAGCCTTTCTGAACGGAAGACCAAGAAATATACTATTAACGGAATTGATTTAGAATCTCCATACCTATTACCCTTTTCTCAAATATTAGGCCATTTAGAACATGTACAAACAATAGGAAATTTTGGGAATTATAATAGTGAGCTATTCTCTAATGTTAGTAACGGAAGAATTTTTGATAAAATTTCCAAAGTTGCGCTATTTTCATTTCTTGCTCTTTTACTTTTAAATTTTTTAGTTTTTGACTATTACAGGGATGCCGTGGAAAGTCAAACATCAAACATGGAAATAAGCACTTCTCAAAACCAACAACTAAAAAAAATGAGTGGGTCCATTCTAAAAAAGCAAAAACGATTAGAAGCATTAACGTCATCCTCAAATTCAAAATCTTCCCTTTATTTGGATTTACTTGCTAAAGATATTCCTTTAACTATACTACTTAATGAGATAACCTATCAGCCTTTAAAGAAACCTTTACGCGAAAACAAACCCATTGAATTAGAGTTGAGAAATATGACTGTTTCAGGTATCTCTAAAAATAGCGAAGAATTTTCTAAATGGATAGAGGAATTAGAAAAACAAGAATGGATCCTATCTGTTGAGACCATGGACTATGATTTCCTACAAGGCGAAAGCTCTAATTTTTCAATAAAAATTGATATTAATGAGGATTAATAAAAAAATAAATTTCTGTTTTCGGGAATTTTATTGATGCTGTTGATTAGCTACAAATTGGCATTTGAAAAAACTTTCAATAGTAGATCTTTATATCTTCAACAAGCGTCTATGGTTAAATCTATTAAAAATACTCCACAACAATTATCCTTGTTAAACCAAAAAGAAACGTATTATGATTCAATTTTAGGTAAGATGAATTTAAGTGATACTTCATTTCAGAATAATCTTCTAAAAATGCTTAACAGAGAGGCTCGTACGAATAGCATAAAAGTTATAGACTTTAATCAACCTCATATTTATTCAAATGATTCAAATATTGAAAAGACCTTTAGTTTCAACTTAAGAGGTAGCTATCTAGGGATTCTAAAAACAGTTTATAACATTGAACAAAAAGCTCATTTCGGAAATATCATTCATGTTCATTTTGAAAAAAAAAATAATTATCGAACGAGAAAATCATATTTAGAAACATACGTTTTGATACGACAGTTAAAATAATACTATGCAATTAAAATAATTAGTAAACTACCTAGGGGCAAGCCCACGAGGCATTAAAAAAAATACACTTTGATTTTGAGGTAAGCCTCGGAACATTTAATCTCGATTATCGAGTCAAAAAGTGTTTTTCACATGACAGATTGCCCTACCTGTTTTAATAAAATTATCGATGGTTTTTAGTAAAAAATCATTTTTCCCTCACTGGTTAATTCTTAAAACCACCACTCAATCCTTCTTCCTTTTTACCACATATCACAACTCTAATTTAAAGGTCGTAGGCTACTAAAAATAAATTTTTAAATTAGAACTAAGTTAATAATAGTACTAACTCTAGCGTTGCATTCCTTGTGAATTAAGATTACATTTCTGTATGAAATTCTCAATGAACCATGCTAATCTGGCCAATTACAGTCATAGCAACTTTAGGCTTTTGTCAAATCTAAAATTTAACTATTCAAATTTCAGCACTAATTAATCTGACTTCAAATAGGCCTGTAAGGCCTTTTTACAGACACCTGAGCGTGATTACCCCCTCTTTTCAAACTATTACCCCCTCCCTTTTCTTATATTCTCATCATATTTTTTAGACTAGAGTTATAAACACCAATTTTAAGATTATAAATTTATGGATGAGTGTTAAACAAGCCCATTTATTAATTGAATTTGAAACAGCTATTACTCTTTAAAAAAACAGTGTTGAAGTCAATTATTAGCCATATAAACCCATTCCGTTTTTCTTAGAATAACACCTAAATAAAATCAGCTTTAAATGAAAATTCAAAAAACATTATGCTCCCTAATTTGCATAGTCCTGTGGGGTTGCAATAGTAACTCTTCCGTAATTACGCCTGCCCAGATATCAAAAAACAACACAGCAATACAGGATATAAACCCTATGTCCCAAAAAGGTGTTTTAGAGTTGATGGATTTAACCTCTACTTGGCAAATCAATAACCTGCCCCATGTTATGTATATCCCTGGTGGTATTATTGAACCGCTAACCACACATAATTGGGTAAGAGCAACTTTCTTATCGGGCATGATGGCCTATTACGACCTTACCAAAGACCAAGAGATTTTTAATTATGTTGATGGGTTATGTCAAGAGGTTGATTATAAACTAGGAGAACGCCAAAGACATGCAGATGAATTTGCTATAGGCCGTGTGTATACTGATATTTTTCTGGTAAACAGAGACCCTAAAGTATTGGAAGATATGTATGAGCGAGTAGATTACATTATCGATAATCCTAAAAGAGGACCTGTCGTTGGGTGGAATGGAGACACCAATTGGTCATGGGCAGATGCCTTATTTATGGCGCCTCCAGCATGGTTAAAATTATATACCTCCTCGGGCAAAAGAAAATATTTAAATGAAATGGATGTCCGATTTTGGGATACCTATGACCATTTATACAGCAAAGAGGACCATTTATTTTATCGTGATGACCGATTTAAATGGGATAAAGAAGGAGATGTTTTAAAAACCGAAAACGGTAAGAAAGTATTCTGGGGAAGAGGTAACGGTTGGGTCGTTGGAGGCTTGGTGGATATGCTTACTTACACTCCTGGAGACTTCCATAGCCGAAAAAAATACAAGCAGTTATACCTAGAAATGATGGAGGAAATTGCCTCGCTACAGGGTGAAGATGGCATGTGGCGTACTTCCCTTTTAGATGTTGAGCAATACCCCGTTAAGGAATTTAGTGCCAGCGCTTTCTTCTGCTATGCTATGGCATGGGGCGTAAACAATGGAGTATTAGATAAAGAAGTGTACTTACCTCATGTAAATAAAGCATGGAGCGGACTTGTTAAATGTATAAACGCAGACGGAAAAATCGGTTATGTTCAAAAAGTAGGGTCTAGCCCATTTGCGCTCAGTGAAAATGACACTGTAGAATATGGTTGTGGTGCCTTTCTCCTTGCGGGAAAGCAAATGCATGAATTATTGGAACAACAATAAACCGTACCAATAGTAACTAGGTGCAACAATAGTTCTATATGAAAAATATCTTTTTCTTACTTCTTACCCTTGTATGGAGCCACTCCCTGTTTTCACAAGGTTCCACCCAACCAGCTTCTACCTATGAAAATTTTGAACAGGGCATTCCCAATGGAATATCCGCCACAGGAGGCAAACTAGAATTGGACTCCAAACGCGTAAAAGATGGTAAAAATTCTTTAAAATGGAATTGGGTTCCGAACGATACTCTAATTTTCAACACCCCTATAGGCTATCATCCTCAAAAACCTATCAACACTTCAGGGTATGATAAAGACCAGCTTAAGAATGTGCATTCTAATACGAATTCTACCAAAACAATCTTAGAGGCTCCAAGAGGCTTTTTTATGTGGATTTATAACGAAATCCCCCGTAATCAAAATCTCATTTTTCAATTTGGAAGAGGTAATAAAGTTGACACTCATTTTGACTATAACTTAGATTTTAAAGGATGGAGAACAGTCTATATTCACTACGACCGCGGTGATATGAAAGGTGTCCCCAACGAGAGTATGGACAAACTAAAGATTGTTGCCCCAGCAATAGGTTCAGGTGCTTTTTATGTTGATGTAATCAATACATCCATGCAAATGTTCGCGCGTACCAAGAGCCCTAATCCTCAGTTGCCACACATACAGCCCCATAACAGAAAGTCTACCAATTATGCATCACTGATTTATGAGTTCAGCAAATTCAGACCTAATTTTCAGTTAGAAGAGCTAAATCCAGAGCTCGTTAAAGCAATGGATGATATGGCTGTAAAAGCTGATGAGTTCATTCTCCCCTCCTATGAGCGAGAGCTTTTACAAAAAAAGCCCATTTCTGATTTAGTGAAGAAGTACGACGCCTATGGAATTGTTAGGGAAGCAGATGAAATATATGGGAAGCCTTTAATAAAAGGAAACTTGATAAAGGGTGATTTCGCGGACAGCGGAATGAAAAACAAGGAAGGTGTTTTTGATTGGAGGGAGTATGGTCAGTTATTGTTGGGTATATCCAAACGATATCAATCCATTACCGCTCCCCAAGATAAAGCTACTCTAGAGAAAATGTTTTTGGATTTGATAGATTATGGTATTGACCAAGGGTTTGCCAACGGTACAGGGTTAGGGTGGATCCACCATTACTCCTATGAAGTTCGAGAACATGCGCCAGCTTTCTTCTTAATGCGTAAAGTGCTAGAGGAAAATAATCGTCTTGAGGAGATTACGGACCTAATGAAGTGGATGTACAGTTTCAACCAAGTCTACAGGGAAGATATGGCTTATATGGTCAAAGGCCGGGTTGGAAATGATGCAGATGATGCTCAGGGTTTAATTCGCCCTAGATTACTGAGTGCGTTGATTATGAAGAACTCACAAGAAAAAGTGCGCGATCTTCGGCATTATTCTTCTTATTTGTCCAATGTTTCAACAGCTTATGCAGGAGCTTTAGACGAAATTTTAAAAGCAGATGGTACGGTTTGTCGCCATGCAGGGCACACTTTGGGATATGGTGGCCGTGGAGCACATGGGTTAATATCCGTGGCGTACCTTTTGGCAGATTCGCCTTTTAATATGAAAGATGAGTCAGTTGGGCGTATAAAAAAGGCTATCCAAACGTATTTTAACTGTGTGTTTACACCAGAACTTAAAAACCCAAGAGCCTTTGACAACATTCGTTTTAGTCCATATACCGTACCGGAGCAGTTTTATAATCTTCCTGCATTAGCAGCACTTTCCGGCAGCACATTTGACCCAGAATTGGCAAATTTATACGATTGGCTTATCTCGCTACGAGAAACACCCGACCCAATGGATTCCTATTGGGCGGATAAGTTAAATGAGGTGTCACAAGAAAGAAAAAACTTTGAGCAACCCAAACTACAGATAATGTCCTATTCCAGTCTTGGGGTAAAACGCAATGAAAACAAATGGATGACTACCGTACGTGGGCATAGCAAATACGTATATCCTTTTGAAAGTTGGGGGCCTAGCTATTTTGCGTATTCCTTGTTTATTGCCAACGGTTTTTTAGATGTCACGTATTGGGATGACCTTGGAAGTACTAGTCCAAAAGATGGTGTTTGGATAAATGGGTACGATTGGCATCGATGGCCAGGAGCTACTACTGTTAGGCTTCCGTATGATAAAATGATCACCAATCCTGGTCAAATAAAAGATGAAGGCGGAGAATATTTATTCTCTGACCAACCCTATGTTGGAGGTGTTTCTTCACAAGATGGAAATGGCGTTTTTGTTTTCCCTTTTAAAGGACATGATGCTTTTAATATTCAGTCATTTTCAGGTAAGAAATCTTATTTTTTCTTTGACGATTATGTAGTTTGTCTAGGAACTAATATTAAAAGTGATTTAGACGAATATGATGTTGAAACCACCATTTTACAAAATGAAATCAAAGGAAGCACACCTTTAGCGTTAAGCACAGAAAATATTTCTGCATTTCCCTACGAAAAGACATTAAGTTCTACCAAACCTTTTTGGATGGTAGATAATAGAAATACGGGTTATTATATTCCGTCTGTTCCTAAAAACACTACCCTGAATTTTCAGCGTAAAGAACAGGTAAATCCAGATGCTCATGGGCTTGAAGATGTAAAAGGCAATTTCACTACAGTTTGGTTTAATCATGGTAAAGCACCCCAAGATATTAGTTATAGCTATGCCATCATGGCGGACTCCGATTCCCAGAAAATGGACGCCTTCGCTACTGCAATGAAGAGTAAGGAGAAACCATACGAAATACTTCAACAAGACGAAAAAGCACATATTGTAAAGGCACCAAAACTTAAGTCTACGGCATATGCCATTTACGATGAAAGTGTAATCCTAAAAAAAGGAAAGGTTACTAAGATAAGTCGCCCTGCAACATTTCTAGTAAAAGAAGAACCTGAAGGCATAAAACTGGCGCTTTCAGATCCCGACTTTAATATTTATGAAGGTCAAGATGATAGATTACCGGATGGCTCACGTGTAGAATTAGCTATTTATGGGCGTGAATGGTTTTATTGGCCTACACGCCCTACTACCGTTCAGATTACATTAAAAGGACTTTGGAAAATAAAAGACCAGATAACCGAAATAGAAACGGTGGTCAATAAAAAAGCCAAGGTGGTTTCTTCCAATAAAAATGAAACGGTTATTGAATTTGAATGCCGAGATGGGTTAAGTGCCGAAATATTCTTGGTTAAATAAATAGTACAATGTCATCTGCTTACTACAAAATGGTAAAAATATAATGTATAAAAAGTCTCTTACAATGAATAAAATACTGCTTTTCTTAATCGCCTTGTCATATACCATTATGACAAATGCTCAAGACGGATATCAACCAAAAAAACTGATGGAAAGCTTTGAAGATGGTTTACCACCAGAACTTTCGGCAAGAGGAGGCCAATTAAGTATAGACTCCTTGCGGATGAAACAAGGCAAGAAATCGTTACGATGGGACTGGATTGGAAATGATGCCCTAATTTTCAATACTGCTATTGGTTATCACAAACAACGTGATTTATCTAAACTGGAACCTATCGGAAGAGACAAATATCTGATGAACGGCCACTCCAGTTATGACAACAAAGTAGTTCTTGAGTTTCCCCGTGGATTTTTTATGTGGATTTATAATGAAGAGGCCAGCACTCGCCGTCTTACCTTTCAATTTGGACGTGGTGATGTAGTAGATTGTGAGTTTGAATATAACTTAGATTTTGTTGGTTGGCGTACGGTAAGCATAATGTATGACCGCGGAGATATGCGCGGAATTCCAAGGCCCGACATGGACAGAATGACCATTCTATCCCCTAAGACAGGTAAAGGAACTTACTACATTGATGCCGTAGGTCTTTCGTTACCCATGAACCCAAAGACCATTAGTGCCAATCCCCAATTACCCTATATCAAACCCCATACAAGATTAGTTACCCAATACGAACATCGCTTGTTCGAGTGGTCTCATAACACCCCTTCCCTTCAACTAGAAGAGGTCACTCCAGAAATGGTAACGGCTCTTAATGCTTTGGATAAAAAAGCAGAAGAGTTTATTCTTCCATCGTATCAGCGAGAAGAACTAAAAGATGTATCGATTAATAGTATAGCAAAACTCTATGAGCAATTTGAAATTAAGCGTGATGGCGATAAAATATATGGACTTCCATTAGTGAAAGGCAACATATATCCCGAGCATTTTGCGGAAATGGGATTAGGTAAAAAGTTCAATGAAGGTTGCATGACCTGGAAAGAACATTTTTCAAAAGCGCTAATGAAAATTGCTTCACTGTACCGTTCTACAGAAAATGAACAAGACAAAGTCCGCTTAGAGGAAATGTTCATCAATTTATTCGACTATGGCGTAGACCAAGGTTTTGACGTTGGTGTAGGTCTAGGGTGGATACACCATTATTCATATGAAATAAGGGAAGTTGGCCCTGCTTTTTATTTGATGCGTGATGTGCTGGAAAAAAACAATAGACTGGAAAAAGCAATTGGTATCATGAAGTGGTTTCACGGTTTTGGTCAAGTGTATCGTGAGGATGTAGTATATGGAGTAAAAGGCAGAGTTGCCGCTGATGCGGATGATTCCCAAGGTTTGTTGAAACCACGGTTATATTCGGCATTAATCATGAAAAACTCGCCCGAGAAGGTACGTGACTTACGACATTTCTCGTCTTTCTTTTCTAACATAACGTCTAATTATGCAAATGGATTGGATGAAATATTTAAACCAGATGGGGTTACGTTTCACCATGCTGGCCACGCCCAAGGCTATGGAGGAAGAGGTGTTGACGGTGGTGTTTCTATTTTATACTTGCTTAGTCATTCGCCATTTAAAGCCTCTGCAGATGCGCAGGCTAGAATGAAAAAGATAACTCAAACACTTTTTGACTGCCTTTTTACCGACGATTTTGTGGGGCCTCGCGCTTTTGCTTCTATCCGATTTTCGAGCTACCAATTACCTAGTCAATATTTCAACTTACCTGCTCTAATTGCATTGAGTGAGGATCAATACGACGAAAAAATGGCGGGCTTTTATAAGCAACTAATAGAAGCCAAAGAGAAGCCCACTCAAACAGATACCTATTGGATGGAAAAATTGGAGCAAAAAGTTGAATTTCATACCTATAACTATCCAAAATCTAGAATGTTATCCTATTCGTTAGTAGGCACACGAAGAGAAAACAATGATTGGATGGCAACGGTTAGAGGGCATAGCAAATATGTATATCCATACGAAAGTTGGGGACCAAACTACTTTGCCTACCCAACCTTCATTGCCAACGGATACCTAGATGTTAGCTACCCGGAAAGTTTAGACAGTACAACACCAAAAGAAGGTAAATGGCATGATGGATACGATTGGCACCGTTGGCCTGGAGTTACCTCTGTTTATACTCCTTACGAACAAATCATTACCTCTCCCGGACAACATAGGGACGAAGGCGGGGAATATCCCTTCTCGGACCAAAGCTTTGTGGGAGGCGTAGAGACTGTTGATGGAAATAGCGTATTTGTATTTCCTTTTAAGGGTCATGACATGTTCAAACTACAATCGTTTACAGGTAAAAAATCGTATTTCTTTTTTGATGATTTTGTAGTGTGCTTGGGTTCAAATATCAAAAGTGGAATTAAAGAGTATGCGGTAGAAACTACTATCCTTCAGAACAAAATACTTTCAGGTGACAACGGACTGGTTACAAGTGATGGTACTATTGCGGAATTCCCTTTTAAAAATTCGTTGACCAAGACGAAACCATTTTGGCTGATTGATAATAGAAATACAGGGTATTATATTCCCAAGGTTCCTAAAAATAGTTCGTTAACGATTCAACGTGAAAATCAAACGAACCCTCAGTATCAAGCTAAAGGAACTACCAATGGTGATTTCACAACAGTGTTATTCAATCATGGTATTGCTCCTCAAGATGCCGAATATGACTACGCACTTATAATAGATGCCGATGAGAAAAAAATGGAGCGTTTTAATACTGAAATGGCCAGTAAAAACAAACCTTATCAAGTTATTCAGCATAATGAAAAGGCTCATATTGTAAGCTCTCCTAAACATGCAACTACAGCTTACGCCATATACAACGCACATGCAAAACTGGAATCTGGCTTGGTAAAATCCGTAAATCGTCCATCTACATTTGTTGTAAAAGAAGAGGCTAACGGAGTCAAACTAGCGGTATCCGACCCTGACTTAAATATATACGATGGTCAAGATGATTTAATGCCTGACAGAACCCGAATAGAGTCCTCCATATATGAACATGAATGGTATTACTGGCCAAGTCGTGCAAGCAAAGTCCAGCTTACATTAAAAGGAGAATGGAAAATAAAAGAGCAAATAAAGGAAATGGAAACCGCTTCTAACAAAAGAGCTAAAATCATTTCATCCAACAAGAAAGAAACGGTTATAGAATTTGAATGTAAAGATGGTTTGAGTGCGGAAGTTTTACTTGAGAAATAAATTTCTCTAGTAAAACCTCTCTCTTGCAAAAACCTAAAACTATACTTTCCTCCTATTTCTAAAATACGCCCAAACCGCAATAATAACCATAAAGGCTGCTAGAAAGTAAACAAACTGAGGGATTGGCACTGGATCTCCAGCCGCATAACTATGCAATCCGGATAAGTAATAATTAACTCCAAAAGAGGTCATTATTATAGACCAGAAAGCAAACATGCTTGCAACGTTAAGCACGTATGTATTTCTTAAAGCAGGAATGAACCGTAGATGTAAAACAATGGCATAAACAATAATACTAATTAGAGCCCAAGTTTCTTTTGGATCCCATGCCCAGTAACGTCCCCAAGATTCATTGGCCCAAACACCTCCTAAGAATGTTCCCACTGCCAGAACAAATAAGCCTATGGTCATTGAGGATTCATTGATATAGCTAAGTTCTTTTATTTTTAAATCTATAATATCTTTAGTTTTTGGCGTTCTAATGATCATTAAAATTAGCGCCATTAATCCCAAAACAGCCGATAATGCTAAAGGTGCATAACTACTTACAATGGTTGCTACGTGCACCTTTAACCAATACGATTTTAGTACTGGCATAAGATTGGTTATTTCTGGATTTATCCAATCCAAATAACTCACAAATAATAATGCTCCGGAGAATAAAGTAGCAAGCGGCAATGCAAAGTCTGACTTTCTAAAAACAAGAAAACCGCAAAGCATAAGTACCCATGCCACAAAAATCAACATTTCATAACCATTACTCCATGGGGCGTGTTGCGCCACGTACCAACGTAGAATAATATTTCCCGCAAAGACTATGAAACTAAGAAGGGCTAGAATAATTAAAATATTCCAAACGTATTCTACACTTTTCTTTTGTGTAAAAATCTTTACCATAGCCAAGACCAACAATAGCAAACCTAATATAAACAACACCTGAAATAGCCAGAAATTCAGGTTTAAATCATTATACCACAATTCAGCTGCTATTCTTTTATCACTAGGGATTATATCCTCACCCAAGACATTCTGATACATACTAATATATCCCAATTTCTCTGATGCTCCTTCCCAATTCTGAGCGGCCACATCTGAGAAATAAGTCGGAATTATGGTTTTTGCAAAACGCCCGTCCTCTTCTGGAAAATCCTTAAAATCATGAGTGTAGGTAAACCACGTATTATTTTCATCTAAGCTATTAGGAAACACTTTTAGATAGTTTCCAATAAATACATTGTAAAGAATATTAAAACGCTCATCTACTTTAATAACTTCTTTATCAAATTCATTACGCTCTGCCGGTTTCTTCTGATTAGCTTTTTCAACGTCTTCTACAAAAATATATTTTCCAGTTTCCTCCAATAAATTCTGAAAAGATATTAGACCGTTTTCACCCAGCTTTAAATCTTCATATGCCGTCCCTAATTTTTTCTTATCAATTTTGATAATCGGAACTTGTTCCCAATACTTTGCAGAAACATGCATTGCCAGAAACGTTTGATTAGCATCTAATTTTACCGTTGCTCCATTTTGAGTAAGTTGAAAATAAGGCCTACCAGAAATTTTACGTAAAAACTCCGATGCAAGCGTATTTATAGGTTTTATTCTACCATCTAAATCTTGCACCATCACTCTACCAAATAGCGCGGCATGGTCAACATCTATAATTTGTTCCGGACCACTCTCCTGCCCTTGTATGGGGCTTGATTGAATCATACTAACACCCAAGAACATGACTACTAAAAATGCAGCTTTATTCTTCTTTAGTTTGTTCAATTTTTTATTTACTTCTGTAAATCTTGATCCTTTTCCAAAAAGCGTAAAGAACATACCTACACCCATTAATATATAACCCAAATAGGTAACCCAAGTACCTATGGCATCATGATTTACAGATAGCACCGTACCTTTCTCATCCGTATCATAACTGGCTTGGAAAAAACGATAACCTTTATGGTCTAGCACGTTGTTCATGAATATGCGGTAAGGCGTTTTTACACCCTCATCTATAACTGTAACTTCACTTGCATATGCAGATGGACTTGTAGACCCCGGATACCGTTCTAATTGAAAATCATTTAGCTGAATAGAAAACGGAATTTCCTGAGGTTCGGCACCATAAGAAAGTAGAATAGACAAATCATCAAATTCCGCTTTATGTTCTGTTGGTAGAAACCCCTGTCTATATAGTAAGCTCGTAGTTTTTGTTTCTCCTGCAATATTGACGTCTACCAATAATGCATCATCTTTATTAGGGTCGTTATCCTTTAATCTATCCGAAGTACTAACAATTTCTATTTTTGCTTTTGGATGATATGCCGTTGGCACAAAAGAAGCATCTCCATCTCTATATAACGTTTTAAGCGTCATATTCATTAAGGTGTCTTTCTTAATTTTTCCCGCCGTTTGAGAGGCCATAATAAAGAAGTCTAAATCTCTTGGCGTATACATTTTAAAGGCTCCATCTTTTTCTATAATATTGATGACCCCTTCTCCTTCTGCCTCAAAACCAACTAAATGTTTATGCTCTCCTATTTGCTCAATTTCACCCTTTTGTAGGAATACAGTTTCCCTACCGTTTCCTGCAGTTACTACTAACTCTAACAATGCCTTCCCGCCTTCCACATCATCTTCTATTTTTGGTAGCGCATCGGCAACAAAGTTGTTGTACTTAATTACTATGGGTTTAGAATTGAAATCGGTTTCTATAGTAAAATCATTATTTGTCAACGGAGAAAAACTCAGCTTTTTAAGTACCACTTTTGTAGTCTTTCCATCAGATATTTTTGCTTTGACATAGTTGGCGTCAGATATAATAATATTTGAAGAAGCACCCTCTCTAACACGCATTACGCCGCCATAAGAAGTATATCTTGTAATACCGGCCCCAATAATAATGAGTACAAAAGAAAGGTGAAAAAGAAGAATTGGCCACTTCTCCTTTCTCAGTAGTTTATATTTAAAAATATTCAGAATAAAACTAATGCATAGACCCACCATTACGAGTTCAAACCATAGGGCATCATAAATTACTTTCCATGCCGTGGCGGTACCAAAATCATTCTCCACAAACGTAGCAACGGCCATTGACACCCCAAAGGTTAACAAAAGAAGCAGTGCCAATACGGGCGAAGCCATTATTTTATATAGTTTTCTTCTCATATCTCTCTAAAAAAACTTATCCTCATACACTATAAGAGTGATGAGGATAAGTTATATGGTTGTTTTAATCTATCCGAATGCGAAATCTAATTCATAGAAACTGACTTCGTTTCCATTTTAGCTTCACGAGCTTTGGCAGCTTCCATCCATTTAGGTAATAAGTTCTCTTTGAATTCTTTCTTTTCAGCTTCTAATTTCTCTATATCCAAACCAATATACTTCTGCGCTTTTTCTTTTGAAGAAATGTCTGGCATATCTACTGGTTTGTTATGACCTAACTCTGCTAAAAGACGGGCGAGTTTAACTCTTGCTTCCGCAGCAATATCTAAACCTCCACCAATTACTCTAGCAATTTCTACAGGAGAGTGAAAAGATGCTCCGTGAGATGCCGCTGAATAATCCCAACGCCATTGTCCGTGACGAATATCTTGTAAAATTGGTTTCATTTGTTCGTCCGTTGCTCCCAACTCCCAAGCCTTACCTGCTTCTACGTGTGCTTTAACCAATAAGTCTTCTAGTTTTATACGGTTTTCCGTTGCCTTGCGCTGACGCTCGTAAACGTTTTCCATTAACTTCGCCGACTCTTCTCTGTGACATGCTTGGCAAGCATTGGCCATATTATTTAAAGGAGATTGTACGTGGTGGTCGGTAAATTTCTGTCCCCCTTCACTCTTATAAGGCATGTGGCAATCCGCACATGAAACTCCCCTATCTGCGTGTACTCCCGTTTTAAAAGTTTCGTATCCAGGATGCTGCGCTTTTAACATTGGCGTCTTACTAATCTTATGTATCCAATCAGCAAATGCTATATCGTCATAATACTTCTCCATATCCTCAACAGCCATCCCATCTTTCCAAGGGAAAACTAAATATGGTACACCTTCTTTACCCGGTAAGTTTTTATTAAAATAGTATTCAACGTGACACTGAGCACAAACCAATGAACGCATTTCTTGGTGCGTAGCTTGGTTAATATCTTTGCCCATAGCATCAAAAGCTTCTACCAATGCAGGACGCGTAATCTTAAGTTTCATATTCCCTGGATCATGACAATCTGCACAACCAATAGGGTTTACAATCTCTTCTCCTTTATCTGCCCATTTACCTTTGTAAAATTCCGTTACGCCTATTTCACTCATTAACCTTGGTACGTCCGGGCCTTTACAAGTCCAACATGTTGCTGGCATTGGTCCATCTCCCTTTCCTTTTGGCCCACCGGTTCTTAAGCTATTTCTAATATCTTCAACTGCATATGAATGCCCTCTACCTTGATTGTAATCTTTAGAAAAACCATAACCGGCAAAAAGCACCACTAACCTTGGGTCTTCTTCCAATACATCTCGCATGGCAGAACCTCCTTGAAAACTGGCAAATGTAGTATCTGCCGTTTGTAACCAAGACTGGTATTCTTGAGGATAGTTGTCTCCCCAAACTTTACTCCTAGGTTCATTTTCACCAATATTTACCTTTGGTACATACTCGTATTTTGCCTCACTTTTTCTGTTGATTATACTAGAAGCCAATAACCCTAATAAAAAAACAGCTATAATAGTTACTACAAATAAGACCTTGTTTTTCATATTCCTCGTCTTTATTTATTCTTTTCTTTTTCTAACCAAGCAGGTATTACAGCTTCTTCTTGATCGGTTGGTAATGGTGCTATATTGTATCGTAATGTAGAAATACCTTGAACTTTTCCGTGTGGAATTTCCCTATGACAGCTCCAACATTGTCTATCTGTTCTATTCTCTGCATGGTTATCTATCCAACCATCATATTTAGTCTGAGTAACTTGTTGCATATGACAACGTATACAATTTGCCTGTACCACTTTCTGAGAGGCTTCTTGCATTTTTATGACGTCCGGCTCTGCTCTTAATGTAAATATCGTTGCATGGTACAACCCATCTTTTGCTTTGAAGAAATACTTATTCACGACGTTATCATGAGGTACATGGCAATCGTTGCAATTAGCCCACTCTCTATGTGAACTATGCATCCAACCATTATAAACTGGAGTCATAACATGGCAATTAACACATGCCTCTGGGTTATCTGACAGGTAAGAAACAACCTCTCCTTCTTTAGCCAAGAACAAGCCTATACCAATAAATACAGCAATGAGAAATACAGCTGTAGTTCTCCATCCAGAATTTTTATTGGGTAGTATGTTAGGGGTTTCCTTCAATTTTGGCGGTTAATTTGAAATACGAAAATAGCTAAAAATTACTTCATACATGCTTGATTTTCAGTATTTGTTAACAAAAAATTAAGTTAAAAATAAATAACATATTTTATGATCAATATCATATTTTTTACCATAAAATAATCAGAAAACACCTACTGATAATAAACCTCAAATTGCATACTTTGCTCAAAAAAAGAAATATCTTGCATGGTATGGGAATATTTGACTTTAGAGATCCGAGCAAAAGAAAAAAAAAGAGTGATACGGTTACTATAGAATGTAATGCTAAGGAGATATTTCTTAATAATACGCTCATTAGTTTCCCTACCAATTACACAGTTCTAAAAAATCTATTGGGAGAGGCATCACGTATTGAGCCTATTAAGCAAACAAAAAATAACGTGTATTTATGGGATGACCTTGGCATCTATTGTTCTACACCCAATCCTGAGAAAATGTTAATGCTGCTTTTAGTAGAAGACAACAGATACGGCCTAGGCCACCAACCCTTCAAAAATTTTACTGGAGATGTCATTATAGACGGTAAACCTATGCAAGAATCCATTCAAAATGTTGATACGGACAGACCTTATATGATACGGTCTATTATAAAGGAGAAAAAACAAGTAGCCATTGCACTTGGATGGAATCCCGGTGTTTGACGTCTATCTTTTATAGATGATAAATGTCATGTTTATTGAGGTTTAAATAGCGAATCTTTGTTACCAAATGTAACAAATCAACTATTATGACCATACAAAGACTTCAGATAGGTATCCTATTTTTACTTATTTTCAACTTTATACCAATAACAGCACAAACGCTGGAAGTAGATGCAGATGTAAGAGCTCGCTTTGAATATCGCCACGGATTTAATAACCTTTTTCCTAATGATGCCGATCCTGCAGCATTCGTAAACCAACGTACCCGTCTTAATATTGGGTATTCCGATGAAAAACTAAAACTATTTATTGCCGTGCAAGATGTAAGTACTTGGGGAGATACCCGCCAAATATTAGCGGTAGACGGTAACGATTCTTTCTCTTTGTTTCAAGCCTGGGCACAATTACAATTCAATGAAAATTGGTCTACCAAGTTAGGTAGACAAGTGATTTCCTATGATGATCAACGTATTTTTGGTGGTTTAGATTGGGCAATGCAAGGGCGTTTTCATGATGCTGCCATCATAAGCTATAAGAAGGATAATTTTATGCTTGACTTAGGTGGAGCGTTTAGCCAAGAAGCACCAAGTAATGAAGGAACTGCATATAACATTCAAGGTTTTTTTACTTATAAATCTATGCAATATGCCTACCTAAAGCAATCTTGGGAGAAAAGTTCTGTGAGCTTTCTTTTTCTAAACACAGGTTTTCAAGATTTTACTGGTGATGCCAATGACATTGCAGACGGTGTTTCCTATAGACAGACTACGGGTTCTTATTTTAAATTCCCAATACAAAAAGTGAATTTTGCCGGTAGTGCCTACTATCAATTTGGGAAAGCGAATGCTACAACAGATTTAGCGGCTTATCAATTGGCTTTAGAGGCTACTTATAAATCTAATAAAATTCTTTACGGATTAGGTGTTGAACTTTTAAGCGGAACTGATCAAGACGGTGACTCTAAAAACAAATCGTTCTTTCCTCTTTATGGAACCAATCACAAGTTTAATGGATTCATGGATTACTTTTTTGTAGGCAACCATGCTAATAATGTTGGACTTAATGATGTATACGGGAAAATTGTATTTACTACAGGTGAAAAATCTAACCTATTGTTAAAAGGACATTACTTTAGCGCCAATGCAGACCTTACCGGAGATGCAGATGCTTATTTAGGAACGGAATTAGATTTAGTATATACACAAGCTCTAATGAAGAATGTAAAACTAAATGTAGGCTATTCGCATATGTTTGCTTCGGATAGTATGAGTCTTATAAAAGGTGGCAGACCAAGTGATAATACCAACAACTGGGGATGGGTTCAACTAACAATCAACCCTAACCTTTTCAAAACAAATTTGAGTAAAGCAGCAAACTAAGTATACAACTACCTCAACATAGTAAAGCTGCAATCTTTTGGATTGCAGCTTTTTTTTATCCCCCTATAGCAATCATACTCCGATTGTTATGGGAATTGGGATCTTTAAATTTTTCTATAGTATCCATTCCGCTACGTACTTTTTGCTTTGCCTGTACCGCCTTTCCAATTACTGTAGTTATTGATTTCCCTTCACGAAGCGGCGTAAGTAAATCTGATTCTGTGGTTGAGAATAAGCAGTTCTTAAGTTGCCCGTTTGCCGTTAAGCGCACTCTATTACAACTATCACAAAACGGATTGGTTACAGAGCTTATGACAGCAAAAGTCCCCTTATAACCTTTTATTTGATAGTTTTTCGCCGTGTCATTAGGCGCGTCGTCAAGTCTTATAAAACTGCTTGCATCATACTTGGCATATACTTGTTTCAATACTTCCTCGAGCGAAACCAACTTTTCCAAATCCCATTTATTACCATCAAAAGGCATAAACTCAATAAAACGAATCTGCAACGCCTGCGTCTTGGTAAGCTCTATAAAATCGATAATCTCGTTTTCATTAAAACCTTTTATCAAAACACAGTTTATTTTTACCTCAAAACCCTCTTTTACCAGCAATTGTATGTTATCATAGACCTTTTTGAAATAGTCTCTACGGGTTATAAAAGTATTTTTATCGGTGTTCAAAGAATCTAGGCTCACATTAATTTTCTTAAGACCTATTTTCTTAAACGTATCAATGAATTTATCTACGATAACTCCATTGGTAGTTATGGCCAATTCAATAGGAAGTGAAGCCAATTTCTCCATAATTAAAGCGGCATCCTTTCGAACTAATGGCTCGCCACCTGTAAGCCTTATTTTGGTGACTCCGTGGTCCACAAATTCTTTTGCTATGGTGTAGATTTCCTCATACGTCATAATATGGGATTTTGGCGAAAGCGGAATACCAGCTGCAGGCATGCAATACGTACAACGTAAATTACAACGCTCCGTAAGTGAGATGCGCAAGTAGGTATGTTTTCTACCAAATGTGTCCGTAAGTATATTTTTAGATTCCGTCATATTAATCGTGTCTTGCTCCTTTTAAAATTCTAAAAACATGTAAAATGGATGGAAAAATAGCATCCATAGATTCTTTTGCGCCATTTGTAGAACCAGGCAAGGCCAACACCAATGTATTTTTTATAGTTCCCGCCATACTTCTAGAAAGCATCGCATAAGGCATGCGATCCTGTCCGTATTTTCTAATAGCCTCTTCTATACCAGGAATAGTTCTATCCAATAATGGTTTTAGCGCTTCTGGTGTAATATCGCGCTGAGATAGCCCTGTTCCTCCTGTATAAATTATTAAGTCCGCTCCGTTGACTTGATAGTGTTTGGCTTTTTCTTGAATGATAGCTTCATCATCGGGAATGATAATATAGTCCTGAAGCGTAACTTCGCATTCTTTTAATTTTGCCATAACGGCTTTACCAGCTCTATCTTCTTTTTTTCCTTCTGCAATGGAATCAGAACATACGATAACAACAGCATTTAAATCGCGTCTAAACTTATCCTTAAAACTAGACTTCCCTCCTTTTTTCTCTAGCAGTTTAATATGATGTAATTCTATGCCCTTATCTATAGGCTTAAGCATATCATACATATTAAGAGCTACCACACTTGCCCCGTGCATAGCTTCTACCTCAACACCAGTTTTATAAATGGTCTTTACGGTTACTAATACTTTAATTTCAAGTCCATCTATCTCATATTCAATACCTGTGAATTCTATGGGTAATGGATGGCAGTCCGGAAGTAAATCCGGTGTTTTCTTAACCCCCAAAAGTCCAGCTGCTTTACTCATGGCAAAAACATCACCCTTGGGCACTGTTCTATTCTGAATAGCATCAATGGTTTCCTGAAGGCTGACTTTTACAATTGCCTGAGCCGTTGCCGTTCTAAGGGTATTACTTTTATGTGTAATGTCTACCATGCGGCTAGCTATTTACTTTCCATTGCGAAGATTCATCCTCAAAAATTTCCTTCCCAAAAACAGGCACCTCTGCCTTAATGGCTTCTACCACATATTCCAATGCCTTAAATACTTCTTTTCGCCTTGGCGATGATACAAAAACGAATAGACATATCTCTCCTGATTTTACCTCTCCTAAACTATGATAGATATGCATACAGGTAAGGTTGAACTTTTCAAAAGTAGCTTCCCTTATATCATGGAATTTCTTATTTGCCATGTCTTCGTATGCGGTATACTCAATTGCAGCAACTTTTTTATCGTCTACAACATCTGCCCGTACTTGGCCTAGAAAAATATTATGTGCACCAATGGTCGTTTTAGATTGATGTTTGGCAATAGATTCCGCTATAAATGTCGAAGAAATTGCTCCTGGTTTAAATACGTTTTTATAAGTAGTGCTCATTTTTCTAATCCTATTTTCTTTACTATAAATTGATGGTGTTACTGCTATTGACAGAATTGACATTTTGCCGTAGCGATAAACCTTGATTCGTTTTTATTAAATTCCGTTTAGGGTTTCAAACTCTTCGTCCAGAAACTCCCAACACTTTTTATTAATTCGCTCAAAAGCTGCTATTAAGTTTTTTCCATAGGGTGTAATAACCGTTCCTCCTCCTTTTTGACCGCCAACAGATGTAGTCACTACCGCTTCTTTGGCAGATTTATTAACGGCATCTATTAACGTCCATGCTTTCTTATATGACATTCCAATAGACTTTGCTGCTTTTGATAATGATCCTTGTGCTTCAATTTCTTTTAGCAACTTCACTCTACCTTCACCTACCAGAACGTTATCCCCTACTTCTATCCAAATCCTACTTTTAATTTTATAATCGCTCATAATACATAGTCTATTTAGTGGGTAGCAATATGGTTTTTACGTTTTGGTCTTTTTTAATTTCCGCTGAGTTTCTAGGCAAACAGACCAGTGCATTGGCATCTCCAAAAGCACGTACCATAGCAGAACTCTGTCCTCCTAAAATAGTCACTCCTGCACCTTCTATCCGTGCTTTTAGAAATTGTGCTTGAGTTCCTTTTACCGTGTAATTAGATAATAAAGGCAAAGAAATAGTTGGAAGGTTCATATGCTCCGCTCCTTCATACTTCTTCAAAAGGGGATACACATAGATATAAAAACAACTAAGCGCTGCGGCTGGGTTTCCGGGAAGTCCAAATATTGATGTTCCTTCCTTTTTTCCAAAAAACAAAGGTTTCCCTGGTTTTTGCTTCACCTTATAGAAAATCTCTTGTACGCCAATGGCATTAATTGCTTTTCCAACAAAATCATAATCCCCTACAGATACTCCGCCTGTAACTATAACTACAGCATGTTTCCCTAAGGTATCTTTTAATACTGCTTTAGTTTTATCGTAATCGTCCTTTATAGTAACAACAGATGTGTTGTTGTAACCCAGTTCTTTTAGCACAGCAGTTAGCATAGCGCCATTAGATTCGTATATCTCCCCATAAGACAATGTACCTCCTGGACTTATAAGTTCGTTACCCGTTACTACAATAGCTATTGACGGTTTTTCACAGACCGTAATTTTTGTAACTCCCAAACTGGCCAGAAATCCTATATGAACTCCTTTAATTGTTGTCCCTTTATTTATGGCAACACCGCCTACTTTTATTTGCTCCCCTTGGGGTCTGATATTTGTATTCTCTTTTGGAGATTCTTCAATGGTAATTCTACTCCCATCTACGGTTACTTTTTCTTGCATCACAACCGTGTTTGCCGTGACGGGCACCGGAGCTCCTGTAAAAATTCGTACAGCTTCGCCTTTATGTAAAGTGGGGTTGTTATTGTCACCTGCTTTTACTTCCCCTACCATGCTATAAGTAGCATCGTCTCCTATATGTAATGCATAACCATCCATAGCGGACTGCCTAAATGGTGGCATATCTATTTCTGAAATTACATCTTTGGCCAGCACATAATTTAGTCCGTCTTTTAGGTCAACCTCAAGCGCTTTTGTGCTCATAGAACCATGTAACAAAACTAATTCTAACGCTGTAGTAGTATCTATCATTATCTGCGCGTTATGTTAGTTTTTAAACTAGTGTCGGGAATTTGCAAAAAGGTGTTTTCACATACAGCATCCATCATAATCCCCTCGTATTGTTTTAATAATCATACTTATTAGCTTCTTTTCGAAAAAACATACTACCCCCTAACAGGGGATGAATATACGAAATCGTTATTTCCGTTCAAATATAACGATAGCTTTATTATTCATTCTATGACATTTATCATCTTTTCAAGAACAATACTCACCTATTTTTGCTAAATTGTTAAACAACTGTTAATGAAAACTCCTAGTTTTCAAACACATATAACCGACCCTGAATGCCTATTAAAAGCTACCTAGCTCACCCTATTGCAGGAAGAAAAGAAGAATTAATGACCGCATTAATCAGTCTTGGTCAATGTGAAGTTATTCCTGCCGAGAACCAAAACATTTTGGCATTGGTTACCGATACCCAAACCGAAAAAGAAGACGAAATTCTAAAAGAAAAAATTGAAGCCCTAAGCAGTCTAAAATTACTGGCCTTAGTTTCTGGTTTTAACACCCCTCAATAATTTATATAGCTATGTACGATTCTGTAACAAATAGAAGGAGTTTTATAAAAAAGATGGCCATGTTGTCTGCAATTACGGCAGCTGCGTCTATGTTTCCTGGTATTGTGTTTGCCAGTGAACAAGAAAAAGGAATTCCTGAAAATGCGAACCTAGATTGGAAAAAAGGTCCGTGTAGATTCTGCGGCGTAGGTTGTGGTATACTTGTAGGTACTGAAAATGGCAAAGCTGTTGCCGTAAAAGGGGATCCAAATTCTTCCGTAAATAAAGGGTTGTTGTGTGTAAAAGGATACCACCAAATCATGTGTATTCAATCTAAGGACAGACTTAAAACTGCCTTAGTAAAGAAAAATGGTAAATATGTAGAAACCCCATTAAGTGAAGCTTTAGATCTTGTTGCTTCTAAAATGAAAGAAAGTATTGCCCAGAACGGTAAGGACTCTGTAGCCATGTATACTTCAGGACAATCTACAATACCGGAAGGCTATATTGCTTCTAAATTCATGAAAGGGGCTATAGGGACCAATAACCTAGATTGTAATGCACGCCTTTGTATGGCGAGTGCCGTAACAGGATTCTTAACCTCTTTTGGTGCGGATGAGCCCATGGGTTGTTATGAGGATATTGATCACGCAGATTATTTTGTTACCTGGGGAAACAACATGGCAGAAATGCACCCGGTCCTATTCTCAAGAATGCTGGAACAGAAAGCAAAGCGTGGTGCTAAAATTATAGATTTTGCCACACGAACTACACGTTCAAGTACAGCTTCTGATAAATCAATCTTATTTGAACCTCAAACCGACTTAGCGGTAGCAAATGCTATTTGTTATGAGATTATACAAAACGGGTGGGTGAACAAATCTTTTGTTGAAAAACATTGTAGCTTTAGTAAAGGCCTTACCAATATTGGCTATGGTCTAGAAGACAAGTTTAAGTTTACGGATAAACCAGAGAAAATAGATTTTGAGGCGTATAAAGTATTCCTAGAAGATTACAGTCCAGAAAAAGTGGCTAAGTATTCTAAGGTTTCCGTTAAAGATATTAAATACCTAGCGGCAATTTACGGGGATCCGAATAAAAAAGTAGTGTCTTATTGGTGTATGGGAATGAACCAACACACCAGAGGAACATGGATAAACAACCTTGTTTATAATATTCATTTACTTACCGGTAAAATATCGCAACCGGGCAACGGTCCTTTTTCATTAACAGGCCAGCCTTCTGCTTGTGGTACCGCACGTGAAGTGGGAACTTTTACACACAAATTACCACACGGGGTTGTAATGAATGAGAAAGATAGAGAAATGGCCGCTAAAATTTGGAAGGTTCCGGTGGACCGTATTCCTTCTAAGCCTACCTATCATGCCACTGAAATGTTTCGCGCAGTAGACCGTGGCGATATTAATTTTATATGGGTACAAGCTACTAACCCTTTAGTTTCATTACCTAAGACCAGTCGTTACCGTCCAGCAATGGAAAAGAAATCCTGTTTTGTTGTGGTTTCGGATGTTTTCCCTACACCTACTACAGATGTAGCAGATGTTATTCTCCCTGCTGCTTGGCATATTGAGAAAGGCGGACTTTATGGTAATTCTGAACGAAGAACGCAGTATTGGCAAAAAATGGTTGATGCACCTGGAGAGGCAACAGCAGATACTTGGATGTTTATTGCAGTAGCAAGGCGAATGGGATTTGAAGACCTTTTCCCTTATAGCAAAGAAAATCACGTAGAAGAAATCTATAACGAGTACAGACAATTTCATGAAGGTGCAAAACATAATATGGCACCACTTGAAGTCTTAAAGAAAGAGTCCGGAGCTATCTGGCCTTATGTAAATGGCAAGTCTACACAATGGCGATACAATGCCAAATATGACCCTGCTTGTTCCAATGATGAGGACTTTCATTTTTACGGAAAACCAGATGGTAGAGCCGTAATCTGGCAACGTCCTTTTGAAGATGCCCCGGAGAAACCTGACCAAGAATACCCATTCTGGCTAAACACAGGTCGTGTTGTAGAACATTGGCATACAGGGTCTATGACTCGTAGAATTCCAGTACTACATCAAGCCATGCCAAATGGGTATGTAGAGTTTCACCCAGACGATGCAAAGTCTTTAGGAATTAGAAACGGAGAAAATATTAAAGTAACCTCCCGCCGAGGTTCTTGTACATTACCGGCATCTATCAACGAAAGAGGTTTACCTACAAAAGGGCAAGTATTTGTTCCTTTCTTTGATGAGAACATGCTCATTAACGATGTAACCTTAGACTCCTTTTGCCCTATTTCTAAAGAACCAGATTATAAAAAATGTGCGG
This sequence comes from Zobellia laminariae, assembly GCF_009725995.1. The sequence goes on along the minus strand of NZ_RCNS01000002.1, from coordinate 577,954 downwards.
TTAAAGTTGAAAGAGCATAGACTATGAAAAAGAGACTTGGAATCATATCGTTTTTTGTGGTGATCTTCATAGCGTTTATCGTTGTTTGGAACTATAGCTACGAACAGGGTTTGGAAGAAGCCTATACTCCTGTTATTGAAACGCCTACAGGAAACTTTATTCCATCGGAAAGTGGCGCTTTTAGACGATTTGATGATGGAAGTGCAGGTTTAGATTATCTAAATATGCCTGTAGATGAAAACCACCAACGCACACTAGATACCTATTATGATAATAGAGCCTATCCGGGAGCACCACCAAGTATTCCGCATCCTGTAGCAAAAGAGCGCAGTTTTGGAGGCAATACGTGTATACAGTGTCACCAGAACGGTGGCTTTGTAGCAAAGTTCAATGCCTATGCCCCTGTTACGCCACATCCAGAGATGGTAAACTGCAGACAGTGCCACGTTACTAAAAACACCACTAGCGACTTTAAAGAAAACGGATTTGTAAAACCAGAACCACCAAAAGTGGGACTTGGTGCAAATAATGCTTTGCTAGGAAGCCCTCCAACGATACCGCATCAATTACAAATGAGAGAAAGTTGTATTTCTTGTCACGGAGGACCAAGTGCACCTAAAGAAATTAGAGTTTCGCATCCAGAACGTATAAACTGTAGACAATGCCATATACCAAAACATAGTGAGCAACCAACTGTTGATACGAGTACATTTCTAAGACAATTCGATAAACTAAATGAAAAATAGAACGCTAATATATTTCGTAGTAGTACTTCTAGGGGTATCCTTATTCTCTTGTAAAGAGGAAGGGGAATACCATTCAATATCCGACAAAATAGAAGGGGAAAGTAAACCATATCATGGTGCGTTAACCTCCGAACAAATATTAGCGGATACGGAGCTAATTGAAATTACCGAAGGGGAACATACCTTCTTGATTCCAGAACGAAAGGGACAAATAAAATCTTTTGCCTGTATAGAGTGCCATAGCAAACCGGTATCTCAAATGATGGGTAAAGATGCGCCAAAAGCACACTGGGATATTAAAGTGAATCATGCCAATAGTGATGCTATGAACTGTGCTACCTGTCACAACGGAGAGGACATGAATCAGCTGAATACATTAACAGGAAAAAACATAGATTTCAATTTAAGCTACAAACTATGTTCGCAATGCCACTCTAGTCAATTTGAAGATTGGAAAGGTGGTGCCCACGGTAAAAAAGTAGCAGGATGGGCTCCTCCGAGAGCATCCAACACCTGTGTGAATTGTCATAATCCACACAGTCCCAGTTTTGAAAAAAGATGGCCCGTACAATTCAACACAAAAACGGCTATAGAACGTAACGAAGGTTTAGGTCATTAAAAATAAAGGTATGAGCGATAATAAAAAATGGTATTCTCTAGACCTAGGTCTAAACAATAAAAAAGAATCTTCGGGTTCTTGTGGTTGCGGTAAATCCGAAGGAAGCTGTAATAGCAGTCCTAAAGAAGAAGAACTAAGCGCCGATGAATTTTACGAGGCTGCCATTAATGCATCTATTGGTGAAGAACGCCACCGCGATGGTTTTGAGCAGGTTTTTGATGTAAAGATGGATAGACGAAGTGCCTTTAAAAAGCTAACGGCTAGCCTTTTAATTGGTGCTGGTGCAGTAACTACTTCATGTAGTGTAACCACCGGAAGTGATACCAAAGAAAAGGCTCAGATAGATTGGGAAGAACAGTTTAAAGGCAACTATAAACTAATGACCGATGAAGAGAAACAGGGCACTATAAATAGACTTATGCGTTCGTATGAATTAAGAACGGACAAGAAAATAAACATGACCGCAGAAAATGCGGCAGAAGATGTGCTCTTTGGCTATGCCTTTAATATATCCAAATGTCAAGGGTATATGAATTGTGTAAGTGCTTGTGTTGAGGAGAACAACCAAGACCGAAATTCCGAAATGCAGTACATCCGTATTCATGAAATGAAAGATGGGGAAGGTTTTAAATTCGATAAAGCGGACGATAACTATTACCACGAAGTACCTGCGGAAGGTCATTTCTATATGGGAACACAATGTTTTCATTGCGACAACCCTCCTTGTGTTGAGGTTTGCCCCGTACAAGCTACATGGAAAGAAGAAGACGGACTTGTGGTTATAGATTATGACTGGTGCGTTGGCTGCCGTTATTGTATGGCCGCCTGCCCTTACGATGGTAGACGTTTTAACTGGAGTAAACCTGAAGTTCCTGAACCAGAAGTAAACAAAAATCAACATTACTTAGGGAACAGAATGCGTAAAAAAGGCGTCATGGAAAAATGTACTTTCTGCGTGCAACGTACGCGTAAAGGAAAAAACCCGGCCTGTGTAGAAGCATGTCCTACCGGAGCTAGAATTTTCGGTAATCTATTAGATCCCAATAGCACCATAAGATGGGTACTAGAAAACAAGAAAGTATTTAGACTAAAAGAAGATTTAGGCACAGAACCCAAGTTCTGGTACTTCATGGACTAAAAACGTCATAAAAGAAAGCACTGAATCGTAACGCTCAGAATACCAGAAATTCTTAGCCAGCAGATTTAAAACAATATACAATGGGAGCATTTAAAGTATTTAAAAGTTTGGTGGTCGATAGTTTAGATACCATAACCAAGGGGTCTAAAACGTATCACCTTTGGATGGGGTTTCTTACCCTTGTAATGCTAATTGGCATGTATTGTTATTCCATTCAATTAGAAGAAGGGCTTAGCGCTACGGGAATGTCTGACCGTGTTAGCTGGGGACTGTACATTTCTAACTTTACTTTTTTAGTAGGAGTTGCCGCCGCGGCCGTTATGTTGGTAATGCCTACCTACGTTCTAAAAGATATAGATTTTAAACAAGCCGTATTAATCGGCGAAGGACTTGCCGTAGCGGCACTAGTTATGTGTTTAGCCTTTGTAGTTGCCGATATGGGCGGACCATCCGTGTTATGGCATATGATTCCTGGAATAGGCGTTTTTAACTTCCCGAATTCTATGTTAACTTGGGATGTTATTGTTTTGAACGGATACCTTTTTATTAATATTAGTATTCCGTTTTATATCCTCTTTAAGCACTATCAGAATAAAGAAGCTAAGAAAAGTGTCTATGTACCGGGTGCTATTATATCTGTGTTTTGGGCCGTGGGTATTCACTTGGTGACTGCCTTTTTATACCAAGGTCTACAGGCACGTCCTTTTTGGAACAATGCATTGTTGGGGCCTCGTTTCTTGGCTTCGGCATTTGCTGCGGGACCTTCACTTATTATTTTGGTTTTAGCCGTCATACGTTCCTTTACAGCATTCAAGATAGAAGATAAAACAATCAAAAAAATAGCCATGATTGTAACGGTAGCTGCTCAGATAAATTTAATCATGCTGGTCTCGGAATTATTCAAGGAATTTTATGCCCCTACACACCACAGTGAAAGTGCGTATTACCTTTTCTTTGGCCTACATGGTAAAAATGCACTACTACCGTGGATTTGGACCGCTATACCTCTAAACGTTCTTGCAACAGTGATACTCACGTTCAATAAATTTAGAAACAACCTGAAAGTATTATACGTCTGCTGTTTTATGCTATTTGTAGCTATATGGATAGAAAAGGGGTTTGGCTTAATCGTTCCGGGCTTCATTCCCGGACCTTACGGTAAAATAGTAGAATACCTACCCACTGGCGTAGAAATAGGCGTAACCATTGGTATTTGGGCAATGGGCGCGTTTGTATTTACTATCCTTGCCAAAACTGCTATTGGTATTGAGCTGGGAGAATTACGGTACAAAGACAAAAAAGCTTAAACCTCACAACTGCTATTAAGAATATAAGCACAGGCTCCTTTGCTAAATTATTAGTAATGGAGTCTGTATTGGTTTATATACTTTTTAAATGATTTAAATTGGTTTAAATTAGTGGTGAATTTAAAATAGATATGTGTGTAAAATTACACATATACTTACGTTGTAAAACATTTAAAATATCCGAAAATGACAGACCAAAAGATTAATGATTTGCTTTTGGAAATACATGAAAATGATACGCACAAAATAAAATCTATTTACGATTTTAAACAAAATAACAACGAATTCAGAGCGTACCAAAATTTAATTCTTTTTAAAATGCATAAAGAGCTTGACTTGGTTATAAAGGTAACTGGGGGTTCTGTTGCGTTATCGGAAAAAGGACTACGTATTTCTGAAAATGGAGGGTGGATTAAACATCTCGAATCAGAAAAAGAAAAGCAGGAATTTGAGTTTGAAAAATCAAGAATCGACTTTGATTTAGCTAAGAAAACTTTAAAGGAGTTTCCAAAAACTAAATGGTACGCTAGAATTGGACTTATCATTGCAGTTGTCTTAGCGTTGAAAGAATTATATACATTGTCAATGTAATTATTGTCGAAATAATATAAAAACGGATTTCCTGTTTGTAAGGTTTAAAAAATTTCATTAATGTGTATTTCAAATTAGTACTCTGGTAAAACGTTTTACAATACAACCCACAAACAATCCATGCTTCGGGCTTAACAAAAACAACAAATTCCCGTAAAAAAAATTACAGAAATTTGTAAAAATTAATAAAGCGGCTATTATTTAATAGCTACTTATGCTAGCAACAACTCTTTTAATTCTTTAGCCACTCCTGCAACGCCTACTGTTACACCAGACTCCTTAACTGCTGTAATACTACTTAGGTTTACACCACCGGCAATAGAAACTGAAACTCTAACTCTCTTAGCTTCGTCTATCAAAACCTGGATTGAGTATCCTTCTTCTGCTTGCTCATGTCTTCAAAGTCTGCCATATTTATATTCCGAAGTGTTGGGGTGCTATTCAAAATCAAATAGATATAGATAGCTTTTACATAAAAAAATAACACACAAGTCAATTACACGAAGTGTTAGATTTATAAAAAAAAGTTTTATATTGCAGTAGCACTCATGGTGCAATCTCCCCCTATATTTTAGTGACAAAACAGCTATACGTACTAGTTACGATATGCATTGCTATTACAAAATAATCGTACGAGTAGATATAGCCAATTGTTGTTTTTCAATATAACCAACCAGTAACCAATGATAAAAATCTTTAGAAAATTAGATAAAACTTACTTTCAAAAGGAAAAACTGGAAAATATTTCAGATACGCTATTGGAGAAATTATGAATTCCAGAGAACTAATGAATATAGAAAACGATGGTATAAGATTTTCATTAATAGCACTCGAACCTTCTATGGAATTAGTAAAGTTTCAAGAGAATACTATAAATGTATTACCAAAGAAAATATTAGGGCCAATAAGTCTAAATGAAATCATAGCTTACTATCTACAGGCTATACTTATATACTAAACGCTAACCACTATTAAAACTAATCCTATGAAAGCAAAATTTGTAATTAAAATTTTATCGCTTTTTGTAGCGCTTGTAAGCATAAGCTGCAAAAGTGATAGTAAAGAAGAAAAAGAGATAGTACTTACCTCTGGAGTTTTAGGGGAATATATGGATACTTCTGTGAAGCCTGGCGATAATTTTACTGCTTTTGTTAATGGTACTTGGATGAAAAATACTGAAATTCCTTCAGATAAATCTTCTTATGGTATTGGATACATACTTCATGAAGAATCTGAAGATAGTGTAAAGGAAATTATAGAGGGATCAGCAGACGGAGAATTTGAAAAAGGTACGGATGAACAAAAAGTACAAGATCTTTACAAGTCATATATAGATCTTGAAACAAGAAATCAACTTGGTGTTTCTCCTTTGCAACCTGAATTTGATAAAGTTGATTCCATAAATAATTATGATGATTTGGCCACCTATTTTGCTTATGCCAATAAATATGGCATTAGCGTACCATTAACTCTATTTGTATACCAAGATTTAAAAAACCCGACTATTTATACTGTATATACTTATCAAGGAGGTTTAGGATTGCCAGATCGTGAATATTACCTCAAAGATGATGATCGTTCTAAAGAGATTAGAGTAAAATATGTTGAACATATTAAGAAAATGTTTGATTTAGCAGGTATACAGGCTGCTGAAAAAGCTGCTGTAAAAATAATGTCGATTGAAACAGCAATTGCAGAAAAGCACTTAGAAAAGGAAAAAACTAGAGATCTAGTTAGTTTGTATAATATGTTTCCAACGGATACGCTTTCTAACATTATGCCAAATTTTAATTGGACGGGCTACCTTGAAGAAGCTGGTATAAAAGATGAAAAAAATCTTGGGGTATTAATGTTGGATTACACAAAAGCTTTAGACAAAATCATCACATCCACTAGTATTGAAGATTGGAAAATCTATTTAAAATGGAGTGCCCTTAACACCTATGCCTCGCGTTTGAGTAAAGCAATTACAGATCAAAATTTTGATTTCTATGGTAAAGAATTACGTGGTACACCAGAGGAAAGACCCTTATGGAGACGTGGCGTTTCAACTGTAAATGGCACTTTAGGAGAAGTGGTCGGTAAAATTTATGTAAAAAAACACTTTCCGCCAGAGGCCAAAGAAAGAATGAGAACATTAGTGTCAAATCTTTTAAAAGCCTATGAACAAAGTATTAAGGAACTTGATTGGATGAGTGCTGACACCAAAAAAGAAGCCTTAGATAAACTAAGCAAATTTACTCCCAAAATAGGGTATCCAGATAAATGGAAATCTTATGATATAGATATTAAGAAAGAGGACCTTTTTGGTAATTTGCAAAGAGCTGCTTTGATGGAATACAATCGTGAACTGGCTAAATTAGGCCAACCGATTGATAAAACCGAATGGGGTATGACACCTCAAACAGTGAATGCTTATTATAATCCAACATTGAATGAGATTGTATTTCCGGCTGCAATTTTACAACCTCCATTTTTTGATTTAAATGCTGAGGATGCCATAAATTATGGATCAATTGGAGCGGTTATCGGCCACGAAATAGGACATGGTTTTGATGATTCAGGAAGTACTTTTGATGGAGATGGTAAAATGAGAAACTGGTGGACAGAAAATGACCTAGAAGAATTTAAAAAACGAACTTCAGCTTTAGTATCTCAATATGATTCATTTGAAGCTTTACCTGGTCTAAACGTGAATGGTGAGTTTACCCTAGGCGAGAACATAGGTGATCTTGGTGGTTTAAGCATCGCCTTAAAAGCATACAACATTGCCTTGAATGGTAAGGAGTCGCCTGTTATGGATAATTACACAGGAGAGCAGCGTGTATTTATCGGATATGCACAATCTTGGAGAAATAAAATAAGAGATGAGGCCTTACGAGTGCAAATTAACACTGATCCTCATTCTCCAGCCAATTTTAGGGTAAACGGAGTGGTCAGTAATATTCCAGAGTTTTATACAGCCTTTAATGTTCAGAAAAGTGATTCCTTGTATTTAGCACCAGAAAAACGAGTAAAAATATGGTAATGTATTAAAGAATCATTGGCTTACAGCAGGTATAAAAAATAGCGAAAATATAAATTGAAGTAAATATTAATATGAGAATCTTAAAGAAGATAGGAAAATGGTTCTTGATTTTAATTGGAGTATTTATTGCTTTTATTTTAGTTGTTTTACTAGTAATCCGAATCAATAGTTCTGGAGAAGAAGAACCTTTTTTAGATGAAACGGGTAATGTGCTTCCCAATAGTATTACTACCCACGAGGATATGGTAATTAATGGTGCTCCCCAAAGAGTTACCATAAGAGGAAAAGACAAGAATAATCCCGTTCTACTAATAGTTCACGGAGGACCCGGAGCACCTATTTTACCTGTAATTTATAAACTCACAGGTGTCGATTTAGAAGATTTATTTACAGTCTGTTATTGGGACCAAAGAGGCTCTGGACTTGCATACAATGACAGTATACCCGATTCGTCCATTACCTTAAACCGTATAGTAGATGATGGTTTAGAACTATCAAATCACTTAAAAAAACTCTTAAAAAAGATAAAATTTACATCGAAGGTTTGTCGTGGGGAACAGCGGTAGCAGCTTATATGGTTCAAAAAAAACCTGAATTATATCACGCCTATATTGGTAGTGGTCTAATGGCGAATCTATCACTTTCAGAAGAGTTGTCTTATGAATTTGCGATGTCAGAAGCTCAAAAACATAATGATACCGTTTCAATCAATCAATTAAAACAAATTGGAAAACCACCATATGTCTCAAATTCAGAAAATACGGTAACTGAAGCCTTTGAAATAGAACGACAGATTGTAATGAAGTATGCACCTATAAAACTAGATACCAATTTTAATTTTATTAAAAGTATGTTTTTAGATAATGGCTTGACGTTTAGTGAGAAATTTACTGATATGATTAATAGTCCTGAAGCCTACTATCCTGCAGCAAAGATTTTAGAATCTACAGCAATTGATATGAATCTAATGCGTGATATTCCCGAATTAAAAGTGCCCGTTTACATATTACAAGGAGACAACGACCATTTTACCGAAACGTCCGTAGCAAAAGTGTATTTTGATTCGATTATTGCACCATCTAAGAAATGGTTTTTATTTGAAAATGGAACACACGGAGTACAAATTGAATATCCAGAAAAATATCGTTCCATATACATCAATGAAATACTAAAAAATTGAACGCTAATGAGAACACCTCATATCCATTCAGCAGCCGTTCGCTTGTAGATTGTAATTAATTAACACAACCACAATTGAGAAATAAAAAACGGAAATGCCTAAAACCGATAGTATCAGGCACTAATTAACAACCAAAATCCTGACAACTGAACAAAATAACAAATTCCCGTAAAAAACATTTTACGGGAATTTGTATAATATAATAAATCGGCTATTGTTTAACAGCGACTTATGCTAGCAACAACTCTTTTAATTCTTTAGCTGCTTTAGCTGGATCTTCTGCTCCGTAGATAGCTGCTCCTGCAACGGCTACTGTTACACCAGATTCTTTAACTGCTGTAATACTATTTAGGTTTACACCACCGGCAATAGAAACTGAAACTCCAGCTCTCTTAGCTTCATCTATCAAAACCTGAATTGAGTATCCTTCTTCTGCTTGCTCATCCAAACCTGCATGCAGCTCAACAAATTCCGCTCCTAATGCAATAGCTTCTTGAGCACGTTTTACTCTGTCTTTAACACCAATGGTATCTACAACAACACCTTTACCATGCGCTTTTGCAGACTTTACTGCACCTGCTATGGTAGAATCTCCTGTTGCACCCAAAATGGTAATATAATCTGCTCCGGCACCAAAAGCCATATCAGCTTCCAATTCTCCGGCATCGGCAGTTTTAAAATCGGCTAAAACCAATTTATCAGGAAAAGCATCTTTCATCTTTCTTATACCTGATAAACCTTCACTCTTAATAAGTGGTGTTCCCAATTCTATAATATCTATGTAAGGCGCTACTTTAGTTGCTAATGCAATTGCGTCTTCTATTTTTAATAAATCTATTGCTACTTGTAATTTTACCATAATCTTATATTTAAAATGTTCTCTATTATTTACCTATTATCATTTTGTAATACCTACTCCATATTGGCATGACGTTTCCATAAATCCGAAGCCGGACTTCCGTCCAATTCCCAAAGTGTTTGAATAAGCGCATCCATAACCAATAAAAGCGACTGCTCAAAAAGACTGCCGGCGTATTGCTTGGAAACATCCTCGTCTCTTTCCTGCTTTTGTGCAGCAGGTATCTTAACGCTGTGGTTTGCCAATAATGCCAATGGAGAGTCCATATTGGTCGTAAAGCACACAACCCCTGCTCCTACTATTTTTGCGGTTTCCGCTGCTCCAACAATTCCGCCAGTGGTTCCAGAACCAGAGCCTGTAATTAGCACATCTCCTTTTCGTATGGCGGGTGATGTTGTTTCGCCAACTACATGAACTTTATATCCTAAATGCATGAATCGCATTGCTGCTGCTTTCATCATGAGTCCGGTACGTCCTGCTCCCATAATAAAAATATGTTCGGCTTCTGTTATTACCGGAATTAAAGCAGCTATATCCTCATATTGGATAGCTTTTACCAGTTTCAGGTGTTCTTCCATAATGGTGTTCATGGCACGCTTAACTAGTTCAGTATCCTTTTTTTTGAGTGTATTTTCCATATCTAAATCGACTTAAAATATTTGGGTCATTAAAACCTAGTACAAAATTAGAGAGGCTTCTTCCGGTAGAGTTACACAATCTGATAGATGTCTGGTACAATCTGCCCATACCGACTTTTTAGATGGTGTTATTAGCTATTTTTGTGGTATATTTTGGAAACGGGTAGTTTTCTAGTCGATTATATCGATTAAAAAATACGTTACGAATTCAATCAAAAAAACAGGTATTATGCTCAGTGATAAAGTTTTATATATAAGAGATTTGGGCAACTGCCCTCCTGCCTATTTAAACGATCCGGCGCGAAGAGATTTCTTTGAAATTGTATGGCTACGAAATGAAGATGCCCTTCACGTTCCTCAGCATGATTTCCAAACCTTAAAAGGAGATTGGATTTATTTAATTCCGCCATACAGAGTTCACCAGTTAAACAAAGCCGGAAAAAACGGTGTGTTGATTTCCTTTAAACAGGAACTCTTGGAAGGAGATTTAAAAGAGTTCTTATTGGATGTTTTTAGAATGTTCAATATTCAAGGTGAATTTTCTTGTCTGCAGGTAAATGAGGAGAGCTCAAAAGGATTGGTTTCCGTTCTTCAGCTTTTGGAGCAAGAATACAACCAAGAGGCTATTAATTTAATAATGATGAAAGCGCTTTTAAAAGTGTTTTTATTAAAGCTGATACAACTAAAAGAACAGCACTTTACATTGCAGGACATTAACGAAAAGCGGGTTTACGAGTTTATGCTTTTGCTTGAAATGAATTATCAAAACGAGCGAAATGCCGATTTCTATGCCGGAAAACTGGGCATTAGCGCAAAGCGATTAAATCAAATATTAAAAGAAAAACTGGACAAAACAGGCGTGCAACTTATTCACGACCGTCTTATATTAGAGGCAAAAAGGCAAATTATACATAGCGAGAATACCATTAAAGAAATAGCCTATAACCTAGGTTTTAAGGATCACTCCTATTTTAGTAGGTTTTTTAAATTACATGCGGAACAGACTCCTCAAGAATTTCAAGCTAACGTAAAAAAGCATGTAATCTCACACGACAACACTTTGTATAGTTAGCGTAATTTTGAGCTGAATTTTATTCATGTAAAGAAAGGTTTCTTTTGAAGAAAACATCTCAACTCTAAGCTAAAATACTAGTGTCGCATCCATTCAACAAAAATACAAAGAGCATAAATTGATTGAGGATTTTAAAAATATTGAATATCTAAAGTCTGGAAACGAGAGACAAAAACTCGCCTATGCTGAAATTAAGAAAATTCAAATTCTAGAGAAACTCAAAGAGTATAATCCTATTTTAACGGGAACCATTCCAATAGGCATTGACCTTCCTGAAAGCGATTTAGATATCATTTGTTATTGCACAGACCACTCATCTTTTAGTTCTTTCTTGCAACAAGAATTCTCGCATAAACAAGGTTTTAAAGTTTACGCAACTACGCAAAACGAAACTGTATGTACCATTGCTGAGTTTAAATCAGGAAGTTTTCTATTTGAGGTTTTCGGACAGAGCATACCAACCGAAAAGCAAAATGCTTATCGTCATATGATTATTGAAAATCGAATCTTACTAGAAAGAGGGGCTGGGTTTAAAGAAGAAATTATAACGCTAAAATCCAGCGGGATAAAAACAGAACCTGCCTTTGCTAAACTACTGGGCCTAACCGGTAATCCGTATGTTGAATTATTAAAGCTGGATAACAAACATAGCTCTCAATAGAATTATAATAATCTTAAGCTTAGTGGAAAATATAAGGTGAATCTAACTTAAACCTATCTATTCCATATCCGTATCTATATCACTCTTAGGTTGAATAACCATACTAAAAGAAGGTTCAGTTTCGGTAATACTACCCGCGCCTTTTCTGTTGACTTTAAAAAGAACATCCTTTTTTGTAGAGAATAATATAACAGAAAAGAAATGACTTTTAAGATGAGATTTCAACACTTCAAAAGCCTCATCCAAAGTAAGTTCTTCTTCCCTGTCTTCGGTATCTTTAGATCGGTAACGGAATTTTAATAAGACCTTAAAACCATTTTTAGAATAGACCGGTCTTAAAAAGATATTTTTCAGATTAGGCTTCCCAATAGTCTTTGCCATAGTTAACTTGGCAAAGCTGCCTTCTTCAACACTTTCTTCTACCTGATTCCAGAATTGAACAAATACATCTTGATAAGGCATAGACTATAGATTATTAAGGTGATTTTTTGATGCTTCAAAAATAATACTAATTATTTGTTTTATCATCTTGCTACTCCTTGATAGATAAAATGACCGAAACCAAAACTGTTGTAGAAAGGTAAAGTCAGGCTATATTGATTGATTCATTTAACCATATGCTAACCGTTATAAGGGTTTAAAAAACTTCAGACAAAAATCTATATTCCAGTTCTTTAGAGTTCAAAAAAAAGGACGGTTTAAAACCGTCCCTTTCAAATCTATATATTACGTAATAGTTTACTGTCTTACAATTCCCATATCTCCTAAGTCTAGTGCAACCTTGCTTCCACCCTGCTTAATAGATTTATAAATGGCTTCTACAATAATCATATCTCGTTTGCCCATTTCACCAGGTGCATAGTTTGTTGTACCTAGCATAATGTGCTTTGCAAAATCATCCATCTGAAGCTTTTGCATACTCTGATGCGGAAACTTTATTTCTTTCCCGTCTGATGTGCGTCCGGCCAAAGGTCCGTAATTATGGCAAGGATTTAGCTCTGCCCATCCTTTTTCAAATGAAACAAATAGTCGGTTAGCATTCGCATTATGCGAGGTATATAAATTACCCACTACCCCATTTGGAAATTCCATCTGTGCGGTAATAGTTTCATCCGTATCTTTAAAATATTCCGGTCTTGAACTAAATTCCTGTGCAGAGACAGAAATAGGATTTTGTCCCGTTCCATATATATTACTCTGTATGGAATATACCCCCATATTCATCAAAGCACCACCACCGGAAAGCGCATGGTTCAAACGCCACTGGTCTGGGTTTCCTCCGGATATATAACCCGCATCAGAAGATACGTAACGAACACTACCAAACGGCTTCTCCTTTACCAAGCGTTTAATTTCTTTGGTATACGGATCAGATTGCATACGATAGCCAACAGATAATTTCACGCCAGCCTCGTTACAAGCGTTAATTATAGCGTCGCATTCTTCAACGCTAACTGCCATTGGTTTTTCGCAGATTACATGTTTACCAGCTTTTGCTGCGCGAATACAGAACTCCGCGTGCATGCTATTAGGAAGCACTACGTAAACAATATCAATATCTTTATTTTTAGCAATGGAGTCAAAGTTCTCATAGTTGTATACATTCTTTTTAGGAATGTTGTACTTCTCCATCCACTCCTTTTCTTTTGCCGGAGTTCCCGTAACAATACCTGCCAAATAACAATTTTCAGCATCTTGTAATCCTGGTGCCAATTGTCCGCCACTATAACTTCCCAAACCTACTAAAGCTATACCCAGTTTCTTTTTATCCTTTCCCGAAGAAAATCCATATCCCAAACCAATACTGCTCAAAAGAGCGGTCCCGGCTATGCCTTGCGATAGTTTTGTATTAAAGCTTCTTCTTGATATATTTTTCATTGTGTGTCCCTTTTAAAATTTCCTCTCCTAAAATACATATAAATTAGATTCCTCTTCTAACATCCTTTAAGATCGCTACCAAAGAAGTATCAATTTGTAACATTTATGCTAAAACCTATACATATAGGTAAACTACCTCAGGGCAAGCCCACGAGGCATTAAAAGGAATACACTTTGATTTTGAGTCAAACCTCGGAGCATTTAATCTCGATTATCGAGTAAAACTAAATTATGGCAGGTGAAGGATTCATGGCGCATGCCATAAGCAGTTTAAAGCAAAATAGAGCTCTTCTTAAGAAACGTAAATTCAAAGACTTACGCGAACTCTACAAAAATGGGGTAAGTAAAACAGAAGTTGAATTTAAAAAGCTAGATGCTAAAGAATGGGCCGTGCTTAAAGAGAGTATTAAAAAACAGCATCAAAATAATCTTCGTATTGAGCTAATGATTTATATCCTATCATTGGTAATAACATTTTGTATTCTCTACTATATATACTGGTTCATCGTTAATTAACGACTGCTCAATTAATTTTTATCTTTCCGGTTGAAAGGCTACCTTTATAAACAGCTAAACTTCAAAATTAATGGCGGCAAAACCTTCCGAATCTCTTAAGACTTTATCTATAATTCATCTAGCTCTAGTAGGCGGTATTCTTGCCTTTGGGATTTTTAAATTTATTAATAACGGAACTTTCGTTGCCAATGCAGACCCCAAAGATGTCTTTATTTATGTGATACCCGTAGTGGCCGCTTTTGGTTATTTCATGAGTCAATTTATGTTCAAAAAGCAATTGCTTGCCATAGATAGAACAGATACCCTTACATTGAAGTTGGCAAAGTACCAAGCTGCATCTATTGTAAAATATGTGTTTATAGAAGGTCCTGCCTTTCTTGCCATAATTGCCTATGGTTTTAACGGGAATGCCCTTTTTCTGGTTATTGCAATTTTCTTAGTCGTGTATCTTTTTATGCAAAAACCCAATCAAAAAAAGTTCATGGAAGATGTGCCCTTGACCATAGAAGACAAAAAAGAATTGAAAAACACCAATAGATAATTACCAAAAAAATGAAACTCAAACCAACATTACTTGCTTTATTAATGGGACTAGGAATAATTAATGGAATAAAGGGACAGGATTGGCCAAACTTGAGTCAGTTTCAAGATGATAACACCAAACTGTCAAAACCAACCGCTAATGAAAACCGAGTGGTTTTTATGGGCAACTCCATTACTATTGGATGGATTGATTCCAGACCTGAGTTTTTTGCAGACAAACCTTATGTGAACAGAGGAATCAGCGGACAGACTACACCGCAAATGCTCGTTCGGTTTAGACCGGACGTCATTAAACTTCAGCCTAAAGTAGTGGTCTTACTGGCAGGTACAAATGATATAGCAGGAAATACAGGGCCTTCAACATTAGAAATGATTATGGATAACATTAAATCTATGGCAGATTTAGCAACCGCAAACGACATAAAAGTAATTTTGTCCTCTACCCTGCCCGCTTCCAAATATCCATGGAAACCAGAGATGCAGCCTGCTCAAAAAATTGTTGATCTAAACAAAATGATTAAAGCTTACGCCGAAGAAAAAGGTCATATTTATCTTGACTATTTTTCTGCTATGGCAGATGAACGTAACGGTTTGCCAAAAAAATATGCCAATGATGGCGTACATCCTACTGTTGAAGGTTATAAAGTAATGGAACCTCTGGTAGAAAAGGCTATTGCCGAAGCTTTACAAAATTAAAAAAGTAGCATACCAATTTCAAAATAGGGCTTTAGCATAAAAAGTGATTTCTGTTTTTATGCATATCTTCGATAGTGATTCTATTTTTATTATCATTCTATAATCCTGCGAATGCAAGAAACAATACAAGATTCCGGTTCAACAGATACCAAGAACCAACCCAATACATACGATTCTATAATCATAGGTTCTGGAGCGGGTGGCTTGGCTACGGCTATTTGTTTGGCTAGAGCTGGCAAAAAAGTTTTGGTACTGGAGCAACATGATGTGCCTGGCGGTTGGTGCCATAGTTTTTACTTAAACGGACACCGATTTACTCCTGGCGTTCATTATGTTGGATTAATGGCCGAAGGTGAGGCTACCAATGATTTATATAGAGGTCTGGGCATTGCTAACGAGCTTGTGTTTTTTAGAATGAATCCCGATGCGTACGAACATGTTCGTATTGGTAAAGAACGATTCGATTTTCCGGCCAATTTTGAGCTGCTTATTGAACGTCTTTCCGCTCGTTTTCCGAATGACAAAAAACAGATTCACAAATACCTTAACCTTATTAGAAAGGTAAGTGAAGAACTTTACTCCCTACCTTATTTTAAAGGGTTCTGGCAAAAGTTGACCATCCCCTTTAAAACCAAACATTTTGGTAAGTATGGGATGTTCAGTGTTAGAAAAGTAATCGGGTGGCATATCAAAAATCCGCTTTTAAAAAACATATTGAACATACAGTGTGGGGATCACGGTGTTCAGCCAAAAAAGGTTCCTTTTGTATTGCATAGTGCATTAATGTACCACTATTTTCAAGGTGGATATTACCCCATGGGTGGCGGCGGTGCGCTCATAAAAGCGATGACCAATACGCTTAAAAAACATGGAGGAGAACTACGCACTAGTACGGCAGTTACAAAAATAATTCTGGAAGGCGACCAAAGGAAAAAAGCTGTTGGGGTTGTTCTGGAAAATGGACAAGAACTTTATGCGGATACCATTGTTTCCAATGCAGATGTAGGTATTACGTATAATGATTTGGTAGGAAGAGAAAACCTCAGTGCTAAATTTCAACAGAAACTTGCTAAAACAAAATATTCCAGCACTTCATTAATGTTGTTTCTGATTGTTGATATGGACTTGCGAAAAGCAGGTCTGGACTCCGGTAACATTTGGATGATGCCCAATAAGGATACAGACGAGTTTTACGATAGCATGTTAGAATCTGATATTTCAAAAGGAGATGCTTTTGAGGGAATGTTCATTAGCTGTACCACTTTAAAAGACCCTTCTAGTTTTGACGGAAAACATCATAGTATAGAAGCCATTACGTTGGTTGACTATAAAGCTTTTGAGAAGTTTAAAGATGAAAATCAGGAGCGCTCGCAAGAGTATTTAGATTTTAAAGAATTGTTGATGCAAAAAATGATAAACGGATTAGAAAAAGCTATTCCTGGTATCAGTAAACACATCATTCAAAAAGACTTGGGAACTCCGTTAACCAATAAATACTACGTTAATACCACGGACGGTAATATCTACGGCACCGAAAAAAGCCTAAAACATATTGGTCCGTTTGCCTACAAGGCAAAAAGTGAAATTGAGAATCTCTATTTATGCGGAGCTAGCATTCTTTCCCATGGTGTGGCAGGAGTTTCACACTCAGGTGTGGATACCGCGGCTCAAATTTTAAAATGTGACCCGGATGAGCTCAAAAAACCACAAGAGGACCAACATATAAGAATCTACGAAGCTGAGGATGCTACGGATTATCCAGAATGGATGTTGAAAAAAATAGCGGTGAAAACAGCTAGGGCAAAAAACAAAAGCGAAGAGATTAATACATAAAATGTATACTAAGTCACTTTTTACAATTTATTATACTCGCCAGACCATTTGTTATACTGTATTATAGTAATACTTCTTAGATTTAAGAAGAATACTATAATACAGACAAATTATGCCAAACCAAAATCGTTTTCTTTCAGCATTACTGCTCTTTCTTTGCTTTTCTCAACTTCAGGCTCAAGTAAAAGTTTACGAAGGTCAAGAAACCATTCCAACCTATAAAATTGGTGTAGATGAATTGAGTCCCATTTTCTACAACGGCCGTGGAGTTCAAGGCGCACAGGGTAAAGTATATCCGTACGCATCACAAACCAAATTAGGCGATTCTTTGGTAGATGTCACTTATGACATGGTCTACCTAGAAAATGAATATATTCTTGTAAAGGTGTTACCTGCCTTTGGAGGCCGTCTTTTTTCGGCTATTGACAAAACCAACGGACACGAATTGTTTCATACCAACAGTGTAATAAAGCCTGATTTAATCGGCACCTTGGGGGCTTGGGTTTCAGGAGGTATAGAATGGTGCTTTCCACATCACCACCGTACAACTACCATGCTACCCAGTGATTATAGAATGATAACTAACGAAGACGGTAGCGCCACAGTTTGGATTGGAGAAACCGAAAAAACAAGAGACATGCGCGGCGTTATAGGCATGACCTTAAGACCAGGTCGTTCCTATATAGAGGTTGATTATCGCATTAATAATACTAGTGACGTCACCACTACGTTTCTTTTTTGGGCCAATGTGGCTATAACGGCAAACGATGATTTTAGAACGTTCTGGCCTCCAAGTCAAGAGATTGGAGTGTATCACAACAACAGTAGCTTTATCAATTGGCCTTTATCCAATAAAACCGATGATTATGGCCGTACCAGTTATGAAAAAGGCGTAGACCTTACTTGGTGGAAAAACCATCCCAATCCGGTTTCATTTTTTATGTGGGATATTAAGGAGGGTTTTATTGGTGGATATGATTACGGACAAAAAGCGGGAACCGTTCATGTAGGTGACCCATTTGAAAATAACGCCTCAAAATTATGGCAATTTGGTCCTGGTTTACAAGGACAAAATGCAAGACGAAAACTAACCGATGACGGAAAGGCGTATGTAGAACTGATGACCGGAACCTTTTCTAACAATCAACCGGATTATAATTGGATTCTCCCCCACTCCGTTAAAGACGCAAAAAATTACTGGTATCCTGTTCGAGATTTAGAGGTGGTTAAAAATTCAAATACCGATGCTTCCGTTACGCTTCAAATGCGAAATGTAAAAACCGTATTTTACGGATTCAACACTACCAAAGATTTTAAAGGAGCAAAAGTTATTCTAAAAAATGGTGATACTGTTTTAGAGGAAAAAACGATAGATATTGATCCTGCCCATCCTTTTACATCGACTTATAAAAACAGAAAAGCTTTAGATGAATATCAACTAACTGTCCTTATTCAAGATGCAGAAGGAAAGGAACTTATTTCATACACACCCTACAAACCAAAAACTCCACAACTTCCAGAAGGTCAAGAGAAAGTAAAGAAACCGGAGGAGCTCAAAACTGTTGAAGACCTTTACCTAACAGGACGTTTTGTAGAACAATTTAGAAGGCCGGGCATTGAACCAGACGATTATTACTTAGCCGCTTTGGAAAAATCACCAAACGATTACCGTACGAATCTCGCTTTAGGTATGCGTAAGTTCAATCAAACCAAATATGAAGAGGCATTAAAATATCTGCAAACCGCAGCAGATAAATTAAAAGTAAAATACTATCAGCCCAAAGAAGGTGAAATATTCTATTATTTGGGTTTAACGCACCAAGCATTAGGTCATGAAGAGGAAGCGTATTCCAATTTAGCAAGATCAGCTTGGTACTACCAATGGTTCTCCTCTGGTAATTTTAAATTGGCACAAATTGAAAGCACAAAAGGAAACTATCAAAAAGCACTTGAATACGTCCAAGAAGCCTATACTACAAATAATCGCGATGGTAGAATTGTAGTATTGAATGCCGCTTTACTCCGTAAACTCAACCGCCAGAGCGAAGCCGTGACTCTTCTAGAGCAGCAGATTGCTTATGACCCTTTAGATTTTTCAGTCCTTTATGAAATGGAACTGGCCAAAGGTAATAGCTCTATGGAAGCCTGGAGAAACAACATGCAAAGCCCAGAGAACAATTATCTGGAAATTGCAACGAACTACATGAATGCTGGTCTTACCGAAGATGGTATTGCGTTACTATCTGACTTAAAAAAGGTATCTAGTCCGCTTGTGCACTATTACAAAGCTTGGTTTTATACTGAAGCAGGCGATTCTAGCAAAGCGAAAGAAGCCTTGGCTGAAGCAAAAAATGCGTCCTTAGATTATGCATTTCCATATCGCACGGAAACCGAAACTGTTTTAAATAAAGCACTAGAAATTGATGTTAATAACCCCACTACCTTTTATCTTTTAGGTAATCTACTTTATGACAAAAGACCAGATGATGCCATAAAGTATTGGGAAAAGGCCGGTGCTATAGATACTAGCATTCCTATGGTATGGCGTAATCTAGCATTTGGCGCATTCTATCACCAAAAGAATCCTTCACAAGCTATAGATTTTATGACCAAAGCAATTTCGCTAGACAATTCAAATCCGCTTTGGTATTCTGAGCTTTCTAAATACTACGATGAATCGGATGCCGATTTTAGAAAGAACCTTGAAATCTTAGAAAGCAACCTTGCTATTGTAAGACACGATGTAGACGCTCCTAAAACCTATGTAGAACTGCTGAACCTTGCGGGTGATTACGATAAGGCTATTGCGTTTTTAGACAAACATCATTTTAGAACCTGGGAAGGCGGTAGAGAAACCTATTGGCATTATGTAGATGCGCATACTTTAAAAGCTAAGCAATTGATCGCCGATAAAATGCCACAAGATGCTATCACCCATTTAGAGCGTGCATTGCTTTATCCAGAAAACCTTGAAGTAGGTAAACCTACCCATGATGAAAAGAATGCCATGATTTACTATTATATGGGTGAAGCTTATGAGCAACTGGGCGATGCCAAAAAAGCAAAATCTAGTTATCAAAAAAGTGTTGCTGCCCAAAACGGAAGAGGTATGAACGACCTTATCTTCTTTCAGGGGAAATCTCTTGAGAAATTGGGTGATTCAGAGAAAGCCAAGTCCATGTTCCAGAGCTTAATTGCAAAAGGGAACGGTATGCGTGAGAGTGGCAACGATAATACGTTAGTTGCTGTTGAAGAAGCCTCTGCCACGAACAATAAATTCATCTCTAACTCTTACTATCTAGAAGCATTGGGTAATGCAGGTTTGGGAAACACAGACGAATCAAAGAAAGAATTACAAAAAGCTCTAGACGTTTATAAAAACAATCTGTGGGCCAAAGTTATGATTGCCAATTAATATGAGCCACTCAAAATATATGTTCAGAAACACCAAAATTTTAATCGCTTTATGCTTTCTATCCACTTCTGTATTTGCACAGCAGGAAAAGAAACTTTCTTTAGGTGAACAGCCCGTTTTTAAGGTTTCCAAGGTGAGTGAACCCATAGTTATTGATGGCAAAATGGATGAAGCAAGTTGGTCAAAAACAGAAGCTAGAACATTGGATTATTTTTATAGGGTTGACAAACCTACTGATCAACAAAAATCAACCTTTAGGATGCTTTGGGGGAAAGAAAAGTTTTATGTGTTTTTTGAAATGGAAGACCAATATATTACGGCTAGGGAAACCAAAAGAGACGGACAACCTTACTTAGATGACTGTGCCGAAATATTCTTTATTACTGCGCCAGATAGTCTAGACACTCATTTTGGGTATGAACTAAACCTGAACAAGGCCGTGAACGACTTCATTTTTTTTAATGATTATGTAAAGGGAAAAGATGTGGTTTACAAAACTTTCAACCCAGACTTTGAGGTTGAAGTTACCTATGATGGAACTATAAATGATAATTCTGATATTGATAAGGGATGGACCATGGAAATGGCCATCCCCTATTCAAACTTTGGTGAGCTTGGTAAAGTTGTTGCAATTGAACCCGGAAACAAATGGGCTTTCCTTGCTATAAGACAAGACCGAAATGATGCCGAGGGCGACAGACGGTCTACTTCAACGATATTTCCTATTTATGACATTTCCAAAAATGTACACCAAGCCAACCGTTTTGGTTTAATGGAATTCGTTGAATAATATATTTGATTACCAGTTGGTAAATGACCCATCTTTACGACGTAATCTTGGTATTTCAATAGGTTTAAAAGTTTGTTCTAATGCCAGTTCTTCATTGAACTCTACTCCTAGTCCAGGAGTATCTAGTATGGGATATGTAGGTCCGTCCAATATAGGTCGTACAGGATAAAACTCTGGAGCATCCGTACCCATATACTGTGCAGGCGTATTCATTTCTTCCAACCAACCAAAGTTAGGACAAGCTGCAGCCATATGAATGGTAGCCGCAGTACAAATTGGTCCTAATGGATTGTGTGGCATCAAATCAATATAATGAGCTTCGGCCAAACTAGCTACTTTCATAGCCTCGGTAATTCCTCCAACATTACAAATATCAATACGAGCATACTGAGTAAGATTCCTTTCTATAAAAGGCAAAAACTGCCATTTGCTAGAAAACTCTTCACCTATCGTAAAAGGAATATCTACCATTTTACGAAGATTCTCGTACGCCTCTGGATTTTCATCACGAATAGGTTCTTCAATATAATCCAAAGTCCCAGGTGGCATTCGGTTTATGAAAGAATACGTTTGAGCCGGAGTAAGTCTTGTGTGGTAATCAATTCCTATGGTTATAGCTGAACCTACTTCTTTACGGAGGTCGGTAAGCCATTCGGCGATTGTAGCAATAGATTGTCGCGGTTCAAAAAGTTCCTTATCTCCTTCTGCTTCAAATTCCGCAGGAGCCAAGCGTAACATCGTCCAACCTTCTTTAATACAGGTTTTGGAATACTCAAAAAGCTCTTCTCTAGTTCTAAAACGAACCGAAGCAAAACAATCTACATAATCTCTGTGTTTACCTCCCAATAGTTCATATACAGGAACGCCCAAAGCCTTTCCTTTAATATCGTAAAGCGCAATATCTATAGCTGAAATTGCAGCTGTAAGCACACGTCCTCCTTCAAAATATTGACCACGGTACATTTCTTGCCAAAGCGCCCCGATATTTCGCGCATCTTTGCCAATTAAAAAACCTTTAAAATGCTCAATTGCGCCAATAACGGCCAATTCTCTACCGGAAAGACCAGAAGCCCCCCATCCATAAATTCCTGAATCTGTTTCAACCTTAATGACTAGCTGACTTCCAAAACCTACATTTATAGGGAAAGTTTTAATAGCTGATATTTTCATAAATGCCTATTTACTATTATTTAATATTTTTTTATTTTTTGGAACGATACGTTCTACTTTACCTACTATAAAAGTGTAAGATATAAAGCCAAGTAGCGCTATACCTCCTATGAAGAAAAGAGCAGGACTAAAATCCCCATCTTCCACCAAATAACCAATTACAATCGGTACAACTACACCTGCTAGACCTCCAATAAAATTAAACGCCCCACCGGTAAGTCCTATTAGTTTTTTAGGTGCCATTAGAGAAATAAATATCCAAGCAATACTTGCCAAACCATTACCAAAAAAGGCTAAAGCTAAAAACAGTATTACAAAGAAAGTACTATCTGTATAGTTCGCTCCAATAATACAAGTAGATAAAAGCATACCAATGATGATAGGTGTCTTTCTTGCGATTTCAACGGAATACCCTTTCTTAATTAAATAGTCAGATGAAAAACCGGACAGAAGCACTCCAAAGAAAGCTGCTAAAAAAGGTATTGAAGCCAAGAATCCAGATTTTAGAAAATCTAATCCCCTAAACTCCACCAAATACGTTGGAAACCAAGTGAGGAAAAATATAGTTGTAGCTCCCAAGCAGAATTGACCAATATAAAGTCCCCAAAGTTTTCTATAAATGAAAGCTTGCTTGAAATCATTCCAATCAAACTTTTTCTTCTCTTCTTTCTTAACGTCATTTTTACCAATAAGTCCACCACCTTTTTCTATATGATCAAGCTCAGCTTTATTTATGGATTTGTGATTTTGCGGATTACGATAGAAAAAATACCAAATTGCTGCCCATACAAGGCCTATAATACCTGAAATAACAAAGAGACCTCTCCATCCAAAATAGCTTTGGATCGCCACTAAAACAGGGGTTAGAAAAGCAAGGCCCAAAAATTGACCGGATGTATATATAGCAATTGCAGATGCTCGTTCATCTTCTGGAAACCACCTGGTAACTACTAAATTATTTATTGGATAAGAAGGAGCTTCAAATATACCAATACTAGCTCTTAGGCCAATTAAAGCACCAAATGAGCTAACCATACCTTGTATAAGGGTTGCCACAGACCACAAGGCCATCATTATAGAATACAATATTCGGGTAGGAAATTTGTCCGCTATGATTCCTCCTGGAATTTGCAGACAAGCATACGTCCAAGCAAAGGCAGAAAACACATAACCCATTTGCACGTTACTAAGTCCCATATCTTCTTTCATTGCAAAAGCTGCAACAGAGATATTACTTCTATCTAGATAATTAATAACCACGGTAATGAAAACCATGGCCAATATATTATAACGTTTCTTCGTAGAATTTGAGGCTTGATTTAAATTGGTCATTTACTTAGTTGTATTATTTCTTAATTAAACGGTCGGTTGTTATTCTGTTATTTTTTTCATGAAATAAGCAAGACGAAATATCCTACTTAAATTTAAAAAGTGTCAATATAACAATTAATAATTGTATTCTAAAGTGTAGAAACATTATTAATTTTTATTAGTTGTAAAAAGTTGATACTAAAAAGAAACGGCAACAGGATCAAATACCCTGCTGCCGCTTACAAACAACTAACTCAACTAGTTTATTTTATATCCTTTTTTAATAGGCTGGATCTTGTACTAATACTCCTTGCTGTAAATCAATTTGTGTTTGCGGTACAGGCCAATGATCATCTTGACCATCTGTATAGTTTGCCCCTTGCAACCAAGGAAGTTTACCATCACTTAATTCAGATTGTAAATATTTACTAATAGTTGGCTCATCAATTCCCCAACGTACCAAGTCTTGAAAACGCATTCCTTCTAAAGCAAATTCCAAACGCATTTCGTGATAAATTGCTTTTCTAGCGTAGTCCTGATTTGGAAAAGATGCGTACAGACCTAAATTATAATTAGCTGCAGGCTGATCTTCATCTATGTCTAACTCATATCCACTTTCAAAAGTGGTGTTATTCACTTTCCCCATTACCAAATCATCTTGAGCACGCTCGCGAATTTCGTTTACCAAGTCTTTAGCCAAACCAAGGTCGTTTTCTTCCATAGCCACCTCTGCTCGCCATAAGATAACATGGCTTAATCTGAATATGCGTAGATTATTACCGTTAAGACCATTTGACCAAGTAGGACTTGAAATGGAAATAACCCCTTTATTTCTCTTATAGAACATAATTTTTTTGTTCAAGAAAGGCCCCATACCAGCTTGATCTAACATCCAATCACTACCGGACATTGGTCCCCAATCCAAAAATGGAATACCTCTTCTACCAATAGTCCAATCTACTCTAGGGTCAAGTGACTCAGCAGTTGGCGTAAAAGGTTCGGTATCTAGAACACCGTAATCTTCTAAAAGTAAATCGTCCTGAAAAGTATCGAACAATGGTAAACCATCTGCATCTGTTTTAAAAGCATTGAACAGGTCAAAACTTGGTGCACTGTATGCACAACAAGACCCAATATCACTACCTCTAGGAAACAAAGTTCTATGATCGGCACCACTATTGGCATCTCCTGCTCCATCATTTACAGTGTACTGAACTTCTAAAATACTCTCTGCATTGTTCTGTTTTTCTTCATCAAAATTATCATAGTAATGATCCATTAATTGAAATGGGCCATTATCAATAATGTCATTTAAATAAGGTTTTGCTTCCGTAAATTCTTGTTGAAACATATGAACACGAGCCAAAAGTGCTTTGGCTGCCCAACGAGATGCCCGACCTATTTCAACTTCTTCGGCCATACCATTATCAATACCCCATTTAAGATCAGCTTCTATCTTATCCCAAACTTCTTCACTGTTAGTTACTTCCTTAGCAACTACATCATCGGTAATATATGGTATTTTCTCAATCTTACTACGGAGTTGAAAATGGTACCAAGCTCTTAACCAACGTGCTTCAGCTTCTAGTTGAACAGCTACGGCAGGCTCCACATTATCTCCCGCTTTTTTCAAAACTCTAATTGCATCATTTGATCTAGCAATTGCATCATAGTTTGCTGCCCACAATCCATCTAACCAAGGGTTAGAAGCATCAGCTTCATATCTTTCTATAAGGTTGATAGGACTCCAGCCACCCGTTTGATCACCACGGTGCATATCATCGGAAGGAACATCTCCCCAGACCCAGTTCATAGCAGATGCCTCTCCTTGACCTCCTGCTTCTCCGGCAGCATATCCATCCAATCTAGAATACGCGCCAACAAGGAGAAGATCTACCCCATTTTCAGTTGTCAATATTTCTTCGCTTACCGCTCCTTTAGGCTTTTCCTCAAGAAACTCCTCTCCACATGACCACGATAGGGCCATAACCGTAGCAAGCAATCCGGTTTTTATAAATATATTATTTTTCATCTTTTTCAATTTTTATTTTATAATGAGATATTAAGACCAAATATGATCTGTCTTGGCGATGGCCAAGTACCCAAATCTAAACCTCTATCGATATCACTTGAAAAACCTGAATCTGGATCGTCATATAAAGCGATTTCAGGATCCAAACCAGAGTAATCCGATATGGTGAACAGGTTGGTACCCATTACATAGATTCTCATAGAAGCCAAACTCATTTTATCTAAAATTTTGTTTGGTACGTTAAAGCCTATTTGCGCATTTTGCAAACGAATGTATGAGGCATCTTCAACTAAATCTGAATGGGTGTTTTGCTCAAAGCTTGTCTGAGAAGATGCTTTTGGCAATACGGCATCAGCATTGTTCTCTAAATATGGGCTTCCCCAAGACTTATACAATCTATCTGGACTCTTAGGACCTTGAAAAAGTCCGTATCTAGTAAATCTATTGTAATAGTTAATAGCATCATTACCTTGGCTAGTATAGAAGCTAGCAGAGAAATCAAACCCTTTATACTCCATACTTAAATTAAGTCCTGCGGTAAAATCCGGATTTGGATTACCAATGTAGGTTCTATCGTCTGGAGTAATATCTCCACTACCATCAACATCTTTAATTTTCAAGTTTCCAGGCTGGTTATACGTACCATTTTCCGGGTGTGCATCTGCCTCCCCTTGAGTTTGAAAAATTCCCTCTACAACATACCCGTAAAATTCAGGAAATGCAGTACCTGTCTCTACTCTAGAATACGTCTGAGCCCTTTGGTTTCTACCAACAATAAATTCACCATCTGTTTCAGACAAAGACTCAACCTCATTTTTATAAGTTGAGAAAATAACACCCACGTTATATTTGAAATCTCCTTCTTCAGTTCCACCACCTCTATAACCTAGTTCTATATCAACACCTTTGTTTGCCATGGTTCCGATATTTACACTTGGTGCAGTTGCAAATCCTTCTACTGCTGGTATAGCAATAGGGAATAACATATCTTTTGTATCCTTATTCCAAACATCTACCGTAAGATTAACACGATTGAACAATGTTGCATCAACAGCAAAGTTTGTAGAAGTAGTAGTCTCCCATTTAGCATCAGGATTTC
Source organism: Zobellia laminariae (assembly GCF_009725995.1). Next base: position 550,832 of record NZ_RCNS01000002.1, on the reverse strand, counting down.
CTATAGCTGAAGATTGGAATCCTTGTTTGATTATGCCATCAGCACCACCTAAACCGTAAAATGAGCTACCTAAGTCTGAACTAAAAGTACTGAAACCATTATAGTTCCCTATTTGGTCATTACCAGATTGTCCCCAACCAGCACGTAGTTTTAAGTAGTTTAACCAACTGCTATCGGCCAAGAAGTTTTCTCTAGAAACAACCCATCCACCAGAGATTGCCGGGAAATTACCCCATCTATTATTAGCACCAAACCTAGAAGAACCATCACGTCTAACCGTGGCCTCTATCATGTACTTATCGTCATATGAATAATACAAACGGCCAAAATATGAGTTTAGAGCCCATGCAGCAGCTTCGCCACTGTTCGTTTGGTTTTCCGACCCTGAACTAAGAATAAAGAAATCATCATCAGTAGAAATAAAACTTTCTCTACCTGCGGCAATTTGGTCATATCTAAACCTTGTAGATTCCGTTCCTAATAAAACATCTAGTTTATGTACATCATTAAAAGTCTTAGTGTAGTTTAAAGTGTTGGTAAAGTTCCACGTTAAATTATCTCCTCTAGTCTCTGTTAATGTATGTCCTGCCGTACCATTGGTATTCTCTAAATCTGCAAACCTAGGGTCATGATTTGAATACCAATTCATGTTATACCCTAAAAGAGATTTGAACGTTAGATTGTTAGCGGGTTTAATCTCCACAAAAACATTACCTGTTACATTCAAAGTTGTTCTCTTATCCTTGCGCTGTCTAAAGTTGTTTGCCACAGGGTTTGGACCATCATTTAATCCGCCACCTACAACACCACCGGCATAGTTTCCGGCAATATCTCTAACAGGTATTAACGGACTAGTCTCAATAATACTATTAAAACCAACAGTGTTTCCTTTAGATTCGCTTAATGTGACCCCTAAACGTTCTCCTATTTTTAACCAATCCTTTACCTGAGAATCTATATTGGCACGAATAGCATATCTATTATAAGAATTGTCTCGTAATATCCCTTCTTCTTTAAAATAATTGGCACTTAAAGCATACGTTGTTCTCTCTGAACCTCCTGACACAGACAATACAAAATCTTGTATTAATGCAGGTTGATACAACTCTTCCATCCAATCTGTTCCTTCTTGGTTGGTTTTAGTAATCGGGTAATTTACTTGGTCGTACAATGCCGGATTAGTTGATGCATCGCCATTAGATGCTCCATTTGGAAACAAATAATCATTTACTTGGGTTGCCTGAATATTGTTTGGATCAAAACTAAAATGAGCATGATTTGGAGCAATACCATCATTGGTCTGTTCCAACCAAATTTGTTGCCCGATTAAATTTGGATCGGTAACTAAGTCATATCTAGAAGTAGACGTACCCATACCACTCCTTAAGTTGATATCTATTTTGGCGGGTTGCGCTTTTCTACCCGTTGTAGTTGTTATTAAGATTACACCATTAGCACCTCTTGAACCGTAAATAGCGGTAGAAGAAGCATCTTTTAACACTTGCATAGATTCAATTTGACTTGTTGGTGGTGGCGATGCACCAAAAACTCCATCTACAACATACAAAGGTCCGTTTCCGTTAATAGTACCTAAACCACGAATTCTTACCTGAGCATTTTGCCCTGGTCTTGCAGAAGCATTTACAGTTACACCAGCAGCACTACCTTGGAGTGCTCTAGTTGCATCAGATGATGCTTGTTGTTCTATATATGCGGTCTTTACCGTACTTACTGCACCAGTTACATCTGCTTTTTTTCTGGAACCGTAACCTATTACCACAACCTCGTCCAATAATTGAGAATCAGGTTGTAACTGTACATTAATAGTTGTACCCGTTTCTGCTGATACTTCTTTGGTAGTATACCCGGTATAAGATATAACCAAAATATCTCCTGTTTTTGCTGCAAGGGAGAAGTTTCCATCAAAGTCTGTTACTACCCCGTTCGTTGTTCCTTTTACTAGAACATTTGCTCCGAACATGGGTTGATTAAGTTCATCGGTAATAGTTCCACTTACATTAGAGTCTTGTGCAAATCCAATAGAAGCACAAGTCAACATAAGCCCAAACAATAACCAATGTTTGCGTTTTGTGAGTTGTTTAAATAAACATTCTTTCATAATCATGCCTGTTTTTTGTTAGTTAGTATTTTGACCAAACAGCAGAAATAAGCCAAAAAGATTAGGATTTTCACTTTAAAAACCTTTCTCTGATGAGGAATCAACAATTATATTGTCAAAGAAAGTATTTTACCTTTGTTAGGACTCGGCAATAAATGGTCAAAATCGGGTAATTATAGGTCACTTGGTTTTTTATGACCTGTAATTACCTGAGCATGAACTTATATTACCCATTCTGTTAAGAGTCTTTCCGTATTTTGACCATTATTACACAAACCTTATTATGTTTAGTTTCTCTGTAAAAGATGTAGCGTTTATTGCTTTAGATTCCATGAAAACAAAATGGAGTTTGGGATTATTCGGTTTTTCGTTTTTGTTTTTGTTTTCCTGTGATAAATCAGAACAAAAGACGGTTGATGATTCAAAGACTTTATTTACGTTAGTTCAACCAGAAGATTCTGGTATACACTTTTCAAATACCTTAAAAGAAACCGCTAAAGAAAATCACCTTGTAAATGAAAACTTTGTTACTGGTGCAGGGGTTGCCATTGGAGATATAAATAATGATGGCCTACCCGATATTTATTTTTCCGGCAATCAGGTACATGACAAATTATACCTTAATAAAGGAGATATGCTATTTGAAGATGTCACTGATACGGCTGGCATTCTAAAAAGTGATAGCTGGTCTACCGGTGTCACATTTGCAGATGTAAATGGAGATGGGTTCCAAGACATCTACATATGCAAAAACGAACAAGGCAACAGAGACAAGAGTGCCAATTTACTATACATAAATTCTGGCAAAGGTACATTCCAGGAAATGGCTGCGCATTATGGTTTGAATGATAAGGGCTATTCAATTCAGGCGAGTTTTCTAGACTATGATAAAAATGGACTTCTTGACCTTTATGTAATAAACCAACCTCCTGGGTATGGTAATAGACAAGGCGGTAAAAAGAGACGAATAGGCTCCAACCCTATGTATAGTGATAAACTCTACCGAAATTTGGGGAAGAACATTGGTTTTATTGAAGTTTCTCCCGTTACCAAAACAGAGAACATGGCCTTTGGTTTATCCGTAGCTGTGGGAGACCTTAATAATGATGGCTGGCAAGATATGTACGTTGCTAACGACTATAATGAACCGGATTTTTATTATATAAATGACCAAAAAGGAGGATTTAAAGAAGACCTGAAAAATCACTTTAAACACATTTCTAATTTTAGCATGGGTACTGATATTGCCGATTTTGATAATGACGGCAACCTAGATATTATGGTATTGGATATGGTTGCTGAAGACCATAAACGTATCAAGACCAATATGGGCGGTATGAATCCAGAAAATTTTTGGAACATAGTTAATGAAGGTGGGCATTACCAATACATGTTTAACACGCTACAACGAAATAACGGCAATGGTTCTTTTAGTGATGTTGCACAAATGGCCGGCGTATCCAATACAGATTGGAGTTGGGGCCCGTTAATTGCCGACTTTGACAATGACGGGCTAAAAGACATTTTCGTAACCAATGGCATTAAGCGGAACATGCGTAATAGTGATGTAAATAAAAAGTACGAACGTATTTTAGATAGCATTGATAAGGTTGCAAAAAAGACAAATAAAAAATTTGAAAATATAGTTGATATTTTGGCGTTGACCAAAATTGCTCCAGAAGACAAGCTTCAGAACTATGCTTATAAAAATAATGGTGACCTCACTTTTACCAAGCAAAATAAAGAATGGGGATTTGAACTTGAAACCTTATCCAATGGTGCGGCCTACGCAGATTTAGATCAAGATGGAGATTTAGACCTTGTTATAAATAATATAGATGAAAAAGCATTCATCTATAAAAATCATACGGTAGAAAAAAATATTGGAAATTATCTTAGATTCAACCTACACCCCACTTCACAGACCGAGGCTTTAAGTAGCAAAGTTTTACTTTATAAGGACACCCATCTCTGGCAGACCATAGAAGTAACCAATGTGCGAGGTTATATGTCAAAAAGCGAGAACACTGCACATTTTGGAGTTGGTTCCATGAAAGAAATTGAAAAAATCAGGATTCAATGGCCCAATGGTCAAATAAGTGAACTTAAAAATGTTCGCTCAAATCAGGCCTTAGATATTTATCAGAAAAACGAAGAAGTTGTAAATACTTCAAATATTCTTATCAAGCCTATTTTCAGTGAGAAAACAATCAAAAAAAATCTAAAGTACAAGCATACAGAAAATGAATTTGACGATTACCAGAAACAAGTTCTTTTGCCGCACAAGATGTCTCAATTTGGACCAACTATAGCTGTAGCAGATGTTAATTCGGACGGACTGGAGGATTTTTACGTTGGTGGGGCATCGGGCAAAAGCGGAACTCTTTTTATCCAAAACAGAACAGGGAGTTTTGATTCAATACCACAACAAGATTTTCTAATCGATAAAATGTCAGAAGACTTAGGCAGTGTCTTTTTTGATATTGATAATGATGGTGACCAAGACCTATTTGTTGTTAGTGGCGGATACGAATTTCAGGAAAATAGTAAAAACCTCCAAGACCGACTATACCTTAACGATGGAACAGGCTATTTTAAAAAAGATAGCAGTAGACTACCAAAATATTTGGATAGTGGCTCACAAGTTATTCCTGCGGATTATGATAATGACGGAGATGTAGACTTGTTTGTAAGCGGTAGACAAATACCTGGCAAATACCCCTCACCTGCCCATAGTACTTTATTACAAAATGAAAATGGATATCTAAAAAACGTAACAGCTGCTAAAGCACCTGGATTTAAAAACCTGGGTATGGTGACATCCGCTCAATGGGCACACATAAATAATGATGAAAAACTAGACCTGATTATTGTGGGTGAATGGATGCCTATTATCACATTCTTACAGACCGAAAACGGAACTTTTGAACCCGCTTTAATGGAAGGTTTAGAAAAAACCGATGGCTGGTATTATAATGTTACCAAAGCAGATATGGATGATGATGGTGATGATGATTTCATAGTAGGTAATCTGGGTTTGAATTATAAATATAAAGCATCACCTGAACATCCTTTTCAAGTGCATAGTGCGGATTTTGATAAAAATGGAAAACAAGATATTGTCCTTAGTTATTTTGAAGAAGGCGAAGTTTACCCTATTAGAGGCCGGTCTTGTTCCGTTGAACAAATACCGGAGCTAGACACTAAATTTCCCACTTTTGAATCTTTTGGAAATTCTGATTTACAGGACATTTATGGAGACCAATTAAACAACGCGCTTCACTTATCCGCATATACTTTTGCATCCTATTATATTGAAAATATTGAAGGGAAATCATTTCAACTACACGAGCTACCAAAACTGGCGCAAGTATCTAGCATAAACACCATCCTCGCAGAAGATTTTGATAAAGACGGCCATAAGGACTTATTGATTGCCGGAAATTTATTTACCTCCGAGATTGAAACTCCACGGAACGATGCCGGCGTAGGTCTTTTTCTTAAAGGCAACGGAAAAGGAGATTTTACTCCAATTACAGCCACACAAAGTGGGTTTTACGCTCCTTTTGATGTCAAAGACATGAAAGTTATTAAGACTGCAGATAAATCCAATATACTGGTTGGTAACAATGACCATTACTTACAGCTTATTGAATATAACTAAATCACGTATTGAGCGGTCTAAGCAAAGAAGAACTTAACAATTAATATCTAACCAAACTCACCCAATTAAAGAATGAAAAAAAACCTATTTAGCATGGTATCATTAACATTGTTGATATCCTGTAACCAGACAAAAGAAGAAAGCCAAAATAAACCAACAACCCCAGAAATAGTTCAAGAAGATTTTCCTTATGGCAACGTACCAAGGGAAAAGCCGGACAGAATATTAAGCGCTGCATTTGAGCGTATTTATGATGGCACGTATGGCGGACTAGAAGTAACGTCCAACGAGCTTTTTTCAAACTTTAAATATACTCCCTTAGAAGGTTTTGACTACCACGGTCACGATGGCACAGTTTCCCGAAGAGACGCTAGTAAAGTAATAAAAGTAGACGATACCTATTATTTTTGGTATACACATCGTGAGACCAGTGTTCCTCCTGATGAAAATGGTGGAAACGATACTATACCTTCCCGAGACTGGGATTTATCAGAAATATGGTATGCAACAAGTAAAGACGGTTTCACTTGGAAAGAACAAGGTGTTGCTGTTACAAGAACTGAAAAACCAAACCCAGGTTGGCGCTCCGTCTCTACACCAGACATTTTAGTTTACAAAGGAAAATACTACTTGTATTACCAAGCTTATTTAAACATGCCAGGCGCACCTGGAACTAAAGGAGACGATTGTCCAGTAGCAGCATCTGTTGCAGACTCTCCTAATGGCCCTTGGACACCTTCTAACAAAATTGTTCTTGATAATGGCCCCGAAGGTTCATGGGATCAATATGTAATTCATGACCCTTACCCACTTGTACGTGACGGAAAAATATATATCTACTACAAAGGAGAGATGGGCGGTAACCCTAAAGTTCGTGCTCAAGGTCTTGCAATTTCTGAGAATCCTTTTGGCCCTTTCAAAAAACACCCTTTAAATCCGGTTATAAATTCTGGTCATGAGACTGCGCTTTTTCCTTTTAAAGAAGGACTTGCTGCATTGGTAAGTCGCCATGGTCTAGAACACAATACTATACAATACGCACCAGACGGAGTCAATTTTGAAGTAGCTGCCATTACAGGGTTAATGCCTATCGCACCCGGCCCATACGTTCCTGATGCATTTACAGACACCAAAGATGGCCGTGGTATTTCTTGGGGACTTTGCCATTTTAGAAATGTAGGGAAAGCAGAAGGTAAAAGCCATAGCTATTTTGCAAGGTTTGATTGTGATCTTAGTTTAGATGTGGACGACCCGCTTATGAAAGAAAGTGACATATTGAATCACCCAGATATTTATTTCCAATTTGGGCTTACCGATAAACAACGAAAGCGCATTGAAAATACGAAGTAACCTTAACTATAAAATAAACAAAAGCCCAATTTCTAAGGAAATTGGGCTTTTGTTTTTGTAATAACCTTGTGTTATTTATCGGCCTTAATCTTCAATATTAATTCACCTGTTTTTAACCCTTCAGATTCTGCGGATATGGTTACATCTCCTGCATCAAAATTAGATTGTACTACAAGAAGACAGCGCCCTTTATCCGTTACAATTTCAGTAGATTGATAATCCTGAACATTCCTAGCCGAACCATTATCTACGCCCAATAATTTTACATCCCCAGAAATAGAGAAAGAAATTTCGGAGTTGATATGTCTTACTGGATTACCCTCGCCATCAACGATTTGGGCCACTATATGGGCCACATCATAGGCATTGGCAGACAATTCACTTTTATCCACTGAAAGTTGAACAGCATGAGGTTCTTTGGCTGTTTTCAATTGAGCAATTGCATCTACTTTTTTTCCATCAATATAACCTTCAGCCTTTAATTCTCCCTCTGCAAACGGAACGGACCATTTATAGATATGGTCGTCAAAATCCGCTAGCTTTTTTCTCCCTAGCGAAGCATCGTTTAAAAAAAGTTCCACTTCATCACAATTTGAGTATACCTCTACTACCGTAGATTCATTAGCTCCATAATTCCAATGTTCATTAGTCTCATGCCAAAACCACAATGCTTTTTCCCAACCGTCCTTCTTTTTTTCTATCGGTTCACCAGCGCTATTCAATTTATAAATAGATTTCTCTAAAGACTGTGTGGTTATGTGCAAATGTGGAGCATCATTCCACAAGGTTTTCATCATATGATATGATGTCTTTTCAAAACCGGCTTGATTTAATAACCCGCTTTGCGTACCCTTTTTGGGCCAACCTCCATTAGATTCACCCATATAATCAATTCCCGTCCAAAGGAAAAGACCAGAAATAAACGAACGCTCCATAACCGCTTTCCACTCGTGCCATTGCGGAAGATTCTCGGTTCCCATGATAACTTTGTTCGGATAGTTCTTGTGGCCATAATCATAAATCACCCTTCGGTAACTGTAGCCCACCACGTCCAGCACATCGGCGTAGCCAGAGAGATGACTTGCAGAAGGCAAAATACAATTAGCCGTTATGTATCGCGTAGTATCCAATTCCCTCGTCCATTTTGCTAATTTTTTCGCAGTCTCCCCTATATCATATTTCTCTTTGGGCAAGGTATTTAGTTTCTCTTTTATCTGTTCTACTGAATACGGAGGTTCTGAAAAAAAGTAATTGCCCTGCCATTCCATATTATTGAAAAAACCGGTGGCTTCAGCATTTCGTGGATATGTCCATTCTATTTCATTCCCTATACTCCATTGAATAATACTTGGGTGATTTCTATGAGCCAAAACCGTATTCTTTAAGTCCTTTTCGGCCCACTCTTGAAAATGTTCTGTGTAGCCTCTGGTAATATAATCTACACTCTGCTCGTTCATGTTTTTTCTTTTGTCCTTGGGATTGTCCCATTCATCAAAAAACTCGTCCTGAACCAGAAACCCCATTTCGTCACACAGGTCTAAAAATGCTTGTGAACCAGGATTGTGTGAAATTCTAATGGCGTTGCACCCTGCTTCTTTTAATTTCCCCAAACGTCTTCTCCATATGTCATCGGGAACGGCAGCGCCTACCAGTCCGCCATCGTGATGCAGGCAAACCCCTTTAATTTTTCTATTCTTTCCGTTTAGAAAAAAACCTTCATCAGCATCAAAACGGATGGACCGCACGCCAAAAACAGTTTCTTGTTGATCTATGATTTTACCATCATAAAGGATTGAAGTTACCGCTTTGTACCTATAAGGATTATCAACATCCCACAGAACGGGATTTTCAATGGATACCGACTGTAATTCAACCGTTTGGCTATTCCCTAGAGTTTCAATGGAGATTATATCTTCATTTACCTTTTGTCCTTCTTGATTGTAAATCTCCGTTCGCAGTTCTGCTTTTTTATCCTCTGGAAAATCATTATTAATTTGAACTGAAACAGATACTTCTGCCGTCTTCTCTTCTATTTTTGGGGTGGTCACAAATACCCCCCAAATAGGTATGTGTAGTTTATTCTTCACCAATAGTTTTACATCCCTATAAATACCCGAACCTGTATACCAACGACTATCCGCATAGCGAGTTCTATCTACTTTAACTTCAATTAAATTAGAATCCTTTTCCGTATTTAAATAAGAGGAAATATCGAAGTAAAAAGGAGAATACCCATACGGATGAACACCAACTTTTTCTCCGTTTAAAACTACTTCCGAATTATTATAAACTCCATCAAACAAGATGTATGCTTTCTCATCTGATTTCAATTGAAGTGGAAATTTTTTCTGATATAATCCCGTACCTCCAGGAAGATATCCCGTAGCTCCTTCTCCATTAATAGAATCAAAAGAAGCTTCAACGCTCCAATCATGTGGAAGCCTAACATTTTTCCATTCAGCTGTATTCCCTGTGGTATCTACCAACTGAAACTGCCAATCATAATTAAAATCTGTGGATACTTGTGTTAGACGACTTTTAGATGGGTTATCATTATTCCAAGAGGTTAATAAGTAACCAATGAGCATAAGACATAAAAGATAATTTTTCATAAGTCTATAGTTTACCATATGAATCAAAAAAGCCCAATTGAAAAGCTAATAACAACCGGGCTAACTACTAAAAATTTACTTTTTATATTTTCAATTGAGGAGTTACTTTACCCCAAGCCATTTGCATAAGCAACTATTACAATTCCTGCAATCATACAAGCAAGACCACCATATAACATGTTCCTTGCTTTTGGTGATGCACTTACCCATTCTTTGGTAATCAAACCACTAACTATAGCGGTCGCCACGGCAGAGGTGTTGAAAATGGCATAGCCTACGGTGTTACCGGAAGCTCCCAATTTAAAGGCAGCATATGCAAAAAGAGCGGATGCCGCATAATGAAAAACTGCCATAATTAGAATAAGGAACAGATTCTTTCCAAAGGCAGGTGTTTTGAAATCTCCCCAAGCTTTTTTGACGTTTAATTGCCAAAGAAAATAAGCTGTCATTACAATACCTCCACTAAGGAAAATAGGAAACATTACCGCCACAGCAGTAATCCAATCGGCATTACCCTGAGCAATACTCGCTTCATGTAAATAAGGCCGTCCTGCTGCATTAGCGTAACTAAAACCTGTTGCCAATAGACCGCCAACAACGGCAATCATAATACCGGTAACCATAGAACCTTTAGCTGAAGTACCATCTTTAGATTCTATTTTAGCTTCATCTTTTTCACGGGTAAGACCTGCTTTCCCGTTTAAGATAACCCCTAATAAAACTACCAGAATACCTACTAAAATAAAGGTCAATACGTTTGATGGTGGTAACCCGTCTTCAATAAATGGTAAGAGTGAACCTACCAATATAATAGTTCCTATAAAGATGGAGAAACCAAGCGAAAGCCCAATATGGTTAATTGCCTTACTCCACATCATAACTCCAATACCCCAAAGAAAACTGGTAAGTCCCATTTTTACCCAGATATCAGTTGGCATATTTCCAAAAATCTCTCCAAACCCTTGAATTAGGGTTACCGAAGCAATAATAGGCACAACGAACATGGTCAGGAGAAAAAAGAGACTCCATGTATTTTCATATTTAAAGTCCTTTGTAAACTTTTCAGGAAGGGCGTAAAGGCCCAACATTAATCCGGCGAAAATCGCCAATAATACTCCTTCGGTCATAATTTGAATATTTAATTAAGGTCTAGTGTACATGACCCTATTATATTTACCAGTTGAATTTAAAAATAGTAGTACTGTCATAAGATTCTCCCGCTTTTAAAATACTCTTAGGAGCGTTCTTAATATTCATTCCGTTAGGGTAGCGATGCGTTTCACAACAGAAGCCACGGTATTTTCCGTATTGTAATCCTGATTCGCGTTGTAGCTCATCAGAAGTATATTTACCTGTGTACAATAACATTCCAGGTTCTGTGGTAAAAACTTCCATATAACGTCCGCTTTTGGGCTCTGTTATCTCTGCTACTTTATCCAACTCAAACCCTTTATCCTCAAAAAGATAAAAATGTTCAAAACCATCTCCCATAGCCTCATGAACTTCTTTTATGGTCTTAGCAGATTGTAAATCATCGGCTTTGCCAACAACAGAAACATTTTCTCCCGTTGCAGCACCTGTCTCATCCCAAACTTGTTTGGTACTTGACTTTATCATTACGGAGTGACCCTCAACATTTTCTGCAAAACCCGAAAGATTAAAATACGAGTGATTCGTAATAGTGAAAGGCGTGTCTTGGTCGGTTATTGCGCCGTACTGTATTTTAAGTTCGTTCTCATTTGTTAATGAGAAAGTCACCTGAACCGTAATATTACCTGGAAAACCCTCTTCAAGGTGTTTACTTTTTAGTTCCATTCGAACAGTAGCTAATTCATTAGAAAACGAATTCACTTTCCATATTTTCTTATCAAAACCAACTTTACCTCCATGAAGGTTATTGTCTCCTACAATTTTTGCCAGTTCATATTCCTTTCCGTTCAAAGAAAATTGAGCATCTTTTATTTGCGAACAATAACGACCTACAGTTCCGCCAAAATAGGGAGCATTTGCTTTATAAGCATCAGAAAAATAGTTCTCGAACGTATCAAAACCGCAAACTATTTCTTCAATTTTCCCATCCTTATTTGGTAAGAGAATAGAAGTTATGGTAGCACCATAAGTAGAGATTTTTACGCTTACCCCATTATCATTTTCTAAAATATACTGGTAGATTGCTTCTCCTTCAAGTACACCGAAATCCGTTTGCGTTGTTTTCATTTTCGTAAGTGTTTTGAAATGTTTTAATTCGATGTTTAATTAGATTGATAAGGAGCTAATTTCTCCCAGTCAAACTCCACTCCCACTCCCAGTAAATCTGGTGCCACAGCAAGGTGGTTCTCAACAACCAATGGTCTGGTAGTATACTGGTCAATAGGAAAACTATGTACCTCTAACCAACCTGAATTAGGTTGCGCAGACACTAAACTTACGTGTAGCTCCTGCATACCGTGGGAACAAGCCGGAATGTTATGTTTATCTGCCAATCGTGCAGCTGCCAACCAACCTGTAATACCGCCACAATTAGAAGCATCAGGTTGCACAAAAGATAGTTTCGCCTGATCCATGGCATACTCAAACTCATGAATGGTATGTAGGTTTTCACCCATTGCCAATGGAAAGCCCGTAGCATCAAAAATTTGAGAAAAGCCTATATAATTATCCGGAATAATAGGTTCTTCAAACCACGTAATATCATATTCCTTAAAGCGATTAATGGCTTCAATAGCTTTTTCCACAGTCATTGAATAATTGGCATCTACCATGAACGTGATATCCGGACCAATAAATTCTCGCACTGCTTTTATGCGTTCAATGTCCTCGTCTAGATTTTCACGACCGATTTTAATTTTGACCGCATTGAAACCAGCCGCCAAATACCCTTCCATATTCTTTAAAAGTTTAGGAATAGGAAACTGTAAATCTATTCCACCGCAATACGCTTTACAGGTATTACCCGCTCCACCGGCCATTTGCCAAAGTGGTTTTTCTGCTTTTTTACAACGGATGTCCCATAATGCAATATCAATCGTAGAAACGGCAAAAGATACAATGCCCCCTCTACCCACATAATGCATATGCCATTCAAGAAAATCATAGATTCCCTCTACATCTGTACCATCCTTGCCTATTAAAGCAGGTGCAATATCATAATCCACCATCGCCTTAATGGCATTTCCACCTTTTCCACCGGTATAGGTATATCCGGTTCCAGTGCTACCATCTTCTAAAGTAATAGTAGAAGTGATTAGCTCAAAATGCGTATGGTCTCCATGTTTAGCATCGTTCATGACTTCCGGCAACGGAACTCGGAACAACTTACACTCAACCGATTTTATACGTGTACTCATCTATGCCTTGTGTCTAATGTAAAATGTCTTTTTCTCCATGTACTGCTCAAAGCCGTACTTACCGTCTTCACCACCAGAACCACTTAATTTATAGCCGTTATGAAAACCTTGGTGCTGCTCCCCATGACCTCTGTTTACGTATATCTCACCGTACTCAAGCTCATCGTTACACTTCATTATAGTGCTCATGTCATTGGTAAATATCATAGCCGCAAGTCCGTATTCACAGTCATTTGCATACCCAACCACTTCATCAAAAGTTTTGAATTTTAAAACTGGTAGAATAGGTCCAAAAGACTCTTCGTGAACAATGGTCATATTTTGGGTTACATTGGTCAATACTGTTGGTTCAAACCAATATCCCTTTTCAAAAGCGCTTCCTTCTGGTTTTTTACCACCTGTAGCCAACGTAGCACCTTCTTCAAGACTCACAGCAACCAAATGCTCCATATGCTTTAATTCTGCTGCATTTACTTTAGGTCCCATATCAGTTTCCGCCAACATTGGGTCACCTACTTTTATAGCCTTTGTTTTGGCGATGAATTTTTCCATAAAAGCATCATAAATACCTTCATGTACATACATTCTTTCATTACAGGTACAAACTTGTCCGCAGTTATCAAAACGCGAGTGCAAAGCAGAGTCCACAGCAGCATCTATATCTGCGTCTTCAAAAACAATGAAAGGAGCTTTTCCACCAAGTTCTAACTGAACATGCGTAAGGTTTTGTGCTGCAGCCCTAGCAATAGACTGGCCAACTGGTGTAGAACCTGTCATGGTCACCATTTTAGTAATAGGACTCTCCACAAGAGCATTACCCATAGCCCTACCTGGACCGGTCAAGATATTAATAACACCATCTGGAATACCTACTTTCTTAGCCAAATTACCTAACTCAAGAGTTGCTAAAGGTGTTTCAGAAGTTGGTTTAATAACGATTGTATTTCCAGCAATTAAAGCAGGTCCTAATTTACGACCGGCCAATGCCAAAGGAAAGTTCCAAGCTGTAATGGCAACAACAACACCACGAGGTATTTTCTGAATCCAGATTTGCTCATTAGGGTTATCCGAAGGAATAATATCCCCTTCAATTCTTCTGGCGCCTTCACAAGCATACTTAATAAATGAAGCCGTAACTGCAACTTCACCTTTGGCAACTTTCAACAATTTACCTTGCTCCTTAACTAAAAGTTCAGCCAAGTAATCTGAGTTCGCTTTTATCTCATCTGCCAATTTGTATAGTAAATCAGCACGGGAACGAGCAGGCAATTTCTTCCATTCCTTTTGAGCCTTATCAGCAGCTTCTAATGCTTGTTGGGCCTCTTCTACTGTTCCATTCTGTACTCTTGCAACTATCTCTTCAGTAGTTGGATTTACAATGTCAATGGTTTCTCCAGACGTAGATGTCACCCATTTTCCGTCTATAAATAGTTGGTATTCTTTAATTGCTGACATGATCTTTTATGATTTATGTTTTCTATATGTATCCATTCTTTCGGCTGCTTTGCCTTCAAATCTTCTTTCTAATTGCCAAAGTGGTCGCTCCAAAGTGAGCTCCCAATTAAAAAGCATTTTATAAAGCTCCCGCACTTTCTCTGGGTGCTCAGCGGCCAAATCGTTCACCTCTGAAATATCTTCTTTAATGTTGTAGAGTTCCGCCGGGCGATCAGGAAAACGAACCAGTTTCCAATCGTTATGCCTAACAGCTCCTCTAGCCTCTTTTTTCCAATACAAAGTTTCGTGAGGTTTTTCTGTTGTATTCTCCGTTAGGAAAGGAATAAGGTCCACACCGTCTAAACCTTTAATATTACTTACATTACCACCCGCTGCAGTAATAAAAGTGGGTAGTAAATCTAGTGTACTGATTGGGTTGTCATAAACGGTATTTGGCTTTAACTTTCCTGGCCATGACATTAAAAAAGGAACCCGAATACCACCTTCCAAATGATTCGCTTTAGTACCACTTAATGGATTATTAGATGATTCGTTTGCATCAGACGGTCCGCCATTATCATTTGTAAAAACAATAAGCGTGTTTTTATCAAGACCCAATTCCTTAATTCGGTTTAAAACTTTGCCACAAGCTTTATCCATGGCAATGGCCATAGCAACTAATGTTTTTCTCTTACCCGTAAGGCCCTGCAATTTTGCCAAATCCTCTTCCTTTGCTTCCATTGGCGTGTGTACCGCATTAAAAGCTAGGTAAATGAAAAACGGGTTCTTCTGGTTTCGTTCCATAAAGGAAATAGCCTCGTCTGCCAATCCATCCGTTAGGTAACCTTCATATTCTTCATACTCCCCAAAACCTCTTTCCAACCTATCCTCATTTCTTGTAAGTTGATTTTCCGTTCCGTAAGGCATATAACTTCTTGCGCCTCCGCGGAAACCATAAAACTCATCAAAACCTCTTTTAGTAGGGTGAAAACGGTCTGCATTACCTAAATGCCATTTTCCAAAAACAGCTGTTTTATAACCTTGCTCTTTAAGGTAATCTGCCATTATTTTTTGATCTAACGGAAGCCCCATATCGTCTCCAGTAATTCCGTTTTTACTCATCAAACCAGGTACATTATTCTCTTCATAACCGAATTTCTGCTGATATTTTCCAGTCAGAAGACCAGCCCTTGACGGTCCACATACTGCCGCAGAAACATAAGCTTGGGTAAAGAGCACCGAATTTTTGGCGAATTTATCCAGTTCAGGAGTTTTAAATTCTTTGCTTCCCTGAAACCCGAAATCTGCATAACCTGCGTCATCAGATAGTATAAAAACGATGTTTGGTTTGTCTTGTGCCCAGCCATTTATAAGCGCAAAAAAGGACACTAAGAACAAGAATACCTGTCTTGGCAATTTCATTTTTCAGTATTTATTAATTGGATTTTTTTACTCAGTCTTAAGATACTTATCTACCCATCCAACCGCCGTCTACCAACATGGTAACGCCACTCATATAAGCCGCCGCATCTGAACTTAAAAAGACGATAGGTCCTGCAAAATCTTCTGGTTTACCCCATCTACCAGCTGGTATTCTAGATAAAATAGATGCAGACCTTTCTGGGTCGTTTCTCAATGCCTCCGTATTATCCGTGCTGATATAACCTGGTGCTATTGCATTTACATTGACACCTTTACCTGCCCATTCGTTAGCAAATGCCATAGTCATTTGACCAATCGCACCTTTACTAGCCGCATAACCAGGTACTGTAATACCACCTTGGAAAGTTAATAATGAAGCCGTAAAAATAATTTTACCTTCACCACGCGCTACCATTTCCTTACCTATTTCACGGGTTAAAACGAATTGCGCAGTTTGGTTTATTTCAATAACCTTATCCCAGTATTCATCAGAATGCTCAACTGCTGGAGCACGAAGAATAGTTCCCGCATTGTTGACCAAAATATCAATTACGGGGAAGTCGCTTTTCACTTCCTTTATAAACTCATACAGTGAATCTCTATTACCAAAATCACAGGCGTATGCTTTAAATTTTCTTCCGGTAGCCTCAACTTCTTGCTCCACCATGCTACCATGCTTCTCTAAAGTAGCACTAACCCCAATAATATCTGCTCCGGCTTCTGCCAATGCTACGGCCATTGCCTTTCCAATACCTCTTTTACAACCTGTTACTAAAGCCGTTTTACCTTTTAGGCTAAATTGATTTAATATGCTCATTTTCTTATGCGTTGTTTCTCGTGATTATTGTTGACAATCCATTAGTACTTTCATACCATCAGGATTATTATCTATGTTCTCAAAAACTTGTTGAATATTCGTCAACGGCTGTACATCCGTGATCATATCTTCAAAAGGAAGCTTGTTCTCTGTAATTAATTGAATTGACTTCTCATAATCTTCCTTCTCATAAACACGAGCACCAATTAAGCTAAGTTCTTTCCAGAAAAATTTGAAAAGGTCTACAGGTTTTTTCTCTCCGTGAATGGCCACCATCAATATTCTACCGCGAATACCAGCAACTTCACACATGATATCTAAAGCAGGTTGTACACCGGCCACTTCAAAAACAACATCTGCACGACGGTTGTCCGTTTGTTCTTTTACATATTCTACCAAGTCAACCTTCATAGGGTTTACAGCATGTAACCCCATAGATTTAGCTTTGGCAATACGTTTTTCGTTCACCTCTGAAATAATAACATTGGCCCCCACATCTTTGGCAACCATTGCTACCAGAAGACCTATTGGTCCACCACCCAAAACAACTGCAGTTTCACCAGCAACCAATCCGCTTCTACGAACATCATGCGTAGCAACAGATAATGGCTCTATTAATGCGGCCAATTTTAAATCGGTTTCCGCTTTTAATTTATGAAGTACAAATGAAGGTACGTTCCAATATTGTTGCATAGAACCCGGACTATCAATACCAATGAATTTTAATTCTTCACAAATATGATTGAATCCTTTGTCCGAAGTCTTTACCTTGCGGTCATCTAACGGGCGAACAACTACCTTGTCCCCTACTTTATAATCTTCTACACCCTCACCAACTGCATCAATTACACCAGACATTTCATGACCGATTGTCTGAGGCATAGCTACCCTTTTATCCATCATACCATGGTAGATGTGCACATCTGTACCACAGACACCAGAGTACGCTACTTTTATTCTGACATCACCATTTGCAGGCTGCTCAATCTCCTTCTCTATTACAGAAAACGTTTTGTTTCCTTTGTAAACTGTTGCTTTCATTAAATATATTTCTCTATTATTTTTTTACTCCTTTTGCCACGTGACGTGTCTTTCTTTCCGAAGAAAAACGCATAATACTCTGGTAATCCCCATTATTATAAATATGCGTCAAACCCCATCTTAAGATTTCCGTTGGTTCTTTCTCCACTTCGGCAGTTCTGTTTAGACCTATAGCATGCGCGTTTACGCCTGGAATTACAGATTTAATTTCAAAGTTGATACCGTCTGGCGCCCACTGAATTGTATTTTTCTCAGGACCATCTGTAGTAATTAATGCTGCGATGCCCCCGTCATATGGCCAAACACAAATTTCATGGCCACTATTACTTATTGGGTTATAAGGCGATTTTATATATGGGCCTTCAGGTTTATCCGCAATAGCTACACCGTGACGAATCTGTCTTCCGCCAAAAGTAATCTGCTCACCCATTTGCTCCCCTTTATAGTATAAGTAGAACTTTCCTTTATAAGGTAAAATACATGGGTCATGTACCTTGTGACTATCAAAATCCCCTTTTTTAATTACGGCAAAACGATCTTGCTCCTCACCTTTCCAAACTCCATTATCAGCAGGACTCAAAATAGGCTCCTTACTTTTAGTCCAAGGTCCGTTTGGAGAATCTGCCCATGCCAATCCAACTTGATTTTTAACACGCACATTATATGGTGACTTTACCGTTTGGTAGCTTAGATAATATTTATCTTCCCATTTCATGATTTCTACTGTAAAAACAGAACGATCATCATAAGCACCCTTTTCTCCTCTAGTTACTGCAGGCCCCTCTTCTTTCCATGTCCAACCATCTGTTGAAGTGGCATACCAGATATCACAACGGTCCCAAGGGAATACTTTTTCGGTTTCTATATCACCTCCAAAACCTTGAGTTGGGCCTGTACTTTTGGTATACCAAACATAGTACTTGCCATCCTCCTTAATTATAGCACTCGGATCACGACGAACAACTCCTTCTTCATATGCTAAATCTCCTTTTAAAGGCTCAAGTCCGTTAAACTGAATAAACCATTCGTTCCCCAAATCTGTTGGCCATTTAAGTGCTCTTTTTGATGCAGCACTTAAATGATTGGTATCCGTAATACCAAGGTGGTCAATTTGCTCGGCGGTAAATGTCACCTTCTCATCATTATCTGAAGTAGATTTCATTTCATTAGTAGTTTTGGGAGAATTGCATGCAGAAACCAGTACGGCAGCAAAAATTAAAAAATGTGAATATTTGTTCATAATTATGGTTACTAGATCTAAGTTTAAATATAAGGATTTCGTGTTTTAACTAGCGTTACTTAACACACTATAATCAGATGGTGATGTGCCGTAAAACCTTCTGAAACATTTACTAAAATAATTAGGATCACTAAAGCCAACTTGATAACTAACCTCTGCAATACGCAACTGTCCTTTTTCAAGTAATTCACCAGCCCTGAGCAATCTTATATTTCTCATATAATCTTTTGGTGCGTGACCCGTAAGTTTTTTTAATTTTCTAAAAAAAGTAGACCTACTAGTATTCATATCAAAAGAAAGGTCATCTACCCAATAGGTATCATCAGACATATTTTCTTCCATATAAGTAGTAATCCTATTTAAAAAATCTTTGTCTCGTGCATGTAGTGATGAAAATTCTGAAACCTTCTTTTCGAATAAAATTTTTCTCTTCGTGACGTTCTTTAATACCGTTTTATTTTCGGCCTGCTCTTTAAAAATTTTGAAACGCTTGGTCAAACTATTATCAGCCTCAGTTTCTAAAACTTTAATTTTCAGTCCTAATGAATTTAACGCCCCTAGTAGAATAGCTGGCATATTTAGTCCCTTGCTAAAGACTTCATTATAAACTGATACGTCAGTTCCGCCATTATCAATAAAATCAACTTTTATGCGTAGTTCTCCATTTTCAAACACTCCTACACCATTTTGCGTAGCACCAAGAGCATTCTCTTCTTTAAAAATAGTTGCTTCCATAAGGTGTTTTTTTATTCAAATATGAAACTAGTTTCTTATTTGAACCAAAAATATACAAAATATTGATATATCGATATTATTTATATGTGTTTTTTTAAGATTTCTTTCACAAGTACCCTTGAAAAAATCAAAATGAAGATTTTGACTACAAACCGGTGATAGCGCTCATACCGACGTAGACCTATTAAAATAGGCTATTTCATGACCTAAATACGGCCATAATCAACTAGTTCACTTACACATTGAAGTGAGCGAACTTATTTAATGAAAATGAAGAATTGACTATAAGGATTGGGTCAGATACCCTAATTTTGTGGAAATTTTCATGGCATACTTCTGAATAATCTTGCCTTTACTCTCAAATTGCGAAGCTGGCAATCTACCATAGGGAGCAGTAATCCACAGTGCTGCAACCGGGTAACCGTGCTCATTGAAAATTGGAGCTCCTACACAATTGATCCCTTGAATGTCTTCGCTATTATCAATAGCATAACCTTTGCTCTTAACTTCTTTTAGCATTGCCTTAAACTCCTTTTTAGAGGTGATGGTATTCTCTGTATACTTGGTTAGAGTTTTACCCCTTAAAGCTTCATCTGCTTCTTCACTAGGAATGTTTGCTAATATACATTTACCTCCTACAGAGCTGTGAAGATCAAACTGAGTACCTGGCTCCACAAAAAGTTTTACCGGATATGAAGATGGCACTTGCTCCAAAATAGTTCCTGTAGAGCCTAATAACACACCTAACATAACAGATTCCTTAAGCTCGTCTCTTACAGCACGCATAACATCTATGGAATGCTCTACTAAACTTTGCTCGTTCATTGAAGAAATACCGAGCGTTAACATCTTTCTAGAAAGAGTTATTTTTTTGGTGGTCTCGTTCTTTTGAAGGTAATTCTTAAATATTAAAGTACTTACAATGCGAAAAGCACTAGACTTGGCAATTGATAGTTTTTCAATAATTTCTGCCAGAGTAAGGCCTTTTGGTTGAGTGGCCAATAGTTCTATAATAGATAGTCCTCTTTCTAAATTTGGGACATTATAAGTTGATTTTAACTCTACCTTCTCTTTCTTCATTACACAGAATATTGCCGCAATTTAACACCTTTACTAGTGTTTTTCCTAAAATTGTAAGTAGTTCTTTCAATTTGACTTACAATTATCTAATTACTAGAGCGATGAAATATATTCTTCCAAATTCACGCCTCTCTCCAATTTCATCTTTTTTCGTACTCTATACCTTGTGGTATGAACAGATTCTACAGAAATACCAAGAAGCCTAGACATCTCCTTACTGGAGAAATTTAATTTTATAAGGGCACATATTTTCTGATCAGCTTGGCTGAGTTTTGGGTACATGGTGGTAATCTTATGATAAAAAGTTTCATTTACCGCCGTAAACCGCAGCCTAAACTCTTTCCAATTATCTGATCTATTATGAGAAATAGATTTGAGCACTTGCTTTATTTCTGGTTTTTCTGTGGTGCCTTCCACCTCTTTTAATCTGTCTGCAATATCCTTTAGAAATTCATCTTTTTCAACCATTTGCAAAGCAGTAACCGCTAATTCTTTGTTTTTTAATGCTAAAAGTTCTTTTCCTTTTTTAATTTCTAGTTGCTTATTTTTTCTTAAAAGTTGCTTTTCAGCTAGATGTTTTGTCCGCATATATTGAAAGAAACCTATCCCTATGATTATCAAGAAAATAAGGGAGCCTAATAAAATAATACGTTGTAGAAAAGAAATTTCATCTGCTTGTTCTAATTTTTCCAAACGCTGCTTTTGTACTAGCCGTTCTTGATTTTCTTTTTCAATCCTAAACTCGTCTTTAATTTCTAACAGGCTTTGGTTTATTGCTGTCCTACTATCAAAAAATTGAGCATCTATCTCTCTAGCTTTTTTTTGATTTTTAAAAGCTTTTTCAAACTCGCCATGCGCTTCAAATAGATTGGCTAATTTCTCATGAACCAAAGATGAAAAATCAACATGACTGTTATATTTCCTTGACACTTCCAAGGCTTTTTCATAATAGGTTTTACTCTGTTTATAGTTAGATAGATTTGCATATACATCACCCATATCAGAATAAACCAAAACTAAATAGGACGGTCTATTTTCAACAAACCAAGGCTCTAACTCCTCTAATAATTGCAATGCTTCTTCATTTTTGTCGTTCACCGATAATTGAAACGCTTTTTCAAAATGAAGGTAAGCCATAGGTAATTGACCATTGGTAGGAGCATAATTAACGAAACAACTATCTAGATAAATTTTTGCCATTTCTGGTTGATTCAGCACTCTATGTGTTGCACTCAGTAAATAATAGTTTCGTACTAAATCTGCTTTCTGCAACTGGCCTTTTTCAACCAGTTTACGATTAATTTCAAGAGAGGTCTGCAGATACTCCAAAGCTTCATCTTTCCGCTTAAAAAAACTATACAATCTGCCCAGCCAATTGTACACAGAAGCTTTTAGCTCATCATTATTGGCCTTATCCGCTAAAAATAAAGCAAACCAAAGCGTGTCATAAGATTTAGTATAATCTACATGTTGACCATAAATATATGGCATTTCCAGCAAGGCTTTTACGGCATTTACCGTGTCTCCTTTTTGTAAGAATTCCTCGTGTTTAGACTCTAGTAGAACTAAAGCACTATCCGGATTATCACGCCTTAACTTTTTCGTTTTATTAAAAAAAACATCGGCCAGAGAATCATGTTTCTTTTCGGAATTTTGCTGCGCAGTTAACCGACTCGTTGCCGTACAAAGCAAAAAGAAAAATACAAAAAGTAATATATTCCTTATTGGCAATCTCATGTTTTAATTAGTAGCTGTTTTTACTTTGAATAAATCATGCTTGTCATTATTATTGACCACCAGTATAAAACTTCCTGCTTTCTTATGTATAGTAGTCATATTGCGAACATCCTTATCAGCAAAAAAACCTGACTTTAAACTTGAAATTGCTTTAAACTCGCCTTTACCATTTCCTTTAAGAAAATTACCTATTCCAGCATCCGAACGCGTAGTTTCAACTTCAGATTGATAATTATTGCCCGCTAATACTAAATCCTTAAAACCATCACCGTCAAAATCTTGAAACAGCATACAATTAACTGGTGCTATTTGCACTCTATTTTCGAATGGTTGAAAACTGAATTTATCTCCGTTATTTATAAATATTCCTGATTTAAATTCTGTTGCCTTATAATGAAGTGCCGTTTGAAGTCCCTCTCCAACAATACCTTTTAAATCCTTACTAGCAAAATCTGTATATGTTGGTATAGTTTGCGCCAGATGTGGTAATTGCTGGGTCATACAACCTTTACCCCTAACAGGAACTTGTTTGCCATGGTATTCTTTTGCCAGTATAACATCTTCCGACCCGTTCATATCAAAATCCGATGTATAAATTTCAAATGGTTTCTCATAAGAAGCATGAAACTTAGAATTTAAGCCCAAGTTTCCTGCAACAATATCTTTGTCCCCATCGCCATCTACGTCATCTATTAAGAGTTCGTTCCACCAACCTACGGCATTTGCCAATTCAGGATATGCATCACTGCGTTCTAGTTTATTGTTTTTACTGAGAAATACTTGAATCCCCATCCATTCACCAGTCACAACCAAATCAAGTTTCTGATCATTATTGATGTCTACCCATTTGGCATCAGTTACAAGACCTAACCCTTGTAATCCCGGAGCGAGATTATCATTTTGAATTGTAAATTTACCTGCATCATTTACCAGCAACAAACTACTTGCTGGGTGCGGATATTTACCCGTAATGAGTCTTCCGCCAATAAATAAATCTATATCTCCATCCCCATCATAATCCGAAGGAACCACTACAGAACCCGAAATACCTACTTCTGGAATAGCATTTTCAGCTTTTTCAAAATTACCTTTGCCGTCGTTAAGATATAACCTATCTACCAACATCCTGGGGTTCTCCTTGAACTCATAACTGCCGCTAACTACGTAAAGGTCATTATCTCCATCGCCATCCGCATCAAAAAAAGTAGCTCCAACATCTTCATAAGACTTATCTTCTATAAGAGCAGGTGAACTTATCTTTTGAAATGAATTTGACCGGCTTACAAGTAGTTGCCCAGGCTGGTCTTTTCCTCCTCCTATAAAAATGTCTTCTTGCCCGTCTCCATTAATATCGGCCTTTGCCAAGGAAGGACCTAATTGCGACAATTTATGAGGCAGCAAAATCTGTAAATCAAAATCGTTAAAGTAAGGGTCTGAGTGACGGTTATCAAAAGTGACTTTAGTAAAAAGTAAATCAGTCTTATTTTCTTCTTTTACTTTGGTTTCCGCAAAGCGATAATTTAACTGTAAAGATTGATTGGCGTCTACATCTTCCAATTCCTGAATTTTTCCGTCAGGCCAAATAACCTCCATCCGTTTTACGTTCAAATGTTTACCTAGACCAAAGTAAAGAGAGTTTGGAACCGATGATAAAAAACCTCTTGTTGGTGTAACTTGCCGCGTTTGTTTTGTACCGTCTTCAAAGTACAAATTTACTGTTGTGCCTACTCCAAAAGTATTCTTTCCGGCAGCAACCAAATCTAGCTCTAAATAGTATTTACGTTGGTTATCAATAGCCCTGTTTTCTAGAAAAGTAGCCTTATCATTTATATTATTCACCACGATATCCAAATCGCCATCATTATCAAAATCTGCATACGCCGCTCCGTTTGAGAAAGAAGGTTCACTTTCTACCCATGATTCACTTGTGTCTTCAAATGTCAAATCTCCCTTATTCCGATAAAAGAAGTTTTTCAATTTTTGCTGCGGAAGCATCTGTGCAAACTTTAAAAAATCTTCTGCTGTGGGCTTTCTTTTATTCGTTCTTAAAATTTCTAAAATTTCATTATTCTTATCGCGGTCAATAACATCCCTATACACACCATTAGTAACGTAAACATCGTTAAAACCGTCCAGATCAAAATCAGCCGATAATAGAGCCCAACTCCAGTCCGTATTGGCAATCCCAGCCATATTACCTATCTCACTAAAAGTGCCGTTTCCGTTATTGACCTGTAACATATTGTGCATGTATTGATGGTGATACCCCTTCTCTACCATACTTTCAAAATCTGCTATAGACGTCATGGCCATAGTAGTTTTAGACCGCACGTAATCTTGCGGGTTCATATCCAAAGTCATTAAATCCAAAAGGCCATCATTATCTATATCAGCCATATCACTACCCATACTATTGAACGACATATGCTTGAAAAGTTTATCACGGGACTCGGTAAAAGTTCCATCACCATTATTTACATAAGCTAAATCGGGCACGTTGAAATCATTACTGATATAAATATCATCCCAACCGTCATTATTTAAATCACCAACTTGCGGATTAAGTCCAAAGCCAATGTCATAGAGTAAACCAGCTTTTTTGGATACATCCGTAAAATGTCCTGTACCATCATTTTCATAGAGCTTATCACTACCCTTAAGCTCTAAACTTTTAGGGTCTTTTTGAATTTTGTTTAAATCGATTATTTCTGATCTACTCGTAATATCCGGTGTATTTGAAATGTAAACATCCAAATCATTATCCTTATCATAATCAAAAAATGTAGCTTGAATAGTTCTATTGGCATCAGCAAGACCCAATTCTTCTGCTCGTTCTGTAAATGACACTCCGGCATCGCCTGAAGGCCCATTATTTATGTAGAGGAGATTTTTAAATTTATTACCATCATCTTGCCATCCGCCTCTTGAAACATAGATGTCCAAAAGGCCATCTCCATTTACATCGGCCATAGTAACCCCGGTATTAAAACCCGGGCGCTGTTCTATTCCGGCTGATTCCGTAACATCCTTAAAATTAAGATTGCCTGTGTTTAGATATAATTTATCTTCTGATGAATTGGATGTGAAATAAATATCATCAAAACCATCATCGTTCAAATCACCAACAGCAACACCACCACCAATGTAGGTGTACATGTATTGATAATAATTTGATTCTAATGACTCTTCTAAATGATTTACAAAATCAATGCCTGTTTCTTCCTCAGAAATTGAAACAAACAAATACTCTTTCGGTGTCTCATCGTTGATTTTTTTTTTCGTTTTTTTTTTGAGTTTTCACAAGAGATAAAACCTAAAAAAATCACACTAAAAATAAAATACTTAGCTAAACTTTTTAGCCCGTGAGTCATTCCTGAAAACATCATAAAAAAGTATTTAAAACATCTATTATTTTACAACTTACAAAATACGAAGTTTAATGCTAAATCCCTTGCTCTACAACGGTTTTTTAAGATAAAATAAATGGTATTTGCACTCTCTATAATTTGTTGATAAATAGATAATTAATTAGCTTCGTTTTCTACAAAATCATCACATCTAATAATTGAAATAAGAGCCATGACAATTAAGAAAAAAATACTGAAATTTACATTTTTGATCGTGGCCGTTGGTCTTATTTTTTCACTTGGCTATTATTACTATTTAAGAAGTACTTGGAATAGCTTTGTTACTGAAAAAGAATTGACCGAATTTGTCACAAAAGTAAAGTTCGCAAAAGAGTTACCAGAACGATTTTATGAATTGTATGAACAAGAGTATCCCAATATTTTAACTTCTAGCTTAAATCAACAAATAGGAAGTGGTTTGTTTTCAAAAGACTTTATCAAAAGCCCAAGTCTTTTGGCCGCTATGATTTCGGAATACAGCAGACAGGATAAAGATTCTACAAGATTGTCAAACAAAAAGGCCTACGTTTTAGCTTGGAAATTAGAAGAACAAACAACCCAAAAGGAGTGTTTAAACTGGGTTTTAGAGAACTATAAATTTGATTTGTATATTCATGGAATCAATGAAGTTTCAAATTTTTACTTTAAAAAAGCGATTTTTGACCTTAGCGATAGGGAACTACAAGACATTATTGCTTTAATGCAAAAACCGAGCATTGTTAATGTTCCTGATCGGTCTAATGAAGATTTACACTAAAAATTAATGCAAAGTATTTTCTAATCTTGCCCAAGAAATATTTTGGTTAACTGAAATGCTTGACTCTTTCGGCCCAATCTCCAAATTGAACGCTCCTAAAAAAACATCTAAATCACCGTCATTATCAAAATCGTTTACATCAATAGTTTGCCATCTAAAATCTGGTAGCCCATTAATAGATTTTGGTGTGAATTTTAATTCTCCTTCATTGAGTAAAAATTGAACACTTCTAAACTTAGGATCGGTAAAATCTCCAAAATTGGAAACCGTAAGAATATCATTGTCGCCATCTAAATCAAAATCTTCTACCACTACTTTACTAACTCCGTGAATAGGATAGAAATAATCTTCAGTAAACCCTAGATTACCCCTATTCAGAAGTACACGTACTCCATGAAAATTTTTGAGAACCGTAGACAGGTCGGAATTATCACCATTACCTATAATAATATCCTTTAGTCCATCACCATTCATATCCCTTAACTGAAAATCTACAGAGCCAAAGGCCGGTTGAAATTGAACTACTTTTTGACCACTAAAGGTATTATTCTCGTAATCCCAAATCATGATATATTCATGTTCTTGAGCAAACAAAACCACAATTTCATTTTCATTATCGTCATCCATATTAGCCATTTGCACCTTTATTGCTCCGGACAAAGGGTGAATTATCTTTTTACTGTAGGTTCCATTTTTTAAATTTTCGTATAGAGAGAAATCTCCAATATTGTTACCATAATTACACACAAACACATCGTCATATCCATCAGAATTAATATCATGAATCAAAAAATCCACTGGTCTTATTAAACCATCGATAATATTATTCCCGATTTTCAGTTTTCCATTTGCCTCATCCGAGGGATTCATGGAACCTATTGTCAATACGTAATTTAAAGAATCTTTAAATGCTACTTTAACAGGTGGACTATCCAGTTTTTGGTTGTTAAGAATATGGCCATCCGTATCTACTGTTAATAATTCAGAAGTACTTGCATTCCCTAAAAATAGATTTCCATCTTCATCGTTATAGGAAATCATTGAAAGCACTGACAAAGAATCCTGCGAAAACAGATGAGTTTTAAATAAAGTGCTTTTTTCTTGATCTTGAATCAAGCTTTGAGGATTACTATTCTTTGATTGATTTAAATAATAATGGACTATATTATCCCAGTCTTCTTGAGACATAGTAGGGCTTAAGCTGTCTTGTGCTTCAGAGTTTCCATAGCTATAAATAGGGCCATGTGACATGCCCATTTTCAACCCCATATTTGGTAAGATTTTTTCACCCCACACTCTTCTAGGCAATATTGAAGGTTCTGGAAATACATGACACGATGCGCAATGAATCTTAGCCAATTTCCTACCTTCTTCATGCTTGTTATTATTAGTACAGTTTATTAAAAAACAACATAATAAAGCCCTAAAAAAAATTTAATCATCCAAATATATATTTCTTACTTAATCTGGTATTACATTTAAAATCTCTAATTTCAAATTAACTCTATAACCTTCTTAAAACCTCTAAAATAGGACTCGAAATCCTAATAAAAAGAAAAAACGGTAGGTTTTTTAAATCCTACCGTTTTAATCTAACTAACTCAACAAACTATTCCTTAATTACCAAGGTTAGGATTTTGTTCTATTTCCTGAAGTGGTATCGGGGCAAAATAATTGTCCGTACCCAGTGATCCTAGTATTGGATTTTGAGCTGTTGTCAATGGTTTGGGAGATCCATTTCCATCCGCGTCATAGGTTGTACCTATTGAAACTTGTGGGTTTCTATTGCCCAACGCTTCCTGAACTTTTTCTTTACGTACTAAATCGTTCCAACGGATAAACTCGCCTGCAAACTCCCATTTTCTTTCGGTAAAAGCAAGATCCTGTAGAGTACCATCACCGGCCGTTAAATCCGTTGGAGAAGTAGTATTCAAATCAATTCCCTCAGCTCTTCTATGAACCATATTTAAAGCCTCCCATGCATCTGCACCAGCTGTTCCTGCTTCGCCAGAAGCTTCTGCGTAAATCAATAGAACCTCCGCATATCTCATATACAAATCACTCCTAAGGGTTTGAAATTGTGCCCAATCACCATCGGCTAAATCTCCAACAATCTTTCTTAAAAGTGGGTTTTGTTGATCCTTAAATTCTTCCCACTTGAGTATTTTGGTAGGATTATCTAAATTAATAGCCCCATCGTCACCAACTGGCAATTCGGCATAATATGTTGCTTCTTTTCTAGCTCCTTCGGGCATATCTTCAAAAAATCGAATTTCAGCAAATGTCTCTTGCCACCCATTGAGACCTGGGTCAGCTGGTAAACCTAATTTTCCCATTTTTCTATTTGTTAGGTTGCCAGCTGCATTACTATAGGCGATAGTAAAGATACCTTCTTGTGTAAATCTACCTGCTAAAGACCATAGTTTTGCCAAATCAGGTTCTAAGCCAAAGCCATGCGCTGCCGCATTATCCATAACTGATTTAGCACTTGAAGCCGCCATTGCATATTTACTGGTATCCTTTAATGGATAACCTGCCCAATCCATATACAACCGTGCCAAAAAGGCTCTTGCCGTACCACTACTAGGTCTTGTAGATCCAACATTTGTACTTATCGGTAACCTTGCTTCCGCTTCTAAGAGATCACTTTCTATTTGTGCAAAAACAGCTTCTTGAGTAGCCAGTTCAGGTTGTTGAAATGGATCAACTTCCAATACCAAAGGAATTCTACCATGAATACGCATTAAGTGATTGAACATAATGGCCCTTAAAAAATAAGTTTCTCCTATTAATCTCTCTTGCTTGGTAGGATCTGGGTCCGACAATGTTACTCCTTCAATACTCTGGAATACCGTATTTGCCGCACGAATCATCTCATAAACGCCTTCCCAATTCGTTAAAGTCCTAGAGTTTTCAGGTGTTACAAATCGTTGATCATACTCTCTGAAATCTGCCTTATTACTCGCAACGTGGGTAGTTATATCATCTCCTGACCAACCGTTCACATAAAAAGTTGACATCCATGCCGCTTTGTTCAATTTACCATAGATACCCGTAACACCAAGCTCTAACTGTGGCATAGAACTATAAGTAACCACCTGTAACTGTGAAGCTGCCGGGTCTTCATTTAAATCAAATTGCTCGCAACTATTAAGACCTAATACCATGGCCAGCAAACCAAAGGTACCTATGAGGCCTTTAAATAATTTATGTTTTTTTATTGTTTTCATATTTTCGATGTATTTTTCCAATTAGCATTTTTATTAAAATCCAACTTTCACCCCTAACGTATAGGTTCTTGGATTAGGATAAGCTCCAAGATTTATACCGGGAGCAACATCTGCATTCCCTTCTTCAGTTCTTCTTGAAGATAGCTCAGGATCGTAACCACTATAATCCGTAATCAAAAACAAATTCTGACCACCTCCATAAATTTTAAGGGTAGTGTCTCCCAACCAAGCTGCATCTCTAAAGGTATATCCTATGGTAAGATTGCTTAACCTTACAAAGTCTCCTTTTTCTATGTACCTAGAAGAATTATATAACTGTACCGTAGCAGGAACATCCGTTTCATTACTAGCTGTCCATTGGTTCACTTGGTCCGAAGCCAAAAAACTTCTTGAATCTCCTGCACCACCTGTAATCTGTGCTTGCATTAAATTATAAACATCAAAGCCGTGAACACCATTTAAGAAAATATTCAAGTCAAAGTTTTTATATGTAATAGTGTTATTAAAACCCCAGGTTAGATTAGGCGTACCGTTACCAATAGCTCCAAACACGATTTCACCATCTTCATCCCTTAAATATTTGGCATCACCTGGTACTTTACCGAATGTAGCGGCAGCCGTAGCTTCCGAACTCTTCCAAGTCCCTAAAAATGTAGCACCCTGAAATTGACCTAGCGGCTCACCTAACTCTATTATGTTAGCTACTCTAGCCTGCCCGCCAGGAACTTGAACTAATCCTTGTATTTGTTCAAGATCATTAAATAACTGGGTAACTTCGTTCTGAACATATGAACCTGCCAGATTTGCATTCCAAACAAAATCATCGGTTTGGATTATATCGTAGCCCAAGGCTATATCAATACCGTAATTTTCAACTTCTCCAACATTCTGAAAAACTGTTCCACCACCGTTCGTTCCAGATACGGGAACCTCTAAAAGTAAGTCAGAAGTTAATTTTTTAAATCCATCAATACTAAAGTTACCTCTACCATTGTTAAATCCAACATCAATACCAACATTGGTTTGAGTAGTTGTTTCCCAAGTAAGCTCTTCATTAGCAAAACTGGTAATGAATGTACCTGGGTTTGGAGCACCACCATCATAAGCATAGATGTTACCATCTAAATTTGCAAAGGTTCCATACGTATCAACACCTTGGTTTCCTACCTGACCCCAACCGGCTCTTAGTTTTAGATTGCTAATAAAACCGGTACTATCCGAAGGGTTTATAATGCTATACCCTGCTGCAACAGAAGGAAAGAAACCCCATTTGCTACCCGTTCTAAAAACCGAGGTACCATCATAACGTCCGGTAGCGGTAATAGACAAATTATCGGCTAATACATATTCGGCCCTTAACATAAAAGAGGATAATTCTCTTTCTGAGAAATCGTTATTCAATGAAAACCCTTCTCCTGTTTCTGCAAAATAGAATCCATTTGGTAATAGTAGATTGTCAGCATTGTAACTATTAAACGACGTTTTATTGTTAGAGTATTCCTGTACCCCAGTTAATTTAATATCATGTATATCACTAAAAACTTTCTGCCATGTAAAAATGTTACTCAACTGAAAAGCTGTAAACTTATTAGTACTGAAATTGGCAGCTGGAGTGTCATTACTGTTCTCTACAGTATACCGTTCTATGTTAAGATTATTTACCTGAGTACCAGCTACCATTGTATAGCTGAAATTATCATTGAATTTGTAATTAACATTCAACGTACCGCTTAAGCGCTCATTTATATCAGTAACATCAGTTTCATTCAATGTTAGAACGGGATTTAAGTTTAATGACCCTATGCCTTTTATAGAACGTCTATTATAATTTCCGTTAGCATCATAAATAGGAGTAGTAGGATCCCATGTCAGTGCTTTGGAAATTACACTTCCTTGGCCGTTCCCGAACCTCTCAAAGTTATTTTTTGTTTCTCCCCTGACACCAAAAATATTAAAACCAATTTTCAACCTATCATTAACTTGAGCTTCTAAATTAGATCTTACGGATAATTGTTGATACCCTGTATTAATAACGATTCCTTCTTCATTCCTATAATTTCCCGATAGGAAATAACGAAGTTTCCCTTCTGAATCTGCACCATTGGCAGAAATTTGTAAGTTCTGACTAAAGCCTGTTCTTAGAACCTCGTCTTGATAATTAGTTCCTCCATTTGCATCTAGATTTGCTATCTCGGCATCCGTAAACGAAGGATTCTGTCCTATATTTAACCTTCTCAAATTTTCAATCCTCGCAAAATCTCCAACATTATCGGCTAAAGTTGGTAAGTAATCAGGTACTTGAGATACCGTTGTAAAGAAATCAACATTGAGCTTACCTTTTCCCGAACCTCTTTTAGTAGTAACAAGAATAACCCCATTAGAACCCCTTACACCATATATAGCGGTTGCAGAGGCATCTTTGAGAACATCCATAGAAGCAATATCGTTAGGGTTTAGCGTGCTTAAATCACCTCCTAAGACTCCATCAATTACTACCAATGGATCATTATTACCTGTAATGGAGTTTACCCCTCTAATACGCACCTTTATACCTGCACCTGGCGCTCCGTTTGCTTTAGCTACAGTTACACCCGCAGCTCTACCTTGCAAAGCTTCATCTACCCTTGTTAGCGGCTGATTTTCGAAAGACTCTGCAGTAACGCGTGAAACAGCCCCTGTAACATCCTTCTTCTTTGTGGTACCATACCCAATAACAATAACTTCTTCCAATTTACTGGCATCTTCGACTAGCTGAACATCTATGGACGTTTGGTTTCCTACGGTAATACTCTTGGTTGCATACCCTATATAGGAAATTACTAAAACATCTTCGGCAGAAGCTTCAATAGTATAATTACCGTCAAAATCAGATTGAGTTCCGTTTGTAGAACCTTTTACTAAAATGTTTGCTCCTGGTACAGGATCACCATTTTCATCCGTAATATTACCTGATATGCTGTTTTGTGCATAGAGCCCTTGCATACCCACGGTTGTCAGAAAAAGTGCCAAAAGGCAACTCTTCCTTAATAATTGTTTAAAGTGTTGTTTCATAATTGTTCTCTTTAGTTTAAATAGTTTGAGTTAATACATGTGGTCATTTAGTAATGGTATCTTGTTTTTTTCTTAATTATTTCTTAAATGAAAGTTAGTATTTTTTTGCCCTCAAAATGAGGATACCATAATATTACACCGATGAAATTATGAATTTAAAGGTTTCAATCACTATAAACATCCTAGACAAAAACTAGACAAGTACTATAAAACTGTTGTTTTTCCGAAAAGCGACACAAAACTAAAAAAACCTATTTTTTCCAATAATAACTAACAAATTTTATCTTATAGATTAGAGAAATAAACAACTGATAATCAAAATATTAAATACCTAAAAATAAAATTCAAAAAAATATTGATTTATCTACTTAGAAAACGATGAATAATTGGACAAAAACACAATTTTTTGAACAATAGAAACAATATTTAGTAATTGTACTCAAACTTAATACTAGACAATATTGAAGTATAGGTCATGATTAACCTATCATAGCACTATTTTATCTTTGAACATATGTTATGCTAATTTTGACATATCTTATATCTAAATATTATGTTAAAAGATGAAATGCGCGACTATGGAACAAAAAAAAGAGGTGAAAATCACCTCTTTTTTCTAATATGCTCTTTTTTAAGCAATTATATCATACAACCAATTACCTTAGTCATTGGTTACTTTACTTCCCCACCAATCATTTTTAGGGTCAAAAGTTGAAGAGAGAAAATCAAGTCTTTGTTTCTCCAGAGATGGTAATTTTTTGACTACTATTTCCTTAAGATATGCTTCTTCTTTTTGCAAACTATACTCGGGGTCTTTTGATGGGTATCTAGCCCCAACTTCATCTAAATAGGCGAATAATTGTTCACTTAATTGCTTTTGTACATCTGTATGCTCAGAAGCGACATTCGTCAGCTCTTCTAAATCATCTTTAAGGTTGTAAAGCTCTTCTCTATCGTCCTCATAATAATGAATCAATTTCCAATCCCCTTTTCTAATAACCGAAGACGGTTCACCTCCTTGGTTGCCATAGTGTGGGTAGTGCCAGAACAAAGGACGCTCCTC
Source organism: Zobellia laminariae (assembly GCF_009725995.1). The sequence goes on along the minus strand of NZ_RCNS01000002.1, from coordinate 516,726 downwards.
TAAAGCACCTCCTTTAAGAATTGGTAATAAACTTTTCCCATCTAAGTGCTGTTCCGGTTTTAAATCAACTCCTGCTACATCAAGAATTGTTGGATAAAAATCGGCTCCGGTTACGGGTTCTGAAGTAGATGCTCCTCCTTTGACCAACCAGGGAGCTTTAATAAAATATGGCTCACGGATACCTCCTTCAAATTGATATCCCTTCCCTCCTCTTAACGGAAGGTTTGAGGTTGAGAAAGAATCACCCGCAGAAACACCACCATTATCCGATGTGAAGACTACTAATGTATTTTTATCCAAACCTAAAGAATCTAAGGTTTGCAATACTCTACCCACGGCATCATCCATAGTTTCAACCAAACCTGCATAAACGGGATTATCCTGCATTTGGCGTATTGGAAGGAATTTAGCCATTTTATATCCTGTATCGGCAATACCATTTTTCTTAGCTTTTTTCTGATACTTTGCCCATTTCTCCTTGGTAGTCTGAATTGGTCCGTGAACGGCATAAAAAGAGAGATAGGCAAAAACAGGCTGACCTGTTTCCGTTGGGTTGTTCTCTTTAAAAAAGTTTACAGTTTCCTCTGCTAAGCGCATGGTTAGATTCTCTCCGTCTTTATGATGCTCCAAATTTGGGTTGATAAAAGGCGCAAAGTACCCACCGTTTGGACTACCTACATCCCAACCTCCTTTATTAATATCAAAACCATGGTCTTCTGGCCATGAGCCCTTTTCTCCCAAATGCCATTTTCCTGCAAAAAAAGTCTTGTACCCTGCCGCTTTCATGGCCTCTGGCAAAGTCGTTGCTGCAGTTGGAAGATTGTGTTCGTACTCTGGTGGAAGTAACTTATTAAACCTACCTGCTTTTCTCCAATCCGTTCCTGTTTTAGCTCCAATCCAATCCGTAATTCCATGTCTTGCCGTGAATGTCCCAAGCATAATACTGGCTCTAGATGGACTACAAACCCTACTGGCCGCGTAACCATTAGTGAAATTCATACCTTCATTGGCAATTCTATCAATGTTGGGCGTTTCATAAAACTTGCTCCCCGTAACACTCAAGTCATGATACCCATAATCATCTGCTAAAATGAATAACACATTTGGCCTAACGGCCTTTTCTTCAACTTTCTTTTCGTTATTCTTACAACTCGTCAGAACCATACCGGTTACTGCCAAAATTGAACAGAGCAAATGCTTCATACGTTTCTTAAATTTTTACGGTGGATAATTTTTTCGATAGGAAAGATACTAAATAATAGTGTTGACGAAATCTCATTTCTTACTATTTCATCTCCTTGATAACAGGATACAAAACGACACTGCCTCTTGAAAGAGGCAGTGTAATACTTCGTAAATTTTATTTCTGATCAAAAAGAAGAGGAAAAAACTTACCTTCCATTTTTTCTCCTTTTGGCACCCTAATTGGTGTGCCTCTTAACATTTCCCCATCCGTATCACTCACAGTTCCATCGGAAAAAGCATTTAGCACAAAAGCTCTTCGGCTAAAATTAGACTTATTCTCATAAGACCCATGAATCATTAAAGGATGGTGAAAAGAACCATACCCTTTTTTAAGCTCTATTGGAACAGGATTAAAATTCGCCTTTTGTTCATCGGTCATAAACTCCATAAGCCCTTCCATTTTTCCTGCTAGTTCGGGCTTTTGTAGAAGTCCCCATTTGTGACTTCCTGGCACATAATAAAGACAACCGTTTTTGGTGGTTGCATCGTCAAGACCCGTCCAACAGGTTAAATGCTGCATAGGGACCGTTCTAATCCAAAAAGAATAATCTTGATGCCAAGCCACCACACCACCGTGGTTGGAAGGTTTACAAAATAATTGATCATGCCAAAACCTAATATTATTGTTACCCAACAATTGACTTGCGGCCATTGTAAAAGCGGGATTCCATAACAAATCATGAAACCCTTCTGTAATTCGCCAGTGCCCTAAAGAATGAAAAAGTACCGTATTTGGATCTGTAGATTGGTTCCCATGAAATTCATAAAAAAGCTCATGAGCCGGATGCTTAGGGTCACGAATTTCTTCCAACTCCTTTCTCAATACTTCTATCTGAGCTTCGTCCAGCAATTTTATTCCCGAGACATAGCCATACTCATGAAAATGGGCTACTTGCTCATCACTAAGCTTATACTGTTCCCATTCTTCAGCTGTTTTTGGCTGCTTAAAAAGGTCTGAAATCAATTCGTGGCGGTCCGCCAAATCTTTTACTAACTGCATTACTTTTGGTTCTTTAAATTATGGTTGATTATTTATATATGCACTCTAAATACTCTAGGAATTATTTATTTATAGTTTCTTGCAAAAAATCTTAGTGTATCTCTTACATGTTCACTCCAATAAGACCATTCATGAGCTCCTTTAAACTCCTCATAAACATGAGGAATGTTATTCTCTTTTAACTGTTTATGCAGCTGCCTGTTGTACTCAATAAGCTGATCTTCACTACCACAGTCAAACCGTAATTTTGGTAGATGCTTTTTATTCTTTTCTATCAGACTCCAAACTGAATTCTCCGAAGCAACTTCCTGCTTATAATTATCCAAGGATTCTTCTACAAAAAGGTTCATCTGCTCAACATCCGTAATGGATGAATGCCCGGAAATGGCCTTAAATCTATCACCATATTTAACCCCCAAACGCAAAGCTCCGAAGCCTCCCATGGAAAGCCCGGAAATGAATAATTCTGATTTTTTACTTACGGATGTAATATTCTCGATAACAGCATTAGGCACATCATCTACAATCCAACTTTCAAAATCTTTTTGATTATGCGGAAGATAACCGGAACCATCTCCCCAAAGCCCGTCTGAGGGCATAGCTATAACCATAGGCGGAATTTCCCCTTTCTCCATCATCTCTAGAGCAGAAATATGCACTCCTGCCTTCTGAGACCACACCCAAGCACTACCATAAACCCCATGTAACAAAATAACAAGCGGCAAGTCTTCTAGATTTGCCATTGGTGGAACAAATACGCAAATATCTCCTCTTCCCTTTAGCTTATTGGTCTTTACGGTAATGAACCTAAGGTTTGCACTTTCGTAAGCGGCATCTGAAATTTCGGTAGTTCTGAACATGTTTATTTAATCGAAAACTATTACTCCTTTTGCATTTTTACCGGCCAACATATCATCCAACGCCAGTTGCAAATCGTCTAGTTTATATTCTTTGGTTATCATTTCGTCCAATTTCAAGTCGCCTTTTTTATAAAGTCGCACCAGTTTTGGAAAGTCTATTTGAGGTCTACATTTTCCATATAGCGGATTGATGTAAATTTTATCCCATTCAAAAAGACGCATATCAATGGTAATATCCTCTTCAATACCACTTACCTGAACCGCCGTACCGGCATTACGAATCATCGCTAACGGAGCAGCACCTAAAGCAGGAATAGCTGTACATTCAAAAGCATAATCCGCACCTCTACCGCCAAGCATTGTTTTAACCTGTTCAGCAACATTGGCCAAACCTATATCTGCCTTATCGGCCAAAATAACATCCGTAGCTCCAAATTGTTTGGCAAGCTCAAGTTTGTTAGGGTTGATATCTACTGCTATTATTTTACCTGCTCCTGAAATTTCACAGGCATTGATTACATTAAGTCCAACTCCACCACAACCTAAAATTACAGCAGAACTACCCGCAGCCAGTTTTGCTGAATTAACAACAGAGCCGTAACCTGTCATCACGCCACAGCTAATGATACTTGCTGCAGAGAAATTCAAGTTTTCCTCTTCTATTTTTACCACTGCAGATTCTTTAACCAAAGCATATTCGCCTAAAGTACCTAAGTTAAAAGAGCGTTCAATAGGTTTTCCTTCCCACTGGCTACCTTCTAAATGCGCATGACCTGGAGTATGACCGTTTCCTCCGGCAACTACAGGAGAATTGTTTTCGCATATATGTTGATTACCTTCTTGACATTGAAAACAGCTTAAACATGGTGTTGCCCAGTTCAAAAGAACTTGGTCCCCTACTTTCAAATCTTTGATTTCCGAACCTACTTTTTCAATAATTCCAGCACCTTCATGCCCCATTACAATAGGCTTGCCCCAAGTAAGAGAATCATAATCTGTATGACAAAGACCGGCTGCTTTTATTTTTACAAGTAGCTCGTCCGCCTTTGGTTCTGCAACGGTTACGTTAGTAATGATAAAAGTACCGTCACCTTTTGCTACTGCACTTTTTGATTGAATAGACATGTATTATGCTTTTACGTAGTTCTAGACTACTTTTATATTTTGTTATTGAGCAATAAGATTCGCCGGTTTAAACTCCGCCGTTGGGTCACTCAATTTTTTCTTATCAATTTTCTCACCGCCTTTGATGAATTTTGTTCCGTATACATAAGCTTTTGCATTATTTACCGCATCTACGGATAAAAGTGTATCACCTTTAAAATACCATACAGAAAAACAGTTTGGCTTATCTGCTTCCTCACGTACAACTACTTCATCGTAACCTTCTGAAAGACCTACCATCTGTAATTTTACATCATATTGATCTGACCAAAACCAAGGTATGGCGTTATAACAACATTCTTTACCCGCAATGGCAGCCGCTGCAATTTTAGCTTGATCTACGGCATTTTGAACGGATTCTAATCGGATATGTCGATTGTAATGAGGGTTATGGTGAAACGTACAATCACCAATTGCATAAATAGATGGATCACTAGTCTGTGCCATTTCATTTACTTGAATGCCATTCTCTATGGTCAAACCAGCCTTTTCAGCCAATTCTTTATTTACGTGAATACCCACGCCAACAACAATCATATTAGCCTCATAACGGGTTCCGTCTGAGCACACCACCATGTTCTTATTCTGATTGTTTTCTATGGAAATTACGTTCTTTTCTGTCAGCACCGCAACATCATTATCCGAGTGAAGTTTCTGAAAAAAAGCGGACATTTCCGGGGCCGTAACTCTGGCAAGTATGCGCGATTCCCGTTCTAAAACGGTAACAGATGCGCCTAGTTTTTTTAATGAGGCGGCAGTCTCAAGTCCTATATAGCCCCCGCCAATCACAACTACTTTCAGCGCTTCGTTCTCAACAACCGTCTTTCTAATATTGGCCACATCTGCAGCGGATCTAAGCGGAAAAAGATTCTTTGCCGTGTCTAAACCGGGTATGGGCGGCATAATGGGGCGTGCCCCTGTAGCTATCACAAGTTTATCATAGTCCAGTGTCGTGCCATCAGCTAAGACTACCTTTTTGTTTTCTCGATCTATAGCATCAACCCAAACTCCTAACTTAAGCTCAATATTCTCCTTTTTATAGCTCTCCTCGGACTTAAGCAAGTTTTTCTCAATACCATCCTCACTGGTCAAATAGGCTTTTGACAATGGTGGTCTGTGGTATGGTAGAGTTGGGTCTATATCAATTAAGGTAATAGAACCCTGCCAGCCTTCGCGCCTTAGAACGAACGCAAAGTTCACTCCAGCATGACTAGCACCTATAACCACACAATTTTGATCGCTATTTTTACTTCCTGACATTTCTTTTATTTGGCTACTTTCAACACTACACCATCAATAGCATCAGTGATATCTATTTGACAACAAAGTCTACTGTATTCATCTGCATTATCATCAAGCTCAAGCATATCGGTCTCAATTTCGCTAGCACTTCCCGTTTTCTCCATATCTTCTGGAGCTACATGTACATGACAGGTAGCACAAGAACAAACTCCTCCACAATCGCCATCTATTCCGGGTACTCCATTATCAACGGCAAGAGCCATTACAGAACCGGATGTTCCTTCTAAGGTTATTGTTTCTTCGTCACTGGTTATAAATGTGATTTTTGCCATGGGTTTTATTTTGTTAAAGGGTTGAATTTTATATTGATACTGTGAAAGCCCACTTTACGTTTAAAATGATGCAGGTCTTCTATATTCTCCTTGCAATCAAATATTTCAAACGAACCTACTTTCTCTGCCAATGTCTGAAGTAATATTTTCATTATCTGACGGGCATGAGTAGCTCCCAAACAATTATGGTGACTAAAACCAAAACCTACATGCGGATTAATTTTACGGTCCATAACTATTTCATTAGGGTTCTCAAAAACCTTGGCGTCTCTATTGGCAGACGCCCAACATAAGGAAACTCTAGTATCTGCTTTTGCCGCATGTTCGCACACAAAAGTATCTTCGGTAACCACACGCCCCATTTGAGTAAGTGGTGAAAAATAACGAATCATTTCCTCTACGGTCTTACCTGTAATTTCAGGTTCTTTACGCAAACGCTCCAATGATTCCGGGTGTTCCGCCAAATACGCAATGGCATTGGTAACGGCATTTATGACCGTGTCCCTGCCTCCTGCAAAAGTTAATACCATTACCCCCTTAACTTCTTCTTTAGTCAATTTTCGACCTTCAAATTCAGAATCAAGAAGTATAGAATACATATCACCCGTGGGGTTCTCACTGGCGCGTTCTATTTCTGCGTCTATATAATTGTAAAGGATATTCGCCTTATCTCCATCTAAAGCTTCGCCTTCACTTCTAAAAACATGGGTTCCCCAAGAAATCCAAGTTTCCGACTCCGAAAAAGGTGTGTTCAAAAGTAAAGTCAATGCTCTGGACTGCAATTTCAATGCAAAATCGGTTACCACTTCAACAGAATCTTCTTGAAGCACTTCATCAACTATATTTGCTATTTGCTCCGCTAATTTCTCTTGGTACTCAGGTTGCAAAGGTCTTTTGAACCAAGGTTCTACCAATGCTCTATAAATACCATGAACCGGTGGATCTACCTCAAAAGGTATTTGACGAGTTTCACGAATGTTTACCTCCGAAGGAATTACAATCCGCCCTGGCGTAGCACCAGATTGAAATGTTTTGTAATTATGAGCACTTTTACGAACGTCCTTATGGCGTAAAAGCATAGTTACAGGATCGTCCTGATCGTCCATTTCACCATAACCTTTTGATTCTCTTGCATTTTCAAACGGATCTGGAAACTCACTTTTTTTCATATTGCCGGTATTAACTTTTATAGTTCACTTTCTGTGGAAACACAAAAATGATTATTCTGCGGGCGCTTTCAGTTGCCTTTTTTAGCAAATAAGTACCCTATTCTGTACCTTAGTATTAATTTTTACGTATTTTCAAACAAAATAAACAATAGTCAAAGTATCTTACTCCTCAATTTTCATATAGAATGGAACCTGTATTAGAGCCCATACATTTAGATGAAAAGCGCACGATTACAAGTTTTTTTCATTCTAAGAAAGACTTTGAAACTCCGTGGCATTTTCATCCGCAACATGAACTTACCTATATAGAAGAAAGTGTAGGTACTAAATTTGTTGGTGACTATGTTGGTCCCTACCAACCGGGAGAATTGGTTTTATTACGTTCTAACCTTCCCCATTGTTGGAAAAACAATACACAGCAAAAAGGACTATCCAAATCTATTGTCATACAATGGAATTTAGGTGTATTTCCAAAAGTTCCGGAATTAGCCTCATTATTTCAAATGCTAAGAACTTCTTCTAAAGGATTATTGTTTAACAAAAAGGAAACGGCTTCTCTTATACCCCGTTTAAAGAAATGCCCAGAATTAGAAGCTCATGACCTATATATAGAACTGCTTACCATTTTAGTAAAGTTGTCTAGTTGTAGTTACAAAACATTATCTAGCGCCAGCTTTGTAGAAGATTTACCTTCTGAATATGGCAGTCGCATGGCGCAGATTCATGATTTTGTAGGCCTAAACTATAACCGTAAAATTTATTTAAAAGAACTAGCAGATCTAGTGAACATGTCCGAGCAGTCTTTTTCTAGGTTTTTTACTAAAATGATGGGCCGTCCTTTCTTTACATTTTTAAACGAGTACCGTATTAATATTTCCGCCAGAATGCTTCTGGACACTCATGATTCTGTCTCCCATATTGCTTTTGCTTGTGGTTACGAAACACTCCCTTTCTTCCATAGACAATTTAAAAAATTCATGGGCTCCTCTCCCCTTGCTTACCAAAGAAAATATGCAAAGGCCTAAAAAACTGCATGTTACCAACCCCTCAAAAACACTACAAATCAAATAAATAACCATTTGTGGTACTTATTTGAACAATTCGCTCTATCGTTTGCTCTATTAAATTGCAATTTAGCAGCTCATTAACAATGCTATTTTCGGGCATCACTAACCAACCCTTTTAAATACTTTCAATGAATAAAATATTCACACTTTTATTGACCGGTGTAGTTCTTACTTCATGTGGGTCAAAGACGGATAAAAAGAAAGAAGAGCCAGCTGCACAAGAAACTGCGGCTACATACGAAGCTAATTGGGAATCTATAAAAGAACATTATAAAGACCCTGAATGGTTTAATGATAGCAAATTTGGTATTTTCATTCACTGGGGCGCCTATGCAGTACCAGCATATGGTTCTGAATGGTATCCACGCCAGATGTACATGGATACAGCTACTTTTAGTGCTCAGTTAAAACTGGGTCAAAAAGGACCTAACGCCACATATCTTCATCATAAGGAAACATACGGAGACCAAAAGACTTTTGGGTATAAAGACTTTATACCGATGTTCAAAGCTGAAAAATTTGATGCTAAGGAATGGATTGATATTTTTAAGAAATCAGGAGCTAAATATGTAATTCCCGTAGCGGACCACCATGATGGTTTTGCTATGTATAAATCTAACACAACCCGATGGAATTCAGTAGACATGGGTCCTAAACGTGATGTTTTGGGTGAGCTTTTTAAAGAAGGACGCGAGCAAGGCATGATAATGGGAGCTTCTTCCCACTACGCCTTCAACTGGTCTTTCTATAATAAAAAAGATAAGTTTGATACGACAGACCCTGAGTTTGCCGATTTGTATTCCGCTAAAGGAAAAGACCTTACGGAGCCTGTATCCGAAGAGTTCAAAAAATTATGGTGGGACAGAACAACAGATCTTATAGATAACTATCAGCCAGATATTCTTTGGTTTGATTTCTATCTTGATATTCCAGACTATAAAGAATACCGACCTAAAATTGCGGCATACTACTATAATAAGGGCATTGAATGGGGCAAAGAAGTTGTAATTAACGATAAGAATTTTGACCATGAGGCTTTTCCTGAAGGCACTGTAATTTACGATTTAGAAAGAGGTAAGCTACCAGGTATTAGAAAACTACCATGGCAAACGGACACCTCTATTGGAAAGAACTCTTGGTGTTACGTAACCAACTGGGAATCGCGCACAGCAAATAGCCTTGTAGACGATTTGGTTGATATTGTTTCTAAAAATGGAAACCTATTACTTAATGTAGGTCCAAAAGCAGATGGTACCATCCCAGAAGATCAAAAAGAAATATTATTCCAAATTGGAGACTGGTTAAATGTAAATGGCGAAGCTATTTATGATACGGAATACTGGAGCACTTTTGGCGAAGGTCCTACCGAAGTTAAAAAAGGGCACCATAGTGAGGGCCAGAATAAAGGTTTCACCGGTCAAGATATTCGTTTCACTAAAAAAGGAGATAAGCTTTACGCTATTATGATGGAATGGCCAGAAGGTAACAAAGTAGATATCAAATCATTGGGTAAAGCCAACGAATATGGTAAAGAACTGAATATCAAAAATGTAAGATTACTAGGAAGTGATGCTAAAATCTCCTTTGATGTGAAAGACGATGCGCTTTCAATTTCTAATCTAGGAAGCAAAACTGGAAATTTTGCACACGTGCTTGAAATATCGTTATAGCACCTTAATAAAGAAGTTAGTTGAGTTAGTTTTTTTAATTTAGGAGCGCACCATAAAGGTGCGCTCTTTTTCAGTACTACACAAAATTGAATAGGTGAACATCTGCTAAACTAGATAGTACTAAAAAGAAGTAGCTTGTTTTAATATAAATGTGACCAAAAAACAGATTGAATACATGAAATATATTGTTTGTGAAAAACCGGGTGAGTTCATTCTTAAAGAGAAAGAAGAACCAACAAGAAAATCCGGAGAAGCTATATTAAAAGTGAAAAAAGTAGGTATTTGTGGAACAGATTTACACGCTTACGCGGGTAACCAAGCATTTTTTACCTACCCAAGAATTCTTGGTCATGAACTAGCTACCCAAGTAGTTGAAATAGACGAAAACCCTCAAGGTATTAAAGCAGGAGACAATGTTGTTGTTATGCCCTATGTAAGCTGCGGCACTTGTATAGCTTGTAGAAACGGGAAAACAAATTGTTGTACGAATATCAAAGTTTTAGGTGTTCATACAGATGGTGGAATGCAGGAGAAAATAACTGTTCCTACCAATTTACTTATTCCAGCACAACAGTTAACAGATGACCAAATGGCTGTTGTTGAGCCATTGGCTATTGGTGCGCATGCTATTCGTCGTGCAAATGTTCAACCTGGTGAAACCATTGTTGTAGTTGGTTGTGGACCCATTGGTATTGGCATCATGAAATTGGCACAAATTGCCGGAGCAAAAGTAATTGCAATAGATATGAACCAGCAGCGTTTGGATTATGCAAAAAACGACATAGGTGTTGACTATGTTGTTCTAGGGGGAAAAGATGCTGTAGACCAAGTGTCTGAAATTACTAATGGTGATTTAGCTACTGCGGTTTTTGATGCAACAGGTCATAAAGGAGCTCTTGAAGCAGGTCCTGATTATATGTCACATGGCGGAAGATACGTTTTGGTTGGCCTTTCTAAAGGCGAATTAGTATTTACCCATCCAAAAATCCATGCTAAGGAAACAACTATTATGTGCAGTAGAAATGCGACCTTAGAAGATTTTGAACATGTAATTTCTGTTTTAGAGAAAGGCGGTTTTCCAATTGATTCTTTCATCACCCACAATGTTCCTTATACTGAAATGATAGCCAATTTTGATGGTTGGTTAGACCCGGCAAACGGAGTTATTAAGGCTACTGTTGATTTTGAGTAAACCAACGTTCATCAACCATACAATTAAGCACAGACAAAAGTAAAGAACACTATGTCAAAGCAATTTTTGCAAATACATCCAGAAGATAATGTTCTGGCAGCCCTTAAGGATATTTCTAAAGGTTCTGAAATCGTACATAACAATGACCGTTTTCAGTTAATGGTTAACGTAAAGGCCAAACATAAGTTTACAACTACCAACCTAAATGTTGGCGATAGTATTATTATGTACGGCTCATTGGTGGGCAAGGCTACAAAACCTATTGCCAAAGGTGAAACCATTACTACCGAAAATGTAGTACATGCTTCTTCGGAATATGCTGTAGGTCAAGAAAAACTGAGCTGGACGGCACCGGATGTCAGCAAGTGGAAAGATATTACTTTTAACGGATATCATAGAGCAGACGGAAGTGTGGGCACAGCCAATCATTGGTTGGTGATTCCCTTGGTTTTCTGTGAGAATAGAAATGTAGATGTAATGAAATCTGCATTATTAAAATCTCTAGGTTACCACACCACTACCGACTTTGTAGTTGATACTGAAATTCTAGTAAACCAATATAAAAACGGAGCTTCTGATGATGAACTTTTATCTTCGGACATTATTAAAACTCCTGAAGACATAAAGCAAAACCGCACCTTCCCAAACGTTGATGGTATCAAATTTTTGAACCATGACGGAGGTTGTGGAGGTATTCGTCAAGACTCAGAAACCCTTTGTAACCTGTTAGCTGGATACATTACACATCCCAATACTGCAGGTGCAACAATCTTGAGTTTAGGTTGCCAAAATGCGCAATTCAAATTATTAGAAGCTGCTATAGCTAAGCTTGACCCTAATTTTAAAAAGCCGCTACATATTCTAGAACAACAAAAAAGTTCTAGTGAACGTCAGTTTATAGAAGAGGCGGTTAAAAAGACTTTTGTTGGGCTCATAGAAGCCAATAAAACGGAAAGAAAACCTGCTCCGCTTACCAAACTTGTTTTAGGTTTGGAATGTGGTGGGTCTGATGGTTTTTCAGGAATATCTGCGAATCCATCTTTAGGTTATGCTTCGGATTTGTTAGTGGGTCTTGGAGCTACTACCGTCCTTTCAGAATTCCCTGAACTGAACGGTGTTGAGCAAGAACTCATTAACCGTTGTGAAACGGAAGAAAATGCAACCAAGTTTGCTAAACTAATGCGTGCTTATTCAGACAAGGCAGTTTCTGTTGGCTCTGGATTTGAGAATAATCCATCACCCGGAAATATAAAAGACGGACTTATTACAGATGCTATGAAATCTGCCGGTGCAGCCAAAAAAGGTGGCACAAGTCCTGTTATGGATGTACTAGATTACACGGAGCCAGTTAGAAAAAAAGGCCTAAACCTTTTGTGTACACCTGGTAATGATGTAGAAAGCACAACAGGTCTTGCCGGATCAGGTTGCAACGTAATCTGTTTTACAACAGGATTAGGTACACCAACCGGGAACCCTATTGCTCCGGTCATTAAACTATCCAGCAACAATACACTCAGTAGCCGCATGAAAGACATCATCGACTTTAATACGGGAACGGTGATAACGGGCGAGGATACTATTGAGACCAAAGGCGAGGAACTACTGGAATATATTATTAAAGTAGCGAGCGGAGAGGTTATTCCTGCTGCGGTGCGCTTAGGCCAAGAAGACTTTATTCCTTGGAAACGAGGCATATCGCTTTAAGTATCTCAACTAAATTTTAACTTGACAAACAGCTATTTAATGCAAATTTTAAATCATACTAGCGTACCGAACAGAGTGCAACGCCCATTGAAGGTTATGCAGTTTGGCGGAGGAAACTTTTTACGTGCCTTTGTAGATTGGATGGTACACGTACTCAACCAAGAAACTAATTTTAACGGCGATATTGCCATTATAAAACCAACAGCCGGAGGTGATTATGCTGAACTGAAAGAACAAGACGGGCTTTTCACCGTAGTTCTTGACGGAATTAAAAACGGAAAACTCGTAGCCGAAAAAACATTGGTAACCGAAGTACAGCAAGTAATCCACTCCTATAACGAATGGGCCGCTTATCTAAAATTGGCCGAAAACGAAGACTTGCGTTTTATTGTTTCCAACACTACTGAAGCAGGAATTAAATTCAATGCCGAAGATAAGTTTGACGTAAACCCGCCAAAAGAATTTCCAGCGAAATTAACGGTTTGGCTTTACCACCGTTTCAAGCATTTTAAAGCAGACCCTTCAAAAGGATGCATATTACTTCCTTGTGAATTGATTGAAGATAACGGAGCTGCTTTAAAAAAGGCCGTTTTACAATATGCTGATCATTGGAAATTAGAGGATGGTTTTAAGAATTGGGTCAATACATCTAATCATTTTTGCAGCACATTGGTAGACCGTATTGTTTCTGGTTACCCTTCTGATCGTGCTAAAGAAATTGAGCAAGAGCTAGGTTATAAAGATGACCTTTTAGTTGCTGGTGAATACTATCACAGCTGGGTAATCCAAGCTAATGAAACCGTACAAAAAGAACTTCCGTTTGCTCAAACAGACCTTAATGTAGAATTCGTAGATGACCTTGCCCCGTACCGTGAGATGAAAGTTCGCATTTTAAACGGTGCTCATACTTCTATGGTTCCTGTTGGATATTTGGCAGGCATTCGTTTTGTAAAAGAGGCCATGGAAAATGAAGAAGTGAGTAGTTTTGTGGAAAGTCTTCTTTTAGAAGAAGCAGCAAAAACACTGGACTTTCCGGATGATGTAAAAAACAAATTTGTTGGAGATGTTCTTGACCGTTTTCGCAATCCACTTTTGAAACATCAGCTTATAAGCATTTCTTTAAATAGTACTTCTAAATTTGTTGCTCGTTTATTACCTACCCTAAAGGATTACTACAACGCACAAGGTAAGCTCCCAAAACGTATTGTTTTTGGACTTTCAGCTATGCTCCGTTTTTATAAGGGCGAGTTTAACGGTGAAAACATTGCTCTTAATGATGACAAGTCCGTACTGGATTTCTTCGCATCAGAATGGCATAAAGTAGACGATGGCACTTCTAGTTTAGCTGCATTTGTAAATGATGTCCTTAAAAACACCACTATTTGGGGTGAAGATTTAACCCAAATTGACGGCCTAACAAATAGTGTAGCCAAGAACATTGAAAATATTGAAGCAGATGGAGTTGCTGTCTGCTTAAAGAACTTATAATCAAATTCGGTTTTAAAAATTAAAACATGACAATAGATAGTCACCAGCATTTTTGGCGCTACGAACCGGTTAAACATTCTTGGATCGATGATAGCATGTCTGTCATTCGGAAAGACTTTCTTCCGGAAGATTTACAAAAAGTGTATCAAGAAAATGAGATTGATGGTTGTGTTGCCGTGCAAGCAGACCAAACTCTTGAGGAAACCGACTTTTTATTAGACATGGCCAAACAAAACGATTTCATAAAAGGAGTTGTAGGTTGGGCTGATCTCAGGTCTGAAAATATTGATGCTGTACTGGAAAAATACAGCACTCACAAAAATTTAAAAGGTTGGCGGCATGTCGTACAAGGTGAGCCTGATCCTAATTTCTTGCTGCGTCCAGATTTTTTAAGAGGAATTTCAAAGCTGGAAAAATATGATCACACCTATGACATTTTGGTTTTTCCTCATCAATTAGGGGCTGTTTTGGAGTTTGTGAAAAAGTTTCCTAACCAGAAATTCGTTATAGACCATATAGCCAAACCTTACATTAAAGATAATTTTTATGACGGTTGGGCCACCTTAATGAAAGAGATAGGTAAACATGAAAATGTGTCTTGTAAACTTTCAGGTATGATTACCGAGGCTGATTACAATTTATGGACATCAGAACAACTCCAGCCCTACATGCATTTAACCTTAGAGGCCTTTGGAAGTGAACGTTTAATGTTCGGTTCTGATTGGCCAGTATGTCTGGCTGCCGGGAATTACGGACAAGTAAAAAGTATTGTAACACATTTTATTTCAACGCTTAGTAGCCAAGATCAGGAAATGATTATGGGTAAGAATGCACAAGAATTCTATAATTTATAAACCAAAATTGTATGGACATACTAAGCACTTTTAATGCTGGTACACATCCGTAACAATGCTTAAAATAAGAGAACCAAATGGATTTAAATTTAAAAGGAAAAGTAGTCGTAATTAGCGGTGCTGCTGGTAAAGAAGGAAGCATAGGTGAAACAATTTTACAGCGTTTAGCTGAAGAAGGAGCTATCCCAGCCGTAATTGATCGTAATGCCCGTGGTTTTGGTTATGTTGAAGCAATTCAGAAGAAGGGTATAGATGCTATTTTTTGCCAGACCGATGTGACAAATCCTGATCAGATTGAAAACGCCGTAAAAACAATTGCAGAAAAATATGGCCGTATAGATGTGGTTATAAACAATGTGGGAGTAAACGACGGTGTTGGTCTAGATGCTAGCTACGAAGAGTTTATGGATTCTCTTAAACTTAATATGGTAAGCTATTTTCTTATTGTAAAGCATGCACTACCCTTCCTTATAAAATCAAAAGGTAATATTTTGAACATTGGTTCTAAAGTGGCCTTAACGGGTCAAGGTAGGACTTCTGGTTACGCTGCTTCTAAAGGTGGTGTTTTAGGTCTTACCCGTGAGTGGGCCGTAGACCTGATTAAACATGACATACGTTCTAACGCAATTATAATTGCCGAAAGCTGGACGCCATCTTACGACACATGGATTAGAACTTTACCAGACGGTGAGGCAAAATTACAATCTATTGTAAAGAAAATTCCTTTGGAAAATAGAATGACCAGCACTAATGAAATAGCGGATACTTGTTTATTCACTATTTCTAACAGGTCATCGCACACTACAGGTCAGTTTATTTTTGTAGACGGTGGATATGTACATCTAGACCGTTCATTATTGACTGAAGATTAAACCAACCCACTCTAAAATACACCAATGACAAAAAACACCAAAACACCTGTAGTACCAACAAATTTGCTGGTACCCTTCATAGCTGCAACTTCTATTTTCGCACTTTGGGGATTTGCCAATGATTTGACAAACCCAATGGTTTCTGCTTTTAAAAAGGTAATGATTCTTTCTAACGAAGAAGCCTACAACGTGCAGTTCGCTTTTTATTTCGGGTATGGTGTTATGGCGATTCCAGCCGCATTGTTCATTCGTAAATTCAGTTACAAATCAGGATTATTACTTGGTTTGGCCCTCTATGCTTTAGGTGCTATTCTGTTTTATCCTGCAGCTGAAAATGGTTCATACACCTATTTCCTGATTTCCCTTTTTGTTATCACTTGTGGACTGGGCTTTCTAGAAACTACTTCCAACCCCTTGATTCTTTCCATGGGAGACAAGGAAACAGCTACACAGAGACTAAATTTGGCACAATCCTTCAACCCTATTGGTTCATTAACAGGTATGCTTATTGCCAAATTTGTAGTTCTTGATAGAATTCTATCCGCAGATTATGCAGACAGTTCTGAAATTGTAGCCCTAGGTGCCGAAAAAGCTGCAGAAATAAAGGCTTTTGATTTGAATATCATAAGTGGTCCGTATATAGCCGTAGGCCTCTTTGTAGCCTTGGTATTCTTTGTTATTTGGAAAACTAAAATTCCTGCAATGACAATGGGAGACCATTTATCCATTAAAGAATCTTTAGACCGTATTTTTAAGAGCAAGACTTTTGTTTTGGGGGTAATAGCCCAAATGTTCTATGTGGGTGCCCAGATTATGTGCTGGACAGCCATTTTTCAATTGGTTGAGTATTTAAACGAATCACAGAACTTAGGTGTTGATGCTACCTGGTGGAATATTACCGCCATGGTGTCTTTTGTTGTTACTCGTTTTATAGGTACGGCATTGATGAAAAAAATAAACCCCGCTAAAATGTTAGCCTATTTTGGTATTGCTGCTGCTATTATGTGTGGTGGTATTGTAATGACCTCGGGTATCCTAAGCTTGGTGTTTTTGGTGTTTGTTTCTGTATTCATGTCTATCATGTTCCCTACCATCTACGGTCTTGCGCTAAAAGATATGGGCGAAGAAGCTAAACTGGCTTCATCCGGACTTATTATGGCCATTGTAGGAGGTGCTTTTTTACCAAAGCTACAAGCTAGTATAATGGATTTTGGCGATACCGTAAACGGACAAGAGGTTTTTGGCGACAAAATAGCTGGAAACATTACAGAAATTCATTTTTCATTCTTGTTGCCTATGATATGTCTTCTTTTTGTTGCATTTTACGGTATGTACGCTTATAAAGTAACCAAAACTAAAATTGCTTAATACCATGCAAACAAAAAGATACTGTTACTCTTGTGATCTTAAAGATGATCCAAAACTTATTGCCGAATATAAGGAATACCATGCTGCGGGTAACGCCAGACCAGCTATAACCAAAAGCATTAAAGATGCCGGTATTGTAGATATGCAGATTTTCTTGACCGGAAACCGTATGTTTATGATTATGGAAGTTGATGAGACCTTTGATGCAAAAAGAAAAGCTGATATGGATGCCAGTAACCCTGCTGTTCAAGAATGGGAGCAACTTATGTGGAAGTACCAACAAGGTCTTCCTTGGGCTAAAAATGGAGAGAAATGGATTGAACTAGAGCGTATTTTTAAGCTCTAAACATACCTCATAAAAAACTGAGCGCAGTCGAAAACCTAAATATTTTGGTTTTCTTCTGCGCTCAGCTATTTGTTCTAAACTGTACTTTACCTAATCGTTCCAGTGGGCATCAATAACCTTTTGAATGTGTGGATATTTTTCATCCGTCTCATTCAAGTCTTCACGAAGCCTCAACAATTCTTTCTTTAAATCTGCTATGGTTTCTGCATAAGCAGGATCTGCATAAGCATTGTTCATTTCCTTTGGATCGTTCTTTAAATCATAGAACTCCCAAGCTGCAGGTGTGTCCTGATCAAAGTCATTGCCCCAGTTTTCTTTATCCCATTCAGCATTAGGGTCGCTGGTGTCTACATAATACTTTCCATAGAAAAAGATAAGCTTGTGGTCCTTGGTACGAACTCCAAAGTGAGCTGGATTTTGGTGACGGTGTGCCATATGCATCCAGTACCTGTAATAAGTGGACTTCTGCCAATCTGCTGGCTCCTCACCTGTTTCCAAAATTGTTTTAAAGCTTTTTCCCTGCATATAATCAGGTGTGCTTCCGCCAGCCAATTCAATAAGCGTAGGTGCAAAATCTGTATTATTGATCATAGCATCGGTGCGGGTTCCTGCTTTGATTTTTTCAGGGTAACGTACAAAAAACGGCATCCGCATAGATTCCTCGTACATCCATCTTTTATCAATAAAATCATGCTCACCTAACATAAACCCTTGGTCTCCGGTGTAAACAATTATAGTATTATCCAGAAGACCTTCCTTCTCTAAATAATCCATCAAACGTTTTACGTTATCATCAACCCCTTTTACACAACGTAAATATTTTTTTACGTAATCTTGATAAACTTTACTGGCATGTTTTTTTTCCGCATCATCCATCTCCCATTTTACAAATTCCTCAGGGCGAATATCATCTGCATTTCGGTAAACACGGTGAACAGAACTATCTACATAGATATTCATAGCTTGGTTCCGAATCATATTTCTATGTGAAACAGATGAACCTATTATTCTAGTTAAAGAATCATTCTTACCACGTGTGGCAATTGAACCGTTGTTTCCCCTTTCGTAAAGACTTTCTGGTTCAGGAATAAATGTATCTGCTAAATACTCTTCATAACGTGGAGCATTTTCAAAATCATCATGAGGTGCTTTAAACTGATGCACTAAAAAGAAAGGCTTATTAGGGTCTCTTTCATTCTTTAACCAATCTAAAGAAATATCGGTAACCATGTCAGAAGAATGCCCTTTAGTCTGAACCGTATTTTTAGGCCATGGCTTATCTCCACGAACCCTAAACTCTGGATCAAAATATTTTCCTTGTCCTGGTAGAACCTTATAATAATCAAAAGCTGCAGGCTCTTCTTTTAAGTGCCATTTACCAACAACAGCAGTTTGGTAACCCAACTTTTTCATTTCAATTGGAAGAAACTGGCGCGCCGGTTCAATACGGCCATCCAAATCTAAAACTCCATTTAATTGGGAGTTCTGACCCGTAATAATGGCTGCACGACTAGGCGTACAGATAGAATTACTAACGAAGCAATTGTCAAAGATGATACCTTCCTTGGCAATCTTATCTAATGTTGGGGTGGGGTTTAATTTTGCCAACCGGCTACCATAGATTCCAAAACCTTGGGTAGTATGGTCATCAGCCATAATGTAAATGATGTTTGGTTTTTTTTCGGTGATTACCGCCTTCTCTTCCTTACAGGAAGAAAACACAATAAGCAACAAAAGAGCATACAGTACATTGTTCTTTTTGTAGCGCATTTAACTTTTGAATTATGTTAATAAGAGTTTGATCAAAGTCGAAGACTTTAATCTGAAAATTACGATTATTTGAAAGAGAGGGATAAAAGAAATGATCAATTATTGACAACAAATGTCTTTAATTAAACTTCCAAAATCTGATTATTCATAAAGCAACAGTAGTTACACCCTTTCCAATTTAATAGGTGCCGTTCTGTTAGCGTTCCATTGGCACACGTAAAGGTTCTTATCCTCATCTACAAAAACATCGTGGCCATGATTAAAAACAGCTTTTTCGGACTGATACATTTGCTGAAGTTTACCATTTTTATATTCTGGAGCATCTCCTCCAGGGTTAGAAACTACTTTGTTCTCGCCGTCCATAATGGTTACAAAACCAGAATCGTTAAAACGATTACCCTCTTTGTTCTCTGACCAGCATACACCTGCATAGACATTATCATCATCAAGAACAGGTCTACAAACATAGGCTCCTGGCAATTCTACAGTTTTAATAAACTTACCATCTAGAGTGAAAAATTTAAAGCTTTTATCTGAACGTGAAGTAACAATTAAAACTGGATTTTGTTTATCTCTGTAATCTACTGCTACACCATGCGCGTTGTGTAGATTATAATTCTTATCACTATTATCGTGACCACCCCATTTGCGGATGAATTCTCCTTTATGATTAAACTGAAGAATAAAGTCAGAACCATAACCATCTGCAACATATACATCCCCATTAGGGCCTATTGCGGTTTCAGTTGGTAAATATTCTTGCTCTTTAGTATAGACACCAATGGTATGAGGGTCAGGTAAATTGAATAAAAGTCGCCCGTCTATTGTTGTCTTACTAACGGTTCCAGCTTGTTTGCTCCATTTACCGGTGCGGTCTACAAACCACCCACAATCCACAATGTATAGCATGTCCTCACCACCTTCATCATGAAGGGTAAGTCCGTGCCCACCAGGATAACGCGTACCCCAATAATCAAGTAATTTTCCAGATTTATCGAAAACCAAAATATTATTATCCGTATGGTCTCCCAACATAATAAGCCTTCCCTTACTATCCATCTGCATTTCGTGACAGTTTAATATAGGGTTATGAGCTACAGACATTTTTGCCCAGTCTTTAACCACCTTATATTTAAAATCACCGTGACCTATAATTTGTTCTTCCATTACATTTTTCTTTAAAATACTAAAACCGAAAGATGATGCAGTAGACAAAGCAGCGGCGCCTAAGACAGATTTTTTAAGAAAATTTCTTCTTTTGGTCATATGATACTGATTATTTTAATTGGTAAATTACAATGAAAGTTAGTGAATAATGGGTAAATCTAGGTCAATAAATCTTTGACAACATGCCCGTGAACATCAGTAAGACGGTAGCGCCTACCTTGATGTTTGAAAGTCAACCTCTCATGATCTACTCCAAATAAATGCATAAGGGTAGCATGAAAATCATGAACATGAACAGGGTCTTGGGTTACATTGTAACTAAAGTCATCTGTTGCTCCATAGGTAAAACCAGGCTTCACTCCTGCTCCTGCCATCCACATTGTAAATGCTTTTGGGTGATGATCACGTCCGTAATTCTCACTGGTCAACTGACCTTGAGAGTAAACGGTACGGCCAAATTCTCCACCCCAAACTACAAGAGTATCTTCAAACATCCCTCTTTGCTTCAAATCCTTAATTAAGGCTGCAGTTGCTTGATCTGTTTTTTTAGATTGACTTTTTACACCTCCTGGGCAATAATTGTGCTGATCCCAACCTTGGTGATAGAGTTGTACAAATTTTACTCCTTTTTCAAGTAGTTTTCTTGCCATTAAACAGTTGGCAGCATATGTACCCGGGTCTCTACTATCTTCTCCGTACATATCAAAAATATATTCCGGCTCGTTGGTCAAATCGGTTACTTCAGGAATAGAAGTTTGCATTTTAAATGCCATTTCATACTGAGACATTCTAGATTGAATTTCAGGATCACCATAGGCATCAGTCTGTAATTCATTTAAATGTTTTAAGTAATCTAGCATATCCCTTCTATCATTACCATCGTAATTTTCAGGATCACTTAAATACAGTACGGGATCTTTACCAGATCTAAATTGCACACCTTGGTGCTCTGTTGGTAAAAAACCATTCCCCCACAGACTTGCTTTTAATGGTTGTCCTTTACCATTTTTAGAAACCAGCGCAATAAAGGTTGGCA
This sequence comes from Zobellia laminariae, assembly GCF_009725995.1. Next base: position 495,180 of record NZ_RCNS01000002.1, on the reverse strand, counting down.
AATTTTCATTATCAGAACCTAGACCATAGCTTAACCAAGAACCTATTGCAGGTCTACCAGGCAATTGATTACCTGTCTGCATAAAAGTAATTGCAGGCGTGTGGTTAATCTGGTCCGTTTGCATACTTTTTATGAAACATAAATCATCTACAACCTCAGATAAATAAGGCATGGCATCACTTACCCAAGCACGTGATTCTCCATATTGATTGAATTTAAAAGTAGATGGTGCTATAGGCAAAGTACTTTGGCTACCACTCATTCCCGTAAGTCTTTGACCACTTATAACGGAAGGAGGTAATTCTTGGCCGAACATATCACTAAGCTTCGGTTTGTAATCGAACAAATCCATCTGGGAAGGCCCTCCACTTTGAAAAAGGTAAATTATTCTTTTTGCCTTTGGTGCATGGTGAGGTAATCCTAATCGGTTTTTATTATAAACCTTTAAAATTTCTTCTTCCGTACTCTCTTTTCCAATACCGGCAAATGCTTTCTCGGCTCCTAGTAAACTGCCCAAAGCTATGGCACCAATACCAAGTGACGTTTGTTTTAAGAAATGTCTTCTATCTAACTGCTTCTCGATTTGTTGCAAATCTTTATTTGTAGAAGTCAGTTTGCTATGGTGATGATTATTACACATACGTTCTTTTCTTAGCTGTTAACAATTTATCTTTTGGTGATACTGGCATCTGCATTCATAATAGTACTTGCCACTACTGCGTTGGCAGCTATTGATGCTTTATCATCTGTCTCGGAAATTTTAAAGGCTCCCGTTTGCAACCAACCTTTGGTTTTGTCTAAGTTTTTATTAAACTTTTGATACTCCTCATTTTGCAACTTAGCCAGTACATCTAGCTCTTTGTCAGTGATATTTCTGCCCGCCAGTTTTTTAAAGGTCATTGCAATACCTGTTCTTATATCCTTAGCTTCCGTCATTTGCTTACCTAAAACCCTAGAAGCTTCTATATAAGTAGGGTCGTTTAAAATCACCAGTGCTTGTAACGGTGTATTTGTTTTTTGTCTTCTACTGGAACACAAATCTCTGGTAGGGGCATCAAATGTTGAAATTGTAGGATTAGGTACGGTACGTTTCCATATGGTGTACATACTTCTTCTGTAGAGACCTTCCTCGCCATCTTGCACGTAAGTACCTCCATTTACTTTCCATAACCCCTCTGGTTGGTAAGGCCTAACACTTTCTCCTCCTATAGTTTCATTTAATAATCCTGAAGCATAGAGCGCATTATCTCTTAGCATTTCTCCTGACAAACGTGTTGAAGGTCCTCTTGCCAACCATTTGTTCTCTTTGTCTCTTTTAAGAAGTTCATCACTAATAACAGAACTCTGTTGATAAGTGCTAGACATCATTATAGTCTTGTGCAGCGCTTTCACATCCCATCCTGATTCTACAAATTGAATAGCCAACCAGTCTAATAATTTGGGATGACTAGGTAACTCCCCTTGGTTACCAAAATCTTCCGAGGTCACGACCAAGCCTCTTCCAAATAGGTTCTGCCAATATCTATTAACAGCTACTCTGGCAGTTAACGGATTATCTTTATCAGTTATCCATTTAGCCAATCCCAATCTATTTTTAGGAAGGCTGCCATCTATTGGAAATATTTCTGTTGGCACGTTTGGAAACACCGAGTCTGTAGGAGAATCATAATTACCCCTATCCAAAATATAGCTTTGTCTGGGTGTTTCTCGCTCCTTCATTACCATAATCTGTTTTATTGGCTCAATACTATCTACCAGAACCTTACGGTCATTCTTTAAAGCTACAACTGCCTCATTGTAGGTTTTAGAGTAGTTAAATAAATAATACTTCTCAAGTTGCTCTTTGTCTTTATCAGTAAGTGTAGCATATGATTTTTCGACCAAGTTTTTTAGCTTATCAGTAGTACTGATCTGCATTACCTCAATGTCACTTATCTCTTTATCAAAGACCAATAAATCATCAACAATGGCACTACCAATTCCCTTTCCTCTCCATATGGCACCTATTCTAAGACCTGGTTCTACAGTTCCTTTATAGATAGGGTCTCTCATTTTATTAAAAACAATATCCTTGTAAAGGTTATCAAAAGTGGTCTTTGTCTGCAGCTTTTCGCCATCCATGTAAACCCCTATTCCATCTGCCTTACTAGAACCGTCATAGGTTAGGGTAACTTGTACCCATTTTTCTTTTGGAATCTCTTTTATAGATTCTACCACCATGGAATTATCTGGCCAAACATGAGCAAATAAAGCTTCTAATCTGTTTTCTTTAATTTTTAGGTGATACCCTCTAAAACTATGTAGTTCCGGCCCTTGCATTTTATGGAAAATAACTCCCTCCTCAAGATCCTTTGGAATAAATACTTTTATAGATATACTAAAAGGTTCATTACGCTTATAAACACCAATTTTATCTAGGTCCAACCAGGTATCACCATCCATAAACAGTCCTTTACCCATGGCTCCTTCTTTGAAAACGGCTTTCTCATTGTCTACAAATTGTTGACGCATGCGAATATGGTTTTTACCATTTCCACCAGCCTTATTTACCAGCTTTTGATTGTTAAAATCAATAGCCGCTACCAAGCCCTTAGGGCGAGTTTTTACAGGGATGTTTTTAAAAGAATTACTGGAAAGCCATTGCTCAAATTTATCGTTCTCAGTCTTAGCCGTAGTTTCTAATTTCTCTTCAGATTCTTCTACTATTTTTTCCAGATAGGCAAGAACACCTTCTTGTTCCTTTGTGGGCAACATCATAGCTGGTACCGGGGTTGCCAAATCCCAAGGAATTAATCCTGTCTCATCAACATTATTGAAAAAACTATACATTTCAAAATAGTTCTTTTGCGAAATAGGATCGTACTTATGATCATGGCATTTGGCACAAGCATAGGATAGTCCCAATATTCCCTGACTAACTGTAGCTGTTCTATCTGCAACATATTCTGATCTAAATTCTTCATCTATAATACCACCTTCTAAATTCTGAGGGTGTAGCCTGTTGAATGTTGTTGCCAAAAGTTGCTCCTTTGTGGCATTTTTAAATAAATCACCCGCCAACTGCCATGTAATGAATTCATCATAAGGCATATTTTTGTTGAAAGATTTAATTACCCAATCTCTCCATGGCGACGTATCTCTATATCTATCATTACTATAACCGTGGGTATCTGCATAACGGGAGACATCCATCCAATCCAAAGTCATCTGCTCTCCATAATGCGATGACGCTAGTAAACGGTCTATTTGCTTTTCAAAAGCGTTTGGAGAACTATCATTTACAAAAGAATTCATCTCTTCTAATGTAGGTGGTAAACCTGTTAAATCTATAGAGGCTCTCCTTAACAACAGTTCCTTATCCGCTCTTTTAGACGGAGACATTCCTTGCTCTTCCAAAGTGGCCAAAACAAAATTATCAATAGGACTACTCACAAAATCCGTTTGTTTCACTTTTGGGATTTCGTGCTTTACAGGTTTTAAAAATGCCCAGTGATCTTTATACTCCGCTCCTTCTTCTATCCATTTTACCAACATGGCTTTTTCATAAGGAGTTAAGGTAAGGTGAGATGCAGGCGCCGGCATAATAATATCCGGGTCATCTGTTAAAATACGTTTTACAACCTCGCTATTTCCAGGATTACCTGGATCTATGGAATACAACCCTGGCGTATTCGGAGATTCTGCATAAGCCAACTCCGGGTCATGCAATTGTAAGCCTCCCTTAATTTTTGCTTTATCCGGCCCATGACAGATAAAACATTTATCTGATAAGATGGGTTTAACGTGCTGATTAAAATCTACTTTTTTCGGCAGCTTTGTATAGGCTAGTTCTACATCTTCAGGAAGGTCTGGACCTCCGCATGAAAACAGAACTAATGCTAAAGAAAAGACGATGTAGTTTGTTAATTTGAACATTATTTATGACAAAGTTTATGTTTTCCACAAACTTAAATCATTTGTATTGCCAATTTCTTGTATAAATCAGGCTATGAGTTGTACATATCCGACATTTTATAAAATACAAAGTGTAAGATGTTAAAATAAAAATCATAGCAAAAACACCTGAAAACCAATTATTATAAGCTTTATCCTTATCTTTAATTCTTGAAGAATAGTATTTAAAATCCGATAAAATACATTTTCCTTATGAACAAGATATTACAATCATTGAAACTTACTTTTCTTCATGGAGGTTATTCTAAGCTAAATTCTGAGTGGGATTATGACAATGTTATCAGTCCTTTTTCCCGATTATATTTAGTGACTAAGGGCACTGCCAAAATGTACCATAGTTATGAAGAGTTTGACCTAGAGGCGGACCACATTTATCTTGTTCCAAGTTTTACCTATAGCCGTTTTAAATGTGATGATCATTTAGAGCTTTATTATATTCACTTTATTGAAGAGTTAGGGGATAGACTTTCTATTTACGACGTAAAAGATTTTAGATATGATATAGAGGCCACAGATGATCATTTTAGTTATTTCAAAAACATTATACAACTTCATCCTAAGCGTTATCTAGTAGATGATGACCCTAAAATTTATGATAATCAAAAGTTTTTGGTTGAAACTGAAAGGAAAAACGATTTGCTATCCGCTAAATCATTTATAGAAACCCAAGGGCTTCTCCAACTCCTGTTCGCTTCTTTTGTACAAAATAGCAAAAGTTCAAAATTGAATATAAGAAGTGATTTTCATGAAGTCCTTAACTATATAAAAGGGCATCTACACGAACAGCTTACCGTTGCAGATCTTGCAAAGTATTTTAACCTTAGTGCCGACCATTTTTCTAGGGTTTTTCAGCAAAAATTTGGGATACGGCCTAGTAAGTATATTCAGACTATACGCATTGAACGTTCAGAGACGCTTTTACTTACCACAAATAATACTTTAGCAGAGATAGCAGAAAAGACAGGGCTTGGCACCGTATCCTATCTTTCTAGAATGTTTAAATTGAAAAATGGAATAACCCCCGGAGCTTTTCGTAAAAAAAGGCCCGGAGGTTAATCTTTAATATTTTCTGTTTTTTCTACTTTTCATTTTATTAGCCTCACTGTCACCCACAAATTTTTCCTTTTCTGGATTCCATTCTAAAGTGCGTCCTAGTTGATACGCTATGTTACAGATATTACCAATGCTAGCCGAACGGTGACCTATTTCTACATCGGCAATTAGCGGCGTGCCCTTTTTGATAGCATCTATCCAGTTTTGGTAATGGTTACCTCTAGATTTTAAATCATCTTCTGGTGTTACCTGAGATTCTAAAATACTAGGCGGGTCTGTTTCAAGATAACTTCTACTAATATCTAGATTACCTTTACTACCCATAAAACGAACTCCCCATCCTCTTCCAAAGTCTTCATGAACCATTTCAACTCCGTTTTCATAAAACATCTGCATACCCCTCACCGCTTTTTTGTCTGTAGGAGGTATAAATTTTACCGGGCCGCTTCTGTCCATGCCCAATCCCCATTGAGCAATATCAAACATGTGCGCGCCCCAATCCGTTAATATGCCACCACCGGTTTCACTAAAAAGTCTCCAATCCGGAAAAAATGCAGCACTTGTTGATGGAGATAATCTTTCGTTATAAGGTAATAATGGCGCTGGACCGCACCATTGGTTCCAGTTTACTTCTGAGGGTACCGGTTCAGATGCCATATTAAAAGGAATAGCTGGATCACCAACATTTACCAATACTTTTTTGATATCACCCAAATGACCATTTCTTACCATTTCAGTAGCCTTTTGAAAGCTGGTCCAGGAACGTTGCATACTTCCTGTTTGAAAAACTTTTCCTGTTTTTTTCACAGTTTTGACTACATCTATACCTTCTTGTACCATTAGGGTCATGGGCTTTTCACAATATACGTGTTTCCCAGCTTCCATAGCGCCAATAGCTTGGATAGCATGCCAGTGATCAGGTGTTGCTATAACAACTGCATCAATATCATCTCTTTCAAAAAGCTCTAGATAATTACCTGTAGTTGTCAGACCCTTATAATTCTGTTGCTTTCTTTTATCTGCGTATAATTGACTTACATGCGCTTTAAACCATTCGTTCTTTGTTGTCCACACATCAGAACCGGCAACAATTTGTGCTTGATCCGTATTTGCCATAAAAGCGTTAGAAAGAGTTATACTTTGTTTTCCTAAACCTATGTAACCTAAATTAACCCTGTCACTAGGTGCCGTAAACCCTCTACCCAATACGTGACGAGGTACAATACTTATTGCTCCGGCAACTAAAGCAGTTTTAGATATGAACGACCTACGTGATAATTGAACATTTAAACTTTGCTTTGTTTCAACGTTTTTTTTGGTCTTTTTCATAGATTCGCTTTTTTATTAATGACTATATAATATGCAGGAATTCTACCTCCCTCTGCCGTGAAAAAATCACTATGGAGTTCGTAGCTTCCTTTTTTCAAATTCCCTTCTAGTTGAACATAGGGCCTATCTACATCTGCACTTTCTTTAAGTGTAATATCTCCCAATTGCACTTCTGCTCTTTCAAACACAATGCTTCTCCCTACGGGCAATTCATCAACTGTAGAAGAAGCCATAATCTCATCTGAGGCAGCATTTAGAGATAAGCCAGATTCTGGTGGATACCTGTATAGTTTAAATTGATAATCTCCATCTTCCACAATATTTACGCTATAGTACCCATTTGGCGCATATTCTCCTTGCCGTATTTGAACTTGGTTCCAAGGAATATTATCTGTAGTGTGCATGTCATGAACCGTAATTGTAACAGGGTTTGCCTCTTTATGACCGATAGGAATTTCTGCATACCTCATTTCTGGCTCTATGCTCGTCCACCATGAATCGTAGAAAGACTGCATCTTTTGAACAATATCTGGATGTTCAGAAGCCACATCATTTTTTTGCCCTGGATCTGTTACTGTATTATATAATTCAGCTCCATCTATTAATCGCCATTTTGTGCTCATTACACAGCTGTTCTTTCCTTTTTCCGGCCATTGTGCACGTTGTGTATCAATTACCAGCATACGTTCGGAATCATTCCCTTTTGCTGTTAAAACCGAGGTCATATCAGTTCCATCCAATGGTTTTTTGGATTCGAAAGGTACTCCTGCCATTCTTGTAAGTGTAGGTAGTAAATCAACATTGGCAACCAACTCATTGCTCACAGCTCCTTTTTTTATATCCCCATCTGGCCAACTAATGTAAAACGGGACCTTATGTCCGCCATCATAATGACTTCCTTTAGTACCTCTTAAACCAGCATTGTAGCCTGAAACACTCCCATCCTTATTCTTTGCGATTCCTGCTGCAGTACCATTATCCGTTGTGAAAATGATTATTGTATTATCAAATAATTTCTCATCCTTTAGAAAAGAAACCAGCTTTCCAAAGTTCTCGTCAATATTGGTAATCATTCCATAAAAACGTTTCTGTGCATCCGTCAAAGGAGCATCTTCGTACATTTTGGCATACTCTTCCGGCACATTAAATGGTGAGTGTGCTGCATTAAGCGGTAAGTACAAGAAAAAAGGTTCTTCTTTAGTACGTTGCACATATTTAATAGCCTCGTTAAACCATACGTCAGTTGCGTAACCCTTTACTTTTTCTGGTTCTCCATTTCTAAAATAGGTATCATCAAAATACGTATTGTTCCAATAATCCGGTGTTTGCTGAACTCCGCCTCCACCATTATATAGTGTTTCTTGAAAACCTCGGTCAAAGGGTCTAAACGGATAATTATCACCCAGGTGCCACTTTCCGAACATTGCCGTTTTATAGCCGCCTTCTTCAAAAACTTGCGCTATAGTTTTTTCATCTTCCAATAAAATTGAACACCCACCAATAGTATGCCATGCATTATTCCTATTACCATTACGCCCAGTCATAAGACCAGCACGACTGGGTGCGCATGTTGTACCCACATGAAAATTAGTAAGCTCCATAGCTTCCTTTCCAAAAGCAGAAAGGTTTGGTGTTTTTATATATGGATTACCGTGGGCTGCTAAATCTCCATACCCTTGGTCATCCGTAAAAACTATTATGACGTTTGGTTTCTCTTCCGCAGTTATTAAAGTAGGAACGGCACCTTTTTCTACTTTCTTTTCCTCTCCACAAGAAATGTATATTAATAGACAAGCTAGAAGGCTAATTTTGATGAGCATATTATTTTTCATAGTATCAATCTAAGAGGTTGTCTTTTTTTCTTTTAGTTTGGAAACATATTCACTGGGAATCACTCCAAATTGCTTTTTGAAGCATTTTGAAAAATACGACGCCGTGTTGAAACCGGTCTTGTACATAATTTCTTTAACGGATAGATCACTCTGCTCAAAAAGCTGTACTGCTCTTTTAAGACGAATGTTTCTGATGAACTCGCTAGAAGAAAGCCCCGTAATCTCTTTAAATTTCATATAAAGGTTACTACGACTATACCCCATTTCCTTCACCAGCATCTCCACATTAAAATCTGTATTCATCATGTGCTTCTCTACAATTTCAATAGCGGTTTGCAGAAAAGATTCATCTACGGAAGTTACAGTAATCTCCGTTGGCTGTAAAGTTATATTCCGCGTAAACTGTCTACGAAGTTGATCTCTTTGTTTTAAGATATTAGACAGTGTTAATTGAAGGAGTTCCATATCAAAAGGTTTTCTGATATACCCTTCTACCCCCATTTTTAAGTTTTCTATTTCACTTTCTTCGGAAGCCTTAGCTGTGAGCATTACTATAGGAATATGGCTTGTTTCCTTTTCTGTCTTCAATTTTTCTGCAAACTCAGTCCCATTCATTACGGGCATCAAAATATCTGTTAAAATGATATTTGGCATAAGGCTCTTTGCCATTTTTAATGCCTGTTTACCATTTTCAGCTTCGTAAATGACGTACTCACTATCTAACGCTTGTTTTACCAACGTGCGGATATCTGCATTATCATCTACAATAAGTAATATAGGCTGTTTAGGACGTGATTTTGAAACATCTTCATCAAGAATTTCATCATTGATACCAATAGCAAAAGACTCCGTTTCGGAAGAACGTACTAAGAAATCACTTTCCGAAACTTCTTTAATACTTACCTCGGGAATGTTCATGAATGTTTCCTTATCCATTGGAAGCCTCACCACAAAATCGGTTCCCTTATTCGGCTTACTTTTAACTACTATAGAACCTTGGTGCAGTTCTATTAGATTTTTGGTAAACGATAAACCAATACCCGCTCCCTGAAGATTTCTTCGGTCTTTTTTATCTTGAGTGTTGAACCTTTCAAAAATAGTGTTCACTCTATTTTTTGCTATTCCAAAACCAGAATCCCTAACTTTTATAACTACGTTTTTGGTCTGCCCTGTAATGTTAGTGGCCTCTTCTGTTGATATTTCTATATTTATATGACCACCGTTTGGTGTATACTTAAAAGCATTGGACAAAAGGTTGTTCATTATTTTCTCTAGGGCATCATGATCAAACCAGGACATAAGTGGGTCCTCTGTAGAAGAAATACTAAAATCTACATTCTGTTTGTGTGCCAAAAACTGAAATGGCTGTCCCACTTCTTGTATAAATTCAACAACATTACTATTACGCACTACCAAGTGCATTTTTCCTTGATCAATCTTTCTAAAATCCAATAACTGATTTACAAGTTTGAGCAAATAATTAGTGTTTTTGTACATAATGTTGTACTGCTCCTGAACCTTGGTCTGACTTACTTTTGAACCGTCTTTACGCAGATACTCTAGCGGTCCTTTTATTAAGGTTAATGGTGTTCTAAACTCATGAGAAATATTAGTAAAAAACTCCAGTTTCACCTGTTGCATTTCTTCTGATTTAGCTTTCTCCAGATGATTTAATTCCAGCTGATGCTTCTTACTCGTCCTAATAAAAGTATATCTCCAAAATAACCAAAGAACTCCTAAAACCAGAAGTCCATAAAATAAATACGCTCCAGAGCTTTGCCATATCGGAGGGGTAATCTTAATTTTTATTTCGGAAGGAGACTTGTCCCATAGGCCATCATTATTGGAGGCTTTTACCTTAAAAGTATAATCTCCTGGCTCTAAGTTCGTATAAGTCGCAAATCGTTTTCCAGAAGTTGTTTGAACCCAATCATTATCAAAACCTTCAAGCATATAAGCAAACTTATTTTTTAAAGGAGCTGCATAATGTAGAGCTGCAAATTCAAAAGAAAAGTTGTTCTGTTCGTAGCTTAATTGAATATTATCAATCTGATTAATACTTTTTTTCAAAAGAATATTATCGTTTACTTTTTCTCCGACCCTTACCGATTTATTGGAAATCAATAAATCGGTAATTACGGTTTCGGCCGGCTGGTCATTATCACTTATCTCTTCTGGGTAGAAAGCATTAAAACCGTTTATACCCCCAAAAAGCATTTCACCATCGCTCCTTTTTACACAGGCCAATTCTTGAAATTCATTATCCTGCAGACCATCACTTTCATTATAATTCTTAAAGGTTTCATTTTTAGGATTGAATTTGGAGAGCCCCATATTGGTAGAGAGCCATAAATTTCCTTCCCGATCTTCCAAAATACCTTTAATAACATTATTTGGCAGCCCATCTCTAATGGAATAAGAAACAAAAGTATCTTTCTCTCCTTCTTTACCGGGTACAAATTTATTAAGCCCGCCACCAAAAGTACCAACCCATAAAACTCCTGTTGTACTTTGATATAATGAGAGTATGTAGTTATGACTTATGGATTTTACATCTTTCTTGTCGTTTTTGTAGGTAACAAATTTTGGCTGTTTTTTATAGCGTTCAACAGCATTCAACATGCTTAGACCATCACCCGATGCAAACCAAATATTGCCTTTATCATCCTCAAAAATATCTCGTATAATATTACTAGGTAACGCATTGGGCTGTTTAGGGTAACTTTTAAAAACTGATTTATTATAACCCTTACCATCTTCACTTTTAATCCACCTGTGAATACCCGAAGTATAGGTACCAATCCACAGGTTTTCTTTGGAATCATTTAATAGGCTGAACACCCCATTCATCAAATTTTGAGGAACCATATCCGACTCTTTTACTTTACCTGGGTTACTAATATCCAAAAGGTATAAACCAGGAGTACTTTCCGCTCCAATAAGTAAAGTCTTCTTATTATCTATCTTGGTTTCAGTTATGGCAAATGTTCTTGAAATTGAGCTAAAGTGCTTAAACTTATTATAATTTCCGTCGTCGTCCGTTTTAAGTAACATGTTGAGACCTCCACCTTCGGTACCTACCCACACCGTTCCATTACTATCCTCATACATTGCTCTAATCTTGTCATAGCTTAAACTTTGTGGGTCAGGTGTGTTTCTGACATTCAAGAACAACTTTTTACCAGGATCAAAAGTATTAACGCCACCTCCATTGGTACCTACCCAAATGATTCCGGTATTATCTAGGTACAATGATTTTATTATGTTCTTACTAATACTTCCAATATCTCTAGAATCGTAAGTAAAGCGTTTGACAAACTGAGGAATTTTATCCGGTGAACTATTTTCAAAATAAAACAAGCCTTCATTAGATCCTGCCCATAAACGGTTGTTATTATCTACCAGAACATTGTTGAAATTGGTGTCATCAACTTTCGCAAGTGTTCTTCCTCTACCTTTTATTTGGCAAAAAAGTCCTGCGTTTGTTGCTATAATTAGTCGTCCTAAATTATCTTCGGTAATACCTTTAACAACGCAGTCCGGAAGCCCTACCGATTTGCTGACATTGCCAAAATAATCTCTACCGTTCGGGTCCTTTTTCAACTTAAAAAGACCAGCAGCGCCGCCAACTAAAATTTGTCCGTTCTTATCTTCATAAATGGAATAAATAGAGCTACCATCCCAACCTATAATGAACGGATCTTGCTCTGAATTAAAATGTTGGAATTTGACCTTGTCCGGAGAAAGATTGAGGTCTATCATATCCAAACCATCACGAACACCAATCCATAACCGGTTTTTGCTGTCCTTAAATAAAGCTGTAACATGATTACCTATTAAACTAGACGCATCATCCTCATCATTGAGGTAAGAAGTAAAATTACCAGTAGCTGCATTATAAAAATTAAGTCCACTTCCTGTTGTGCCCACCCAAAGGTTACCTGTTTCATCTCCAGTAATAGCAGAAACTAAATTACTACTAATACGATTTGGCTTATTTGCACTTGGGTTGTATCCCGTGAATTTATAACCATCATACTTATTAAGACCATCATGCGTACCGAACCACATAAAGCCTTGCTTATCTTGATAAATGGTATTGATATCACTCTGTGAAAGACCATCACTTGTTGTAATATGCTTGAAGCTGATGTGGTTTTGGGCACTACCCAGAATGGTATATAAAGTACCAATAATTACAAGTGTATAATTAATAAGTTTTCCTTTCATATTAGTATTTCTGCGCTTTCGTCTTCCTAGTTCATACTATCTACCACAACTTCTCTACTAATGCCATCCCTATTATAAATAATTACCTTATCCATAGATTCATGAACCTGAATTATGTTTGATGGTTGAGATAAATAACCAGCTCCAAAATAATATTCCTGTTTTTCTACATTTCCATTTTTAAAATAGATTTTGGCATTAACTTCTTCCGGTGCGAATTCTATAATTGGAAATTTTATTTTTTGCTTAAAACGTTTTACTTTATTGGAATTTACAGACGCAACCCACAACATAGTAGAATCATTTAAGGGCACACTTACTAAAGCCCGAGCATCTTTCTCTACTTTAAAACCAGTTTCTGTATGTGGCATTGAATTAAAGTTACCGTGATTATCTCCTTTTAAAATTACACCTTTTCCAGCGTCGTACCAACCAGAAATTACCTCTGTTGGATAATAGTTACCCACTCCTATGATGTCATCAAATCCATCATAATCAAAATCTCCAGACCCCAGTCCAAACAGAGGTGAAAACTGAGATTTTTGAGGTAAGGCTGTAACAGTAAAAGTACCATCACCTAAATTTTCAATATAACTGGAACTAAGGTAGTTTACTTCTAGAATTCGCATGTTAGTGGTGTCCAATGATTTAAGTAAATCACCCATTTCAGCTTCGGCATACTGATCATAACTTGGGAAAATCCTGTTGATCGCCACCAATTGTTTTGCTAATTCTCCTCTAGGAGCCCAAGGCACCTCTTTACCTTTTAAATATCTAGTTATAATTGGATCTATACTAGAATTCAAGTCAAAGTCCTTTGCATAAACCCGCATAGGCTCTTCTTCACTTACCTTAAAGGCTGTATTCTCACCATGGTTACCAGCAATATAATCTATATCCCCATCGTGATCAAAATCCTTACCGATTAAACTATTCCAAAACCCGCTGAAGTTTTCAAGTCCGCTATTAACCACCTTGGTTAAAATGCCTTTGTTGTTTTGAAATATGGTTATAGGCATCCACTCTCCTGCAATAATTAAATCTAAATCATCATCGTTATCATAATCTGTCCACAGTGCGGAGCTCACCAAACCTATATTTTGTAAGGTTTCTGCCTTACGATTGGTAACGTCAATAAATTTTCCATTTTCGTTTTCTAAAAGATAGCTATTAGGAATATTGGGAAAATTACCCGGAACAATCATACCTCCTATAAACAAATCTAAATCTCCATCTGAGTCATAATCTGCAGCAACCACACACGAACCACTAGCTTTTATTTCCGGAAGCGCTTCTGGATTATGTTTAAAAGTACCGTTGCCATCATTAAAATAAAGTCGATCTTGATAATTACCTTTTTCAAAATATTTAACAGAGCTACCTCCACTAACAACATAAAGATCTAAATCATTATCTCCATCAGCATCAAAAAACAGCGAACCCAAGTCTTCATACTTTTCAGAGTCCTGTAGATTAATAGAATCGAAAGTTCCATTTTTATTTTGAAGGAAAAATTTACCTGGATAATTTCTAGCCCCTCCTATATAGACATCCTTTTTACTATCGCCATTTACATCTCCTGTGGCGATTCCAGGTCCATTAAAATCATTTAAATGCAGTAATAAGGGTTCTCCTCTAAAGTCACTATTATCATTTTCCCGATGAGAATAGCCTAAAATTTTATCATCATGTATTTCTGTAAATGGATAGTTATTTGAGGCTAAACCGATACTATTTTTTTGTTTTCTTATTTTCCCAGAATCATATTGAACAGTATACGAAGTATCTACCTTAAGATTAGTTAAAACCTCTTGTGTTCCATCTAGCCAATCAACTTTAAGAGAATCTATTATGTTTAGTTTACCTAAACCAAGATGAATGTCCGAATTAGATGAAGACATATAACCCTTAACTGGATTATATTCGTAATACTGTTTATCGCCTGTAGATAAATATGCCGTAAGTTTAGTTCCTATACCATTTAAATTACCTTGACCTCCCTTTAATTTAATATCTACAAAGTGGTTCTCCTTATTTTTATCAGAGTTGTTTTGATAAAGAAAAGCAGGAGCATTTATATTATTAACAACTAAGTCTAAATCGCCATCATTATCAAAATCTGCATAAACTGCTCCGTTAGACAAAGAGGGTTGATCCATACCCCAAGATTTAGTTGCGTCCTCAAATTTTAAATTTCCGTCGTTGGAAAAAATATAGTTAGGTAGAAAAATACTGTCTAAGACTTTTAATCGCTCTACAATTTTATTTTCTGACAGCTTACCTGTTCCTTTCTTAAAAATGTCTGCTTGATTTGAATACTCTGTAAAATCATGGTTGGTAATATCTCTTCTAAATCCATTGCTAATAAATACGTCTTTTTGACCATCATTATCGAAATCCGCAATTAACGGAGACCAGCTCCAATCTGTTTGATACAAACCCGCATATCTACCAATCTCACTAAAGACCGGTTTCCCATTTTCATCTTTACCCCGATTTAGTTGCAACGTATTACGTATAAACTGCGGAGAGAACCCCTCGCGTAAAGTTTGTTTAAAATGCTCATGGTTCATGTTAGCGGTCATGGTTTTTTGCCTCTTATTAATTTCAGGAAGCATATCCATTACCAAAATATCTGGTAAAGCATCATTATTAATATCTGATACATCTACCCCCATTCCATTTCTTGACGTATGCTGAACATATTCCGGCAACCTATTCGTAAACGTTCCATCTTGGTTATTTACATAGAGTAAATCATTGGCCACAAAATCATTGGCCACGTAAATATCTGGCCAACCATCTTGATTGATATCCGTTATAGCAAGACCTAGACCATACCCTTCAATTAAAACACCCGCTTTTTTTGAGACATTTTCAAAAACAGGATGGCCGTTTTTACCATTACCTGTATTCTCATATAATCTATCCGTACTAGGACCTGAGCCATCCTTTTTAGTGTAAAGCTTCTCAATTTCTTTTGGCCCTTCATTAGCATGTGTCATCACATACAAGTCCAAATCTCCATCACGGTCAAAATCAAAAAAAGCCGCTTGTGTAGAATGACCTGAATCAGCAATACCATAACTTTCTGCGCTCTCCGTAAACTTGAAGTCGCCATTATTAATGAAAAGTTTATTCTTTCTATCCTTCTTATTAGCAAATCCACCAACGGAAACATAAATATCCATTAAACCGTCTTGGTTAATATCAACAACAGAAACCCCGTTTGCCCAATACTCACCTTCTATACCTGATTCATTAGTTCTATCTTCAAAAGCAAAATTGCCTTTATTCCTATATAATTTTGAGGAAACCTTATTCCCTGCAAAAAAAACATCGTTTAACCCATCATTATCAAAATCACCTACTCCTACCCCCCCTCCAATATAGATATATGGAAAACTGAAGTAGTGTAATTCATTTGTTTCATCTATAGTATTGGCAAAATCTATACCTGAATTACTAGCGGAAATCAGTTCCATTTTTTTTCTTGTTTGCTACAAGAAGTAAGAAAAATAAGGGCTGAGATAAAAATTAATTTTTTCAATCTATTGAGGTTCTAGAATTCAATTTAAACAAAAAGGAACCATCTTACAATGGTTCCTTTGAAAAAATAAAGTAAGTTACTTTAGTACCCTGGATTTTGTTTGAAAACCGGGTTAGCATCAATTTCGTTTTGAGGAATTGCAATATACTCCCTACCAGGTCTGTACGAGCTTGTACCCGCACTCTCCGATTTTAATTCAGGCTTATTTACAATGTATTCTTCAACTTTACCCCATCTAAGAATATCAAAATATCTTGTACGTTCCAAAGAAAGTTCTTTAACCCTTTCATCTTCGATGTCTTGCATAGTTAAACTAGTTAAAGGAGGCATATCTACTCTTGCTCTAACTTCATTTATTGCATCTAACGCCGTTGCAGTAGAACCATTGAGCATAAACTCCGCTTCTGCAAACATCAATAAAACGTCTGCATAACGTAGTAATCTTAGGTTATTACCAGACTGGTGCCATCCGTTGTCTTGAGATCCGGTTTTGTCATCAAAAGCAATATCTAACCATTTGTTTCCCCATACCAAATCTGTATCTGGAAATACTTCTTTATAACTCTTATCTCCATAAGTTTGAGATACTAATGTATCACCTTGGTAAATAGTAAACTCATCCGTATTAAAAAACAAGGTTGTAAAAGCTCTTGGATCTATTTGATCGCTTACAGTTCTCTCATCTAAAAATAAATCTAAAACCCAGTCATTAATACGCATCCCGTCTTGGCCTGTAAAACCTCTAGGCGCTATGTCTGGATGAAAAGCGGCACCTTTTCCTTTTCCTGGATCATCTCCACCCCAACCGGTATTTCCGTCATTAACCAATTGAACCTCAAATAAAGATTCCTTGTTGTTTTCCGAAGCCTCTGTAAAATTATCCGCATAATTCTCCATAAGCTCATAGCTACCATCCATTATCTTGGCAAATTCAGCTTTGGCTTCTGCATATTTCTTTTGATACAAATAAACTTTCCCCAAAACCCCAGTAGCTGCTCCAGAAGTAACTCTTCCTTCCATTGCGGCAGGCCATGATTCAGGTGCTAATTTCTGTGCTTCAATTAGATCTTTTTCTATTTGAGCCCATACATCAGCAGGATCCGCTTGTGGAACCGCCTTTGGGTTTTCTAAGTTTCCTATTGGCTCTGTTATAAGTGGCACATTCAACCATCCATTTACAAGATTGAAGTAATTATAGGCTCGTATAAAATGAGCTTCTCCTAAGATATTCTTCTTAGTAGTTTCATCCATTTCTATTTCTGGAACATTTGCTAATACTTCATTTGCTCTGGTAACGCCTTGATACATGGCACTCCATACCCAAAAAGCACCATTACTTTGCGGAATTCCATTAAATGAACCAGCTGCTGTACGTTCTGATGTCGCAAAAGCATTTACTACGTCATCTCTATAATCCGAAAGGAAAATTTCAAAACGTGTATAGTACCAAATGTGAGTAAACGGACTATATGCTCCTATGATTCCCTTGTTTGCATCTTCCTCTGATTTCCAAAAAGATTGTGGGGTTACTGCGTTAGGGTTTTCTTGTTCTAGTATGTCTTTTCGACAGCTATATGACGTCACTAGTAACACTACGAGTGCTGCTAATAGACTTTTTGATATAATATTATTTTTCATGTCTTTTTTGTTAGAGTTAGAAAGAGATTTGTACACCCAATTGAATAGTTCTAGCTGTTGGGTAAGCACTTTCATCAACACCTGAGCTAAATATTCTTCTGGAAGACCTTGTATTTCTACCCACTTCAGGATAATAACCTGTGTAATCTGTAAGCGTGAACAAATTGGTTGCCGAACCATATATTCTAAGCTTGGTCATCATCATTTTCTCAGATATATCAGATGGAATAGTGTATCCTAATTGCATGTTCTTCAACCTGAAATAAGCTCCATTTTCTAAATAAAAATCTGATGGCCTTCTATTAAAACCAGGGTCTGACTGTGTACTTCTTGGAATATTTGTATTTGTATTTGTTGGCGTCCAAGCTCTTAAAGCATCAGTAAGATAAGGTCCTTCCGTATCAAAATAACCTCTGTATTTATTTCCGTTCAATATTTTATTACCGGAAACACCGTTAAAGAAAAGGCTCATATCAAAATTTTTGTACGATGCAGAAATATTTAAACCATACTCAAAATTAGGTGCTGGATTACCTAAAAATGCTTGATCATTCTCATCTACAATACCATCAGGGCCCGAACCATCAGGACCACCTATATCTCTAAACTTTAAATCTCCCGCTTGTGGGTTATTATTGTCATTTGCGGCTAAAGCCTCAGCATCTGTTTGATAAATTCCATCAACTATATAACCATAAAATGAAGAAACAGGCTGACCTACATCTGTTTTTGTACCCCTTAATCCATTTGATGTAAACTGTCCTTCTATGATAGGCGTTGCATCTCCTAACGCAGTAACCTCATTGTTTAGCGTTGTAAAGTTTCCGCTAATACTAAATGAAAAGTCTTCACTTAAACTATCAGAATAATTAGCCAAAAATTCGAAACCTTCATTTTCTATACTTGCCGTATTAAAAGGTACTCTGTTTCCAAAACCAGTATATAATGGCAATCCCAATTCAACAAGAACATCTTCTGATTTCTTTTGAAAATAGTCCATTGTTATGCTCAACTTTTGATTTAGCATTCTAAAGTCCAAACCTATATCAGTTGTTTTACTAGTTTCCCAAGTAATCTGATCATTGATACCTTTAGTAATTGAATACCCAGTAGCTCTTCCTTGACTTTCTCCTATTGGATACTCGCTATTAAGGTTCAATTCTGGACTCAATGAATAGATAGGAACATTATTTGAACCAACTTCTCCATAACTGGCTCTTATTTTAATATCAGTAATGGCAGTTACATTTTCCATGAAACTCTCATTCCCTAAATTCCAGCCTATTGCAAATGAAGGGAAGGTACCCCATCTAAGATCTTCTTTAAATAATGAAGAACCATCTCTACGTATGGTAGCCGTTAATAAATACCTACTATCATAAGCGTAACTTAATCTACCAAAATACGATTGTATAGTTTCAGTCAAATCTTCAGAAGGAAATTCTACCCTATCTTCCGCAGCAGAAGCTACACGAACATCGTTAGAAGGAAATTTTCTAGCCAATGCACCAAGAGATCGGGTATTTGACACTTGATCAGTATAACCTGCAACAAAGTTTATATTATGCTTGTTGAATTCTTTACTGTACGTTAAGGTATGTTCGATCAATGTTGAAAGAAAATTGGTATTTGTTTCGGCCAACTCAGCAAATTGATTGTTACCAAATGTTGCCGAATTGAAAACATAAGTTGGTGTGAACCTATAATTGTTATCTGCATAGTAATCCAAACCTAAGTTCAACTTATAGGTAAGGCCATCAATAATTTCAAATGACCCAGCTATATTACCTAGTATGCTATTTCTAGTAACTGTTCTATCTTCAACAGTTGCCAAACCTAGAGAATTCCCTACGTTTCCTACACCGTAAAAAGCACCTACTGCAACATCCGCAGGCTGATCTGTAGCACTAAAGTTACCCTCGTCATCGTAAATACGGATAGTTGGTACCAAATCTCTTTCTTTATTGAAGTATGGGTTAGGATTATCAACAGAACGTGTTAAACCAACTGTATTTTCCAGCTTAAACCTTCCTTTGGTCAAGGTAGCATTGATTCTCGCAGTCGTTCTTTTATAGTCTGACTGCTTTACGATACCTTCTTGATCGTAATGATTCATAGAAAGGCTGTAGGTACTATTTTCTGTACCTCCATATATTCTAGCATTTGCATTCATAACCCCAGCAGTACGAAGTGATTCGCGCTGGATATCACTATCTATGTTTGGGTTAAATTGAGCATCATTAGCAGGAAACCTTGCGTTTCCGTCATTATCTCTAGCTGCGTTCACAATAGTAGCATAATCTCTTGCATTTGCCCAGTCAATGTTTTTAACTGAAGACTGAAGACCATAACTATAATCTAAATCTACCTTTATACCTCCACGAGTACCTTTTTTGGTAGTTACAATAATTACACCATTTGCTGCTCTTGAACCATATATAGCACTAGCTGAAGCATCCTTTAAAACAGAGATAGTTTCAATATCGCCTGGGTTCAATGTAGTCATATTATCCGTAAGCATTCCATCGATTACATATAATGGGCCAGCATCGGATAATGTGCTTGAACCACGAATAGTCACTAACGCGTTAGCACCAGGAGATCCTCCATTAGATTCTACCCTAACACCAGCTGTACGACCTTGTATAGCCTGGGCAGCATCATTATAAGTGAACTTGTTTATTTCTTCACTATCAACAGTACTTACAGAACCGGTCAAATCAGACTTTTTCTGAGAACCGTACCCTATAACTACAACTTCCTCTAATTGACTGGCATCTTCTGCCAAAACAGCATTAACAACACTTTGTCCATTAATAGCTACTTCTTGTTTAGTAAACCCGATGTAACTGAATACCAAAGTAGCTCCACCATCAGCAGATATGGTATAATTACCATCAAAATCTGTTTGAGTACCATTAGTAGTACCTTTAACTAATACGTTTGCACCTGCTAAAGGCAAACCTGAATCATCTGAAACCAAACCGCTTACGGTTACCTCCTGAGCATGCCCAAAAGCTACTGCCAAAAGACACAACAATCCCACCAGATACTTGTGGGGTTGCCAGTTTTTAATTTTAAAATTAGTTCCTTTCATAAGTAATGTAGTTTAACTGAGTTATTTAACGTTTGTTTAAGTTTCTTCAAAAGTGATGTTTATTTAACCATTCTTTAACAACAAATGATCAGATGAGTGCAACAAATGGTTCCAACAATATATACAAGTGTATTTCTTACACAAAAAGTGGCTTATAACCAACAATAGCTCACTAAATGGATGGAATGATTCTATAGAAAAACGTCTTTATAAGGATATAAACTCATTAAAAACTGATGAATTCAGTTAAATTATGCCTACAAAACCGATAGATGTCTTTGAGAAAACAACTGACACATTTATTAGTATTTCATCCTTATCTAACCTTTCTTTTAGGTTAGATTGTTTTATCTTGGGCCTTTAATTTAAAATTGAAAGAATGTTCGATATAGAAAATAGAATCGCAGTTATAACTGGAGCAAGTGGTGCTCTAGCCGGTAGTGTTGCCAAAAGCTTAGCAAAGTCTGGAGCCAAATTGGCCTTGTTGACACGAAAAAAAACATCGGTACAATCACTTTTAGATGAAATTAAAAACGTGGGCGGACACGCTAAAGCGTACGAAGCGGATATTTTGAGTGAAGAGTCACTTAATAATGCCAAGAACGAAATTTTGTCCGACTATGGTAGGATAGATATTCTTTTAAATATAGCAGGCGGAAATCTACCTGGTGCAACCGTAGCGCCTGACCAAACTATTTTTGATATTAAAATTGATGATTTCAAAAAAGTCACAGAACTAAACCTTAACGGAACTCTTATTCCGTCTTTAATTTTCGGCAAAGTCATGTCCGAACAAAAGGAAGGTGTCATTATTAATTATTCTTCTATGGCGGCAGATAGGGTTATTACCCGAGTTGCTGGATATTCTGCTTCTAAAGCGGCCATGGAAAACTTCACCAAATGGATGTCCGTAGAGATGGCCACTAAATTCGGAAGCGGTATTCGTGTTAATGCCATAGCACCTGGTTTCTTTATCGGGAAACAGAACAAAGCATTACTTACAAACGAGGATGGGTCGTTTACACAAAGAGGTGAAACCATCATTAAAAACACACCAATGGGCCGTTTTGGAGAAGTTGGAGAATTGAACGGTGCCATTCAATTTTTATGTAGCGATGCATCTAAGTTCATTACGGGCATTGTTCTTCCTGTAGATGGTGGGTTTAGTGCCTTTAGCGGAGTATAACTCATCAACCTTATATAATTATCAACCAATTAAGAAGTACCTAATATGGAACAAACATGGAGATGGTATGGGCCTAATGACCCTGTAAGCCTTGAGGATATTAAGCAGGCCGGTGCAACTGGTATAGTAACGGCATTGCACCATATACCAAATGGAGAAGTTTGGTCAGTATCAGAAATAGAGAAACGGAAAAACCTTTTGGAAGCAAATGGTTTAGTGTGGTCCGTAGTAGAATCCCTACCTATTCATGAAAGCATCAAGACACAGCAAGATGGTTTTGAACAACTTATAGAAAACTACAAACAGAGCTTAGAAAACCTTGCTCAATGTAATGTTAATGTGGTGTGCTATAATTTTATGCCAGTGCTAGATTGGACACGCACAAGTTTAGATCATGAAGTAGAAGATGGGTCCAAAGCACTTTTCTTCAATGCTACAGCTCTTGCTGCCTTTGATCTATTTATTTTAAAAAGACCTAATGCCGGAAATAGCTTTACGGAATCTCAAATAGAAGCCGCCAAAGCATATTACAACGGTATGTCTGAAGAGGACATCTATAAATTGGTAAAAACGATTATCGCCGGTTTACCAGGCTCTTCAGAGAATTACCAAATACCTAAGACCGGTTTTGACCTTAGTCCGTTTCAAGCCACCTTAGACACCTACAAAGACATGGATGAGGATGATATGCGCAACAACCTTGTTTATTTTCTAAATGCAATAATGTCTACTGCTGAAGAAAATAGCATGTTAATGTGCATTCACCCAGATGACCCACCATTTTCTATTTTAGGGTTACCACGTATCATGCGAAATGAAGCTGATTATGCATATATTTTTGATAAGGTAAAGTCCATTAACAATGGCATTACTTTCTGTACGGGATCTTTGGGCGCTAGAGCAGATAACGATTTACCTAAAATGTTTAAACGATTTGCTGACCGTGTTCACTTTTTACATTTACGAAGTACTAAACGCGATGAAAATGGAAACTTCTATGAAGCAAATCATCTAGAGGGAGATGTTCCTATGTACGAACTTGTAAAATTGATTCTCGCCGAAGAACAAAGAAGAAAAACGGAAGGTAGAAGAGATGCATTGATTCCGATGAGACCTGACCACGGCCACCAGATGTTAGATGATCTTCATAAAAAAACCAATCCTGGTTACTCTGGTATAGGTCGCTTACGCGGATTGGCCGAATTACGTGGATTGGAATTAGGAATTCGAAAAGCTTTTTTTGAATAACACGAAGCTCTTAGTTTTTTAATTAAAACTAAAGGTTCCTTCACATAATATTCTGGTCAACAAATTCTTGTTGGCCAGAATATCTTTATTGACCAGTTGAGAAACCGACATTAACGAACTACTATTTTTTTAATGACTAATAGATTATTTGGTTCTTAAGTTGGCAGGATCTATAGCTTATAAAATTAAACCAAGTATATCAATAGCTCTAATTTCCTATTCCTTTGACATAAAACGAATAAAAATGTAGTTCATCAAGAAATTAGCCTCACTTGAAACATAATTGTTTTACTTGTGTTATCTGCTAAAATCCTTGACATGAAAATTCCCCAGGTTCCAAATACTCAAATGGTAAATCTTCTTACCAAAACTGAGCGAGCTGTTTTTTATAGAAAAACGTATGCTCATTTAGCTGGAGCGGTCTTACTTTTTATTCTTGTCGAAACCTTATTTTTTCAAATTCCGCCAATATTAAATTTTGCCTTATCGCTAACCGAGGGTTATAGTTGGTTAATTATGTTGGGTGGTTTTTTGTTTATTACAAATTATGCCGAACGTATTGCCCTAAAGAGTAAAAGCAATAACAAGCATTATTTAGCTCTTTTAATTTACGTAATTGCAGAAGCATTCATTTTTATTCCGTTAATATTCATAGCCCTTACATATACAGAAAATGGTTCCCTTGATATTCTTAATCAAGCAGCTATAATGACTCTATCTTTATTCACAGGACTTTCTGCCATTGTTTTGATAACTAAAAAAGACTTTTCGTTTTTAAAGTCAATATTGGCCGTGGGTTTTGCAATTGCGCTTGGACTTATTGTAGCCGGGGTATTATTCGGGTTTAACTTGGGTCTTTTATTTAGTGCTGCCATGGTTATTTTGGCTTCTGGATCAATTCTATACCAAACTTCTAATTTGGTTCACAGATACAAATCACACCAATATGTAGCAGCTTCTTTAGGGCTTTTTGCCAGCCTTATGTTGTTATTCTGGTACATTCTTAATCTTCATACAACAGATTAGTTTTTAGTGTTTACGTTTTTAATGTGAAAAGCCCTGATATAATTATCAGGGCTTTTTTTATCTTACCACTTCATCAACTTACAAAATGAATTATGAAAAGCAAAACAATGTTGCTCCTCCTGTTTTTATTAGGATTTAGTTCTTTATCTGCTCAAAATAATGATATTGAAACTATAGAAAATATACTTCACACCCAAGAAACGGCATGGTCCAATCACGATATAGATGGTTTTATGCAGGGTTATTGGAAATCTGATGAGTTAACTTATTATAGTGGTGGAAAGGTTACCAAAGGTTGGCAAACGACTCTGGAGAATTACAAAAAAGGATATCCTACTAAAGCCGAAACTGGAAAGTTGCGCTTTAAAATAGACCAGATTACTAAAATTAATGAAGCGTCCTATTATGTTATGGGACAGTACTTTTTGACGCGAGAAGTGGGTGATGCCAATGGTACTTTCATGATTATATTTAAGAAGATAAATGGCGAATGGAAAATTGTAGCAGATTCTTCTTGCTAATTGGTATCCGTCTAAACTCATTTAAAAATCTAATTCTTCTTCTCTTCTACTTCAGTTTCAATTACTTCTATTGTTTCAACTTTGGCAGAAGGGTAATACTTGATGCGCCTTGTGGTGTACGAATTATTTGGAGTTATAATTTCTTTCACCCAGTTATTGGCCGGCGTACCATCAAACTGATAAATGTATTCCTGAGTTAAATCTCCAAAACGTTTTTTAGTCTTAGTGGTTGCTAAAACTCCAGTTTCATCGTACAAGTAACGCTCTTCTTTTTGTGGTATCCACTTTTTTGTAGAGCTATCATACATTAACTCTTTATGTAAAGTTAGCTTGTTATTGATATCAAAAACCTCAACAGTTTTTGCAGTAAGGTTTCCTTCGATATAATTTTCAGAAATCACTTTTTTGAACTTCTGTCCATTTTCTATTACCTGAGATGTTGTAGTCAATTTAGACAATAGCGTATTTAGAGTTTTGCGAACTATAGTAACACTGTCGTTATTTATATACTCAAAATCACTCTCATCAATACCACTGGTATTGGTACGGACAAGCTTAATTAATTTTCCGTCCTCTCCATAAGTGTAAATGTTCTTCTCTAAAAGTTCTTTTTCGTAAGAAACAATATTTTCAGTTATAGTTTTAGCTGCCGTTGTATCTATTTCGTAAAAATTAGCAATAGATGTGGCACGGTCAAAACTACCGTCCATATAATTTTCTATTCTACGCTCTTTTAAGAATCCATTTATGTATTTATAGTTTGTAGTCTCGTAATCGGTATCATTATAACGAGTAACGGATTTCGTTAAAAACCCTTCTGGGTTAAAGTAATATTCTTCCTTACCGTAGTCGGTAATTACAAAACACGACTCCACTTTTCCCTTCAAGTTAAAATCGGATACTTTAAAAATCTCGATGTCTTGAGAAAACACCATGGAAGACATTCCCCATACTAGACATACAAACAAGAATTTTTTTATCATACTGCAAAACTACTTGATATTCTGTGAACTGGAAACAAAAGGTGTACCAAATCTATAAAACGAAAAGACCCGCTCAGTTAAATAACTGAGCGGGCCCTATATTCGTAGCGTTAAACGCTTATACTTACTTTACTTCTTCGAAGTCTACATCTTCTACGTTATCGCCTTCTTTTGGCTCTTCAGCAGAAGCAGCATCTCCTTCCGGAGCTGCACCGTTTTGTTGTCCTTCGGCTTGTGCCTTGTACATTTCCTCAGAAGCAACTTTCCAAGCTTCATTGATCTTATCCAAAGCTGGTGTAATAACCGCCAAGTCTTTAGACTCATATGCTGCTTTTAATTCGCCTAGAGCATCTTCGATTGGTTTTTTCTTATCATCAGATAATTTTTCACCAAATTCTTTCAGTTGCTTTTCTGTTTGGAAAATCATTCCATCAGCTTCGTTCAACTTATCAGCAGTTTCCTTCGCTTTTTTATCAGATTCAGCATTAGCTTCAGCTTCAGCTTTCATTTTCTTGATATCCTCTTCTGTTAATCCTGAAGAAGCTTCAATTCTAATATCTTGCGTTTTGTTCGTTGCTTTATCCGTTGCAGAAACTTTAATAATTCCGTTTGCATCAATATCAAAAGTAACTTCAATTTGAGGTGTACCTCTCTGTGCTGGTGGAATACCATCTAAATGGAAACGACCTATAGTCTTGTTGTCTGATGCCATTGGGCGCTCACCTTGCAATACATGAATCTCAACCGATGGCTGATTATCTGCTGCTGTAGAGAACACTTGAGATTTCTTAGTAGGAATCGTAGTGTTGGCTTCAATCAACTTAGTCATTACACTACCCATAGTCTCAATACCTAGAGATAAAGGAGTAACGTCTAATAACAATACATCTTTAACATCTCCTGTAAGAACACCACCTTGAATTGCCGCACCAATTGCAACAACCTCATCTGGGTTAACACCTTTTGAAGGTTTCTTACCAAAGAATTTCTCAACAGCATCAACAACCGCAGGTATTCTTGTTGAACCACCTACTAGGATAATTTCATCAATATCACTTTTAGAAAGACCTGCTGCTTTAAGTGCAGTCTCACATGGAGCGATAGTTCTTTTTACCAAGTCACCGATCAATTGCTCAAATTTAGCTCTTGTAAGTGTACGTACTAAATGCTTAGGTCCTGAAGCGGTAGCAGTAACGTAAGGTAAATTGATTTCCGTTTGTGCAGAAGAAGACAATTCAATTTTTGCTTTCTCAGCAGCTTCACGCAAACGCTGTAATGCCATGGCATCCTTACGTAAGTCAATGCTTTCGTCTTTATTAAACTCCTCAGCTAACCAATCAATAATCTCTTGATCAACATCATCACCACCTAAGTGTGTATCACCATCAGTAGACAATACTTCAAAAACACCGTCACCCAATTCTAGTATAGATACATCATGTGTACCACCACCAAAATCAAAAACAACTATTTTCTGATCAGTATCTTTCTTATCCATACCGTAAGCCAAAGAAGCTGCGGTAGGCTCATTTATAATTCTCTCTACAGTAAGACCAGCTATCTCACCTGCTTCTTTAGTTGCTTGACGCTGTGCATCATTAAAATAAGCAGGAACAGTAATTACCGCACGGGTAACATCTTGTCCTAAGTAGTCTTCTGCAGTTTTCTTCATTTTCTGAAGAATCATTGCAGAAAGTTCTTGTGGTGTATATAAACGACCATCAATATCAACACGTGGTGTGTCGTTATCTCCTTTTACAACTTTATAAGGAACTCTCTCGGCTTCTTTACTAGACTCCGAAAATTTGTTACCCATAAAACGCTTTATAGAATATATGGTGTTGTGAGGGTTAGTTACCGCCTGTCTTTTTGCAGGATCTCCAACTTTTATCTCTCCACCTTCTACAAATGCAATTACAGATGGTGTAGTTCTCTTACCTTCTGCATTAGGAATCACTACCGGTTCGTTACCTTCCATAACGGAAACACAGGAGTTGGTAGTACCTAAGTCAATACCTATAATTTTACTCATGTTATATGTTTTAAATATTAGTGTTCATTTTTAGAATCGATTACTAATTGTCAAACAATATGCCAACTGATAACAACCTGACATGATGTCATTTCTATATTTGCGGACAGCTAAGAACACGCCATAAATAGGCTTTTCTTGAACAAAAAGCGACAGTATGATACCTATTATCCTAAAACTGAAGTCATCTTACTTCTCTTCTTTCTGTAAATATCTGTTCACCAGGCTCTAATTTATTAGTTTCTATATACCCTAATTTTTGGCTTTGCCTAATGCGGGCTTTATCTATCTTTATACCGTAAACGAGTTTATAATTTATGGAGTCTATTAGTATTTTTGACATGCTTAAGATCGGCGTTGGCCCTTCTAGTTCTCATACCTTAGGCCCTTGGCGGGCAGCAGAACGATGGATTTCTGAACTGAAATCTGCACAAATATTTGATGAAGTTGTTGGTATACGAGTGCATGTATATGGTTCTTTGGCCTTAACAGGTAAAGGCCATGCCACAGATTACGCCATTATGTTGGGCCTCTCTGGAACGGACCCCGTAGAAATCCCCATTAAGGATATACATTCTGTTGTTGCAGATATTCAAGAAACCCATGTCCTTAACTTTGGTAATTCAAAATCTATTTCCTTTGACCCAAAGACAGATATCTTATTCCACAGAAAGTTTTTAGAATTTCATGCCAACGGACTTCAGTTTGAAGCTACTTTAAAATCCGGCAAGGCCAAAAAGAATACCTACTACTCTATTGGTGGCGGATTCGTAGTAGTCAAGGAAAGAAAAAATGCCAAGCGTAACATAGCTACATTTAATAGTTTTCCTTTCCCCATTCAAAAAGGTACGGAGCTACTCGCCTACTGCCAGAGTGAAAACAAAAGTATATCAGAGATTGTTCTTGAAAATGAACGCTCATTACGGAGTGATACCGAAATAAACGAAAAACTAGACCACGTATGGAAGACCATGCTAGAATGCATGTATATTGGTTGTCATACAGAGGGTAAACTTCCCGGAGGCTTAAATGTTACCCGCAGAGCTTATGATATCAATAAAAACCTTTTGTACGGCTCACATGTTTATGATTCACCAGAGGCTTGGCTATCTACAATACGAAACACGGAGGTTAAATTCCGCCAGATTTTAAAATGGGTGAGCTGTTTTGCCTTGGCCGTTAATGAGGTGAACGCTTCTTTAGGCCGTGTGGTAACCGCTCCTACTAACGGAAGTGCTGGGGTCATACCAGCCGTACTGATGTATTATATGGTGATAGAAAACCATGAAGCCGATTTTGAACACATTAAAAAGTTTCTTTTCGTTGCCGGAGAAATAGGAAGCATCTTTAAAAAAGGAGCTACCATCTCTGCAGCCATGGGTGGTTGCCAAGCAGAAATTGGAGTCTCTAGCGCCATGGCAGCAGGTGCACTTACCGAGTTGTTGGGTGGCACACCAGAACAAGTACTTATGGCTGCTGAAATTGCCATGGAACATCATCTAGGACTTACCTGTGATCCTATAGGAGGACTTGTACAAATACCTTGTATAGAACGTAACAGTATGGGAGCCATTAAAGCTATTAATGCTGCAGAGCTGGCATTAGGCTCCGACCCTAAAGATGCCAAGGTTCCTTTAGATAAAGTAGTTGAAACCATGTGGGCCACGGCAAAAGATATGAGTTCTAAATATAAAGAAACTTCAGAAGGAGGCCTCGCCATTGGAATCAATATGAGTGATTGTTAAGACTATCCACTTCAATTTAAAGGCGGATTGAACTTTGACTCTTTGCACAGTTCTTATTGTATTTTGATTTTTAAAGACCCTGCCAATTTCTGGCGTATTTTCTTTATTGACACGTTAAGTAACTAAAACATTAATTTAAAATTTGTAGTCCAATACAACAATAATTGTAGTCTATCAATTCGAATGTTTATATTGCACTTCACAAGAAACCTTGTTTTCACCAAAAACTAAAAACCAGTCATGACTAAGATTGAACACATTGAAAATGAAATCCGAGATTTAAGAACTCAACTTCAAAACCATCCCCTTTATCAAAACTTAAATAGTATAGATGATATCAGAACTTTTACAGAGAGCCATATCTATGCTGTTTGGGACTTTATGTCCCTCCTAAAATCGCTTCAACTTTCATTAACCAACATAAGTATCCCTTGGACTCCCTGTAAAAATCCTATTCTTGCAAGATTCATTAATGAAATTGTACATGGCGAAGAAAGTGATATAAATGAATTAGGGGAACCCAAAAGTCATTTTGAAATGTACCTGCAAGCTATGGTACAACTAGGCGCTGATACCTCAAAAATAAATAAGTTCGTACTTCTTTTAAAAGAAGGCAAAACAGTAGAATCTGCCTTAGCCAACATTGACATTCCAAAAAAAGTGGCCGATTTTGTTCTATTTTCTTTCGATATTATAGCTACTGGAAAGCCTCATTTAGTAGCCTCCGCATTTACCTTTGGTCGTGAAGATGTTATTCCCGATATGTTTATGGAAGTTCTAAAAAGTGCTGATGCGGGTAGCCAGCAGTATAACAAGTTTGTTTATTACCTAGAAAGACATATTGAATTAGATGGTGATGAGCACGGGCCATTATCTCTTGAAATGGTAGCTGAACTTTGTGGAAATGATGAACAAAAATGGCAAGAAACTTTAAATGTTGCCCGGCAGGCATTAAGTAAAAGAATTCAGCTCTGGGATGCTATTAACAAAGCTATCACCTATCCAATAATGGCAAACAAACCTGTCTAACAAGAAGTAGCCATTATTACCCAACAATAAAAATAATCTTAATTTAAAATTACTAATGCCCATTGTATTGGAAATGTTTTGCATTTTTGATTCATAATCTTCGTAAAACAATAAACCTTCTTATGGCATTTGACGCAAATTTTTTGAGTACCGCTATACAACCTCCTAAATTGAAACACGCAGACGACGCTTTTCAATTAGACGGTTCTGAAATAATAGATTACACCCATTTTTCATTGGCGCTCAGCAGTCAGACTAAATTTGCTATTTGGGTAGCGTGGAATATAGATGGTATGAATCTAAAACGAATACCTAGAAAAGGTTCTAGTTTTTTTGAAGATTCTAGAATACCATCGGAAAGCCAAGCCGGAAACAGATTATACAAGAGTAACCCTTTAGACCGTGGGCATCTTGCGCGAAGAGTAGATTTAAATTGGGGCGATTATGCCGAAGCAAAAAAAGCAAATTCAGATTCGTTTGTTTTCACCAACATTGCTCCGCAAATGGATAGCTTTAACCAAAGTGGAAAAGGCGGTGTTTGGGGCGAACTAGAAAACTCTCTTTACGACCAAACGGAAATGGATAGATCTCGTGTAAGTATTATAGGTGGTTGCATTTTTCATGAAGATGACCGCGAATACAGAGGCTATAAAATCCCAACGGAGTTTTACAAAACTGTTCTCTATGAAGAAAGCGGTGTACTAAAGACAAAATCGTTTATACTTACCCAAGATTTAAGCCGATTATCTTTTCTAGATTTAGAAGCTTTTAAAACATACGAAGTAGCTCCTTCTGAAATAGAAGCCAAATGCAACTTCACTTTTGATGACGCCATTCATAAAGCCAATGAATTTGACTTGAATTCCTTTATCCAAACAGAACGGAAGCCTTTGCTAAAACCTTCTGAACTTAATTGGTAATAAACATAAAACGCCCGCTGTTTAAGACAGCGGGCGTTTTTTTAAATACTCTTGTCAGGCAACTACTCTACTCTTGGAGTAACCTCAAATTTTCTAAACATAATAGGACCGTGATCACCTTGAATCAAAAATGGACCCGCTTCTCCTTCATTGCTATCTAATGCACCTCCAGTAATACCAGGTATATTTTGATTGTTAATGATAGTTTTACCATTTGCAACAATTGTCACACGACGGCCAATTAATGTAATGTCATACGTCTGCCACTCACTTGCATCATTAGCAGCCATTTCGTTTGGCGTTAAAAAACCATAGATTCCGCCAAACAATACACTAGATGGGTCAGAACCTTTATCATCTGTAATCTGAACTTCATAACGGCCTCTTAAGTATACGCCACTATTACTTCCTGGTGGTACTTTAAATTCTACATGCAATTTAAAATCTTTAAATTTTTCATTAGAAACCAAATTGGCCCCAGACTTTGGACTTGTTAATACTCCATCTTCAATTATCCATTGATTTTCACCCATGGCTTCCCATCCAACTAAATCCTTACCATTAAAAAGCTCTTTGGATTTTCCCCATTTTACTTTTTCCACATACTCCAATTTCGGAGCTCTTACGGCTGTCCAACTATAGGGCTGCCCATCTGTATAAATCATGGTTCCTTTAAGCTCTTCACCATCTAATAAACCTGTAAAGGTCATATCACTACCTTCTGGCTCCCATTGTCTTGGGATGACAAAGCTAAAAACATCATTTTTCAATTTAACTTCGGCAACAGGTCTAGCGCTACCAAATGCATATACAAAACGTCCTACCAGAGTGTTCGTACCAGAGTGCGAAATCTCCAACCAAGATGGCAATTGTTTGCCATCTTTTTCAATTGTTAAATCCCATCTGCCTTCTAACGGATTTGCTTCTTGAGCGTTTACAACCGCTACGGCCGACAGCAACATACCTGCCATAGCCGAAAATAATTTTAATCTCATTTTCATATTCTTAAGTTTTTCGAAGTCATAAATATAGGGAATACCAAACATTTACTTTGGTATTTATTTATCCAATCATGATACTACGAACCTAGTCTGGTTTTATTTTCTGTCTTTGGTTTTTAAGCATTTCATGATACCACAATTATGCAAAACATTTTCTTCATAGATTAAGAATCTTGCGGACAAAAGCTGCAAAAAAAAAAATGTACTTACATTCTTTGGAACGGCCCTTTCTTAGACTTTTTTGTACTAAAAGAATCAGGTTAATAAGAAAAAAGACCATTAGAATAGAATTTTCTTCCGTTTCAATTATATCAAACCTCATTAATATAACGTTTAGAACGAGCATGTTAAAAAGGTCTGAGGGGTTACAATCTATAAGAAGCCCACGTGTCACCTTTAAACCCAACATTTTCCTTACATTTATCACATCAAAATAAAACCACTATGTCAACGGCAAAGAAAGAATATAAAAGAGTAACAGTTAAGTCTCTAGTAGACATGAAAAAACACGGCGAAAAAATATCTATGCTTACCGCATATGATTATTCTATGGCCAAGATTGTAGATTCTGCAAATGTTGATGTTATTCTTGTGGGTGATTCTGCCAGTAATGTTATGGCAGGTCATGAGACCACTTTACCTATTACGCTAGATCAGATGATTTACCACGCTGCCTCAGTTATTCGTGCTGTAGAAAGAGCATTGGTAGTTGTTGATTTGCCTTTTGGCAGCTACCAGAGTGATTCTAAGGAAGCGCTTCGTTCTGCAATTCGTATTATGAAAGAAAGTGGTGGCCATGCTGTAAAACTTGAAGGAGGAGAAGAAATAAAAGAGTCGGTTAAAAAAATACTAAAAGCAGGTATTCCTGTAATGGGTCATTTGGGACTTACCCCGCAATCCATCTATAAATTTGGGACCTATACTGTTCGTGCCAAAGAGGAAGAAGAAGCCGAAAAACTAATTGAAGATGCCAAACTTCTTGAAAGATTAGGTTGTTTTGCTATTGTATTGGAGAAAATACCAGCTGCTTTGACCAAAAAAGTTTCTGAAAGTATCTCTATACCTACCATTGGTATTGGCGGAGGTAAGCATGCGGACGGGCAAGTACTTGTTATTCACGATTTATTGGGAATGACACATGAGTTCAATCCAAGGTTTTTACGCCGTTACATGAACCTATACGAAGAAATGGGCAATGCTATTTCTCAATATGTTACCGACGTAAAAAGCAAGGATTTCCCGAACGACGAGGAGCAGTATTAATTGTATTTTTCTAAACTCTAATCCTTTGTTCTTGTGGCCGATAAAGTTATTTCCGACCCAAAAAATCTATTAGTATTGTTTGAAGACAATCACTTAATCGCCATTAATAAGCGGCCCGGTGATATTGTCCAAGGCGATAAGACTGGTGATATGCCCTTAAGCGAGGTCGTTAAACTTTACATTAAAGAGAAATTCAATAAGCCCGGCAATGTCTACTTAGGTGTTGCCCACAGGCTAGACCGCCCTACTTCCGGTATTGTTGTATTTGCAAAAACCTCTAAAGCCTTGCCTCGTCTAAATAAGCTGTTCGCAGAAAAAGAGGCGAAAAAGACCTATTGGGCCATTGTTAAGAACCTACCAAAAAAGAACGAGGATACACTTACCCACTGGTTAAAGCGAAACAATAAACAGAATAAATCGTACGCTCATATTAAAGAAATTCCGGAAAGTAAAAAAGCCATTCTAGATTATAAGGTGATTAAAAAACTGGACCGTTATTATCTTCTTGAAATTAACTTGCATACCGGGCGCCATCA
The DNA here is from genome assembly GCF_009725995.1 of Zobellia laminariae. The sequence continues at coordinate 461,007 of NZ_RCNS01000002.1, read as the reverse complement.
TCAAATTAGAGCGCAATTAGCAGCTATTGGTTGTCCCATAAAAGGCGACCTTAAATATGGTTTTGACCGTAGCAATCCTAATGCAAGTATACACTTACATGCACGCAGACTTTCCTTTATTCACCCTGTTCGGAAAGAGCCTATAGAAATCGTGGCCAAACCACCAGAAGACCCAGTTTGGAACGCTTGTTGTTAAAAACAGTATATTTAACTGTATAAACACTAGACCATGATTAAGAGAACACTATTCATTTGCAGTCTTGTGCTGCTAGCATCTTGTAGCACCTATAATTCAATTGACACCTTTTACAACGCCCACAAAGAAGACAATCATGTAACAGCGGTACGCGTACCCCGTTTTATGCTTTCCTTAATTGGCAATATATCTCCGGAGATGAAATCGTTAGTAGGTAACACTAAAGATTTACGTTATATGTCCTTCCCAAGCACTACCGCAAAAAAATCTGAATTTTTAAACAAGCAGATGAACGGTATTACGGGCAACTCTTTTATTGAAGTATACCGTAAGAATGACGAGTTAAAAAGGAATGTTGTGAGTATCCGAGAAAAGCGTGATGCCGTAAAAGAAATATTAATTTACAACAACAATAACCAGAACGGTTCCTTCCTTTATTTCAATGGAAATTTTGACCCTGTAAAAGTCCGCCAGATGGCGCAAAATGAAGAATTTCAGAAATTAGGTGATGGTCTTATTAACCAATATCAAGGAGGAAGTTTTACTCCTGGGATTAATCAAAGGGATGAGAACGAAGAAAAATAATTAACCCTTATTTATCTTCCAATAGCTAATTGAAGCATGTCAACACTCAATAATCCAGAGGGCAATTATACATTTAAAGTGTATTAGTCTTACTTTTGAAATTCGCAACTAAAACTATTAATGACGAATCTTGAAATAGTATATGAGAACAACGATTATATAGTCGTTAATAAAAAGTCCGGTCTTATAAGTGAAAAAAGTCCTTACGAAGATTGTACTGTAGAAAGTCAGGTTCTCAATCACCTCTTAAAAAATAAAAAGAAGCCTTACATAGGAGTGATACACAGATTAGATCGCGTAACAAGTGGCGTATTGGTCTTTGCAAAGAAGAAAAGCATTCTTGTAGAATTGAATGACCTATTTGCCAAACGTAAGGTTCAAAAAACATATTTAGCAATTGTCAAAAACAAGCCTCAGAAAAACAAAGGGAATTTGGTGAATTTTCTTGTCAAAAACAATCAAGAAAAAAGAGCGGACATAGTCCAGACTAAATCTAAAGAATCGCTACAATGTATTCTTTCCTATAAACTTATAGACCAAAACGATTTTGGTTATTTACTAGAGCTAAAGCCAAAAACGGGTAGATTTCATCAGATAAGAGCACAATTAGCCCATCTAGGCCTTCCTATTATTGGAGATGAAAAATATGGTTCCGATCAGCCATACCTTCCCCTTTCCGTTTGCCTTCACGCGTGGAAACTCACCTACCAATTACCAGATTCTGAAGAATTAAAAACTTTTGAGGCTCCTTTGCCTAAGAATAAATTTTGGGAATTCAAATCAATTTAGAATGGCCTCCTAAATTTCTGCCTGCTAATTTATTCATAAGGTTTGTGTAAATTTATGAGATAATTAAACTTTTCTTTAGAGCTAAGTTGATGCTTGAATTCATCTCCTACTTCAACATTATTCAGAACATCTGATTTATTTTAATTCCCGTAAAAAATGAAAAAAATTTTCTTTTCTCTTTTAATCGCTATATCCTTAATCTCTTGTAAAACGAATAATCTAGAAGCAGACCTTCTGGTTACCAATGCTACAATATGGACAGGGAATCCAGAGTCACCAAAAGCAGAGGCAATGGCCATTAAAGGAGATTCCATTTTAGCTATTGGCTCATTCAAAGATTTAGAAAAATTTAAAGGAGAATCTACCGAAATACTAGATGTTAACGGAAACTTTATTACACCAGGGTTTATAGATGCCCATGTTCATTTATTAATGGGCGGAAATAGTCTTTTAAGTGTTCAGCTAAGAGATACTAAAACTCAACAAGAATTCATTGATAGAATAGCTTCATTTGCTAAAAAAATTAAGCCTAACCAATGGATAGTAGAAGGGAATTGGGACCACACACTTTGGGGAGGCGAACTACCTAGTAAGGAATGGATTGACGAGTTTACCACAGACAATCCTGTAGCAATCTACAGAATGGACGGTCATATGATTTTAGCCAATTCAGCAGCTCTAAAAATAGCAGGAATAGACAGAAATACTCCCGATGTTGAAAACGGAGAAATCGTAAAAGACTCAGAAGGAAACCCAACAGGCATTCTAAAAAGCAAAGCCATGTATTTAGTGTTGAATAAAATTCCTGTTCTTTCCATTTCGGAGAAAGAGGCTGCAATTAATGCCGCCCAAAATTATTTGCTTTCTCAAGGCGTCACTACTATTCATGATGTAGATAGTTTAGGCGGCTTTGAAGTAGCCCAGAAAATGTACACCAATAACAAGCTAAAAGTAAGAATGTTTACCGCAGACCCACTCTATAGATGGGAATCAGTATCCAAAACGGATAAAAGCGAAAAATGGCTGAAAAACGGGTTACTTAAAGGTTTTGTTGATGGCTCTTTAGGTTCTCATACCGCTGCCTTTAACGAACCTTATTCTGATAAATTAGATGACAACGGTCTGTTCATTGTAAATGAGGATAGTTTATTTAGCCAAATTATAAATGCAGATAACAAAGACTTACAAGTTACCGTACACGCTATTGGTGACAGAGCAAATAACAAATTGTTAAATATCTATGAGCGTGTTATTGAAAAGAACGGCAATAAGGATAGAAGATTAAGAATAGAGCACGCCCAGCATTTAACAACAGAAGACATCAAACGCTTTTCAAAACTGAATGTTATTGCCAGTGTACAACCATACCACGCTATTGATGATGGTAGATGGGCAGAGGAACTTATTGGTCCGGAACGTATAAAAACCACCTATGCTTTTAAGTCGTTACTAGATGCAAATACAACTTTAGTTTTTGGCAGTGATTGGCCTGTTGCACCTGCCTCTCCTCTTTATGGCATGTATGCTGCCGTTACCCGTCAAACCCTAGATAACAAAAACCTTGGAGGCTGGGTTCCGGAACAAAAAGTTAATATTGAGCAAGCTTTAACTGCGTATACCCAAAATGGCGCTTATAGCTCATTTGATGAAAATATAAAGGGGACTTTGGAACCAGGAAAACTAGCGGATTTTGTCATTCTAAGTGAGAATTTGTTAACCATAAAACCTGAAAAACTAAAGGATGTAAAAGTTTTACAAACCTACGTTGGAGGAAAACAAGCTTTTAATAAAAATATAGATTGAACAGAGGAATTGTAAATCAACTTTTTCTAAAACATTGCTCTTTTAATGTTATGACTAAAGTCTAGACCACATATTTTATTGTGCTCTCAACGATATGACCGAACACTCTCTACTATCACAGAAATTAATATTAAACATCCACCAACTACTGTAGACCACGCAGGAATCTCAGAAAGTAACAAAGCACCAATCAAAATACCATAAACAGGTTGGATACTACTTAGAATACTAATGGTTGTAATTGAAAAATACTTAAAACAGTTTACAAACATGGTATGTCCAAAAACGGTGGTAACAACTGCCAACCCTAATATTCCTTGCCATTGACTTGGAACTGCTTCTAAATCATAGTAAAAGAAAGCCGGGATAAGCATACAACATATCACTGCCATTTGGTATGCCATTAGAACAGACCCCTCATACCTACTCACCTGCTTTTTCAACATCAGATTACGCACAGCATAACAGAGCGCCGAGAATACTCCAAAGCCAATAGCAACGGTTGAGCTATTTTCAAAACTAAAATCTGGAACCAGAAAATATATACCGCAGAGAACCAAAAAACCCAGAAGCAAGTGCATTTTCTGAAATCTAGTTTTCAAAAATAAAGGTTCTAGAAAAGCGGTAATAACAGGGTAAGTAAACAACGAGAGCATGCCTATAGCCACATTAGATTTTTGTAACGCAACAAAATAGGCCAACCAATGCAATCCCATAAGAACACCACTTAAAAGTATCGGAGTCCTGTCCTTACTACTCAAACCAAAAGAAATTCCTTTAAAACGGCAATAGAGGAATAATAAAACGAGCGCAATAAAAGAACGGATACCTATGGTCACGGCCACTGGTAGTTCTATGAATCTACCTAATGGTCCAGAAGTACTCAAGAGTACCATTGCCAAATTGATTTCCAGAAAATTCTTTAGATTAAACGAAGTACCTGAATCCAAATGCTATCTCTTTACGGCCATAGCCTTTTCACGAATAATATCTGCCACAGGCCTGTTTTCTAGGTGACTCTCCAACCATGAAATAATATCCAAGTATAAGAAAGCTCTTTTTTCATACGGGTGATTTTCGTATTTCTTAAGTTCCGTGTGTAGTTTTTGAAATTCGTTTTTTAGCTCGCTAGGGAAAATGTTACCCAAGTTTCTAAGAAACTTAATCATCTCTTTCTGAACGGCATGAAGGTCGTTCATCTTCAACAAGAACTTATAAGTGCTTTTAAGCTGAATTTCCAAGTGATAATCCATACCCGCCTCATAATGTGCAACCAAGCTTAAAACTCTGGCAAAACACATCAAATCCTCGCGCATTTTAAGGTTCTTGTTATTTATAATTTTTTTAAGGTACTGAATGCAGGTTTTATTATCACCTATACCAAAATACAAACATGCAATTTTATAGTACAACACCATAATATGGTGCGCATCTATTCTATCCTTATGTTTATTAATTCCGTACTCTATAATTTTTACCAGATACACCCCTTTATTAAACGTACCCTCTAAAAAATGAAGGTTCAGTTTATTGGCATTTATGTATAAAAAAGCCAAAGAAGAAATATTATCATTTTTAGGAAAATCGGTACTACCTACTACCGTTTCAAGGCGATCTAATACTTCTCTAAAATGCGAACTGTATTTTACATAGAATATAGATTCTAGCAAGTAATGGTTTCCTTTTAAGAAGAAAACCGGATTCAGGTTTATCTGCTCTTCATGCTCATAAAAAAGATCTACCCATTTACTGGCGTACTTATAAGAAGAAAGAAAATCTTGGGTCAAAAAACTATACCAAAGGTGCGCCTTGTACAACCACAATTTTTCTCTAAAGCCTAAATCCTTTAATTGGTATTTTGGTAAATGCTTCTCAAAATAATTTTTAACACGCGTATAATCCTCATCACTTCTAACATAACCAACTTTAAGCATAATGCCATACAGTTGTAACGATAGGTTAGACAATTTACTAGTCATAACATTCTGAGCTGAAAGTTCTTTAGCCTGTATAGCTAGTTCATCTGCCCTATCCGGAATACTCCTTGTAATGTATTGAGTTTCAATAATTTTCTCCAGCTCAACTATTTCATAGGCAATATTCTTCTCTTCATTCTCTATGGCGGTAGATTTTGCCTTATCAAGAATTTTTAAGCTTTGTTTGTAAAGTCCCTTTTGATAAAGAATTGTTGCAAAATCTAGCTGCTCACGAATCTGAACCCGAAAATTCTGATTCACGGGGTTTAGTCTTAAACTCACTAAAATTTGCTTATAAAGATGTGCTTTAAGATTAGATAATTGCGCTTTTTTAACAATACCCGTCTCTAAAATTACCTTCTCATCATACTTTCTAATTTTATCCATTAGGTTGAATAATGCTAGAAATTTAGCATCAGTATTCACCCCTAAACGCCCTACATATAATTTGAATTGGCGCTTTTCCGATTTTGAAAGGGATTTTACCAGCACGAACAAAGCATCTCTATGCGCATTTGTCATCGTAAAAAATATTATTTAATTTACTTAATATCAGTGTTTTATATACCCTAAAAACCAGCTTAACATTGTACTATTTTATTCATGTACTAGGTGGTTCGCTCTATTGGTTATATATTCGTATTGAACTTTATTGCTATTTTTTGTTTAAAACATAACATATAGGCTATTGTACGGTAATCTAATCCCTTTTTTAGTAAAAGACAGGGCTAAGGTTATTAAAAATGTTGATATAACAGTACAAAATATGATATTTGTAGACAAGATAAAAGTTGCAAGCAGTTCCTAAGTTAGCTAAACTACAAGATATAATGAGTAAAGATAAGGTACAAATTTTTGATACAACGCTTCGTGATGGTGAACAAGTACCCGGTTGTAAATTAGATGCAGAACAAAAATTGGTCATTGCCGAAAGGTTAGACTATTTAGGTGTAGATATTATTGAGGCTGGTTTTCCCGTATCAAGTCCTGGTGATTTTAAATCTGTTACCGAAATCTCTAAACTCGTTAAGAATGCAACCGTTTGTGGACTTACACGTGCGGTGCGTAATGATATTCAAGTAGCTGCCGAAGCTCTTAAATATGCTAAAAAAGCGCGTATTCACACGGGAATAGGCACCTCGGATTCTCATATAAAATATAAGTTCAACTCTAACAAAGATGCCATAATAGAGCGTGCTATTGATGCCGTTAGTTATGCTAAAACCTTTGTTGAAGATGTAGAGTTTTATGCAGAAGATGCTGGCCGTACAGATAATGAGTTCTTGGCAAGGGTCTGCGAAGCGGTAATAAAAGCTGGAGCCACTGTATTGAACATTCCTGATACAACTGGTTATTGTTTGCCAGATGAGTACGGAGCCAAAATAAAATATCTAAAAGAAAACGTAACCGGAATTCATAAAGCTATACTTTCTTGCCACTGCCATAATGATTTAGGTTTGGCAACTGCAAACTCAATTGCTGGTGTTATTAATGGTGCCCGTCAAATAGAATGTACTATTAACGGTATTGGTGAGCGAGCAGGAAATACTTCTTTGGAAGAAGTGGTCATGATCTTAAGACAACATCCTAGCTTAAACTTGGATACAAACATCAATAGTAAATTACTTTTTGATACAAGTCAGATGGTTTCTCAAAAAATGGGAATGATGGTACAGCCTAACAAAGCTATCGTTGGTGCTAACGCCTTTGCCCATAGTTCTGGAATTCACCAAGACGGTGTCATTAAAAACAGGGAGACCTATGAAATTATTGATCCTGCAGATGTTGGCGTAAACGAATCTTCTATTGTACTTACCGCCAGAAGCGGTAGAGCAGCTTTGGCTTATAGAGCTAAATTGGTAGGATTTGAATTGACAAAACTTCAGCTTGATGAAGTGTATCAGGAATTCTTAAAGTTTGCAGATGAACACAAGGAAATTTCGGATCAAGACATTCCAAAAATCATAGAAGCTAGCAACATTACCATCGAAAGTATTTAATAGCGAAGACACTAGAGAATTTATCATTTATATTTTATATGTTTTTTTGACGATTATGTCATTAAAATTTTTAATCTTAGCCCCCTGTGATTTAAACTCCTTTTTTGGTAGTTTTTTAAATCTGGCACACTAAAAATTCTCTAGATGCAACTAAAAATTGCCCTCCTTGGCGGTGACGGTATTGGTCCCGAAGTATTGGCCCAATCCGTAAAATGCCTAAAAGCGATTGAAGAAACGTTTAACCATAGGTTTGAACTTGTTGAAGCTCCCTTTGGGGCTATTGCTATATCCGGTTCCGGCAGACCCTTACCTGACGAGACCTTGGAATTGTGCAGAAAATCCGATGCTATTCTTTTTGGTTCTATCGGTTCTCTAGAATACGATAATAATCCTGAAGCTAAAGTTAGACCAGAACAAGGTTTATTGCGGTTACGTAAAGAGCTTGAGCTTTTTGCCAGTATACGTCCTATAAAAATGTTTCCTGCTTTTTTAGGAAATTCGCCTTTAAAGAGAAACATTGTAGAAAATACCGATCTTGTTATTTTTAGAGAACTAACAGGTGGAATATACTTTGGAGAAAAAACTTTGAGTGAAGATGGCACCACTGCCTCTGACCTTTGTAGTTATTCCGAAGGTGAAATCAGTCGCATTACACACCTTGCTTTTAAGTCTGCAAAAAAAAGAAGAAAAAAACTAACCTTAGTAGATAAGGCCAATGTTCTGGAAACTTCTAGACTTTGGCGTAAGACGGTAACAGAAATTTCTAAAAGTTACCCAGATGTAGAATTTGAATGTCTTTTTATAGATAATGCAGCCGTACAAATGATGTTGAACCCGCGCCAGTTTGATGTGGTTTTAACAGACAATATGTTTGGCGATATTCTATCTGACCAAGGTAGTGTTATTCTTGGCTCTGTTGGCTTGCTACCTTCTGCTTCGGTAGGAATTGATAATGCCATGTTCGAACCTTTTCACGGTTCATACCCACAAGCAAAAGGAAAAAATATAGCTAACCCTGTAGCTTCTATTTTAAGTACAGCTATGTTACTACAACACTTTAATCTAAATGAAGAAGCGAACGCTATTGTGGCTGCTGTTCACAAGTCTTTTATGAAAAAAGTAGTTACCACAGACGTTCTAGGCAGCAGTAAGTATGGAACCGATTATGTAGGCGATTTCATCTCTGAAAACATTGTTGAATCTGACGAAAACCAGAGCATAAACGATGAGAATATTGGTCTAGGAAAATCTACTATTATATAACGATTATTCGTTCAATAGCATTTTTACATAGGTATCAAACTCCTTCGTAAAGTGTGTATACTTTTCACCAGTAGCAGGTCCGTTAAAACCGGTATGAATCTTTCGTACATTCCCTTTTTTATCAATAAACAAGGTTGTTGGGTATGAAAGAACGTGATTTAACATTGGAAGTTTCTGTTGAGCTTTTTCCTTATCTGATGCTCCATATTGCGCTAATAATAAAGGATAGTTTACACCTATTTGTTCTCTAAGACGTTCAATACTTTTATACGCCAGCTCTTCTGTTTTGGCATACTCAAAAGCTAGGCCTACCATCTCCATATCATCGTTGCCATTCTCTTTTAAATAATTAACGTAGAACTTGGTCTCATCCAAGCAATTAGGACACCATGAACCCATAATTTGAACAAGCACAACTTTATTCTGAAATTTTTTGTCCGTTAATGATATGATATTTCCTTTTGAATCGGGAAATGAGAAAGCTAGTTTTTCATAGCCTTCTTTTAAAAAAGTGAGCGAGTCTGCCTCTGGCAGTTCAAAACCGTCATTTCGCTTAGCCACAAATGGTTCTTGAAAATGCTTGTCAGAATAAAAAATACCATTAAGGGTGCTATCGGTAACTTTAGCTAAGAACAAAAATGCATGAGCTCCATCAAAAGTGGACAATTTTAATGAATCTCCGTTAACCACACCTTCCAAATATCTATAATCTCCGGTAGTGGTCCTAAACGTTCCCGTTACCTTATCTCCATTCTTAGCAAAAATTCCTTTTGCCATATAACTATCGGGAGTGCCTTGGCTAAATTCAGTTTCCCAAATACCGGATACATTTATGAGAGGTGGTTGATCAACAGTAAAACGCTCTTTATCTCCGTAAAAAGCTTCAAAAGGAACTACCCTATCCAAGCTCTCTTTAATAAAATTACCTTTTATATTCTTCTGACTAAACTTCCCAACAATATATCCTTCAAAAACAGGTGTTTGAATGCGTATGAAATCCCCGTTAATCGTAATCTCGTCTACCTTTATCACTTCGCTAGCATTGTAAATTTCCATTACATATGAACCGCTTGCATCTTTTAAAAGATTAAAATTAAAAGGAAGTTTTTCACCATCCATCACTTCTAATTGCCCCAGCCAATCACCTTGAGCAAGCTCACTAGTTTTTTCTTCATTACAGGAAACCAATACTACTCCAATTACCAATAAAAAAATCAATTTCTTCATTATCACCTCTTTTCTTTAACAATCGTAATAAAACCCGAAAACTTACAACAAAAAAATGAGTAATTCAGTAGCGCTGTATATTGAATGTCTTAATGCATTGTTTTATCTTTACCGCCACTAAAACTTACCGATGCAGATTTCATACAACTGGTTAAAAGATTACCTTAAACTTGATTGGGATTCCAAAAAAACAGGAGAACTTTTAACCGATTTAGGTCTTGAAGTAGAGGGAATCATCCCTTTTGAGTCTATAAAAGGCGGATTAAAGGGTATTGTAGTAGGACATGTTCTTACTTGCGAAAAGCACCCTAATGCCGATAAACTAAAAATTACTACCGTAGATGTAGGAACTGGTACACCCGTAAAAATAGTTTGTGGAGCCCCTAATGTGGCCAAGGACCAAAAAGTTCCTGTGGCTACCGTTGGCACCGTACTATATACTCCAGAAGGAAAAGCCTGGAAAATAGGAAAAGGAAAAATTAGAGGAGAAGAAAGCCACGGTATGATATGTGCCGAAGATGAACTAGGGCTAGGCTCTAGCCATGATGGTATACTTGTTCTAGATTCCAAATTGAAACCAGGTACACCTTGTTCCGAGGTTTTTGACGTAGAAATAGATGAGGTCTTTGAAATTGGCCTTACCCCTAACCGCGCAGATGCTATGAGCCATTTTGGTGTAGCAAGAGATTTAAAGGCCGGTTTAAAGCAAATAGAAATTACCAAAGAACTGATTACACCTTCTATCAGTCATTTCAACATAGATAACCGTTCGCTTAAACTACAGGTTCAAGTAGATGACAGTAAGCTTGTGCCACGTTATGCAGGTATTACGCTAAGTAATTTAGTGGTTAAACCTTCACCTGATTGGTTACAGAACAGATTGCGCGCAATAGGCATCAATCCTATGAATAACCTTGTAGACGCAACTAACTACGTTCTACATGATTTAGGACAACCTTTGCATGCTTTTGATGCCGATCGCATTCACGGTAAAAAGATAGTTGTAAAAACACTGCCTGCCGGAACTAAGTTCATGACATTAGATGGTGAAGAACGAGAGCTACATGAAGATGATTTAATGATTTGTGATTCTGAAAAACCAATGTGTATTGCCGGAGTTTTTGGTGGTATAAATACTGGTGTTACAGAAAAAACGACTTCTATCTTTCTTGAAAGTGCTTATTTTAATCCTGTAGCGATTAGAAAAACTGCCAAAAGACACGGATTGAATACTGATGCTTCTTTTAGGTTTGAAAGAGGTATTGATATTGAAAATGTAGAATACGCACTTAAACGTGCCGCTTTATTGATAAAAGAAATTGCCGGAGGTGATATTACTTCTGATATTGTTGATTTTTATCCTAAAAGGTTTGATGAGCACCAAGTTTTTCTAACCTTCAAGAAAACGCATTCCCTTGTTGGTGAAGAAATTCCGCAAGACACTATTAAATCAATTTTGGCATCGCTAGACATTAAAGTGAAAAGCGTTACCGAAGCTGGTCTTGGCCTATCAATTCCTAGTTACAGGGTTGATGTACAGCGTGAAGTAGATGTTATTGAAGAGATTTTACGTGTTTATGGGTATAACAATATCAATTTTGGGACAAAATTAAACGCTTCTACTGCGCCTGTTTCTAAGTTTGACGACTATAAGCTTCAAAGCATAATTGGAGACTTTTTGGCTTCCCAAGGTTTTTATGAAATCATGACTAACAGTTTAACGGCTCCGGGGAATGCTGAATTATTAGACGATAATTCAACTGAGGAGAGCGTAAAAATGTTGAATCCATTGAGTAACGACCTTTCTGTTTTACGACGTTCTATGTTGTTCACAGGCCTTGAAACTATCTTATACAATAATAACCGAAAGAAACTTAATCTGAAGTTATTTGAATTTGGTAAAACATATGAGAAGAAAAAATCAAAATATATTGAAGACAAACACCTTTGCCTCTATTTGACAGGAAACCGTCATGAAGGTGGTTGGGCCGGTACCGAGAAGACAAACGACTTCTTTTACTCAAAATCTATAGTGACCAATATTTTAAATCGCTTGGGTATATCTGATGTTACTCCCGCGCCAACTTCTAACACTTTATTCTCAGAAGGCTTGAGCTTAAATGTAGGTTCTAAAGAATTGGTCTCTTTTGGAATAGTTAAAAAGTCCATCCTTAAACATATGAGCATAAAACAAGAGGTTCTTTATGCTGATTTTAATTGGAGTAACGTAATTGCTCTTGCTGAGAAAAATAGTATTACTTATCGCGAGATACCTAAATATCCTGAGGTAAAAAGAGATTTCGCTCTTTTACTAGATGAATCCGTTAGTTTCCAAAAGGTTTATGAACTAGGAAGAAAGACAGAAAAGAAACTATTAAAGAACATCAACCTATTTGATGTTTATACGGGAGATAAACTTCCTAAAGGAAAAAAATCTTACGCGGTTAGTTTTACTTTACAGGATAGCCAACGCACATTAACGGACAAACAGATAGACCGTATAATGGGTAAACTAGAGAAAACCTACCAAAACGAGTTAGGAGCGGAATTAAGATAATTAAGAAAAAAGGGGGAGAATTAAGAAAGCTCTTAAATTTTCCCTGGAAGAATAACACTATCAATTTCGTGAATAACGCCATTACGCTGCTTGGAATCTGCAACTACAATAGTTGCGGTATTCCCAAAGGCATCGTTTAGAATTATATCTATTCCTTCCATAGTGGCCGTAATAATACCACCTTGAATTGTAGTAAAGGTTGCCTTACCTTCTCCTCTACACATGGCCTTTAATATTTTTGAAGCAGTAATTTGTCCCGCTACAATATGGTAAGTCAACAAATCCCTTAATTCTTTTCTATTTTTTGGATCCAATAACTCCTCTACCGATCTTCCTGCTAGATTAGCAAACGCAAGGTCCGAAGGAGCAAAAACAGTAAATGGGCCAGCATGGTCCAACAAATCTTCTAAATCTGCAGCCTTCATTACCGCCAAAAGAGTTTGGTGATTTTTAGAAGTCGCGGTAGAATTAACTATGGATTTATTACTATGAGCCTTATTGTAAGTTGAAGTTGATGTGCTTACCGTTTCTTGAGCAATAGTTGATAAAAAAACAAAGAATAGAGCGCAAGAGAAGACTTTAGTAAGATTTTTCATATAAATTAGGCAGGGAGTTGTTAAAACGGTCGATTAACGGTTCAAATACCCCGACAAGTTACGATATATCCTATCTATACTGACATATAGTCGCATTCAAATGTTAATTTTTAACAAATTATTAACAAATGCTTATGAATTCTATTCTCCTTCTAGTTATAAAATTCTCTAAATTTGAGATATACCCCATATTTTATGCTCCTAAACAAGGTAAATCTAGAAGAGAAACTTAGCGAAATGGTACGTGAGAAAGACCAAACAATGTTCTTGAACGAATTATACCAAATCTTAGAGCAAGACGCTAAAAGTCGAGAAGAAATTGGTGATCATCTTAAAAAGAAAGATACTTCTCTAACCAATTCTTTTAACCTTGACCTCTTACAAACAAACCGGATTTATCACGTTGACCAAATAAAGAAAATTTGCGTTGATTATAGACTTCGTTTTCTTCCATCAAATTACTTCAAAGGGGAAATACCTGCAGAAGCTATAGCAGAAATAAAAAGAATTGAAACAACCCATAGCACTGAGCTAAAAGGTTTTAGAATTCTTGCTCCTTCAAAACTTTTTAAATTAGACGATAAGGACGATCCTATTCTATTTGCTCCTATTGGAAACGACTATTTTTATCTTATTCACAAATGGGGAAACGACCTTCATCCATTAAGAAAATATCTAATGTGGCCTTTTAAGAATATTGTAAACTTAACTTGCCTTGTAGTTCTACTAAGTTATTTAATAGCATTATCTGTTCCAGAAGGTCTATTCTCTAAGAACAGCTCCAATGCTCAGTTTTTTATAATTTTCTTTTTTATGTTTAAATGTTCGGCTGCCGTTGTTATTTTTTATGGTTTTGCTTTAGGCAAAAATTTCAGCAACGCCATTTGGAAAAGTAAATACTTTAATGCCTGACCATAGACATTATTTGAGGAAAAAAAAGGCATTCTACTCTTCAGTAGAATGCCTTTTTAAATTATAAATGTGAGCTAAATTAATTTATAAAGATAGCTGTTGGAATACCCGTAACATCCATACTGTTCAACAGTTCTGGTTCAGGAGCCGGCTTAATTAATAGTATGCCGCCTTTGTTAGCACCACTTGTCTTTTTATATCCAATCAACATTAAGTTATTTTCTTCGTCATAACTTACCATAGTTGTTTTTTCCACATTGAATTCAAAATTAAGCTGAGTTTCTGTCATGAAATTTTCGTAAGCATATAGAACGGTTAAATTCTTGCTAAAATCATAGATAGCCGGTATAACAGGAAAAGTACTATATGCTGTTGGTGTCATTTGATAGTACATCTTACCTTCGCTATCAAAATGTAATGAAGATGATGTTGTAAAATTTGGCTCCTTGCCTTCTCCATAACTAGTATAAGAAAGAGACATAGTTTCACTGTTTAACGTGCTATGTAAATTATCATAACTAATAATGATATTGTCTTCTGGGTTTGTAAAAATACGTCTTACGTCAAAACCAACCAGTTGGCTATGTATAATACTATTTACATTAGCATCCATTACCGTAATGGAATTTTCTCCTGTAACTTCTTCATCAACCCCTAGCACAAACAATCTATTATTAGCATAAGCCAATTCAATAGGTCTTTGGTCTAGTTCTACATCTAAATAAGTAGGTTCAGAAGTTGATACGTCAAAAATACGAACATAAAACTCATCTACCGTAGAACTTACCTGAAGCTCATATGCCATATAAAGTTTATCTTCTTTACGCGCTATAGATTTTGCCGTTAAATTACATGCTCCTAAATCTGAAAAGACATCATAGCTCTTGTTACTATCATCATTAAAATCATGAATAGTTAGCTTACCGCTACAATTGGTCTTTTTACTATAGGTAGTTAATACACTATTCTCTTCAAAAGATAGCTCAGGAAGTGCCATGGCGGCAAATTTGCTTTCTTCTGGTTTAATAGTGAATGCTTCGTCCTCTACGTTAAACAACGTGCCACTAAGACTACCCTGATTATTGACGATTAAGGTGTAGTTGGCGTGAAGATTATTTTTTTCTTCGCTCTCGCCAAGAGCGTCACTATTATTTTTACTGCAGCCCATAAGGACTAATAATGCCATACAGGCATAGAATAGATTGTAGGTTTTCATCTGTTACAATTTAATGTTCCTTAAATGGATCAAGTTGGCAAGATGCCAATTGAACAGAATGGGCCTTTTTTAAATTAAGGTTTGGGTCCTTGAATTTAAAAAACGCCCACTACATCATTTAAGAATACAGGTTTAACAAAAGTTATACCGTTGCAACGTACATTTTATTACGTTGCTCCCGTAATGTCTTGTCAGACATATATTCATCAAACGCCAGATATCTATCTATGTTGCCTTTAGGGGTCAACTCAATGATTCTATCGGCAACCGTCTGTGCAAAGTGGTGGTCATGAGTAGTAAACATAACCGTTCCCTTAAAATTATTAAGGCTATTATTAAATGCGGTAATACTCTCTAAATCTAAGTGATTCGTTGGTTCATCCAACATTACAACGTTAGCTCTGAGCATCATCATTCTACTCAACATACAACGTACTTTTTCACCTCCGGAAAGAACGGTGCAAGTTTTTAGGGCTTCTTCACCACTAAAAAGCATTTTACCTAGAAAACCACGGATATAAACTTCTTCTCTTTCTTCTTCTGTCTTAGCCCATTGTCTAAGCCAGTCTACCAAACTTATGTCTTCCTTAAAGAAGTCTGAGTTATCTGCAGGTAAATAGGATTGGGTAGTAGTAATACCCCACTGGAATTCACCCTTCTCAGCTTTCTTATGACCATTAATTATTTCGTAGAAAGCAGTTGTTGCTCTTGAATCACGAGAAATAATAGCAACTTTATCTCCTTTTGCCAAGTTTAGATTTACATTTTCAAAAAGTAAATCGCCATCTTCTGATCTAGCAGAAAGCCCCTCTACATTCAATATTTGATCTCCTGCTTCGCGTTCTCTTTCAAAAATAATAGCAGGGTATCTTCTACTAGAAGGCTTAATATCTTCTATCTTAAGCTTGGATAACATTTTCTTTCTTGATGTAGCTTGCTTACTTTTTGCTACGTTGGCACTGAAACGAGCAATGAATTCTTGTAATTCTTTTGCTTTTTCCTCTGCCTTTTTATTTTGTTGTGCTCTCTGACGTGAGGCCAACTGGCTACTTTCATACCAGAATGTATAGTTACCTGAATACACATTCATCTTACCATAATCGATATCTGCAATGCTGGTACAGATGGAATCTAAAAAGTGTCTATCGTGAGAAACAACAATTACTGTATTTTCATAATCGGCAAGGAAATTCTCTAACCAAGTAATAGTTTCATAATCCAAGTCGTTGGTAGGTTCATCCATGATCAACACATCTGGATTACCAAAAAGAGCTTGTGCCAATAACACACGAACTTTAAGTTTTGAATCTATATCTGCCATTAAGGTATAATGAAACTCCTCGGTTATACCCAAATTTGATAATAACGCCGCGGCATTACTATCTGCGTTCCAACCATTCATTTCTTCAAACTGAACTTGAAGCTCACCAATCTTATCTGCGTTTTCATCCGTATAATCCGCATAAAGAGCATCAATTTCCTGCTTTATTGAAAAAAGCGGTTTGTTACCCATTACAACGGTCTCAAGCACTGTAGACTCGTCATATGCGTTGTGGTTCTGTTCCAAGATAGACATACGCTTACCCGGTTCAAGATGTACATGACCTGAAGTAGGATCTATCTGTCCAGATAGGATTTTTAAAAATGTAGATTTTCCGGCTCCATTTGCTCCAATTACCCCATAACAGTTACCCTGAGTAAAGGTTACGTTCACTTCATCGAAAAGGACCCTTTTTCCGAATTGTACGGATAGATTTGATACCGACAGCATAGATTTCTTTTTAAAATTCGTGCAAAAATACTGAATTTTAATGGCCTAAACCAATAAACTTAAAAAGCATTCACTTCATCTTAAACCTTAACGCAACCCTCTTATTTTTAACTCGCTATTAACAGCAAACCGCCAAAGCGTTGTTTAATTTTGAGCAATACATAGTAAGCTATTACTTATATGAATAGAAAACTACTCTATCTATTTTTTGCTTTTCTTGGAAGTTGTGCTGCAGAAAAAAGTTCACCCAGTGTGTTTTTTTCGGGGGAAATTGTTAACCCTACCAGTGACTACATCGTACTACTTAAAGGAGATGTGGTTATAGATTCTGCAGAATTAGATGATGATAACCGTTTTTCCTTCTCTCTTGATTCTATTACGGAAGGCCTATATCATTTTAACCACGATCCGGAATTACAGTATGTTTATTTAGAAAAAGGAGATAGTCTTGTTGTACGTTTAAATACTTCAGATTTTGATGAATCCCTAGTTTTTTCTGGAGACGGAGAAGAACTCAATAATTTTCTTTTAGAAGTTTTCTTGGCTCATGAAGAAGAAGCTAGTTCTGTACGGTCTATGTATAGGTTGAAACCTGTTGATTTTGAAAGAAATATCGATTCTTTAAAACAACTAAAATTAGAGATATTAAACGATATAGTGACCGAAGGAAAACTCTCCAAAAAAGAGTTGAAGATTGCTAGCGCCAGTGTTGACTATAATTACAACACCTACAAAGAGGAATATCCTTTTAAGCACAAAAGACTTACCGGAGAAAAAATATTAGATGATTTACCCGCTAATTTTTACGATTATAGAAAAGATCTCATTTTTGATGACAAGGACTTAACGTATTTAAGACCTTATTACAATTTCATGATCAATCACATTGGTAACATGTCTTATATGACCTGCTCCCATGCCTGTGCCATTAAAAATAACGTAGTTCGCAATCAGCTTCATTTTAATAAGCACAAACTACATATTATAGATAGCCTTGTACAAGAGAAAGAACTAAAAGACAACCTTTTTAGATATGTAGCTTTTGATTACCTATTAAAGGTTCATGATTCCGAGAAAAACAACGAAGAATTTATTGCCGGTTTTAGAGAACTTAGCAATAATAACAAGCACATGGGTGAGATTGATGCTTTATACGAAGGCATTAAAAACATTCAGCCTAAGAAAGAAATACCCAATGTTGCCGTAACCAGCATAACTGGCGACACTATGACATTAAAGCAAATAGCAGCTAAAAATAATAAAACAGTATTCTATTTTTGGTCTGCCACAGACAGAATGCATTTCGAAAATATTAAAAGAAGGATTGAACAGCTTTCCTCAAAGAAGCCGGAGTATTCTTATGTAGGTATCAACATAAAAACTTCGGAAACCAACTGGAAGGCTATGTTGGAGATTTCAGGTTTAGATCAAACAAACCAATACCGTTCTTCTGATTTTGAGGAACTTACAAAGTCACTAGTTATCTACCCTCTTAACAAATGTATTATTACAGATGATAAAGTAATTGTAGATGCTTTTGCGAATGTCTACACCTCCTTCTAAAAAAATTAATTAAATAGAATAAAAAAGGGATACCATATGGCATCCCTTTTTTTATATCCCTATTGCAATTGAATTACAATAGGTAAGTACAATGTACTAGTTTCCTTTATTGTAATCTGCTAAGAACTTCGCTAAACCACTATCAGTTAATGGGTGATTAAGAAGACCTGTAATAGAAGATAATCCACTAGTCATAACATCCGCACCAAGTTTCGCACAATCAATAACGTGCATAGTGTGACGGATAGATGCAGCCAAAATCTGAGTTTCGAATGCGTAGTTGTCATAAATATGTCTGATCTCAGCAATTAAGTTAAGACCATCTGTAGAGATATCATCCAGCCTTCCAATAAACGGAGAAACATAAGTAGCTCCAGCTTTAGCAGCCAATAATGCCTGTCCTGCAGAAAAAACTAAAGTACAGTTTGTTTTGATTCCTTTGTCAGAAAAATATTTTAATGCTTTAACACCATCTTTGATCATTGGTATTTTCACAACGATTTGGTCATGTAGCTCAGCCAATTCATCACCTTCCTTAATCATCTCCTTGTAAGTAGTGGAAATAACTTCAGCAGATACATCTCCATCTACAATGTTGCAAATGTCTACATAGTGCTTTAATATATTGTTTCTTCCTGTAATACCTTCTTTAGCCATTAAAGACGGGTTGGTAGTTACGCCATCAAGAACACCAAGTTCTTGTGCTTCCCGTATCTGATCTAAATTAGCTGTGTCTATAAAAAATTTCATTTTTTTAGAGTTTATTAGGTTTAAAATTAGATAATTGCTACGCTTTCGAAATCATTTATTCCAAAAAACGAAATTACAACTTATAATGGTTTAGTAATAGTTTCTCGTATACTTTATCTGGTAAAATACTCTTAAGGACTACAGAAAATTTCTGTAAGGGCGAACCTACCTTATAATGCACCTTTGGGTTGGAACTTTCAATAATACCAAGAACTTGCTTCGCTACTGAAATTGGATCATCGCCATTGGACACATCTTCGTTCATCATTTTTAATGTATTGCCATAAGGCTCCTTATATGGCGAGCTCTCCAAAACAGGTGAATGATAACGTCCTGCAGCAATATTTGTAGCAAAATCTCCTGGAGCCAAAGTGGCAATTTTAATCCCAAAAGTTTTGGTTTCCATTCGGAGCGCCTCCGTAAGAATTGATAAAGCGCTTTTTGTTGCTGAATATATTCCCCGGTAGGGTAAACCCATATAGCCTGCTATTGAAGTAATATTGATTATCACTCCCCTATTTTGTTTACGCATTTGGGGCAATACAGCCTGCGCTACTCTAAGTGGTCCATACACATTAGTATCAAAAGCTTTATGAACTTCCTCTGGAGGGGTTTCTTCTATAGGGCCAGTAATACCAACTCCTGCATTATTTACTAATACATCTAATCTTCCTTCCTTTGCTATAATTTGATTTACCGCAGAAACGATACTCTCCTTATCAGAAACATTTAACTGAAGTAAATCAAAAACTTCAAAATGTTCGTGTTTTGCTAAATTTCTAGTGGTTCCATATACCTTAAACCCTTTAGATTTCAGGTACAAACCTATAGACTTACCTATGCCAGAAGAACCTCCGGTAATCAATACTACTTTTTGCTCCATAAGATTGCAAAATAACAATAATATAGTGTAGTAGAAAAGAAATTAAACGCTGAAGAACTGTAGAAATAGAATAGTTAGAGAGATGCCTATTTTTTTGAAGAATTTAAAACTAAAAAAAAAATCGGCAAGCTACCTACATCGCACCGCTACGACCGTATACCCTTGCTGCGTTCCCACCCTGGGGGATTCTACAGGAGCTGGTCGTGTAGGACTTGCCGACTGCAAATATACAATCTTTTGTTTCTTTCGCAATCGTTTTACATTCTATTTTTTATATCAACAATTTGTTTTGAGTTCGTTATTTTTGTGCAACTAAAAACACCTGTAAATCAGGCATAACCAAATTTAATTCTGTGATGACAACTCTAAAGTTTTTTCCGCTCTGTCTTTTTTTAATGCTATTTATGGCCTGTGGAGGCGATAATTCCCCCTCAGCGCTATTCGAAATTCAATTAGAAGGAAACAGCAAAAGCTTTCAGCAAAACCAAAACGTAGCAGTATCCATTAAAAATAAGAAAGACAAAACTATAGAAAGTGTAACCTATACTGTAGACGGAAAAGAATTACCGGTCAGTGAGGGTAAAATTACACTGAACATGCCTCACTTGGGGGACAAAACCCTTAAGGCCAACGTTTCCTATGATGATACGTCTGTAGAGGTTACCAAGCACCTTAAGTTATTGGCGCCAAACGCTCCTGAAATATATACTTACGAGATAATAGCAGAATATCCTCATGATAACAGGGCGTACACTCAAGGACTTGAATTTCATAACGACACTCTCTATGAAAGTACTGGTAAGAAGGGAAGGTCTTCACTACGGAAAGTAGATTTTAAATCAGGTGAGGTTTTACAACAAGTGGATTTGGACCAAACCTATTTTGGAGAAGGTATTACCATTCTGAACAACAAGATATATATGCTTACTTGGCGCAGTGGTGTTGGTTTTATTTACGATTTAAAGACATTGGATAAAATTGATAATTTTCAATTCGGGGAAAGCAAAGAAGGTTGGGGATTAACGAACGACGGAAAAAAATTATATAAAAGTGATGGAACTGAAAAAATATGGTTTTTAAACCCAGAAACCTTAGTTGAAGAAGGTCATATAGAAACCGTCACCAACAAGTCTATTAATGATAGTGCAAACGAACTGGAATATGTAGACGGAACAATCTATGCCAATGTATACCAGAAACCTAGCGTAATGATTATTGATGCAAATAGCGGTGCTATTGAAGGTGTTATCAATTTTGGAGGCCTAAGTAGTAAAGTCACCCATCATACCACTTGGAGCGATACGGATAATGTTCTTAATGGAATAGCCTACCACCCGGAAAGACAAACGTTTTTTGTTACCGGAAAGGAATGGGACAAAATGTTTGAGGTGAAAATCCAAAAGAAATAAATGCAGAGTTACAAAAAAACGATTACCGTAAAACAGGATGATTTAGATGAGCTTGATCACGTAAACAACGTGCGGTATGTGCAGTGGATGCAAGACATTTCTAAAGAACACTGGATGAACGCCGCTTCCGAAGAAATGCGTAGTGGAATTATTTGGGTGGTCATGACTCATCATATTACATATAAAAACGCTGCCGTACTGAACGATGTTATTGAAATGCGTACCTATATAAAAGAAAGCCGAGGTGCTGTTTGCGTTCGTATTGTAGAAATGCACAATAAGAAGACTAAGGAACTGTTATTAAAGTCAAGTACGGAATGGTGTCTTTTGAATGCTGAGACTTATAGACCAACTCGCATATCAGATGAAATTAAAGAATTTTTTACCACTGCATAACAGTTAAGACCATACTTTTAGACATCAACACTAAATTTAAATGGTTTTTATACCAATAACAGCTAGATATTTAGAGCATATAAATGAGGTATTTCTTAAAAGTCATAACACTTCTTGCCCTAATCATCTCTGTGGGTTCATGCCGCAAGGATTTTGAATACAACCCTAGCACCGGAAATCTTGAATTTTCAAGAGATACCGTTTTCCTAGACACCGTATTTGCAAACATTGGTAGTAGCACCTATAGTTTAAAAGTATACAACCGCAGCAAAGAAGATATTTCAATTCCTTTTATAGGACTGGAACAAGGTGAAACAAGTTCTTACAGGCTTAACGTAGATGGCGTTGCGGGCAAGACATTTGCAGATATCCCACTAATGGCCAAAGACAGTCTTTACATCTTTATAGAGACCACTGTAGATATCCAAGATAAAACTGTAAATCAGCTTTTATACACAGACGTATTGCAATTTGGTCAAGGCAATAATAGTCAACAAATACCATTGGTAACGCTTGTCCAAGATGCTGTTTTTCTTTTCCCTGAAAACAACTCGGATGGACAAAAGCAATCTGTCGTGATTGGTTTTGACAACAATGGTAATGAGATTCTATCTCCAGGTTTTGAACTTAAAACAGACCAATTACAGTTTACCAATGAGAAGCCTTATGTAATTTACGGGTTTGCCGTAGTTCCCAAAGAACAAAAGCTAATTATAGATGCTGGGGCAAGAGTATATTTTCATGAAAATTCTGGTATTGCCGTACAATCTGAAGGTTCTATATCTATTAACGGAACATTAAGTACAGACGAACAACTTCTTGAAAATGAAGTGATTTTTGAAGGGGATCGCTTAGAACCAGAATACGGAGACGTATCTGGCCAATGGGAAGGTATTCGCATAGCTACCGGTAGTATTGATAACACCATTAACTATCTTACTTTAAAAAATGCGACCATAGGTATTTTCGCCCAAGGAGAATCTTCCTTCTCCTCTCCTACTTTGAACATTAAAAACTCTCAAATTTACAATAGCTCTAAAATTAATTTATGGGCCAAAACTGCTGTCTTAACTGCCCAGAATTTAGTTTTAGGTAGTGCAGGAAATAGCTCTCTCTACTGTAATTTAGGAGGAAGTTATTCTTTTACGCATACTACAATTGCCAATTATTGGACAGAAAGTTACCGACCAAGCGCAGCACTTACCATAAATAATTTTGAACCAAACGGACAAAACGGTTCTACAGGAATCGATTTAGTTAAAGCCGACTTCAAAAATTGTATTATAGATGGTAATGGCAATTTTGAGTTATCTCAAAGTTCTAATGGTACCAATGCCTATAATTTTCTTTTTAGCTCTTGTTTAATCACAGCCAATACAACTAATATTCCTTCTGGTTTTGAAGACTTATACAATTTTGAAAACAATGAGAATTACGTAAATAGCTTTCTAAACCAACCTTTAGAGTTTGTGAACGCTACACAAAATAATTTTAGATTAATGTCTACCTCTCCGGCACTAGATAAAGGAAATAAATCATTTGCTGTAAATACGCCATTAGACATTTTAGGGACAAATCGTGAAGAATTGCCAGATCTTGGCGCATATGAGTTTACTCCTTCGGAATAGCAAGTATTCAAAACCTTCTTTAGCCCTGCGGTTATCATGTAGATTGTTATGGTTACTTAACTCAGTTTTATCTTACAGAAAAAGCCTAAATATTTGGGTTTCAGCTTTCGAAAACGATATTTTTAGCTCAAAATGTTAATGAAATCATAAAAATGTAATCTTTTTCTTTCTAAATTGCTAAAAACCCATGTTTAGCGGATAAAAACCCCAGTTATTGTGGGGAATATCTTTATACCTATGTAACTTACTGTCACTAATTTGCATCAAAACAATGTCTCGTGGAATATACTTACACCATAATAGATTCAGATGCGACTTCAAATTTGCAATTACAGCACTATTTGGAGGAATATGGTGATTTTACTTGCGCTGGCCTAGCACAAAATAGTGAGGAAGGAACTAACATTATTTTAAAATATTTTCCAGACGTAGTTTTTGTTAACCTTAATGAGAATGCATATGAATATTTTCATATGGTTATGGAACTTCATCAATATATAAACGAGCTTCCTATTATCATTGGCATATCTAAAAATAAAAAATATGCATACGATGCAATTAAAAACGGATTTTTTGATTACTGGTTAAAGCCTTATAATGAATTCGAGATAAGGAAATCTATACTACGGCTTAAAAAAGAAATACCTGCCAAAACAGAGCCGCAAACCATTTGTTTAAAGTCGTATCGCGATTTTCAATATATCAATACAGACGATATTCTTTACCTACAAGCAGACAACAATTCTACTGAATTCGTCATGAAAGACGGAACAATAAACAATGCTTATAAAACGTTAAAGACTTTCGAAAATCAATTACCTAAAAACTTCGTTAGAATTCACCAAAGCTATATTGTCAATACAAATTTTATTTCTCGCATAAGCTATGGAAAATCGCATTGCACTTTAAAGCAGAATAAAATGCAATTACCTTTCTCTAAATCCTACAGAGAAAACATTGATGGTTTGAAAAATTTATTATCAAAAAATACTATTTCCGCACTTAATTAGACGAATACTCTTAAAACTCATTCAAATACTCACAAATAACGTACGTTTACTACTACAAATTTGTAATTAGCCAATCTACTTTTAGTTGGTCCTAGTTTAGCAGTGTAATAAATAACCCCTAAACTAAACTTAGCATGAAAAAAGTAGCAAGCATTTTCGCAGTAATGGCAATGAGCCTTGGATTAATGACTTCTTGTGAGTCGGAAAATAAGGAAGATGCATTATATGAATTAAACAGTGATGCCTCAACAGACGGCGATGATGTTCAAATTGACAGACGTGGTTCTTCTACAGACGGTGATGACGTTCAAATTGACAGACGTGGCTCTTCTACAGACGGTGATGACGTTCAAATAGACAGACGTGGTTCTTCTACGGATGGTGACGATGTTCAAATAGACAGACGTGGTTCTTCTACTGATGGTGACGATGTTCAAATAGACAGACGTGGTTCTTCTACGGACGGTGACGATGTTCAAATAGACAGACGTGGGTCTTCTACGGATGGTGACGATGTTCAAATAGACAGACGTGGTTCTTCTACGGACGGTGACGATGTTCAAATAGACAGACGTGGGTCTTCTACGGACGGTGACGACGTTCAAATTGACAGACGCGGTTCTTCTACGGATGGTGACGATGTTCAAATAGACAGACGTGGTTCTTCTACGGATGGTGACGATGTTCAAATTGACAGACGTGACTCTTAGTATAAAATCAGAATAGATTATATTAGCCTTAAATTAAGTTTTAAGGCTTTTTTTATAACCTGAATTTTCATCTCATGCTTCCTGTCACCTGCAGACCTTTACGAAGTATTAAATATCTGGGCTTTTCCTTAATTGCCCTTTTACTGGCTTTTTCATGTTCCAAAAAAAATGACCAGTTAAACACTGCTCAAGTTTCTGTCCAAGCAGACTCTGCATTCTCTTTAATTGATAGTGCCTCCAATACCGAGCTTTCCGTTCCAGACCGTTTAGCCTTTCTAAACACAGCTCAAAAAAGAGCATCCGTAATTAAAAATGACTCCCTTAAAATTAAACTATTTTCAAAAATATCCTTCAAATATCTAATACTTAAGGATTCCAGTAACTTTAGAGAGACAAACCAACAAACGCTGGAACTTGCAAAAATTTTAAATGATAGCATAACTTTGGCTGAAGCTAACTGGGATTTAGCTGATTTTTATAGATCAAAATCAAATTCAGATAATGCTTACTTTCATTTTTCGGAAGCTCAAAAAGTATATGAGAAATTAAACAAAGATTATGAATCTGCCAGAATGCTCTATAATATGGCAGTTACACAAGCAGATATTAAAGACTACACCGGTAGCGAAATCAATACTATTAGGGCAATTGAAATTCTGAAACCTTTAGAAGAGTATAAAAGACTTTATAATTGTTATAACAACCTTGGTTCTATAACCAAAGAATTAAAAGACTTTGATCGCGCTCTAGATTATTATAAGACCGCTAGGGAATATCAAGAAAAAATAAGTGAGGAAAATACGTTAGACTTAAGCATAGTAAACAATATTGGTGTGGTCTATCTAGAGCAAGGCAATTATAAAAAGGCAATTCCATACTTTCAAGAGGTATTAGATAATAAATCTATCATCACGAAACGTCCGCAGCTTTACGCAATGGCTTTAAACAATTTAGCTTATGGTAAATCTAAAATTGACCAAAAATCAGATTTATCATCTTATTTTGAAAAGGTTATAAAAATGCAGGATAGCCTTGGAGAAATCCAAGATATTTCTAGAAGCCACTATTGTTTTGCTGATTATTATTTAAGTAGAAAAGATACTACGCAGGCTATATCACAGGCAAAAAAAGCCCTTGGCTATTCTAAAATAGCAAGTAATAATGACCGGATTCTAAAAAGCCTACAGCTATTGGTAAAAATAGAACCATCAAAATCAAGCTACTATAATCAAAAGTACATTGCCTTAAATGATAGTTTACAACAGGTAGAGCGCCAAGCGAGAAATAAATTTGCCCGTATACGTTTTGAGACCGATGAATTTATAGCCGAAAATCAATTATTAGAGCGCGAGAAACAACTATGGACAGGTGTTGCCATATCCATCTTACTACTAGGTTTAATGTCCTATATAATTTTAGACCAAAGATCTAAAAACCAAAAACTCCGATTTCAACAGCAACAACAGGCAGCAAACCAAGAAATTTTCAATTTAATGCTTGCTCAAAAAGAAAAACTAGAAGAAGGCAAAAAAATAGAACAAAAAAGAATATCTGAAGAACTTCATGATGGGGTATTAGGCAAAATGTTAGGCGCTCGCATGGTCCTTACAGGTCTTAACAAGAGAAGTGGCGAGGAAGTTGTGACAGAAAGAAAAAAAGCGATAGATGTATTGCAAGATGTTGAAAAAGAGGTACGCTCTATTTCTCACGAACTTAGTCATGCTGCCTACCAAAATATTTCTAATTTTATTCACTCTATTAGAGACCTGTTAGACACCGTCAAGGCTACCGGTAATTTTGAATATAAGTTTGTTTACAACGAAACCTTTGATTGGGATTCACTTGATGCAAATGTAAAAATTAACGTTTACCGAATGATACAAGAAAGTTTACAAAATTGTGTTAAACATGCCGCATGTAAAAACGTAATTGTAGAACTTAGTAAAACCAACATTGGTTTTATGGCCAAAATAACGGATGACGGAAAAGGTTTTAAAACAAGTTCTAGAAAAAAAGGCATTGGGTTGCGTAACATTTCATCTAGAATTAAAAAAATAAAAGGAACATATACAATTAACAGTGCTCCTGGTAAAGGAACGACCGTTGAACTAGAAGTTCCGTTAGAAACTGAAACGGAACACTCAACCAGTTAGATAATACTACTGCTGAAACGAAACTCAGAACTGACCAAAAAACTATGGACAACCTAATTAGAATATTAGCTGTTGATGATCACGAAATGATTGTTCTAGGCTATAAATATACCATTGAAGGCTGCGATTTTGATAAGTATAACGTAACCGTTAATATTGCTCCCAGTTATCATGAAGGCAAGGCAGAAATAGAGAGCTCAGCAACTCGTATGCCCTATGATATTATATTATTGGACATTCAGATGTTTCCAGATAATTCTAAAGAAGAAAGAGGTGGTGTTGACTTGGGTGTTTTAGTAAAAAAAATATCTCCATCCTCTAAAGTAGTTTTTCTTTCCTCCTTTAGTGATAGTTACCATATTAATAATGTTTTAAAAACCGTTAACCCAGATGGGTATATGGTAAAGTCAGAAGTTGATGAAAAAACACTTCAGGATATGGTAAAAACGGTAATAGAAAATCCTCCGTATTATACCGCAGCTGCTTTACAAGCTATTCGTAGAAAAATGGCAAATGAAGATCAAATAGACGAGCGCGATAAAAAAATTCTATATCAATTATCCATCGGAACTAAGACCAAGGATATCTCCTCTTTAGTTGCCGCATCCAGCACAACCGTTGAAAACCGAAAAAGACAGTTGAAAGTAATTTTCAATGTTGAAAGCGGTAACGATTTTGCACTCATAGATGAGGCTAGAAAACGTGGATTTATTTGATTTATACTAGATAACAAACTGACAGTCAATAATTTAGTTTTAAACTCTTTTTATACCCCAGAAAACCCCCAGTTTTTATGGGGTTTTTCTTTGTAGCCCTGACAAAACTGAAAACTATCTTTGGAATTAAGTGTATAACCACGGACACATGCCTCTATATTCAGATAGTTTTAGTAACAACGAGTCAAATGGCTATACTCCCAATTCACAAATTGAGGGAATGGATTCTTTTACCAATAGTTTAGAAAAGCTATTCTTTGCAGAAGCCACCATTCTAGACTGTACAAACAAAGAAGCAAATACAAGTTTAGCAATTGAGTTAAATTGTAATATTACACTTGTGGAAATGTTGTTTCACTTTAACAAAGGTACCTGGGGAAACTTTAAACCGGGCAGGACTTCATTTATAAGACTTCTTAACGAACTTGTACAAAGAAGTGGTTGTAGCGTTGATATTGAAGAATTTACATTTTTCCTAAAGGATACAGCTATAATTATAAATAAAATTTACGATAACAGTATAGTAGATCAGCTAGACAATATTATAGCTGAAATTTGCAAGCATTATGTTCACTTCAGCAAAGGCTTAACAGAAACTCCTTACGAGATTTATGTTCCTGTTTTTGAAGAAAAAGGTAATGATGAAAACGAAATTCTTATAAGAAATATTGAAGCTGACAACAATACAAAGAAAGATTACTTTAAGTATTGGGGTCTTTATTTTGAATCTGAAGATGACGCTGTTATCTATGATTTAAAAAGCGCTACCATAGAACACGGTGACCTATTTATGCTTAACCATTAATCAAAGCAACTTTTTAAGGTTTTAGACAGTATTTTAACTGCCCATTACTAAAAACAATCAATCCCCCATATTCTCAATAGTTGAGTATATGGGGGATTGGATTATGTAAACTATTTACTACGCTTTTACTAGTCTGAACTACGCATTAAAAAGTTCTCTACCGCTCATTAAAGCATTTACCTTTTTCTTTACCTCGGCTATTTTAGCTTCGTCTTCAGCATTTGTCAACACTTCATCTACCAAGTCAACAATAACACTCATATCAGCTTCTTTCAAACCTCTAGTTGTAATAGCGGCTGTACCAAATCTAATACCAGAGGTAACGAATGGTGATTTATCATCAAACGGAACCATGTTTTTGTTTGCAGTAATATCTGCATCCACTAAAACTTTTTCAGCATCTTTACCAGTAATATCTTTATTTCTAAGATCAATAAGCATCATATGGTTATCCGTACCTCCTGAAATAATATTGTATCCTTTGGCAACAAAAGCAGCAGCCATTGCAGCAGCATTTTTCTTTACCTGAATCATATAATTCAAAAATTCATCTGTAAGTGCCTCACCAAAAGCAATAGCTTTACCAGCAATAATGTGCTCTAAAGGTCCACCTTGGTTTCCTGGAAATACAGCTAAATCTAATAAGGCAGACATCTTACGAAGCTTACCGTTCTTTAATTTAATTCCGAACGGATTATCAAAATCTTCACCCATTAATATAAGTCCACCACGTGGACCTCTTAATGTTTTATGTGTTGTAGTAGTTACAATATGACAATGAGGAATTGGATCATTTAAAATGCCTTTTGCAATTAGACCAGCAGGATGAGAAATATCCGCTAACAATAGCGCACCAACACTATCGGCTATTGCTCTAAATCTCTTGAAATCTATGTCGCGAGAATAAGCAGACGCACCGGCAATAATCATCTTTGGTTTTTCCTTTGTTGCTATTTCCTGAATAACATCATACTCAAGTACACCAGTCTCTTTATTAACACCGTAGAAAACCGGGTTATATAATCTACCAGAAAAATTTACGGGAGAACCATGAGTTAAATGCCCACCATGAGAAAGATCAAATCCTAAAATAGTATCTCCAGGTTTTAAACATGCATGATAAACCGAAGCATTTGCTTGAGAACCTGAGTGAGGTTGTACGTTTGCATATGCAGCACCAAACAATTCTTTAGCTCTATCTATAGCAAGTTGCTCTATTTTATCAACTACCTCGCAGCCACCATAATAACGTTTCCCAGGATATCCCTCGGCATATTTATTGGTTAGTACTGATCCTGAAGCCTCCATAACTTGGGGGCTTGTAAAATTCTCAGAGGCTATAAGCTCTATTCCGCTTAACTGGCGTTCTCTTTCCTCTGCTATTAGTTCAAAAATCCGATTGTCTCGTTGCATAAGCAAATATTCTGTTAAATTGAGCTGCAAAAATACGAATTGCTCATTGTTAAAACTCATAAAACGATATATTTGATCAAGAATTTATCAAATACAAATTAACAATCTTACTATGCCTATATACGCTAATGACCCTTCAAGAAGAACATGGCTTTCAGTTTCCAAAGAATCTGATTTCCCTATTCAAAATATTCCTTTTGGTGTTTTCCTTACTCGCGATGATATTATAACCATAGGAACACGTATAGGAGACTATGCTATTGACCTTGGTGCTTTACACCAACTTGGTTATTTTAAGGATATACCTTTAACAGATGATATTTTTCTTCAGGATACTTTAAACGATTTTATTTCTGACGGCCAAAAAACATGGCGATTAGTCCGTAATCGTATCAGTGAAATTTTTGAAGAATCCAACGAAACCTTAAAAAATAACGAAGACCATAAAAATGTTGTATTATTTTCTATGGATGAAATAGAAATGCAATTGCCCGTTTTAATAGGTGATTACACAGATTTCTATTCTAGCAAGGAACACGCTACAAACGTAGGGACCATGTTTCGTGACCCGGACAATGCGCTATTACCAAACTGGCTTCACATTCCTGTTGGATATCACGGTAGAAGTTCTACAATTATCCCAAGTGGCACTCCTATTCACAGACCAATGGGGCAAACACTGCCAAAAGGAGCAGAAACTCCTGTATTTGGACCATCACGTCTTGTAGATTTTGAACTTGAAATGGCTTTTATTACAACAGACACCAATGTTTTGGGCGAGCCTATTTCTGTAGACGAGGCCGAAGAATATATTTTTGGAATGGTGCTTTTCAATGACTGGAGCGCACGCGATATTCAAAAATGGGAATATGTACCCCTTGGACCATTTTTGGCCAAGAATTTTGCTTCATCTATCTCTCCATGGATAGTAACGCTAGATGCCCTTCAGCCTTTTCAAGTAAAAAGTACTGCGCAAGAGCCTGAGCCGTTACCTTACTTACAACAAAAAGAAAGACATAGCTATGACATTAACTTACAAGTGGCTATTGGAACTGAAAATGGTGATCAAACTACTATTTCCAAATCTAACTTTAAGTATATGTACTGGACAATGGCTCAGCAATTAGCTCACCATACAGTAAATGGCTGTAAAGTAAACAGCGGTGATATGATGGGCAGCGGAACCATATCAGGACCTACACCAGATTCTTATGGCTCTATGTTAGAACTATCTTGGCAAGGTACCAAGCCCGTAAAACTGAACGACGGAACAGAGCGTAAATTTATTCAAGATAACGACACCGTTATTATGAAAGGTTATTGCGCAAACAACGATGTACGTATTGGTTTTGGTGAAGTTAGAACTACCCTTCTACCTCCTTTTGAAGCAAAGAAAAAAGGTTAAGAACCTAATAAGTTGAATTCTAAAATACCTTTAAACTATTTCATTGTTCGAAATAGTTTAAAGGTATTTTTCTAGGTTAATATCTGTAATAGCTCCATGCGAGTCATGGGCTACCACTCCCCCATTTTTTATCACCAATAACTGTGGTGATTGGTGCATTACTTGAAATTTGTAGCCTGTTTCGTCAGAAACCTGGCGAAAGCTGTGTAAATCTAAAAAGTAGAAATCCATCTGACCATCTTCAAAAGCATAGTTCTTAGTAAACATATTTAAGACCATCCGGCTAATGCCGCAAGTAGTAGAATGCTTAAATATTACCTGTGGTTTTGTCAAAGATTTTTTTTCAATTTCACTCAATTGTTCCACAGAGGTGAGTGCTATCCAAGGAATTTTAACTTCCTTCTCGTTTTCACCTTCATTTTTACTTCCAAATATATTATTAAAGAGACCCATTTCGTATTTTTATAGTATCAGTCTGATGTTCTTAAAAAACTTACACCTGACTTAATGTCTTGCTATTTGCGATGTTAAGCGCCATTTTGTCTTGCAATGTATCTTGGTAAGATTATTGACTTATTTAAATCAAAAATAAACAATAACACTAGAAAACTATATACATATGAACTTTAATAATTACACCACAAAATCTCAGGAGGCTATTCAACAAGCCCAGCAGGTTGCACAAGGTTTGGGCCACCAGCAGATAGAGAACGAACATTTGTTCAAAGCAATTTGGGAAGTAGATGAAAACGTTCTTCCATTCATTCTGAAGAAATTGAATATCAATGTTCCGTTAATACAGCAAATTTTAGACAAAGAGTTAGAAAGCTTTCCAAAAGTTTCTGGAGGCGACATTATTTTATCTAGAGAAGCTGGGAAGACTTTAAATGAAGCCAGCATCATTGCCAAAAAGATGGATGACGAATTTGTTTCCATAGAACATCTTTTATTAGCTATTTTAAAATCTAAAAGTAAAATTGCCCAAATACTAAAAGATCAAGGCGCTACTGAAAAAGATTTAAAAGCAGCTATTGATGAGTTACGTAAAGGAGGAAAAGTTACTTCACAAAGTGCCGAGGATACTTACAACTCACTTGAAAAATATGCCAGAAACCTTAATCAGTTAGCTGATAGCGGAAAGTTAGACCCTGTTATTGGTCGTGATGAGGAAATACGCCGTATTCTTCAAATTTTATCGCGTAGAACCAAGAACAACCCCATATTGGTAGGTGAACCAGGTACAGGTAAAACTGCAATAGCCGAAGGACTTGCGCATAGAATTGTACAAGGTGATGTTCCCGAAAATTTAAAAGATAAAATTATATATTCTTTAGATATGGGTGCTCTTATTGCAGGAGCCAAATATAAAGGTGAGTTTGAGGAGCGATTGAAATCAGTCATCAAAGAGGTTACATCTTCAGATGGCGATATTGTGTTGTTCATTGATGAGATACACACCCTTGTTGGTGCAGGTGGAGGCCAAGGTGCCATGGATGCCGCAAACATCTTAAAACCAGCATTAGCACGTGGAGAGCTTAGAGCAATAGGCGCCACAACTTTAGATGAATACCAAAAGTATTTTGAAAAAGACAAAGCCTTAGAAAGACGTTTTCAAAAAGTAATTGTAAACGAACCTGACACGGAAAGCGCAATTTCAATTTTACGTGGTATTAAAGAAAAATATGAAGCTCACCATAAAGTCCGTATTAAAGATGAGGCAGTAATTGCAGCGGTAGAGTTATCTCAACGTTACATTACCAATCGTTTTTTACCGGATAAGGCTATTGATTTAATGGATGAGGCCGCAGCGAAATTACGAATGGAAATCAATTCTAAACCTGAAGAATTAGATGTTCTTGACCGTAAGATCATGCAGCTGGAGATTGAAATAGAAGCGATTAAGCGTGAGGACGACAAGGCTAAACTAAAAGTATTGAATGTTGATTTAGCGAACTTCAAAGAAGACCGTAATGAACTCTTTGCCAAATGGGAAAGTGAAAAATCGGTTGTAGATGAGATTCAAAAAACTAAACAGGATATAGAAGGATATAAAGTTGAAGCAGAACGTGCTGAGCGTAATGGTGATTACGGTAAAGTAGCTGAGCTAAGATACGGTAAGATAAAAGAATCTCAAGAAAAATTGGCAGACCTCCAAGTAGTATTAGATGAACAGCAATTGGGAGATACGCTAATAAAAGAGGAAGTTACCAATGAAGACATTGCCGAAGTTGTAGCAAAATGGACTGGAATACCAGTGAAAAAAATGTTGCAAAGCGAGCGTGAAAAACTTTTACAACTAGAGAAAGTATTACACAAAAGAGTAGTTGGTCAAAATGAAGCTATTGAGGCGGTATCAGATGCTATAAGAAGAAGTCGCGCCGGATTACAAGATTCCAACAGGCCTATTGGTTCATTTCTATTCCTAGGTACAACTGGGGTTGGTAAGACTGAGTTAGCAAAAACTTTGGCATCCTATCTTTTTGATGATGAAAGTGCAATGACCCGTATTGACATGAGCGAATATCAAGAGCGCCACTCAGTAAGTAGATTGGTAGGAGCGCCTCCAGGATACGTAGGTTATGATGAAGGTGGTCAATTAACAGAAGCTGTGCGCAGAAGACCATACTCCGTAATACTGCTTGATGAAATTGAAAAAGCACACCCTGATACTTTCAATATTTTATTGCAAGTATTAGATGAAGGAAGGTTGACGGATAATAAAGGACGTGTTGCAGACTTCAAGAATAGTATTATAATTATGACCAGTAATATGGGTAGTAATATTATTCAAGAAAAATTCGAAAACAGCAAAGACCCTTACAGTGCAACTGAAGCTGCACGAGTAGAAGTTCTTGGATTATTGCGAAAAACAATACGACCTGAATTCCTTAACAGGATTGACGATATTATTATGTTTACGCCGCTAAGTCGTGAGGATATTACCAAAATTGTTAGACTACAGTTAGATGGCTTAAAGAAAAACATTGCTAAGCAACATATTACTATTGATGCTACAGAAGAAGCAATTAATTACTTGGCCAATAAGGGTTATGACCCACAATACGGAGCTCGTCCCATAAAAAGGGTAATACAGAAAGACGTTTTAAACAGTCTTTCTAAAGAACTTTTAAGCGGTAATATAAAAGCGGAAAGTATTGTTCTCATTGATTCCTTTAATAATGAACTGGTATTTAGAAATCAAGATGAATTGGTAGAATAAATGCTTTAACTTTAAATAACAGTAGAATTTTAAAAGCACCCTTAAAAAAGGGTGCTTTTTTTCGCTTACTATATACCATACAGTATATAAATTATTTATCTTCGTATAAAACTGCACCCTATGTCTACAAAAGCCGAAAGAACTACAGCCTTTATTATTGAAACTGTTGCCTCCGTTTTTAACAAACACGGCTATATAGGTACCAGTATGAGCGACCTTACTGAAGCCACTGGACTTACAAAAGGAGCTATTTACGGTAATTTTGAAAATAAAGAAGCCTTAGCACTATCTGCTTACCAATACAACAGCAACTTACTTCTATCTAAAATAGATGAAGTGCTCGCAGAAAAGAACAATGCCCTTGACAAACTTGGCAACCTAACTGATTTCTACAGAAATTACGATACATTCACGCTAAGCATGGGTGGCTGCCCTATTTTAAACACTGGTGTAGATGCGCAACATAACAACGGATTGCTAGTTGCGGCAAATAAGGAAGTAATAAAAGAAATGGAAGGAAAGATTGCCTTAGTTCTGGAAGACGGAGTTAAGAAAAAGGAATTACATCTCCCGGTTACCCCTACGCAATTTGCAAAACAACTTTTTACAATGATTCAAGGTGCTATTGCCATGGCTACAATGACAAGTGACAAAAAATACCTTACCAACACCATCGCTTATCTAGAAGTTCTAATCAAAAAAGAGCTTAAGAAGTAATTAGGCTGATTTTTATTTTTGTATTCGACAGATCTCTGATTTTAAAGATTCAACAATTCACCTAGTTAACGTATCAATGGTACTTAGCTAAAATTCAATGTGTCCTGTCATCAATTTATCTTATTTTCCTACGACTCTAAAAATCCAAGTTTTTCCGCTGAACTTACCTTCAAAATTACTGTCTCTAGCCTTTCTAGCTTGCCCCATGGTATCAAAACGGTTTAAGTACACGTAATGGAATTTGTTCTTGCTCCGTATGAATGAATCTGGCTGAAGTCCTTTTCTCTCTAAATCCGCCACAAAGGCATCAAAGTACTTTTTGGTACCAAACACATTTGCTATCAAGTAATAGCCCGGCTCAAGTCCGGCCTCTGCTTTTACTTCTTCATACTTCTCGCCTTTACGAGGTGTAACCACTTCTCGTTGTACTAGTTTAGTTTCTTGAGTTACTTTCTCTTGGGCAGAGATTACTGCAGCCGCAGCGGCCGCTTCAGCTTTCTCTTTTGCTTCTTTAATTTTTCGTGCCTCAGCCAACGCTTCTTCTTTTTTGGCTTTATTGATTGCCCCTAATTTTCTTGCCTTCTCTGCTTCTTCAATTTTCGCAAGTTCAGCCGCTTTAGATTTTTGGGCAATGTCTTCCTTCTCTTGTAAAACCTCTTTTTCAGTCGCTTCTGCTAGCGCCTCTTCTACTTTCATTTGCTCTTCAGCTTCTTTCTGAAGACGTTTCTCTTCTTTCTTTAAAGCTAAAGCAGTTTCTTTTTCTGCTTTTGCTATAGAATCTTGAGCGGTTTTTTCCCGCTTGCGACGTTCCTTTTCTTGTTTTTTGGCTAGTTTCTCTTCTGATTTAGACTCTTCTGCCAGTTCCTCTGTTTTTTCAAGTTCTTCGGTAAGCGCTTCTTTCTTCTTTTCCTCTTCTGCTTCCGCTTCAGCTATTGCCGCAGATTCTATTTGCTCTAACTCATTTTCTTCTGACACTACAGAGCCAATCATTTTATGGCGCTCTTCGGGCTTACCGAAGTAATAGGCAGCCATCAACTCAAAAGAAGATTCTGTACTTACTGATGAATCTGCTCCAAACTCTACAAGCGCACCTAGAGACACATGATTAAAAAATGTGCCACCAACACCTACACCATATCCATAGAAGTTATTGAATCCTAACTGCCCCCAATATTTATTGGTATTCAAAAGAGCATTAAAACCAATTTGATTGGCCTGCCCCGGAATAGTTCGCAAGTACATAGACGGACGCACAAAGGCATTCATTGCAGCCCCCAGTCTTACCGGAAAATCATAGGAAACAAGACCCATGTACACTTTATCTTCCTTTTCCGTGTTAACTTCTTTTTCGGTAAAATTATAATCGAATAAATTTTCAGAAGCAAAGCCCAACGTAAGTCTCTCTACACTAAGGCTAACACCTGGGGCCATTTGCAAAATAAAATCATCAACAGATGACGATTGCGGCAACGGAAAATCTGGGTCAACAATAAAACGGTCATCCGCCAAAGATTGCTTAAACCCAAAAACATTAGCTCCTACCGATAGTTTTACAGTTTCATTAAGATCAAAGCTATATGCGTAATTGATAACACCGCCTGTATCAAAATAGATACCTGTATTTTGCTGAAAAAATGCAGCGCCAACAGTAGACTTATTATTTAATTTTCTTGTGTAATTTAAAAATTGGGTAGTAGGGTTACCATCAATAGTTTGCCATTGCCAACGCACCCAATACGCCAAAGAATTGGCATTATTCCTATCTACCGAAAATGCCGGGTTAAATAGACTTGCATTATAAGTCGTTAAATTATGCTGTCTTAAATCTGCAGGCAAACGAGATTCTTGACTCCGCAGAACCAAAACAGACAATAAAAAAAGAAATGTATATATAGTTCTGAGCATCATAACAAAAAAACAAAAACCAGTATTCTTACATACTTTTTTTGTATAAATTTAGTTAACATTTATGCAAGAGTTTTCAACCAAAAACTATTACTTATTATGCAACGGATCAAATCCCTTTATATTATCCTTTTTGTCACGTTAATTTTAGCAAGTTGCAAAGACGGTCAAAAAGCAGACCAAGATACAAACGCCAAAGGTATTGTTTCTACCTTCTATTTTATTCGCCATGCGGAAAAAGACCGATCAGATCCAGAAAACACAGATCCAGAATTAAATCAACGTGGTTTGGGAAGAGCCATGCATTGGGCCGAAATTCTAAAGGACGTTGAACTAGACGTTATTTATACCACAGACTACGAAAGAACTTCTATGACCGCAGCACCAACTGCTGTAAAAAAAGAGCTTGATGTAAAATACTACGAGCCGCAGAACGTAAATATAGAACAGTTTAAGACCGATAATTTAGGTAAAAAAGTCCTTGTTGTAGGTCATAGCAATACAACGCCTGAATTTGTAAATAAAATGATTGGCGAAGATTTGTATTATGAAATGGACGATAACGATAATGGTAGTCTTTTCATTGTTCAACTCGCTAACGGTCAAGCCACTTCACAAAAAATTCACATTAATTGCAACTGCCCAAAAGAGCGGTAACCTCATTCCTGAACGAATAAAGTAAAGCGGTATCAATTTATAATATACCCCTATCAGTTTTCTATACCTATGAATTAGCCTATAATTTAGGGAACTTCACTATTTTTGTGCTATGGTTCAAAAGAACGTTAACATAAAGAATAAAAAAGCCAAGTTTGAATACGAGTTCATAGACACCTATGTAGCGGGTATTGTTTTGGCTGGAACTGAAATAAAATCTATCCGAGAAGGTAAAGCGTCAATAACTCAGAGTTTTTGCGAGTTTAACGACCGTGGAGAGCTTTTTGTCATTAACATGCAAATTGATGAGTACTCTCACGCTTCCCACTATAATCACAAGCCAAAGGCTGAACGTAAGTTACTCATGAATAAGCGAGAGCTTACTAAATTGCGCAAAGAAGTCACCACCTCTGGTTTTACAATTGTGCCTTTAAACCTATTCACAAACGATAGAGGTCTAGCCAAGTTAAAAATTGCGCTAGGTAAGGGTAAAAAACTATATGACAAGCGTGAAACCCTAAAAGACCGCGATAACCAACGTGACCTTTCAAGAATAAAGAAAAGTTTCAATAATTAAATTGATTGCTTAATTCTTATTTTCAAGAAGCGGTACAAAACGGAAAGAACCGAATTCCTTCTTTTCGAATTCTTTTTCAGATTTTCGAATAAACAATGTCATGATTTGGTCATCTGTTCCCACGGGTATTACCAATCTTCCGCCAATTTTTAATTGACTCATAAGTGCCTTTGGCACTTCCGGTGCTCCTGCAGTAACAATAATTCCGTCATAAGGAGCTTCCCCTGGTAGACCTTTATAACCATCCCCAAAAATGAGTTTCTTTGGGCGATATCCCATTTTTCTAAAGAAAATTTTAGTTTTCTTAAAAAGTTCGGATTGGCGTTCTATCGTATAAACCTTTGATCTTAAAAGTAATAATACCGCAGTTTGGTATCCGCTACCCGTTCCTATTTCTAAAATTTTATGATCAGGTTTTACTTCCAACAATTCTGATTGGAAAGCAACGGTGTATGGTTGTGAGATAGTCTGGTCTGCCCCTATCGGAAAAGCTTTGTCTTGATAGGCATGGCCTTCAAAACTGCTATCCATAAATAAATGCCTCGGTATGGTACGTATGGCTTCCAGTACATTTTTATCGGTTATGCCTTTAGCTACCAATATTTCGGCCAGCTTATTACGCATTCCCCTATGTTTTAAAGTATCTCTCAACGGTTTGGTTTTGGAACGTAAAGTTAACTTGTAAATCTTCAATTCACAAGTATTCCGCCTAAATGTCAGCCTTCATTTTTTAAAAGATTTTCAAAACTGAATCTTATCCAATCAAACCCGAAAACTCCTAAAGTATCCTTATTTTTGATATAAATTGAAATTATGCTTAGAGTTGGCGTATTAGGCGCAGGTCATTTAGGAAAAATACATTTACGTCTGCTTAACGAATCGGACAAATATGAATTGGTTGGTTTCTATGATGCAGATGCCATAAACGGAAAAAAAGTAGCGGACGAATTTGGATACCACTACTATGACAACATTAATAAACTTATAGATGCGGTAGATGTGGTTGATATTGTAACCCCTACCCTTTCTCATTTTGATTGTGCCAAAAAGGCCATAGAAAAGGGAAAACATATCTTCATAGAAAAGCCCATAACTAATACTTACGAAGAAGCCACAGCGCTTCTAGAACTAGAAAAAAAGTATAACGTAAAAGGGCAAGTAGGACATGTAGAGCGTTTTAATCCTGCGTTTTCTGCAGTAAAACATCAGATTAACACTCCTATGTTTATTGAGAGTCATCGTTTGGCGGAATTTAATCCTCGCGGAACGGATGTTCCAGTGGTTCTTGATTTAATGATTCATGATATAGATGCCATTCTTAGCGTAGTAAACTCTGAGGTGAAACAAATTAATGCCAGTGGCGTGTCGGTCATTAGTAAATCCCCTGATATTGCTAATGCGCGAATAGAATTTGAAAATGGCTGTGTAGCAAATTTAACGGCCAGTAGAATTTCATTGAAGAATATGCGTAAATCACGCTTCTTTCAAAAGGATGCCTACATATCCGTAGACTTCTTAGAGAAGAAAGTTGAAGTAGTAAAAATGAAAGACGCTCCGGCAAAAGTGGGCGATTTTGATATGGTACTTCAAAACGCAGAAGGCGAAAAAAAACAAATCTATTTTGAAAACCCAGAGGTGGGAACAAACAATGCAATTCTAGACGAGCTAGAGAGTTTTGCCGACGCCATTGCCAACGACACTACACCAATCGTAAGCTTAAAGCAAGGTACGCAAGCACTAAAAGTAGCCTTGCAGATTATTGCTTCATTTTAGAATTATAAAACACCACACATGCAACATATAGCGGTTATAGGCGCGGGTACCATGGGAAATGGAATAGCCCATGTTTTTGCTCAAAATGGCCATAAAGTAAACTTGATTGATATTTCTGAAGATTCGCTAGCCAAAGGGTTGACGACCATTACGAAAAATCTTGACAGAATGTTGGCCAAAGAAAAGATTACGAAAAGTGATAAAACCACTACTTTAAACAACATTTCAACTTTTACTATTTTAAGAGAAGGTGTTGCAAACGTAGACTTGGTAGTTGAAGCGGCTTCTGAAAACCTGACCGTAAAACTGAGTATTTTTAAAGAATTAGATGCTATTTGCGATGAGAATACAATTCTTGCAACCAATACATCCTCTATATCCATCACCCAGATTGCGGCGGCAACAAACCGCCCACAGAAAGTAATTGGCATGCACTTTATGAATCCAGTGCCTATCATGCAATTGGTAGAGATTATTCGCGGGTATAGTACTTCTGACGAAACTACACAGCAAATCATGCAGTTATCTACAGAACTAGGAAAAACGCCTACTGAAGTAAATGATTACCCTGGTTTTGTTGCCAACAGAATTTTAATGCCTATGATTAACGAGGCTATTGAAACTCTGTATAATGGCGTTGCTGGTGTGTCAGAAATAGATACCGTAATGAAATTAGGTATGGCGCACCCAATGGGCCCTCTTCAATTAGCAGATTTTATTGGTCTTGATGTATG
Source organism: Zobellia laminariae (assembly GCF_009725995.1). Next base: position 419,692 of record NZ_RCNS01000002.1, on the reverse strand, counting down.
CCTATCAATTCTGAATGTCATGCACGATGGCTTCAAAAACCCTAAATATGCACCTTGTCCGTTATTAGTAAATATGGTAATGGCTAAAAAATTAGGTGTAAAATCAGGTGAAGGTTTCTATGATTATAGTGAGTCTAGAAAAGCCGAAAAGGTTTCTGCTCAATTTTCATAAAAATTAGAAATAGGACCTTTTAAAATTAGCTCTTAAAAATTTTCAAATCACAAATTTACCGATGATAAAAGACCACCTTTTAGAAATCAAAAATACACTTCCTGACCATGTAACGTTGGTTGCTGTTTCTAAAACGAAACCAGACGAAGATTTAATGGAAGCCTATGCCGCCGGCCAACGCATCTTTGGTGAAAACAAAGTACAAGAAATGGTGGGTAAATGGGAAAGACTTCCTAAGGACATTAAATGGCACATGATTGGGCATTTACAGCGCAACAAGGTCAAATATATGGCTGAGTTTGTTGATTTGATTCACGGCGTGGACAGTTTTAGGTTGCTAGCGGAAATCAATAAAAAAGCAGCACAAAACAAGCGTACTATTGATTGTCTCCTTCAAATTCATATTGCAGAAGAAGACACTAAATTTGGACTTGACAAGGAAGAGCTTAAAGCCATTCTGATATCAGAAGAGTACCATCAGCTCAAAAATATAAATGTTGTGGGGTTAATGGGCATGGCTACTTTCACGGATGACGAAACACAAGTTAGAAGAGAGTTCAAGCAATTAAAATCAATATTTGACACTATTAAATCTGAAAACCCACAGATAACAATCTTATCCATGGGGATGAGCGGTGACTACCAAATGGCTATTGAGGAAGGAAGTACCATGGTACGCATTGGAAGTAGTATCTTTGGAAAACGAAACTATTAACATCTCCCTTTCATCCACAAACTACTATTGCCACAGAACAAAAACGCATACATGTATTCCATTTTAGATATAGAGACCACAGGAGGGAAATTTAATGAGGAGGGCATTACTGAAATTGCCATTCATAAATTTGATGGACATAAAGTGGTAGACCAGTTTATTAGCTTGGTAAATCCTGAAAAGGACATTCAACCTTTTGTTGTGAAACTAACGGGCATCAATAACAAAATGTTACAGACCGCTCCCAAGTTCCATGAGATTGCCAAACGGATTGTTGAAATTACCGAAGACACCGTTCTAATTGCCCATAATGCTCAGTTCGATTACAGGATCTTACGTACCGAGTTTAGAAGGTTAGGGTACAATTTTGAACGAAAGACTTTATGTACCGTAGAGCTTTCTAAAAAGTTGATTCCCGAAGCAGAATCGCACAGTCTTGGTAAACTGGTTAGATCTTTAGGTATTGCGGTAAGTGACCGCCACAGGGCAAATGGTGATGCTCTTGCCACCTTGCAACTCTTTAAGATTTTACTTTCCAAAGACCTTGATAAAACCATTATAAAAAGTGTCATTCGTAAAGAAACCGAAGGCGAACTTTCTGATCGTCAATTAGACATTGTAGATTCTTTACCGTCTGAAACCGGTGTTTATTACATGCATGATAAAGACGGTGAAATATTATATTTAGGAAAAAGTACGAACATTAAGAAAAGGGTGAATCAGCATTTTACTAAAGGTGGTGGACGTGCTAGACAATTACAAAAAGCTACTAAAAAAGTTACTTTTGAAAGAACTGGAAACGAATTAGTTGCCCTCTTAAAAGAGAACGAAGAAATTAAAAGAATCCGTACAAAATACAATCATAGACCTAAAGCCGTGAGCTTTAGCCATGGCGTATATGTTGAAAAAAACAAAAACGGGTACGATACTTTAACAGTTAAAAAGATTACTGGAAGAAATGGTGCGTTCGCGACATTCAATAGCGAAGCAGGTGCTGCTAATTTCATTTTTAAAGTAACCAGAGAATTTAATCTCTGCGATAAGCTAAACGGAATATCAGAAGCAAAAAAGAATTGTTCTAATTACGATGAAGGCGAATGTCTTGGTGCTTGTATTACCAAAGAACCTACTGAAGATTACAACCAAAGAGTTACTGAAGCCGTTCAGAAATACTCCTTGAATAATAAAAACGTTGTAATTGTAGATAAAGGACGAGAAATTGGTGAATACAGTGCTATATTGATTAAAAATGGTGATTTTAAAGGTATTGGCTATTATAACCTTAATCATCAAATCAATAATATTCATATCTTAGAATCTATAATTGCACCTATGCATGGTAATGATAATACAACCCATATTATTGAAACTTACATACGTAAGAAACATGGTCTAAAAATTCTTGATATAAGTAATCAGTAAAAATTGAGACAAAACAAACCCGATAAAGGCTGGAAATACAAGGTTCATGAAATAATTTATGAAGCAGATACACCCTTGGGCAAATGGTTTGACATTCTATTATTTATTCTGATTATTATTAGCGTGCTTTTAGTAATGCTAGAAAGCGTAAAATGGATAGATGCCGAGTACCATGAAATCCTTTTTATTCTAGAATGGATAGTTACTATCCTATTTACTATAGAATATATTGCACGAGTCATTAGTATAAAGCAACCCAAAAAGTATATTTTCAGTTTTTATGGTGTAATTGATTTACTGTCAACCATTCCATTATATTTATCTTATATTTTTGCTGGCTCCCAAGTACTTTTAGCCATCCGTTCTTTACGTCTTTTAAGAGTCTTTAGAATATTAAAGTTGGTACGCTTTCTAGGTGAAGCCTCACAACTAAGAAAGGCTTTAGAGGCAAGCAGAGCTAAAATAACTGTTTTCCTTTTTGCCGTACTCATACTCTCGGTCATCTTAGGTACACTTATGTATTTAATAGAAGGAGATGAAGCTGGTTTCACCAGTATCCCTACAAGTATCTATTGGACTATTGTAACCCTTACTACGGTAGGTTATGGAGATATTGCGCCTATTACTCCGCAAGGACAGTTTATAGCTACCCTTATTATGCTTGTTGGTTATGGCGTAATTGCTGTTCCGACAGGAATTGTTACTGTAGAATTTGGAAAAAAGAGCCAAGAAGAGAAAAAGATAGGCGACAAGCATTTTGTACATGTCAACACACAAGCGTGTAGAACTTGTTCAAAAGAAGGTCATAGAGATGATGCCACTCATTGCTATAATTGTGGAAGCGAGCTATAATGGAGAAAATACTTTTATCTGTTGTAGGACCTACCGCTATTGGCAAAACCAAACTTGCCATTGCTCTTGCGAAACATTTTAAGACCGAGATTATCTCGGCAGATTCTAGGCAGTTTTTTAAAGAAATGAGAATTGGCACAGCTGTACCCACACCAGAAGAATTAGAGCAAGCCAAACATCATTTTATACAACACATCAGTATTTTTGATTCCTATTCTGTGGGCGATTTTGAACGCGATGCACTTCGTTTACTTGATGAACTTTTTAAAAATCATAATATCGTAGTAATGGTAGGTGGTAGTGGGCTCTACACCAAAGCCGTTGCCGAAGGTTTAGATGATTTCCCAAAGGTGGACCCAAAAATACGGGAGCAATTGAATGAGAAATTTGCTGAAAACGGAATTGAAAGTCTACAAAACGACCTAAAAAATAGAGACCCTGACTATTATGCAACGGTAGATCTAAATAATCCACATAGGCTCATAAGAGCTTTAGAAATCTGTATTGGAACAAATACACCTTACTCCTCTTTTCTTTCCCAAAATAAAAAGAATCGCCCGTTCAAAACGGTTACTGTGGGTATTGAAGCTGATCGTGCACTCATTTACGAACGCATTAACCAACGCGTAGACATTATGGTCCAAGAAGGACTTATTGACGAAGTGAGGCAATTGGAGAAGTACAAAGAGCTAAATGCTTTACAAACCGTTGGCTACCGAGAGCTATTTACCTATTTTGAAAAGAAAGAAAAGTCAGGAGATAGTACCGCAGAAAGCGACCTTACTTTTGCTTTAGAAGAAATAAAGAAAAATACCCGCAGATTTGCTAAAAGACAATTAACCTGGTTTAAAAAAAATGAAGAAACCATATGGGTTTCTTATGACGCAGATCCTCAGGAATTGATAGCGACTTTAAATAACATTATACCAAATGAAAAGTAAAAACCCCATAATATTCGTCATGGGCGTATCTGGCTCTGGTAAAAGCACTATTGGCAAACTTTTAGCCGAAGAGCTGAATTTAAGTTTCTATGATGGTGATGATTACCACCCAGAAGCAAACGTAAAAAAAATGGCCGATGGTCATCCTTTAGATGACGATGATCGCCAAGGCTGGTTAGAAAGACTAAATCTCTTAGCTATTGAAAAAAGTGAATATGGAGCCATTATAGCATGTTCCGCACTTAAAAATAAGTATCGCACCATTCTCCAAAACGGAATTGAGGAAAAGCTAAATTTCGTTTATCTACAAGGCACTTTTGAAGAAATTATGGGCCGTCTTGAGCTACGCAAGAATCATTTTATGCCGCCAGAATTGCTTCATTCACAATTTAACACCCTAGAAGTACCGGAAAATGCCATTACCGTTTCCATAATGCACACGCCTGAAGAAATCGTTTCAAAAATAATCAAGGCTTTATAAGAAAATAAAAAGCCCTGCTATAAAATTATAACAGGGCTTTTTTTCATTTGTAATATTGTAGTCTTACACGTCTTCTTTAACAACTAAACGGAAACCTTCTCCGTGAATGTTTAAGATTTCTACGGCATCATCTACCTTAAGATACTTTCTTAGTTTAGCAATGTAAACATCCATACTACGAGATGTAAAATAGTTATCATCTCTCCATATTTTTGTCAAAGCTAATTCTCTAGGCATCAAATCATTTTCATGAAGTGCCAAAAGACGTAAAAGCTCATTCTCTTTTGGAGAAAGTTTTATAGCCTCTTCCTCTTTGTATTTTAAAAATCTAAGTTTAGAGTTCAGTTGGAAATTACCGATTTTAAATTCGAATTTCTTACTGTCCGCCAATGTGTTAGATGCTTTTCTCTGAAGAATAGCTCTTAGTTTCATTAAAAGAACTTCGGAGTCAAATGGTTTGTTGAGATAATCATCAGCTCCAGCTTTATATCCTTTTAAAACATCTTCTTTCATAGTTTTAGCGGTAAGAAAAACGATAGGAACATGCTCGTTCTTCTCACGAATTTCCTTTGCCAAGGTAAAACCATCCTTATAAGGCATCATCACATCTAAAATACAGATGTCATAATTATCCTTTTTGAACTTTTCAAATCCCTCCATACCATTCTTGGCTAAAGTGACATCAAAATCGTTCATCGATAAATAATCTTTCAGCACAATTCCAAAATTGGGATCATCCTCTACTAAGAGTATTTTTTTATTTACTGTTTCCATAACTTGTTGAGTTAGATTAAAGGCAATTTTATATAGAAAGTACTTCCCTTTCCTTTTTCACTTTCTGCGTAGACCTCACCTTGGTGGTCATCGACTATTTTTTTAACATATGCCAATCCGAGACCATGCCCCTTAACATTATGTAAATCTCCCGTATGTTCACGGTAGAATTTTTCAAATACTTTTTTGACCACCGCCTTACTCATTCCAGCGCCTTGATCTTTTATTTCTATTACAATATAATTTTTAGCAACCTCTGTATAAATATCTATCCTAGGTGCGTCTGTTGAATACTTAATGGCGTTGTCAAGAATATTTACGATTACATTCGTAAAATGCATTTCACTCGCTAAAACTTCCGTTCTCGCAGCATTTAAATGCGTTTCTATATATCCACCTCTATCAGCAACAATAAGTTCTACATGCGCTATTGCATCCTCTATTATGTCGTGAACATCTACCCTATCCTTACTAATATCTAACTGATTCTTTTCTAGCTTAGATATACGCAATACATTTTCTACCTGAGCATGCATTCGTTTATTCTCCTCACGAATCATTGTTAAATACCGATCCACCTTTTCAGGGTCCCCAATTATTTTGGGATTCCTAATAGCTTCCACCGCAAGATTTATAGTAGCAATTGGCGTTTTAAACTCGTGCGTCATATTATTAATAAAGTCAGACTTTATCTCGGCAATCTGCTTTTGACGTATCAATTGATAAATTGCCCCAGAATATGCTATTACAATAACCAATGTAAAAAGTAATGACAAAAGCGCCATTTTTATTATAGACTGAATCAAAAACTTCTTTTTCTTTGGAAAAGCGATTAACAAAGAGAAATTACTTGCTCCTTCGCTATCCTTAAAAATAGGCGTTTCATAAAGCATATCTTTTGCAAACTTGAACTTTCTGGACTTCACCTTTGTTGGCAGGCCCCTACTGTAAACCCCATATTCATATTCAATATTGAGGTTTCTATTCTTTAATTCGCGATTAAGAAGTAACTTTATTTCTTGATTAGAAACTCTTTTGTGAATAGGCACTTTTTTGGCATACTCACTAAAAACATCTTCAAACTGGGCTTTTTCGATAGCCGATAGTCCTCCAATTTTTTCAAGCTTCTGTACTGCATTCAGCTTATACTCTTTACCGTCCAAACCGTAATCTTCTTTAAAGATTGTTTTGGTACGTTTGCTAGTATAATTTTTAATTGTAGTAATCGTATCACTACCATTACCGTTATCAAAGAACGTAGATGCTATATTATAATCTTCTTCTAAAATACCATGGGAATAAAACCGAATCTCATTGGAGTTTATATCACGGTCTATAAAAAAGATATTTCTTAAATGAGAGCTTTTAGGCTCACCTACACTATCTTTTATGTTGATGTAACGTTCAAAATAATCCTTTGTCTCCCTCTCCTCTATTTTATCCGAGACTTCGTTTAAAACCTCAGACACCGTATTAGAAAACTGTTCTTCCTTGTCCTCCACAGATTGCTTTATCCACAAGAACTGAACAGATATTATTCCTATCAGGGAGAGACTCATCAACGCCACCAAAAGGATAAATAACCTCTTATTCATTAGAAAACAAAATTAAAGATTTAACATATAGTAGATCATACGTTTAACCAAACCTTAACAAAAATGTTAAAACTGCGTGAGGCCTATATTTTATTAAGTAAATCGCGATGAACATCTAAGACTTGAACCTTTGTTTGTTCTATATTCTCATTTTGGATGATATAGTGCGAAGATTCTATTTTTTTATTATCACTTAACTGGTTTTTCATTCGGGCCTCTATACCTTCAACTGTATTAGATGCATCGCGTTGCATAATACGGTCAATTCTAGTCTCCTTAGGAGCCGTTACCAAAATGATAAAATCGTAAAAATCCTGCGAGCCAATTTCAAATATGATGGCCGCTTCTTGAATAACATAATCTGAACTTTGACTTTCTGCCCAGCTTATAAAATCTTTTCGAACTGCAGGATGTACTATTGCGTTTAAAGCGTTCAACAATTCTTTATTATTGAATACTTGTTTTGACACATAGCCCCTATCTAGCTTTCCTTCCTTGTAGGCTGCATCCCCAAGAAGTTCTTTTATAGCAGCAATTAGCTCTGGTGATTTTTGCATTAAACCTTTTGCCCGTTCATCAGAATTATAAACGGGGACACCCAATTCCTCAAACATTTTAGCAACCGTGGTTTTACCACTACCTATACCACCTGTTAAGCCTACAGTTATCATTTCTTGTTCAATATGTATTCTACACTGTTTTGTTCCAGTTTTACACTGTGCAGACCACTTGGCTTTTTCCTTAATTCTAATTGCAATTCATCTGTATTGCCGTCTTTTAATTGACCGTAGTCTGCAATGACTTCAAAATCTGATGCTTCTAACTTTTTAAGTCGTTTTAATTTAGCCTTACATAATACATTAACCTTATCGGGAAATGTTTTTACATCAATGTTACTAGGAAAATGTACGGTCTTAATAGTCACTTCAAAGACCTTTTCAGAAAAGCGAGCAATCTTAGCAGTAAGCTCTACTTTATTATCTGAGTACTTAGTATTCTTAAGGTCTTTAGATTTATAGATATCCACGGTTTCCGAAAAGTCGGCATCTAAATCAGGGAGGGTTAATTTATTGGTACGTACAACCTTGATAGTATCAATTTCCTTTGAAGGCCCCGTAATAGTTATGGAATCTGGCTGAATTTCCATCTTACCATCTAATAGATAATTGGTTGCCATATTTACTTCTACATTCGGTTTTACTGGCACTTTTTTAGAAATCACGGCCAACATACCCACAAAAAGGGTATCCGTTTCTATATCTATTAAAGACATTGATGTGCTTAACTGCCTTTCTACTTGTTTCCGATATACTTTTTGAGGTATATAAAATATAGAGTCTTTTTGTAAAGCATCGGCTAGGTCTATAGACACCTTGGCATGTTTAAAATTGAAACCTAGAAGCTGAAAACCACCGGCCTTAAGTTTCACCTTTAATTCATTATCTGTGGCGCCTTTAAACAAATAACCTTCTGGAACGTTCACATATTCCAAGTCAAAACTAGTTGTACTCACATAACTCTCAGAGAGGTTATTAATGAGCCATATTAAGGTTGAAAAAAATAAAAACACCAAAAATATTTTTACTTTTCTCTTCTTAAGAGCCTTCTTGACTTTATCTATTATCTTGTTTACCAATTATTTGAAAAATAAATGAGGAAACAATGTTTCCGGTTCCTTTTTGCTAAAGTTAAGAAAGATGGTCGATTTTAAAAAACCATATCCATATCCCATAAATTGAATGCTTACAGCCACTAGAGAAAGTAAAGCCACGGCTAAATTTCTATTTTTTAAAAGTGAATCTATAAATATGAGTGAAAAATAGATAATATATAAATATATAGGCAAACTAATCCCTACTGCTAGAAATAAAAGGGACGCTAAAAACCCCAAACAAAACAGTGTTGGGAACCAATAGGTCATTTTTGATGTCTTCGGGTGCCATTTATTTAAAATTGGGCGAACACTACCAAATTTCTTTACTTGAATAAAAAACTTATTCCAGTCTATGCGTCGCTTATGATATACAAAGGCTTCTGGTATAAGCTTCGTATCAAAACCATTTTTCCAAATACGAAACGTAAAGTCCGGGTCTTCACCTGGATGAATTTTTCCAAATCCACCAACGGTTTCAAATGCTGTTTTGGAAATACCCATATTAAAACTACGTGGTTGAAACTTATCTAGCGCCTTTTTATTCCCACGAATTCCTCCTGTAGTTAATACAGACGTCATAGCATAGTTAATAGCTTTTTGCAAAAGCCCAAAAGACTCATGAGCAGCATCTGGTCCACCAAAGCAGTGAACAAAGCTCTTTCTTAAAGCACTATCTACCGCATCTAAATATTGCGGAGGAATCATACAGTCTGAATCTACAATAAGAAAGTAATTACCCTTGGCTCGCGCCATTCCGTAGTTTCTTGAATCTCCAGGTCCTGAATTAGATTTTTTATAATATGAAATGGTGAGTTTATCCTTATACCTTTCAACCACTTCTTCGGAAGATAGTGTTGAGCCGTCCTCTACAATCAAGACTTCAAAATCCTTTGAATAGGATTGGTGCGCTAGACTTTCTAGCAGCTCCGCTATTTCATCGGGTCTATTGTAAACAGGAACTATAAACGAAAAAGATAAATCCATGAGCTTTTATACGGAAATTCTAAGGGCATTTTTCATTACTTAAATCGGTAATGTAAAATGCCCATAATATATGCCGAAAACAAATATTCTTCGCCAGAATTTAATCTATTGAAAGACTTTTTATTTCTACTCGGTAAAACGTTCTATAATCTCTTGGCTAACACCAGTGTTAGAGAAACCACCATCATGAAACAAGTTTTGCATTGTAACTTTTCTGGTAAGGTCTGAGAAAAGAGTTACCGTGTAATCTGCACACTCCAATGCCGTTGCATTCCCTAAAGGCGACATTTTTTCTGCATAACTAATAAAACCACCAAAACCTTTCACACCTTGACCAGCAGTAGTTGGTGTAGGTGATTGTGATATTGTATTTACACGAACGTTTTTCTCTTTTCCGAAGAAATAACCAAAACTACGTGCTACAGACTCTAAGTAGGCCTTATTATCTGCCATATCATTATAATCAGGAAAAACACGCTGTGCTGCCATATAGGTCAAAGCAACTATGCTTCCCCATTCTTCCATAGCATCGGCTTTATACAAGCTTTGCATTACTTTATGGAAAGATAAAGCAGAAACATCCCATCCTTTAGAAGTAAAGTCATATTTCTCATCAGTATAAGAGCGCCCTTTTCTAACGTTTACAGACATACCGATTGCATGTAATACAAAATCAATTTTTCCACCAAGAATCTCTACAGACTGGGCTACCAAGTTTGCTAAATCTTCTTCGCTAGTTGCATCGGCAGGAATAACCTGAGAACCAGTTTTTTCGGCCAAATCTTTAATTTGCCCTAAACGCATGGCTACGGGTGCATTGGTCAAAACAAAAGTACCGCCTTCTTCATGAATACGCTCTGCTGTTTTCCACGCTATTGAATTTTCATCCAAAGCTCCAAAAATAATTCCTCTCTTACCTTTTAATAAATTATACGACATTGTGTTAGATTCTGTTGGTTGTTCTTAAAGCTTCAAAGATATTTAAAAAGTTGGCAACTAATAGTTGCCACATGAAGAAAAACGTGTTTATAAGTCTAAAATCTACCTTAAAAACCAAATACGGCCGCTAGCACCCTGTACAAAGCCTAGTATTCTAGTTCAAAAGTTGCCTTGCGTGAGCCATAGCTGAATCAGATAGCTCTTTACCGCCCAACATTTCAGCTAACTCCACTACCCTTTCCTCATTGCTCAGTTGCTTCATGTTCGTTTTGGTAACCGCTCCTTCCTCCAACTTATATACTTTAAAATGATGGTCACCCTTTGAAGCTACCTGAGGTAAGTGTGTAATAGAGAACACTTGCATACTTTTACTCATTGCCTGCATGATATCACCCATTTTTCCTGAGATTTCACCAGAAACCCCAGTATCAATCTCATCGAACATGATGGTAGGTAGGTTTTCATATTTCGCTAATATCGATTTTATAGTGAGCATAATCCTAGAAAGTTCACCTCCTGAGGCTACTTTCTTCAGCTCACCATAATCGCCTCCTTTATTAGCGGAGAACAAAAAGGTAAGTCCGTCTGCTCCGTTAGCCTTAAAGTCGTTCGCCTTAAAAAGCTCTATCTTAAAAGTAGCACTAGGCATACCCAACGCTTTTAAAGAATCCTCCAATTGTTTTTTAAGTTGTGGGACAACCTTTTTTCGTTTGGACGTTAGGGCATCAGCTGCTTTTTGCAATGCGATTTTTTGACCTGCAAGCTCTTTTTCTTTCTTTTCTATATCAGCTTCAAGATTTTCCGTTACACTAACTTTTTCAGCTAGGTCTTCTCTAATTTGTAGTAATTCAGCAACTTCTTGAACCCCGTGCTTTTTCTGTAAATCATAAAGTTGTTGCAACTTGGTATTGATTTCTTCCAGCACTTGTGGATTGGCTTCTGTTCCTTCCTGAAAATTCTGAAGTTCCGAAGCTATGTCATCTATTTCAATAAAAACCGATTGCACACGCTGGTTCAAGTCCGCATACTGAGTCCCATAACCAGATAATCTATTAGCAATTTGTTTGAGCTCAGTAAGTAAACTTACAATACCCACCTGCTCATCATTAAGCAGTTGATGACCTGAAGAAATCAGTTCTAGAATATTCTCTACGTTGTTCAGTTGCTCATACTGCTCTTCCAAATCTTCTTGCACACCCAATTTTAAAGGTGCTGCTTGAAGCTCTTCTAACAGAAAGCTATTGTAATCGTGTTCTTTATTTGCTTCTTTTTGAAAATCAACAAGTTCAGACAACTCTTTTGAAGTTGTTTTATACAAGCGAAGTTTTCCCGCATAGTCCGCTAGCAGACTTTTATTATCCGCAAGGGCATCTATTACCTTTAACTGAAAATCGTTATCCGTTAACTGTAGTGTTTGGTGTTGAGAATGCACATCTATTAGACTGCTTCCTAATCTGGTAAGAATATCTAATGTTACCGGGGAATCATTAATAAAGGCTCTCGATTTCCCGCTAGGCTGAATCTCTCTTCTTATTATGGTTCTCTCCTCGTAATCTAAATCATTATCCTTAAAAAAGGGTTTCAAATTATACTTGTCAATTTGAAATTCCGCCTCTATAACACATTTTTTATCCTTGTCTCTTAAAGAGGATAAATCGGCACGTTTACCCAAAACAAGGGACAAGCCGCCCAATAAAATAGACTTTCCTGCACCAGTTTCACCTGTAATACAGGTAAACCCATTAGTGAAGTCTACATTGAGATTATCTATTAATGCGTAATTTTTTATGGAAAGGTGTACTAGCACAGTTTTCTATTCAATTTGTGCTGTAAAGATAATTGATAATTTCGTACCGAAAGAACTAGTACTTAATATCGTTCCAAGTACTGGAATATAAGGGAGCAATATTGTTTAAAGTCTCTTTTAATTGAACAATATCTACTTTTGGACCGTCTGAAAAGATATTTTGAATCTCATCTGACTTCGCATCAAAGAAAGTCTGAATCAAAAATGCGTTAGGCCTACGTTTGATCATCGTCTCAAAAAGCTTCATTGTACCGGCAATAACTTGTTTGCCCGTGCTATTATTATCTCCAAGAATATCAAGACCCTTGCGATGATAATTATACATAGCTATACGATACTCACGATAGGTATTGGATAAAAGATTATCTACCAACTCAAACCTACTACGATCACTATTCTGATCCCAGCCCGTATAATTGCTACCTTGAGCTTGCGTGGTAATTTGCTGCGCTTTTCTAAAATACTCAGTACCGCCTTCTAAAGAGAAAGTGTCTGCATCAAGCCCGAGCATGGTGTAAACATAGAAAGAAACAACACTTACAAGATTGGATTCAAAAACATTTTCATTGAATACCAAAGGTTGAAATTCTATATATTCAAAATTGAGCTGATTGTCTTTATAATTGAAAATAGGCGTTTCGTACGATGTATTAAAAACAGGACGCGAAGACTGAATCTGAATATTACCCTCAAAACGATTAGACTCGTAATTGGTAATCGTAATAAACATCTGACTGCTTATACGTTCATTTTCCTTGTAGGTGCGGTTGGTCCACTTGTTCTTATTGATAAAATCATTTAAAGAACGTTCTAAAGTTTTAAAAATCTGTTGATTAGTTTGTGAGACCTGATCCGCATTTATAGTAACAACACAATTCATTTCCTGTGCCGAAACGGACACCACAAAAAATGAACAAATAAATATAAGTATGAAGTTACGCATGGTATCTTTTCAAGATTTCATCAAAAATGTCTTTGGCCACCTCTGCCTTTGTCTTTAGTTCAAACGGCTTAATTCCAGAATTCTTATCTATGAAAGTGATTTTGTTCGTAGGTTTTCCAAAACCAGCTCCTTTATCGTTCAGAGAGTTGAGAACAATGGCATCTAAATTTTTCTTTTTAAGCTTGCCTATAGCATTTTCAAGCTCATTTTCTGTCTCCAAAGCAAAACCAACTAAAAACTGCTTTTCCTTCTGATTACCCAGTGATAGCAAGATATCTTTGGTCTTCACCAAATCAATCGAAAATTCGGTTTCTTTTTTCTTTATTTTTTGATTAGCTACCGTTTTAGGTCTGTAGTCAGCAACTGCTGCTGCACAGATAGCTACATCTATATTTTTATAGTGCAGATGTACCTCATTGTACATTTCTTCCGCAGAAGTTACTTTTTTTAAATCGATAAGATCATGAGAAACAGAAAAACGGGATGGCCCAGAAACCAAAATAACATGAGCTCCTAAATTTGCTGCCACATTAGCCAATTCATACCCCATTTGCCCAGAAGCATGATTTCCAATAAACCGCACAGGGTCTATGGCTTCATAGGTAGGGCCGGCGGTAATCAGAACTTTTTTTCCACTAAAGGGAAGTCCTTTTTGTAAATACGCTTTAATGAAATCAACCATATCCTCTGGTTCTGCCATACGCCCTTCTCCATGAAGGCCACTTGCCAATTCACCAGAAGTAGCAGGAATCATAACATTTCCAAAAGACTGTAATTTTTCAAAGGAGTTTTTAGAACTCGGATGCTTATACATATCCAAATCCATTGCAGGAGCAAAGAAAACAGGACATTTTGCCGAAAGGTAGGTAGCAAGCAATAAATTATCGCATGTACCCGTAGCCATTTTAGCCAAGGTATTAGCTGTAGCTGGCGCAACTACCATTAAGTCTGCCCATAGCCCTAATTCTACATGATTATTCCATTCCGTTACCCCATCATCCTCATTAACCAAGGAAGTTAGCACCGGGTTTTTGGAAAGCGTAGCTAGCGTAAGTGGGGAAACAAAAGAGCTGGCGCTATCTGTCAAAATAATTTTGACATTAGCGCCAGCTTTAATCAGTAAACGTACAAGAAAGGTAGTTTTGTAAGCGGCAATTCCTCCGGTAATGCCTAAAAGAATGTTCTTTCCGCCTAACATATACTACTGGTCTTTATCCGTATTTCTGTGATATATTTTGTCATTCAACCACTCTTCAACTGCTAAAGCATGTGGCTTAGGTAATTTTTCGTAAAATTTAGATACTTCTATCTGTTCTTTGTTTTCAAAAACTTCTTCAAGGCTGTCGCTATAAGTAGCAAACTCCTCTAACTTTTCTAGAAGTTCTTTCTTAATTTCAGAATTGATCTGTACAGCTCTTTTAGCAGCAATTGAAATTGCTTCATAAATGTTATCCGTAGGACGGTCAAACTCATTTTTGTTGATCGTTACTGTGGAAACTGGAGCACTTGAATTCTTAAGATCGTTCATGTTCATAGTCAAACTATTTTATTTTGCTTCTTTCGCTTGGGTAAAACCCTGTAATTCTAATTTTACTTTTTCAAGTATCTTCTCTGCCTCACCGGCATGTTCTGATTCTGGAAACTGCTTTTTGAATGCGTTATAATCGGCAATGGCCTCTTTTAAACGCTCTTCTTGTAACCTTTCAAAACTATTCAACGCAAATCGGGAAGCCGATTCGAATCTATAAAACATTGCATCTTCACGGTAAATAGACCCAGGAAAATCTGATATAAAGTTGTCAAACGCTGCCACTGCAGGCGTTAGAAACGTAAAATCAAACTGACCTAGTTTATTAAACTGCTTAGCTATTTCGTATGCTTTATGCTCTTTTTTAGTCGTTAGCTCTTTTGCCATGGCATTGGCTTCAGAAAAATATTCCGAATCAGGATATGAGTTGATAAACAACTGCAATTTTCCCAATGCCTTATCCGTATCCGTTTGGTCCAAAGAGTACACTGGTGAAAGCTTAAAATAACTCTTTGCTCCTAAAAAGGAAGCTTCTGCCACTTTATCACTCTTAGAATAAGATTTAACAAAACGCTCGAACTGATAGCCTGCCATATTGTAATCTTTTCTTTGAAAATACGTATCTGCCAAGAAGAACATTACACGTTCGCCCTGAGGTTTACCCACATACTTAGGTGCAATTTGTTCAAAAAGACGATTAGCCCTCTTCATATCACCTTCCTCATAAAATTTCTGAGCTAGGTCATATTTAGGCTTAACATCTTCATTTTTAAGCACCTTTTGATATTCGCTACATGATTGTGAAATCATAGCGAGTAGTAAGACAGGGACAATTAACCTCATTTTAAAAAGCATTTTGCAAAATTACGGATTCCGAATGGATATAAAAAACAAAAAATAAAGTAGCTAAAATAGCATTCTAGAACCCTTATACCAATGCTTTTGGGGAAGATTTAACACCGCTATGCAAAAACCTTAAAAGGTTTTACAAAGTCGGCGATGTTCTTTTTAAGACTATCGGAAGCTTCTATGAGCGGAAGTCTAACAGTAGCACCTGACAAACCTAAGATTTCAAAAATAGATTTTATCCCTGCAGGATTACCTTCCTGGAAAATTAACCCCATTCCCTCTTGAAGTTCGTAATGTTGCCTGTAAGCTTCATCTACATTTCGGTCTAATCCAGAACGAATCATTCTAGAAAATTCTGAAGGAAGTCCTTGACCTAAAACAGAAATAACACCAGAGCCTCCAGCCAAAACAGTAGCTAAAGCCGTAAAATCATCACCAGAAATCACGTGAAAGTCTTTTGGACAATCTTTAATTAATTCCTGCAACTGAATCATATCACCAGATGCATCTTTTATTCCAACAATATTTTCAACCTCTGTAGCCAAACGCACAACAGTTTCCGGAAGCATATTACTACCTGTTCTTCCTGGTACGTTATAGAGGATTATAGGTTTTGCCGATACTTGGGCAATAGCCTTAAAATGTTGAAAAATCCCTTCTTGAGTAGGTCTATTATAATAAGGAGACACCGATAAAACGGCATCAAAATTAGTAAGGTCTAATTTTTGTAATTCTTCAATTACAGCAACTGTATTATTACCGCCCACACCTACCACCAAAGGTAATCTGCCTGCATTGGCAATGGTTACGGTATCTATAACCAATTGTTTTTCTTCTTTGGTAAGTGTTACAGATTCACCAGTAGTACCCAATACTACTAAATAGTCTACACCACCGTCCACACAATAGTTCACAATACGATGTAACGCATCTATGTCTACCGAAAAATCTGTTTTGAACGGAGTGATTAAAGCCACACCTGTACCAATTAACTGCTTCATTATTCAATTTCGTTTAAAACGCCAAGATATTTTTTAAGCTCTGCTTTAAAGGTCTTAAATTCTTTCAATGGCGAATCCATTATCAAATCATTATATATGAGATCCACCTCTTTAAACCCTACTCGAAATCGGGCTTTTGTTTTAACGCTCATCAACTGCAATAATAAATTATCGCTGGTATAATAGTTTACGAGTAAATCATACTCTCTACTTAAAAATTCTAGTGCATAGCTATTTTCTATGGCTCCGTTCCACCCAAGATCCTTATCGGAAAATACAGGGGTAGCATAAGGCGAATTCTTGTCGTAATAACTTTTATAACCAATAATCTTTACTGCATTCGGCCGTAAATTATAATCTTCTACAAACCCATAAAATTGGTTTGCATCATCAAAGTCGTCTAGATCTACAATGCAACCTATAGAAGTAATACCTTTACTTCTTTCAATTACCGGCGGATCTTTAGCCAACTCTTGTTTCAGAAATTTAACGCCCGATTTGTGCTTGAACTTATCTTTTATTCCCTTAAACATGTACTTTTACATTTTGAACCATTCTGGTCTGTAAAATTTGGAATGGGTTCTACAAATGTAAAGAATCTCCACGCATAATATGGCGCTAAGATAAAACGAAATATGGTTTTAAAAATAAAACACTTTGTTGTATTTGTAACATTTTTATTTTTGTATTCTTGTGGTGAGCAACAGCCCAACCTTCAAAAGATAGATGCAAAACAGATAGTTATAGACAGTTCATTAGCAACTACAGAATCTATAGAAACACTGGTAAAGCCCTATCGCGAAAGGATAAATCGAGTTCTTGACAGCACACTGGCCTATGCTCCCTACCCTATTTCAAAAACGGACGGAGAACTAAATACCACGGCAGGAAACTTAATGGCGGATATTGTTTTGTCCGAAGCCAACCCTATTTTTAAATCAAGAACGGGACACACAATTGACCTTGTTTTACTGAACCATGGTGGTATTCGCTCTTTAATTTCTAAAGGAAATGTTTCTTCACGTACCGCTTTTGAAGTCATGCCCTTTGAAAATTCTATAGTGGTGGCCGAACTTAAAGGCAGTTCTATATTAAAATTGGCGTCTTATTTAAGAGATTCTGGTCGTCCTCATCCTATAGCTGGGTTACAACTAATCTTAGATGCTAAAAATGAGATACAATCTATTTCCATTCAAGGCAAGCCTCTGCAAAAAGATAAAATTTATTATGTAGCAACATCTAACTATTTGGTAAACGGAGGAGATAGCATGGTCTTTTTTGAAGACGCTCTAAACATCACAAATACCGATTATCTCATTAGAAATGCTATGATTGATTATTTTAAGAAAACAGACACGCTGAAACCTGTTGTTGATAATAGATTTATTAAACTGGATTAGCACCGAAAAACGAAACGTTACGGATGTGACAATTTACCTTCACATTCAACAAAATATATAGTTTTATGAACAGAAGAAAATTCATTAAAAACACGACGGCCTCAAGTGCGCTTGTTGGCTTAGGGGGACTTTCTTTAAGCTCTTGCTTTGGCGATGTAAAAAAACACATCACCATTTTACACACAAACGATGTACACAGCCACATAGACCCTTTCCCTACAGATCATTCCGAGTTTCCTAATCTTGGTGGACTAGCAAGGCGCGCCACTTTGGTAGAGAGCATTAGAAAAGAAAATCCGAATACATTACTTTTTGATGCAGGTGATATTTTTCAGGGAACACCTTATTTTAATTTTTATGGCGGTGAGTTGGAGTTTAAACTCATGAGCCTGCTAAAATATGATGCGGCCACTATAGGCAACCATGATTTTGACAACGGAATTGATGGTTTATTGGCCCAGATGCCAAATGCTGATTTTGAGATGATCAACGCCAATTACGATTTTAAAAATACGGTCATGGACGGCCAGGTCAAACCATACAAAACCTACACTGTTGACGGAATTAAAATAGGAGTTTATGGATTAGGTATTGAATTAAATGGCCTAGTTACCAAAAAACTGTACAAAGAAACGGGATACAACAATCCCATAGAAATTGCACAAGACACGGAACGCACATTAAAAAACGAAGAGAATTGTGACCTTATCGTCTGCCTATCTCATTTAGGTTACGAATATAAAGATTCACAAAAACCACATGATCTTGCAATGGCTACCGCTCTTGAATACACTGATTTAATTATTGGCGGCCATACCCATACTTTTCTTGACAAACCTACCATTGTAGAAAACAAATTAGGAAGAAATGTTTTAGTTAATCAAGTAGGTTGTTTTGGAATTAATTTAGGCCGAATTGATTTTTACTTTGACGGTTCAAAAAACAGCAATGCTTCTGGTGTAACTATACATGTTTAATTATGGTTAGAATTGAACGAACCACATTTAAAAACGACCATTTTTCTGGTTTGGTTGCCAAACTAGATGCTTATTTAAGCCATACCGATGGTGATGAGCACGACTTCTATCATCAATACAACGGAATAGAAAGTCTTAACCAAGTAGTAATTGCTTATATAGACGATATAGCAGTAGGCTGTGGAGCCATAAAAAGAGTAGATTCTATTTCTGTAGAAGTAAAACGCATGTACGTTTCTCCCGAAACCCGAGGTCAAGGAATTGCCTCTTTACTTTTAAAAGAACTAGAAGAATGGGCAACTGAACTAAAATATAAGTATTGCATTTTAGAAACAGGTAAGCGCCAACCAGAAGCTATAGCCCTTTATACCAAAAATAAATATCAGGTAATACCTAATTATGGTCAGTATGAAGGTATGGAAAATAGTGTCTGCTTTAAGAAAGCCCTTACCTAGTTAGTTTTTCAACAAATACTCCGTAATTTCTTTTTGTTCTTGCTTTAGTGAAATTTTCGGAAACGACCTTCCTGCCTTTCTATACCAATAGCCAGCATTAAATTCATCTCCTTCTACACGATGTAAATATGCATGGATCCAACTACCTATTTCGTTAAACATTTCTTGAGCAATATCATGTGAAGCTTCCCAATTGTCATTTGTTGCAAACCACATGGCTTTCAGTGCTTCAGACCAATCCATTGGAGGTGTTGAACCGCTTAATGTTTGTTCAAAATCTTCGTAAGTCTTAGGTATAGCCATCAATTTATAGTATCATTTGTTCTTTCCTATGCAAAAATACCTAATTTCGATTGAAATTAACCGTATGCTTTAATGGTTCAACTATCACGAAGCTTACTCCTTTGGAGACCTTTTCCCTATGTGCTGGCACTAATTTGCACATTATTCATATTGGGCATTCATATGCTACCGAATATGGACAGCATGCTCAACGAAAATAATACTCGAATTTCACATGTTTTTTTACAATCGCAGATTGATTATCATAAAGAGATAGCACCTTTTGCCAGAAGGCCTCTAACCACCTTGTTAATTGAAACCACCCAAAGTATCCTTAAAGTAAAACCAGGTTATGCATTTATTTTTGTAAACTTCTTGCTATTTGGTCTTAGCGGTGTTTTAATCTATAGATTATCTCTTATTCTTAAGGCTACCAAAAAAAAGGGATTGATTAATATGATGGTGTTTTTTACATCATTTTCAATCTTGTTTGCTTTTTTTCCACCCGTATTCACCTATGACGAACCTTTGCAGTACTGCTTCTTGCTAACCGCCTTTATGGCTTTTGTTAGGCGCAAATGGTTTTGGTATGTAATCGTATTCTCTTTATCCCTTGTAGCTCGTGAGACCAGCATTTTACTACTTCCTGCATTTATTTTACTATTACCGGGAACCCAAAATCATCCAAGGAAAAAACTGTGGCCTAACCTCAAAAAAAATAGCCTAATCATTCTATCTCCTATTTTTTTCTACGGATGTTATATTGTCTTTTTCATTTATCACCAACGACTATTGCACGCTACCCATACTGAAATAGCCAGCAGATATTCTTGCTTTCTGGAGAATATTGAAAGTTTACAAAATATAGTTGAGTCCGTTGTATCAATTTTCATTACCGTAGGACCATTTTTATATTTTACTTATTTTTATCTAAAAAGAAAAAATAATGATGCTTGGCAAAACAGCTTTGTTTACGCCTTTCTATTGACTTTAATAATAAATACACCTCTGGTTTTCATGACTGCCTTTGCTCGGGAATCACGTTTATTTGCTTTACCCTTACTATTTATTTGGCCTATGTTCATGCAACTTTTTGACAGTGACATGAAACCTCTATTTATCAAAAAGACATACCAAGAGCTTGTAAGTAACTGGCGCATGCTATTATTACTTACAACCCTTACTTTGATTAGTTTTCTCTTTTGTTTTGTGTACTACCCTAGTCTTGGCTTAGGAGCCAACACGTATTTTTCGGAATATTTATTTGTGGTCATTTTTGTACTGTCGTTTCACTATTGCACGTACAAATTTTTAAACCATAGAAAGTAGTTCTATGCCCTTTATAATAAATCCGATTAAGATTTGAACTAGATTATTCTACCATTTCCAGAAATTCACCTTCTGTAACGATAGGTACATTAAGTGATTCCGCTTTGGTACGTTTGCTCGGTCCCATTTTGTCACCAGCTACCAGATATGCAGTTTTTGAAGATATGCTTGAACCCACCTTACCTCCATTACTTTCAATGATTTTCTTAAGTTCATTACGGCTTACGGTCTCGAACACCCCAGAAACAACAATAGTGAGCCCCTTTAGCTTATCCGTTTGATTTTCCAATTGCTCTTCGGAAAGTGAAAATTGCAATCCATAAGACTTTAAACGGGCTATTATTGAACGGTTAGTTTCGTTATTAAAAAACTCCACCACAGAACTTGCAATGCGTTCTCCAATTTCATCAACAGCTACCAGACTTTCTTCGGATGCATTCATTAAAGCATCAATATTTTTATAGGCCCTAGCTAGTTTCTTTGCTACAGTCTCACCAACAAACCGAATACCCAAACCAAAAAGAACGCGCTCAAAAGGTATCTTTACAGACTCAGCAACACCCTTTACCAAGTTTTCAGCAGACTTCTCCGCCATTCTTTCCAAAGGCAGTACTTGTTCTTTGGTAAGCGTATATAAATCCGCATAATTATCTATAAGCCCTTCTTTATAAAGAAGCTCTACGGTTTCACTTCCCAAGCCTTCTATATCCATTGCCTTACGGGATATAAAATGTTGGATTCGTCCAGTAATCTGTGGAGGACAACCATAATAATTTACGCAATAATGTTTTGCATCACCCTCTGTCCGAACCAAAGGATCATGACATTCAGGGCAATTTGTAATATATTCCGTTGGTTTTGAATCCTTTGGTCGTTTTTCAAAATCTACACCCACTATTTTTGGTATGATTTCCCCACCTTTTTCAACAAAAACGGTATCACCTTCACGAATATCAAATTTCGCAATCTGATCGGCATTGTGTAACGACGCCCTTTTTACGGTAGTTCCCGCCAAAAGTACTGGCTCTAGATTAGCCACCGGGGTTATTGAACCTGTACGGCCCACTTGATAGGTAATTTCATTTAATAAGGTTGAAACCTGCTCCGCTTTAAATTTATAAGCCATGGCCCAACGAGGTGATTTTGAGGTAAAGCCCAATTCATCTTGATGTTGTATACTATTCACTTTCACCACTACTCCATCCGTTTCATAAGGTAAGCTATGGCGTCCTGAATCCCATTTGTTTACAAAGGCCATTACTTCATCTGTTGAGCGGCTCAATTTTGCAACTTCGGGAACTTTAAAACCCCATTCTCTTGCTTTTTCAAGCATCTGCCATTGTGAAGTTATTCCCGTATTCTGGCCTACAATACTATATAACAAGCAGTCTAATGGTCTTTGAGCGACCGCTGCACTATCCTGTAATTTTAAACTACCTGAAGCCGTATTTCTAGGGTTCATGTAAGGGTCCTCTCCATTTTCAATACGCTCGGCATTCATTTGTGCAAAACCTTCAAAAGGCAAAACAATTTCTCCTCTAATATCAAATTTCGGCGGATAATCTCCTTTTAACTGTAATGGTACCGACTTAATAGTTTTCACGTTCGTGGTTACATCATCACCTTGAAAACCATCACCACGCGTAACGGCACGTACCAATTTACCATCCTCATAGGTAATACTAATAGACGCACCATCATACTTCAATTCACAAACAAACTCCACTTCTGCATCGCCCAAAATACGTTGCATACGTTTCTCCCAATCCTCAAGATCTTCTTTTGAATAAGAATTATCCAGCGAATACATTCTTTCATTGTGCACTACGGTGTCAAAATTTTTGGTAACCGTACCACCTACACGTAAAGTAGGCGAACTTTCATCATAAAATTCAGGATGCTTTGCCTCAAGTGCCTGTAATTCTTTAAGCTTGGTATCAAACTCAAAATCTGATATAGTGGCGTTGTCAAGCACGTAGTAATTATGGTTATGCTCACGTAATTCTTGACGAAGGGACTCTATTTGTTCTTTTATCTGCATTTTCTAACTCAGTGTTTCTGTAATCTTACTATATGTTTTTAGGATATTTTGATTTTAAATCACCCTAAGATGCCCTTTGTCATTCGGTCGTTGCCAAATATATCTTTTCGGACTTCAATTTCTATAAAATTATGTTGATGTAAAAGTGCTTCCGTTTCTTTTGCTAAATATTGATTGATTTCAAAAAAGAGCATTCCTTCCTCAGAAAGAGTTTGTTTAGCCAATTGCGTTATCGCTTTATAAAATACTAATGGATTTTCATCTGAAACAAAAAGTGCTAAATCTGGCTCGTGCTCCAAAACGTTTTTGTGCATCTCTTTCTTTTCCAGCTCTCTAACATAAGGAGGATTAGAGACTATGACATCAAAATTAGAAGCAAATCCATCAAAATTTAAAATATCAGCAAGAATAAACTCGACTTTTACGGCGTTTCGTTCTGCATTCCTTTTAGCTGTTTCCAGTGCTTTTTCAGAAACATCTAGAGCAAATACCTTGGCATCGGGTAAAAGTTTAGCTAACAAAATGGCAATACATCCACTACCTGTTCCAATATCTAAAATTCGTAAGCCTGATTTTTTATCAGGACCACTAGTTTTAACTTCGTCTATTATCCAACGAATAAGGTCTTCCGTTTCCGGCCTAGGAATAAGCACGTTCTCGTTTACTTGAAAATCAAGGTCCATAAAACTTGTACTTCCTATTATATATTGAACAGGCCGTTGCAACTTTAGTTCTGACAAGGCCTCAAACAGTGGCTGTTCCTCTTCTTTTGTTAAAGTTAAATTAGGCTGCAAGGCCAAAACAAAACGCTGCAAATTAAGGTAGTGTTCTATTAGTAAGTAAAAGAAGCTATCTACCTCTTCCTTTGCATATAGCTCATCTAACTCTTTGTGATAAATATTCTTTATTTCTTTTAAGACCATTACGTATTGGAACTATACATTATAATTTAGCGAGCATATACACGGGACATGAATAGTGACCCGTATCTCCCAAAGGCTTATCTATATACTCAAATCCCATTCTTACATAAAGCTTTTGAGCAGCTTTCATATAAGGCATGGTTTCCAAATAAATTTCCTTAAAATTGAATTCTTTTGCGTTTTCCAAACATTTCTTCAACATTTCAGAACCTATTCCGCGTCCTCTTGCTTCCTCCAAAAAATACATTTTCTGCAACTCGCAAATATTATCCTCGCTATTATCTAATTGAGCAATTCCGGCGCAGCCCAAAATAGTTTCATTTTCTTCAACAACAAAATATGCCGCACGCGGTTTATCATAATTTTCGAACATATGATCAAGCGTTACATCTGCATAAGCCGTGCCCACTTTGGGCGCACCTAAATCTAATAATACCTTGCGAATCAACGCTGCTACTTGCTCGTTATCCTCTTTTCTTATGTTACGAATTTTTACTGCACCCATTTCCAATAAATAAAATTCTATTTTTACAGCGTGAAGATACGTAGAAATGTGCGTATGTTACCTTTATAAAATACTACCAACCAAGCCTATGTTGCACAACGAATCCCTACCAAAAAACAACTTTTCCAGAGATGAAAGCTATATGCTACGTTGTTTGGAAATTGCCAAAAATGGTTTGGGAACCACGGCACCCAACCCAATGGTAGGTGCGGTAATTGTTCATGAAGATAAGATTATAGGGGAAGGGTTCACGAGCCCCTACGGTGGGCCACATGCAGAAGTAAATGCTATAAATTCAGTAGTAGACAAAACACTTCTTAAACATGCCACTATATATGTTACCCTAGAACCCTGTTCTCATCATGGAAAAACACCACCCTGTGCAGATTTGATTGCCAAACATGGCATTCCTAGAGTTGTTATAGGCCTTATAGATCCACATACAAAAGTAGCTGGCAAAGGAATAGAAAAACTTAAAAATGCAGGAAGTGAAGTAACTACCGGTTGCCTTGAACTAAAGTGCAGAGAACATCACCGTCGTTTTCTAATGTTTCAAGAAAAAAAACGTCCTTATATCATTCTAAAATGGGCCCAAACCGCCGATGGTTTTATAGCACCAAAAAAAGAAGAACGGACTACGAACCCAGAACCCTATTGGATTACTAATCCATATTCGCGACAGCTCGTACATAAATGGCGTAGCGAAGAACAAAGCATTTTAGTTGGCACCAATACCGTGCTGGAAGACAATCCCAAATTAAATGTGCGCTTATACACTGGCAAAAATCCAACACGAATTGTATTGGATAGAAAACTTAAAATAAGTGCTGACCATCATATAATGGACGGAAGCATACCTACTTTGGTTTTAACCGACACAGTAGATACTCCTCTTCAAATTGAAAATGTATCCTATCATCAAATTGATTTTAAAGGGGATATAGCGCAGCAAATTTGCGAGGTACTTTATAAGGAAAATATTACTAGCATTCTAATAGAAGGCGGAAGCCAGACTTTGCAAACTTTCATTGATTCCTGTTTGTGGGATGAAGCTAGAGTTTTTATAGGTGATAGTCAATTTAAGACAGGAATACCAGCACCAGAACTCAAAGGAAAAATTATTAGCACGAAATCTATTGACAAGGACAACTTAAAAATATATAGTAATGATTAAGAATATTATTTTCGATTTTGGCGATGTATTCATCAATTTAGATAAAGGAATCATATTTCGTGAAATGGAGAAATTTGGTGGTTCTATAGACCTAACCCCTGAAATGATAGAGCTGAATGGTATCTATGAAGTGGGAGGAATTTCTTCTGAAGAGTTCATAACACAACTTCAGTCTCAATACCCAAAAGCTAGTGCTGAAGAAATTGAAAATATATGGAATTCTATGCTACTCGATTTTCCCGAAGAACGACTAGAATTCATTGAAAATCTTGCGAAAGAAGACGAGTATAGACTCTTTCTCCTAAGCAATACAAACGACTTGCATATTACGCATGTTGAACAAAAAATGGGTTCTGATAGATACGAACGATTTAAGAATCCTTTTGAAAAATTTTATCTCTCTCACGAAATCAACCTTAGAAAACCTAATGCAGAAATTTATCAATTTGTTCTAGATGAAAATGGACTAAAGGCCGAAGAAACTTTTTTCATAGACGATACTAAAGAAAATACAGATGCTGCTGAAAAGCTAGGTATTACCTGTTGGAACATTCAGGTAGGTAAAGAAGATATCGTTCAATTAAAATCAAAACTATAAGATGGCGTCACTTGCCTTGAGCATATTGGCTTCTAGCCTCATCTTTATTATTTTTAAACTATACACCCGGTTTAAGGTCAATACGCTTTTTGCTATTGTCACCAACTATTTTGTGGCTTCTAGCGTAGGCCTTATGCGATATAAAGGAGAAACCAGTTTTTTTGATGTACCAGAAAAACCTTGGTTCTTTGGTACATTTATTCTAGGCATACTTTTTATAGTTGTTTTTAATCTCATGGCCATGGCCTCCCAAAAAGTAGGCGTTGCAGTTACTTCAGTAGCTACAAAGATGTCTTTTGTGATTCCCGTCGTTTTTGGCATACTACTTTATAATGAAGAACTAGGCACTATAAAAGTAATTGGCATTTTACTGGCCCTAGCTGCGGTCTACTTTGCAGCCTTAAAAGAATCTGCGATAAAATTTAAAAAGTCTGCGCTTATTTTACCCGCATTAGTATTCTTAGGCTCTGGCGTTATTGACGCCAGTTTAAAGTACATACAAGAAATACATATTAAAGAAGAAGATTACCCAATATTTTCTGCCACAGTATTTGCCTCGGCCGCATTTATAGGACTTTTAATAACGATTTTTAAAGCGGCTGAATTTAGAGCCAAATACAATATAAATACCCTAATTGGCGGTATTGCACTGGGCGTGGTAAATTATTTTTCTATTTACTTCCTTCTTAAAGCCTTACAAAATGAAACATTGAACAGTTCTTCTGTTTTTACAATAAATAATGTGGCAATAGTAATGTTCACTACACTTTTAGGCATCATTTTGTTTGAAGAAAAAATAAGTCCCAAAAATTGGGGCGGCATTGCATTAGCCGTAACCAGTATAATTTTAGTTGCTTTTGGCTAATGGACAATATGACCGATACATACAAAACGATTGCCAAACCTTCTGAAGAAATACTTTTTAAAGAAAAGAAAAGTAAATTCTACGGATACGCATTCCCTGTTGAAAATGAAGAAGAGGTAAAAATTATCATTGAAGACCTTAAAAAGAAACACTCTAGCGCCAATCACGTATGTTATGCATGGCAAATGGGTATTGAACAGCTCAGTTATCGCGCAAACGATGACGGAGAACCCAATAATTCTGCCGGAATGCCCATTTATGGGCAAATACAATCTTTTGAAGTTACCAATACCCTTGTTGCTGTAGCCCGTATTTTTGGAGGAACAAAATTGGGAGTAGGCGGGCTTATTAGCGCTTATAAAATGGCCGCAAAACTTGCTCTAGAGAACTCAAATATCGTAGAAAAAATAGTCCAAAATCAGTATAAAATACGCTTTGAATACGTTCAGATGGACGTGGTAATGCGCGTCATAAAACAAAAAAATCTAGAGATTATTTCGCAAAAAATGGAGATGAATTGTGAGCTAATCATTGCCGTTAGAAAGAGGGATTCAGAGCAAATAAAGGACATTTTTGTAGGAATTTACGGAGTAGATATCACATAAGACCTTTTGCCTGTTGTTTTACAGGCATACCAAGAATAAACTTCTTTCAAACTCATCATTTTTTTCTCTCAAGCACCAAAATTAAACTTACTTTTTAGCCCTTTTTTCAATTAAATCCAACAGATATTTCGGACATCTAATTGGTCTATTATTTGCCATTTTGATAAAAGCTAAAACCGTATTTGCTTCAGCAAGAATTTCTTGTTTTTCATTGTAGATAACAAAGTCAAATTCGATCTTAACAGAAGGCGTTTTTTTAAGCGTTGTTTTAACGGTAATTAGGTCATCATAAAAGGCAGATTTCTTGTAGTTTACAGATAAAGAAATAACTGGCAGCATAATTCCGTTTTCTTCTAACTCTTTGTAAGAAATTCCTGTGTCACGTAACCACTCTACCCTTCCCATCTCCAAGTATTGCGCATAGTTACCGTGATACACAACTCCCATCTGATCTGTTTCCGAATATCGTACTCTAAAAGAAATTTTGTTAAAACTCATAAATTATCATGTAAAAATTATATATTTAATAGATTTTGTTTATAGCTGGTCGAACATGCAAAAAAAAAAGGGTAAATTCAATAGAGTTTGATTTTTTTTTTAGTTTTTTTGTTCACATATTTGCCTCCCGAGAAACTAACGATTATTCCGTTTACTTTCGACCGATTTACGAAATCACTAACCAACAAAAATAAGATCAACTTTCGCATGGGTGTTACTGCTATTTCCGTATGGAACAATTGTTTGACATTTATCAAAGATAACATTCAACCGCAGGCATTCAAAACTTGGTTCGAACCGATCAAGCCGGTAAAGTTATCTGACAATGCACTGAGTATTCAAGTGCCTAGTAAATTCTTTTACGAGTGGCTTGAAGAGCACTATGTGAAATTGTTGAAAGTTGCGCTTACCAAAGAATTGGGTGAGACTGCAAAATTGGTGTACATCATTAGAATGGAAAACACCTACGGCAACAAAGAACCATTTACAGAAAAAATTCCTAGTTCCAACAGAGCAACTATGAGTCCACAGGAAATGGATGTGCCGATCAAGTCAAAAAATCCTGAACTTAAAAATCCTTTCGTAATACCTGGTATTCGAAATATTAAAATTGAATCTCAACTTAACCCCAATTATAATTTCGATAATTTTTTAGAAGGAGACGCAAACCGTTTAGCTAGATCTGCCGGTATGGCCGTTGCTAACAAACCTGGTGGCACTTCTTTTAATCCGTTATTAATTTTTGGTGGTGTTGGTTTAGGAAAAACTCACTTGGCCCATGCCATAGGAGTTGAAATAAAAGATAAGTACCCAGAGCGTACTGTATTATATATTTCTGCAGAAAAATTTACACAACAATATATAGAGTCTGTTAAGAAAAACACCAGAAACGATTTTATCCATTTCTACCAATTGATAGATGTGCTTATAATTGATGATGTTCAGTTCTTAAGCGGAAAGTCAGGAACACAAGATGTTTTCTTCCATATTTTCAACCATTTGCACCAAAACGGAAAGCAGGTTATTTTAACCTCAGACAAAGCCCCGGTAGACATGCAAGATATTGAGCAACGATTGTTGTCTCGTTTCAAATGGGGATTATCTGCTGAACTTCAGACACCTGACTACGAAACACGAATTTCTATCCTTAAGAACAAATTGTATAGAGATGGTGTTGAAATGCCAGATGATATTATAGATTATGTTGCTAAGCATATTAAAAGCAACATACGTGAACTAGAAGGCGCAATTATCTCTTTAATAGCCCAATCTTCCTTCAATAAAAAGGAAGTTACTTTAGAACTGGCTCAGCAAGTAGTAGAGAAGTTCGTAAAGAACACCAAACGAGAAGTTTCTATAGACTACATTCAAAAAGTGGTTTCAGATTATTTCGAAATGGATGTTGCTACGCTTCAGTCTAAAACCAGAAAGCGTCATATTGTACAAGCAAGGCAGTTAGCTATGTTCTTTGCGAAAAAATTCACCAAAGCATCGTTAGCCAGTATTGGGTCTCAAATAGGAAAAAGAGATCACGCAACTGTTTTACATGCATGCAAGACTGTTGACAACTTAGCAGAAACTGACAAACAGTTCAGAAAATACATAGAAGACCTTACTAAGAAATTCTCTTAACCCCTTATGAAAACCAAAGTCTTAATGGTCTGCCTAGGCAATATTTGCAGGTCTCCATTAGCGGAGGGTATTCTCCAAGACAAGGTTGACCCAGAAAAGGTTTTTGTAGATTCTGCAGGAACCGGAGGCTACCATATTGGCAAAGCACCAGATCCGCGTTCTATTGCCGTTGCACATAATCACGGTCTAAATATTCAAAATCAACGCTGTCGTCAATTTCAAAAATCAGATTTTGAAAAATTTGATGTAATTTATGCTATGGACCGTAGCAACCTTAATAACATTCTAAGTCTAGCTAATACACCAGAAGATACTAAGAAGGTTAAGCTATTGCTTACGGAAGTAGAATTACCTGTTATTGAAGTGCCTGACCCGTATTGGGACGACAATGGTTTTGAAAAGGTATTTCAACTTATAGACACCGCTTGTACGTCTATCGCCAAAAAACTCTAATAGAACCAAACGTTATGGCCAACAGAATTGAAGACCAGGGAAAATTATATTTAATACCTACCACACTTGGCGAAAATGAGCCATTAGAAGTGTTACCTATTTCAATTAAACAGGCCATTGAACAAATTGACCACTATATTGTTGAAAACGAGAAAACAGCAAGACGGTTCATAAAAAAAATAAGTCCAAGAAAATCACAACCAAGCCTACATTTATCTGTTCTAAACAAGTATACAGAGGCAGCAGAAATACCTACATTTCTACAATCATGTCTTGATGGTTTCAATACAGGTATACTATCTGAAGCTGGTTGCCCTGGTATTGCCGATCCTGGTGCAGATGTCGTTAAAATTGCCCACGAAAAAAACATTCAGGTTGTACCTTTAGTAGGGCCATCCTCTATTGTTCTAGCGCTTATGGCTAGCGGTATGAACGGGCAGAGCTTTGCTTTTAACGGATACTTACCCATAGACGGTCCTGAGCGTAAAGGTGCTATTAAGAGATTGGAAAAACTATCTAAAGACTATGGACAATCTCAACTGTTCATTGAAACTCCGTATAGAAATGACAAGCTTTTTGCCGAGCTACTTAAAACACTTAATCCTAGCACAAGAGTATGTGTAGCCTGTGATGTAACTCTTCCAACAGAATACATACTTACCAAAACTATTGCCGACTGGAAGCGCACCAAAGTAGAATCTCTTCATAAAAGACCTGCCATCTTTATTATTCAGGGGTAATTCTTGTTTTTTTTGTCTTTTTCTTTGCCAAGTAGTATTGCTTAATGAACTTCTCTTTGTTTTTCCCCTTTACTTCCTTATTTTCAATAAAGGTTTAAGAAATCATATATATAATTAAAATTCAATTTTATAAATGCATACTTTTTCATTCGACCATATTGCACTTTCTGTAAAGGATGTTAACGAATCTCTTGAATTCTATCAAAAAGTACTTCAACTTAAAGAAATCCAGAATACAGCTTCTAATTCCAAAACAAGATGGCTGTCTATTGCCGAAGAGAAACAACTGCATCTTATTCCTAGTCCAGATTTTCAAATAAAAATTAATAAAGCTGTTCATTTTGCTTTATCAACATCTGACTTACCCTCATTTGTAGCCTATCTAAAGAAATTTAATATTGCATACTCTGATTGGCTCGATAGTCCGAATAAAGATTACATTCGGCAAGACGGAATTAAACAGGTTTATTTTCAGGATCCAAATGGGTATTGGATTGAAATAAATGATGATTGCCGATAAGGTTTACAGATTATAGAAAAGTAAATATGAACAATGGTAACCATTGTGTAATGCATTAATTCCAGACTATATAGGTTTATATAAGTCGAAGGAAAGAGTTTTTTAATCCATAATTCAATCCAACCTTGCAAAAAATAATAAACCAACATAGTAATTTCTACTAATTATAGAAACCCTTTTAAAAACCGCTAAGACCCATAAAAAACAAACCCTAATATTTCTATTAGGGCTTGTCCACTTTCATATGTAAATTAAATCTTAAACAGGGGATAGTCAAACTTTCGGGTTTCGTTTTGGCGAAACATAAGAAATATCATATCCTGAAAACTTCTTCATGTATTTTGCAATTGTTGTTCCGTAGCTGTCCGATACATCGAACGCACCCCATGAACGTAAGTACTTCTTAACATTTCCGGCACCAGCCAAGTGGGCTGCCGCCATCATTCCAGATTCTGTTATTTCGACACCACCTATTCGTTTTCCAACGAAACGGGCAATATCTCTTCTTAGAATCCACTTGTTACGAGCTATGTTAGTATTAAAAGCTCTTTCCTGTAACACAGGGTCATTTAAGAAACGTGTTGCGTTATAGACACCCATTAGCTGTAAGGTACCGATACCAAATTGGTATTTTCCCAAATACCCAAGAGTATTTGTCGTAAAATAGTTACCCTGCGATTCTTTAAACGCTAGAGCTTCTTTAAAACCGATATACGAACTCCCTATAAAAGGAGGAGTCAATAACATCGTAGCATGTACAGTTTTGTTTTTGGGAAACAAAACTTCAGTAGGTTGTTTTACTTTAAGAGTTTTCGGTACTTTCACCTCTTTGGATTCAAAACCAAAACTCAATAAAATAAAGGTAATGATCAGGGGGCTTGATAAACTTAGCCACTTTCTCATATGTTATATTTACCTAAGACTTACGAAAATTTAGCCTGCTTAGATTACGAGGGGCAAAGATAAGCTCGTTTTCTTGTTACAATTTACAAGGCTTTGTTAAAAATGCCCCATTTTAGTTAACAGGTAATAAACAGTGGACAAAATGCCTATCTGTTGATTTTTTGAGCATTTATCCACCGGACATACTGTGCCTTATTACGGTTATGCTGGGCCAAAGTCTTAGCAAACTTATGGTAACCGAAATTTTCTACGTTAGCAACAAAATAGATGTATTCATGTTTCTCAGGATTAAGAACTGCATCAATAGCAGTTATATCCGGCATGGCTATAGGACCAGGAGGAAGACCTGCATACTTATAGGTATTATAAGGAGAATCTAACTCTAAATCTTTATAAAGAACTCTCTTGATTATGATATTAAAATCACCCTTGTGCTTTTTTAAGGCATAGATAACCGTTGGATCCGCCTGCAGCAAGATTCCTTTTCTTAAGCGATTTAAATACACTCCCGCAACCCTTGGTCTTTCATCAACTTTTGCTGTTTCTTTATGCACAACGGATGCCAAAGTGATTACTTCTGCAGGGGTTAGATTCAATGCTTTTGCTTTAGCCAAACGTGCATCGGTCCAGAACCGTTTATATTCCTTTAACATACGCTCCCTAAACTCCTTTCCTGAAGTATTCCAGAAAAACTCATAGCTATTAGGTATATACATAGCTAATTCCGTATTCTTATTAAAACCGTTCGCTTTCAAGAAATCGTCATCAGTAAAAGCTTGTAGTAATGTTAAACTATCCGGTTCTATTTGCATAGCTATCCTCCCTGCAAGGTCTGCAATGGTCTCTTGATTATTAAAAGCAACCTTAACTGGTATGTTTTGACTACGTAGCGAATTTATAATGTCATTATTGTTCGCACCTTTTTTAATAACATACTTACCTCCTCTAACATTTGATGCATATCCTTTACGTTGTGCAACTTTCTCAAAAGAGGACATATCTTTTATAAGAGGAGTTACCAATTCGCGTACTTCATTAAAATCGGCATCAGAGGGTACATATATATAAGCTTCTTTATTTTCGAAACTAGTGTTAGGTGAAAAAATGGCATTATACACCGTGTAGGCAAAAATTCCACCACCAATAAGACCAGCAATTACTATAATTAGTAGAATACGTTTAATATACATTAGGCATTTATTTTTTGAAACAAAATCTCATTCTTATATTTTCCATCGGAAAAAATCCAATCCTTTTTTAAACCCACTTCTTCAAAACCCATCTTTCTAAACAAATGTAAACTTGGGTTATTGCTCTCCATGACATTGGCATAGAGCTGATGAAGATTTAAAACCTTAAAAGCATAATCAGACACTAATTGTATAGCCTCCGCTCCTACTCCTTGGTTTCTATTCTCTTTATTAGATATAACTATCCCTATTCCTGCCCTAAAGTTTTTAGGGTCAAAATCAAACAAATCTATAAGTCCAACTGGTGAATTTTCCTTATTACAAATGCAAAGGCGCAATTGCTTAACATCATAAATATCACGATGGGCATTATCTAGATATAAAGCTAACACATGCTTAGAATACGGAGCGGTAGTTCCGCTAATTTCCCAAATCTCAGTATTATTTTCTAGCTCATAGAGAAAATCCAAATCACTTGGTTCCAATCCTCTTAGAGATATGTGCTGACCTTTTAAACTTAGCATACTATTTCACCTTTGAAAACTTGTTCGGCTGGACCTATCAAATGAATTTGACTATAAACTCCGTCTTTTTCAGTCAACTCAACCTGTAACTCTCCACCTTGCGTATGTACTTTAATTCTATTTGCTGAAGTTTTCCCAGCATTATGCATAGCAATTGCCACAGCGGTTACACCGGTACCACAAGATAAAGTTTCGTCCTCCACTCCACGTTCGTATGTTCGCACAGCAAAAGTGTCATCTTCTAAGGTTTCTACAAAGTTGATGTTACTTCCTGTTTGACCATAAAGCCCATAGCGTAACTTTTTACCTTCTTTATACACCTCAAAGTTCTCAACAGTTTTCACCATTTGTACATGGTGAGGAGAACCTGTATCCAAAAATACATATTCAGACTTTTCCTTAATTTCGGAAACGTCTTGCATTTGCAGACTAACAATTCCATTTTCAATAGTAGCAGCATGCTTACCATCTGCCGCATTAAAAACGGTATCCTTATTTATAACTCCCAAAAAGTTAGCAAATGCCACGGTACAACGGCCACCATTACCACACATACTTCCTTCATTCCCGTCTGCATTGTAATAGACCATTCTAAAATCTGACAATTCGTCATTTTCTAATAGAATCAAGCCATCACCGCCTATGCCAAACTTTCTGTCACATAGAAATGCAACTAGTTTGGTATCATTTTTGGGAAATTCTAATTGTCGGTTATCGATAAGAACAAAATCGTTTCCAGTGCCTTGATATTTGTAAAAACTGAGTGTCATAAGAATATTTAAAGACACAAATATAGGCTTTTATACTATCAGAAATAACCTCTTTGGTCTGCTACTTAGCGACCTGAAATAGTAGGGATTAAGATATATTTGGCAGTTAAAGAGTAGTTAAAGCAAATATAAACCACACAAAAAACGACTAATTTTAACATATCACAGAAATTTAAACAAAACAATAGCATGAAAAAAATTGCCAGTACCTTTTTTATCGCCCTCTTTGCTGGAGCAATCACATTGGGCAGCTACAAATTATTTTTTGAAAATAACAACTATGCGGTTATCACTCAAGATGAGGGACATTCCGTTTTTAATACTAGCCTCACCCCTACTTCCGCAAAGGGAGCAGGAATTAACGAAGTTGATTTTACTGTTGCAGCAGAGAACACAGTTAATGCAGTTGTACACGTTAAAAATGTAACCGTTGGCAGAACACCACATAATCTTATGGACTTCTTTTATGGAAGTGGTGGAAATGAAAGACCTCAAGTAGGAACAGGATCAGGTGTTATCATATCGCAAGATGGATACATCGTAACCAATAATCACGTAATTAGTAAGGCTAACCAGTTACAGGTAACCTTAAACAATAATAAAACCTATGACGCCGAACTTATAGGTACCGACCCTAACTCTGATATTGCACTTATTAAAATAGATGCAGAAGGTAATCTTCCGTATTTGGCTTTTGGTGATTCCGATGACATGAAAATAGGAGAATGGGTATTAGCAGTGGGCAACCCTTTTAACCTAACATCTACAGTAACAGCAGGAATTGTTAGTGCTAAAGCACGTGATTTAGGAAAGAATCAATCATTTATACAGACTGATGCCGCAGTAAACCCCGGTAACAGTGGTGGAGCGTTAGTAAATACTAATGGAGATCTTATTGGTATCAATACAGCGATTACTTCACAAACTGGCAGCTACGTAGGGTACTCATTTGCCGTACCTAGTAACATTGCAAAAAAAGTTGTTGATGATATTCTTGAATATGGAAATGTTCAAAAAGGGATTTTAGGAATAAAAACCTTGAATATAAATACACCGTACGCCATAGAAAAAGGACTAAATGAAATAGAGGGTGTTTATATTTCTGGTGTTGAAGAAGGAACAGGCGCAGAAGACGCAGAATTGCAAGAAGGAGACGTTATCAAAAAAGTAGATAATATTAAGGTTCGCAAATTTGCTGATCTTACCGGATACCTTTCTGCAAAAAGACCTGATGATTCCGTAGAGGTTACTATTGATAGAGATGGCGAAGAATTTACCGTGCCTGTTATGCTTAAGAAAAGGCAAACTGTAATTGTACCGGTAATGGGCCTTGAAGTAAAGAACTTAAGTAAAGATGATAACAAAAAATTTAAGACCAGAAATGGGGTAAAAATAGTTGGCGTACCAGAAACTTACCGCGGGTACGGTCTTGAAGGAAAAGTTTTACTATCTGTAGATGATAAAGAAATAAATGATATTGAGGAAGCAAGAAATCTATTTGGAAGCATTTCTAGATACGGAAAAACAAGTATCACTATGATTAATGAAAAAGGCGAGAGAGAACGTCTTATTTTTCAATAAAAAGATGAAGCTTTAATATTACAAACACCCCAATTGGGGTGTTTTTTCGTTTTAATTAGTTCCAAATAACACTAAATAGCTACTTTTATATCAAAATATAACTCAACTTAATAAATGACACCCAACGCTTCTTACGAAAAAGAGTTGGCCTTCCAAGCCGACAGAAGAAAAGCTACCACCGAATTCATTAAGCTGGTAAGCGACCTTTGGTACGACAAGACTATTGAAATCGTACTTTTCAAAAACCAGGTTATAGACAAAAATGTAAGTGACATTATAAATCTGCACGAATATGCAGGTGAATTTGTTCAGAAACCAATTTCCATTTTTGACTCAACCGAAATTTTACGGGCTATAAATGACATTCAACTTCCCCCCGCAAAATTGGATATTGGTAAAATCACCTATGAATACCACTCCGAAGACAATCATAACACGGATATAAAAGCCTTTGTTTTTGATAAGTTAAAGGATGCCGATGATTCTACCCCTTTAAAACCAAAAGATATTGTTCTTTACGGGTTTGGAAGAATAGGTAGGCTTTTAGCAAGAGAGCTCATGGCCAAGACCGGTAAAGGCAACCAATTACGTCTAAGAGCTATTGTAACTAGAGATGCTCATGACATTGAAATTCTTAAGAAAAGAGCCAACTTGTTACGAATAGATTCGGTTCATGGAAAATTTTCCGGTACAGTAGAAACTGATTTTGAAAACAAAGCCTTAATTATTAACGGTACTACGGTACATATGATTAGCGCTGATCGCCCTGAAAAAATAGATTACACTCAATATGGTATAAGTAACGCTCTAATTATTGATAACACGGGTGCTTTCAGAACCAAGACGGAATTAGAAAGACATCTAGAAGCTGAAGGCGCTTCTCATGTACTCCTAACCGCTCCCGGTAAAGAGATTCCTAATATAGTTCATGGAGTGAACCACAAGATGTATGACCCGGATGCTATTAAAATATTCTCGGCCGCCTCTTGTACCACCAATGCCATAACACCAATCTTAAGTGTTGTTGAGGATTCATTGGGCATTGTAAAAGGGCACCTAGAAACCATTCATGCCTATACGAACGACCAAAATTTGGTAGACAACATGCATAGCAAACATAGGCGCGGTAGGGCCGCAGCCTTAAATATGGTCATTACTGAAACCGGTGCAGGTGCTGCCGTTGCAAAAGCTTTACCTCAATTAAAGGACAAACTTACTTCTAATGCAATTAGAGTGCCCGTACCTAACGGATCTCTTGCAATTTTAAATCTTGAGATAAAAAACAAAACCTCTATTAACGGCATTAATACAATCATCAAAAAGTATGCCTTGGAAGGAGATTTGGTAGAACAAATCAAGTACTCTTTGAGCAAGGAAATGGTGTCTTCGGATATTGTTGGAACAAATGCGCCATCTATATATGATAGCAACGCAACCATTGTTAGCAATAAAGGTAAAAACATTATACTCTATATATGGTATGACAATGAGTATGGCTATTCTCATCAAGTAATTCGTTTGGCCAAATACATTGCAAAAGTTAGACGCTACACGTATTATTAATTTTTAAAGGGAAACAAGGGTAAGGTTACCGTCTTTTTGAAGGTATTTTCCATCTAATCGCAACCTTATCCTTGATTTTTTTATTAATTGATATTATTGAATTACTTTAGTCGGCTGATATACATTAATTCAAAGAATCACTCCAACATGAAAGGCTTAAGAATCCTGTTACTTATAACGGCTTTACTAGCATATAACCTACAATTCGCCCAAGAGGAAGAAGAAACTCAAGACGCATTGTCTTTAGACAGAGGGCCAATAGATAAACAATTTGAATTTGTTTTCGTTAAATCCGGTAACTACCGTGCAGATGGAAAGAAATATGAAGTTGTTCGTACAATCTCTTTAGAAAAACTTCGCCAGAACGTTCTTGACACCCTTAAAGGGTATAATAAAAGAGCTGGTGAATTAAAAGCTACTATAGGAGGTCACGAATCTACAATTGGTTCGCTAAACGAAAAATTAGAAGAGACCACCAATAACCTTGCTGCCGTAACCGAAGAAAAAGACAGTATGTCTTTCTTAGGTATTATGGTTTCAAAAAGCACATATAATGCTATCCTTTGGACGGTTATCGCTTCACTTTTGGCGTTGTTGCTTTTCTTTATCTACAGATTTAGAAACAGTAATATCTTAACACAAGAAGCCAAGACCAATTTGTCTGAACTTGAAACCGAATATGAAGACCACAGAAGACGGGCTTTAGAAAGGGAACAAAAAATTAGCAGACAACTGCAAGACGAGATTAACAAGTACAAGAAACAGAAATAATTTAAAAAGCTCCTCTCGGAGCTTTTTTTAGTTTAGAGCACTATGAGAATTTTACAAGCAAACCAATCTCACGTTCAATTATTGGCGCCCCTGTTTGATAAGTATAGAGTATTCTACAAACAAATTTCTGACCTAAGTGCTGCCACTTCATTTCTAGAGGAACGCTTGTCCAAATCAGAATCTATCGTATTTATAGCGTTTATTAATAAAGAGCCTGCGGGTTTTGTTCAATTATACCCAACTTTTTCTTCAGTTTCCATGAAAGCTAGTTATATATTGAATGACCTTTATGTAGATGGGCAACACAGAAAAAAAGGAATTGGAGCTACCTTATTAACTACCGCACAAGAATTCTGTACGAAAAAAGGATACAAAGGTCTTGCTCTGGAAACCGCAATTGATAATCCCGCACAAAAGCTTTACGAAAAACTAGGTTGGGAAAAAGATTCTCACGCTTTTCACTACTTTTGGCCCACTAATTCTTAGCCCAAATTAAAATGCGCATAGACATTATTACCGTATTACCCGAACTGCTGGAAAGTCCGTTTGCTGCATCTATTTTAAAAAGAGCCATAGAAAAAGGCCTCGTTGAAGTGCACATGCATAACATAAGAGACTATACGGACATGAGTTATAATCGTGTAGACGACTACCAGTTTGGTGGTGGAGCCGGTATGGTACTTATGATAGAACCTATAGATAAATGTATTACGGCATTAAAAGCCGAAAGAACGTACGATGAAATTATCTATATGACCCCAGATGGCGAGACTTTGAACCAAAGAATGGCCAACGGTATTTCATTACTTAACAACGTTATTATTTTATGTGGTCATTACAAGGGCGTTGACCAAAGGATTAGGGATGCTTTTATTACCCGTGAAATTTCTGTAGGCGATTATGTGCTTTCTGGCGGAGAACTTGGTGCAGCTATCCTTTGCGATGCTGTTATTAGATTAATTCCTGGAGTTCTTAACAATGAAACTTCTGCATTAACAGATACTTTCCAAGATGACCTCCTTGCCCCTCCTGTCTACACAAGACCTTCTGAATATAAAGGAATGAAGGTTCCGGAGGTACTTTTGAGTGGTAACTTCCCTAAAATAGAAGAATGGCGGGAAGATCAAGCCCTTAAAAGAACCCAAGAACGGAGGCCTGATTTGCTGGAATAAGCAGGCTAAGGCTCTATACTTCAAAAAATCAACAAAATTTATTGTCTATTCTAATTTATAGAGTATTTTTGCACCCTGTTAAATTAACCTCTGACGATAATCGTGAATGTTGACCATAACATAATCAATAAAAAAAATATCATGGAAGAATTATTAAAATTCGTACAAGACGAGTTTGTTCCAAAAAAAGAATTTCCAAAATTTTCAGCTGGTGACACTATTACTGTGTACTATGAAATTAAGGAAGGTGAAAAAACACGTACTCAGTTCTTTAGAGGTGTTGTTATTCAAAGAAGAGGTTCTGGTTCTACTGAGACTTTTACAATTCGTAAAATGTCAGGTACAGTAGGTGTAGAGCGTATTTTCCCAATTAACATGCCAGCCCTACAAAAGGTTGAAGTTAACAAAAGAGGTAAAGTACGTAGAGCTCGTATCTTCTACTTTAGAGGTCTTACTGGTAAGAAAGCACGTATCAAAGAGGTTCGTTCTTAAACCAATAACATATAGTAGTAAAAAATCCCGCAATAGCGGGATTTTTGCGTTATGAACAATTGTTAATATCCATGGTTCATAACATGTTGATTATTAATATGTTAAAAATCTTGGTAGCTCTAACTATTTTTCCTACTTTTATTAAACAGAAAAAGAAAATCTCTGCCTAAAGAGAAATTCCAAAACTGTTATAGAGTTTGCGTTCTTTATATTATTGTTTAGGTTTTATGAATGTTTAAAGATGTATTTCAGAGTACGCCATTTAGCAAAACGAACGTATCAACAAAAGGCTGTCGCTTTTTGAGAAATGATTACGTGAACATATTTGTAAATATTCAACAGACGCAAGTCTAGGAAATATGCACAAAGATTGTGTAAACAATGAGAAGAGATATAAGTTGTAGCTTGATCCGATGATGAAGTACAGTTAATCTCAAACGTTGAAATTGTGATGCAAATGCAATCAAGGGTTGCCGATCTGTCAGAAGAACAGGGAAGAAAGTTTGCTATATCAGTTTCTAAAAAGCCATATCAATGTACACGTACAATGATATGGCTTTTGTTTTGCCGTTTTTTTTCCTAATTCGCAAGGTTTTTGTTAAAATAGCATCTAAAGCGAATCTGCTCGCAACTAGGGCTTATCTTTTGACTCGCAAGAATACTTAATGTCGTATATTTACTTCGCTTTAAATTAAACCTTTCTTTACATGTCTAAAATTTTTTACACAAAAACAGACGAAGCTCCGGCTTTAGCTACACAGTCATTTTTACCAATTGTAAAAGCGTTTACTAAAACTGCCAATATCGTAATTGAGACCAAAGACATTTCTTTGGCCGGAAGAATTATAGCGGTATTTCCTGATTTTCTTAAAGACGACCAAATAATAGCGAACGACTTGGAAGAGTTGGGAGCTTTGGCTAAAAAGCCTGAGGCTAACATTATCAAGCTTCCAAACATTAGCGCTTCTGTTCCCCAATTAAAAGAAGCTATTAAAGAACTTCAAGACAACGGGTACGCTTTACCTAGTTATCCAGATGAGCCTTCTAACGAAGCCGAAAAGGATATCAAGTCTAGATACGACAAAATTAAAGGTAGTGCAGTAAACCCCGTTCTTCGTGAAGGGAATTCTGACCGTAGAGCTCCAAGAGCCGTTAAGAATTACGCTAAACAGAACCCACATAGCATGGGAGCGTGGAGCCCAGATTCAAAAACACAGGTGGCCACCATGGCTCATGGCGATTTTAAAGCCAATGAGAAATCATTGACATTACCCTCTGCTACAGCTATAAAAATAGAATTAGTTCAGAATGATGGAAAAACTCTTATTCTTAAAGATAAATTAAACCTTTTAGAAGGTGAGATTATTGATGCCACTGTAATGAGCAAAAAAGCTCTTGTAGCATTTTTGCAAGAGCAGATCAAAGAAGCCAAAAAACAAGGAGTCTTATTCTCACTTCATATGAAGGCTACTATGATGAAAGTATCCGATCCGGTTATTTTTGGTTATGCTGTAGAGGTTTTCTTTGCTGATGTTTTTACAAAATACAAAGACACTTTTAAGGATTTAGGCATTAGCGCTAATGACGGATTAGAGAACTTGTTCGCTAAACTTCAAGAGCTACCTGCCGATAAAAGAGAGGCTATTGAAAAAGATATTCAAAAAGCCATTAACGAAGGTCCTGCTTTGGCCATGGTAAATTCTGAAAAAGGTATTACCAATCTTCATGTTCCTAGTGATATCATTATTGATGCATCTATGCCAGCAATGATACGTAGTTCAGGAAAAATGTGGAATGCCAAAGGAGAACAACAAGATACTTTAGCAGTTATCCCTGATAGCAGCTATGCTGATATATACTCTGCAACCATAGATTTCTGTAAAGAACATGGGGCTTTTGACCCTACTACAATGGGTACTGTACCAAACGTAGGCCTAATGGCTCAAAAAGCTGAAGAGTATGGTTCGCATGACAAAACCTTTGAAATTAAAAATCCAGGTACCGTAAAGGTTATTGATGTTAATTCTGGGAAAGTTCTTGACGAACATACGGTTGAAGAAGGTGATATCTGGCGTATGTGCCAAGTAAAAGATGCACCTATCCAAGATTGGATAAAATTGGCTGTTTCTAGAGCTAGAGCTACCAATGATCCTGCTGTTTTCTGGTTAGATGAAAATCGCGCACATGATGTTGAGCTTATTAAAAAAGTAAATGAATATTTACCAAATTACGACACATCAGGATTAGACATCCGTATTCTTGCACCAAAGGAAGCTACAGAGTTTACACTTGCTAGACTTAAAGATGGTAAAGACACTATTTCCGTATCAGGAAACGTGCTAAGAGATTACCTTACTGACCTTTTCCCTATTCTTGAAGTAGGTACTAGTGCAAAAATGCTATCTATTGTACCGTTAATGAACGGTGGTGGTCTTTTTGAAACGGGCGCAGGTGGTTCTGCACCAAAGCACATGCAGCAATTTTTAGAGGAAGGCCACTTGCGATGGGATTCATTAGGTGAATTTCTTGCTCTGGGTGTCTCTCTAGACTTTTATGGCGAAAAGAACAATAATGAAAAAGCAAGAATTTTAGGTGATGCTTTAGATAGCGCTACCGAAAAATTCTTGATCAATGATAAGTCGCCTTCAAGAAAGGTAAATGAAATAGATACAAGAGGAAGCCACTTTTACTTGGCTATGTACTGGGCAGAAGCCTTAGCAAACCAAACAAAAGATGCGGAGCTACAGGCAACTTTCAAAAAAGTTTTTGAAGTAATTTCAGCACAAGAATCTAAAATTGTTGATGAACTAATGAATGCTCAAGGCAAACCTCAAGATATTGGTGGGTATTACAAAGTAAATCAAGAGCTTGTTTCAAAGGCAATGAGACCTAGCCAAACCTTTAATTCTATTTTAGATACTATCTAATTTCTATATTTTTAGAATAGTAAAGAGGCCTCTACCAACGTAGAGGCCTCTTTCTTTTTAAAATACTGTTAACGTT
This sequence comes from Zobellia laminariae, assembly GCF_009725995.1. Next base: position 376,069 of record NZ_RCNS01000002.1, on the reverse strand, counting down.
TTCCCAGTAGGTGTTTTTCTGGTTACTTTTATGAAAAATTGCTCCTTAAGATGAATCAACTCACCAAGATCGCTCTTGCGGTCTTTCTGCTCTTCTTCATTGATAGCTTCTCTCAAGAACGATACACCTTAAGCGGTACTATCTCAGAGGCCTCCAGTAATGAAACCCTTATTGGTGTAACCATTGCATTTCCCGCAATACAAACTGGGGTTACAACCAATGAATATGGTTTTTACTCAATTACACTGCCTGAAGGCGAATACCAACTGCAAGTAAGTTATTTAGGCTTTCAAGATATTATTGAAACCATAACACTTAATGCAGACCAAAAGATGAATTTTTCTTTGGAAGAATCAGCTGAACAATTACAAGAAGTAGTCGTTACGGAAGATGTAGAAAAAATGAATGTTCGTGAGCCCCAGATGAGCGTAAACTCCTTATCCGTAGGTACCATTAAAAAAATACCTGTGATTTTAGGCGAAGCCGATGTAATAAAATCCATCTTACTGCTCCCTGGTGTAACCAATGCAGGGGAAGGGTCTTCTGGTTTTAATGTACGGGGTGGTTCTGTTGATCAAAATTTAATACTACTAGATGAAGCCACTATTTTTAATTCCTCACACCTCTTTGGGTTCTTCTCCGTCTTTAATCCTGATGCCATAAAAGATATCAAACTTTACAAAGGGGGAATTCCTGCTCGTTATGGCGGAAGAGTATCTTCTGTTCTAGATATTTTTCAAAAGGAAGGTAATAGTAAAAAAATAAAAGTTAACGGTGGTATTGGTGCTGTAGCCAGCCGTTTACTGGTTGAAGGTCCTATTAAAAAAGATAAAGCCGCTTTTCTTATTGGAGGCCGTGCTTCATATGCTCATCTTTTCTTACCGCTTTTTGATGTAGACAACACCGCATATTTCTATGATTTGAACACCAAACTTAATTACAACATAAACGACAATAATAGTATTTTTCTATCGGGTTACTTTGGTCGTGATGTATTTAGTGTTAGTGACAGCTTTGTAAACACCTACGGGAATGCCGTTGGAAATTTTAGGTGGAACCACTTATTTTCGGACAAATTGTTTTCTAACCTATCATTAATTTACTCCAACTACTACTATGGTTTAAAATTAGATTTTGTTGGTTTTGATTGGAATTCGGGTATAGAAAACTTCAACATCAAATATGACCTGAAGCATTACGTAAATGACAAGTTTCAAATCAACTACGGCATTAATAATATCTATTATCGTTTTAATCCTGGTAAAATAGAGCCTAGCAATGCAGACTCAGGTATCATTGAAGAACAACTTACTCAAAAATATGCAAACGAATTTGCCGCTTATATTGATGTTGAGCATGATATTACAAAGAATTTAAGTCTTAACTACGGACTGCGTTTTAGCAACTTTATTCGTCTGGGGCAAGATGAAATCAATGTGTATTTTAATGACAGTCCCGTTATTTTTGACCCCGTACTAAATGTATATCAAGAAGGTATCGCTATTGATACCTACAGTGTAGAAAAAAGCGGCAGTTTAGCTACATTCAACAATTTTGAACCTCGTATTTCATTGGCATACACTTTAAATGACAATAGTTCTATAAAAGCTAGTTACACACGTCTTGCACAATACCTACACCTCATTTCAAACACCAGCTCCCCTACTCCTTTGGATGTATGGACGCCAAGCGGACCTTTCGTGAAACCCCAACTTTTAGACCAGTACGCTGTTGGTTATTTTAAAAGTATCAGTGATGGTGAATATTCCGTGGAAACCGAAGTCTTTTATAAGGATATTCAAAACCGGATAGATTATATAGACGGTGCCAACTTAATAGCCAATGATGCTATTGAACAGGTTATTTTAAATGGAGAGGCAAGAGCCTATGGACTGGAATTTTTACTACGTAAAAATGAAGGTAGATTTCAAGGTTGGCTAGCATATACCCTATCAAAATCTGAACAGAGAACCCCCGGACGAACAGTAGATTTGTCTGATGGTACTTCCTTTACAGAAACGGGTATAAATTCTGGAGCTTGGTACAACACGCCATACGACAAAACCCATGATGTATCTGTTTATGCAAGTTACGACCTAAACGAGAAGTGGAATTTCAATACCAATTTTGTTTTTCAAACAGGGCAACCTACGAACTACCCTATTGGGCAATTCAGTTTTCAAGGACTTACTATCCCTTACTACGGCCCAAGGAATGAAGAACGCCTACCCTCTTATAACCGTATGGATGTTTCAGCCACACTTACTCCTAAAAAGAATAAGAACAGAAAATGGCAAACGGAATGGGTTTTCAGTATTTATAATGTTTACAACCGCAGAAATGCTGCATCTATAAGTTTTAGCCGTAATGAAGATACTGGTGCCAATGAAGCGGTTCGTACCTCTATTTTTGGTATTGTTCCCGCAGTAACTTATAACTTCAAATTCTAAGTCTATGAATAAGTTGATATATATACTTTGTATGCTTCCAATTTTTACGGCTTGTGAAGATGTTATTGAAGTTGAAGTTCCAACGGACAAAGCTAGACTGACCGTTGATGCTCTAATGCGCATAGACACCACACAGCCTTCCACAAATTATTATGCCGAAGTAAAAGTGAGTGTTTCAAGTAATTTTTTCGAAACTATAGAACCTGCGATACTGGAACAAATAAGTATCACCAATCTGGCAAGCCAAGAAAACATACCACTTTTCGAAACCTTTATTGGCAGCGGAGTATACCAAAGTGAAACCACAGTAGACTTTATGACCTCTGGCGAGCTGATTCTTTTTATACAACACGAAGGCTCTAGATATGCTGCAAGAACAACTTATGTGCCTGCAGTTCCTATTAAGAAATTAGAACAAGGAGATGCCACTCTTTTCTCTGGAGAAGAAACTGAAATTATTGTAGCATTTGATGACCAGCCCAATCAAACCGATTTTTATTTATTCGATTTTGATTTCAATGAATATTTGGTGACAGAAGACACTTTTTATCCAGGAAGCACCTTTGAATTTTCCTATTTCTATGATGATGACGTAAAAGAAGACATGACCATAGATATAAGTATTCTTGGTGTTGACAGGGCCTTCTACAATTATATGAACCAAATTATTGTTCAATCTGGCGGTGATCAAGGACCTTTTCAGACTCCTTCCGCAACGGTTAGAGGAAATATTCTAAACGTAACTAATATTGAAGATCTTTCAGATTTAGATAACTTAGCTTCTTCAATAGATCAAGAGAATTTTGCATTAGGTTATTTTGCGGTATGCCAAACCTTTACCAAATCTATTACCATAGAATAATCTAGTTAACTCATCTTTTAAAAGTATACTATAATTATGTCTCAAAAGAGAACGGATAAAAATATGCTCGTAAAAGGCATTAAGCATATTGGCTATACTATTGCCCTTATGTTCTTAGCACCTGGCGTTATATATCAGGCATTTAAAAATCAAGAACACCCTTTATATTGGCCAGTTCTTATATTGGGCTTTATCATTGCTATTGGCGCAATTGCCATGGCTTTCTACAGCTTAAAAATTATAATGGATTCTTTATTTGGAAAGAAAAATGAAAAATAAATACTTACTGCTTCTTACCTACATCTCCCCATTTGTTGCTTAACTGGGCATAATCATAATCTAAAACCGATTCTTGACGTTCCAGCCTAAAATCTGTAAAAGCACGTTGTAGAATATCTTCTATAAGATAATCCTCATGTACTGTCTCAGGCTGAAAAAGCTCTTTTAAGCTAATATTAAACATACTGGCGGTTGTATTATACCAAAAAGCACGCCAGCCACTACGGAGCTCCTTTACTAGCTCAAATGCAGTTTCTCCCGTTTGTCTGTAGATTAGTTTTACCAAAATTTGACCTTCCGTTCGGGTAAGTTTCTTGAGTTCCGCGGAAAATTCTTCTTCTATAAATTGCTGAATTTCTTTTGTATATCTTTTTTGATGCCTCTTTTTCTTAATTTTCGTAATACTGTCATTCAATTCTTCTAGACGTTCAGCTGCTAATTTGGCATACGGATAGACCTTCAACGTCTTTCTTCGAAGAATATAGTACCGTAATTTATCCTTGTATGAACTGAATTTTAATTTACCGAAAAGATATACTTCATCCAGGTCAATAGAATTCCTAAAAATAGAGTCACCCTCTATTATAATCATCTTCTCCTTAATGGAATCCAATGGTTGTTCCTCTATTTGGGCATACCCCATAAATACGAGGTTCACTAAAAATAAAAACAAAATTGTTTTTTCATAACCGACATTATACAAAAGCCTTGCCAAAATAACGATAAATAGGTCTGCTTATTATTAAATAAAAGTGAATATTAGTAAATTCGTATCTAAATATAAACTTAATGGCTACAAAGAAAATTCTTACCAAAAAATCACTTGATTTTTTTGAAAAATATTTGAACAATGCGGCGCCAACAGGCTACGAGTGGGAAGGTCAAAAAATATGGATGGATTACCTTAAACCATATGTGGATACTTTCATCACGGACACCTATGGTACGGCCGTTGGGGTAATTAATCCTGATGCTAAATTTAAGGTGGTTATTGAAGGGCATTCTGATGAAATTTCTTGGTACGTGAACTATGTTAGCGATAACGGATTGCTTTACGTAATTAGAAACGGTGGTAGCGATCACCAAATAGCTCCTTCTAAATGGGTCAACATTCATACCAAGAACGGAATCGTTAAAGGTGTGTTTGGCTGGCCAGCTATTCACACACGCGATAAAGGAAAAGAGACACCTCCTAAATTAGATAATATTTTTATTGATATAGGCGCCAAGGATAAAGAGGAAGTAGAAAAAATGGGCGTTCATGTAGGATGTGTCATTACCTACCCAGACGAGTTTCAAGTATTGAACGGTGATAAATTTGTTTGTCGTGCTATTGATAACCGAGCCGGTGGCTTTATGATTGCCGAAGTGGCTCGTTTACTTCATGAGAACAAGAAAAAATTACCTTTTGGATTATATATCACTAATTCTGTTCAGGAAGAGATAGGTTTACGTGGTGCCGAAATGATTACTCAGACTATAAAACCAAACGTAGCTATCATTACAGATGTGTGTCATGATACGACTACGCCAATGATTGATAAGAAAACTCAAGGCCATACAGAAATAGGTGCCGGCCCTGTAATTTCTTATGCTCCAGCTGTTCAGAATAAATTACGCGAACGCATACTTGAAACTGCCGAAGCTAATAAGATTCCTTTTCAGCGTATGGCTGCCTCTAGAGCTACCGGTACTGATACTGATGCTTTTGCTTATAGTAATGGCGGTGTTGCTTCCGCACTTATTTCTTTACCGTTGCGTTACATGCACACTACTGTAGAAACAGTCCATAGAGACGATGTTGAAAACGTAATCAGATTGATATACGAAACAATCCTGAATATAAAAGACGGAGAAACTTTTAGTTATTTCGATTAAAACAAATCACAACCCTCCCCAAAAAGGAGGGTTCTTTTTTTTTAGTTATGGACGAGTTAATTGATATTCTTGATTCCGATGGAAACGCCACTGACAAAACGGCTATGAAATCCGAAGCACACCGCAAAGGGTTGTTCCATCCTACCGTACATATTTGGTTGTATACCCGTACCGGACAAATTCTGATTCAAAAACGGTCTAAAAACAAAGCTATCTTTCCCCTACTTTGGGATGTTTCTGTAGCAGGACATATAGGCGCCGGCGAAAACACTGAAGTATCTGCAGTACGTGAAATTCAAGAAGAAATTGGCCTCACTATTCAAACGGAAGAACTAGAAAAAATAGGCGTTTTTAAATCGGTTCACAGACATTCGGAGAATTTGATAGACTGTGAGTTTCTCCATACTTTCCTATGTGAACTCAAAGTACCATTGCACGAACTTAAAAAACAAGAAAGCGAAGTTGATGACCTTGCCTTGGTTTCATTAATCCAGTTTTCACAAGAAACTTGGGGTCTAGCTAATCCACAAAAGTATGTTCCTCATAGTACGGAATACTATAAGACCATTATAAAAGAGATTAAAAAGCGATTATAGTTTTGCTACAAAATCAAGTACGGCATCTAGAGCGTACGTTTGTTGCTTACCACTTTCCATATGTTTGACAACAAAAGCATTTTCTGCCAATTCATTTTCACCAATTGAAATTACATAAGGAACATTCCGGTTATTGGCGTATTTAAACTGCTTATTAATTTTTGCATTAGACGGGTACACATCTGATTTTACACCATTTTTTCGCAAAGCGGATACTAACTTCAAAGAAGCCAAAGCTTCTTTGTCTCCAAAGTTTAAACAAAGCACTTGTAATGACTGGTCAATGCTTTCCGGAAAAAGACCCAATTCTTCCAAAACCAGATAAATACGGTCCAAACCAAAAGAGATGCCAACACCACTAACATCCTTTAAACCAAAAATACCGGTAAGGTCATCATAACGACCACCACCACCAATAGAGCCCATTTTAACTCCTTCTGGCGCCCCTACTTCAAAAATAGCTCCCGTATAATAGTTAAGCCCACGTGCCAAAGTAACATCAATAGAAAGTTTAGCGGACTGTAAGCCCAGCTCTTCTACAGTACTTACTATATAAGTCAACTCCTCCACTCCTTTGCTTCCTGTTTCTGAATCTTTTAAAAGATCTTTTAAAGCCTGAAGTTGTTCTAGATTACTTCCTGAAAGAGAAAAGAGTGGTTCTACTTTGGCTATAGCCTCAGGAGTCAACCCTCTTTCAGCCATTTCTTTTTTTACCCCTTCTTCACCAATTTTATCCAACTTATCCAAAGCCACGGTAAAATCTATTAAAAGGTCTTTCGCACCAATAACTTCAGCAATACCCGAAAGAATTTTTCTATTGTTTAATTTAATATTGACGCCTTCTAATTTCAAATCAGTAAAGACGGCATCATATAATTGTACCAATTCTATTTCTTGTAATAAAGAGTCAGAACCAACCACATCAGCATCACATTGAAAAAACTCACGGAAACGACCTTTCTGAGGTCTATCTGCACGCCAAACAGGCTGAATTTGATAACGCTTAAAAGGGAAATCAATCTCATTTTGGTGCATTACCACGTACCGCGCAAAGGGCACCGTTAAATCGTAACGGAGTGCTTTTTCTGAGATTTTAGAAGTCAACGCATTTGAATTCTTTGAACCATACGTAGCATCATCAACCTTATTAAGATAATCCCCTGAGTTCAAAATCTTAAAAATCAAGCGGTCACCTTCATCCCCATATTTACCCATTAAAGTATCAGAATTCTCAAAAGATGGGGTTTCAATAGGCTGAAAACCAAATGTCTGAAAGTGCTTCTTTACAATATCAAAAATGTAATTTCTTTTAAAGACTTCGGAAGGAGAAAAATCTCTGGTTCCTTTTGGTATGCTTGGTTTTTGTGCCATTGGATATAATTGTGATGCAAATATAAAATTTTAGGAAGAGGGGGACCGTTTTACATGGATAATCCTCTTTCTACTCCGAAAACGAAGTTTTCTTAAAAAATAACAAGTTAAGCAGCTTAGGCGTCTATAACCTTTTCAAACCATTGGTAAAGGTCGCCTTTGGTTATAACAGCACCTTGCTCAATAAGTTGAAATTTATCCAAATTCTTATCTTCGGTATATGCTTTAGAAGCCGTTAGATATTCAACAAAATCTGATTGCCAATTCTTTTTGAACCAAGAAAACCCAATAGTAGTATTCAAATCTATATCCGGATTCATCACCTTAACAGAAATTAGTTTCATTTCCTTTTCGGCTAAATAAAAAAGATGCATCTGCTTTTCAGAAATATTCTCTAGATACTGAACTTTTGCAAGTACGCCTTCCCATACCAAATCGCTAAAAACGTCAATTTCGTCTTCAGCTACTTGTGGCTTATTCGCTTTTATTTCCTTCCACTCATCTCCAGTAATGGATTGAGTAGCCAAAAAGTTAATAAACTCTTGTTCTAGCTCTTCTAATTGCTGTTTGGTAAGCCTCGTGTATTTCATTCTGCAAAAATAAAAAGGCCGTACGAAACGTACGGCCTAATTCTTAAAAATCTTAAGTTTATTTAGAAAATATAACGTAAACCGAATTGCATTTGCCATCTAGAGAACAAACTTGAGTCATAACCAAAAGTCTCAGTAATCTGTTCATTGAAAGTATAGGTAGGCACATTGTTTGCATCAACCGATACAGATAACGGATTTAAGCTATTTGGCTGTTGGATTACACCCCAGTCACTATTCAATAAATTACCGAAATTTAAAATGTCTATGCTAAACTGAATAGTGTGTTGCTTATTTTCTGATACATTGAAGCGGTAGTCTTGCAAGAACTTCACATCCCACTTTCCTCTCCATGGCGCAAGAGCTCCGTAGCGATCAAAATACTGCCCTCTATTATCACTCATGTATTCATCTTGCTGAATGAAACGCTCAAAAGCATCTGCTTGACCAGCACCGGAAAATTGCATTTGTTGCACTTGAGCCGCTGTTGGAATATAAAGTAAATCATTATTCTGAAATGAACTATCATTATTGATGTTACCAGCATAAGTATAATTAAACCTTCCTCCTTTAGCATATTCAAAGAAGGTAGAAATAGTAGTTGACCATTTCTTGTTAGTACCATAGTTAAACTGTTTTGCTCCAGCTCCAATGAATCTGTGCGTATCTCCGTACTTTGAAAACGAAAGTACATCTTGGTTGGCATCTCCTAAGTTCGGATTAAAATCAAAAGCATCACCTGTAATTTCCGCCTCAATAGAATTTACATCTTTGGCATTCAAATAATTATAAGCGATACTTGCAAAAAGTCCGTTATCCCAACTTTTTTGAGCTTTTAAAGATGCATTGAATATTCTGCCTTTATCAGAGTTTGTAAACACATATCCATTATTTCCTTTATCTGCATCAGTATAAACAGGTCTATTATCTCCAGGAGCATTTAAAGTCCCAGAAGGATTTCTCAATCCCCAGTTTTGAACATGTGCTCCATTAAGGTCTTTGGTATACGAAATATCAGCAGTTAAAATAACACCACTATCAAATCTATGATCCGCACCAATGTTGGTACGCCATACTTGTGGCCATTTGAAATCCGGATCAACAATTTGATAAAAGAAAAAATCTAGACCCTGTACCTGGTTTCCTAACCATACAAAAGGGAAACGACCTGTAAAAACACCACTACCACCACGTATTTGAGTAGTCTGATTTCCTTTAACATCCCAATTGAATCCTACCCTTGGCGAAATCAGAAATTTATTACTAGGTAATGTTTTTGAATCTAATGTAGTTTCTTGATTGGTCTGTGGATTAAAATAAGGAATTGTTGGATCGAAAGTAAATGGCTTCCTATCTATGTTCTCCTGAATTTTATCATCAGTATCAAAATATAAAGGTTTATCAAAACGAACACCATAAGTCAATTTGAAATCGGGAGTTACAGCCCAGTCATCTTGAACGTAAAAAGAAAACTGACCCACGTTGGTTTCCGCTAATGCCCAACCACCATCATTACCTACACCGGCAGCATTACTGTTAGTAAAAATATTTTGAGCATTGGCCAATGCCGCCGCTAAAGTACCATCGGCAACATCAGTTTGAAAATCCGCTAAAGAAGGATACGATGCGAAAGCACCCACCTCTTGATTAAAATCTCCATCCTCATCATAACCATAAGCCCCTAAGTTAAAGGAGTTATCAAATTGAAATTTCTCAAAAGAAGCACCAACCGTAAGAGTATGGTTACCCATAAAATAATTGAAATTGTTCGTAATCTGAAATACTTTCTGATCTAATGTATTATTAATAGAAAAAGGCTCATGCCCAGCAATGATATAATTACTATTAGCTCCATCTTGAATGGTAATAGCAGGCATAGGGGAAGAGAGTGCATTTCTAAAATCATCAAAATGAGAATACCCAACTTGTAATTTATTTGTTGCATTATCACCAAAAGTAGAGTTCAGCTCCACCTGAAATGATTGAATATTGTTATTGATTTCGTAACCGGAATTCTCAAATTGCAAAACTTGAAAACTAGGCCCTCTCACACCCAGTGCTGTAGGGTGAGCTGGCTGCTCTCTTGATGACTTCAAGAAGTTATATATTACTGCTAAACGATGATTATCATTAACGTTCCAGTCTAATTTAAAAATACCTTTTGTTGATTCAGCTCCATAAGTAAACCCATCATATCTTCCCGTATCATAACCCAAACCTGATAGTGCAGACTGGACAGACATTAAATCACTTTCTAAAACCCTAGATTCATTAATAGCACCTGAACCCGTATTAGGAACCCAACCGCTAGTACCTAAATCATCTCTTTGATCGCGTTCAAAATTGGCAAAGAAAAAGAGTTTGTTTTTTATTATTGGACCACCAATACTAACACCATATTGATTTTGCTTCAAGTCTGGCTTTACTACATCTTCTCCTTTTATCTTACCACCGGTAAGGCTTTCATTTCTAAAAAAACCGTAAACACTACCATGAAACTCATTTGTACCACTCTTGGTTACCGCATTAACAGTAGCTCCGGTAAAACCCGATTGCGTGACATCATAAGGAGCCAAAGACACCTGAATCTGATCTATAGCATCTAAAGATATTGGCTGTGATCCCGTTTGACCACCAGGACTAGGTGCATCCAAACCAAAAGGGTTTCCAAAGAAAGAACCATCTAAAGAAAAGTTATTGTATTGATCATTACGACCACCAAATGAAAGACCTCCTGTACCAGGAGTTCCTGAAGCACTAGGCTCTAATCGTGTGAAATCTTCCGCAGATCTAGAAATAGTTGGTAGTTTGGTAAGTTCTCTTCTTCCAACACTGGTTTCAGAACCGGTACGATCACTTCCAAATGTTCCTCCGCGATCTGAGATTACCACTACTTCATCCAAAGCTTGGCTCTCAGTTGCTAGAACAGCATCTAAAGTAAAAGTCTTTCCTAAAGACAAGTAGATGTCGTTTAAGGTCTGTTCCTTAAAACCTACATAAGAAATTGTTACAATGTATGGCCCACCAACCCTAAGGTTTAGTATTTTAAAAAGACCATCTTCATTTGTAATGGCACCTGATTTTGTGCCTGTTGGAGTATGCACAACTACTACGTTGGCACCTAATAAAGGTAAATTTTGATCATCGACCACCGATCCGCTCATATTAGAGGTGGTGACCTGTGCAATTGCACTAAAAAAAGTGAAGAATAGAACAACACTTAAAGGGACTTTGTAAGACATAATCATTTGTTTGAGTTAGTCCTACAAAAAAGAACAAAAAAAAAGAGCTATGCAAGCACAGCTCTTTTAAGTTATAAGTTGTTATTAACCATTATTTCTTGGCAGCAACAACTTCAAAAGGGAATTCTACTACAACTTCCCTATGTAATCTAATCTGTGCATTGTAAGGACCGGTACGCTTAACGGCACCACCTTGAATACTGATAAACTTTTTATCGATACTGTGACCTTCTTTTTCAAGAGCTGCAGCAAGATCAATTGTAGTAACCGATCCAAACAACTTGTCAGCTGTACCTGTTTTAGCAGAAATTTTCATTTCCAAAGCTTTAAGAGCTTCAGCAGTTTTGCTAGCAGCATCAACAACTTTTTTCTCTTTGTGAGCTCTTTGTTTTAAGTTCTCAGCTAATACCTTTTTAGCAGAAACAGTAGCCATTTCGGCTAAACTTCTTGGAATAAGGTAATTTCTACCGTAACCGTTTTTTACGTTTACGATATCGTCTTTAAAGCCTAAATGCTCTACGTCTTGTTTTAGTATAAGTTCCATTTTGCCTTAAAATTTATTTTAATAAATCGCCTACGTATGGCATGAAAGCCAAATGACGTGCTCTTTTGACCGCTTGAGCCACTTTGCGTTGGTATTTTAAAGAAGTTCCAGTAAGTCTTCTAGGTAACAATTTACCTTGCTCGTTTACCAACTTCATTAAAAAGTCCGCGTCTTTGTAATCGATATATTTAATACCTGATTTCTTGAAACGACAATACTTCTTCTTAGTATTAGTTTCAATGTTCAATGGAGTTAAATAACGGATTTCACCGTCTTTTTTTCCTTTTGCTTGTTGTTGTAATGTTGCCATAATTCCTTATGCTTTAGCTTTTAACCTTGTTCTTCTTTTCTCAGCCCACTCAATAGCGTGCTTGTCTAGTTTTACCGTCAAGAAACGCATGATACGCTCATCCCTTTTGAACTCTTGCTCATAAGGAGTAATAACTTCACCTGTGCTGGTGAATTCGAACAAGTGGTAAAAACCACTTTTTTTGTGCTGGATAGCATAGGCCAATTTCTTAAGCCCCCAATTTTCTTTGGAGACCATTTTGGCGCCATTTTTAATTAAGAAATCTTCAAATTTCTTAACTGTTTCCGCTACCTGATCATCAGAAAGCACGGGATTCAAAATGAAAACAGTTTCGTAATGGTTCATAAATGTATATTTTTTAGGAGTGCAAAAGTAACAATTTTTATTAGACTTTACAAGAAAAGCGGAATTTCTTCGTTATACTTTGACAATCCTAAAATCTTACATAACCAAATCTTAACCTATGTCATTACAAATTACAACAAAAAGAAGCCCAAGTTTACAATATTATTGTATTTAAACAGGTTTTTTTAGTATTTTGTCGATGACTTAACCCCACAAATCGACCTATTTATGAAATTAAGAAGTATTATCGTAGACGATTCGTCCATGCAACGAATGGCAGTCGCGAAGCTTGTAAACAGTCATCCCAACCTTGCTATGGTGGCCGAGTACAGCAATGCGATCGAAGCCAAAAACGGCATCAAGAACAACGAGATCGATCTTATTTTTCTTGATGTTGAAATGCCTATTATTAGTGGATTTGACCTACTCGAATCCCTAGAAAATAGCCCTCAAGTAATTTTGATTACAGGTAAACCAGATTATGCTCTAAAAGCATTTGATTACGATGTAACAGATTATTTGCACAAACCCATTACCCTAGCTAGATTTGATGCTTCGGTAAAAAGAGCGGTAGCTAAATATGAGCAGATAAATAAAGTTCAAGAAGACGAAGAACACATCTTCGTAAAGAGCAATCTTAAGAAACGTAAAGTAATCTTAAACGATATTAAATGGATTGAGGCTCTTGGTGATTATATTAAATTGGTAACGGACGAAGCTAACATTGTTATCTTGTCTACCATGAAATCATTTGAGCAGCAATTACCAGAAGATAAATTCTTGCGAATTCACAAATCCTACATTGTGAATTTAGAGAAGATAGAAAAATTCAACAGTAAAAATGTTGAAGTTAGTGGCAGGTCCATTCCTCTTAGTAGGAATAAAAAGACCGAGTTGGCAGAAGCATTAGCCAATGTCTAGCACTTCTACTTTAAATATAAATCCCGAACATTAAATAATGTTCGGGATTTTTTTTGCCATTTATTTAAATATGGTCAACATTATATATAACCCGTACACTTCTAAATTGAGAAACAGAATTAAATGATTTTTCAATTTTCTTGATTGCGGCCTTAGTCTTTACCACAGATTGAGCATGCGGTATCTTAATCAATACATTTTTTAAAAACTGATTCCGTACTCTAGCTACCGGTGGATATTCTGGTCCAAGCACATTCCCTCCTAAAGTAGTCCGCAACGCTTTTGCGAACCATTCCGTAGCTTCGTTCAGCTTATTATACTCTTTATGCTTGAAAGTAATTTTAATAATTCTATTGCTAGGTGGATACTTATACTGCTCTCGCTCGTATAATTGCTCTTTAAACATGGTATCATAATCATGTGTAGAAACCTGTTGTAATATCTGATGATATGGGTTGTAACTCTGTATTAGAACCTTTCCCCTCTTTTTAGTACGACCTGCACGACCTGCTACTTGTGTCAGTAACTGAAAACAACGTTCATGTGCCCGATAATCCGGAAAATTCAAAAGAGAATCAGCATTCATAATACCCACCAAACTCACGTTTCGGAAATCCAGTCCTTTTGTTAACATTTGAGTACCCACAAGAATATCCATCTCCTGTTGCTCAAACGCTGTAATTATCTTTTCGTAGCCATGCTTGCCTCTAGTAGTATCCAAATCCATGCGCCAAGTCTTAGCGTCCGGAAACAAGGTTTCTAACTCCTTCTCCACCTGTTCAGTTCCAAAACCTTTAGTATCTAGGGTATGACTGCCACAGGCCTGACAACTTTCTTGCAATGCCATGTGGTAACCACAATAATGACATCGCAATTGTTTTTTATACTGATGATATGTTAAACTCACATCACAATTGGGACATTGAGGCGAATGTCCACAAGTACTACACTCTACTATTGGAGCATACCCTCTTCTATTCTGAAATAAAATTACCTGCTCCCCTGCATCTAAAGCTTCTTGAATGGCCAAAAACAAACGTTCGGAAAAATGCCCTTTCATCCGTCGTTTTCGGCTTTGCTCTTTAATATCTACCAATTCAATATCCGGCATAAGCACATTCCCAAAACGTCTTGTTATTGAGGCATACCCGTATTTTCCAGTTTTGGCATTATAAAAAGTCTCTACGCTCGGGGTAGCAGACCCCAATAAGATATTGCTGTTGTGAAGTTTAGCCAACACAATGGCTGCATCTCTTGCATGGTATCTTGGTGCTGGATCAAACTGCTTAAAAGAACTCTCATGCTCTTCATCAACCACAATAAGACCTAAATCCGAATACGGTAAAAACAAAGCTGAACGAGCTCCTATAACAATTTGAGCTTTGTCTTTTTTAGCCAAAACATTATTCCATACCTCTACTCTTTCCTGTACACTATATTTTGAATGATAAACAGATACTTTTTCTCCAAAATACTCTTGCAAGCGAGAAATAAGTTGAGTGGTCAGTGCTATTTCAGGAAGTAGATATAAAGCCTGCTTTCCTTTCTGAATACACTCTTCAATCAACTTTACATAAACTTCAGTTTTACCAGAAGAAGTTACTCCGTGCAACAAGGTTACTTTATCCTCAGCAAAGCTTTTAGATACATCTTCAAAAGCTTTTTTCTGATACTCGTTTAAATCTTTTAAATCATAATTCTCCTCTTCACCATCATAGCTTACCCGATCGGTTCTTACAAAGTACTCCTCTAAAATCTCTTTTTTTACAAGTGATTTTATAACCGCCTTTGAACCACCACTGGCTTGTTCCAGTTCTGTTACTTTAATCGGTTTTTTGTTGGTAGCTTGTATTTGAAAAAGAGAGAGTACAACCTGGCTCTGTTTTGGAGCTCTTGATAAATCATTCAAAAGGGCTTCCAGTTTTTCCTCCTCAAGATAATCCTTTCCCAATTTTACATAGCGCACTAATTTAGGCTTGTACTGTTCGTACATTTCTTCTTTAAGAAGAATAACATTCTTTTCTATAAGGCGATTTAAAACCGGTAGAATATTCTTTCGGTCTATAATAGCACTTACCTCTTGCACCTTTAACAATGCTTGATGCTGCAGTGCCTCATACACCAAAAACTCGTCATCCTCTAACTTAGACTCATCAACATCTCCTTCATCATTTCTTAGAATAAGAGTTTCGCTTTCTAACAAGAATGCTCCAGGAACCGCACTTCTAAAAACCTCGCCAATGGTGCACATGTAGTAATCTGCAATCCACTGCCAGTGCTTTAACTGAATAGTATTTATAATAGGATGTTCATCAAGTATGCGGTCTATTTCCTTGGCTTCATAAATCTCGGGTTTGTTGTTATGCACATTATGCACCAAGCCCGTATAAATTTTAGATTTACCAAAAGGAACACCCACACGCATACCCGGACGCAAAAACTCAGCTTCCGTCCCGGAAATAGAATAAGTAAAAAGTTTCTCTAAGGGAATCGGTAAAATTACATCGATAAAATACTGCATACTTCGGTTCGAATTCTATCCTTCTACACGTACCCAAGTCTGAGTACGATAAATAAAAGCTAAATACCCCCTTACCTTAAGTTCATTAGGGTTTTCTGGGTTAAGCCAAATTTTACATCTAAAAGTCATAGCCTGTTGAGGGTCAAAAAGAGTATCGCCTTTATAAACACCATCCCCATGATGTTCTGCATCTTCAATTATGGTCATACCTAGTACAGGCTTGTCTTTCCTATCTCCTTCGCACTTGCCACAAATAAAATTTTCCTTCCCCTCCTCTACTATTTCAATAATTTTACCGTGCATCATTCCATCCTCTTCATATATTTCAATGATAGCTTTTGGCTTACCTGTACGGTCGTCTATGGTTTTCCATTTTCCAAAAACTCCTTGGGAGTGACTTACTGGAGATAACATGAAGATAAAAACAAAAAAACTTAAAATTGCGCTTGTATTCATTTCTTAGTGTATGTTTTTCTTAAAGAGTTCAACGATGCATTAAGCTCGAACCCGAGCAACAATATATTAGAATTTAACCAGATATAGACCATAAGTATCAATAAACCTCCTAAAGCACCATACAATTCATTGTATCTAGCAAACTTTTCTACATAAACACCAAAGAGGTATGAGGTTAACATGAACAGTAGAGTAGTCATAAATGCTCCTGCTGAAAAAAACCGAGCATGTTTGCCTTCTGTAGTTCCAAAATAATATAATATAGCGGTAGTGAAATAAGATAAAATAATGAAAAACAACACCTTACCTATCTTAGCACCCACAATATCATTCTCAGTAAGGTCATATCCCCTGGTCTTAGCGGCCCAAACACTTAGGTAGTCTATTATATACAACTCAAAATAACCATAAGCTACAGCGCCTACAATTAACAAAATTGATAGAATTAAACCCACCATAAGGGCATATAAATACTGACGGAAGAAATGCCGAGTCAATTCTACATGATACGAGTTTTCAAACCCTCCAAAAATAGCATTAACCCCATTTGCCATTAAAAAAATAGAAAACAAAAAAGCGGAAGACAATAACCCTCCTTGTTTCTGATCTTTTATTTGTTGGTAAATCTCTCCAAAATAATCACTAGTTGCCGATGGCAAGAAAGATTCTAAAAACACAAGGAACTGAGAATCAAAATTATCGTTACCTACACTTACATATGGCAGTATGAAGGGAATTAACGTAATTAAAAATATAAGCAATGGAAATAACGCCAAAAACAAGCTAAAAGCAATTGCACTGGCACGCGTAGAAATGGCTCCTCGGAAAACACCAAGAATATACATTTCAATTAAGTCATAAAGAGATAGTCCTTCAAAAGCCGGTAGTTTTACTTGTTTCAGCAAACGAGCGACCCAGTTGACAATAGGAATTTTTTCAATTCTCTTCTCTATATCTTGCGACATTTATACCGCTTTTAAGCTTAAATCCATATTATACACCGAATGGGTAAGCGCACCAGAAGAAATATAATCCACACCACACTCCGCGTACTTGCGCAAAGTATCTTCATTGATTCCTCCAGAAGATTCTGTTAAACAAGTATCTCCTATTAATTTGACCGCTTTACGGGTATCTTCATAGTTGAAATTATCTATGAGAATACGATATACACCACCCGCCTCAAGAATTTGCTTTATCTCATCTAAATCTCTTGCTTCCACAATGAT
Source organism: Zobellia laminariae (assembly GCF_009725995.1). Next base: position 358,475 of record NZ_RCNS01000002.1, on the reverse strand, counting down.
TTTTAAATCACGATTAGTTTCCTTTAAATAATCTTTAGTTTTCTGAATGGCTTTATCTATGCCTCCCGCAAAATCTATGTGATTATCTTTTAGCATAATCATATCGTATAAAGCGAATCTGTGATTTTCACCTCCACCTATCTTAACGGCCCACTTTTCCAAAGCACGAATACCTGGAGTAGTTTTTCTAGTATCAAGAATTTTAGTTCCTGTACCTTCCAATAGCTTTACAAACGAATTTGTTTTTGTAGCTATAGCACTCATACGTTGCATAGCATTCAAAACCAAACGTTCTGCTTTTAAGATACTCTGTGAACTTCCTGAAACGTAAAAAACGATATCACCATGCTTTACCGGAGAACCATCATTAATTAGAGTTTCTATCTCCATGTTAGAATCCACATATTTGAAGACCTCTTTAGCAAATTCTACTCCAGCAATAATGCCTTCGTCCTTCACTAACAGCTTTGCTTTTCCTTTCGCTGTATCAGGAATACAGGCCAACGAACTGTGGTCTCCATCGCCAACATCTTCACGAATTGCATTTTTTATGATATAATCTATTTCTTCTTGGAATTGTTCTTTGGAAATCATGTACGGGATTTTACTTATAGCTAAATTAGTAAATAGTTGGGGGTTTATAGACCTTAGCCCAAGGCTTATTTATTAGAATAGGTACATATCTCAATACATAAAACTTATTATTTCAAATTATATTTGCTGTATGACCATAAAACTCATTGCAATAGGAAAAACAGATAGCAAGGCTTTATTGCAGCTAATTTCTGAATATGAGAACCGATTAAAACACTATGTTAAGTTTGAATTGGAAATCATACCCGATATTAAAAACACCAAAAACCTCTCCGAAGCGCAACAAAAAGAAAAAGAGGGTGAGCTCATTTTAAAAAACCTCAGCAATACTGATGTTCTAGTGCTCTTAGACGAAAACGGAAAACAATTTTCCTCAGTAGATTTCTCTGGTTATTTGCAAAAAAAGATGAATGCAGGCCTTAAGCAGCTTGTTTTTGTAATTGGTGGCCCATATGGTTTTAGTACGGATGTTTACAATAAAGCTCAAGGCAAAATCAGTTTATCAAAAATGACCTTTTCTCACCAGATGGTTCGCCTTTTTGTTGTTGAGCAAGTCTATAGAGCTTTTACCATACTGCGTAACGAACCTTATCATCATCAATAAAAATTGAGCAAAAAAATAGCCTTCTTTAAAAAGAAGGCTATTTTTTTATTTCAAAGATTATTTAAGACCTAGTACAACACTCTAAATTTAATAGTGTTCTCTACCTTCCTAAAGGCTTTTATAACATCTTTATTGTATTCTTTATCCAAATCTGTAATTACATACCCTACCTCGCTATCGGTAGACAAGAATTGTCCAGAGATATTTAAGACATATTTAGCGCATACCTCATTAATTTTAGCCATAATTCCAGGCACATTTTTATGTATGTGCAAGAAACGGTGTGCATTCTGCTGTTTTGGTAAACGAATATTCGGAAAATTTACAGCATCTACAGTGTTACCTGAGTTGATGTAATCCATTATTTTATTTGGAACAAAATCTGCTATATCACGTTGTGCTTCTTCTGTACTACCACCAACATGCGGTGTAAGAATAACATTATTCAAACCTTGAAGTGGCGTATAAAATTCACCGTTACTACGTGGCTCCTCTGGATATACATCAATAGCTGCACCACCAATTTTACCAGATTTTAAACCTTTTGCCAAAGCTTCAATATCCACTACAAAACCTCTTGACAAGTTAATAAGCATGGCCCCGTTTCTCATTTGGCTAATTTCTCGCTCGCCTATGAAATCCTTGTTTGCTTTATTATCATCTATATGTAGAGTAACAACATCTGAAACATTTAATAAATCTTCTAACGTGTTACATTTTTTAGCATTACCCATTGACAGTTTATCATCAACATCGTAATAATACACACGCATACCCAAGGCTTCTGCCAAGATAGAAAGTTGTTTTCCAATGTTACCGTAACCAACAATACCAAGATTCTTACCACGAACCTCTCTTGAACCTTCAGCTGTCTTTTGCCATTGTCCGCTGTGAATTTCACTACTTCTAGAGAACACACTTCTCATTAGCATAATAATCTGTCCAATAGCCAATTCAACCACTGAACGTGTATTACTATAAGGTGCGTTAAAAACTACAACTCCATTTCTCTTTGCATGAAGCAAATCTATTTGTGTAGTACCAATACAGAAAGCACCAACTACCAAAAGCTTATCAGCAGCATCCAATACTTTTTGAGTCACTTGGGTTTTAGAACGAATACCCAATACGTGAACTCCTTTTATTTTTTCAATTAATTCATCTTCATCAATACTATGCTTTACCAGTTCGACAGAAAAACCGTCATCCGATAAATTCTTGAAAGCATCCGGGTGAACATTTTCTAGTAGCAATATTTTAATTCTATTCTTTGGATATGAAATATTACGAGGTAAATCGTTCACAAAAAGAAATTCATCCATATTTGGAGTTATATAATCTGCATTTTTAGCTGCTTTTTCACGGTGTACATTTTCAGTGTAGGCAAAGAACTTATCTGCAATACCGGCTTCGCGCATAACATAATCGCTATACCCATCACCAATAACCTGAACTTCACCGTCAAGATTCATGTCCTTAAGACATTGTATTTTACCATTATGTTGAGAAAGTACATTTTCAGAATCAAAACCTACAATGTTTCCCTCTTTATCAAATTCAAAAGTATTGGCATATACCCTATCCGATGGAATGTTATACTCCTTTACAATAGGGTCAATAAATTCTTTAAATCCACAAGAAATTACATAAATATCATCTGAGAATTTTTCAAAGAATTCTTTATTGGAAGCAATAGACTTAGAAATCTTATGACGCAGCTCTTCTACCAACGGCCCTAAATCATCTCTATGAGCATGCAATAATTTTATACGTCTTTCAAGAGACTCTGTAAAGGATATATCACCATCAATACCCAAATTGGTGATTTCCTGAATTTTCTTAATGATTTCGTCTTTATTAGAATTGCCTTCCAGGGTCCTTTCGGCTAGTACATCTAAGGCTTCAACTCTTGTTAAAGTACTATCAAAATCGAATACGTATTTCCTACCTGCTTCTACCATGTCCTTGCTAAAAAAATTAAGGGACAAAAATAAAGATTATTTCTGTCCAAATTAGACTAATGTTGCTAAAAGTTATCCTTATAACTAATCTACTTCTTTTTGATATGATTTGAATTTTTAAGAGACGTAAAAACCATGAATATTTTAGTCTAAAAAGGAAACTATCGCTTCTGAAAATGCTTTAGTCTTATAAGTTCCGTTGTGGTCTCCCTCAACAATTACAAATTCACTCTTAGGAATAGCTTTATGCAATTTTTCTGGACTACCATTGTCTAAATCTTCATTGCCCGCTATGACCAAAACTTTAGCTTGCACATAAGCTAAGTGGCTTTTTCTTGTATTGGGCTGAAAACGCTGCTGCAGATACAAACTTCTAAAATCTGCATGAACAGATTTGGCATAATCTACCGCTTCTTTGGTATCTTCAGTTACTTTTCCATTAAAAGCATTCATGAATTTAATTTTTCGCGGCCACCGGTAATCCGTGAAATCGATTCCCATACCACCCAATACCGCCTTTTTAACACGCTTATCTTTGAGTAATAATTTAGCAAGAACAATACTACCTCTAGAGTAACCTACGGCCATGTATTTTTTTAACCGTAAATGCTGCATAAGAAACATAATATCCATGACCTCTGCATCAAAGCTATACGCTTCTTCCGTTTGTGGCTTGTCAGATTCGCCATTACCCCTTAAATCAAGAGCAATTACTCTAAAGCCTTCTGCCAATAAATCTTCTTTTAGGCTTGTGCTTTCCCATGATTCCTTAGTGTTTATAAAACCATGAATCAATAAAACAGCATCTCCTTTGCCCTCATCAGTGTAGGCTATTTTAGTATCATCAAAAGAATTGAAAAATTCTGTTTGCCCCCATGCAGTAGTAATGGACATAAATGACACCACTACAAAAAAGATGTGCATTGTGTTTCTATATATTAACATAGATAATTCCTGTAATTACTGCAAGCCCAAAACTTAGCAGCGTTCCTATTAAGATATATTCGGTAAGTTTCCTGTTATTGCTTTCCTTTAAATCATTAAATCGAAAAACAGATTTTGCTCCGATTAATAAACCGATGGCTTCCCACCTACCCATAATTATGAACATAAGAACAAACAACCGTTCTATGATTCCTATATATTTTCCGGCATTGGGCAGCGATTTATGATCTAATTCTATTTTGTCCGACATGGCTTCTAACAACTTACCCATGACAATTGCGGCAGGAGAGCTCACAAATACAATTGCTGTTACCAACGGCCAATCTAGGTTTTCAAAAAGAGCTACAGTATGCTCCATTAGGTTGCCATAATACACACAACAATATAATACAAGAACATGAAGCACTTGATCAATAAAAAAGGGAATACTCTTTAACTTAAATAGAGGTGTAACATATAACTTGGCTAAATCAATAAAATAGTGCGAAACCATAATAATCAATGCTATTTTCCAAAACTTCAAATCCCATACAAGTAGCATCGTCAGTGCAAAATGAAGCAAAACATGTGCGTAGAGGTATTTTGATTTTTCTTTATTAGCCTCCTTATGAATGACCCAGCGGTTGGGCTGCAATAAAAAGTCACCTATTAAATGTGCCAGTAAAAGTTTTGTGAACAGAATCATCTAACTTAATTCTTTTAAAGTTTTTGAATAATACTCTAATAATTCTAGAACCAAATCTAGACGAGCCCTTTTTTGACGTTGACTTACCGCAGACTGTTGAATATTTAGTCTTTCGGCTATTTCACGTTGCGAAGCATCAGGATTATCTAAAGCCAATACGATTATCTCTGCCGATACCGTGCTCCAATCATCCATAAAATGAAGCGCCAACTTAAGCATAAGATTTAAAGTATCATCAAAAAAGCCATTGCCCGTAGCAATAGTTAAATTGAGTTTATCTTCCTTAAGGGATTCAAAAGTTCTTCCTGACCTATGATACGCAGGACCGTTGGACTCACTAACGCCAACCCCCTTAAATGTTTCGCCGCCCAAGCCAATGCCCATACGGACATCTAAGCCCTTTACCGTTTTTATTAATGCCTTAATATGTATTGCTGCCTGTAAAGCATCTTCCTTTGCTATTTTTAATTGAAACTCGTCTCCCCTATAAACCTCCCAATCTATGGGTGATTTACCCAGTTTGGATAAGTAATCCTTAAGAATACCTAGCCACTCTGATGAGTTGTGGTTCTCGGAATTAATAATATCTCCAGTAATTATTGCTATCATAATTATATAAGCTAAAACGCTAATATACAAAAATATAAGCTAAAACGCTAATATTTTATATTATAAGCTATATTGCTTATAATTCAGAACCACCTTCGGACATTTACACAATACTGCTTGTATCCTTTACCAAAAAGTTTCAAAAGTGCCATCTCTTCAGGAATGATTTGAAATCGATTCATATACCCGACAAAACCAGCTGCCAACAAAGTATTGAATGCATTACCAAGCCATACGCCTAAAGCCAACAAAAGCAAAAGCAAAGCCAAATACATAGGGTTTCTAGAATAGGCAAAAATTCCATTTTCTACCAACTTACTCGCCTTAGAAGGATTAGTTGGGTCAATAGTAGTTCGCAAACGAAAAAATTGAAAAAGAGCAATTGCAGCCACAATACTAGCAAAAGCCAATAAAAAAATGATTAAATAATACCTACCAAAAAAATCGAAATAACCAAAAGGCAAAAACGTAGCAAGCAGATACATCAAACCTGCAAAAATCAGAAAAACAACTGCGGGAGGTATCTTTAACTCCATATTAGAATATTTATAGCTTTTCAAAATTACTATTTTTGAGACCGCTAAAGGCATTCGTTTAAAAACAATCTTAAATCAATTTACATGAAACTTGTTTTCGCAACACACAACAAAAACAAATTAGACGAAGTTAAAAAACTTGTTCCCCCACATATAGAATTGGTCTCATTAACTGATATTGGCTGTTTTGATGAAATACCTGAAACCGGGGCAACCTTAGAAGAGAATGCTCAAATAAAAGCTGATTATGTTACCAAAACCTATGGTCTAGCATGCTTTGCAGATGATACAGGTCTTATAGTAGACATCTTAAATGGTGAACCTGGGGTGTATTCCGCTAGATATGCAGGCGAAACAAAAGATGCTGACGACAACATGAACAAACTTTTAAAAAATCTAGAAGACAAAGAAAATCGTGAAGCCCACTTTAAAACAGTAATTGCCTTAAACTTAAATAAAGAGAAGCACATCTTTAACGGTATTGTAGAAGGCGTAATAATAAAAGAAAAGAAAGGTTCCAAAGGTTTTGGATACGACCCTGTATTCCAACCTAACGGCTATAAACAAACTTTTGCCGAGCTTCCTCTAAAAACTAAAAACAGCATAAGCCACAGGGGGTTAGCTATCAAAAAACTATTAGATTTTCTACAATAATAGCTATTTAAATAATAAAACGTACCTTTGCGCCTTAATTTTAACGCCGCCGGTATGGCAGGTGTTGTTCTGAGTACTAAGGTTATATACGATAATCGCTCTATGCAACACACCTATTAGCGATTTAAGTATACCTTTTTTATGACAAAATTTGAAGAATTAGGGCTAAGTCAGCCCCTATTAGATGCTGTAAAAGATATGGGTTTTGAAACCCCATCTGAAGTACAGGAAAAAGCAATCCCACTTTTATTGGAAAGCGAAATGGATCTTGTTGCGCTTGCGCAAACAGGAACTGGTAAAACGGCCGCCTTTGGTTTTCCGTTAATCCAGAAACTTGATAGTGCCAGTAGAACTACCCAAGGTTTAATACTCTCCCCTACTCGTGAACTATGTTTGCAGATTACAAATGAGATACAAGCTTACTCTAAATATGTAAAAGGTTTAAACACCGTTGCTATTTATGGTGGAGCTAGCATAACAGACCAAGCAAGACAGATCAAACGTGGCGCACAGATAGTTGTTGCAACTCCTGGCCGAATGAAAGATATGATCAGCCGTGGTCTTGTTGATATTACCAAAATTGACTACTGTATTCTTGATGAAGCTGATGAAATGCTCAACATGGGCTTTTTTGAAGATATAAAGGATATTCTTTCGAATACTCCTAAAGACAAGTCTACTTGGTTGTTTTCTGCAACTATGCCAAGAGAAGTAGCAACCATTGCCAAAAAATTCATGAACAGCCCTACTGAAATTACAGTAGGCGCTAAAAATGCAGGAACTTCAACTGTACAACACGAATATTACGTAGTTGGAGGAAGAGATAGATACCCTGCTCTTAAGAGACTTGCAGACGCTAACCCAGATATTTTCTCGGTTGTTTTCTGTAGAACTAAAAGAGATACGCAACGTGTAGCCGAAAAGCTTATCGAAGATGGGTACAGTGCAGGAGCATTACATGGCGATTTAAGTCAAAACCAACGAGATTTAGTGATGAACTCGTTTCGTAAGAAACAAATACAAATGTTGGTTGCAACAGATGTAGCTGCTCGTGGTATTGATGTTGATGATATTACACACGTAATCAACTACCAACTTCCTGATGAAATAGAAACTTATACCCACCGTAGTGGTCGTACAGGTAGAGCGGGAAAATCTGGTATTTCTATGGTAATCATTACCAGAAGTGAAATGCGCAAGATTAACGCAATGGAGAAAAAGATTCAACAATCTTTTCTTTCCAAAAAGATTCCTACAGGAATTGAAATATGCGAAATACAACTGTATCACTTGGCCAATAAAATCAAGGATACTAAAATAAACAAAGACGTTGAAAATTACCTACCGGCAATTAATGACGTTCTTGAAGGCATTGATCGCGATGAACTTATCAAGAAAATAGTATCTGTTGAGTTTACGCGTTTTTCAAACTACTACAACAAAACTAAAGATATAAGCAGCTCTGATGACCGCGGTCGTGATAGAGAAAGAGGAGATAGAGATAGAGGCGCAAGTGCACCTTCTAACGGATCTGTTCGCTATTTCATAAATGTTGGAGAAAAAGATGGTTACGATTGGATGTCTTTAAAAGACTTCTTACGTGATACTTTAAGCCTTGGAAAAGAGGATGTTTACAAGGTTGACACAAAGGATTCATTTTCTTTCTTTAATACGGAAGCTGAACATACTGAAAAAATTCTTTCATTTTTTACCGACTTTAAACTAGAAGGTAGATTCATTAACGTTGAAGTTTCTAAAAACCCTGGCGGAAGCGGCGGTGGTAATAGAGGTAGAAGCGGCGGTGGCAGAGGAAGAAGTGACCGTGACAGCAGTGATCGTGGTGGTAGATCTAGAGGTAGAGACAATAACAGAAGCTCTTCTAGAGGTAAATCTAGCCATTCAGGAAAGAGAAGAAGTGGTAGCAGCAGCAAAAGCAGAAGTGACTTCTTTTAGGACTACAAAACAACTTACATTTTAAGTTAATTCTATATTAAAAAATACGCTTCGGCGTATTTTTTTGTTTTGTTTAGTATTTTTAACCCCGTATGCTAAAAGCAATGAAACCAATCTCAATTATAATTCTGCTCTTTATATCAACCTTCTCGTTCGCTCAAGAAGAAGAAATACTAGAGGAAAAAGAAATAAAGGCCATAGTTGTAAACGCCCAAACAGATGCCCCTATGGGCAGTGTTCATATTATAAACTTGAACAAGGTTAAAGGAACCATTACAAAAGATGATGGAGAGTTTACAATTATCGCGTCTGTAGATGACATCCTGTACTTTTCCTATTTAGGTTTCAAGTCTCAAAAAATTAGGGTTACGAATGACATGTTCAAGTTCGAGAACACTAAAATTGCCTTAACAGAACTTGCCTATGCTTTAGAAGAGGTAATCGTTAGACCTTATCAGCTTACAGGCTATCTTGAAATAGATGTTAAGAATGCTCCAATAAATAATGCATACCAGTATAGTATATCTGGCCTTTCCGTAGGCTACGAAGGAGGTAACAAAAACCCTAGTGCCGTCACCAAAGTTTTAGGTGCTATCTTAAACCCTGCAGATTTGTTGCGTAATCTTTTTGGCAAGCAGCCAAACCAGATGAAAAAACTACGCAAAATAAAAGAAGACGACCAAATACGTGATCTTTTGGCTTCTAAGTTTGATCGTGAAGTCTTAATGGAACTGCTTCAGATAGAGAAGTTAGACATTCAAGATATTCTTAATAATTGCAATTACTCAAAATCGTTCATAAAAACTGCCAACGATTTACAAATTTTAGATGCTATAAGTAGTTGCTACGAAGATTTCAAAGTATTGAATCGTAAAAAATAAATTTTCTATTTCCCATTGCATTTTATAGCTTTAGAGAAAATAGAACTCTTATGAAAAGACTGCTCTCTGCGGTTATTATACTTCTAATCCTTGCCTCCTGTAAAGAACAACGCAAGGATATTGTAGAAGAGGTAGCGGTAAAAACCGATACCATTCCCAAATCTATTGAACCCCAAAAGAATGCTCCTTTTGCTTGGGAAGGAGCAAATATCTATTTCTTATTGACCGACAGGTTTAATAATGGCAATACCAAAAATGATGTAAATTTTGACCGAACCGAGCCAACTGGACCTTTAAGAGGTTTTATGGGAGGTGATATTCCAGGAATTACAAAAAAAATAGAAGAAGGTTATTTTTCGGATTTAGGTATTAATGCCATATGGTTTACCCCTGTTATAGAACAGATTCATGGTAGTACTGATGAAGGCACTGGAACCACCTATGGTTATCACGGATATTGGGCCAAAGACTGGACAAATCTTGATCCAAATTTTGGAACTAGAAAAGATTTAGAAACAATGGTTAAGACCGCGCACAAATATGGTATTCGCGTCTTGCTAGATGTTGTCCTCAACCACACAGGGCCCGTTACAGAAATTGATGGAGCTTGGCCAGATGAATGGGTCAGAAAAGAACCAACATGTGATTTTACTACCTATGAAACTACGGTTGAATGTACTTTGGTAGAAAACCTACCGGACATCCGAACTGAATCTAACGAACCTGTTGAACTTCCTGATGCACTTTTGGCCAAATGGAAAGAAGAAGGCCGCTTAAGCCAAGAACTAGACGAATTACAACTGTTCTTTGAACGAACCGGTTACCCAAGAGCTCCAAGATACTATATTATAAAATGGCTCACTGATTATGTCAATAACCTGGGTGTAGATGGTTTTAGAGTAGATACTGTAAAACATGTAAACGAAGAGGCATGGTCAGAACTTTACAAGGAAGCGTCGTTTGCCTTTGAAAACTGGAAAAAAATGCATCCTGACAAAGTACTTGATGACAAGCCTTTCTATATGGTTGGCGAAGTCTATAACTATGGCATCTCCAACGGAAGAGAGTACGACTTTAATGACAAGAAAGTAGATTACTTTGCCCATGGATTTAAAAGTCTTATCAATTTTGAGCTTAAAGAAGACGCCAAAAAAGATTATGAATCTATCTTTCGTAAGTATAACAAAATGTTGAATACCGACCTTATCGGTAAAAGTGTAGTAAACTACCTCACTTCTCATGATGACGGGAGTCCTTTTGATCCTGAAAGAAAAGACCCTTTCAGAGCTGCAAATATTCTTCTTCTCACGCCAGGGGCTTCACAGATTTATTACGGAGATGAAACCGCTCGCGATTTAACCATAGAAGGCTCTACAGATAACCCTGTTGAAGGTGATGCTACTTTACGCTCGTTTATGAACTGGGATGAGCTAGATAGTCTTTCTAGAACCAAAGAGGTACTGCAACATTGGAAAAAACTAGGGACTTTTAGAAGAAATCATTTGGCAGTGGGAGCTGGAAAACATAAAAGACTTGGCAAAAAACCTTATGTTTTTAGCAGAACTTATGTTGAAGGAAACTTTAAAGACAAGGTTGTTATAGGACTAGATTTACCTAAGGGTAAAAAATCTATCTGGGTAAAAGGTTTCTTTGGTGATGGAACAAAACTATATGACACCTATTCAGAAACCGAAGTTGTTGTGGCGAACGGCAAAGTGCTTCTAGAGAATGATTTTAATATAGCACTGTTAGAGCTAAAAGAGTAGAATACAAAAAGCTATAATTTTTGAAAACCAAGCATTCAAAAATCATAGCTTTTATTACACGGGTCTTCATCTATTCTTAAAAATTCAACTTGGTTCTAGTCTTGAAAAGATTCGTTCATTTTATGCATCCCCATTTTTGATTTCTGTTTCATATCTTTTCAAAATATCATCAATACTCCTTACAGATTTTTTAGTCCAATCCAATCGTTTCTCCAGCTTTTCTTCTTTGGTCAATCCCCATTCCAAATCCGTAGCTCTCAATTTTACGGTCAAGTGCTGCAAAATTATCGCTGCCGAAACGGATATGTTTAAACTTTCTGTAAAGCCCAACATTGGTATTTTCAAAAATCCGTCACTCATATCAATCGCTTCTTGGCTAAGCCCATTTCGTTCAGTACCAAACAATAGAGCTGTTTTTCCTTCAACCCTGAAATCCTCAAGAAAATTTGAATCATTATGCGGTGTAGTTGCTATAATTTTATAACCGTCCCGCTTTAGCGCTTTTATACAGTTCTGGGTGTTTTTATAACGATGCACATCTACCCACTTCTGGGCGCCCATAGCTATTTCGCTATCTAGCTTCTTACCAAACCGCGATTCTATAATATGCGCTTCCTGGATTCCAAAAACTTCACAACTACGAATTACGGCACTCGTATTATGCATTTGGTAAATATCTTCAATTGCAACCGTTAATAATTTTGTTCGGTCTTCAAGTACTTCTAAAAACCGTTGTTTCCTTTCTTCGCTTATAAAATTCTCTAAATATTCAAGAAGTTGTTCATCTGCCATGTACCGAATATAATAAAAACTCTATTTTTATAACGATGAAGAAAAGAATTACTGTTTTGACTGGTGCTGGTATTAGTGCCGAAAGTGGAATAAACACCTTTAGAGATGCGGGTGGCCTATGGGAAGGGCATGATGTAATGGATGTTGCCTCGCCCGAAGGTTTTGCCCGGAACCCAAAACTAGTTCTTGATTTTTATAATCAAAGACGAAGGCAGTTACCCGAAGTTTTCCCAAACAAAGCCCATAAGGCACTTTTTAAGCTTGAAGAATTTTATGATGTTACCATTGTAACACAAAATGTAGATGACCTTCATGAAAGAGCAGGAAGCACCAACCTTATCCATATTCATGGTGAACTCCTTAAAGCTAGAAGCACCAAAAATGAAAATGTGATTATTCCCTGGTCAAAAGATTTGAACTTAGGAGACTATTGTGAAAAAGGCCACCAATTACGCCCTCATATTGTTTGGTTTGGCGAGGCAGTACCTCTTTTACAACAAGCAGCAATTGCCACTCAAAATGCTGATATAGTTATAATCATTGGCACATCTATGCAAGTATACCCAGCAGCAAGTCTTATTGATTATGCCCAAAGTGGTGTTCCCATTTATTTTATAGACCCACAACCAAATGTTTCAGAAAACAATTATGATAACCTTTCTATTATTGCAAAAACAGCCGTAGAAGGTTTACCCAATCTTGTGACAGAACTTACAGAAACAGCCAAAAGAAAATCATAAAAGAGTACAATTTCCTGCTTTAATGACCAAAGAAGAACTTTACAAAGCTCTAGATTACGTAAATCATTCTCGTGAAAAACGAGCAGAAATGGCCGATTTGATTACACGAAACCCGCAACTGGTAAAACCATTAATGCAAATTGCCTTTGATGTTGACGATCCTATATCTAATAGAGCCTGCTGGGTATTGGAATTTACGGCAAAAGAAAACCTACCTTTTATCTACCCACATTTAGATTATTTTACCGCTAATCTCGGCAGAGTTCATTTTGATTCCGCCGTACGACCCATGGCTAAAATTTGTGAATATTTGACAAAAACATATTTCTCTAAACAGAAAAATGAATTACAACAAATTATGACCGAGAGTCAGTTGGAGCAGATTACTTCGGCCTGTTTTGATTGGTTAATAGGCGAACACAAAGTAGCTACAAAGGCTTACTCTATGACTTCATTATGGCTGTTAGGTCATAAATATAAATGGATTCACCCCGAATTGAAAATTATACTTGAACAAAGCTATGCAGAGGGCAGCGCTGCTTATAAAGCAAGAGCCAGGGATATTTTGGCCAAACTGAAGAAGTATTCGGCATAAAAACCAAGTTATTAACTTTTTAAGGACATCTTTTTATCACAAGAAACTCTAAAACCTTTTAATACTAACCATCTTAGGGTATCTTTGCTTTTTTTCAAAATCAACCTTAAACAACGTTATGTCGCTAAACGCTTTGAACGCTATTTCGCCCATAGATGGGCGCTACAGAAGTAAAACTGAACCATTGGCACCGTTTTTCTCGGAAGAAGCCCTAATCAAATACAGGGTACGAGTAGAAATTGAATATTTTATTGCCCTTTGTGAGATTCCATTACCTCAACTTTCAGATTTTGACAATTCCAAATTTGGAGCGCTTCGGGAAATCTATATTAATTTTGATACGGTTGATGCCCAGGAAATAAAAGAAATAGAGAAAACCACAAATCACGATGTAAAAGCAGTAGAGTATTTTATAAAAGCTGCTTTTGATAAATTGGGGCTTTCCGCTCATAAAGAGTTCATTCACTTTGGACTTACCTCTCAAGACATCAACAACACCGCTATTCCTCTTTCTATTAAAGAAGCGACTAACGAAGTTTATGTTCCTGAATACACTACACTGTTGAACAAAATTCAGGAGTTGGCAAAAGAATGGGCAGATATACCAATGTTAGCCAGAACACACGGACAACCGGCATCGCCTACACGTCTTGGTAAAGAAATAGAGGTTTTTGCAGTTCGATTAAAAGAACAATTCAACCTATTGAACGATATACCTAGTGCCGCTAAATTTGGTGGTGCTACCGGAAATTATAATGCACACAAAGTTGCCTACCCATCAATTGATTGGAAAGCTTTTGGAACTAAATTTGTACAAGAAAAATTAGGACTCCATCACTCCTTCCCTACTACGCAAATTGAACATTATGACCATATGGCCGCCTTGTTCGATAACCTTAAGCGTATAAACACTATTATCCTTGATTTAGACCGTGATTTCTGGACCTATGTTTCCATGGATTATTTTAAACAAAGAATTAAAGAAGGTGAAGTTGGGTCTTCGGCTATGCCACATAAAGTAAACCCAATAGATTTTGAAAATTCTGAAGGTAACTTGGGTATAGCAAACGCCTTATTTGAACACTTATCCGCTAAATTACCGGTATCTAGACTACAGAGAGACCTTACGGATAGTACAGTCCTTAGAAATGCCGGTATGCCTTTTGCCCATACAATTATTGCCTTTCAGTCTACTTTAAAAGGATTGAACAAACTCTTATTGAACAAAGAAAAGTTTGAACAAGACCTTGAAAATAATTGGGCCGTAGTTGCAGAAGCTATTCAGACTATCTTACGAAGAGAAGGCTACCCTAATCCTTATGAAGCATTAAAAGGTCTTACTAGAACCAATGCTAAAATAAATAAGAACTCTATTGCTGAGTTTATTGATACGCTTGAAGTTTCTAATGAAATTAAACAAGAACTAAAGGTAATTACACCAGGTAACTATACTGGAATTTAATAATTACCCACATATCCTAAACGAAAAAAAGGCCGCAAATGCGGCCTTCTTCGGGGGATAATGGTTAGTGTTTAAGTAATAATCATCCTTTCTTTTGTATCTCAACTTGATGTGGGTAAGGAATTTCAATTCCAGCTTTATCAAGTGCCAACTTACAGTTTTCTAAAGTTCCAAAATATACATCCCAGTAATCTTCTGGCTTACAGAACGGGCGTACCGCAAAGTTTACCGAACTATCTGCCAATTCCGAAACATTTACAGATGGAGCAGGGTCTTTCAATACTTTTGGATCTGCTAAAAGAACATTAAGTAAAACTTCTTTTGCTGTTTTTATATCTTCACCATAACCAACTCCTATAGTGGTATCGACTCTCATTTTACCTTCGGCCGTATAGTTAATGATATTTCCGTTAGCCATTGCCCCGTTGGGTATAATAGCCAATTTATTATCAGGTGTAATAAGCTTAGTTGTGAAAATTTCTATCTCCTTAACAGAACCAAGTGCACCTTGTGCTTCTATCAAATCTCCAATCTTATAAGGCTTGAAGATGATAATCAGAACACCACCTGCAAAATTAGATAAGGAACCTTGTAGTGCAAGACCAATAGCCAAACCAGCTGCTGCAATTATAGCTGCAAAACTTGTGGTCTCTACTCCTAAAGTAGAAATTACCGTAATTATCAAGAAAATAGTCAAGGCCCATTTTACTAGGCTCAATAAAAATTTCTGTAGAGACTTATCGTACTCTTGGCTTGTCATTCCCTTTTGAACAACCTTAACTATCTTTTTTATAACCCATGAACCAATAATATAAATTAAGATTGCGCCTATTACTTTAGGTCCGTAATTGACGGCAAACTCAATACCTTTATCTATCCATACTTCTGCTTGTTCCATAATCGTTTCTCGTGTTAAGGGTTAGTGCTTTAATACTTAAGACACCCGATTTATCGAAAGGTCACTAAAAACTTTAAATTTTATTCAAAAAAAAAACAAACCAGTCAATTTGGTTTGTTTTTTAATGCGAAATATGATGTTACTTCTACTTCATAAAGTCCATAACCTTAGATAGTTCGTCTCCTTTAAACTCTGATTTTTCTAAAGCTTGAACAAACTGAATCATTTTTGCCGGATTCATGTTTTTTCCTAAAACCCGAACAACTAAAAAGCCTTTATCTTCATTATCTCCGTAAATCACCACCTCATCAATGGCATCTTCGTCCCCAAGATACTTGATTGTGGCCCTACCAAAATCCGTATTCATTTTCATGAGTTCCGTGAAGTCTTCACTCTTTAAAATAGATTTTATAATAGTTTGCTCTTTCAGAAAGTCGGCTTGGTTTGCTTCAGTCTTCTTAAAAGCCAGAACATTTAGCTTTTTTAATGAGCCAAGACTCTCTTTTTGTTCTGGAGACAATTGCGCCTCCCTTATATTTAACAGGCCTACCGGTAAATCTAGAGTCAAAAAATTAGGGTTCTCAGAATTTGTTACATAATACTGTTGCAAGCTAGGTGTAGAATTACAAGCACTTACAATACATAATAGCAGGGTAGCTATAACCATTGTTATTCTTTTCATATAAATGTCTTTAAGGTATTGAATTAGACTTAGAGGGTGTTCTTTTACCTTCCTCCTACATCGTTTAACTCTTCAGGAAGATTCATCTTTCTGGTAAGTGCTCCAATTTTGTTCAAATCTATATCTCCGGTCATAGATACCAATACACTTTCAAATTTTCTATTACCCATATCTAGCTCATCGCTATTAATATCGGACACAAACAACAAAAGCTCACTAACATGATCTTCATCTCTTCCTTCTTTAATATAGAACTTTACGGTAGCATCTTTGTCCTTCACCCTCATCAGCTCTTCTAGGTTAGAAGATTTTAGATACTTTTTAACCGTTTTGCCCATGTCTTCGGATATTCCAGCATCTTCAGTAATAAACACCTTAATTCCATCCAAGCCTTGGGATATAGAAGCAAAATCTTGAGAATCTTGGTCACTCTCGTCAAAAGCAGCTATGTTACCCGCAAGTCTAATCATACTTTTGTTTACGGTAACAGAACCTACATTCTTCATATTATCATATTTGTCAAACATAGATTGAGAAATTCCAAAAAATGGTAATACTACTAGTACTAAAAATACACTTAGCTTTTTCATGATTGTTCGTTTTAAGATTAATGCTTGTTTTTGATTATTGATTGATGATGATTAATTTACTATCTATTCTTACCTGCCTCGTTCAACTCTTCTGGCAAGTTCATTTTTTTTGTTAAAGAACCTATCTTGTTCAGGTCTATATCTCCTGTTAACGATAACAGTACAGTTTCAAACTTTCTACCGTTTACATCTACATTTACGTTGTTTATACCTGTCACGAACATTAGAAGCTCGCTAACGTGGTCATCGTCTTTACCAGCACGGATATAGAACTTAACGTTAGCATCTTTATCTTTTACACGCATAAGCTCTTCTAACTTGGCAGATTTAAGATATTTCTCTACGGACAATTTCATGTCTGTAGAAATAGACTTGTCCTCAGTAATGAAAACCTTTAAGTTATTTAAACTCTTAGCTATATCCATAAAGTCTTTTGCTTCTGGATCATCTACCTCAACATCTATTTTACTCAGTAAATTAAACATGCTACGGTTTACAACTACCGCACTTACCTCATCTAGGTCTTCATATTTATCAAATAGGGACTGTGAAAAGCCCATTACCGGCAACACCGCTACTATTAGTACAATTAATATCTGTTTCATTTTTCGGGTTTTAATTTTAATTCTTATTATAAATTTTTTGTTTTGCTACAACAAACTCATTGAGGTATCCTATTTTCTCCGTACCTCTTTCCATATTATGACTAAGCATGTCCAATGCTTTTTTTGTTTCGTTGTAGGCATAAAGAGCCTGTTGCTGCTCTAGTTCCTTTTCGTCATAATAATTTTTTCCTAAATACACTCCGAACATTAGCATAACTGCTGCTGCAATAGACATCCATTTATAGAAATTTTTACTAGCACCTTTTGTTTCAGGCTCCAATACAACTTCCTTGGAAAACTCCTCTTTTTTAGCTCCGTCCATAAAACTGAACAAAGGAATATATTGTTGCAGGTTCTCAGGTATATCCTTTTTAGAAAAATACGCTCGGAGCAGCTTTTCTTCCGCAACTGTTGTATCTGCTTCAAAGTACTTTTCAAGCAATTTTTCAATTTTATCCAATTCCATAACTGTGTTTTTGTATTAATTTTTCCCTCACGGTCTTCCTTGCCCTAGACAAAGCTACTCTTACCGCTGTTGGCTGCATTTCTAACATTTTAGCAATCTCATCATAATCATATTCTTCTACATCTCTTAACTGCAATACCATTTTTTGTTGCTCGGGTAAATTGTCCATTATCTTTTCTACCCATGAGACACTATCCTTTGCTTCTATCTTTTTTTGTAACGAGCTCCCTTTTTCTTCATAATTGGTATGAACTAGTTTTAAATTCCCAGCCTGCTTAGATTTTAATCTGTCCAAGCAAAAGTTTTTGGTCATCGTCATTGCAAAAGCTTCAACACTTTTATATTGCTCTATACTCTTGTTCTTAGCCCATAGCTTCAATAGAATCTCTTGGGTGGCATCTTCCGCTTCTTCTCTAGACACCAACAACCGTTTTGCCAAACGATATAACTTGTCTTGAAAAGGGCCAATAATTTTTATAAAATCTGCCTGTTGCATTCTAATGGTCTGGTTATTATAAACACTTTTTAAAGGTGCTACATAAGGAAGACGAGCTACTCTTAATTATGTTACAAATATTTTTTATATTTTAGTTATGTAAGTAATTACTACAACCTTTTACTAACTATCTACGTATACTAACTTAGTACCTTTAATTTAGACTCCCCCGTTATATTATCACCATTCTTTTGGAACGGTAATTGATTTGGTAGTTTTATCGCATAATAAAAAACTATGAAAAAGTACCTCTTATTGTTCCTTGCTACAGGATTATTATTTATTAGTTGTAAAAATGACGACGACATTTTTCCTGATGTACAGGAGGAAGTTGTTGAAGAAGAGTTAAAAACAGCAAATGATTATCCCACACAGGATTTTATGTATCAGGTAATGAATTCTTTCTATTTCTGGCAAACCGATGTACCTAATCTTGCCGATAGTAAATATACTGATATTGCAGACCCAAATTATATTGCTTTTTTAGCCTCTGAATCAGACCCTAACATTTTTTTTAAAAACTTACTATTTTCAAAAGATAGGTTTAGTTATTTAAGGGAAGATTATAAAGACCTTGTTAATTCTCAACAAGGAGTATCTACCAGTAATGGAATGGAATTTGGACTCTCTTATTTTGGTGATGGAAATGATGTTTTTGGCTATGTCCAGTATATTGTAGCTGGCTCTGATGCCGCTAAAAAAGGCGTAAATAGAGGAGATATCTTTACTACCGTAGATGGAGAACAACTTTTCTACAACACAGAAGATGATAATAACTTTGACTTGTTCTCAAAGGACAGTTACACTTTAGGTATGGCCGATATTGTTGACTTTACAATAACACCCAATGACAAAACGGTAACTCTAACAAAAGAGGAAGGTCTTGCTGAAAATCCGATTCTACTCTCAAAAGTAATTGAAGAAAATGGAACCAAGGTTGGGTATATTATGTACAATTCTTTTGTAGCTAGTTATGATGATGAATTAAATCAAATTTTTGCGGATTTAAAAGCTCAAAACATTAGCGAACTTGTCCTTGACTTTAGATATAACGGCGGTGGTCGGGTTACATCAGCCATACAAATAGCAAGTGCTGTTTATGGAACTGAAACTGATCAACTTTTTCTTAAAGCACGTTATAACGATAAAATAATGGCAACTTTTGATGCGGGAGATGGAGAAGATAATTTTACAGATAAAACCTATGACAGTGAAACACCTTTAACTACGTTAAATTTAAAACGCGTATTTGTAATTGCAACTGGAGCAACTGCTTCTGCGAGCGAATTGGTAATGAACGGCCTTGAACCTTATGTAGATGTTGTTCATGTAGGTACAACCACGGTAGGAAAAAATGAGTTTTCAAATACATTCGTAGACGACCCTGAAAACAATTATTTCTATAGTGAAAATCGTGAAAATGAAATTAATCCAGATAACCAATGGGGTCTACAACCTTTGTTAGGACGTAACGAAAATGCAGATGGTTTTTCTGATTATACAGATGGTTTAACACCAGACTACGAACTGGAAGAAGATGCAGCTACACTTGGTGTCTTAGGAGATACTAATGAACCGTTACTTGCTCTTGCTCTATCCGTTATTTCTGGACAAACTGCTAAAAGAAGTTTTGAACCTCTTGTACCTGTTGTTTATATCTCAAACTCGAAAATGTTCAAGCCTGGAGCTAACACAATGTTAATGGATGGTTTGATAAAACCGTTAAAATCAGAAAACTGAAAATAAGATGGATTTTTTTACGTTGTGATATTCTATTACGGTGTTCCTTAAAACTCCCCTTTAAACTATATCAGCAATCATGAAAAAAAGCGTAACGACAGGATTATTTCTTTCACTTTTTCTAATATTTTCTTGTTCAGAAAACGACGATTTTAGCATTCCTGATACAGTAGACCCTGACCCAGATGCAGGGGTTGAAGTACAAGATTTTATGTGGAAAGCCATGAACTTTTGGTATTTCTGGCAATCTGATGTAGAAAACTTATCTGACGCAAAATTCCCTAACACCCCTGAAGGCTCAGCTCTCTATACGGAATTTCTTTCTTCGGAATCAGATCCAGGAAAATTCTTTGATGATAAATTACTTTTCTCTGAGGATAGGTTTAGCTTTTTTTCAGATGATTATGTAGAGCTTACACAGTCTTTAGCTGGTATTTCTAAAAGCAACGGACTTATGTTTGGCTTGGTAAGACAGAAAGCAAATAACAGTGAACTTTATGGCTACGTGCAATACATTGTGCCTAATTCAAATGCATCAACCAAAAATATAAAACGTGGAGACCTTTTTACCGGTGTGAACGGAACTACCCTTACCGATCAAAATTACATATCTCTCCTTTTTGGAGATAATGATTCTTACACACTAAATATGGCAAGCATAGTTGGAGAAAATGCCGAGCCTGACGGAAATGACATTCAATTAACTAAAGAAGTAGATCTTAGAGAAAACCCTATTTTTTTGGATGAAATCATAGAAATACAAGATAGTAAAATTGGTTATCTAGCATACACTGGTTTTACAAACGAATACGATGAACAGCTCAATACCGTTTTTGGAAGATTTAAGTCTAGTGGTGTAAATGAATTGGTATTAGACCTTCGTTACAACCCTGGAGGCTCTGTTAATACGGCAGTTCTTTTATCTAGTATGATATACGGCACTAATTCAAAAGATGTCTTCCTTAAAGCCCTTTATAATGAAAAATATCAAAAAGTATTAGATGACAGCGATACTGAACTAAGACGCTTTTTTGCTGAAAAAACAAGGAAAGGAACGGCTATAAATACTTTAAATTTAAAAAAAGTATACATCTTAACCACATCAGGAACTGCCTCTGCAAGTGAGTTAATTATAAACGGACTAAGACCCTATATGGATATTGTTCAAATAGGTGAAACCACACGTGGAAAAAATGAATTTTCTGTCACTATGGTAGATGATAGAGGTAATAACTACATCTACAGCGCAGAAAGAGCTAGTAAAATTAACTCAAAGAACAAATGGGCTATTCAACCTTTATTGGGAAGAAATGAAAATGCAGAAGGATTTTCAAATTTTACCAGTGGACTTTTACCGGATGAACCATTACAAGAAGACATTACAAACATGGGCGTGTTAGGTGATTTAAAAGAACCATATCTAGCAAAAGCTATAGAATTGATAACTGGCTCTTCAGCCAAAGGTATACAGAAAGTTGAGTTACCCATTGAAACTATGACAAACTCAAAAATGTTTACCCCTCTAAAAGATAATATGTATGTTACCGACCCACCTATAATCTGGTAATTTGATATAACTAAAAACAAAAAAGCGGCCTGTATAAAACAGGCCGCTTTTTTTTATTAATTTATTGCTACTTAATAATCATAAAACTTTTGGTACTTGCGTTTTAAACGCGTTGGTACAGAGATAACCTCTGGGTGAAACAATCCTGCCAATAATTCTATACCATCTACCAACGTTCCTGCAGATGATTGCGTAAACAAATCAAAATCTGTTATAAAAACCTGTTGATTCTGAACTGCTTCCAATGAATTCCACCCATCTTTTAAAAGTAATAAGTGCATTTCTGTCATTGTTCTTTTCATACTAAATCCGCATGGGGCTATGACAATCACTTCTGGATTGTACGCTAAAATATCTTCCCAAGAAATAACCCCGCTATTCCCAGATGGATTAGATAACATATCTACACCACCGGCAAAATCTATCTGATGAGGAATCCAATGTCCACAATTATAAATAGGTTCCAACCATTCTAACAACAACACCTTCTTTTTAGGAGCCTTGGATGCTATTATAGTATCCATAACATGATTAACACGATCATTTAACTTTATTAAATATGCGTAAGCAACCTCTTCTTTATCCAATGCTTTTGCAATAGTAACGGCATTTTGAAAAACATCATCAAAACCCATAGGACTAATAGAAATGAGCTCTGGCTGTTTAATAAGATTTGCAACGGCTGCTGCCGTACATTCCGTATCAATCTGGCAAACATCACACATATCTTGCGTGAAGATGATATCAGGGGCTATTTCGGCAAGCGCTTGTTCGTCTACATAATAAAGTTTCTTCCCTTCTTTTTTACTTTCAGAAAAAAAGACATCTATCTGTTTACTTGTATAGTTCTTACCTTCTAAGATACACCGCACTACTGGCTTTTTCTCTTTCAGCGCTTGTGGTGGACATTCAAACGTAATACCATACAAATGTTCTTGCAAACCCATATCATAGAGCATTTGCGTAACAGCAGGCATAAAAGAACAGACTTTAAGCACGTTTCGTCATTTAAAGATTAAGACTAAAGCCAACCATAACATTTCTTCCTTTGGTAGTAAAGCCCAAAACCTCGGTATATTCTTGATTAAAAATGTTATTTACGTTTAAAAAGACTTTAAGTTTATTGTCTATACATTCGTGAGAAAGATATAAATCCACCAAAGAAAAGCTATCTAAAGGTACAATAGCAGAAGGAAAAGTATTAAAATCAGAATCTGTTCTACTTCCCGTAAGGCTATAGTTCAGTGAAGCAAAAGCTCTATCAGAAAATGCATAACCCAAATTAGCATTTACCTTATGTTTAGGAATACGAATAGCATCGTCTCCTTTTCTCTCTGTAAATGTATAATTAGCATCAAAATCTAATTTATCAGTAGCTTTCCAACTAAGTTCTATCTCCACTCCTTGTGCATCAATTGTATTCAATGCATTTTTATAACTACTTGTTATATTATCATAAAACACAAAGTTTTCTTCTTTTCTATTAAAATAAAGGGCACTAGCTCTAAATTTACCTTCATTAGCAAACTCCAAACCTCCCTCAATTGTTCGGTCATCTTCTGGTTCTAAATCTGGGTTAGCTCCAAAATTTCCGAACAACTGAGTTAATGATGGCGTTATATAAGAAGTAGCGTAAGATGTCATAAATTTAAGATAGCTATCATCCATCTTAAAAGTAAAAGACGGATTTATATTGTACACAAAATTACTTCCATACTCAGAATGGTTATTTAACCTACCTCCAGCATTTACATTCAACCCAAAGTCTGAAACATAAACCACGTTAGCGTATGGATCAGTTATTTCAAATTTCTCTTTTGCTAAAAAATCAGTTTCATCTGCTAAATAATTCAGACCAATAATACTATAAAATTTGTCATTGAAGTTATATTTATGATACACATCTACTACATAATTATTGCCTTTAAAGGTAGATGGAAAAGCACTTTTACTATCAGAATTATAACTACTATAAGCCGCATTAGCCTGCAACGAACCCTTACCGTAATCATAAGTGGCAGCAAAACCAACTCTTTCTTGCTTACTCAAGAATTGATACGGTGCATCTATTAGGCCAAAAGATTCATCAAAATCTGTACGTACTTTTGTTTGGTTACCATAAATAGAAACATTCAGTTTATCTGAAAAAGTATAACCAAGTCTCAAATCTGTTGTAAAGTTCGAAAAAGGATCCTCTTCATTAGCAGGAGTTACAATGGAAGATAATCCCTCCGCATATCTATTTGAAAAACTACCCGAATAATTAAACTTATTCAACGTACCGCTTATTTGAGCACTATTAGACGACCTTGATACATTGTAATTTTGGTCATCCTCTGTTTGATTAGTACCTACACTAGACAATACATTCAAGGAAATTGATTTTGCCGAAGCCTTTTTTGTAGTGATGTTTATAACTGCAGTAGCTGCATTAGTACCGTAAAGAGTACTGGATGCTCCTTTAATAATTTCTATAGATTCTACACTAGCGGCAGAAAGTAAGCGTAAATCATATTCCGCAGAAAATGATGATGGATCCGTTACTCGAACACCATCAATTAAAACAAGAACTTGACGTCCTCTTCCACCACGGGCAAACACTCCAAAAACAGAGCCTTCTGGGCTACGGCTTCCCGAGATTTCAATACCACTCTGGTTATTGATGATTTCAGTTATATTCTTACCTTGGTAACGTTCTAATTCTTCAGCTGTAATCTTTATAACTGTTTTACCTGAATTTTCACGTTTTAGCTCAAATCTAGAGTCACTAACCACAACCTCATCTAGTTGTCTCACTTTTGTAGAATCACTTTCTACATCTTGCGCAATCATACCTGTACTTGCCAATAGGGCAGCACAAATTCCATAAAAATTTCTATTCATTTCTCAATCTCTGTTCGAGCGGATAGTATGCCTGTCATCATACGTAAACCTTTATCCCGAAAGTTTAACATTAGTTGTTCGAACATGGCAGGTCTCCTGACTTGTTCAATGTTATCTAACCTTCCCATCTATTTATAGACAGTGGTGTTGAAGAAAATAACACCCTCTTAAGAGGTACCTAGCATAGCTTGGCATAAACTTACAGTTGCGGGAACAGTTCCGGATTTTAACCGGATTCCCTTTTAATCGATAAAATATATGTTACTTTATCGAACCAAAATTCGCGGCGAAGGTAGTGAATTCATTGACAAATACAACCTAAAAAAAATACCCTTCGCTTGAAGGGTATTTTTATCGGATAGCATTATAATTTAATTTACTTCTATAAGATTAACTTCAAAAACAAGTACAGAGCCACCGGGAATACCACTCCTATCCGAATTCCCATAACCTAAGGCCGCTGGCACTAAAAGTATTCCATTTCCACCTTCTTTGAAATAAGTAATACCTTCTGTCCACCCAGCAATAACACCTGAAAGAGGAAAAGTAGCACCACTTGAGCCACTTTGATCAAAAACATTTCCATCTAAAAAATAACCTTTATAAGCCACAGTTACATCGGAACTAGCCGTAGGTCTTTCACCTGTACCTTCTTCTTCTATAACATAATAAAGTCCTGACTCACTTCTTGTGGCAGTCAAACCGTTTGCTTCAATATATTCCTTTATATCCAATTCATTCTTAACCGTATAATCAATAACCTCTTTTGGTTCATTTTTCTCATCATCTCCACAAGAAGCAAATACAACCAAGGCCAAAACAAATAAAACTTTCTTCATCATAATTATTTTTAAGCGTCAAATATAATGAACTAATAACAGGGCTTAAACTATTTTAGCATATCTAAATTTGAACTTAATTGAACAATGGTGATTAGCCGGTTATAAACTCTCTGCCTTAAAATTAATTAGCAAGTGCCTTTCTTCTTAGTAGATAAACACATTACCTTTAGCACCGTAACAAAGCATGCTTCAAGTAACAACTTCAAACCAAACACATTGAAAAACAGCATTTTAATCTTAATGTTTTGCCTTTTTATCGCTTGCAAGACCGATAAGAAAACTGATTCTTCTTTATCGAATTCACCAGCAGCTGAAATTGAAATAAGCCATGCAAAGGGTTTTACAATTGAAAAATCAAACAACGGACTTACCATAATTGAAGTTTCATCTGCTTGGCCAGGAGCCAATACTTCTTTTAAATACGCACTGATTCCAAAAGATAAAATGGCATCAATGACTCTCAACAAAGATGATTATGATGCCATTGTTGCCACCCCTGTAGAACGTTTAATTGTAACCTCTACTACCCACATCCCTTCTCTTGAAGCTCTAGGCGTTATTGATAAGTTAGTAGGCTTTCCTAAAACTGAACTAATCTCTTCAGAAAACACCCGTAAACTAATTGATAATGGAGAGATTAAAGAATTAGGTAATAATGAAACTTTAAATACGGAGATTACTATTAGCCTAAGACCAGATGTTGTAGTTGGGTTTGGAATGAACAACCAAAACAAGGCATACGAAACCGTAATTCGCTCTAATATTCCCCTTGTTTATAATGGTGATTGGACAGAAGAATCTCCTTTAGGAAAAGCGGAGTGGATTAAATTTTTCGCCCCTTTTTTCGGTCTTGAAACTAAAGCTGATAGTGTTTTTAAGTCGATAGAAAAATCATATCTGCAAACGAAGGCTATTGTAAAAAATGTTACCAAAAAACCAACGGTACTTACCGGTGGACTTTATAAAGATGTTTGGCATGTTGCTGGAGGAAAAAGCTGGATGGCGCAATTTCTTAAGGATGCCAAAACCGATTATCTATGGAAAGACACACCGGAAACCGGAGGTATTGGTCAAAGTCTTGAGACTGTTCTTGCTACAGCGCAACATGCAGATTATTGGCTCAACCCTTCTATGCTTACATCATATGAAGACATGGAAGAATCCAATAAGCATTATACACAATTTGATGCCTATAAAAATAAAATAGTTTTTTCCAATACGCTAGCGAAAGGCGCTACAGGTGGTTTACTCTATTACGAATTAGCACCAATGAGACCGGATATTGTTTTAAAAGATCTCATTCAAATTTTTCATCCTGAATTGTTACCTGATCACGAACTTTACTTTTTTAAGCCTTTAGAATAGTTGCAAACCCCTAAGACATATCGCTCTTCATTTGTTCTTCTGCTTACTGTTCTAGTAATTGCTATGGGCATTAATATTTCTTTGGGTTCAGTTTCTATTCCATTTTCAGAAACCTTGCATTCCGTTTTTCGAGGAACTTGGGATAATACAGCTTGGGATTACATTATATGGAACTATAGAATTCCTAAGGCCTTCACTGCCATACTAGTGGGTGCCGGTCTATCCTTAAGCGGACTTTTAATGCAAACCTTATTCAGAAACCCACTTGCGGGACCTTTTGTTTTGGGTATAAGTTCCGGGGCAAGTTTGGGAGCTGCTTTTTTAATTATGGGTTCAGTAACCCTTTCTTCCTTATTCGGGTTCAGTCTCGTAACAGATGTGTCGCTAGCTATTGTCTCCAGTATCGGTAGCTTTCTAGTCCTATTAGCTGTTATAACCGTAGCATCAAAAGTAAAAGACACTATGGCGCTTTTAATTATTGGCCTTATGTTCGGAAGCATTAGCGCAGCAATTGTTAGTGTCCTCTCTTATTTTACCGATGCACAAAAACTGCAGCAGTTCGTTTACTGGTCCTTTGGTAGTGTTGGGAATTTATCTTGGCATCAACTAGGGTTATTATTCGTTATTTTGATTATTGGAATAGTTCTAGGAATATTATCAATAAAACCTTTGAACGCCTTACTTCTTGGTGAAAACTACGCCAAAAGTCTAGGTGTAAATTTAGTCCGCTCACGTTATCTCATCATAATAGCTACCGGTCTTCTGGCTGGTGGTGTCACCGCTTTTGCCGGTCCTATCGCTTTCATTGGCTTGGCTGTACCACATTTAACCCGTCAAATATTCAACACTACAGAACACCGCGTTTTAGTACCCGCAGTTTTGGTGTATGGTGCTATTCTCATGCTTATATGCGATACCATTGCACAATTGCCTAGCAGCGCAGAAGTACTTCCTATAAATGCTATTACAAGTATTTTAGGAGCTCCTGTAGTTATATGGCTATTGGTAAGAAAAAGAAAGATGGTATTTTGATAAAACCTTCGTTTCAAAACACTTTAATTTATACACATTAGACCATATGTTATACTTGTCGCAATTGTAATTCAATAGTTTTACATGTACATAAGATTAAAGTCTTTTATCATTTTTCCATTCACAAATCAGATTCAATATGAGAACCAAATTAACTTACCTTTTCCTTTTTCTAATAAGTGTAGCTAACAGTTTAAATGCTCAGAATAATGATAAAGATTGGGTAAATCTTCTAGATAAAGACTTAACCAACTGGGATGTTTTCATAGGCGTTCCTCACACCTCGCTAGAATTAGAAGGTTATGAAAAAGGAGATGGAATGCATGGAACTCCAATTGGTTTGAATAACGACCCATTAAATGTTTTTACAACAACTCAAGAAAATGGTGAAACAATTTTGAACGTTAGTGGGGAAATTTATGGTGGATTAAGTACTAAAAAAGAATACGAGAACTATCATTTGGTTTTTGATATTAAATGGGGTACTAAAAAATTTGAACCACGCCTAAAGGACAAAAGAGATAGCGGCGTACTTTATCATGCCCAAGAACCACATGGCCAATTTTGGAATGTTTGGATGCGTGCCCCAGAAATGCAAATACAAGAAACAGATTGTGGCGACTTCTTTCCTTTAGCAGGCGTTAGTATGGACATTAAGGCAACTAAACGTAGTGGAGACGGTAAAGAATTTTGGTTCTACGATCCAAAAGGAGAAATGCGCACTTTTAAAACTGGTGGTGATGGTCGTTGCAGAAGAATGGCTAATTTTGAAAATCCGCATGGCGAATGGACTCGTGTTGAGCTTATCTGCATTAAAGATAAGGCCTACCATATTGTAAACGGTAAAGTGGTAATGGTTCTGGAAAATGCTAAAGAGTATAATGAGGATGTTGCAACGTCTCTAACAAAGGGTAAAATCCAGTTTCAATCTGAAGCTTGTGAAGTATATTACAAGAATATTAAAATAAAGAATATCAGTAAATTGCCTAAAAACATTAAAAAACAACTTTAAATAGAAATCGCCGTCGCCCTTCGCACAAAACATAATACACTTACCGCTGCCAACCTCTCTATTGGGTATGGCAAAAAAGCTATTGCAGAAAATATAAATTTTGCTTTGGCTCCTGGTGAACTTACCGCTATAGTAGGTATTAATGGTATTGGAAAATCTACCTTGTTACGGACTTTAGGCAATGCGCAACCAGATTTAGGGGGCTGTCTTGCCGTTAAGGGCAAACCTATTGTTTCTTATGCCCCATTAGAATTATCGGCAGAAATAAGCATGGTATTAACGGAGCCTATTGCTTCTAAAAACTTATCTGTCTTGGAATTGGTGGCATTGGGCAGGCAACCCTACACTAACTGGTTAGGTACGCTCACAGATACGGACAAGCAAAAAATCAATGATGCAATCAGTTCATTAGAACTTGGCGAGTTGCAGCATAAGAAATGCTACGAGTTAAGTGATGGTCAATTACAACGTGTGATGGTTGCTCGTGCTTTTGCACAAGATACCTCCATTATACTTCTAGATGAGCCTACCACTCACTTAGACCTTTATCATAAAATTCAAATTTTAAAACTTCTGCGCTCTATTGCGCATACCACACAAAAAACGGTAGTCTTTACTACTCACGAGATTGAAATGGCTATTCAATTATGTGATAAAATGGTTTTACTAGATGGTAAAAACAATTATTTTGGGCAACCTTGTGAGTTAATTGAACAAAAAGCCTTTGAGTCGTTATTTCCTTCAGATACCGTCTCGTTCGACCCTAAAACAGGTTCTTTTCGGATTAAAAAGTAACATAAGAGTAGTGTTTGGATTTAAAGCCAATCTTGTATCTTTACCCCAAACACTTTACCTTATAAATGAATATTTACCTCGTATATTTATTAATTGGAGTTGTATGCCTTGCCTTGGGGTACTTCTTAGGAAACTATATTCAGAACTTAAAAACAAAGTCTACACATAGTGCCCTTGAAGAACGTGAACAGCAATTAAATGCCAACCTTGGTGTATTAGAGCAGCGATTACGAGATAGCGATGTCCTTAAAATAAATCTACAGGCAGAAAAGGAACAAATGGGCAACCAGATTGTTCGTTATCAAGCAGATTTAGAGAATCTTCAGCTTAAAAATACAGAACAGAAAGAAGAAGTAGAAAAGCTGCAAGAAAAATTTACTAAAGAATTTGAGAACCTTGCCAATAAAATTTTAGAGGAGAAAAGCTTAAAATTCACAGAACGTAACGAGAAGAATATTAAAGATATTTTATCTCCTTTAAATGATAAAATACAGCTTTTTGAAAAGAAGGTCGAAGAAAGTCAGAAAGAAAATATTAGCATTCATTCCGCCTTAAAAGAGCAACTTTTAAACCTTCAGAGCCAAAACCTAAAGATTACCCAAGAGGCCGAAAATCTTACTAAAGCTTTAAAAGGCGATAGTAAAATGCAAGGAAACTGGGGAGAACTGGTATTGGAACGCGTACTTGAAAAATCGGGGTTAGAAAAAAACCGCGAATATACGGTGCAACAAAGCTTTACTACAGAAGATGGTTCTAGGGTACTTCCTGATGTGGTCATACACCTTCCTGACGGTAAAAAGATGGTTGTGGATTCAAAAGTATCCCTTACCGATTATGAACGTTTCGTAAACGCAGAGGATGATAATCTTCGCGATAAATTCCTGAAAGACCACATCAATTCACTCAAAAGGCACGTAGACCAACTTTCAGCAAAAAAGTACGAAGACCTTTATGCTATGGAAAGTCCGGATTTTGTCCTGATGTTCGTTCCTATAGAACCTGCTTTTGCCATTGCCATAAACAACGATAACAACCTGTATAACAAAGCGTTTGAACAAAATATCATAATCGTTACCCCATCTACCCTATTAGCTACATTACGTACGATAGATAGTATGTGGAATAACGAAAAACAACAACGTAATGCTTTGGAAATTGCTAGACAGGCGGGTGCCCTTTATGACAAATTTGAAGGTTTTGTAAACGACCTTACCAAGGTGGGCAAGAAAATGGACGAGGCCAAATCCGAATACAAAGGAGCTATGAACAAGCTTGTTGAAGGCCGCGGAAACATTGTAGTAAGTATAGAGAAATTAAAAATAATGGGAGCAAAAGCTAAAAAATCAATCCCAGAACCAGTATTAAAACGCGCTCAAGATGATCATTTTGAAAGCGAACTAAAATTAAAATCATGAAAAAGTCGCTTTTTGTAACCTTGGGGATTATTGTAGCCCTCTTTGGAATTGTTTACGCATTTATTTATTTTGTAACCTATAGTGATGGCATACGGACTGGCGAGCTCATTAAAATAAGCCATAAAGGAGTAATTATAAAAACTTGGGAAGGCGAAATAAGCCAGGGGATTTCTGGAGCTCAAATCTTCTCTTTTTCCGTTTTAGATAAGGATAAAGAAGTAATTGAGCAGTTACAGGAACACCAAGGTCAGTATGTAAAATTACACTATGTAGAGCGCTTTGCTACTTTTCTTTGGCTAGGCGATAGTAAATATTTTGTAACCAAAGTAGAGCAAGAAAATTCACCTCATTTTAAGAACTAATGGAAAAATTTAAAACCGCTAACGAATCTAGGGTATCAATTACAGAACTTATGCTACCCTCCCACTCTAATTTTGGCGGAAAAGTTCATGGAGGACATATTCTTAGCCTCATGGACCAGATTGCTTTTGCATGTGCCTCAAAACATTCACAAATGTATTGCGTAACTGCTTCTGTAAACCGGGTAGATTTTTTACATCCCGTAGAAGTTGGTGAGTTATTAACGCTTCGCGCTTCTATAAACTACACAGGAAGAACATCTATGGTAGTTGGGGTTCGTGTGGAATCTCAAGATATTAAGTCTGGCACAAAGCGCCACTGCAACTCGTCATATTTTACCATGGTGGCAAAAGATGAAGACGGCAGAGGCGTACCAATACCTGGTCTACTTTTAGACAACGAACAAGGTGTTAGGCGTTTTGCCAGAAGTAAGAAACGAAAAGAAGAAGCTTTCTCCAGAGACACCGAGTTCGACTCTACTCAATTTAAATCAGAGTTGCATTTAGAAAGTCTAAACGGTGAAAACGTTAAACTTGACCTTCCCTGATTTTAGCAGCTGCGGCCTTATCTAAAAACCAAACTAAATCACCCAATGTTGGGGCTACTAAATTAGCGGGGTAAGTATCACACGCACCATCACAATTTAGAATTTCCCCAACCTTTTCTTCCTTGCTAGCTCCTGTAACAAGAAAAGCAACGGTTTTAGAATGATTGATAAGGTTACCCGTTATTGTAATTCTTTTTTGACCTGAGTCTGGATGAGCGGCTACCTCACAAAGGTTTACAGACTTCCATAATTCTATTTCATATGGAAAAATAGATGCGGTATGACCATCGTCTCCCATGCCTAAAATCACCAAATCAAACTGTGGAAAACCATTTTTTCCAGGAAGCTCATCTTTTAGTACCTGGGCATAACGAACAGCTTCTTCCTCTGGATCGTTCTCTCCCTTAATTCTATGGATGTTCTCTTCTGGGATATCAATTTTTGACAATAGGTGTTCTACTGTCATTTTATAATTGCTTTCATCATCAGTAGGAAGCACACAACGTTCATCTCCCCAATAGAAATGAACTAGCTTCCAGTCTATACTTGCGCCAAATTCCTTTGCAAGAACATCAAAAACTATTTTTGGTGTACTTCCTCCAGAAAGTGCCACATGAAAGGGCTCGTCTCCTTTTGCTTTCTCAGCAAAATACTTTGAAAACTCTTGAGCAACTTCGTTTTTATCTTGATATATCTTTAATTCCATAGTCTATTTTAAAATGTATAAAAGGCTGCTCTAGGAACATCACCCAAAGCAATAATTAACAAATGACACAAAAACCAGGGTCGTCCGTTAAGTTTGGTCCAGGATTTCTCCACTCACCAATACCTTCTATTAATTCATGAGAATTTTCAGGACCCCATACACCTGCGGCGTACCCGTACATTCTAACATCCTTACCACTAGACCAATACTTTAATATAGGATCTACAAATTCCCAAGCAGCTTCAACTTCATCTGCTCTAGCATATAATGTAGCATCACCTTGCATAGCATCTAACAATAAACGTTCGTATGCATCCATAACATGAGTCTCTGCTAAACTAGAATAGTAAAAATCTAAATTTGCTCGCTCCACTTTAAATCCTTGACCGGGTACTTTTACTCCAAATTTCAATAATATACCTTCATCTGGCTGAATACGGATAACCAACTTGTTATCCTTACTATCCAATCCTGATTCCTGAAAAATCTGGTGATGTGGTGTTTTAAAGTGTATAACTACTTCTGTAGCCTTTGTTGGCATTCTCTTGGCAGTACGCACGTAGAACGGAGTATCTTTCCACCTCCAGTTATCAACAAAAAACTTAATGGCAGCAAACGTTTCAGTAGTAGAATCTTTATTTACTCCCTCTTCCTCGCGATATCCTTTTACTTCTTGACCATCAATTACAGATTTGGTGTACTGAGCCCTAATGGTATTATCGAAAAGCTCTTTATCCGTTTTCATCACTCTAAGAGACTTAAGGGCCTTTACCTTTTCATTTCGAATATCTTCTGGGGCATCACTAATAGGCGGTTCCATGACAATTAATGAAACTATCTGAAGCAAATGGTTCTGGAACATATCTCTTAACGCGCCAGATGTATCATAATAACCACCTCTTTTTTCAACACCAACACTTTCTGCATTGGTAATTTCTACATGGTGAATATAATTACGGTTCCAAAGGGGCTCAAAAATACTATTGGCAAAACGTGTAATCAGTAGATTTTGCACCGTTTCTTTACCCAAATAGTGATCTATTCTATAGATTTGATCTTCTTTAAAGAACTTCTGAAGACCAGTATTCAGTTGTTTGGCCGTATCTAAACTATAACCAAAAGGTTTTTCAACAATTAACCTTTTCCACCCGTTATTTTGAGTACTCATACCGGCTTCCGCCAAGTTATGAGCTATTGTCTCGTACAATGTAGGAGGCGTAGAA
Source organism: Zobellia laminariae (assembly GCF_009725995.1). The sequence continues at coordinate 324,474 of NZ_RCNS01000002.1, read as the reverse complement.
AGGTAATATATAATGTTACCAGAAGTCTGGTACTTATTCTTTAAATCCTCTACCCTCTTACGCAAACGGCTATAATCCGTATCGTAGCTTCCACCTAAATCTTCATAAAAGAATTTATCTGCAAAGTTTTTTACATATTCATCAGATAAGCCTTCTAACTTACCTTTTAAATATGTACTCTCTGATACCACTTTTTTTCTAAAAGCACTATCTGTCATATCACTTCTACTTGTCCCTAGAACTATAAAATTATCGGGAAGTTGATCTGCCTGATGAAGATTAAAAAGTGCGGGTACAAGTTTTCTTGCTGTTAGGTCGCCAGATGCGCCAAATATCACAAGAATCTGATTTTCTGTTTTATTCATAATGAGATGGTATCCATATACTATTTGAAAGGTTAAAAGTATCGAAAAGATGCAGTAATACCAACGAGTTTACCCTAAGATAATCTTACATTTCAATAATTTCGTTTAATTTTGATTGTATCGACCAATTATATCACTTTTATGGTCGCCCATGTAATTTTAAAATTAGAAAATGGAAGAAAAATATGATTTTGGATTAGTTGGCCTTGGAGTTATGGGGCGTAACTTTATATTAAATGTAGCCGATAATGGTTTTTCTGCCTACGGATATGATTTAGACCCTGAAAAAGTAGCCGCTTTAAAAGAAGAAGGTGGTCACGAAGCCAAGGTAAATGCCGCTACAAATATTAAAACATTTGTTCAGGCGCTAAAACAACCTAGGAAAATTATGCTTTTGGTTCCCGCGGGCAAGATTGTAGATGCCGTAATTGAAAGCCTTTTACCGCATATTGATCGAGGAGACATTATTATAGATGGTGGAAATTCGTTTTTTACGGATACTGACCGTCGTGAAGCTTATCTTCATGACAAGGCTATCAACTTCTTTGGAGCAGGTGTTTCCGGTGGTGCCAAAGGTGCTCGCTTAGGACCAAGTATCATGCCTGGAGGTTCAAAATCTGCTTACCAACATATAAAACCTATTTTTGAAGCGGTTTCGGCAAAATATAAAGGGGAACCCTGCGTTGCCTATTTAGGACCAAAATCATCTGGTAACTATGTAAAAATGGTTCACAATGGTATTGAGTACGGATTAATGCAACTTACTTCTGAAGTTTATGATTTGCTTAAAAAAGCAGGTGATTTTTCTAATGAAGAAATGCACGATACCTTTTCTAAATGGAACGCAGGTCGTTTACAGTCTTTTCTAGTTGAAATTACTTCTAAAATTCTTGAGCAAAAAGATGAACTTGGTTTAGACAAAGGTCATTTAGTAGATCAGATTTTAGACAAAGCAAAACAAAAAGGTACTGGAAAATGGACTAGCCAAAACGCAATGGATTTGGGTATTCCTGTTCCTTCAATTGATATTGCCGTTAGCATGCGTGAGATATCAGGTCTTAAAGACGAAAGAATAGAAGCCGATAAGCTATACGACCGTCCAGAAATTGAGAAATTAGATAAAAAGGAATTGGAGAAAATGGCCGAAGAAGCACTTTACTTCTCTTTCATAATTACCTATGCTCAAGGACTCCACCAGTTGGCGGACGCATCCAAAGAATACAACTACAACCTAGACATCACAACAATTGCAAAAATCTGGCGTGCAGGCTGTATTATTAGAGCTGGCTTATTAGCTGATATTTCTGAGGCTTTTGAAGCTGATAAAGATTTACCTAACCTTTTACTTTCTAGTCATTTTATTGATAAAGTGAAGAGTACGGTAGGTTCTACAAGAAAGCTAGTGGCACATGCAGCTGCAAATGGTATTCCATTACCTGGAATTTCAAACTCACTTACTTATTTTGATGCATATACCTCTAGTAGGTTGCCATTGAACTTAATTCAAGCACAAAGAGATTTCTTTGGTTCTCACACTTACGAAAGATTGGATAAAGAAGGTATTTTTCATACAGAATGGGAATAGAGAAATAGTTTGGAGGTATCTGAATATAATGAGGTTAGAGCGTTAAAAGCAATGAACAAATACAGTAATAGAAGTTTTTGTATTGAAAAACCTATTTGGGCAATAGCTAACGCGCTTTTACTTGTTATTCTAGTTACTTCATGCAAGCGACCAACCGATGAAAAGCCGGTAAAGGTTCTTGACGAACATACTTTAAATAGAAGGGTTGACCGTTCTACGGTTGACCCTCTTACCAAACAAGTATACGTTCCCATATATTCCGACATCTATAACCAAACCAGGGATTCTAGAACATTATTGACTGCAACTTTAAGTATAAGAAATACGAGCTTAAAAGACAGTCTCTTTATTACGACCATAGATTATTACAATACGGGTGGTGATTTGGTTAGAAGTTACTTAGATCAAGCAATCTACCTTCGGCCTATGGAATCTATAGATTACGTTATTGAGCAGCAAGATACGTCTGGTGGTAGTGGTGCTAACTTTATAATAGACTGGTATTCCAAACGCCCTATTAACCCTTTATTCCAAGCCGTAATGGTTGGCGGGCTAGGTGCTCAAGCCTTTTCTTTTACTACTGAAGGAGTTGATGTAGAAGCCCCTTAACCGTATAAAACGTATCTAGAACGTAGTTATAGAGGTGCCATTTATCAATGAATTGCCTACTTCGCAGTCTATTGCGAAGTAAATTCCTATATTAGCTAGCCAAAAAGGTCATTCCCTCAATTTTATACTGGCCCAAATATTCTTATGAGTATATTAAGAGCACTTGTATTCGTATTTTTTCTTTCCCATTTAACCAATGTACAGGCTCAGAATACTACAGAATGGCAAAGAGACACCTTGGAGTCGTATGTCAACAAATCCAATGAAGCTTACGAACAATACAACTACAAAGACGCTATAAAATATGCCTCTACACTTATAGAAAAAGGGCACGAATACAACTACGACTACTACGAGTTTTTAGGATATGATATTTTAGGTGGAATTTATTCTGAAACCGAGGATACTATAAAAGGAAGGATTTATTCTGAAAAAGCTCTGGAACTAGCAAGAACCACTCAAGCAGATAGCCTAGTGGCATGGGGTGCGCTTAATTTGGGAATTCTTTACTCCGATAATAAGCAAACTTATCCAAAAGCAATTGAGTTCTTTAAAGAAAGTATAAGTCTAAACGAAAAGAACAAAGACTATGACGAGGTATATTTAACCTATGTTAATCTTATCTGGACATACTTAGATAACAACCAAATAGATAAGGCATATACCTTTCTTCAAAAAGCAGAAGCACTTTCTACTAAAAATGTAGACTCTCTTGACAAATTATATATAGACCTTTTGTATGGCAAATATTACCTAGCAAAGAAAAAATATGATTCCGCTGCGCAAAAGCTTGAAAACATTGCACTTACTGCCGATAAAAATGAAAATACAGATTTAGCTATTGAAGCCTATGAAGATTTATCTAAGCTATACAGTGAAACTGATGATTATAGAAAAGCATTTGCCAATTTAGATAAGTACAATCAATTTAAGCAAAAGGCATATACCCTAAAGAAGTTAGAAGAAACTGAAAAGGCTAGGGCAAAATTCGATTTAGAGCAGACACAAAAAGACTTACAATCCGCTTTAAAAGAACACGCCTATTCTGAAGAACTTATTTCTAAGTCAAAGTCGCTTACCACGCTTCTTGTTGTTGCTATTGTTATTCTTGTTTTAGCCCTATTTGGCATCATTGTTTTTTATAAGACAAGAAAGATTTACATTAACAATCTTAAAGCAAAAAATAAGCAACTCAGTATAGCCAATGAAAAGGCAGAGAAGCTGTCTAAGGTGAAAACTAAGTTTCTTTCTACCGTAAGTCACGAACTACGAACACCCTTGTACGGGGTTATTGGTATCTCTACGTTACTAAAAGAAGATGAGAATCTAAAAGCCTATGCAGATGACCTTAGTTCTTTAAAATTTTCGGCAGATTATTTACTTGCCCTCATTAATGATGTGTTGCTACTAAGTAAGATGGATGCAGAGGCCATTACCTTATCCAAAATTCCTTATGAACTAGATGTACTCATCCAAAACATTGTTCGTTCTTTTGAATTTTCGCTACATGAAAACAGTAATAAGCTGCACTTACATATAGATAAAAACATACCTAATAATCTTGTTGGTGACCCTATACGGTTTTCTCAAATACTTATAAATCTAATGGGTAATGCCATTAAATTTACCGAGAACGGAAACATTTGGCTAAAGCTTATTTTAGTAGAACCCGCAGATAGCACCACCTGCAAAATAAAATTTATCGTAAAGGATGATGGCGTTGGTATTCCTTTGCATATGCAAAAGGAAATTTTTAACGAGTTTACGCAGATTGAAAACAAAAACCACAATTATACAGGTACAGGACTAGGACTCACTATTGTAAAAAAGATTTTGGCACTTTATGGAAGTGAAATTAAACTAACCAGCGAACCCAATAAAGGTGCTAAATTCTGCTTTCAACTAACGCTTAAAAAACAAACCGAACAAAATACAGAAATACCTGTTTTAAATGGCATTCATAATACCTCTGATGAGCCTAAAAACGGGAATTTAGCTCATGTCCTTATAGTAGATGATAATAGAATAAACCAAAAAGTAACTCAAAAGACTTTAGAAAGACGAAACATTAAATCTAGTTTGGCAGATGATGGAGCCCAAGCCGTAGCTATGAGTAAAGCCAATAATTATGATTTAATACTGATGGATATTAACATGCCGAATATAAACGGAATGGAGGCCTCAATAATGATTCGTAAGTTTGATAAAAATATTCCTATAATAGCTTTGACCGCCGTTGAATTAGATGAAGGAAGAGAAGAAATACTCAATTCGGGCATCAATGATATCATACATAAGCCCTACAATATTCCTGAGTTCTTGAATACCATTTTTAAATACCTTCCCAAGGAAGAAATGGATTTATCGCACTAAAAAATCTATTTTAAAATGGCCAAAACCGAATACCGTATCTACGTTATAGAGCTTTCCAAAAAAGTATTCACTGAAAACAGGCGTTTTCGCGAAGCAAACCCTCAATTTAATGGTGTATTAGAATGTGTTTATGTTGGCATGACCAGCAAAACCCCAAAAGAACGCTTTGACCAACACAAAAAAGGGTACAGAAATAAAAAGGGACATAACCTGTCTTCTAACATTGTAAAAAAATACGGGTCTTATTTACGCCCCAGTCTTTACAATCATATTAAACCATTGACCACCAGAGCTGCAGCTTTAAAAATGGAAGAAATCTTAGCTCTGGAACTTCGCCGAAAACGGTATGCTGTCTGGTTTAATTAAGTACCTCCTTCCCTCTTCCATTACATTTCAAAAATTAGTAACTTTAGAAAAGTATGTCTCAACGATTAAATACTTCAACTACAGCTTATGGAAGGATTGATAATGGATTACCCTCTCACCACAACTACAATTCTTGAATACGGAAATAGTGCATTCAAGCATAAAAAAATAATTAGTCACCTACCCAACGGTTCCAGGCATGAATATACTTTTGGCGACCTTCACAAAAGGTGCAAGCAGTTAGCAAATGTACTCACCCATAAATTAGGTGTTACCAAAGGTGATATGATTGGCACTTTTGCTTGGAATCATTATCAACATGTAGAACTATATTACGGAATACCTAGTGTTGGCGCAATTTGTCATACCATAAATATTAGGCTCTCATCTCATCAAACTGAATTCATCATAAATCATTCTGAGGACAAAATAATCTTTGTGGATGCCTCACTTGTACCTTTATTGGAAAAAATTGCGGGTCAGCTAGAAACTGTAGAGCACTACGTTATTATAAATGCCCCGGAAAAATTCAGGACTACGCTTTTGAACGTGCTTCATTATGAAGACTTGTTAAAAGATGAATCAGATGAGTTTGAATGGCCAACCTTAAATGAGAATGACGCTTGCGGTATGTGTTATACTAGTGGCACAACTGGCTTACCAAAGGGTGTACTTTACACTCACAGATCCACATATTTGCATGCACTGACTATTTCTACCCCAAATGCAGCCAATTATGATAGTTCGGACATCGTGTTGCTCATAGTTCCACAGTTTCATGTTATGGCTTGGGGATATCCTTATTTATGTCTTATAACTGGTTCTGACATGGTATTACCATCTTCCAATCTACAGCCAGAAGCTATTATCTCCATTTTGCAGGAAGAAAAAATCACAAAAGCCAATGGTGTGCCCACTATTTGGATGGGTGTTTACGAAGCAATGAAAAAGAATCCGCCAAGACCAAAATTAGCATTACAAGAGTATCTAGTTGGAGGCTCTGCACTCACAGCGAGTCTCATTAAAGGCATGGATGACGATTTCGGCATTAAAGGCGTCCAAGCATGGGGAATGACAGAGACCTCACCTTTGGGTACCGTGAGTCGTTTGCAGCCCCATCATGAAAAACTAAGTACAGAAGAAAAAATTAAAATACGAGCCAAACAAGGTATTGAGTTCCCAGGTATTGAAATGCGCGTTGTAGACAATAACGGCAAGGTAGCGGAGCGTGACGGAAAAACCATGGGTGAACTACAGGTTAAAGGAGCTTGGGTTATTAAGTCCTATTTTAAAACAAATAATAGGGATAATTTTACGGATGACGGATGGTTTAGAACAGGGGATGTAAGCACGGTTGATAGTGACGGCTATATGCATATTACAGACCGAACAAAGGATTTAATCAAAAGTGGAGGCGAATGGATATCTAGCGTTGCCTTAGAATCTGCATTGATGTCTCACCCAAAGGTTAAAGAAGCTGCCGTAATTGCCATACCAGACGAAAAATGGGCAGAACGACCCTTAGCGGTAATTGTTCTGACAGATGAAGACGAAGTGGTTTTAGATGCCGATTTTAAAGAATTTTTGTCTCGTGATTTTGCAAATTACCAAATACCTGATAACTATGTTTTTGTTAGTCAGGTACCCCGTACCAGTGTAGGTAAATTTGATAAAAAAGAAATTAGAAGACTTTATGCACAAGGTGAGCTATAAAGAAAATTATGACTAGTTGAACTAAGCACATCTATTATTTACCCCTAATACAGCTGAATATCTATTCTAGATTTTCAGCTTTTTTTTAGTGTAAAAATCTCCATTTTATATAACCATCCTCCAATGTGCGGTATGAATATGGTAAGTATTATTTATTCCCTTTTAAATAAAAATTGAGAATATAAAATATCTACTCTTCTATAAACCAGTTTTTTACCACAACATAGCCTTAATAGGCAACAAAAATTTATATCATACGATAATCATGCATAAATTGTAAGAGTTAACCTACTTAAATAAGTCTATACAGTCATTATGATTTTACCCAAGCAATCGGCTACACTAGTGTTATGGTCATCTTTACTACTGCTATGTTGTAAGCTTGCATTTGCGCAGAAAAATCAAACCCCTATATCTTTTCAACACTTACCGGGAGGTCTATCTCAAAGCTCCGCCAACGTAATATATGAAGATAGTTATGGTTACTTATGGATTGGCACCAGAAATGGACTTAATAAATACGATGGTAAAAACTTTCAAATATATGAACAGGCTCAAGATAGTAAAACAGGGCTAACCAATGGCTACATAGAGGATATTTACGAAGATGGCAATAGACAACTATATATAGGTACCGTTCAAGGTTTAAATATCTACAACCGAGAAATGGATATTCTAAAGTCCTATCCATTCATTGGTGAGGGCGAAAAACTAGCCTTAGAACATTTCTATTCCGTAGTTAAATCTACAGACTTCCTTTGGCTAGGAACTACTACAAGTCTCTTCAGATATCATATTACAACAGGTGAAACCAAAGAATTTAAATATCACGGAACACCTACACAAGACAACTTTTTTGTAAAAATTACTAAACTAGATAATGAAAGAACTTTAGTCATAATTGATAACGACATATGGGTATTAAATAGTGAATTACAAGTCTTATCAAAACTTCATGAAAGTCATAGAATACGAAGTGTAATACAACAAAACTCATCTCAGTTTTTAATCGGCTTACACAATGGTGAACTAATTGAATTAAAAATCAAAAATGATAATTCTATAAACATAGAAAGAACAAGCATAAGTAATGGCTATCCCATACTATCATTATCAATTGCCGCAAATGGTGATTACTGGATAGGTAGTGAAAATGATGGGCTTTACATCTACTCAAAAAGCACCAACCAATTATCAAATTTAAAGTATGACAGTAAAAATATAGAATCGATTTCTAGCAACTCTATATGGTCTATATATAACAATAAAGGAATTATGTGGCTAGGTCCTTATAAAAAAGGGCTAAGCTTCTACGATCCCATATATCATAAATTTAAGCATGTAAAAAATGAACCTTTTAACCCTCAGTCTTTAAATAATAACAACGTAAACTCCTTTATCCAAGATAGAAATGATACTAAAGACCACCTTTGGATAGGAACGGATGGCGGTGGATTGAATTATTGGGATAGAACGGCCAATTCTTTCGTAAAATACAGTTTAGAAAATAAAAATCTTAACACCAACGTCGTCCTCAGCATGCTACAAGATAAAAACGACCAACTATGGTTGGGGTCTTGGGGCAAAGGAATTACCATATTTAATATCAAGGATAAAAGCTATGAAGTACTAACTAAAGAAAATTCCTTTTTGCTGTCAAATAATGTCTTTAATCTAATGATGGACAGTAAAGGGCGCATATGGATTGCAACTTTTCATGGTGGATTGCAATTCTATAATCCTGAAACCGAAACTCACAAAAACATAGAACTTAAAAACAATATCAATAACACTAAGGTCTCTACAATCACCACCTTAACCGAAGATAAAAATGGAAATATTTGGGTTGGAACTCAAATTTCGGGACTATTTAAACTTGTTGAAAAAAACGAGGAGTGGCAATACACAAGTTATAACAGCCTTGAGAAGGAACAAGTCTTAAGTAACGACTTCATTAATGCAATTGTAGAAGATACGGAGGGTAACTTATGGGTGGGTACACAAGCTGGTTTAAATAAATATAATTCCACAACACATTCTTTTCAATCGATCCCACACAATGAAGAATTAAAAAATGACGCTGTTAAAGGAATTATAGAAGACACTAACCATTTGCTATGGCTTAGCACCGGTTCCGGAATTACGCAATACAACCCTAAAAATAAAGTATCTATACATTATTACATTAATGATGGTTTACAAGGCAGCGAATTCAATACAAATTCTTTCTATAAGACCAAAAACAACGAATTAATCTTTGGTGGCAGCAATGGCTTCAATTTATTCAAGCAAAGGATATTAAAAAAAGGGAGGATAAACCTATTGTAAGTATTACCAGTCTAAAAATATTCAACAAACCTATTTATGCAGACGATGAATCTAAAATATTAAAAAAGCACATCTCACAAGTAGATTCCATTACCCTATCGTATGATAACACTGTGGTTGATTTTGAGTTCAATGCTTTAACTTTTCGTCATCCAGATAAAGTAAACTACGCTTATTTCTTAGATGGTTTTGAAACGAATTGGAATTATGTTGGTCAAAAAAACAACGCTACTTATACCAGCTTAGAACCAGGTAAATATACACTTCGAATAAAATCTAGTAATTCTGATGGTATATGGAATAGTAATGAAACCGACTTACACATTACAATTACTCCTCCTTTTTGGAAAACCTGGTGGTTTCGCGTACTCATGATAGCTTTGTTAATTTGTGCTATTTATTTAGTCCTATTTCTTCGGGTTAGAAACATAAAAAAGTATCAACTAACATTAGAAAAAGAGATAGGTGAACGTACTCAAGAATTGCAATTACAAAAGAAAGAACTAGAAAAAGTAGCAGATGAGCTAACCACTAAAAATCAAGAAATTCAGCGTTTTACTTTTGCTGTTTCTCATGACCTTAAAAGCCCGTTAAGCGGTATAAAAGGTATTGCTAGCCTAATTCCTATGGAGTTTGTGATGAAAGATTTTCCTGAACTAGAACAGTACCTAGAAATGATTAATATTTCATGTGATACTATGAATAACCTTATTGCCGATATTACCAAAATTGCGAAAATCGGCAAAATTGAGAACAAAAATGAAGTGCTTGATACCAACGAAATTGTATCACTATCAACCACCTTGGTTAAAGGAAAATTAAAAGTATCTAAAGTAAAACTCATTGTTGAAGAAAATCTACCGAACATTTATGGTGATAGAAATAGAATTATACAAGTCTTTGGTAATCTCTTAGATAACGCCATAAAGTATATGGGCGACCAAAAACAACCTGTAGTTCATATAAAAGCAGAAGAAACCGGAGAAAAAATACAGTTCTCCGTTTCAGATAACGGCTCTGGAATGGATGAAAAATCTTTAAAAAAGCTCTTCTCCCCTTTTGAGCGATTTCATGCCGATGTAAATGGTACTGGACTAGGACTTTATATGATTAAGCAAATTGTTGAATCGCACGATGGTACTATCTCTGCAAAATCTGAGGGAAAAGGAAAAGGAACTACTTTTAGTGTAATCCTACCAAACGTTGTAGGCCAGCAGATAAAGAATATGATCGACAATGATATAGTCCCTGAAAAAACCGATGACAATTAGTCTACAAAGACAAACTATTGATATAAAAAAAGCTTGAGCAACTTGCTCAAGCTTTTTTATATTTAAGAATAGTATTTACTACTTACTTAAGTACATTTTTCTGCGGCCGTATAGCTCATAGAACTGATCGTCTTTTAAACTATCGATAAAGAGAATACTCTCTCCCGTACTTTTCATTTCAGGACCTAAATTCTTATTTACATTAGGGAATTTATTAAAAGAGAAAACCGGTTGCTTAATCGCAAAACCTTCCAATTGCGGATTGAAATTAAAGTCTTTCACTTTCTTTTCACCTAACATTACCTTTGTAGCGTAGTTCACGTAAGGCTCTTTGTAAGCCTTAGCAATAAATGGTACCGTTCTAGAGGCTCTTGGGTTAGCTTCAATGATATACACCATATCGTCTTTTATAGCAAACTGAATATTAATCAAACCAACTGTATTCAATGCTAAAGCAATTTTCTTGGTATGATCCTTTATCTGCTGCATTACAAACTCACCAAGGTTAAACGGTGGCAAGGTTGCATTAGAATCTCCTGAGTGTATACCACAAGGCTCAATATGCTCCATTATACCAATAATGTACACATCTTCGCCATCACAAATTGCATCGGCTTCTGCCTCAATAGCTCCATCTAAATAATGGTCTAAAAGTAATTTGTTGTTCGGGATTTTTCTAAGAAGGTCTACTACATGAGATTCTAGTTCTTCTTTATTGATTACAATCTTCATTCCCTGCCCTCCTAGTACATAGGATGGTCTTACTAGTAATGGAAAATCCAATTCATCTGCAAGTGCTAAAGCCTCATCTGCTGTTTCCGCAATACCATACTGAGGAAAAGGAATATTATTTTCTTTTAGCATTTCAGAGAAACTACCTCTATCTTCAGCTAAATCTAATGCTTCAAAACTAGTTCCTATAATTTTGATTCCGTATTTAGATAGTTTTTCAGCTAATTTTAAAGCTGTCTGCCCACCTAACTGTACAATAACCCCTTCTGGCTTCTCATGACGGATAATGTCGTAGATATGCTCCCAAAAAACAGGCTCAAAATAAAGTTTGTCCGCTGTATCAAAATCGGTTGAAACCGTTTCAGGGTTACAATTGATCATGATAGTTTCATAACCACATTCCGCTGCAGCCAATACGCCATGTACACAACAGTAATCAAATTCAATTCCCTGCCCAATCCTGTTCGGACCAGAACCAAGAACTACAATTTTCTTACGGTCGGTAACAATACTATCATTCTCTACATAACGCGTTCCGTCTGGCTTTTCTATTTCTGCTTCAAAAGTAGAATAGTAGTATGGAGTCATCGCCTTAAACTCGGCTGCACAGGTATCTACTAATTTGTAGACCCTATTAATGTTCATTTCTTCCGTACGCTTCTTGTGTACTTCGCTCTCGTAGCAATCTAGCATGTGAGCAATCTGTCTATCCGCAAAACCTTTTTGCTTAGCTTCCAACATCAAGTCCTTGGTAAGCGTTGCAATAGTATAAGTAGAAATCTCTTTTTCTAATAAATGAAGTTCTTCATATTGTTTTAAGAACCACATATCAATTTTTGTAATCTCATGGATTCGTGACAACGGGATACCCAATTGAATTGCATCATAAATTACAAAAACCCTATCCCAACTTGGGACGGTCAATTTCTGAATGATTTGGTCGTAATTGGTATACCCTTTACCATCCGCACCTAATCCGTTTCTTTTTATTTCCAGAGACTGGGTTGCTTTGTGCAATGCCTCTTGGAACGAACGTCCAATACCCATTACTTCTCCAACAGATTTCATCTGAAGTCCTAAAGTACGGTCAGAACCTTCAAATTTATCAAAGTTCCAACGTGGTATTTTTACAATTACATAATCTAAAGTCGGTTCAAATAAAGCAGAAGTAGATTTTGTAATTTGATTGTCTAATTCATTTAAATGATACCCGATAGCTAATTTAGTTGCAATCTTGGCAATAGGATACCCGGTTGCTTTTGAAGCTAAAGCAGAAGAACGAGAAACCCTTGGGTTAATCTCAATTGCAATAATATCTTCATCATCATCAGGACTAACTGCAAACTGCACGTTACATCCTCCGGCAAAATCACCAATACTACGCATCATATGAATTGCCATATCACGCATTTTTTGGTACGTTCTATCAGACAAGGTCATTGCCGGCGCAACCGTTATAGAATCTCCAGTATGGATACCCATCGGATCCATATTTTCTATTGCACAAATAATAACTACGTTATCATTATCATCACGCAATAACTCTAACTCATATTCTTTCCAGCCCAATAAGGCTTTATCGATCATTACTTCATGAATAGGAGAAATTTCTAATCCACGACTTAATAACTCATCAAAATCTTCTGGTTTGTATACTATAGCAGCTCCTGCACCACCTAAAGTGTACGATGCCCTAATTACTAATGGAAAGCCAAATTCCTGAGCTATTTCTTTTCCTTTCAGAAATGATGTAGCCGTTGCCTGCGGTGCCATGCCTACACCAATTTTAAGCATTAACTCACGGAATTGCTCACGATCTTCAGTAATGTTTATCGCATCAATATCAACACCAATAAGATCTACTCCAAAATCTTTCCAAATTCCCTTTTCATCTGCCTCTATACACAAATTAAGAGCGGTCTGGCCACCCATAGTTGGTAGCACTGCATCAATTTGCGGGTGTTCTTTTAGTATTTCAATTATTGACTTGGTAGTCAACGGTTTCAAATACACATGATCAGCCATTGATGGATCCGTCATAATTGTTGCCGGATTACTATTTATCAATATAGTCTCAATACCGTCTTCACGTAATGAACGTAAAGACTGTGAACCTGCATAATCAAATTCACAAGCTTGACCTATAACAATGGGACCGGAACCGATCAGTAGTATGGATTTTAAATCTTTTCTTTTTGGCATTAGTTGTATTCTTTAAAACTTTGGCTATAATTTGTTACAAATATCAATACAAATCTGACATAAAAAAAGGTGTTACTTATAAAAAGTAACACCTATATATTTCTTAAAAAATAAAATCATTATTTCTTATGTCTCGGTTCAGAGGATACAGAAAGTTTTTTTCTTCCTTTAGCTCTTCTACGAGCTAAAACTTTTCTTCCGTTTACGGATGCCATACGCTCCCTAAATCCATGTTTATTTCTTCTTTTTCTCTTTGAAGGCTGATATGTTCTTTTCTGTCCGGGCATTGTATTATCCTTTTCTTTGTGTGATAAGAGATAGCGAAACCGCTCGCTAAAACTGGGCGCAAATATACGAAGACTTTTGGCTTTGCCAAATACATTTGTAAAAATATTTTTATTGAATGCCTGCCGCCTAGCGATAGGTTTTTATTACTTTTGCCAAAATCGGATTATAGCAACAGATTCAATATATGAGAAACTTTTTGGGCATTATTTTTATTGTTCTTTCAAGTACCGTTTCTTTAGCTCAGACACAACTTGAATACAAATTAGAGAAAAACGCCGTCTTCACCGTAAAACAAAACGCCGAGCAAACCATTACACAAGAACTGGATGGAGCCTCTCACATCCTGACCAATAAAATTAACGGTATTCTAGAGTTTAAGGTAATAGAAGTAAGAGATACCACATATAAGATAGCTTTAGAATTTAAGGATCTTAATCTAAATATGTCTTCTAGCATACAAGGAGAGCTAATGGATGTACATGCCCAGGAAGTAGACGAAAGCAATATGCAATCGCAAATTTTCCATAGCCTTCTAAACCACCCTGTAAACATTATCCTATCTAAAACAGGTGATATTATTGAAGTAAAAGGTGGTGACAATCTTGTAACTAAAATGGCCGAAGCATCTGGTCTTGAAGACCAATTTTCTTTGAATATGATGAAAAAATCTTTGGAAAAAGAATTTGGGTCAGAGGCACTTTCTAACAGCTATAAACAAATGACCTTTATTTATCCTTCTAAAAAAGTGAAATTAGAGGATACCTGGGAAAACCAATATTCGGGCAAATTGCAAGCCAACAACACTTGGACCCTAAAAGCAATTTCTGCCGACACTATAAACCTAACAGGAACAGCAGATGTTATAATGGATGTTACCGAAGCTGCAACAGCAATGCATCTTAAAGGTACTCAGAAAACAAATATTACTACTAATGCCATTACAGGATTTATTAAGAAAATGACTGTAGAAGGTACTTCTACAGGATCATCTAGCATGACTCAAATGCAAGACCAAGAAATACCCACAACTATAGCGTCTTTTACATCATACGAACTCATTCCTAATTTAAACGAACCGATCAATAATTAATACACATGTTCAACAAAAATCTTAAACTAGTCATAGCAGGACTTATCATAGCATATGCCATATATCAATTTATAGAAGGAAATATTGGCAACGGAATTGCTTTAATTCTTTTATCGTCAATCTTTATTTTTCTTTATTTCAGAAACGAAATTATTCTATTGGCTTTTCTTCGCATGAGAAAGCAAGATTTAGAAGGAACTCAAAAGTGGCTTGATAAAATTAAAAACCCAGAAGCTGCATTGGTTACAAAGCAACAAGGGTACTTTAACTACCTACACGGTATTATACTTTCTCAAAAGAACTTAACACAGGCTGAAAAATATTTCAAAAAAGCATTGAAGTTAGGCCTTACCATGGATTATGATATAGCTATGGCTAAATTAAGTCTTGCAGGTATTGCTATGCAGAAAAGAAGGAAAAGAGAAGCTACAACTCTTTTAAGAGAAGCTAAAAAGTTAGACAAGAGCAATATGCTTACTGACCAGATAAAAATGATGCAACAGCAGATGAAGAAAATCTAACTGCCTGTAGGTATTTTGAATCTGTATCTAATAAATTGTTTAGCACTATAGAAGCGGTGCCCATAGCCTGCTAAAAGACTCCTTTAGTTTACGTCTTAGACCACGGTTTTGCCATCTTTCTAATTCAACTTCTTCGCATTCCTTTAGGTCATCTAAGAAAGTGGCTGCGAGCTTAAGGTTTATTTCCTTGTTGTAAAGCATAGCATTGATTTCAAAGTTGATGGAAAAACTTCTGTAATCTAAATTGGCGGTTCCTACGGTTGAAAACAAATCATCTATAACCATAGTCTTGGCATGGATAAATCCTTTTGTATACCTATAGATTTTTATGCCTGATTCCAAACAGTACTCAATATAAGAGTCACCGGCATACTGCGCTGCCCAAGAATCAGACTCATAAGGAACAATCACCCGAACATCAATACCACTTCTTGCAGCGGTAGCTAAGGCTGTTAAAATAGCATCATTAGGCATGAAATAAGGCGAAGTAATATAAATGCGTTCCTTTGCCGAACTAATGGCGCAAAAGATAGCTTCCATAATATTAGCCCAATCCGTGTCTGGTCCGCTAGCTGCAATCTGTACAGCTACGGGTTGATTCATCTCCGGTTTACTTTTTGGAAAAAATGATTTTTCTATTTCTACTTCATTATGCGAAGCAAAGTTCCAATTCAATAAAAAAGACGATTGCAACGAACCCACTGCCGCACCCCGAAGCCTTAAATGTGTATCTCTCCAATACCGTGGATTATCATATGAGTTATCATAACGTTTGGCCATGTTTATACCTCCTACGTAGCCAACCTTCCCGTCTATGACCACAATCTTCCTATGGTCTCTATAATTTAGCTTACCCGTAGAATTGGAAAAAATAACAGGCATAAATGCGTAATGCTCAATTCCCGATTTGGTCATTTTATGTTTTACACTCCTCGCAATCTTGCTACCTACATCATCATAAACCAACCTGACTTTAACACCTGCCTTGGCTTTTTCTATGAGGATATCTATAATCTTATTCCCAAGTTCATCACTAAAAAGAACAAAATATTCTATATGAATATGACTCTCGGCTTTTCTTAAATCCTCAAACAAACGCTTGAATTTCTCTTCGCCATTAATTAACACCTCTACAGTATTATCAAAAGTAAGAACCGCTTTCTCATTGTTTTTCAGGAGCTTATAAACTTTAAAAATACCCTCGCCATAAGTTTCTTCAAAGTCTTCTCTTTCCTCACAATCCAATTTAAAATTGGCTCGCCATTCCATTATTTTCTTATTATCAAGAAAATATTTCTTTTCAAAAATTTTAGATTTTCTATAGTCTTGTCCAAATAGATAGTAAACGATTAATCCTAAAAAAGGCAATACAGCAAGAGCAAAAAGAAACGAAAGCGTCTTGACCGGGTTTTTATTCTTTAAAAGGATAAAAAAGGAAAGCACAATAACAAGCCCATAATTAATCGTTAAAAGAATTAACCAGAGATTATCATTAAAAAGTTGTAGTGCGGTCTCCATCTTTGTGGTTGCTGAATAAACTCTTAGAACATTCTAAGCGAACTAGCATTTAAAGATGGGAAATAAAGTGGAGTAAAATGACCTCAATGCGAAATTAATATAACGCATTGAGGCTTTAAAATTAACTATTTGCCAATTTTATAATATCCCTTATTAGGGATTTCAATAATATATTTTTTACGCGAACTGTTGTTCAAGTGCGCCTCTCTAAGCCAAGGGTTATGTCTTTTTAATATTTTATAATTGATTTCATACTGTTGCGCGTAATCTGCAAAGCTTAATACAGGCTCATCTAATTCTACTTTAAAAGTAGGAACTGCCTGGTACATATCTTCTTTATTAATATCAAAACCATACTTCTCTGGGTGGCTTAATATTTCTTTTATGGCCATAATACGAAATACATATCTACCTGTCTCCTGCCCTAAAAGAAGATCATAGTAATTACTTACTTGCTGGATACCCAAATACTTATTAATAGCACCTGCACCTGCATTATATGAAGCAGCAGTCAACGTCCAACTGCCATACCTTTTATAGTTTCTGTTTAAATATTCACAAGCTACCTCTGTAGCCTTTTCCAAATTATAACGCTCGTCTACGTTTCCGTTTACCTCCAAGCCATGCTCCTGGCCAGTAGCTTTCATAATTTGCCAGAAACCAGCAGCACCCGCATGCGATTTTACATTCTGAAGTCCGCTTTCTGCAACGGCCAAATATTTAAAATCATCAGGAATACCATTCTTAGCTAAAATAGGCTCTATAATAGGAAAATACATATTAGCCCTTTTTATTAATAACACAGCATTTGACTGCCAATATGTATTAACCAAGAACTCACGATCTATTCGCTCCATAACCTCTGGGTCATCCTGAGGGACTACCTCACCTGCAAAATTTAAGTCTTCAGGTATTTCTATGGCTGAAATACGGTACCCTTCGGCAACGCTTTTATCTACTTCTTTTGCTTCATTTTCAGCATAATCTGCATCACCTTCAGCAGGCTCCGCATTGTTCTGTACGGCAAATATCAAAGTACTCACGACAAAAAAGACGCCCAAGAGCATCAATACATTCTTTAAAATCTTCATTTTTTGGTATTGTACGGTTTATTCAAAGTTAATAAACTCTTTTCTATTTTTTCTACCTGAAACGCACTCATATTCAGCATTGACTTTAATTATCTTAAAAGCCAGATCTAATTGTCTTTATTCAAAATCAGACCTTATGAATGTGATTAGTGCAAAGGGGGAAACGAGTCTATTAATACAACTCATTTATTGCAAAATAATTGTGGGCAAATGCTCGTTAAACCATCTAGCTCTATGAATAATCATGGTGTGTGTACCGTTTTTTACAGTAATACAGTCCTTAATATTTTCTATGGGAAAAACAACATCTTTGTCTCCATGAATATGAACCAGCCCTGGAATTGGCTCAACTTGTTTCCAATTGACAATTTGATCAATAGACCAATCTATATAATATTTATCCCTGATAGAGAGGTATTCTTCATAAAGCGCCAAACGCTTATTTACATTTTCGCCAAAAGCATATTTGGTTAAAAGTTCCATATTGTTAACTATACCAGTTGGCAAGAGCTTGTGAACATTCGTGTATTTGGCAAAAATCATGCGCTTTGGTAGCTCCGATGCATCTTTAATACTTGAAACAACTATAATTTTCCGAAATGATTTAAACCTAGCCATCTCCTGTACCAACATACCACCAAATGACACCCCTATTAAAACGGCATTTTCATGGTGAATGTTTTCGTTCATTTTTTTGGCATATGCTTCCAAAGACATATTTTTCTCAGGTACGAACCATTCCAAGAGATGTTGTTCAAATTTATGCTCTGGTAGTGCAATATTTTTAAATATTGATGGGTTGGCTGCCATTCCTGGCATAAAATATATATGAATCTTAGAATCGCTCATTATTACAACGCATAGGAATTGTTAGGAAATTAACATTATTTTCACTACTTTTGCTATCGACTTTGGGGGATTTCCATAGTTTATACAAATATGAGCAAAAGTATACAAAATTGCGATTTGAGAACACCGTGATTTTCTTACCTCTTGCCGTCATCTAAAATCAAACTATATGAATGAAGTAGAAATTATTGACAACACTTTCTTGCGTCAATTCGAAACTACGGTTGAAGGCATCTTAGCCAAAATCGAGTATTCTTCGCAAGAACGTAAAGTATTTCTAACAAAATTAGTAGTGCCTGAGGAAATCACAAAAGAGGGTTTCAAAGAAGATTTTATCAAGTCGGTTCTTCACCGTATTCAGGAGCAGAATCTTAGAGTAGTCCCTACGAGTCCACAAATTGCTGGTTTTTTACGCAAAAACAGACAGTACAAAGAAATGTTGCCCGTAGGCATAAGAATCTAACGTATTTCAAAGTTTTTTTTGAAGATGAATCCCGCAACTAGCGGGATTTTTTTTTGTCCTAAACCTCTGTGGCAATCTTTTCAAAATCAAAACGAACAAGGCCGTCCTCATCTATCTCCGTAAGAGATACATTATGTAAAGTATTAACTAATTCTGGATTCCATGGAGATTTAACCTTAACATAATTACTGGTAAACCCGTGAATGTACCCTTCTTTATTCTCGCCTTCAAAAAGCACTTGGTACGTTTTACCTAATTGACTTTCATAAAAAGCCCTTCTTTTTTTAACGGAAAGCCCACGGAGCATCTTACTACGCTTACTTCTCACCTGCTTAGACACCACACCATCCATTTCTGCAGCAGCCGTATTATCTCGTTCCGAATACGTAAAAACATGCAAATAGGATATGTCTAGTTCATTAAGAAAATGATAGGTTTCTAAAAAGTGCTCATCTGTTTCTCCCGGAAAACCAACAATAACATCAACACCTATACAGGCATGAGGCATGGTTTCTTTAATCTTATTGACCCTATCTATATATAACCCGCTCATATACCTGCGGCGCATTAACTTTAATATATCATCACTACCGCTCTGTAATGGAATATGAAAATGTGGTACAAATGAATTGCTCTGAGAAACGAAATCTATGGTTTCATTCTTTAATAAATTAGGTTCTATAGATGATATACGTAAACGATGAATACCCTCTACCCCATCTAAAGCCTTTACCAAGTCCAAAAATGTATGTTCGTGAGTTTTATTTCCGAACTCTCCTTTTCCATAATCCCCAATATTCACTCCCGTCAATACAATCTCCTTAATACCCTTCGCAGATATCTCAGCAGCATTATTTAATACATTCTGCAATGTATCACTCCGCGAAATACCTCTGGCCAAAGGAATGGTGCAATAGGTACATTTATAATCACATCCGTCTTGAACCTTAAGAAAAGCGCGCGTTCGGTCTCCAATAGCATAGCTGCCCACATAAAAATCTGCATCTTCTATCTCACAGGAATGAACTTCACCAAAATCATTTTTGGTCAGGTCGTTTATATAATCTCCTATCTTAAATTTCTCTGTCGCACCCAAAACCAAATCCACCCCATCTACCGCAGCCAGTTCTTCCGGTTTTAATTGTGCATAGCAACCAATTGCCGCCACAAAAGCTTCAGGATTAATTTTTTGCGCTTGTTTTACTATCGTTTTGAATCTTTTATCTGCATTTTCCGTTACCGAACACGTATTAATTACATACATATCTGCGTATTCCGAGAAATCTACACGGTCAAAACCGTCTTCCTGAAAACCTCTTGCTATAGTAGAAGTTTCAGAAAAATTGAGTTTACAGCCCAATGTATAGAAGGCAACTTTCTTTTTCATATCCTGATCTCTTTCCGCTTTCGTATTCAATTGAAACTATATTTTTTTAGAGAATGCAAATATACAAACTTGTACCTAGCCCATAGCAAACATGAACGGTATCAATTTATTACCCCATTAAAAAACACGTCTTTACCTGCCGCTCTTAATCTAATATTCTATATTTGACCGAAAATAAAACACTTGTTTGTAAGCAGTTTATACGCTAATCAACCATTAACTCTTGAAACCAACTACTGTGATTTTTACTTCTAAAAACATTCCTTCATACCTAGCTCCTATCCTATTAATTTTTATACTTTTCACTTCTAGTATTACACTTGCTCAAGAAGCAATTTTACAAGAGAAAATAGCCAAAATTCAAGAATTACTGAGCTCGGTAGAAGCAAATAAATTAACTTTTAATCAAGAGCTTACTACCAGTTCCCCTGGTTATTATAATTATACGGTTCGCGAAGTAAATAGTAAAGGGAACGAAGTTGCAACCACATACTCGTTTGCACTTTCGGACATTAATACAAATGCAGTTAGGTCTTTTACAAAACGAGATGTATTTCTTATAGAATTAACGGTTAAAGGAAAACAAAAGCTAATTAAAAGAATAACGGATGAAGGTGACAAAATAGCTTACATACCAAGTTTTACCTTATATGGCCTAAATGCAGATAACGGTCGTGATTTAGAAAATGCTATTGAAGATGCCATTCCTGAAGCAATTGAAGTTGATAAAAAGACACTTGTTTTAAATTCTTATGACGAACACTTGCAATGGCTAAAAAATAATATTAGTAACGTTAATCTACCAAAACACGAAATAGTACAACAGCTTAACCCAGATGCCAAAAGACCTGGTCTCGTTATTTTAGAACGAACATTGGGGTCAAAAAAGGAACGTTTTGAATTTAACTTATCCCTACTAAATCCTAACTCGGTAAATTATAAGATTTCCGGCGATGAGTTTCTTATTGAAATGGGTACGAAAAAAGATATTGCAGGCATTAAGTTCTATAGCGATGACGTTCTTAAAGGTTATACTGATAAAGTGCTATTTTATGCTAATTCATTAGCCAATGGAAAAAACATACATAAGATCCTTAAAGGTGTTGCTCCACTAGCAAAAACAGAATTTGACTCCTCCAAACCGGATGTCATGACCATAAAGAATGCATTAAAATATATAAACGACAATATTAATGGTATAGAATCTGACGGCAGAACAACAGTTCAAAACTTGGCTTTAGATGATTACATGGCCACTTTTTCTCAAAAAGAAACGATATCCGACAAAAATGAGGAGCATCTATATTTCTTTAACCTTACGGATATAAATGAAAATAGCATAAGTTTTAAAGATAAGAAAACAAGACTCTACCTTGTTTTAAACACCAATAAAGGTGACTACTATATTGGTCACACCCTCAATGGTGAAACAGAGGATTACGAAAAACAGCTTTTCGTATACTTCAATTCGTATGACGAGGCTCTTATTGGTAAAGAAGCCTTACAATCCTTAATAAAGCACTTTGAGAATCAGACAATAAAAAGTACCGAAAAACATGAAACAAGCTTAGAAGAAGCATTATCACTACTTAGCAAGGAAATAAAACCTGTACAAAGCACCAGCCTTCAATACGAACAACAAATAGAACTTTTAGAAACGGAAACTAGCACGTTTAGATTTACCAAAATAGAATCTAGCTCTAAAAAGACTACTGAAAATGTTTTTGAATTCAGCGCTCAGGACTTAAACAAACAAAACAGTAAAGTTAAGGTGTCCGGAAAAAGGGTTTGGGCAGAAATTGGCATCAAGTCTTCCGAAAAACTAGTAAAGGTTTACGAAGATGGTGAGGTTCAAAACTACGAAAACAGAATTGAGATTGAAGCTCCTAGTATTGAAAACGCCAAAAGCATAGTGGCCATTTTAAAACAATTGGCAGCTTCTCAAAATAAATAAAAAACAGAAAAAAACTTAGTAGTTACGCCACTTTTTAGTCAACTCAAAGACGTGTTCTAAAATACGGGCTTCCTTATCATCAAACTCTACATTTCTTCTGGCCATCATAACTTTGGCCGTCTCAAAAGCTTTTGATGTACCATAAGTAGAGAAACCTGAAGCTCCACCCCAACTAAAGCTAGGGACAAAATTACGTGGAAAACCAGGAACATAAATATTACAGTTTACCCCTATTACCGTACCTGTATTGAACATTGTATTTATGGCCGTTTTGCTATGATCACCCATCATTAGGCCGCAAAACTGCAAGCCGGTTTGCTCAAAACTTTCGCTGGCATAATTCCATATACGCACATTAGCATAGTTATTTTTAAGGTTGGAGTTATTAGAATCTGCACCAATATTACACCACTCACCTAAAACAGCATTACCCAGATACCCCTCATGACCCTTACTAGAGTATCCAAAAATTACAGAGTTGCTAATTTCACCACAAACCTTTCCGTAAGGTCCTATAGTAGTAGCTCCATAAATTTTAGCTCCCATTTTTACAACCGCATTATCACAAAGTGCAAAAGCACCACGAATAAGATTACCTTCCCATATCTCTGAGTTTTTACCCAAATAAATAGGACCATCCGTAGCATTCAAAATACTATGTTCTACCTGGGCGCCTTCTTCCATGAAAATTCGCTCAGGGTGTATTAAAGTATTACTTTTAGGTATAGGCTGACTTTTTCTTCCTGCGGTTATAAAATCAAAATCCGCCTGTAAGGCTGCTCCATTTTTAGAGAAAACATCCCAAGTATTCACTATTTGAATTAATTCGTCTTCAAATTCAATTTGCTTATAAGTATCAAAATCTACTTCTTCTTGACTTTCATTGGTAAAAAAAGCGATGACTTCATCACCTTGAAAAATAGCCTCGTTTTCTTTTAAGTCCTGAACTAGGTCTATCAATTTTTGATTCGGTAAAAAAGAAGCGTTAATCAATACATTTTCCTCCATCTCAACCATTGGAAACTTCTCAGACAGATACTCTTCGGTTATGGTAGTTGTGGTATTCCCCAAATACTTTTCCCACTTTTCCCTTATGGTCAATATACCTACGCGTATATCGGCTACAGGCCTTGTAAAAGTGAAGGGTAACAAGTTCTCTCTTACCGTACCGTCAAAAAGAATGTAGTTCATGGCTGGTTATTTTTTTGCTAAAATAAGTATTCTGCTTTTCTAATCCGTCTGGTCAATCGTACAAATATTGGCCATGTTATAAACTAAAAAAGCCTCCGACAATTGTGGAGGCTTTGTAAATATATTATAAAAGAAATTATTTTTCTTCTGTATCAGCTTTCTCTTCATTAGCTGCCGGTGCTGGAGCTGCTGGTTTTTTCTTAAACTTGTCGTATTTGTTCTTGAACTTATCAATACGTCCTGCAGTATCCAGAAGTTTAGCTTTACCAGTATAAAAAGGATGAGATGTTCTTGAAATTTCCAATTTTACAACTGGGTATTCAACACCGTCAACTTCTAAAGTTTCTTTGGTAACCGCTGTAGATTTAGTTAAAAAAACCTCGTCGTTAGACATGTCTTTAAAAGCTACTAATCTATAATTTTCTGGGTGTATATCTTTCTTCATTATAAATAAAATTTTACGCACCCATTCCAACAGGCACTCATTTTAAGGCTGCAAATTTAATTAATTTTATTTAACCCACAATCTAAATCCTAAAAAAAAGAAACAAAAAAAGATATTTTCTTCTGTAACAAAGAAACAAAAACAACCACTAACTTTGAAAACAACCAAAAAAGATAACAAAATGGAAGAAAGTAAAGCTGAAACAGGAAAGTTTGCTTTTAATTACGGCCTGCTTGTAGGCGGTATTGGCATTGCATTTGGTATAATGCTCTATACTATGGACATGCATTATGAACGTGGTCTTGCAGTTCAAGGTACGCAAACTTTAATTTTAATTGTTGGTATAGTATTAGGCATCTATCAATTTAAAAAAAGTAATCTAAATTATCTTACAATTTCCGAGGCCTTAAAAGTTGGTGCGGGCGTTGCTCTCATAGCGGGTATCTTAGGTATACTTTATTTTTATGTTTTCTCTAGTTATGTAGAACCAGAATACATGGATAAGATGTATGAGATTGCAAAACAGGAAGCCTTAATAGATAACCCTAAACTAACCGAGGAAGAGATTGATAAAGGTATTGAAATGCAGAAGTCATTCTCTTGGATGTCTTATCCAATAATTTTAATCATGAACATTCTTATTGGTCTTGTTGTAGGTGTTATTACCGGTCTAATTCTTAAAAAAGAGAAGCCGGCCTATTAAATATCTTTTTTAATATTTACTAATTTATATTCGGTTAAGCTTCTTAATTTCATAATTATCAATATCTTAACTTATTCGTATATTATAAATTGTAAAACTAAAAATTAAGTCCCCATTAAGAAAGAAGCGTTATAGCCTAAAAGTTTAAATGACTTCAGTATCAAAATTGTATTTTTGGTCAGACTTATAGAAACTGTGAATGGATCTGTCCATAATTATACCCTTACTTAACGAAGAAGAATCTTTAAAAGAACTTCATGATTGGATTGTAACCGTATTACGCTCCAATGACTTTAGCTACGAGATTCTTTTTATTGATGATGGTAGTACTGATGATTCTTGGAAGATTATTACAGGGCTCTCTGAATCTAACCCAAATGTAAAAGGATTACGATTCAGAACTAATTTTGGTAAATCCCAAGCACTACACGCTGGCTTTAAAGCAGCAGAAGGCAATGTAGTTATTACTATGGATGCCGACCTGCAGGATGATCCAGAAGAAATTCCTGAACTGTACCGATTAATAAAGGAAGACAAGTTTGATTTAGTTTCTGGTTGGAAGAAAAAACGTTTTGATTCTGTTCTCTTCAAGAACATGCCTTCTAAGCTATTCAACTGGGCAGCTAGACGAACTTCGGGCGTAAAGCTCCACGACTTTAATTGCGGTTTAAAAGCTTTTGACAAAAAAGTAATTAAAACCATTGAGGTTTCAGGCGAAATGCATCGTTACATCCCCGTTTTAGCAAAAAATGCCGGTTACGGTAACATAGGAGAAAAAGTTGTTAAGCATCAAGCCCGTAAGTATGGTAAGACCAAATTTGGGATGGAACGTTTTATAAACGGTTTTCTAGATTTGCTCACCATTTGGTTTGTATCTAAATTTGGTCGTCAACCCATGCATTTATTTGGGGCTTTAGGAGTCCTAATGTTCATCATAGGCTTCGGTTTTGCCATTTATTTAGGTGTCGATAAGCTTTTTATCAACCCTTATGGACGATTAATAACTGATCGACCACAATTTTTCATTGCGCTTACTGCAATGATTATAGGTACTCAATTATTTTTAGCCGGATTTTTAGGCGAAATTTTAATAAGATCACGAAAAAACGAAACACGTTATACCATTTCCGAAGAAATAGGCTCAGACGCAAAAGCAAAGCAATATTCTTCGTAATTTTAAACGCTAATAAACACACATAATATAGACACGACTATGGATGCCATTTTAAATACCGCCAAATCTTGGTTAACCGATTTTTTTGACCCAGAAGTAAGAAAAGAAGTCCAAAACTTAATCGATAACGATACCGATGAGCTAAAAGACCGTTTTTACAAACAAATGGAATTTGGTACGGGTGGTATGCGCGGTGTTATGGGCGTAGGTACAAATAGAATAAACAAATACACTTTAGGCAAGAGTACACAAGGCCTTAGTAACTATATTATAAAAACATACGGTAAAAAAGATTTAAAAGTGGTTATCGCTTTTGATTGCCGTCATAATAGTGATACCCTAGCAAGAACTGTGGCGGAAGTCCTTTCTGCAAACGGTATCAAGGTTTACTTGTTTTCAGAATTGCGTACTACTCCAGAGCTTTCATTTGCCGTAAGACATTTAGAGTGTCATGCAGGTATTGTCTTGACTGCTTCTCACAACCCACCAGAATACAACGGTTATAAAGTATACTGGACGGATGGTGGACAAATTGTACCACCACAAGATGGCGAAATCATTTCTGAAATCAACTCGCTTTCTTTTGAAGATATAAATTTTGAGGCAAACGATAGTCTTATTGAGATTATAGATAAAGATGTGGATGAAGCTTTTATTGAAGCTTCTGTAGCTAAAGGGAATTTTAATGCTGCCGGTAAAGACGATTTTAAACTCGTTTTCACTTCGCTTCACGGAACATCAATAACTGCTATTCCAGAGGTATTGAAAAGAGCAGGTTATAAGAATGTAACCATAATTGAAGAGCAAGCTAAACCAAATGGAGATTTTCCAACTGTAAAATCACCAAACCCTGAGGAGCCAGAAGCTCTTTCTATGGCGGTTACTAAGGCCAAAGAAATAGGTGCTGATATGGTTGTTGGCACAGACCCTGATAGTGACCGTTTAGGTATTGCAGTTCGTAACCTTGACGGAGAAATGGAAATCGTTAATGGCAACCAAGCCATGATTTTGATGACCAAATTTCTTTTGGACCAACAAAAACAAAAAGGATTTAAAGGCAATGAATTCATTGCAACTACAATCGTTTCTACTCCAATGATGGAAGCCATGGCAAAAGCCTACGGCGTAGAATTTAAGACCGCTCTTACTGGTTTTAAATGGATTGGAAAGATGATAAAAGACTTCCCTGAATCTAATTTTATTGGTGGTGGAGAAGAAAGCTTTGGTTATATGGTAGGCGATTTTGTTCGTGACAAAGATGCCGTTACCTCTACCCTACTGGCTTGTGAAATAGCAGCTCAGGCAAAAGCCAATGGTAGCTCATTTTACAAACAATTAATTGACTGTTATGTTGATTATGGTTTCTATAAAGAAAAACTTATTTCTATTACTAAAAAGGGAATGAGCGGTGCTGAAGAAATCAAACAAATGTTGAAAGACTTTAAAGAGAATCCTGTTTCTTCCGTAGCTGGTTCAAAAGTAAAATGGATTGAAGACTACAATACTTCTATCGCCAAAAATGTACTTACTGGTGAAGAAAAAGCAATAGATATTCCAAAATCTAACGTATTGATATACGAAACTGAAGACGGTACCAGAATAGCTGCAAGGCCAAGTGGAACTGAACCTAAGGTTAAGTTTTATATCAGTACAAACACGAAATTGGACAAAGCGGAAGATTTCAAAAAGGTTTCTAAAGAACTTGATATTAAAATTCAAAACATTCTTAGGGAACTTAATCTCGGTTAATGGAGTATTTTAAAAAGATTCTTCGGTTTGCTAAACCGTACAAAATATACGCTTTTTTAAATATTGTATCCAATATACTCTATGCGCTGTTCTCTACATTGGCAATGATTTCGTTGTTTCCGATGTTGACAGTTATGTTCAATAATACCAAGCCGGTAAACGAAAAACCAGTATGGCGCGGTATTTCTGAATTGAAGGATTATATAATGGAATACCTTAATTTTTTCGTTACCGAAAGAAGTCAGGATGGTGATTCAGGAGATGTTCTCATACTCATGGTTGTGTTAATAATTAGTATGTTCTTCATGAAGAACGTATTTAATTACCTAGCCATGTATTTCATTACATTTTTACGTAATGGTGTACTTAAGGATTTGCGAAATGAGCTATATGACAAAACTATAGAGTTACCTATCTCCTATTACTCCGAAAAAAGAAAAGGTGATACTATTGCCCGTATTACCTCAGATGTTTTAGAAATTCAACATTCTTTTCTATCAATATTGGAACTGATAGTAAGAGAACCATTGACTATAATCTTCACGATTATAGCCATGCTAGCTATAAGTCCTAAATTAACTTTATTTGTATTTTTATTTCTTCCTCTTTCGGGTTTTTTAATTTCGTTAATAGGGAAGTCTTTAAAAAAGAAATCAGATAAGGTTCAAAAAGAACAGGGGCTTTTCTTATCAATTTTAGAGGAAACCTTAGGAGGTCTGCGGGTTATAAAAGCGTTCAATGCAGAATCTCGATTTTCAAAAACTTTTCAAGCTTCCACCAAGAGATTTTTTAATTTTTCCAACAGCTTACTCAACAGACAAAACCTTGCCTCACCAACTAGTGAATTCTTTGGTATTGCTGCTATTGGTGTTATCCTATGGTATGGTGGGCAAATGGTTCTTGTAGAAAAGTCATTGGCACCTGGTCTTTTCATTACCTATATGGGACTTTCTTATCAAATTTTAACGCCTGCAAAAGCTATTAGTAAAGCCTCGTATAGCGTTAAAAAAGGAAATGCTGCTGCTGAGCGAGTTATGGAAATTCTTGAAACAGAAAACCCTATTGTTGAAAAGCCTAATGCCTTAATCAAAGAAACTTTTGACACCGGAATAGAGCTTAAGAACATATCCTTTAAATATGAAGATGAATATGTGCTCAAGAACTTCAATCTAAACGTTCCTAAAGGAGAAACTGTAGCTCTTGTAGGCCAATCAGGTAGTGGTAAGAGTACCATCGCCAACTTAGTTACTCGTTTTTATGATGTAAATGAAGGTGAGATATCCATAGATGGGCAAAATATTAAAGACCTCTCTAAAAAATCATTACGTGGTCTTATGGGACTTGTTACTCAAGACTCCATCTTATTTAATGATACCGTGGCCAGCAACATTTCCTTAGGAAAGGAAAATGCTACCAAAGAAGAAATTATTGAAGCGGCTAAAATTGCCAATGCCCATGATTTCATAGCTGATTTACCAAATGGTTACGATACTAATATTGGTGATAGCGGAAATAAACTTAGTGGTGGTCAAAAGCAACGTTTATCTATTGCTAGAGCAGTACTAAAGAACCCTCCTATCATGATTTTGGATGAGGCCACTTCTGCCCTAGATACCGAAAGTGAACGCTTAGTACAAGATGCGCTAGAAAAAATGATGCGCAACAGAACTTCTATTGTAATAGCACACAGACTTTCTACCATACAAAATGCCAACACCATAGTAGTACTTCAAAAAGGAGAGATAGTAGAACAAGGCTCTCACGATGAACTTATCGCGAAGAACGGTTCCTATAAAAAATTAGTGCAAATGCAATCTTTAAGCTAGGTCATTAAACCTTTTCCTAAATTTATAGTCTTAACTATAGAATTTAAGCACAATTCATTTGATTGCAGAGGAAACCTTAGTAAATCAGTTACAGCAAACAGAAACGCAGGCCAGCGCTTTTGGCGTGCTAGTAGAGACCTATAAAGAACGTCTCTATTGGCATATTCGTAGAATCGTATTGAATCACGATGATGCGGATGATGTATTGCAGAATACATTCATTAAGGTTTACAAAAACATTTCAAATTTTAAAGGTGATAGTAAACTGTATTCTTGGATGTATAGGATAGCAACTAACGAAGCGCTCTCTTTTCTTAAAGTCAAATCAAGAATGATGGGGGTTAGTGACAGTGAATTGCAAGATCGTTTAGTTGAAAACCTAGAAGCAGATGTATATTTTGAAGGAGAAGAAATTCAGTTGAAGCTACAAAAAGCGATAGCTACTCTGCCAGAAAAGCAGAAGCTGGTATTCAACATGAAATATTTTCAAGAGCTTAAATACGAAGAAATATCAGAGATTCTTGAAACATCGGTCGGAGGACTAAAAGCCTCTTACCACTTGGCAACCAAGAAGATAGAATCTTACCTAAAAGAAGAAAAAGAATATCTTTAGCAGCACAGCATATGAAGTCATTCGATAAAAAAAATCCGTTTAAAGCCCCAGAAGGCTATTTTGAAGAGTTTGATAAAAATCTTTTTGAAAAGCTATCTAGAGAAGATTCGGCTATACCTAAGAAGGAAGGCTTTAAGCTTCCTGATGGTTACTTTGATTCGTTGAGTGATAAGCTCCAGCAGAAATTAAAAGAAGACCAACAAAATAAGGTCATTCCATTAAAATCTTATAAAAAATACTATTACGCTGTAACGGCGATGGCTGCAATATTGGTTGTAGCCTTAACGTTGAACCTTAATAAAACAAACGAAATTAGTTTTGATGATTTAGCACAGTCGGATATTGAAAACTATTTTAACCAAAATGAATTAGACCTTACCAGCTATGAACTAGCAGAGGTAATGCCCATAAGTGAACTTGAAATGACAGATATGTTCGATAGTAGTTTTAGCGAAGAAAACGTGCTTGATTACATTAATGAGAACACAGATTATTTTGACGAATTAAATCTTGAAGACAATGAATAGATTAAAAAAAATACTGGTAACCATGGTGCTTTTACTAGCATCTGCACAGTTTTACGCGCAGAGACCGCATGATTACGCTAAAATAAAGTCTCTTAAAATTGCTTTTTTAACAGAGCGATTAAATTTGAATAGTAAAGAGGCACAAGCCTTTTGGCCTATCTATAATGAATACGAAAATAGCCGTAGTGTACTTAGAGAAAAAGAGCACAGCCAAATTCGTAATAAAGTAGAAGAGTCCGAAAAACTTTCAGAAAAAGAGGCGAATGAAATTGTTGAACTATTTCTTGAATTTGAACAAGAAGAGGAAGACATAAGAAAGGACTTTATAAAAAAAGCGGCTGGAGTCATTACGGCTAAGAAAACACTTTTATTATTACGTTCTGAAAATGATTTTAAGAGACAACTCATTAAAAAATACCACCAAAAACATGGTGAAAGTAACAGAAATGAACCTTAAACTAGTTAAAAATAAGTTTAGCCATTCTGTTTTTTCCTGCGGCGTAAGCAACGGAATTATTTAAAAAGCGAAGTGTGTAAAATGATTCATCTGATAATTGTTTCCAGGTTACTCCCCTATCACTTGAGTATGAAATACCTGTAAACCCTATGGCTACAAGACCATTTCCTTCTGAACCCGGCACAAATTGAATGCAACTTTTGTATTGCGGATTTTGGCCATCTGCCATAAGTTGCCAGCTTTTACCACCATCTGTGGTAATTGCTTTATTTCCTTTATTAGTATCTGGGTCCTGAAAATCCCCTCCAATAACAACTCCCAGATTTTCATTATAAAAATCAATTGAGAAAATACCTTGGGTTTCAACAACACTCTTTACGGGCGTTGTATAAATTTGCCAGGTTTTCCCTTTATCACCTGAAAAATAAATTCGGCTCTTGTTAGTGGCTATCCATGTCTTATCTCCCAAAACCTTAATATTAGTATTGCTAGCGGCAAAAGCGCCTTCGCCTTCCAAACCTTCTGGTAATTGCGAACACGGCATCTTTTTCCATGTATTACCACCATCTCTTGTAATTAGAATACTCAAACATCCGTTCATGCTATCTCCAACAGCAATACCTTCTGCATCGTTCCAGAAAGTCATAGCGTCATAGAAAACACTTTCGTCTTCTTCCTTATAGACCAATTGCATACGTCCGTTTTCACCCGTTTTGTATAACAAGGCCGGGTTTGCTACGGATAGCATAAAAAAATCTGTTGATGTATGGGATATGGAACGGAATTCAGGAATAGTCGTATGGTACTTTTCTATACTCTCCCTTACTTTTCCCGTAGCAATATCTACACTTCCAAATACGCCATTACTACCTGCGTAACCCAAGCTATTTCCCATAAATTCAATAGCTCTAATGCTAACTGAATCTTCGTAAACAATCTCTACTTCAACAGATGTAAAGGGTTCATTCTTCGGTTTTTCGGAGCAGGAAATGAAGAGAATAACAAGTAAAAAGGGAAGTAGACTACGCAT
The DNA here is from genome assembly GCF_009725995.1 of Zobellia laminariae. The sequence goes on along the minus strand of NZ_RCNS01000002.1, from coordinate 292,054 downwards.
ACGTACAAAGTTTCTCAAAAATACAGGTAATCCAATGGCAAAACAATACCTTTGCAGCCTTAATTTTTTGTAATGAAGCTACATAGAAACCTGGTTTTCGCAGTAATCGATGCCTTGAATTTGATTTTTAACGAAGGAGAATATGCCGATAAGGTAGTACAGAAAGTACTAAAATTTGATAAACGCTGGGGTGCTCGTGACCGTGGCTTTATTGCTGAAACCACCTATGAAATTGTTCGATACAAGCGATTGTATACCGAAATTGCTGAAGTAAAAGCACCTTTTAGTAGACCTGACCTTTTTAGAATTTGGGCTGTATGGGCCGTTTTAAAAGGAATTAGCTTACCTGATTGGAAACAATTAGAACCTACTCCAGAACGCCGTATTAAAGGTAAGTTTGATGAACTTTCAAAAATTAGAAAGTTCCGCGAATCTATGCCAGATTGGATAGATGAAATCTGCGAAAAAGCTTTGGGTGAAAAGTTATGGACAGCAGAAAGTGCAGCACTTAACGTACAAGCCGAAGTTATTCTAAGAACCAATACTTTAAAAACAACTAAGGAAAAGCTTCGTAAAGCTTTACTTGATGAAGGTATTGTTGTAGAACCGGTAAAAGGATATGCAAGTGCGCTTAGATTACCAGAACGTGCCAATGTTTTTGTTACAGAATCGTTCAAAAAAGGATATTTTGAAGTTCAAGATGCATCCTCACAATTAGTTGCTGAATATTTAGATGTTAAACCAGGACAACGTGTAGTTGATACTTGCGCTGGCGCAGGTGGAAAATCGCTTCACTTGGCTGCACTTATGGAAAATAAAGGTCAGCTTATCTCCATGGATATCTATGGCAGCAAATTAAAAGAGCTGAAAAGACGTGCTAGAAGAAACGATGCCCATAATATTGAAACTCGAGAAATTGATTCTACCAAAGTTTTCAAAAAACTATATGGTAGTGCAGACCGTGTACTTATAGATGCCCCATGTACCGGTATTGGTGTATTACGTAGAAACCCGGATAGCAAATGGAAAATGCAGCCTGCGTTTCTTGAAAAAATCATAAAAACGCAACATGAAATTATCCGTAGCTACAGTAAAATTGTAAAACCGGGTGGTAAAATGGTGTATGCAACCTGTTCTATTCTTCCTCAAGAAAACAATGACCAAGTCAAATCTTTCTTATCATCAGACGAAGGAAAAGACTTTAGTTTAGTTAAGGAGAAAAAGATTTATGCATCCAAAAGCGGGTTTGACGGATTCTATATGGCGTTGTTGGAAAAGAAAAGCTAGTTTTTTAATTTCTTACTGTAATGGTGTAGAAGTTTGTTCAAATGATACAAAGCAATTTTCGCTTCAAGTAGAGGAGAAACTAGGCATACAAAGTAATCAACAACCTGTTAACTTTTAGTTAGAAAATTTTACAATACTACTTTAAAAAGCGCCTTTTAAAGGCTAAATTTGCGTTTTCTCAAACCTATCAATTTACAAGCTAAATGATTCACTTCTTCGGGGATGTAGCCACTAAAGTCTTTGCCGTTCAAACGGTTGAAGAACTTTCACAGGAAAACAATAATAAACTTACATGGTTGTTCGGCAACCTACCAAAAATAAATACGGCGTCTATAGACGCCTTTTTTGTTGGCCCAAGGGCAGCAATGATAACGCCTTGGAGCACCAATGCTACCGAAATAACCCAGAACATGGGTATAGAAGGCATTATTAGAATTGAAGAGTTTACAGCGTCAAGCGAAAACTTCACCGATTTTGACCCAATGCTTTCTGAAAAATTCAACGGACTATCGCAGTCTATTTTTCAGATTGATGTTGCTCCTGAAGCAGTTCTAGAAATAGAAAACATTGGCGAATACAACAAAAAAGAAGGTTTAGCCTTAAATGATGAAGAGGTTACCTATTTGGAAAACCTCGCTAAGAAATTAGGCAGAAAACTGACCGATTCTGAAGTTTTTGGTTTTAGCCAAGTAAACTCAGAACACTGTCGTCATAAAATATTCAATGGTACTTTTGTAATTGATGGAGTAGAAAAACCATCTTCGCTTTTTAAGCTTATCAAGAAAACATCGCAAGAGTTTCCTAATGATATTGTTTCGGCATACAAAGATAACGTGGCTTTCGTAAAAGGGCCAAAAGTGACCCAATTTGCACCAAAAACTGCCGACAAACCCGATTTTTACCAAGAAACGGAGTATAATTCGGTTATTTCCCTAAAAGCGGAAACACACAACTTCCCTACTACCGTGGAGCCTTTTAACGGAGCCGCCACAGGTTCTGGTGGAGAAATACGTGACCGTTTAGCTGGTGGAAAAGGTTCATTACCATTGGCAGGAACTGCTGTTTATATGACTGCTTATTCTCGTTTGGAAGAAGACAGAGAATGGGAAAAAGCATTCCCTGCGAGAGAATGGTTGTACCAAACACCAATGGACATTCTTATAAAAGCGTCTAACGGTGCTTCAGATTTTGGAAACAAGTTTGGGCAGCCTCTTATTACTGGTTCCGTATTGACTTTTGAACATGACGAGTCTAAAGATAGCAGCGAAAAGAATACAAGAAAACTAGGTTTCGATAAAGTGATTATGCAAGCCGGTGGTATTGGTTACGGGAAAGCAGAACAAGCTTTAAAAGATACGCCTAGAAATGGTGATAAAATTGTCATCTTAGGTGGCGATAACTACCGTATTGGTATGGGCGGTGCAGCCGTTTCAAGTGCTGATACTGGTGCATTTAGTTCCGCAATAGAGCTGAATGCTATACAACGTTCCAACCCAGAAATGCAGAAAAGAGCATCAAATGCTATCAGAGGCATGGTAGAAAATGATGTGAATCCAATTGTCTCAATTCACGATCATGGTGCTGGTGGACACTTAAACTGTCTTTCAGAATTAGTGGAAGATACTGGCGGAAAAATAGATTTAGACAAACTTCCGGTGGGTGACCCTACGCTATCAGCTAAAGAAATAATCGGTAACGAGTCCCAAGAACGTATGGGCCTAGTTATTGGTAAAGAAGATATAGATTTATTGCATCGTATTGCTGATCGTGAACGATCACCTATGTATGAAGTAGGAGATGTAACAGGCGACCATAAATTTACTTTTGAATCAGCTACCACAGGTGAGAAACCTATGGATTTGAATTTAGAAGACATGTTCGGAAGTTCTCCTAAAACTATAATGACGGATACTACGGTTCAAAGAACGTATACCAACCCTGAGTATTCATTAGAATTTTTCCATGATTACTTGGAACAGTTGTTACAACTTGAAGCCGTTGCCTGTAAAGACTGGTTAACCAACAAGGTTGACCGTTGTGTTGGTGGACGTGTTGCCAAACAACAATGTGCCGGACCATTACAACTTCCGTTGAACAATTGCGGTGTTATGGCCTTAGATTTTAAAGGAAAAGAAGGTATTGCCACCAGTATTGGCCACTCCCCTATTTCCGGATTAATTGACCCAGCGGCAGGAAGTTTAAATAGTATTGCCGAGTCTTTGACCAATATTATTTGGGCTCCATTAAAAGAGAATTTAAAATCCATTTCGCTTTCTGCCAACTGGATGTGGCCTTGTAAAAACGAGGGTGAAGACGCCCGTTTATACGAAGCTGTTGAAGCGGTATCTGACTTTTCCATTGCTTTAGGTATTAATGTACCTACGGGAAAGGATTCGCTTTCAATGAAACAAAAATATAAAGATGGAGATGTTATCGCACCGGGTACAGTGGTTATATCAGCTGCTGGAAATTGTGACGATATTACTAAGGTAGTAGAGCCTGTATTAAAGAGAAATAGTGGTTCTATCTACTACATTAACCTATCAAAAGACTCTTATAAATTAGGAGGTTCTTCTTTTGCCCAAGTTCGTAACGCCATAGGTACTGAAGCTCCAACTATTAAAGATGCAGCCTATTTTAAAACGGTTTTTAACGCTATTCAAAACTTGATTAAAGAAGATGAAGTCGTTGCTGGCCATGATGTTGCTTCTGGTGGTTTGATTACTACTTTATTGGAACTATGTTTTGCCGATACTAATTTATCCGCAGAATTAGATTTATCCAGTTTAGGTGAAGAGGATACTATAAAATTACTTTTCTCAGAAAATTCGGGAATTGTTTTTCAAGCGAAAAATGATTCTATAGAAGAAAAATTAGCTAACCTCAACATAGATGTCAAGAAAATAGGAAACGTAGTTTCTGGAACCGTTCTGAAAATCAAAAATGGAGGAATGGAAATGGGCTTGAACATTGACTCTTTAAGAGACACATGGTTCAAAACTTCCTATTTACTAGACAACAAGCAAACAGCTAAAAACTTAGCTAAAGACCGCTTTGATAATTATAAAAATCAGCCACTTCAGTACAAATTTCCTGAAAATGTTGATTTAACTACTGTTCCATCAAACACTGGAAAACGACCAAAAGCAGCTATCCTTCGTGAAAAAGGAAGTAATTCTGAACGAGAAATGGCAAATGCTATGTACTTAGCTGGTTTTGATGTAAAAGACGTTCACATGACCGATTTAATTTCTGGTCGTGAAACCCTTGAAGACATTCAGTTTATTGGTGCCGTTGGTGGATTTTCTAACTCAGATGTTTTAGGAAGTGCCAAAGGTTGGGCAGGAGCTTTTAAATACAATGAAAAGGCTAATACCGCTCTTAAAAACTTCTTTGCAAGACCAGATACATTATCCATAGGTATTTGTAACGGTTGCCAGTTGTTTATGGAGTTAGACCTCATCAACCCTGAGCACGAAACCCATGGTAGATTAACTTACAACGATTCTCATAAACACGAGAGTAACTTTACATCGGTTAAGATTCAAGAAAACAACTCGGTTATGCTTTCAAGTTTAGCAGGAACCACTTTAGGTGTTTGGATTTCTCATGGCGAAGGCAAGTTTAGTCTTCCACATAACGAAGACCAATACGGTGTTGTTGCCAAATACGGTTATGAAGGCTACCCAGCCAATCCTAACGGTAGTGACTTTAACACAGCTATGCTTTGTGATACCACAGGTCGCCACTTGGTAACCATGCCACATATTGAACGTTCTATTTTCCCTTGGAACTGGGCATATTATCCAGAAGGTGCTAATGACGCAGTATCTCCATGGCTAGAAGCCTTTGTAAATGCTAAAAAATGGATTTTGAAGACTAAATAATCTAAAGAAACGTACATATTCAAATTTTAAAACAGCGTGTACTTAAATGTGCACGCTGTTTTTTTATAATTTAGTTTGATATGAAAATCCGAAAAGCAAAGGAAAGTGATGTTTCCGCAATTGTAGCGTTATTGGCTAATGATAAACTAGGCAAGCTACGAGAGAACTATAAAGAACCGCTACCTCAAAAATATTACGATGCTTTTGAAGCTATAAACGGAGATCAAAACCAAGAACTAATAGTTATTGAAAATGAGACTGAACAGGTAATTGGCACTATGCAACTATCATTCATTCCATACTTAACGTACCAAGGCGGTGTTCGCGCTCAAATAGAAGCCGTACGAGTACATGAGGACTATCGCAATAAGGGAATAGGACAACAATTATTTGAATGGGCCATACAACGTGCGAAACAAAAAGGCGCACACGTTGTACAACTCACTACGGACAAAAAGCGACCCGATGCGCTAAAGTTTTATGAAAAGTTAGGTTTTACGGCTAGTCATGAGGGAATGAAATTGCATCTTTAACTCCACTTCTAAGTTTAAAAACAGTTATTTCACCATTAACTTACTACTCCATACTTTATCATTACTACTTGTGATTTTATAGAAATAAAGCCCAGAATTTAGATTTTTTCGTTGTACTAAAATCATATTTTGACCTTCTTTTGTATCGCCACTCATATCATGAGATGAGATTTTTTTACCAGCCATATTAAACAATTCAAAAGTATAAGTACCTATGCTTTCTTCGTAAAAATAGAGACTAGATTCAGATTGCATAGGATTGGGGTATACCACTGATTCTGAAGTATCTTCAGAAATAAAAATCTTGTTTTCTTTATTATTATTGAAAGAAACATTGGATAGGCTCATTTGCTTATTTCAACACTACCATCTTCTGATAATAAATTAAAATTGATAACTTTTAAGCTGGTGAAATCAGTTGTTGCATTCATTAAACTTTTAAAATCTGCGTCTAATAAATTAAAGGTATTAGTCTCGGAAGTTAAATTGACTTTTGCTGTGTATGATTCACCATCGCCCTTTAATAATTTTACTTCCAATACTCCAGTTCCACTAGCTTCAAAAGTCAGTTTTCCGTAATCCGATAAATTTACTGGTGTAAATCGTGGACTCAGTGCGCGATACACTCCAATATAGCTTGATGTTTTTCCGCTCAACTCCACATTTCGTTCAACAGGGTAGCCATCTTCCATATAGGGCGTCATTACAGGCATCACTTCATAATTATCTACCGTGGTACCATCTGATGAGCCATCTAATCCCCAAGGGGCATCAGCTACAAAAAGGTCATCCGGAGTACCATTGGCAATACTTACTCTAAAACCAAAATCGAAAATATTCCCCGTGCTTAAAGCAACGGAATCCAAATAACCATCAATAGGAGCTGCTAAAGTCATGCTCTCCGTCTCGCTGGTTTCTGTCTTTTTAAGACCGCCTTCTAGCTGTATTTTCTCTGTTTTATTATTATTCACTAAATTAAGAATGACTTCGCCTTTGGCATATTTAGCCGATTTCACAAAAACAGGCGGTGGCGTAGAACCCTTGAATTCAGAAATAGGACTATTCACTTCTAAAAGGTTCAGAATCTCATCTGCCAGCAAAAGCAAATCATCTACAGTATTAGACCATATCTGAAAATTATAATAGGCCGCATTATCTTCGTAAGCATCAATATTCCAATGCGATTCTACAACAAACTCATCGTTAGCATCTAAGCGTGCAGAAAAGGTTAATGCAAATTCTGTATTTCCGTCTGGTTGTTTAATAATAGATTTAATAAAATCCTTCTCTCGCAGCTGTATATTAGATACAGATAATAATTGAGCACCAAGAAATCTATCGCATATAAACTTGCTATGCTCGTAGACCTTGTTATCTGTCTTAATGACCATTAACGCGCCTATGTTATCATCCTTCCTTAAGTAATCTACCGAGTATATGTCAGAAGCATTGGTAAGATCTAAAAGATCGGCCGGAGAAGATTCTATAGTACTGCTTTCACCAACCACATCTAAAGGAACTAATTGCTTTAAAGGAATAGCATCTGGTGAATATTTTCCCGTCTTGGCATAAGTAGCACCTTTTATCACCTTTTTGGCTGTTAGTTTATCAAACTTATAATTGGTCTTAGCCCGGTTGTAATTCCGCTCTCCTATCAACGAAGATAATCTGTCATTACTTTCTAGACCACCATCATTAGCTCCTGATGTAAGGTTAATTGTTGGACAAGAAGCCACTCCAGAACATGAAGGGTCATCACAATCTACAAGCCCATCTCCATCATCATCTACTCCATTAATACAATCTTCTTGAGGCACAGGTGCAGTAGGACATCTTGCTCCATCATTACTGGATGCAGCAGGACCAAAAGCAAAAATATTGGATTTCATTACGCCAAGGCTTATATCCTGTACGCTATCTATTTTATAGACCGCACCGGTTTGATTGGCCGAAATATAAAAATTACCATCTACATCAAAATAAACAGCACCAAATGTGTAGTTCAACCCTTCTAAAATAGGTACTTCACCCAACGATTCCACTACTCCTGTTTCAGCAGAAATTCTATAAAGAACGTTGGTTCCTCGTTCTACGGTATACAGCTTATTATCCTTAGCATTAAAAGCCCAGTCAGCTATTGACAGGCTTTGGCTCAAGGAGAACTGTCCTAAATATTCAAGGTATGTTCCAGATTCGGGATTTAAATCAATTTTATAATAAGAAGCGCCTCCGGCTTTAAAGTAATAGATACCATCTGTTGAAATATCGCCAACATATTTATTACCGGTAGGTAGTTCCGGAATAGTATGCTGCTCTACTGTAAAATCCTTTCCTATACGAACAATAGATTGAGACGGAGTTGATAAATAACCCCAAATATAACCGTCCGTTGTATTATAAGCTACGGCATTTACATTCCCAGGAGTAATATTTTCCGATACTAAATATGAACTGCCTGAAGCTAGGTCTAGTGCATAAATATCATTATATTGAAACAAGTAAGCATTAAAATCACAAGCAAACGGAGTTGATTGAGATTGACCCATTATACCCGATAATAATATCAGATAGGTCATTTTTTGTAAAAAGAATTTCATGATAAGTAGTTTTAGGGCATACTTTATGGGTAAAATTTAGGATATGTAAGAATTATTTTTAGTGTATAAGTTTTTTCTTACCTTAATGCTATGTAAAAATATATAACTATTTCATTTTCTTTTTATTGCTGTCTTACAAAATTATCAGTCAAGATGTGCGTTACTAGTAGGTGAAATAGTGATTTCTCATAAAATTGATGCTAATTTTGTGAAACTCATTTTAAACTTCCGTGTTCTTTCGTAATTTGCAAGGACCATTTAGATACAAAATATGCAAGATATTACCCGACTTTTTGACTTCCCCTACTATCAGTTGGAGAAATATAATTTAGAAAAATCACTTATCTCAAAAAAGGGCGGTAAGTGGGTTTCTTTATCCACTCAAGAATACATAGACCAAGCAAATACAATTAGTCGTGCGTTACTCCGAATGGGGGTAAAACCTAACGACAAAATTGCGGTGATTTCTTTAACAAACCGTACGGAATGGAATATCATGGATGTTGGCATTCTACAACTAGGTGCTCAAAACGTTCCTGTTTACCCTACCGTTTCAGAAGAGGATTATGCATATGTGCTAAACCATTCAGAAGCCAAATACTGCTTTGTTTCTTGCGGAGAAGTATACAAAAAGGTAAAAGCTGTTAGAGATCAAATCCCGAGCTTGGAACATGTCTATTCTTTTGATGAGATTAGCGATTGCGATAGCTGGAACAAAGTTCTTGAGCTTGGTGCAGATACTTCAAACCAAGAAGAAGTAGAGAAATTAAAAGATTCAGTTAAAGCGGGTGACCTCGCTACATTAATTTATACTTCCGGAACAACAGGAAGACCCAAAGGTGTTATGTTATCTCATGATAACTTAGTAAGTAATGCCATTGAAAGTTCTGGTCGTTTCCCCATAGAAGATGGCAAGGCCAAAGCATTAAGTTTTTTACCGCTATGTCATGTATACGAGCGTATGTTAATTTATCTCTACCAGTACAGAGGTGTTTCTATCTACTATGCTGAATCCCTTGATGTGATTTCTGAAAATCTAAAAGAAATACAACCGCATGTAATGACTGCCGTACCAAGGCTTTTAGAAAAAGTATATGACAAGATATATGCTAAGGGAACTGAACTAACGGGTATTAAAAAGAAGTTGTTTTTCTGGGCGGTAGACTTAGGTCTTAGATATGAGCCTTATGGTAAAAATGGTTGGTGGTACGAACAACAACTAGCTATAGCCAGAAAACTTATTTTTAGTAAATGGAAAGAAGGTCTTGGTGGAAACCTAGGTATCATTGCTTCGGGAAGTGCAGCACTGCAACACCGTCTAGCACGTATTTTTAACGCTGCCGAATTTGGACTGATGGAAGGTTATGGTCTTTCGGAAACATCGCCAGTTATTTCTGTAAATGATATGCGTAATGGAGGTTTCCGTATAGGTACTGTTGGTAAGCCAATAAACAGAACCGAAGTAAAGATTGCTGCCGATGGTGAGATTTGCATAAAAGGTCCTCAAGTAATGCTAGGCTATTATAAAGATCCAAAGAAAACCGCAGAGGTTATCATAGATGGTTATTTCCATACAGGAGATATTGGTGAGCTAGATAGTGACGGCTTTTTGAAGATTACAGACCGTAAGAAAGAAATGTTCAAAACCTCTGGAGGTAAGTATGTTGCTCCTCAATTATTGGAAAATCGTTTTAAGCAATCTCGTTTTATAGAACAAATTATGGTTGTTGGTGAAGGTGAAAAAATGCCAGCAGCCCTTATTCAACCAGACTTTGACTTTTTACACGAATGGGCTAAATTGCATAATATTACTATACCTGAAAATTCAGACATCATTAAAAACGAACAAGTTTTGGCTCGTTACCAACAAGAAGTTGATGAGGCAAATGAAAAATTCGCCAAATGGGAGAAAGTAAAACAATTTCGTTTAACACCAGATGTATGGAATATAAATGAAGGTCACCTTACTCCTACCTTAAAACTTCGCCGTAAGATTATCAAAGCTAAATATATGGATCTCTATGAAGACATTTATGGGCGTTCTTAATGCCGAAAATTCAACATCTAGATTTTAACAAAAATTTGTTCCTTTCCTAACGAATGCCCTCACCCCTTACGAATAAAGTAATAATTACATATTAGCGTTGCTCTTCTGGTTTAAAAATTCAAAAATATATTATGCATGCATAATATATTTTTTGTATATTTGGTAACCGTCAACCCACCTTATGTATGAAAGATATTACAATAGACTACGCATTGCGTGCCACATGGCAGGCAGTAGCGCGGATGTACAACGAAGAGGCTAAAAAGTTTGATTCAACCATGGCCATAGGTTTTACACTGTTAAGTGTTGACCCTAAAACCGGCACACCTTCTACCGCTTTAGGGCCTAAGATGGGTATGGAAGCAACAAGCTTATCGCGTATTCTTAAGAGGATGGAAGAGCAAGGACTTATTGAGCGTAAACCAAACCCCAAAGATGGGCGCGGCGTACTAATCTACCTGACGGAATTTGGATTAGAGAAAAGAAACGATTCAAAAAATGTGGTCTTACGGTTTGACGAATCGGTTAAAAGTAATATTTCCGAGGATAAAATCAACAGCTTTTTTGAGGTTATGGAAACCATAAATGAGCTTATTACAGAAAAGAATATTTACAATAATGACAATCTGATGAACGATTAAGATAGTCTTAATTCTAAAACAGATTAATTAATAACCCAATAACTACATCGTGAACAAGCATATTAAAAAAGTAGCAGTCATTGGATCCGGAATTATGGGTAGCGGCATTGCTTGCCATTTCGCAAATATCGGAGTAGAAGTGTTGTTGCTCGATATCGTTCCAAGAGAATTGAGCGATAAAGAAAAAGCAAAAGGATTAACATTAGAAGACAAGGTGGTACGTAATAGGTTGGTAAACGACTCATTAACGGCAGCTTTAAAATCTAAACCTTCACCTATCTACCATCAAAAATTTGCATCGCGTATCTCTACGGGTAACCTAGAGGACGATATTGCAAAAATTAGTAAGGTAGATTGGATTATTGAGGTTGTGGTAGAACGTCTTGATATCAAGAAAATGGTTTTCGAAACTATCGAAAAACACAGAAAGCCAGGTACTTTGATTACTTCTAATACCTCTGGTATTCCTATTAAGTTTATGTCAGAAGGCCGAAGTGATGATTTTCAAAAGCATTTCTGCGGAACGCATTTCTTTAATCCGGCACGCTACTTAAAATTGTTCGAGATAATTCCTGGTCCTGAAACTTCACAAGAAGTTCTTGATTTCCTTAACGGATACGGAGAGCAGTTTTTAGGAAAGACTTCAGTAGTTGCTAAAGACACCCCTGCATTTATTGGAAACCGTATTGGTATTTTCAGTATTCAGAGTCTATTTCATACGGTGAAGGACATGGGTATGACCATTGAAGAGGTAGATAAACTTACCGGTCCTGTTATTGGTAGACCTAAGTCAGCCACCTTTAGAACTGTTGATGTAGTTGGTCTAGATACTTTGGTACACGTTGCCAACGGTATTTATGAAAACTGTAAAGATGATGAACGATTAGAGCTTTTTAAATTACCTGGTTTCATCAATACCATGATGGAGAATAAATGGTTGGGAAGTAAAACTGGCCAAGGGTTTTATAAAAAATCGAAAGATAAAGATGGAAAGACAGAAATCTTAACGTTGGATTTGGACACTATGGACTACCGTTCCAAGAAAAGTGCCAAGTTTGCCACATTAGAGCTTACAAAAACCATTGATAAAGTGGTAGACCGTTTTGCTGTGTTAGTTGGTGGAAAAGATAAAGCAGGAGAGTTTTATAGAAAGAGTTTCGGTCAGTTATTCGCCTATGTATCACATAGAATTCCTGAAATAACAGATGAACTTTACAAAATTGACGATGCCATGAAAGCCGGTTTTGGCTGGGAACATGGACCTTTCCAAATTTGGGATGCCGTTGGTTTAGAAAAAGGACTTGAATTTATAAAAGCTGAAGGCTTGGAAGCCGCTGCTTGGGTACAAGAAATGAAAGCTTCTGGAAACGAAACGTTTTATTCCGTTAAAGACGGGTCTACGTATTTCTATGACATCCCTAAAAAGTCCGTAGAAAAAATACCTGGTCAAGACGCTTTTATCATTTTAGATAACATCAGAAAGACCAAAGAGGTTTATAAAAATAGCGGTGTAGTAGTTGAGGATTTGGGTGATGGCATTTTAAACGTTGAATTCCAATCAAAAATGAACACCATTGGTGGTGATGTACTCGCCGGTTTAAATAAAGCCATTGACCTTGCCGAGAAAGATTTTCAAGGTTTGGTTGTTGGTAACCAAGCGGCAAATTTCTCCGTAGGTGCCAATATTGGTATGATTTTTATGATGGCGGTTGAGCAAGAATATGACGAGCTTAACATGGCTATTAAAATGTTCCAAGATACGATGATGCGTATGCGTTATTCGGCTATTCCAACAATTTCTGCCCCGCACGGGATGGCTCTTGGTGGCGGTTGTGAACTTTCGCTTCATGCGGATAAGGTTGTAGCTGCGGCTGAAACCTATATCGGTCTTGTAGAATTTGGTGTTGGTGTTATTCCTGGCGGTGGTGGCTCAAAAGAGTTTGCCGTTAGAGCACAGGATACTTTCAAGAAGAACGATGTTGAATTAAACGTCTTACAAGAGTATTTCTTGACCATAGGTATGGCTAAAGTTTCAACTTCAGCGTACGAAGCTTATGATTTAGGTATTCTTCAGCATGGTAAAGACATCGTAGTAGTAAACAAAGACCGTCAGATTGCCACTGCAAAAGCACACGCAAAACTAATGGCTGAATCTGGGTATACGCAACCGGTTAAACGAACGGATATTAAAGTACTTGGTAAACAAGCTTTAGGTATGTTCTTAGTGGGTACGGATTCTATGGAAGCTAGCCACTACATAAGTGAGCACGATAAGAAAATTGCAAACAAACTGGCCTATGTAATGGCTGGTGGCGATTTATCGGAGCCTACTTTGGTAAACGAACAATACCTATTGGATTTGGAGCGTGAGGCTTTCTTATCGCTTTGTACCGAACGTAAAACGCTCGAGCGTATCCAACACATGTTAAAGACAGGTAAACCTTTAAGAAATTAAACACATGAAAACTGCATATATAGTTAAAGCATACAGAACGGCTGTCGGAAAAGCTCCGAAAGGTGTTTTCAGGTTTAAGCGGACAGATGAGCTCGCCGCGGAGACCATTGAATACATGATGAAAGAATTACCGGATTTTGATAAGAAACGGATTGATGATGTCATCGTTGGTAACGCAATGCCAGAAGGATCGCAGGGTCTTAACATGGCTAGACTGATTTCATTAATGGGATTAGACATTGTTGACGTTCCCGGTGTTACGGTAAACCGTTTTTGTTCTTCAGGTATAGAAACTATTGGTATTGCTACGGCAAAAATTCAGTCGGGAATGGCCGATTGTATTATAGCCGGTGGTGCCGAAAGTATGAGTTCTGTACCTATGACGGGATATAAAACTGAATTGAATTACGATTTAGTAAGTGAAGGTCATGAAGATTACTACTGGGGTATGGGAAACACCGCCGAAGCAGTAGCAAACGAGTACAAAGTATCTCGTGAAGATCAAGATAAGTTTGCTTACAATTCTCACATGAAAGCTCTAAAGGCTCAGGCAGAAGACCGTTTTCAAGATCAGATTGTTCCTATTGAAGTAGAGCAAACTTACATTGATGAAAATGGAAAGAAAGCCACTAGAAAGTACACAGTAAATAAAGATGAAGGACCAAGAAAGGGAACTTCAATAGAGGTTTTAAACAAATTGCGTCCAGTTTTTGCTGCTGGCGGAAGTGTTACTGCGGGTAACTCATCACAAATGAGTGATGGTGCAGCGTTCGTTATGGTTATGAGCGAAGACATGGTAAAAGAATTAAATCTTGAGCCTATTGCTCGGATGGTGAACTATGCAGCTGCCGGTGTGCCTCCTAGAATTATGGGTATCGGTCCAATTGCAGCCATTCCAAAGGCTTTGAAGCAAGCAGGTTTAAAACAAAATGATATTGAATTAATTGAGTTGAACGAGGCATTTGCTTCGCAATCACTTGCCGTAATACGTGAACTTGGTCTTAACAAGGATATCGTAAACGTAAACGGAGGTGCTATTGCACTAGGTCACCCATTGGGCTGTACCGGTGGTAAATTATCAGTGCAACTTTTTGATGAAATGAGAAAACGAAATATGCAAGGCAAGTATGGTATGGTAACCATGTGTGTGGGTACAGGACAGGGTGCTGCCGGTATATATGAATTTTTGAACTAATACAAGACAACTAACATTAAGTATAAAACTATGAGCAAAGAAATTCTACGTGGCGGTCAGTTTTTGGTAAAAGAAACCAGCTGCGAAGACATCTTCACTTTAGAAGATTTAAGTGAAGAGCAAAAAATGATGCGTGACAGTACCAAAGAATTCGTAGATCGCGAACTTTGGGCACATTGGGAACGCTTTGAGAAGAAAGATTACGCTTATACAGAAGAATGTATGCGTAAAGCAGGTGAGCTTGGACTTTTAAGTGTTGCTGTTCCTGAATCTTATGGCGGAATGGGCATGGGCTTTGTGTCTACCATGTTAGTTTGTGATTATATTTCAGGTGCTACAGGTTCATTTAGTACCGCTTTTGGTGCACATACAGGAATTGGTACTATGCCAATTACTTTGTACGGAACCGAAGAACAAAAACAAAAATATGTTCCAAAATTAGCTTCTGGCGAGTGGTTTGGTGCCTATTGTTTAACGGAGCCTGGTGCAGGTTCTGATGCCAATTCTGGTAAAACAAAAGCGGTACTTTCCGAAGACGGAAAACATTATAGCATCTCTGGACAAAAAATGTGGATTTCAAATGCTGGATTTTGCAGTATGTTCATTGTTTTTGCAAGAATTGGGGATGATAAGAATATCACAGGGTTTATTGTTGAAAACGAACCTGATAACGGTATTACATTAGGAGACGAAGAGAAGAAATTAGGTATTCACTCCTCCTCTACTCGTCAAGTATTTTTTAGCGACACGAAAGTACCAGTTGAAAACATGCTTTCTGAACGTGGCAATGGATTTAAAATAGCCATGAATGCTTTAAATATTGGCCGTATTAAATTGGCTGCAGCTTGTTTAGATGCTC
The DNA here is from genome assembly GCF_009725995.1 of Zobellia laminariae. The sequence continues at coordinate 276,553 of NZ_RCNS01000002.1, read as the reverse complement.
AAAGAAGAGTTATTAAAGAAGCGGTTGTATATGCAAATGAGCGTATTCAGTTTAAGACACCAATTATGAATTTTGGTGCCATTAAAGCGAAAATTGCAAATATGGCTACCAACGCATATGCTGGTGAATCTGCTAGTTATCGTGCTGCTAAAAATATTGAAGACCGTATTGCTATCCGTGAAGCGGAAGGTAATACACATCAAGAAGCTGAATTAAAAGGTGTTGAAGAGTACGCCATAGAATGTTCTATCTTAAAGGTTGCCGTTTCTGAAGATGTTCAAAACACAACAGATGAAGGTGTTCAGATTTTTGGAGGAATGGGCTTTAGTGCCGATGCTCCTATGGAAAAAGCCTGGAGAGATGCGCGTATTGCTCGTATTTATGAAGGTACTAACGAAATTAACAGAATGCTCGCAGTGGGTATGCTTGTTAAGAAAGCAATGAAAGGCCATGTTGATTTATTAGGTCCTGCATCTGCTGTTGGTGAAGAATTAATGGGAATTCCTTCTTTTGACACTCCTGACTTCTCTGAACTTTTTGCTGAAGAGAAAGATTTAATCAAGAGATTGAAGAAAGTTCTCTTAATGGTTGCCGGTAGTGCCGTACAAAAATATGGCCCTGATTTGGAAAATCATCAGCAATTGATGCTTTCTGCTGCAGATATCCTTATTGAAGTGTATATGGCTGAAAGTACCATCTTGAGAACTGAGAAAAACGCAAAACGTTCTGGTGAGGATTCTCAAAAAACTCAAATAGCTATGTCTAGATTGTATCTATACAGTGCTACTGAGACTATTATACAAAAAGGTAAGGAAGCTATTATCTCTTTTGCCGAAGGCGATGAACAACGCATGATGCTAATGGGCTTAAAACGTTTCACTAAATACACGAATAATCCTAACGTAGTTGCACTACGTACGGAAATCGCGGACAGAGTTGCCGCCGATAACGCATATACTTTTGATTAGTATATAACCCAAGTGTTTGTTGTTATAACTAAAAAGCACCCCATTGGGGTGCTTTTTTTATGTTCCATAGTAAGCTAGATTTTAGCTTCGCATAGATTCTTTAATATCTTCTGTACTTTCTTTTTTAGCGAAGTTTACAGCACATTCAATTAGAGCCAAATGTGAGTACGCCTGCGGGAAATTCCCCAGCAGTCTTTTTGTTTTAAAATCCAGATCTTCACTAAAAAGACCTAAATGGTTACTATAGCTTAATAATTTCTCAAATTGCTCCAGCGCTTTATCGTGCTCTCCAATTTTAAACAAACTATTTACATACCAAAAAGTACAGACTGTAAAAGAAGATGAAGGCAGTCCAAAATCATCTTCATTCTTATAACGATATAAAAGACCGTCATTACTTAAATCTTTACCAATTGCTCTTACCGTCTTTTTATAGCGCTCATCGGAAGCATTTACACAACCATAAGATTCCATAAGTAAAACAGAAGCATCTAAGTCTTTAGACCCATAAGATTGCGTATAAGCCCCTACTTCTTCGTTCCAAGCATTTTCGTAGATATCGTTCCAGATTTCTTCACGAAGTGGCTTCCACTTTTCTATTTTATGCTTTTTACCAAGCATTTCGGCTACTTTTATAGCTCTATCTATAGCAGTCCAACATAGCACCTTAGAAAAGGTAAAGTGTCTGTCTTCGGTACGGAATTCCCAGATTCCCTTATCGGCTTCATGCCAATGGTTTCCAACAATCCATACAATACCTTTGGTAATAGACCATAAATCCTCTCCGTTTTCAATGTCCACACTAAATTTTACCATCTGTTCGTAAATGACATCCATTAAAATACCATAGATATCGTTTTGTTTTTGATGATAAGCGGCATTACCAACACGTACAGGTTTTGAACCTTTGTAGCCACTTAAGTGCTCCAGCGTTTCTTCGGTTAATTTTTTCTCTTTGTTAATCCCATACATGATTTGCAGTTTCTCTGCCTTGTCAGGAATCAAATCAATAATGAATTTTAAGTAACGTCTGGCGACATTCTTATGACCAAGTTCTGAAACTACTTTTATAACCATAGAAGCATCGCGAATCCAGCAAAAGCGATAATCCCAGTTTCTTACCTCACCAATAGTTTCTGGCAAAGAAGTAGTAGCTGCAGCCAATACAGCTCCGGTTTTATCGTAACTCAAAAGTTTCAAGGTCAATGCGCTTCTTGAAATCTCTTCATTGAACTTCTTGTACGTTGGTGTTTTTGTAGACCAGTTTAACCAATACACCTTGGTGCTTTGTAATTCTAGATAGGCCTTGGCTGTAGTAGTTGGAAATATTTTTTCATTATAACCCATCAAGAAAAAGCCGTCTTCGGTAAGGGTCAGTTCTTTCCCTTCTAGAACAGCTTCTTTATCAAAAGAGGTATAGAGAAAAACAGTATCAAATTTAACGTCATGGGTTAGACTGGCTATAAAATCACTTTTTATATAGCTTTTTGTTTCACCGGCCGCATATTCCAACTTAGGGTCATACACGACTTTAAATTTAGGAGTACCTGCAACTAGCTTAATATATCTCACAAATTCCGGAGGAGCTACATACGTTCCATCCTCTTTATGGTACCGTGGCATAAAATCATGAATTTCAAAACAATCATCACCATCAGTGAATTTCGTTATTAAAATACAAGTACGTGGTTCGTATTTCTGGTCAATAGTATATGAATCGTCTACCAACACTTCAAAACTACCTCCTATTTCCTCATCTAAGAGCTTTGCAAATACCGATGGCGAATCAAATTCTGGTAAACAGCACCAATCTACGCTCCCAGTTTTCGATATTAACGCTGCACTTCGGCAATTCCCTATTATTCCGTAGTCTAAATTATCCATTCAATAAAATTGTTGATTCAATAGAGTAACGTATTGTAATTACCCTTCTTTTTCACGAAATTTAGAGAAATTAAATATAAAACACCGCAAAATATCCAATTTATGGGCAAAACTATCATAATCTCAAATAGACTACCCGTTCAATTACAAATTAGCAACGGAGACATTACTGCAATACCAAGTGTTGGTGGTCTGGCAACGGGAATGAAGTCCGTCCATTCAGGTGGCGATAGCCTTTGGATTGGCTGGAGTGGACTTACCGAAGAGGAAATTCCAAAAGAACTTGAATCCAAAATAGACGCTGCACTTGCTGAACACAATTCTTCTAAAGTAAAGCTTACCGAAGAAGAAGTAGATGGATTTTACTACGGATTTAGCAATAGAACCATTTGGCCTTTATTTCACTACTTTTTAGAATATTCAGAGTTTCAGCTAGATTATTGGAATACCTATAAAGAGGTAAATCAAAAATTTGCCGATGCTATTTTGGCAAATACAGAAGATGATGATACTATTTGGGTACATGATTATCAACTTATGTTAGTACCACAGATGGTGCGGAAAGAAAGACCGGATGTATCCATAGGTTTCTTTTTACACATTCCGTTTCCTTCATTTGAAATTTTTAGAACACTACCTTGGCGTGAAGAACTATTGGAAGGTGTATTAGGTTCTGACCTTATAGGTTTCCATACTTATGATTATGAAAGACACTTTCTTAGTTCCGTAAGACGCTTGTTAGGCCTTGAAGTCAGTTTTAACGATATTACCATGGGCGACCATGTGATCAAAGTGGATTCTTTCCCCATGGGTATCGATTACAAGAAATTCAGCGATGCGGCTAAAATTCATTACAATAAATCAAAAGACGAACAATCGGAGTTGCAACAGCGACTTAATACGCATCAAGAAACCGATCCAGATGCTAAATTCATTTTGTCCATAGACCGTTTGGATTATAGTAAAGGTATTGCGAAACGACTAAATGCTTTTGAGTATTTCTTAAATAAGTATCCGCAGTACAAAGAAAAGGTAAGGCTTATTATTTTGGCTGTTCCTTCGCGTTCTAATGTACCGCAATACCAATTACTAAAAAGAGAGATAGACGAATTGGTTGGCCGGATTAACGGCGAATTTTCAACCGTAAGTTGGACACCTATTTGGTATTTCTACCGCTCTATGCCGTTTGAAAACCTCATAGATCTATATACTTCTAGTGATATTGCTTGGCTTACACCGTTACGGGACGGTATGAATCTTGTGGCCAAAGAATACATTGCAACACGTACAGATCAGACCGGTGTTTTAATTTTAAGTGAAATGGCGGGTTCTGCGAACGAAATGAATGAATCACTACTCGTTAATCCTAATAATTTTGAACAGACCGCAGATGCATTGAACGAGGCTATAAATATGCCAGTGGAAGAGCAAAAAGCACGAAATTCAATACTACAGAAAAGATTAGCTCGCTATAATGTTGAGAAATGGGCCAACGATTTCATGACCTCCTTAAAATCTCAGAAAGAACGTGAAGCAGCGAATGTTTCTCATAAGCTTACCGATAAAATCTTTGAATCACTATCTGAAAAATATACAAAAGCTAAAAAGAGATTACTTTTCTTAGACTATGACGGCACCTTAGCTGGTTTTCACAATGACCCTCAAAAAGCTAGTCCGGATGAACAACTATATAAACTACTGGACAAGTTAAACAGCCAGCCCGGTACTGTACTTTACTTGATAAGCGGAAGGGATAAAGACACCTTTACCAAGTGGTTCTTACCTAAAAAATACAACATGATTGTTGAACATGGTGTATGGATTTCGCAAGAAGGAGAACCGTTTAGAATGTTAGAAAACGTAAAGAACGATTGGATGGAGCATGTACGCCCAGTATTGGAATCTTTTGTTGACCGTACACCAGGAAGTTTTATTGAAGAGAAAAACTACAGCTTGGCTTGGCACTATAGAAATACCGACCCAGATTTTGGTGAAAAAAGAGCCATGGAACTTTCTGAAACGTTAACTAGCCTCATAGGCACAGATGACTTAAGCTTACTTAATGGAAATAAAGTTGTTGAAGTTAAAAGCAGTAATGTAAATAAAGGTCGTGCTTCTACACGTATACTTGGCGAAGATGAATATGATTTTGTTTTTGCTATTGGTGATGATTGGACAGATGAGTTCATGTTTCAAGAACTACCCGAAAGCACCGTTACCGTAAAAGTGGGGCGCCAGCAGACCTCTGCTAGATTTTACGTAGAGAATACACTAAAAGTTAGAGATCTTTTACAGAAATTTGCTAAACTGTAAAAGCCAACCCAACCAGATGAGAATAAAATACGTTCTAATAATAGCTTTGCTATTTTCTTTACCAAACCTTCAGGCCCAACAGAATACGGAAGTATATCTTTTGGACATAAAGACGGTAAACGGTAAGACCGAAATGGTCAATCCAAGAAACATAAGCAATAATGAAGGATATGATAATCAACCATCATTCTATAACGAGAACACCATTTTATTCTCATCTACTAGGAGGGGTCAAACAGACATTGCCAAGTACGATGTAAAAACTGGTGCGCTAACCTATATTTCAGACACACCACAGGGTAGTGAATATTCACCTTTAAAAATTCCTGGTAAGAATTCTACTTCTGCAATTCGTTTGGATACTACGGGTTTACAACGCCTTTACGAGTACAGTATTTGGGATGGTACATATACCGAAATTCTTAAGGACCTTAGTATAGGCTATCACGTTTGGTTTGATGAAGAAACAATTGTATCCGCAGCGCTGGGAAATGAAGGTCTTGATTTAGTAGTTTCTAATATTAAAAACGGAAGCCATGATACTATTTACAGCAATGTAGGTCGTTCGCTTCATAAAATTCCAGGAAAGAACCTCATTAGTTTTATTAGTAAGAAAAATGACCCTTGGGAGGTGAAATCTTTAGACCCAAAAACGGGCAAGATTAAAACCATCACCACAATGTTCAAGAATATTGACGATATCTGTTGGCTTGACAATGGCCATATTATTGCTGCCGATAATAAAACGTTAATGGAGATTGCCCCTGATGAAAATATAGAATGGAAACGGTTTTTACGATTGGATAAAAAAGGACTAAACAACATTAGCCGTATTGCTGTGAGTCCAAACGGAAGCCACCTATCCCTTGTGGTAGAACAAACTCCAGAGGCTATTGTACAGAATCAGTTAGATGCCTATAATGCTAGAAACCTTAAAGCTTTTCTAAACACCTATTCAGAGGACATACAAGTATTTAATTTTCCAAATGAATTAAGTCTTGAGGGCAAAGAAGCTTTAAAGGAAAGGTATGGCGCTTTTTTTGAATCGACTCCAGACCTACACTGCAAGATTAAAAACCGCATTATTATTGGTAATAAAATTATAGATAAAGAAAAGGTTACCATAAATGGAGAAACCCATTGGGTGGTTGCCATCTATGAAGTGGAAAATGGCAAAATTGCCAAGGTTACTTTTGTTCGGTAAGTTCTATTGAAGCCGCGCGCCCATATACTCCCCATAATTATTCTCTCGCAATTTGCTTGTACCTCCTTATGGTTTGCAGGCAATGCCATTGTAGATGAGCTCACCCTTAAAACAGGATTAGGTCCTGAAATTATTGGATATGTGCTGTCTTCCGTGGAATTTGGTTTTATTATAGGTACGTTAGTTTTTGGTCTTTTTATGATTGCAGACCGGTTTTCACCTTCCCGAGTATTTATGATTTGCTCAATTTTGGCAGCAGCTTGTAACTTCCTCTTACTTTCTGAAATTTTATCTAAGTGGACACTCCTATTTGCACGTTTTGGTACAGGTTTTTTTCTCGCGGGAATATATCCCGTAGGAATGAAAATAGCAGCAGATTATTACCAAAAAGGTCTAGGAAAGGCTTTGGGTTATTTAGTAGGCGCACTCGTTTTAGGAACTGCATTTCCATATTTTGTGAGCGGTACTACTTTAGGTAGCGATTTTACTTTAGTCATAAAAATTACCTCCGCACTCGCTATTACAGGTGGGCTAATATTATGGGCGTTTGTTCCCAATGGGCCATTCCGTAAACCAAGCGCCAAGCTTTCATTAGGTGCTGGACCCTTACTTTTTAAACTCCACAGTTTTAGACAAGCAGCATTTGGTTATTTTGGTCATATGTGGGAACTCTATGCCTTTTGGGCATTTACGCCACTAGCCATCCAAACTTATAATATCATAAGTGGCGCGGAGCTTTCCATTCCCCTATATACAGGCGTTGTTATTGCCTTAGGCGGACTTTCTTGTGTTCTAGGCGGATTAATCTCATTGCGAACTGGCAGTCGTAAAGTGGCGGTAATTTCATTGCTTCTATCCGGTCTTTTCTGCTTGCTTTCTCCCCTACTCTTTGTGCTACCAACAGAATTATTTTTAATAGGGTGGTGTTTTTGGGGTATGGCGGTAACGGCAGATTCTCCTCAGTTCTCAAACTTAGTAGCCGGCTCAGTACCACCAGAATTAAAAGGTACGGCATTAACCCTCGTAAACTGCATTGGTTTTGCCGTTAGTATTTTTAGCATACAATTGCTTTCTGCCTTAGCGGAGACAATTAATGTCACTTACCTTTTTACTGTTTTGGCTTTAGGCCCGGCTATTGGACTCTTAGGCCTACTGGGGAAGAAGAAGGATAAAGCCTAGATTAAACACTTCAAACTCTGTTTATAAGAACCTAGCATGTGAAAAAGTACACTAAATTGGAGTAAAGTTTCGGTTTAAACCCATCAATTATAGAAAAAATAAAGGCTGTTGGTCATTTGTCGATTAGCAAGTGAAACTAACAGAGATTAGGACGTAAAAACATCATACAGAACCAACAGAAACAAGGCCTAAAACACTGGTTTTAACAATAATAGACTTTAGTAAACGTTAAATTTATGTAAGAATAAACCTATAAAATTATATGGTAATAAATTACATACCCCCGATTTCTCGTAAAAACATAGTAATCTTTCTTCTATTGATATGCACAGTATGGTGCCATTCCCAAAATCTTGTGGTAAACCCAAGCTTTGAGGAATTTATTGCTTGCCCTGATAATTTGGGTATTGCAAAGGATAACATAGTAGGATGGTCCGTACCCACAGACGGAACTACTGACTACTTTAATACCTGTAGCGTTGCAATGGGCGTGCCCTATAATTTTAATGGTAATCAGCAACCAAAAAACGGGTTGGGATATTTGGGCTTTTATTTATTTGCTGCCAATGATTATCGTGAATTTGCGCAGGGGAAACTAATGGAACCTCTTATAAAAGATACTGAATATATTATCAGTTTTTATATTAGTTTGGCAGAAAAATCTCAGTATGGTATAAAATATATAGGAGTTCTATTCTCTGAGAACGAACTAAATACGGCAAATTCCAAATCTCTATTAAAATATAAAAAGACAGAATCACGAGTGATCAATTTTACAGAGATTGGCAATCCCAAGTACTTTGCAGACAAAGAGGAATGGATGTTTATATCCTTCAGAACAAAAGCAAGGGGAGGTGAACGGTTTTTAACGATCGGTAACTTTAGAAACAACCAATCTACCGTAAAGACCACTACTAATGGAATTAAAAGTGCTGGCTATTATTATTTGGACATGGTATCGATTAAACCGGTTATGAATGATCCTTTTGATAGGGATTTTCTGCTGGACACTAACTATGTACTAAATGATGTCCTTTTTAAGACCGACGAATATTCTTTGGATGAGAAGGCCAAGAAAAGTCTTCAAATTTTGGCAGATAAATTGAAAGGAAATCCTTCATTACATTTAACCGTTCATACACATACTGATACTGACGGATCGGACCAGTACAATAAATCACTTTCTACAAAACGGGCATTGGCCATAACTGAATACCTAGTTCTATTAGGTGCTGCCAAAGAACGTTTAAAATTTATTGGTCATGGTGGGGAAAAGCCCATTGCCGACAACTCCCAGCCTGAAGGCAAGGAAAAAAACCGCAGAGCGGAATTTGAACTTTCTAAAGGCAAATTCAAGGAGTTAAATAACAACACCGGTTTTGCCGAGACCATTTTTGAAGATGAACAGTAAAGTTTACTCGGAACTATTATCTTAAACTACCCTTGTAAGAAATTAGCACTTTCATAAGTAAACTAAATTTGTATTTTAGTCGAGAATTTAATTTAATAATCTTCTATCTCTTCATACAGCTAGGTTATTAAATAATACGTAGGTGATACATGGCAAACTGTAAAAATTGTAATTCTACAATTAGTGAAGAAGATAATTATTGTAATGAATGTGGCGCAAAAATAATTAAAGAGCGGATAACTTTAAAAAGTTTATTCTCACACTTACTGGTTGCTTTAGGTTGGGACAGCAACTTTGTTGTCACCTTGAGGTATTTAATTTACAAACCTCAAGTAGTTATTCAAGAATACATAAACGGAACAAGAAAGAAGTTTGCAAACCCTTTTTCTCTATTCGCAATTATTACCGCTGTTTCCATATTCATATTCAATCAATATTCAGAAGAATTTATTGAAATGTCTAGCAACCCAAATTTACAACAAGAAGAAATTACTCAAAATCACTTATCCAGTGATACAAAACAAAATAACTTCAAGGCTGAGTTTAATAAAAATCAAAATGAATTAAATGATTACTACACTCCTTTGGTATTAAAATATTATAATCTTATAGCTTTTCTTTTTCTTCCTTTATACACCCTAATTTCCCGTCTTGTTTTTGGTAAGCCTTATAACTTTGGAGAGCATCTAGTAACCAACACATTCTTACAAAGTATATTGGCCTTTCTAGGAATTTTATTATTTATTTTAAGTCTCTTAGTTGACATCAACATATACTTTGTAGGATTATCAATATTACCGTTTTTCTATTACTGCCTTACATATAAGAAGTTATACCAACTAACATTCGTTCAACTGTTCCTAAGGATTCTTAAATTTGTTGGAGTATTTCTTTTATTATTTTTAATATCTGTGCTAATTGGCTTTGTTTCCCGTATAACAAAGTAGATAACTAGAAAAATTTAATAATAGAGGTTTTTTTGGATGTAAACTATCGATAACAATAGTCTAAAAAAATTAATCAGAATGCAAAAAACACGGTACCTTGATTCAGTTGCTCTATTCCTACTCTCTCTTATCCTATTCTCTTGTGCTAGTAAAAAACCACAACTGATTCAACTACCTTTTGAAAAAGACTTGTTACCAGAAGGCATTGCCATAGACAGCCGTACTGAAAAAGTATATCTGAACAGTCTTAAACACAACAAAATAGTAAGTAGCTCTATTAATGGGAATAATCCTAAGACATTTTTAGAAACTAACGAATATAACTATCTGTCTGGTTTTGGAATGACAATAAAAGGAGATACCTTATACGCCCTAGGCAATAGTTTACCAGAAGGAAAGAGTAAATCTATCCTTTTACTCCTGCAACTTTCCACTGGAGCTTTAATTGACTCTTACTCTATTAAGGGTTCCGTTTCTCACTATTGGAATGATTTGGCTATAAGCACTACTAATCAAGTTTTTATCACAGATTCCGAAAGCAACAAAATCTATACGATACAAAGACCCAGTAAAACCATCGAAATTTATTTGGATTCTGAAGCTGTTCCCTACTCCAACGGCATCACTATTTCCGCTAATGACAACTATTTATACCTAGCATCGGACAACGGAATAGCTGTTATAGAAACAGCGTCTAAAAAACTACTGAATAAACCAAAAGAGGAGTATTCCAGTATTGATGGCTTAAAATATTATAAAAATTATTTATACGGAATCGTAAACGGCTGGGGTAAACAATCACAAAACGGACTGTTTAAATTTGAACTTAATTCTACCGGTACGGAAATTCTAAAAAGTAAAAAATTAGTAGAGTTTACAGAGCGTTTCAGAATTCCTACCACTTTTGACATTTGCGACGGGTACATCTATTTTATAACGAATACACAAATAGATAACCTAGACAGTAATACTAATGAAATTCTGGACTTAAAGACCCTGGAGCCCTATAGAATGATGAAAACTCCATTGAAATAACTAGTACAGTTGAAACCATTTATGAATACTTATTTTCAGAATTTAAAGAACAAAAAAAGGTGAAGCTATTGGCTTCACCTTTTATATTTAAAATAGTATCTATTACTTTTGGCAAAGGTTGGCTGAAAACACCCCCTCAATATAGTGCTCTCCTTTTTCTGAGTCTCCCCCTCTTACTCTTCCTGAAATAGTTGTTTCCGTAACTTCCGTAATAATAACCTCTGCTCCAAAATAAGAAGCTGTCCCAGAATCCTCTCCGTCTTTATAGAAAAAATAAGGGCCGTTTCCTTCATACTCACCAGGTTCTAATTCCGTTTCAGACTCCACGAAAAAGGAAACATCTCCAATAGATTGAAACTCATCACACTCCTCTACTTCACTAAAAAGTTTAAATTCATAACCTGCATCTCCAAAACTTTCTCCTTTTGTAAAATGAGTAGTTGCAGGAGTAAAGGCTACAGAATTTACTAAGCCGGAAACCGCTGCTGTACTAATTTCAGCTTCTTTAGAACCTTCTTCCTCTCCATCATCTGTTGAACAGGAAATAAAAAATGTACTACATGCCAATACAAGACTTGGGATAATAAACTTACGCTTCATCTATTTCTTTTTTAAAGTTTAGAGAAGATTGAACGAATAAAAAATTAATTTATTTAGTTAAGCCATGAATTAGTTTTATTATATATTAAGTTCAAACGATTAATTATTAATTCCGCAGATAACAAAATTGGTATCTCATTAAACAAAATAAAAAAGAATAGTCAGTATCTAGAAAATAGCTTTAAACTTTGCCAAAAAGGTTTCCGTGATTTTATAACCAAAATAAAACTCAATTGAAAAGCAATACTACACACAAGCAGACAGTAATATTTTTTAGGCGTTTTAATTTTTATAATAGGAATACCATATTAATTTAATTTTAATTTTAATTTTTTAACATAAATCACTAAATTTCAATTGCTTAATGAAGCAAGTTAGTTCCCCTAGTATTTGTTGACTGAAACATTATTCCCCCATTTGTTGTAAAAACAACCAATTGAATAGAATAATAACCAATAATTATATACTATGAGAACAATTAAAAAGATTACGCTTTTTACGCTTGCTGTACTTTTTACTCCGTTAATCTTTAACGCGCAAGAAATTTCGGCTACTATGGAGTTCGAGAATGCCGAAGCCAATGTAGCAATCGTATCGAATTATGTAAATGCACTTCAAAACGAAGATGTGCAAACTATGGTAGCACAATTAGCAGATGATGCAAAAATTTATGGCTTAACTGGAGGTCCTTCAAACGAAATGAACCCCACACAGTTATCCGAATATTACAAGGAAAGCTTCGCAACCACTAAACATAAGATTGACGAAAACACAGCCTATGCACCTATAAAAGTGACTGGTGGAATAAACGAGGGCGAGTGGGTCATGGTTTGGACTACCGATACTATTAGCCATAAGGAAACAGGTCAAGAGATTGCGATACCTGCACAGGTAACCTGTATTTTAAAAAACGGTAAAATTGCGATGATGGCCCATTATTACGATCAATTGAATGTGATGATGTCTATGGGCTACACGCTACAACCCCCTTCGAAAAAATAAATAAATTTGTCTTATTGATTTTGAAAAAAATATATAAAGCATATCCGACCGAATTAACTAGTGCGTAAAAAGAACTTGTCATAACATCGCTTATACTGTATTCTAAATTCGTTTTAAAATACTTTCGGATTTCCTATTTAGTTTGTATTCACTAAATTAAGTGCTTAAAATGTGCATCTAACTGTATACGACGTGTTGGAAGCCGCCTAAGCACAAATTCTTATGAGAGCTGCAGTTTATACAGAATATGGTCCGCCAGAAGTTCTTAAGTTAACGGAGGTGGACAAACCACGCCCAAAAGACAACGAAATTCTTGTGAAAATTCATGCAGCTACAGTAACTTCTGGCGATGTGCGACTACGAAGCTCAGATTTTCCAGCACTTTTCTGGTTACCCGCAAGACTAATATTCGGTCTTTTTAAACCAAAAAAGAGCATCTTGGGTCATGAATTATCCGGAGTAGTTGAAGACAAAGGAAAAAATGTAACCAAATTTGCTATTGGTGACCACGTTTTTGGGACTACAACAATGCTCAATGCTGGTTCTTACGCGGAATATATTTGTTTGCCACAAGAGTGGAAACATGGTGTGGTTGCTATTAAACCGAAAAAACTCAATTTTAAAGAAGCTGCCGCCCTACCTATTGGAGCTATGACGGCTATGTACTTATTAGAGAAAGCAGAAGTAAGCAAATCGAAAAAAGTGCTGATTTATGGCGCCTCTGGTAGCGTAGGAAGCTATGCTGTTCAACTTGCAAAGTATCACGGTACTTCCGTAACAGGAGTGTGTAGCGAGGCAAATTTTGAGATGGTTAAATCTCTTGGTGCGGAAAATTTAATAGATTATAAGAAAGAAGATTATTCACTACTACCAAAAAAGTTTGATATTATTTTTGATGCCGTTGGTTACACAACCAAGTCCAAAGCAAAAAAAGCACTAAATAAAGGAGGAGGGTTCGTTTCCGTAAAAATGCTGACCAAAGAAAAAACGGAACATCTTTTAAAAATTAGAACACTCGCCGAGGAAGAAAAACTAATTCCTTTCATTGACAAAACTTTTCTCTTAGATGAAATAGTAAAAGCTCATGAATATGTGGACCAAGGCCATAAAAAAGGTAATGTGGTAATTGAAATAGTAAAGTAATGTATGAAACGCTTAAATGAATAGCAGCACCTCACCAGTAGAAATTTAATATGATCTAGAACGCTTCAACTTTGCAAACTACCTGCCTTAACCCTACATTTAAACATCATATTAGTAACTCAAACTTTATCTATTGAAAAAATTGCTCCCAATCCTTTCTAGTATATTTCTATTTTTTTCATGCAATAATCAAATCCTAAAAAAACAGGAAGAGGAGTCTGAAAACAGTAAAGACAAGATCTTAATGGCAATATTTGCCCACCCAGATGATGAGATTGTAATTTCTCCCATCCTCTCTAAATATGCTAAAGAAGGTGCTACTATTCATTTAGTAATTGTTACCGATGGCTCCAAAGGGGTCACTCCTCACGCTAATATCCCTGCCGGAGATTCACTTGCTAATGTACGCGCCCAAGAAGCCTTGTGCGTAACAAAAACCTTGGGTATTAATCCTCCAACTTTTTTGAATTATACTGATGGTGATCTAGCTTTGAATGAAAACCTATTTTCTTTAGATGATAAAATTGATAGCTTATTCATAAAACACCATCCTGAAGTAGTAATCACTTTTGGACCTGGTGGGGAATATGGTCATTCTGACCATCGTATGGTTAGCAATATCGTTACAGAAGTTTTTCAAAGGGAAGCATCTGAAACCCAACAACTACTCTATTATGGCTTTCCTATAGAATCTAAAGACAAGGAATTAAGTTTCAAAACAGATTTGGTAAAGTGGTTCAATGAAAATTTAAAAACTACGCAAAAGAGATTTCTCACTTACAAAATATCCTTTAGCCAAGAAGATTTAAAATTAGGACACGAAGCATCTAGTTGTCATAAATCTCAATACACAGCTGAAGCTATAGATGATTTATTTTCTATAATGGGACAAACAGACAGCTTAGTCTACTTTAGACCCTGGAATGGCTCTAAGGCAGTCAGAAATGATATTTTTGACTAGAAAATTGAATTCAAAAATAAGGTAAGTACCGCTACATACAGATTAACCTATAGGATAGTACTAAATTTTAAATTAGTAAATTTCACATAAAATTAAAAAAGAAGTATTTGAAACCAAACACTAATAAAATGATTAAAAAAATTAGCACATCAGTAGCAACGATATTAACTATTGGTTTTTTCCTAATACTTAACAGCTGTGGCAATACCTCTAAAAAAACGAATACAGCAACAACTTCTGACACAGATGAAAAAGAAGCTGTAAAAACTGTTTATGCAAGTGACGTTATTCCGTTTTTTGACGATTGGAAATTGATTTTAGGTGATGGTTCAAATGCAGGTATTGCAAATAATTTTGAAAACAAAGATTTCTTTTATACTGAAAATGATGGCACTAGTAATTGGGTGGTGTTTAAGGCTCCCAATGGTGGCGACACGCATGGAACCTCAAATAATACAAGAACTGAATTAGCACAAATAAAAAAGTGGTATCCAAAAACCGCTAACGATAAATTAATCGCTACCCTTAAAGTAATGAATGTATCTGCTACCGGAGATGCTCGCGTAGCAGCTTCTCATGCTGTTGTGGTTGGTCAGATTCATAGTGCAGATAAATTTGAAAACGAGCCACTTAAAATATTTTACAAAAAATTTCCTGGTCATACTAAGGGTTCTGTTTTTTGGCATTATGAAATCAATACAGCAGGCGATGACAATTCTAAAAGATGGGATTATTCCTCAGCAGTTTGGGGTAATGACTTTTCTGTTGTTGGTACTGATGAAAACACCTACCCAGAAGAACCTAAGGATGGTATTGCTTTAGGCGAGGAATTTAGTTATGAAATAGAAGTAAAGGACGGAATAATGAACTTAACGTTTACAAGTAAAAATCACGAAACTAAAACCTTTACAAAAAACTTAATCGAATCCGAATACGCTACAAAAGCAGACATACCTGAGCAAACACAAAAATTATTTGTGCCAATTGGTCAAGATGGCGTAGAACGTAAAGAGGCATATACTGGCGAAGGTTGTTTCTTTAAACTTGGTGCTTACAACCAAACAAATGGAAAGTCTCCTGAAGTAAATAAAAACTGGTGTTCTGGTGCGGAAACGCATGGTGGTGATATCCAAAAGCAATATGCAGACGGAAACTATGCAGAGGTTTGGTTTAAAACAGGAAGCATATCTGTAAGTGAAGATGCGGTATCTAATGAAGGTTATTTTACCAAAAATGATTAGAATTAGAAAATGAAGGACTTGAAAATAAAGAACCTATATTTTTATCCTATAAAATCTTGTCAAGCAATAGAAGTAAATAACGTAACTATTGAAAAAATTGGATTTAAATATGATAGGTCCTTTGCGGTAATTAATTCACAAAATAAGATTTTAACGGCCAGAGAGAATCCAAAACTTCTAAATATCTCTTCATCAATTGATAATGGGGAACTGATTCTTTCAACCAAAGAAAGAACTTCTGTCTCTATAGATTTAAATAAGGTATTAACTAATGATATTTATATCGAAATTTTTAGTGATACCGCGAATGCCAAAATTGTTGGTTGTGAAACAGATGATTGGTTATCAGATACGCTGAATGAAAAAAGCCGCCTAGTTGCTATACATTCAGAACAACTTAGACGAATGAAATCAAAATACAACGGTAAGGAAAATGATTTCATTTCATTTAGCGATATTTCGCCTATTCATTTAATTTCTGAAGAGTCCCTGAATGATTTGAATTCTAAATTAGAGAGTCCGGTTACTATTCAAAACTTCAGACCAAATATTGTAGTATCAGGATGCGCTGCTTACGAAGAGGATAGTTGGAGTAGCATTACCATTGGTGATTGCGAATTTGAAGTAACACTTAAAACACCCAGGTGTAAATTTACCACAATTGACCCAATCACAACACAAGTTCATAGTAAACAAGAACCATTAAGAACATTGGCTACATATCGGAAAGAAAGTAACAGTATCAACTTCGGGATATATTTAACGCCTAAAAAAATAGGCGCTATTAGTACAACTGACGAAATAATAGCTGCTAGGTAAAATCTTCTTCTATTTGTAAATTTTTATCCGTAATCCGTATTCCATTTAGGTTTTATTAATCCACTTTTCTGTTGTCGTTAATTGCAGTATTTCATCGATTTGATTATTACGAGATATGTAGGAAAAGTTACATTAGCTCCTAAAATAAACATCTATGTCTACTATTTTTAGGCCGCTTGATTTCCTCCTGTTTTTTACATTATGTTTCTCAAATTTTGTACTAGCCCAACCTAATAAAGGGCAATTTATTAAAGCATCGGTTGGCTATGGTCTAACCATTCCTCTTGAGGATTATAATATAGGTGGTACTGGATTTTATACTCAAGGAGAATACGTCATTGGCAAACGCAAATGGTTTGGTGTTAGGCCTTATGCCGGGGTCATTTTTACTTCTCCCAATGAAACTGTTACGGCCGCTAGTCTTGCAAAGTATAGAGTTACAGCGAAGGCTTTTATGTTTGGTGGCAAGATTCGTATAGTTGCACCCATACCGTATGTAGCTCCTTATTTTGAGCTTGGGCTTGGCTCGTCAATTGGTTCTTTTGAAACCTATACCCCAACGAAGCATATAAAAGCTAATGGCATACAATTCCATGTACCTTTTAGTTTAGGTCTTGCTATAGGTAAAAATCACGACTTTGAACTTGAATTAACCTATTACAGCTACCCTTCTCTAGAACAGGTTTCCGGAGCCATGGCACTGGGGTTTTCTTTTCCTCTAAATTGATAAAATCCTTTTTAAATAGAATTAATTACAACCAAATTGAAATTTAAAAGGTTTCCATTTTCTATTAAATTCTACATAAATAATAAGCTTCAAAAATTTTAAACCTTTATCTTGAACTCTGTTCAATAGACTTAAAATTTTAAAATGAAGAAAATACTAGTATCAATACTTCTGGCAACAACATCAGTTGCTTTTTGTCAAGAATTTACAGAACAAGATACCTTAAGGGGAAGTATTACACCAGAACGCGAATGGTGGGACCTCAACTATTACCATCTGGATGTGGCAGTAGACCCAGACAAAAAATTCATTTCCGGAAGCAATACTATCCGCTATAAAGTGTTGAAAAAGAATCAGGTGATGCAGGTTGACCTTCAACCGCCTTTAACTATAGAAAAAGTAACTCAAGATGGCAAAAAACTGGAAGTAGTAAATAATGGAAATGCCCATTTTGTTCAGCTGAAGAAAAAACAAAAAAAAGGTGATTTTAACGAAATCAAAGTATACTATTCAGGTCATCCAAAAGAAGCGATTCGTGCTCCGTGGGATGGTGGTTTTTCTTGGAAAAAAGACCCTAATGGCAATGACTTTGTAGCGACTTCTAACCAAGGGCTGGGCGCTAGTGTTTGGTGGCCTAATAAAGACCATATGTATGACGAAGTAGATAGTATGCTCATTAGCGTAAAATCTCCAAGGGGACTTATGGATGTCTCCAACGGTAGGTTAAGAAAAGTAGACGAGGATACCAATACCTATCATTGGTTTGTTGCTAACCCTATTAACAACTACGGCGTTAACATTAATATTGGCGACTATGTTCATTTTGGCGAAAAGTACGATGGCGAAAAAGGTACTTTAGACATGGACTACTACGTGCTTCGCGATAATCTGGAAAAAGCCAAAGAGCACTTTAAAGATGCTCCAAAAATGATGGAAGCTTTTGAGCATTGGTTTGGCCCCTACCCTTTTTATGAAGACAGTTTTAAGTTGGTAGAAGTGCCTTATTTAGGCATGGAACACCAAAGTTCCGTTACCTACGGCAACCAATATATGAAAGGCTATTTGGGTAGAGACCTATCTGGAACTGGCTTAGGTTTAAAATTCGATTTTATTATCATTCACGAATCTGGTCACGAGTGGTTCGCAAACAACATTACCTATAAAGATATTGCCGACATGTGGATTCATGAGAGCTTTACGGCTTACTCGGAAAACCTATTTATTGATTTTCATTTAGGTAAAGAGGCTTCGGCAGATTACGTTATAGGTACGCGTACAAACATTCAGAATGACAAGCCTATTATTGGTCCGTATGACGTAAATACCGAAGGTTCAAAAGACATGTATTACAAAGGTGCCAATATGCTCCACACCATAAGACAATTGGTAAACGATGATGAAAAATGGCGACAAGTTCTGCGTGGACTAAATAGTGAGTTTTACCACCAAACGGTAACCACAAAACAGATTGAAGAGTATATTTCAAAAAAATCAGAAATAGATCTTTCAAAAGTATTTGACCAGTATTTAAGAACTACAAAGATTCCGCTTTTTGAATATAAGATAGATGGTAACCAATTAAAATATCGGTATACAAATATTGTAGATGGCTTTGACATGCCTCTTAATATACTAGTTAATGGTAAGCCACAAATCCTCTCCCCTACGGCAGATTGGAAAAGTCATGAGTTAGACGGTGACCTATCTACTTTAGAGGTAGATCGTAATTATTATGTGGACCATAAGCAGGTAAAATAATTAAGTATACTCCATAAAAAAAGCGGCCCACATTTTCATGTGGGCCGCTTTTCTATTTTAAAGAAGAGTTTTACTCCGTTTTATCTGCTCCTTTTTCTTTAAGAACAACAGTCTTCATTCCAGTAAGCGGAATGGTTCCTTCTTGTCCTTTATCCGTATAGCTTGCGGTAATTACCATCACCTTATCATCTTTAGTAGGTTTAGGAACAATACTACCAGAAGCAGGAAGTGATTTTAGCTTCTCTGCGGTATCGGCCAATGACATAATATACTCAACAACCTGTCTGGTTTCATCCTGCGTAATATTAGGATGAGCAGGCATTACTACCTCTCCCCAAACACCGCCACCACCGGCAACAATCTTCTTCTGCAAGTACGATTTAGCTTTCTTATCGTTTTTGTATTTATCGGCTACAGCCTTATAATTCGGCCCTATAGATGGGCTTGCCTCTTTGTGACAAGTTTTACAATCCATGCCTTGCGTTAGTGCTTTGCCCATAACGGCGGCAGAAACTTGTTGATGACCTAAAGACATGTTCTGTTCGTCAAAGCTTTCTAAATAATCTACAGACACGAAAATGTTCTCTGGATCAATAACGTCACCATCGGCATCAGTAGCTTTTACTTCATACTTTACAGGAACTCCTTTTTCAAAAATAGCGGTTCCATCATTTAAAGTAATAGCTACTTCAGGTCTTGAGTTTCCCGCAACTACAGAAATCACATCACTCATTGCAACATCACCTTTAGCATCTTTTACTTCAACAGAAATTCTATACTCTCCTGCAGTAGCAAACGTATGGCTTATTTGTGGTTCAGTGGTTTCTTTAGTCTCTCCATCACCCAAATTCCAAACATAAGAAATGGCATCATCCTCACGATCTCTCGCATCTACTTTTGCGTTAACCGTAAGCGGTAATTTTCCAGAAGTGTGATCCACAATCATATCATCTATAACCGGTGGACGATTGCCTCCATTATATTCGATATAACTTAAACCTGAATTCTCATTTTGTGTAAACCAACCACTACCATACTCTAACAAATAGACTCTACCATTTGGGCCCATTTCCATATCAATTAAACTATTCACTTTAATATCAGAAGCAAAAGGTTCCATTTTATTGAATGTTCCGTCATCAAAGAAGGTTACGGCTTTCATCCATCCACGCATCCAATCGTAAATAATGGTCTTACCATCAAAATAATCCGGTAATCCACCTCCGTTAGGATATAAATCTGAATAATACGTTGGTCCTGCCATAGCATTCCTACCACCAGAACCTACTTCTGGAAACTCTTTTGAATCTACATAAGGATAATAGATATAAGCTCCTTTTGCTGGTGGAAGTTCGCGAAGTCCTGTATTGTTCTTAGAATCATTGATTGGCTTTTGCGGATCAAAAGTAATACCGCTTTCACCTGTCTCATAGTCGTAATCTACATACGGTTTGTTATCTGCAATGAATAATGGCCAACCAAAGTTACCGGCTTCCGTAGCACGGTTCATTTCATCGTAACCTCTTGGTCCACGTGTATCCAACTTGTCTTCGCGAGCATCTGGCCCTACCTCTCCCCAATACAACGCACTAGTCTTTTGATCAACTGAAATACGGTATGGGTTTCTATGTCCCATAGTGTAAATCTCTGGACGCGTTTTTTCTGTTCCTTCAGCAAACAAATTGCCTACAGGAATATCATAACTACCGTCTTCGTTTATTTTTAAACGGATAATTTTTCCTCTTAAATCATTGGTATTTCCGGAAGCTCTACGAACATCATACTGCTCATGGCCCGGAATATCATTTAACGGTGCAAAACCATTGCTAACATACTTTACTCCTTTTTCATTGAAAGGTGTAGAATTATCTCCTGTAGAAAGGTATAACAACTTGTCTGGTCCAAAAGCAATAGAACCACCGGTATGACAACAAATCTCTCTTTGTGAATCCACATCTAAAATGACCTGCTCAGAAGCCAAATCAAAAACCCCATCCTTATATTGGAAACGAGATAAACGGTTTACCCACTTATCACCTGTAGGAGAATAATAAAGATATATCCAGTTGTTCGTCGCAAAATCAGGGTCTTTCTGAAGTCCCATTAAGCCTTCTTCCGCATTTACTCCTGGTGTGTTCAAAGTCTTAAAATACACATCTAAAGAAGCTATTTCTTTTAGCTCTTGCGTAGCATCATTATATAATGCAATCTGACCACGACGTTGTGCAATAAGCACATCATTATTAGGTAATACCGCCATTTCTGTAGGTTCAAAGAACTCACCTACGCTCAACTGTTTTTTTGTGAAACGGTCTACATCTGGTGGTATTTGTGTAGTCGCCTTAGAGTAGTCTAAAACCTCATTCTTACCAATGGCATAATTAATACCACCTAGTAAATGTTTTAAGAAAAGGTCTTCTGAAAACGTTTCGTCTGTATGGCCAGCTCCCGTATAGAAAGCTCTACCACCATCAAACTCATGATACCAAGCAAATGGGTGGTAATCTCCATTTGTACCGCCTTCATAAGTAGACTCATCTACCGTCATCACCACATGAACATCTGGGTTCAACTTGTTGTAATTGTAAATTTCGTCACTTCTATGCCAAACAGAATCCTTAAAAAATTCTGTTGCGGCAAAGTTCTTATCGGTAACAATAAAGTCGGCTTCGGGTGTACCTTTTGGGTGGCTTCTAAATTGAGCTCCTACCAATTTTGTGTACCAACCCCAATCATATTCCGTATCTGCCGCGGCATGTATACCTACATAACCTCCACCAGCTTGAATATACCTTTCAAAGGCTGCCTCTTGTTTAGCATCTAAAACGTTTAATGTGGTACTCAAAAAGATAACCGCAGAATATTGCTTTAGATTTTCCTCATTAAAAAGTTCGGAGTCTTTTGTGGCATCTACTTCAAAGCCCTGTTCGCCTCCTAATTTCTGAATGGCAGCAATACCAGCTGGAATAGATTTGTGTTCCCAACCAACTGTTTTGGAAAAAACCAATACTTTAGGTTTACCTTCTCTTTTGTGATTACCATCGCCACAACTGGCAACAATCAGTCCTAATACTAGGACTAGTATGGATACTGTTTTTTTCATAAATGAATTGCTTGACTTATTTGGTTTAGTTTGAAAACAAGTTTTAAATGTAATGATTCGCTATCGAATCGCCCAAAATGAAGTGTTAGAAATACAGTTTTGGGAAAATATTAATACACTTTGACCATCATTTTATCATAACTTGAAAACTCAGAAGACTTTTAAATACAATTTACCGATGACCGACGAGAATAAATATTGGACGGAACGTTATAAAGAAAACAAAACAGGTTGGGATATTGGTTACCCTTCTACCCCCCTAAAAGAATATATAGACCAACTTACGGATAAGGATATTTCTATCTTAATACCAGGAGCTGGTAATGCCTATGAGGCAGAATATTTATGGAAAAAAGGTTTTAAGAATGTTCATGTCATGGATATTTCGGAAATCCCGCTTCAACACTTTCAAAAGAGAATACCGGATTTTCCTAAAGAGCAATTATTACAAACAAACTTCTTTGAACACGACGCTCAATATGACCTTATACTTGAGCAAACCTTTTTCTGCTCATTTGTACCAACTGATGAAAATAGGAATGCATATGCCCAACAAATGGCAAACCTTCTAAAGCCTGGCGGCAAGCTTGTGGGTCTTTGGTTTGATATTCCTCTGACCGGTGATGTGGTAAAACGCCCTTTTGGAGGTACGAAGGAATTATATCTTAATTATCTAAACCCACATTTTAGTAAAACTACTTTTACAAGCTCCTATAACTCTATTCCACCACGCAAGGACAGTGAACTTTTTGGTATTTTTCTCAAAAAGTAAAAGGCAAACCAAGTTCTCATCTGCTATGAATTTGGAGCAAGATGTTTAATGGCGAAAGATTCTCTTTTTTGACCGCAATATATTTCTTCAAAAGAAAAAAGAAAGTATTTTTGCGATGTGAAGCAATGCGTAATACTTTTCGTAGCATTTATAATGATGGTCAAACCTCTTTGGCCAGTGGCCGAGTATGTGGCCAACTATGACTATATCAAAAATGTATTGTGCGAGAATAGAGATAAACCAATGCTTAACTGCGACGGTAAATGTTACCTAGCCAAGCAACTTGCCAAAGAATCGGAAGAGAATAGTAAAAACCCTTTTGGAGAAAAGAGTTCTAAAATAGAAATACAGACTACGGTCTACTTTCAATCACTTTTAAAAATTAATCTTGATTTTATTCTAGATTACGAGAAAACTGAAATTTCCAAAATGGATTCTAATTTGAAATCCACACTTCTTATTTCAGATATTACCGAGCCACCCGAATTGGCTTAATACCCTTCTACATCCAAGCTATGTTCTTCTGCGTCTAAAACTGACCAGAAGCAAGCGTTATCATTCAAAAAATAGACATGCTTCCGCCTTATTTTGGCTGTGAGCAACTGTCAACAAACAAAATTCTAAAAAAACGGATTCAATCTGACCTATCAAAAAATAGGCATTCAGTTTATCCATTCTATAAAATATTCACTGATGAAAAATTCTTTATTAGCCCTTTCTGCCGTATTCGCACTTTTTATGACCTCCTGCTCAAGTGATGACAATGCAAGCGATGATGTTGCCCTAACGGGAACTGGTGAAATCTCTGTTAAATATGACAACGGTTTTAACGGTAATGATTTAGTATTGGGAACTGCAAATGCCGCAAATGCCAACGGAGAAGCTATTACCATTAATCGGTTTAATTATATCGTAAGCAACTTTAGATTAGTAAACGCGGCGGGTGAAGAATTCACCTATGCAAAAGATGACAGCTATTTTATCATCAATCAAGAAACAGAAGATGATCAAATAGCACTTGCAGATATTCCTGCTGGAAAATATACTACCTTAAAATTCGGCGTAGGTATAGACCAAGAAAAGTACTTACAAGGTGCTGAAGGCCAAGGTGATTTCTTAACTCTTGCCGAAGACAATAATATGATGTGGTCATGGCAGGCGGGTTACAAATTTTTAAACTTTGAAGGTACTTTTACCTCTGAAACCATAACCGAAGCTACAGAGTTTAAAATCCACATGGGTAGCCACGGCTCTAGCCTAGATAATTACAAAGAAGTAACATTAGAGCTACCAAATAACGTTGTTGTTGGTGATGGTGTAGATTCTAATATTCATCTAAAAATTGATGCTTCTAAAATATTAGTAGGTGCTACCAATAGTATTGAGCTAACAGAGAAGCAAGTAATTATGGTAGATGCTGAAAAATCTCCACAGATAGCGGTAAATACTTCTGAGATGTTTGTAGTTGACCACGTTCATAATGGCGACGGACACTAGTCTACGATGCATAAAAATTTATAACCGGCCTTTTTTTTGGCCGGTTATAATAATAAATTGAAAATGCAAAAAACTAATATTCTTGCTATACTCATAACACTGGCATTATGGTCATGTAATTCTTCTGATGATGAATACACAGCCATAAACGAACCTTTGGAATTTTCCGTACCCTCTAATTTTCCGGAGGCTGTTTATGATTTAGAATCAAACCCGCCTACTACAATAGGCTTTGAACTTGGTAAAAAACTCTTTTACGATGGTCGCCTGTCTAGTAACGGTTTTATTTCATGTGGTTTTTGCCACGAACAAAAAACGGCATTCACCCACCATGGCCACCAGTTTAGTCATGGTATAGATGATTTGGAAGGGGTCAGAAATACGCCGGCAATACAAAATACGGCTTTTATGAAGGAATTTGCTTGGGATGGAGCAACGAATCATTTGGACTTATTCCCTATAATTCCAATTACCAATGAGGTAGAAATGGGTGAAACAGTAAGTAATGTTCTTTCTAAGCTAAAAAGTGATGAAGAATACCAAAAACTATTTGCTTCTGCCTTTGAAGAAGGAGAAGTGAATAACGAAAACTTTTTAAAAGCACTTGCTCAATTTATGGTAATGATGGTTTCTGCAGATTCTAAATATGATAAATATGTGCGCCAAGAAGATGGTGGAACTTTTACCGATGAAGAAAAAGAAGGCTTTGCTGTTTTTACCAACAAATGTGCCTCTTGCCATACATCGGACCTTTTTACTGATGATGCTTTTAGAAACAATGGTCTAGCTCCAAACCCTTCTCTTAATGACATAGGCCGTGAAGAAGTAAGTGGAGACGCTGCTGACCGCCACAAGTTTAAAGTACCCAGTTTGAGAAATGTTGAACTTACCGCTCCCTATATGCATGATGGTAGGTTTGGCTCTTTAGAGGCGGTACTTGATTTTTATAGCAACTCTGTTACGGATTCTCCCACCCTAGACCCCATTTTAAATAAAGATGGTGAATTGGGTATCGCTTTAACTGAAAATGAAAAAACTACGTTACTGGCCTTTTTGGGCACATTAACAGATGAAACTTATATAAATGACGAACGATTTGCAGAATATTAGAATCCTATATAGGTTTATAGCCTTTATAGGTATAAGTCTCTACACTACGATTTCTTACGGAAACGATAACCCAAAAGCAATTGACCCAACCCCAACCGAATGTGCAAACCATCTTCATTATGAAGGTGAGTATTTTGATTTTTGCGATACCTGTGGTTGTGGTAGTAGTGGCGGCAGTATGGGTTACGGCACAGGATTGAACAATAATTTTATAGGCTTGCGCTACATTGGTCAAGAGTACCGTTCTAGAGATGGAATTTTTGCAGACTCACCCTGGATAACAGAAAATTTCAATACCGTACAGGCTTGGGCCAATATCCCTGTTACTAAAAGGGCTGTTCTAAATGTTATTGTTCCTTATCAATTTCACAACAGAATATTGCCGGATAATACAGAACAAAACATAAATGGCATAGGCGATATTAGCATACTAGGATATTACAACCTACTTAAAGCTAGACCAGATAGCGTGGTAACCATTAAGCCCGAACATTATCTACAATTAGGTGGTGGTATTAAGATGCCTACCGGAAAATATGATAAAGACAACAATGAAGGAAGTGTAAACCCCAGTTTTCAATTGGGTAATGGTAGTTGGGATTATATTTTAGCTATGAACTATGGCTTTACCTATAGAAATTGGGGTGTGAGCGCTATGGCCAATTATACCATCAAAACTAAGAATCCAAAAAACTATCAATTCGGAAACCAGTTGAATTTGGGTATAAATGCCTTTAAAACGTATTACGTTTCAGACTTTGCCATTACACCAATTATAGGTGTAGCCAAAGAAATATACGGCACCAATCAAGAACTAGGTTTTAATGTTGCTGATACCAAAGGTGATATTTTCTTAGGAAAATTAAGTGTGGAGGCTAGCTACAATAGATACGCGTTGGGCCTAACCGGTATGCTACCCATTAGTCAAAATTTAAATAGTGATAAAGTAGAACTTCGTAATAGGCTTTCGGTCTATTTGAACATCAATTTATAGCTTACTTTTTCACTTCAGGTCCTGTTTTCAATGTTTGATAGTCATTGGGAGCAGGGCCTTTTTATTTCTACTCTTTAATATCAACATAGACAATTGCAACTTATTAGTAAAAACTGACTATAAGCGGCATTATACTTCTTTGCTCTTAACAGCCTTTTAAGAAGTATAATTTAAAGTTTTTGGTATATTTAGAGCTTTACCAATGTTAATTCAACTTGTTTTCTTAGAAAACGAAATCCCTAAATTTTAATGAAGAAAGTTCTACTAGGTTTAATTTTTCTATGCTCAATTTTAACCAATGCCCAAGAAACTGGCGAAAATAGTTTGGGTACATGGCACATGTATTTTGGGACCAATAAAGTTTCAGATAAATTCAGTATCCATACAGAAGGTCAGCTACGTTATTATGAACAAGCAGATAATTTTAATCAGCTTTTATTACGTACCGGCCTCAATTACCATATCAGCTCAGATGCCATTGCAACCATGGGTTACGGTTATATTACTACAGATGGTACTTTTGAGGAATTTCCCGATGAGACCAATTCAAAAGAGCACCGTATTTTTGAACAGCTTATTCTAAAAAATAAAGTAGGTGAGTTTCTTTTTGAACACCGTTACAGATTAGAGCAACGTTTTCTAGATTTTGGGGAGACCACGGATACACAACATCGTGCCAGATACAGGCTGCAAGTAACGCTGCCGTTAACGGATATCTTTTTCTTGAATTTCTATGATGAGATTTTCTTAAACTTACAAGACGATGTTTTTGGACAGAACCGTTTATATGCCGCCCTTGGTGTTAACGTAACCAACAACCTGAGTGTACAGGCCGGTTATCTAAAAAATCATTTTCCTTCAGCAAATTTTGATCGTTTGCAGATAGGTGTCACCTATAATCCCGACCTAAGAGGTATATTCAAAAAGAATGATAGCGGCAGTTAATAGTAACTCTCATAACTATCTAATTAAAACCGGTACCCATGAACCTTCAAAAAGTAAGCTTTAAAAATAAGGATGGACAAGATTTAGTAGGTAGATTAGAACTGCCCGCCAATAGACACCCGCATAACTTTGCTATTTTTGCCCATTGCTTTACCTGTACCAAAAACCTGACTGCAGTGCGTAATATCAGTAAAGCTCTAACTGCAAATGGTTTTGGAGTTTTACGTTTTGATTTTACAGGTTTAGGCGAAAGTGAAGGTGACTTTGCCGATACTAATTTTTCAGGTAATGTTGATGACCTTGTTGCCGCTGCAGATTATTTAGAGAAGAACTATAAAGCTCCTAGCCTGTTGGTTGGGCATTCGCTTGGTGGTACAGCCGTTATTTTTGCTGCGGGAAGAATCAATTCTATAAAAGCTCTGGCAACTATAGGTGCTCCATCAAATCCGGTTCATATAAAACGTCTTTTAAAGAGTGGTATTCCAGAAATTGAAGAAACCGGAAAAGCAGTCGTGAATCTTAGTGGAAGAGATTTTACCATCAAAAAACAATTTTTAGACGATTTACAACATCAACCTCTTGCCCAAGTACTAGGAAAACTTCGCAAGCCTATACTAATACTACATTCTCCACAAGACGCAACCGTTGAAGTTAAGAATGCAGAAGAAATTTACCGTGCAGCACATCACCCTAAAAGTTTTGTTTCTTTAGATGGCGCGGATCACCTGCTATCTAATAAAAGAGACTCTTTTTATGCCGGAGAGCTTATCTCCAGATGGGCCAAACGTTATTTAACGCTGGATACCGAAAAACAAGAAGAGCCTAAAACAAAACACCAAGTAGTAGCTAGTTTAGACCACGATGATGGTTTTTCTACCCAAATGAAAGTTGGTAACCATTTTATGACCGCAGACGAACCTATTGATGTGGGCGGTAATGATTTTGGGCCATCACCATACGAATTGGTATCTGCCGGCTTATCTGCCTGTACTGCTATGACCGTACAGATGTACGCAAAACGTAAAGGATGGAAAATAGATAATATAGAAGTGCACACTAGCTATAGCAGAAGTCATGCAATAGATTGTAAAGAATGTGACCTGGATTCTGCCAAAATT
Source organism: Zobellia laminariae (assembly GCF_009725995.1). The sequence goes on along the minus strand of NZ_RCNS01000002.1, from coordinate 247,822 downwards.
GACACTTTTAAAAGAGAGATAAAACTAACTGCGGATTTAGACGAGAAACAGAAAAACCGCATTCTTCAAATTGCTGATAAATGTCCGGTTCACAAGACCTTACATAATGAAACGCAGGTCATAACCACCTTGATAGCATAAGCGATTCCCAATTTTACTTTAAAGAACTACAATCGTGGAGGTTTTTATGTGTTAAAATCATCTTATAGTCAAGTTGATATGGTTATAAGAATGTTTAACTTTGAGGCGAAACCTAAAAATTCACAGGGAACATGAAAAAAATTAAACTTATAGCCCTTGGGCTACTGTTAGTTGGTGCTTTTAGTTGTAAAGATGCCAAAAAAGAAAACACAGAACAGAGTACAGAAGCACAAGCTGCAACGGAAACGTATAGCTTGGTACAAGACTCTACAAAAGTTAGCTTCACTGCCTATAAAACAACTGATAAGTTACCTGTAGGTGGTCAGTTCAAAAAAATAAACATAACTAAAGCTGGTGAAGGCGATACTGCTCTTGAAGCTTTAAACGGAACTGAATTCAGTATTCCGGTAAGCAGTTTATTTACAAACGATGCTACTGGAACAAGAGACCCAAAAATTTTGGAATTCTTCTTTGGTGTAATGGACAACACAGAACTTATTTCAGGAGTATTTAAGGTTGCAGCAGATAATACATGTTCTATTGACGTAACCTTGAACGGTAAAACTGAAAACATAGCACTTTCTCACAAAGCTGTTTCTGATAACGCACTTACTTTTGATGGTGTTATGGAACTTGAAAACTGGGATGCTCTTGATGCTGTTGCTTCAATAAACAAAGCTTGTGAAGCGTTACACACTGGTAAAGATGGTGTAAGTAAAACATGGAGCGAAGTTGCTGTTCATGCAGAAGTATTACTTCAAAAAAACTAGGATTTTAGAGAGAAGACGTTAAGTCTCATCAATAAATTCCAATTAAAAAATCCACTTATCAATCTAATTTGATAGGTGGATTTTTTTTGTGCCCGCAATTTTTTTGACGCAATAAAAAAGAATCATGCCGCATACGCTTATGTTGGTTGAAAGACCCTAAATTTCTTATTACATTTCACCTAAATCTTAAAACATCAATATTATGAAAAATATAAAAATAGGAGTTATTGCGATACTCGCATTGACGATGGTAAACTGTAAAGAAACCAAAAAGAACGCGGCCGAAACAACAGATGGCCTTAACAACAGCGTGGACCAAATGGAATCAAACGTTAATGAAATGAAAGATGATGTTATGGGCGAGACCCTTACCGTAATGATGACTTCCAAAAGCGATAGTGACATGAACGGCGAGATTACTTTTACCCAAACAGATGGTGAAGTTGATATGAAAGCAGTTTTTACTGGTCTGGAAGAAGGTTCACATGCTATTCACTTACACGAAAATGCCGATTGCTCATCTGACGACGGTAAATCTGCAGGTGGACATTGGAACCCAACGGACGAGCCTCATGGAAAATGGGGAGCAGAAGAAGGATACCATAAAGGTGACATAGGAAACTTCACAGCTGATGCAGATGGTAATGCTACGGTAGAATTTTCTACGGACGAATGGTGTATGGATTGTGATGATGAAAATAAGAACATTATAGGTAGATCAGTAATCGTACATAAAGGTCAAGATGATTTTACTTCTCAACCAAGTGGAGACGCTGGTTCAAGAATAGGCTGTGCCGGTATTACCAAATAATATAACATTTACACTTTAACTTTAAAAACCGCTTTCTGGAGCGGTTTTTTCTATCTTTAACAGAATCACTAAAGAAAATATGGATTTAGATACATTGGTTGTTCGCTTCCAAAAAAAGGACATCCTAGCTTTTGAGAAGCTCTACGACATGTATTGGGAAAATATCTGCGGCGTTGTTCATACTATCGTGAAGGACAAAGGCTTGGCCGAAGAAATTTCTCAAGATGTCTTTGCTAAAATCTGGAATAATTCAGACAGCTACAACCCTTCTAAAGGGCGATTTTTTACGTGGATTCTAAACATTGCCCGTAATGCGGCAATCGATAAAGTGCGATCAAAATCCTTTAAAGACCAAAAAAAGAACCTGTCTGCAGATTACTTCGTAGGTATTCTAAACAGGCCGGATAGTACCGAAGAAAGCAAAGAAGAAATAGATACTTCCGCACTGAAAAAATTAGTACTCAACCTAAAGGAAAAATGTCTTGAAATTATTGAAATGCTTTACTTTAAGGGATATACCCAAACAGAAGCATCTCAAGAGCTAGATATTCCACTAGGTACCGTAAAAACAAGAAATAGAAGCTGTATTTCTCAACTACGGAAAAATGTTACGTTAGAATGGAAGTAGATAAATACATAGCATCGGGAATTTTGGAACTCTACGTAGCGGGAACGCTCACGGAAGAACAAAATGTGGAAGTATTTCAGTATGCTCGCGAGTACCCTGAAATACGAGAAGAGATTTTGGCTATAGAAGCATCTATCTTAGAGTTGACCAAATCGGTTGCTCCCAAAATGGCCAAAAGAAAAGGATTTGACGACGTTAAAGTTCGTATTGGAGAAAGAAAAGATACTAAGGTTGTTCAGTTTCCTAAAGAGAAATCTAATTGGAGTACCTATACAGGTTGGGCCGCAGCCATTTTATTGAGTGTTGGTGTTGCGTGGTTCTATAATGAAAATACACAACTTAAGTCAGACATTAATGTTGTTGAACAACAGAAGCAAATTTTGGAACAACAGATCTTTGAGGCACGCGGGTCATTGGCAAGCAGCAACGAATTATTAAACAAATTGAGGGATAAAGACATAACCTTAACTCCGTTAGGCGGCCAAGAGGTATCCCCTACTTCATATGCAAAAGTATATTGGAACAAAAAAGAAGACAAGGTATATATAGATGCCCAAGGATTACCGGAACCACCAGATGGTATGGTATACCAAGTATGGTCTCTTAAGTTAGACCCTTTAACACCAACAAGTATGGGGCTTTTGAAAGATTTCATTGAAGATGAAAACAAAATTTTTACACTGGATAATCCAAATGAAACGGAAGCTTTTGGTATTACACTTGAGCCTGCGGGTGGTAGTGAATCACCAAATCTAGAACAACTGTACACCTTAGGAGCAGTTGCTTCTTCCTAACAGAATTATCACTTAAACTTAAAAGAGCTTTACATTAAAATGTAAAGCTCTTTTTATTTGTGTCCCTTGGTTAGTCTAAAAGACCAAAAACGACTTATAAATCTTTTTTTCACCTTGTGAACCGCCATTAATTTAACCATCCACTTTGGCAAGGGTTTTTGAGGATTCCGTGTTTTTAAATTTATGAATACACCCAACTTCTTAAAAACAGGAACGCGGTGGGTTTCCACTAGTTCAACCAATGTTCCGTCTGGATCTTCCATATAAGCAAACCTTCCTGCAGCGTCACCCATATCAAAACTATTGGCGCTATCTACTGTAAAAGAATGACCTGCTTCTTTTGCCTCATCTCTGAGAAAATTTAAACCAGAGACATCAAAACAAAGGTGTATAAAACCCAAATCTCCCCAAAGTCTATCTTTAAATATAGCGTTCGGAACTCTGTCTAGTGCCTGTATCAATTCTATTTGAGATGGACCATAAAGTTGTCCAAAACCACCTGAATGTCTGTTACTTCGTGTTAGCAAAACTCTCCTGAAATTATTACTATGCCCATTTGATAACTCCTTAAAAACACCAGATGAATCACTTACAACCGTATCATACCCCAATAATTTATTATAAAAATAAAGTGAAGCATCCATATCAGAAACACCAATTATAACACCTAATATTCCTCCGGAGTCTCCTTCATTTTTAACAAACTTGTACTGTTCATCAACTACTTGTACTTGGTTTCCCCAAGGGTCTTTAAAGTAAAAATGATTATCGAGTAGTATCTCAGACAACTCTGTAGCCTCTGCATCAGTAAGCGTTTTATGTATTTCCTTTATTCTACCCGAACGAATTTTAATTGCGTTAATTCCTAAATCACCAAATTGAACGGGATGTATTGGTGGCTGTGGTTCTCTATTTTTAAACTGCCAGATTTCTAGTCCCCCGCCACCGGTCATATTCAATGCTAAAATTGCCTGCCGTTGTTCTGCGTTACCCGCAGTATATTGCGTCATTAGATTGGCGGTAGCCAAATCATTAAAAACCATTATATCAAAACCCAAATGGGCACGGTACCAGTTGAAAACAGCTTTTACATCTGTAACGCCAATACCTATCTGTTGAATTCCGTTTATGATTTTCTGCATGCTAAAAAATTAGGTGTTATGCTGATAAGGTAATTTGAGAAGTTTGTTATGTATGGATTTCAGTGTTTCCGAAGAAATCCCCAATTTAAATAAGACTACAAGTAAAAAATTAGAAAGGTTTACGCGCAGGTATGAGTTACTTTCATACTTTCTTGCAGAAACAATCAAATCGTTATTTATAATCTTATAAGGTATTTTGTTTCTTTTCATTCGCTTGAAAAACTCAAAATCTTCCATTAGCGTTTGATTTTCATCAAATTTGCCAAGATTCTCAAAAGTTTGCTTTTTAATAAAAAGACACTGGTCTCCTCCTCCTGTGAAAATACCATCCTTAGCTGTAAAGGAAGCATTTATATCCAACCAAAAACTTTCCTTATCAAATCGATACGAGAAAAAACCAGCCTCGTAATCCTCATTTAAAGTCTTTTCTATATCATTTAGAAAAGAAACAGGTGGCCTCACATCTGCATGCAAAAAAACCAACACGTTACCCAAAGCCATAGATGCCCCCGTATTCATTTGTACAGACCTTCCTTTTCCTTGGCAATTAACGAATTTTACATTAGACGCCACCTCCAAATTTCCAGAGCCATCTGCACTATCACAAGACAACATAACAAGTACTTCAAAAACTACGCTACTAGCTTCAGAATTAAGCATTGGCAGTAGTTGAGAAAGATTTTGTCTTTCATTATGCGCAGGAATAATAATAGATATCATAGTGTCTTTTAGAAATTCTTCAAGGGATAAATTAAAACTTTAATAAAGTTACCCTTGTCAAACACATCTACGTAACTTTAAAAGAAAGGTTTCAAAAAAAAATCGACAAAACCTCGGCATGTACTATTACGTATATAGCAATATTACAACTCTAAAGCATAATCCATGAGCGCAATCAAATATAAATATCCTGTTATTTTATTCCTACTAGTATTATCGATTTTTCCTTCATATGGGCAAATGGCTACTAGTGAAGTTTTGGACCTTAATTCCCTTTCGGAGAATTTTTTAACACGGGTACGCAACAATCAAGACACCAATGAACTAAGGGCGCAGTTATACAGTACAACACTAGAAGAACTAGAAGTGGGTCTAGATACAAATGAAAAGAAACTTGCCTTTTGGATTAATGTTTACAACGCATACATTCAAGTGGTTTTATCTGAAAACCCAGAAAAATATGATGACCGAGGCACATTTTTCAGCTCTGAACAGCTACCTATTGCCGGCAGACTTATTTCTTTTGAAAAAATTGAACACGGTATTATTAGAAAGTCGCAATGGAAACTTGGTCTTGGTATGATTAGAAAATGGTTCCCGAATAAATTTGAAAGAAAACTAAGAGTAGATAATAGAGAATATCGTGTACATTTTGCCTTAAACTGTGGAGCAAAGGATTGCCCTCCTGTTGCTATATATAACGCAGACACTTTAAATGAGCAACTGAATAAAGGTACAGCCGCTTATTTGAGTAAGACATCTACTTATAACAAGGAAACCGGAGAAGTATATGTAACATCTTTATTTAGCTGGTTTAGAGGTGATTTTGGATGTAAAAGCGGAGTGAAAGATATTTTAAAGGAATTTGATATCATACCAACTACTAAGAACATTGACCTGAACTATAAAAGTTACGATTGGACTTTGGACTTAGATAACTGGATAGATCTTTAGACTCTTTACTTAAAATGCCTCTTTTATGGTAAAATAAAAGTTACCACCTTCGCTAGACATGCCATAATCTGCACGTATACGAACGCCATCTCTTTTATTGATGATATATCTTAGTCCTAAACCTGCTGAGTTTTTATAAGCGGAAGAAGAAAGGCTTTTAAAAGCCGGAGCAACCGTACCTGAAGAACCAAAAACAGCTCCTCCAAATCTACCTGCAATAGGAAATCTATATTCTAGCGCCATACTTAACTCAGAATTATCTTGAAATCTTCTATTATTAATACCTCTAGTTCTATCAGAACCCAAGTAAAACAAATCATAAAACGGCGTACTCTTACTACTACTACCTAAAAACAAATTGGCAGCAATTACCTGCTTTTTTCCTACTTTTTGATAATAGCGATTATCCAATTCGAATTTTGAATATTCAAAACTAGAACCCAGGATTTTGCTAGAGGTAAATACGTTTGCTTGTATATAAAATCCTTTAGTTGGGAAAAAGATATTATCTCTAGTATCATAAAAAGCTTGTAACCCAATATTAGAAACTGTTCCGTCCTGCTTTCCTCGCACATCTGAAGCTTCTAGAATTCCACCTTCTTCAATTTTTAAACTACTGAAGTTGTCAAACTCATATCCCAGACCTAAGTAAAGGTTGGGCCACACTTCGCGCATTAAAGCCAATCGCGCTCTAGGAAAAGTTACTTCATAAACTTCTTCATCTTCCTCTTTGCTATCTATTCCTACTCCAAAAAAGTTGTAGAAATACTTATAAAAACCAAGCTCTCCCAATAAGCGCCATTTTTCATCATCCTTATAAAATTCAAAAGGCATGTAAACTAAAATTTGACTTTTTGTGGTATAACTGACTCCCAATTGTAATGAAGAAGGTCTGGTCTCCCTTTTTTCATTTTTTAGCCAAAAGTTGGCAATACCAATACCTCCGAAGCCAAAAGCCGTTTCGGGTGTATAAAAAGCTACAGGAAAAGCAGAAATTTTTAAATGTTTTACAATGGAGTCCTGACTAGTTTGCTTCTTCTCTTGAGCCATAATGGAGCTCATGCAAAAACAAAGTAGTAATAACGGTATTATTTTCTTTGAGTTGGTCATTCTTTTTTTAAGGATACCTTAAGTTTTTAAAAAGTAATTGATAATCGTTTATGATGGGGTAATTTAGCACCGTATTTGAAGAACCTATATTCCATATGCATAAATTACTTGCTTTAAAGAAAACCGTACTTATTATTTTTGGTGTACTAAGTGTATTGGCGGTATTGTCCTTGGGCAATTTGAAATTCTCTTTTGACTTTAGTCAATTTTTTCCAGAAGGAGACCCTGACCTTGTATTTTACAACCAGTTTATAGAAGAATTTGGTACAGATGATAATTTTCTACTCATTGCCGTAGAGAATGATTCCACTGTTTTTAATCAAGATTTTTTGCAACGGTTTGATGCCCTTTCCAAAGAAGCACGGGAGCTTCCGTTCGTAACCGAATCACAATCGCTTACAACACTTTTCTATCCATTAAAGACCTCGTTTGGTTACACAAAACTTCCTATCATACACCTTAACGATTCCACTAAGTACACGTCTGACCTTAATAAAATAAGAGAAGACAATCTATACGTAAATGCACTAATAGATGAAAAAGCCACGTCTTTAGTACTCGCATTAGAAACAGAGAACAAATTAGATTACGCGCAAAGTATTATTCTATTGACCAAGGTTAGGGCATTACTGGATAAACACAATTTAAAAAACCACCATTTATTAGGACGCTCCTATTTCTATGAGGCTATTGTAGCTATGCAGAAGCACGAAGTTATTGTAAGTAGCATTGCTTCTATTCTGCTCATATTTATTGTGCTGTTATTAATTTACCGCAGAATACTAATTGTTCTTATTTCACTTTTTTCTATAACGATAGCACTTTTTCTCTTTTTAGGACTACTGTCCGTATTAGGAAAGGAACTGAACGCTATGGCCGCCTTCTACCCTATTTTAATGCTCATTGTGGGTACTTCTGACGTAATCCATATCGTAGATGATTATTTGAGTAAACTTAAAACTGGGCTAACCAAAGAGAACGCCCTTTTATCCACATTAAAAGAGGTTGGAACCTCAACGTTATTGACCTCGGTAACTACCGCAATAGGATTTGCTTCTCTTTTAACCTCAAAATCCAGTAGTATAAGTGATTTTGGTATGAATGCCGCTTTAGGAGTCTTAACAGCATTTATTACGGTCATTTTCTTAACCAGTGCGCTCATATTGCTTCCAAAGAAAGAGCAATTATTACCAAAGAAAGAAGTATCAACAAAATGGCCCAAGCTGCTGTCCGGTATAAATAATTTCACAAAGAAAAGACACAAACCCATTCTATACATTAGTTTGATATTCACATTTATCTGTGCCTATGGAACTACATTAATTGACACCAACTATCAAATAAAGGAGAGCTTACCAACCAACAGCCCAATTGCAACCGATTTTAAATTCTTTCAAGATAGCTACTCAGGTTTTAGACCGTTGGAAGTTGCTGTAATGACCCAAGGCACCAGTAAAATATCTGATTTTGAAGTGATTAAACAAATAGAACTTGCTGAAAATCAATTAAAATCCGAGTCGCCCATAAGAAATATTCAATCCGTTTCTACCCTGTACAAAGCTCTGAACAAAGCTCACAACTTAAACAAACCGATTATTTCACCCTGCCAAAAGACAAAAAAAACTTTTGAGATTTACCAAGGAGACATAAAAAAAATGGCTCGTAAACAGTATGGGAAATTCGTAAATAAAAACGAGACAAAATCACGCATAAGAGCTAGGGTATTGGATGTTGGTACAGATACCTTGAACCAACTTTACAAAAGGTTTGATAATTTTACCGCAACACGAACAGATTCCTCTCAGGTAAAATTCAAATTAACGGGAAGCGGTGTACTTTTAGACAAAAACTCATATTACATACAGGAAAGCTTAATAACCGGCCTTTTAGCGGGATTATTAATGGTTGCGCTTATTATGGCACTACTTTTTAAGAACTTTAAACTACTGTTGATTTCTTTACTTCCAAATTTGGTTCCGCTTCTATTTGCCGGAGCTTTGTTGGGCTATTTGAATATCCCGCTAGAATCTACTATTTCTGTTGTTTTTGCCATTGTATTTGGTATTGCGGTAGATGATACTATTCACTTTTTAGGAAGGTATAAATTGTGTAGGGATAAAGGATTGGATAAGGAAGCTGCGCTTGATATTACTTTTGCGGAGACAGGTAGAGCGTTGATTATAACAACCATGACGCTGTTCTTTGGCTTTTTAATATTGCTGTTCTCTGATCACGCACCTAGCGTAACCATTGGTTTATTGGTAAGTGTAACCCTTTTAACAGCTTTGGTATTAGACTTGCTCTTATTGCCGGTCCTAATCCGCTCGTGGTTAAAATAGAAGTGTCAAGTTGATCATAAACTTATATCTACAAGAATTTTACGCGTAGATAAAAACTTTCAAAACAAAACAACCTGAATAGCAGTAGGCTTATTAGCTCACTGTTATTATTCTTAGGTGAAAATTGAGATTTACTGTTTTTCGGTCTTGAGGGATTTTCTTAGTGCTTTACGGGCTACTATAATTCTATACAATACAATAGACATAAATGAAAGCCAAGCGAAGAAAAGGAAGTACTCCATAATGATACTAGTTTTGGGGACTATTTAGGTTAAATTACTTTTATTCAAGATATTATTAAAATACCATAGAATAGCACATACTTAATTTGGAAGATAAACATAGTAATTACTTTTGTAATTTCCTACACTAAAGTTAAAAAAAACACAAATAATTTGCTTTTTTCGTCAAGAGGGAATCTAACTTTCGGTTGAAATCTTTTTAAAAACCACTCTAGCACAAGACCTAAATCATTATCAGAGTGTTACGTACAGAAACTTAAACCTCATCTTTATATCTATAACTTAGATATACTCTTCTCAGAAGATGGTCCTAACTCGTAAATAGCCTCAAACAACTCTGTTTTAATGGCTTGAGCCTTCTCAATATGTCCTGTTGCCTTATAAATTTCAGCAGCATAGACTAGCACAGCGGGCTCAAAAGTTTTTCCTTCAATATGCTCTTGAACAATTTCTAGCGCCTTCTCTTTGTCGCCTTTTTTGAAGTGACTATATGCTAATAAGCTATATGATTCTGGTGTAGGCCTATTTCCCACTTCTTTTCTAGATAATTTTAATGCCTTATAAAACTGGTCCGTTCTATCTAAATACAGCGAAATATTATAAGCGTTATACATATCTCCATAATCAGGGTTTCTAACCAATTTAAAATAGGTTTCAAAATTGGAAAGACTTTTTAAATCATCACCCATGAAATCTGCAATTTCAGCCTTAAGCAAATAATAGTCTGGCGCCTTATAGTTCTTGGTAACAGAATCCAAAATACGCATTGCTTCATCTGCTTTCTTTTCATGAGAAAAAACTATCCAAGCAATTCCTTTCTTTGCATACGCATTGCCAGGGTCCAACGCCAATGCTTTTAAATAATGCCGATAAGAATCTTCAATTCTTCCCGCATGTCCGTAATAGTCAGCAAGATTCGTATAAGCCCATAACCTTAACCCTTTATTTTTTGAATCTTCAGCTTTCTCCTTTGCCTTTTCCATAAACCTGATGGTAGTAGCTAAATCGCCTTTGTGGTCATTCCATTTAGATAATCGTATTAAATACCCAAAATCATTCATGTTCTTTAAACTATCCAAATATTTTTGCGCTACATCATAATTGCCCAATTCCATATTCACATCAAACATAAGCCCAAGAGTTTCATCAACGCCACTCTTTATTGTTCGTGCAGAATCCGCTAGTTGCGCAGCCTCCCTAAAACGGTGTTGTGAAATATAATTTCTTGCCAAAGCCCTATAATAACCCGCCTTCCCTATAGCCGCTATAGTTACTGCCTTTTCCAAAACTTGCTCTGCCTTTTTTAAATATTGAATATCACCAGTATTCTGAAAATAGCGGTTATACTCCCCTCCTACGATACCAAAACTCATTAACTGAGAACTATCCGGTAATATCTTGTTATTCCAAAGTTCAAAATATTTTGAAGTGGTCTTTGAAGGACTTGATGCCAAGTACTTATTATAATCATCCTTATTGGTCAAGAGATTTTCAGTCTCTGTTTTGCATGAGGAAAGAAAAAGCAACACAATGCACATGGAAAGATATTTCATACTTAGATTTTTATGGTTTGGATATTGAATTTGATTTGATAAAAAGGGGAGGATGTGAATACCATCCTCCCCACCCCTTCTTTTTCATAGACGTACGTCTTATTCAGGAGACCCCAAATACGGGAATGTATCTGTTGGATTTGCAGTAATGGCAACACCATCCGAAACCAATCTTGGAAAAGTCCCCACACCTTCTACTTCTTGACCATTGAAACGTGCTCCATCTCCTCCTCCAAAAAGAAGGATTAAAGAAACATCAATAACATCATCCTGTGGTGTTCTACCCGTAAAACCAATAGCGCCTTCAAAATTAGGTGCACCGCTACCTCCGTTAAAATAAGTAGTTGGTAAATCCGGAGCTACTTCTAAAACATCGTTCGCTAAAACAGTAGTTAAAACCTCTGCACTAACAATGTTATCCGTAAAACCATCCTTATCGGGACCGTTAAGAATATCTCCTAAAATATTAGGCTGATAATTAACATCTTCTGGGTCAAGGCCTAACAATTCTGCATACACATCATGCAAACCTTCCAATCTATTTTCAAAATCTTTTTGATAAAATTCAGCGATAGTAGACGGCACTGCTTGGTTGTATGCGTCTTTAAAATCAGGAATACTCAATACTGTATTTATACCCGGTCTTCCCATAAAGTCTACCTGAGCGTATGTACCTGAGAAATCCGGAGGTGTAACCATCATTTCTCCACCACCTTCTTCGCATGGCGCGCAAGAAGTACCACCGCAATCAACTCCCGTTTCTGTACCGTTCATAATACCATCCGTACAACTGGTTTCTACCGTTTCTAAAGCGTCATCATCATCACAAGCAACGAACATAGTAGCTGCGCAAAGTGATAAGAACATGTATTTTATAGTATGTAATTTCATTGTTTTTTAATTTTAAGATTAGTTATTATTGTTTTCTATTGGTAGTTACCCAAGTCTTGTACACTTTTAAGCCTAGAACGTTCGTACCGGTAGTTTCTCCCAAAATGCTATTTGGAATTTCTAATACCAAAGCCATAGTATTGGCTCCGTCAAAAGTATCTACAGCTTCACCTACAGGTAAGAATCCTTCTGGAGCAGTACCTCCAATAACCTTATTGAACTGTCCAAAGTCAAAAAAGAAAGCATCTTGTCTTGGTCCGGCAAAAAGAGAAATACCGGATTCCGTTGTTGTAGTTAATGCACTTTCTGTAGATATTGCTACTTGCCCTAGTGGCGAACCGATCATTACCTCACTACTCTTACCTGGTGTGTTAGGAATAGCCGGGCCAAAGAAATACATGGTGTCTTTTCTAGGAATAGCCTGAATAACCAAATCTTCGATTAAATCGTTATTGGTGTCAATATTTATCTCTGTTAATACATTCTCATCAAACGTCCCGTAAGCTAAATCCTCAAGTACATTTGTTTGTAGGTCTACTATAAACACGGTGTTATCTGGATTGGATGGCGATTCAAATCCGTAGAAATCAGCAATGTCAGCTGTATTTCCTGTAGTGCCTGGCGCATCAATATGATCCGCTGCTACTAAAACCGCACCAACTACGGCCAAGATTCCCATGCCGAATAAAAGTTTTGTCTTTTTCATTTTAAAGTTTTTAATGATTATTAATTCACCCCTACTTACGGGGCTTTAGTTAGGAGGTTTGGTTTTAAATGTTAAAACAATGTTAAAACCAAAGAGAGGCTTTTTTAGCTTCATCTATTTAATTCTATAGCCCTAAACAATAATTAAAGCACTCATTATTAAACAAGTGACAATAATTAACGCTGTAAATTCTAACTTTTTTAAAAATGAGCTGTTAAATAGGATTCTACTTTAAATGCGGTTTTCGTTTGCTCATTTTAGCGTAATTTGGCGCTTCAATAACCATTACCCTATGAACCCTTCAGCCGCAGGTTGGATCAATAAATTCGGTTCGCTTGCAGAAAAAGAGCAGGACCTTTATACGGATTTCGATTCGCACTACTGCGATTTAAGAAATACGGGGTTCGTCTATGGCATTAACATGGAAATTCCGGAGTTTTTAGTTCCGGAGTACAAACTCTCTGAAGACGAGAAGGCTAAAATCAATCTACTTCATGCACTATATGGTATCTACAGGTTAGAAACCAATGAAAGTGAGTTTGAGCCTTTTTTAGAAAAGACATTTGAATTTTATAAAGTACTGAAGGTTGGTCATTTTTCATTTCTAAGCAAAATGCTTACTGGTTCAACCACACCCGCACGATTAGAAAAACTCATAGAAGCTAGGGTGTCGTTAGGTGATAGCCTCATTAATAAGACTTTTAGCAGCGTAATTACCAACTCTCTGCTGTTTATTGATGTACTGCTATTCAAATGCTATTTGGGCGATCCTAGAGATATCCGGGAACAGGCTAAGCTCATGGAGTACTTGACCATAAATATCACCTACCATGCCTTAAGTTCAAAAGAGACAAACAAAAGCGATGAGCGTCTAGCGCTATTGTTTGCATCCTCTCTAACGTTTATAGAAAGTGATGCACAGGATTTTGATGGCTCTTATCGTCAACAGTTACTAGAAAAACGTTCCGAAATAGAAAACCGATATTTTTTAGATATTGCCTGCCTGGCGGTATGGGAAGATAAATCTTTGGAGTACCAAGAATCTGAATTCATTTTTGGGCTCGGAAAAGACTTGGGATTAAAAGAAGACATCATTACCAGTTCTCTGGATAAGATAAAACTGTTCTTTCTAAAAAATTCAAAAACGGTACCTTTTTTGAAGGATACCAATCTAGCTATTCAATTTTATGACAACATGTCTAAAATGGTAAATAAGCTAATTTTAAGAAATAGCAAACGACTACAAAAAGAACTAGCGGAAAGTAAAGAGTTGGTTTTTCTTATTTCAAAATCTACCATAAAAGACCTTACTCCAGAAGAGAAGAAAAAGGTTCAAAAGCAGCTTATAGATATCTTCAAAAGCATACCATCTTTGGCCATATTTTTACTTCCAGGAGGTGCAGTACTTCTTCCTATTTTTATAAAATTAATTCCAAAACTATTACCTTCTTCTTTTGATGAAAATCGTATAGAAAAGTAGTTTTTCTGTTAAAAAGGCCACTATAAGAAAAATCTATAGGTAATATTAATAAATTTTAAATCAGCTTATTAAACTATTTTACTCCAACCATAACTTGAAATCCTTAACACGATCTCTACTAACGATGATTTCCTGTTCCTGAAAGTGATTTAACTTAATTTGTAGCCTGGAATTCGTATATGAAACGATGTCTTTTATATGATTAATATTGATATAAAATTTTCGACTCACCCGAAAGAAAGTTTTGGGTTCCAATTCAGTTTCAAGGTTCTCAAGAGTGGTATCCAAAAGGTAATTTCTACCATCTGAAGTAGCCGCATAAGTCCCTTTGTTTTCACTATAAAAAGACTCTACTTCGTCTGCATTTATAATTTTAAGATGTTGCCCTACCCTTGCCGTAAATCTCTTTTTGTATTCGCGTTCTAATGGGTTTACCAAGAGGTTTTTGATGTCATCAAAATTGAGTGTCATATTCTTTACCTCAGGCTTGAACGACTTATATTTTTTAACAGCCACCTCCAATTCCTCATCATCAATGGGTTTTAACAAGTAATCAATACTATTCAGCTTAAACGCCTGCAAAGCATATTCATCATAGGCAGTGGTGAAAATAATAGCGCTTTTCACCTCTACAGCGTCAAAAATCTCAAACGAAAGTCCATCTGAAAGCTGAATATCCAAAAAAATCAAATCAGGATGTGGGTTATTTTGAAACCAATTAATAGATTCCTCAACCGAATGCAACATCTGCGACACTTCTACATCTAAATCTAATAATAAACGCGACAATCGCCTTGCTGACGGCTTCTCATCTTCTATAACTATAGTCTTCATACTTGGTTTTGGTTGATTTATAAAAACAGGTGTTACGAGTATTTTTTCATTTCGTTTTTATCGGCTTCCATATACTTTTGAATTTGACGTTCCTCCCAAGCCTTACTAAAAAAAGGATTATAAGAAAACACCTTAGCCCCATGAAAAAATACTCCTATTCCCCAAAAGATAAAAGTAGAAAAGGTTCCAAAATTAAAGAATGCCTCCACAAAACTTTCACCGTTACCCATATTACCAACAACAGCTCCTGTTATTACCATAATGTTCACTATCACAAAAACTGCCAAGTGAATATAAAAACCTTTTAACTGTTCTATTCTTTTTTTAGCTCTAACCTGCTTACTTCTTCTATTTGACGATGCTACTTCCATTTTTATATTTTTTATATATTAAAACCCAACTAAAACAAAGACTACTGCCACTTTGTCCTTTGCTCATCTTCTTGCATAAATTCCTTTATTTTTCGCTCTTCCCAATCACGTCCAAAAAAAGGATTTCCACCAAATGTTTTTATAGCTCCAATAACAACACCTATACCCCAACCAAAAGCGGCCCACAAAAACCAAGCATACGCAAAACCGTTAGTGTAGTAATTTATAGCAGCCAAGAAACTTATGACCACTACATATGAAATCAAGCCATTATAGAATTTTTTCTCTGCCTCAACTCGTTCTTTCGCCCTAATATATTTACTTTCTCTTTCCATGATTTAAATGTTTTTCTAGTTATTTATTACAAGTTCAAATTTCGTCAAAAGGGTCTTGTTTTTAAAATGTTACTTTCTGAACTGTAATTTTTTACGACTGAACCGTAAACTTTAAGTTTAACTCTTTAAAAGATATTAAATGCCAGTTTAGAAATTATCATCATCCATATATTCCCGCATCTTTTTCTCTTCCCATCGCTTACCCCAAAGCGGATTCGTTCCAAAAGCCTCCATGGCATGCATAGCTATCCCGAAACCCCAGCCGATAATAGGAAAAATTACCCATGGAAAACTAGTAGTTCTATAATTTAAATATGCCAAACATGGTATTACAATGCAGTAAGCCAGCAGGTTTCCATAAAACCCTTTAATAGCTTCTACACGTTCTTTTGCTTTCTCATAGCGTTTGTCCTGAATATACTCTTGTTGAATTTCCATAGTCGAAATTTGTTTTAAAAGGATAGGCAACCTAACACTGAACTCGGTCGCCGTTTTATCAATCTGAACTTTTCTATCCGTTAATAGCGCATAGCGCTCTCGTATGTTATACAACCCAACACCACTACTTTTTTTAACCACTTGTTTCTCCTGAAGGTTATTCACCACAACGAGCTCGCCATTTTGCTCAAAAACCTTTAAATGCAAAGGCTTACCAGAAGTAACCACATTATGCTTAACAGCGTTCTCAATAAGCAACTGAAGCGACAGGGGAACAATCTTTGAATCCGGGTCCTCACTCTCTTCCAGGATGTCAAAAACAATACTATCTTCAAACCGCATTTTCAAAAGCCGAACATATGTTCTAGCGAATTGTAGCTCCTCATTTACAAGAACCAAGTCTTTACTCTTTTGTTCAAGTACGTACCTATAAACCTTTGATAAGGAAGATGTAAACTTTTGTGCCTGATATGGGTCTTCCTCAATAAGACTAGACAATACATTTAAGCTGTTGAATAAAAAATGCGGGTCTAGCTGATTCTTTAAAGCATCAAATTTTGCCGATGCCGTATTGGCTATTATTTTCTGTTCTTTGACCCTATTTTCTTGCCTAAACCTATAATAATAGATAGCATAAAAGATCAAAGCAAAACCTAAAGAAATTACTGTAGAACGTAAATAATTTTCTGCTGAATGATACGCTAGAGCCTCCTGAATAGACTTATCATAAAGCGTCACCATAATAACAGAAGTAGCTACAAAGACACCAAAACATGAAATGACCACATTACCCAACACGGCAACAGTCATTCGCTTAAGAGTATAGATGTTTCTTTCAAATTTTTTCAAGAGTGAATAAAACCAATACATATTTACAACGTACAACACTATTGAAAATACCAGGTTGGTGAAATATTCCCTCCATACATCTTCAAAAATCAAATCAAATCTTTGCTCATTGGTAAAATACCAATACGCATTAAACCCAAAGAAGACTATATTACCAATAATAAAACCCCGAAAGAGTTCTTTTAAAATTCTGTTGCCTCCCATTTTTTACTGTTTTCTAAAAAGTGCTAACTCCTATTTCTTATGAGTACAAAGATGTCTTATTGGGCCACCCTTTTAAAATGAATACTACCCAACTGTAGATAAACCACTCCAAACTGCAATCTTCCTCCACTAAAACGGAATACCACACCCTTGCTTTATAGTCCCAATTACAAAAGTGCTGTGCGCACTACCTATATTATTCACTGCTCCCAAGGTGTTGATTACAAAGTCCTGATAATGCTTCATATCTCGCACAAGAACTTTTAATCTAAAATCATAATCCCCGGAAATATTATAACACTCCGTCACCTCTTTTACAGCTCGAATATCCTTAACAAATTGATTACCAATAACTTTTGTGTGTTGCTTTAAGGTAATGTCGCAAAAAACTATCAACTCAAGACCCATTTTTTCAGCATCCAACAAAGCCGAATAGCCTGTAATATAACCCTCTTTCTCCAATTTTCGAACCCGCTCATAAACTGGTGTTGGGGATAGATTTACGGTAGCCGCTAGTTCTTTTGTAGTAATATTCGAGTTTAATTGAAGCTGCTTTAGTAACTCCAAATCGGTTAAATCTAAATTTTCCATAGATAAATCGTCTTTAAAATGCCCATCACAAGACATTCACTTTTCGTTTACACTTTAAAAATACCCATTTACAGTTAAATAATCTTAATTAAGTTTAATATTATGGATAAAATAACCTTTGTAATAGCTTTGCCTAGATATTAATTGAAAAACAATAGCATGAAAACTACTAACCTAGGCTATCCCAGAATTGGAAGTAAAAGAGAATTAAAAAGAGCCCTAGAACAGTATTGGTCCGGCAAAACAGACCTTGAATCACTACTGGCTACGGCAAAAACGATTCGGAAAGAAAACTGGTTGTTACAACAAGAACAAGACATAGACTTGATTCCCAGTAACGACTTCTCCCTTTACGATCAAGTATTGGACCTTTCTACAACTTTGGGGTGTATTCCTGAGCGCTATACTGCCCTAGCCAATAACCCGTCTTTCTCTAGCCACGACCTTTATTTTGCCATGGCAAGAGGTATTCAACAAGACGGAGCAGACATTACCGCTATGGAAATGACCAAGTGGTTTGACACCAATTACCACTACATTGTCCCAGAATTTACTAAAAATCAAATATTTAATGTCTCTTCGGATAAAATTATAAATGAGCATAAAGAAGCTCTAGAATTAGGAATTAAAACAAAATCGGTACTGATTGGTCCTGTTTCTTTTCTTCTATTAGGAAAAGAGAAAGAAGATGGTTTCCACAGAATAGATCTATTGGAGCGGTTACTCCCTGCATATGAAGAAATTCTACAGCAATTAGTAAATGTTGATGCGGAACATGTTCAATTTGACGAGCCTTATTTAGCCCTTAACCTTTCCGAAAAAGAGCAGCGTGCCATCCAACAAACCTATGCATATTTCGCTACCAAATTCCCGAATATAAAAATAACCGTTGCCAATTATTTTGATTGTTTTGGTGAAAATATTGATACCGCACTATCCTTACCTGTACACACTTTACATCTAGATTTAGTGCGTTGTCCTTTACAACTAGATGATATCTTAGAATCAAATAAACTAAATAGTTATACTCATTTATCTCTAGGAGTAGTTGATGGTCGTAATATATGGAAAAACGACTTTGAAAAATCTTTGAAACTGATTCAAAAAGCAATTGACCATGTAGGTACAGAGCGTATTCTTATTGCTCCTTCATGCTCATTATTACACTCTCCTTGCGACCTAGATATAGAATCTAACGAAGAAAACCTAAACGGAGAAATCAAACAGTGGCTCGCTTTTGCTAAACAAAAATTAGACGAAGTAACTACGCTTAAGCAATTAGCCAATAAAGAGAACCTTTCCGATAGTTTAGAAAAACTAAAAGAGAATAGTGAAGCTCAAGCCTACAAAAAGACAGCAACGCTTATACACAATGAGAAAGTAAAACAACGTGTAAGTGCCCTTACGGCCAAAGACGACCAAAGAGCAAGCGCATTCCCAACCCGGCAGAAACTTCAGAAAGAAGCATTAGACCTTCCTTTATTCCCAACCACCACTATTGGTTCGTTTCCTCAAACAAAAGAAGTACGTAGCTGGAGAGCCAATTTCAAAAAAGGAAACTTATCTGCAGACGAATACAATATTCTTTTAGAAAAAGAAACTAAAGAGACCATAGAATTCCAAGAGCGCACAGGTCTTGATGTCCTTGTTCATGGGGAATTTGAAAGAAACGACATGGTAGAATACTTTGGGGAACAATTAAGCGGATTTGCTTTTACCAGTTTTGGATGGGTGCAGAGTTATGGTAGCAGATGTGTTAAGCCACCGATCATTTTTGGCGATGTATCTAGAGAATCTCCTATGACAGTTAAATGGTCCGCTTTTGCACAATCATTAACTAAAAAACCCGTAAAAGGGATGTTAACCGGTCCGGTTACTATTCTACAATGGTCTTTTGTACGTAATGACCAACCGCGTTCTGAAACGTGTACCCAGATTGCATTGGCTATACGAGATGAAGTAGTAGACTTAGAAAAAGCCGGTTTAAAAGTTATACAGATAGATGAGCCTGCTATTCGTGAGGGTCTTCCGTTACGTAAAGAAGATTGGAATGCGTATTTAAATTGGGCTATTAAAGCTTTTAGAATCTCCGCGAGCGGTGTTAAGGATGAAACGCAAATCCACACACACATGTGTTATTCTGAGTTCAATGATATTATTTCGAATATAGCCGATATGGATGCCGATGTCATCACCATTGAATGTTCTAGATCGCAAATGGAACTTTTAGACGTTTTCGCAACGTTTAAATATCCAAACGAGATTGGACCTGGTGTTTACGATATTCACTCGCCAAGAGTTCCAGAAAGAGCTGAGATGGTCGCTTTAATGGAAAAAGCCGCAAAACAGATTCCAACAGAGCAACTTTGGATCAATCCTGACTGTGGATTAAAAACAAGACACTGGCCAGAAACTAGAGAAGCACTCATAGAAATGGTAGCCGCTGCTAGAGAATGTAGACAAAACAGTGCTGTATTGGCATAATACGTCTCAAATTATTTAAAAATGCATCTTACAAATCGTAAGATGCATTTTTTTATACCATAAAGCGTAGTAGCTTTGCTCCATGGTCAGAAGAATTCAGTTGCGCGTATCGTTAAAAGAGGAAAGTAAACCAAACATCCTCTTAAAGAAAACCGCTAAATATTTAAGCGAGGACGAAAAGAATATCACTATTAAAGTGTTGCGCAAATCTATTGACGCCCGTAAACCTAAGATTTACTTCAACTACAAGATGGAGGTTTACATTAACGAAAAGCCTTCTCCTGCTGCTGACTACGAATTTAAATACCTAGATGTTTCTAAAGCAAAAGAGGTTCATATTGTAGGTTTTGGACCTGCAGGCATGTGGGCCGCATTACGTTGTTTGGAATTAGGGTACAAGCCTATTGTTCTAGAACGTGGCAATAATGTTAAAGACAGAAGACGAGATTTAAAGGCTATTAACCAAGACCATACGGTAAACGAAGATTCTAACTACTGTTTTGGCGAAGGTGGTGCCGGAACCTATTCTGACGGCAAACTATACACCCGAAGCCTAAAAAGAGGAGACGTACGCCGTATTTTTGAAAGTTTGGTCCATCATGGCGCTACGGAAGAAATTTTGGTAGATGCCCACCCACATATTGGCACGAACAAGCTTCCTAAAATTGTACAGAACATAAGAGAAGCTATAATCAGTCATGGTGGCGAGGTACATTTCAATACACGTCTCACCAATTTCACGGTAAAAAATAATAAAATAGAAAGCCTTCAATTGCAAAACGGCAATGAGATGAAGGTTAATCGGGTTATTCTGGCTACAGGGCATTCGGCTCGTGATATCTATTATTTATTGAACGATAAGAAAATCAGCCTAAAGGCTAAATCTTTTGCCATGGGCGTTCGCGTAGAACATCCTCAACATATTATAGATTCTATTCAATACCACTGCTCGGGCGAACGTAACGAATTGCTTCCTGCTGCTGCTTATAGTTTGGTAGAGCAAGTAAAGAACCGTGGCGTATACTCTTTTTGTATGTGTCCCGGCGGATTTATAGTTCCAGCTGCAACTGCTCCAGGAGAAGTGGTCGTAAATGGTATGTCTCCCTCTAAACGAAATAACAAGTTCGCTAACTCGGGCATCGTAGTTGAAATTAATGCCGATGAAGATTTATACAAATATGAACGTTTTGGGGTTTTAAAAGGATTGGAATACCAAAAGGATTTAGAACGATTGGCTTTTACCGCAGGCGGAAGAACGCAAACGGCACCTGCCCAACGGTTAACCGATTTTGTTGATGGTAAACTATCTGCGGACCTCAACCCTACTTCCTATCAACCCGGATTAAATTCTGCCCCCTTACACTCTTTGCTTCCCAAACTTATTGGCGGAAAACTGCGTCAGGGTTTTAAAGCCTTTGGTGATAAAATGAAAGGATATTACACTGCCGAAGCTAATATTGTAGGTGTAGAATCCCGTACCTCATCTCCGGTCAACATCCCTAGAACTGAAAAATTAGAACATCCGGAAATAGAAGGCCTATTCCCTTGTGGAGAAGGTGGTGGTTATGCTGGTGGAATAGTTTCTGCTGCAATGGATGGTGAACGGTGCGCAGAGGCGGCTATAGCAGGTCTATAATAAAAATTTTATTTAATATGCACGAAGTAAAGTTTATACTTTTACTCTTGAAAAATCTCATGTAGTTCTCGTTTTAAAGCTATAGACAAACTTGCTACATCAATACATTTGAGAACAGCGACTTTTTCGATTTTTCCTGTAAACTGCAAAGCTAAAGAATCTTCAGAAACCGAAATATTTGCAAAAACCTTCTTCAAATCATAGATGGTTATTTCTATTTTCTCAAAATCATTTAGGTCAAAACGTTCTAAAGGTATTCTTACATGAATATTGTATGGCCCGATTTCAGCCAAGCATGAAGCTTGAGCCCCATCTTTGATTATGTTATCAAAGTTAGTTAATAAAGCATCATACGGAATCGCCCCAAGATCTAGTCTTCCTCCATTCTTTCGAACTTCATACAAAATTCCAGCTGCTAAATGTATTTCAGCTAATTGTAGCACTGGCCCGACTACTTTTTTTGCATGTGCAATAGTAATGATTTCGTTTTCTATATTTAAGTCCAATCTTAGATAGTACTGGCCTTGCATAGCTTTGTTTTTTTTCATTTGGCTTCTTTCCCTCAAACTTGGGCAAAGTGAATATTTCACATTCCTTCGTTCAATCAAATTTTCAATTTCTCCAATCAAAGACCAGTTTTCTACTTGGTAGTATGTTATTAAAAGTACCATATAGATGGAACAAAAAAGCCACAAGCCAATAAAAAACCAGTCTCTCATTGTATTATTTTGAAAAATACTCAAAAAAAAGAGCAACCGATAATTGCTCTAATTTAGAGTTTATTTTACCTTTTCAAAGCACTTTCAAAGCGTTTTCGCGTGGCACTTGGCATTTCTGATAGTTTTATTGTCTTAAAAGATGCCACTTTGCGCAACTTCTCGCCAAATTGTTCTTTAAGTGATATGTTAGATGCCACAAATTCATTATCAATTCCTGCTTTTGCCCGGTACAAATCAACCTTAAAAGACTTTAGCGAAGCAGCGGTGACCTGCTTTACGGGTAATTTTATATTAAAATCGAACTCATCTGCAACGGCTACGGAATGACCCTGTTCTTCAGTGTTTTTAGGGTTGGGGTGCGGGAATCCTCTCCGTACTCCAGCATCAGGAATCACCCCGGTCTGTAATTGTTTGTTTCGTTTTGAAACCTCATATACGAATCCGCCATGGGCATTTAATTGGTTCTCGTTGACAAAATCGCCCTTTACTTTAATGATATCGGCAACCGAAATCTCACCATCTTTCACTTTGAATCTCATTCGAATATGATAATCTGAAGCTGTGGCTTTTTGGACTGTTTTCAGCTCTTCTTGATCTGGTAAATCAGTTTGCTTTTTGTCTTTAAAAGATATTTCCGGTTCGAAAGCAGCCATAAAATTATTTGCTTTCCCTTTTGGAGGACTTATCTTAAAAGCCGATTCTTTCTGCGTGTCTTTTTCATCGTCCATTTTCAAAATCTGCCTATTGATTCTTCTTGCCCGTGGGGCATTTTCCATAGTTTTCAGCTTTTCGTTTTCGACAAATACACTTTCGGGATTCTCTGCCATTAATGGCTTATTGAATATATTGTTTTTCATCTTTTTTGGTTTAAAAATTTAATTACCAGTTTCTACCGTGCTTATAGTTATGTATCCACTTATAGTAAAGTTTTCGAAGACTTAAATTCGGCGTTGCCCTAATCATTCCCAACCAATTTGTATTGTGCACTATTAAGTTACGTTTTCCGGCGGCACCTTCAAAATTACAGGGTATGAACCTATCTGCACTTCCTAGATTCCACTCACCGACCCAATCATGCTTCCAATTGCAGGCCAATGCACTTCCATTAGACCGCATCGTGCCCAAGTACTCTCGGCCCCAATCTGCATGGTTATATACAAACAGGTCTTCTTTACCATCTCCGTTCACATCACCTATATAATGAAGGTCATTCTTGCGCATTTGCCAACCCGGAGCATTACCATCGTATCGTTTTACCATGCTTAAGGCCGCGCCTGTAGATTTTAGCATCGCCAGATAGGCTACATTCCAATTATGGCCGTTGAAAACATATAGGTCTTTTTTACCATCTCCGTTAAAATCGGCCACATAGTATTTATCATTTTTGGTCATTTGCCAACCTGCCAATACTTTATCGTATCTCTTTTTGAAGGTCAAAGAAGTGCTGTTTGCGCTAAGCATTCCAAAATAAGGAATAGACCAATTATGACCATTGAACACCCAGAGATCATCCTTGCCATCACCAGAAAAGTCACCGATAAAGAATTGGTCGTTCTTGGCCATATTCCAACCTGGTAGGTTTTTCTCATAACGTCTTACTACCTGAAATCCGTTACCTGTTGAGCGTAACATCGCAAAATAAGGAACACTCCAATCCGTCCCGTTAAAAACGTAAAGGTCTTTTTTACCATCGCCATTGAAATCTGCTACATAAAATTTGTCATTTTTCTGAAACTGCCATCCCGGCATTTTATCATTGTATCTGGCTCTTAACTTCAAACCATTGTTTCCATCATCAACTAGATAGCCAAAATATTCCTTGTTCCAATTTGTACTATTGTATACAACTACCTCATCTTTACCATCACCATTGAAATCACCGATGAAAAACTGGTCTCCCTTTTTAAATTGCCATGAGCCAGGCACTCTTTCAACTGTACTAAAAACCACATCTAATTGGGATCCATTGGAGCGGTAGATCATAATCGAATTATCATTGTGTACAAGTAGATCATCCTTGCCATCACCATTAAAGTCACCCGTATAACAGTTTTTGAAATTACGCCCTGTAAACGGATGCATTTTAGTCTTGAACTCCGTATAACATACTGGACAAAATGGAGGCGTATTGCCTTTCATTCTACAGTTTTCGGTAGGTCTGTAAATATCTTCGTTAAAGGTGCTTCCTCCTTCAAAAAGACCTACATCTTGGTTGCTACTCCAACCGGCAGGTTTGGTGCCTTGATTATGAGTTGCACATTTTCCAGAACCAGTGGGAATGGGCGTACTGGGCTTAACGAACTTCTTCCATTTTAAGGTTGCCCGGTTTGTATTGGCCGTAATATTAACTCGCCCAGGTTCTCCACCAGTATATTTTTTATTTTTACAATACTCATCGGCAAGACCGCCGGCACCATGCCCGAACTCATGAGCCATAACGGCCCAGCTAGATCCTAAAGTTACAATTTGAAACCCGCCACCGCCGCATCCCCCGAAGCCTGGTTCGTTCAAGATTATGAGAACGAGGTCATAGTCTGGAACCCATGTATTTAAGGCGTTCTGCACAAAGGTATTGGTGTTTGCGCCTCCTTCCAACCAGCAATGCGCCCAAGAACCACTATAGATGTAACCCAATGCCGTATCTTTAATATTGGTACTGATGATAGTATCATCGCTTTTGTCGGCAGGTGTACCCTTTTCATCATACCTTCGCTGACTGACCCCCGATTCGGTCGAAATCAAATTGACCCTGAAAATATTGAAGGCCTGCATATCTTCGTAAAAATAATCGTGGCCGAACACGCCATCGATTAAAAGCTCTTTAACCTTTTGGTTGTATGCCGTTTGGTCGGCAGACGCAAAACCGTCCCCGATTACGGCAATGTTTTTCTTTAGCCCTGTTGGACCTGATTTAAGAATTTGTGTTACCATAACTTGTTTTTTAAAACATGAATATATAGATGAACAATAATTGAGGGAACAGTAAATTGCTAAACATCAAGAACAACAATCAATTAGATATTGTGACATGAGGCCTTACAGTGGGGGAAATATGATGGTTATTTAAGGGGCTAATACTTTATCCGATACTAAACAACACGTACTAATTTTACAGGGGAGGGAAACGCAAAAGTTTAAAACCAATTCACTAAAGAGAATCCATTATTCAAAAATGGTCAAAACCTTAGGACAAAGGGAAATAAGAACTATAGGCTGTTTTAACTCTACATTTTCTTTAAGTAAATGTAATAATGTAATGCTCTTGAAAAAAGGTACTTTGTATGAATTGCTCCATTAAACGTACAACTGAAGTCTATGGCAGTATAAACCACATTTAACGCTTATCCAAACATTCGCCGTATCTTTGCGGCTTATTAAACATACATGACATTTAAAGATTTAGGTATTGCTTTGCCTATACTCAAAGCTATTGAGGAACAAGGATATACGAATCCTACACCCATACAGGAACAAGCCATTCCTATTTTACTTAACAAGAAAGACCTTTTAGGAGTTGCACAAACAGGAACCGGAAAAACAGCCGCGTTCAGTATCCCCATAATACATCATTTACACAACAGCCAAGATCAAACTAGAGGTAAGCGACGCATACGCACACTTATTGTAACGCCAACTAGAGAACTTGCTATTCAGATAGCCGATAACTTTACTGCTTACAGCAAGCATACACACATTAAAAACACAGTGATTTTTGGTGGTGTTAAACAATCTAGACAGGTGAATGCCTTACGTAATGGTGTTGATGCACTTATTGCTACCCCAGGAAGGTTATTAGATTTGATGAACCAAAACATTATCTCTTTACGGGATATTGAATTTGTGGTTCTAGATGAAGCCGATCAAATGCTGGATATGGGTTTCATTCATGATATTAAAAAAATCATAGCGAAACTTCCAAAGCAAAGACAATCTCTTTTCTTTTCGGCTACTATGCCTTCTAGTATCGTGGAACTTTCAAAAACCCTTTTGGGACAGTTTGAAAGGGTAACCATAAAGCCACAACAGGCTACAGCAGAAAAAGTAGACCAAGGTGTTTATTTTGTAAGTAAGCCCAACAAGCCAAAATTGTTAGTGCATTTAATTAATGAAAGACCTACAGATTCTGTTTTGGTCTTTTCAAGAACGAAGCACGGCGCCAACAAAATAGTTAAGAAATTAGCACAAGCTGATATTAAATCGGCCGCAATACATGGTAACAAATCACAAACTGCCAGACAAAAAGCTTTAGGTGATTTTAAAGATGGAAAATTACGCGTCTTAATTGCAACTGATATTGCCGCAAGAGGAATTGACGTAGAAGACCTTTCTTTGGTTATCAATTATGATTTGCCAAATGTTCCCGAAACTTATGTTCATCGAATTGGTAGAACAGGTCGGGCCAGCGCAAGTGGTATTGCTCTTTCTTTTTGCGATAAGGAAGAACGCGCATATTTGAGGGATATTGAAAAACTTATCAAACAACAGGTGCCACGTATGCCGGAGCATCAGTTTATAGGTGGGGACGAAGAGGAAGTTGAAAAAAAAAGACCTCAACAGAGATCTAATTCAAGAAACAACCAGGGAGGTAACCGAAATAAAAGTCGCTCAGGAAATTCGAATAACAGAAGTGCAAACAATCGCAACCGAAGTAATTCAAATAGACCACGTAGAGACGATTAAATAAGTCCGTTCATAATTTAATTGAACAATTAGAACAACCGTAAGAAGATTTTGATTCCATTAGGTATCTTTTCTTCTTGCGGTTTTTCTTTGCTTTTTTCTTCCTAAAGTATCACGAGACAAGCCTTGGAGCATTTAATCGCGATTATAGAGTAAAAAAATAACAGTTTCATAATTTCTTTTTAAGATAGTAGAACTGATAATTCTTAAATTGCTATTCCATACTAACTCATAACATCAAATGACTTTAAGAACTATTCTCGCTTCGTTCATTTTTCTCACCATGCATATTGCGCAAGCTCAAGACCTCAAGGTAATGAGTTACAATATTAAATATGATAATGTAAATGACACCATAAACAATTGGAACGACAGGAAAGCTCCTATGGTTGGTTTAATTAAGCATTATGCTCCAGAGTTTATTGGCATGCAGGAGGTGGTGTATCATCAATTGACCTATTTAGACGAAGCGCTGGAAGATTACAAGTATATTGGAGTAGGAAGAGATGATGGGAAGAAAAAAGGTGAGTTCTCCCCTATTCTTTTCAACAGTGAAAAATTCAACTTACTACAATCCAATACCTTTTGGTTATCCCCTACACCAGATAAAGTTAGCGTGGGTTGGGATGCCGCTATGGAACGGGTTTGTACATATGGCCTATTTGAAAATAAAGCGAACAAGCAAAAATTCTGGGTGTTCAATACTCATTTTGACCACATAGGAACTGAGGCACGCGAAAAATCTGCTGCGCTTATCGTAAAGAAAATTAATGAGATAAATACAGATAACCTTCCCGTTGTCCTTACGGGTGATTTCAATTTGGAACCTGAGTCAAAACCGATTCTGTTTCTTAAAAAAGAAATGACTGATGGAAAAGAAATAACTGAGCAGCCTTTTTATGGGCCTACCGGGACCTTTAGTGGATTTGACCATGCACGAGTGCTTGACCACCGCATTGACTATATTTTTGTACGAGGTTTTAAAGTTGAAAAGTACATTCACATAGATGATCGAATGGAAAATAACCAACATATTTCTGACCACCTTCCTATAATGGCTACACTACAGAAATAGTTTAGTTTCAACAAACATAAAAAAAGCCCGAATCTAGATAGATTCGGGCTTTTTAAATTTATATTACCTATTTCATTACTTTTTCAAGAACGAAATAAGAATTTCATTTAATTCATCGGCATGTGTTAGGTTCAGACCATGAGGCGCACCTTTAATAACTTCGTATTGATTATCCTTAATTCCTTTTGCTGCCTGATCAGCGGAAGTGGCCTGTGGGACCGTTGCATCCGCATCTCCATGAACTATAAGCGTTGGTACCGTAACATTTTTTAATTCCGGTCTAAAGTCCGTATGCATCCAAGCTAAAGCAGCTTCAATTGTAGCTCTTGGCGAAGCATGTGACGCAATACTAAAATCATAGTCCAGTTGAGCTTCACTAACTTTGTCCTTGTTATCCTCATAATTATAGAAACCCGTCAGGAACTTCTCTTTTAAGAATCCTACCCTATCATTTTGTAAGGCCTCCTTAATCCAATCTAAAGTTTCTTCCGGTACTCCGTCAGGATTATCTTCTTTCTTCTTTACCAATGGAATTATAGAACTTATTAGAGCTGCTTTTGCAACTTTATCTGCTCCGTAGTCCGTTAGATAACGAACCACTTCTCCTCCACCCATAGAGAAACCAACGATTACCACATTGTCTAAATCTAAATCTTCAATAATGGCATTTAAATCGCTGGCAAGTGTGGAATAATCATACTCTCCCCATGGCGCTGAAGACGCTCCAAAGCCTCTTCTATCATAAGCGATACAGCGATAGCCTTCCTCTACAATTTTCCAAACTTGTTGCTCCCACGCTTTGTGACTTAAGGGCCACCCGTGAATAAGTATAACCGGTTGTCCGGAGCCATAATCCTCATAAAATATTTCTACGTCTTCTTTTCCTTTTTTGTTCTTTATAAATGGCATATATTTATTTTTAAAGTGAATTTAAATTTACGGAATGTTTGCAATAGCGCTTGCCTCATACGCATTAATATTCGCCCTAAAAGACACTTTTTACACTTTCTTAAAATACAGCTCTTATAGAACTGACAATTAACTTAGCTTATGTTTATACCTGATCATCACCGTAACGAAAATGCTTCAGAAATTAGAGCGTTCTTAAAAGCGAACAGTTTTGGAATTCTCGTAAGCCAATATCAAAACAAACCTTGGGCTACACATATTCCTTTAGAATTAGAAACCACAGAAGACGGAAAAGAGGTTCTCACGGCCCATATTGCCAAGGCCAACCCACAATGGCGCGAGTTTGACCAGAATGAAGAAGTACTCTGTATATTTAACGGTCCGCATTCCTATATATCCTCATCTTGGTACAAAGATGAAGAAGTACCTACATGGAATTATGTTGCCGTTCACGTTTATGGGAAACTAAAAATTTTGAGTGAAGAAGAAGTTATGGCATCTATGCACAGGCTAGTAGATAAATACGAAGCGAATTCAAAGAAACCTATTTCTCTAAAAGACATGTCTCCCCGCACATTGAAACAGATAAAAGGTGTAGTGGGTTTTCAGATTGAGATAACAGATATTCAAGCGCAATACAAATTATCTAAAAACCGCGAACAAGACCACCCGAAAATCATTGAAGAGCTAGAAGACTCCAAGAACCCCATGAGTATTGAAGTTGCCAAAGCCATGAAAAACAAATAGAATTCTTAGAGCGATTTATAAGCCTTAAGAATACGCTCTATTTTCTGGTTTTTATCTTCATTTACGACTTTATGTTCAGGATTTTCATTAAACCATTTTAAGGTTCTTCTAATTCCTTCTGAAAAAGGAATGGTTGCTTTAAAGTCAGGTACAAATGTTTTGATCTTGGAATTATCAAAAATGACACTTTCTCCTTTATCGGCCAGTAAAGTACCTGTAAATGATGGTTCAATTTTACATATAAAATCTGAAGCAATATGCACTACCCTAGCTTCATACCCAAGAGCATCGGCAAAAATTTTGTAAATCATATTCCAACTCAATATTTCGTCAGACGTAATATGAAAAGCATGCCCAATAGCTGTTGTTAATCCTAACAGACCTACAAAGCCTTTTGCAAAATCATCTGCATGGGTAACCGTCCACAACGAAGTTCCATCACCATGAATAATAATTTCTTCGCCATTTATAATACGATTGGCCGTTGTCCATTCCCTGAAACCGCCAATGGCAATAGGAATTACTGTGTCGTATGTTAAGGATGGACGAACAATAGTAATAGGAAAACCTGTTTCCCTATACGCTTTCATTAAACGCTCTTCACTTCTAATTTTTTCTTGAGAATAATCCCATAAATTATTACAAAGCGGAGTAGATTCGGTTATAATAGGATATTGCAAAGGAGTCTGATAACAAGATGCCGAACTGATAAAAATATACTGCTTTGTCTTCCCTTGAAACAAGGCAATATCACGCTCTATATCTTCTGGTGTAAAAGCAATCCAATTCACTACTACATCCCAAGTGTGGTTCTGTAATTCAGAAAGTTCTTCCGGTTTATTTATATCACCAAAAATAGTATTCACACCTGGCAGGCCTGCCTTATTTGTACCTCTATTTAAGTGATAGAGGTCAATGCCCTTTTCTAATGCCAAGTGACTAGATGCTGTACTTATATTTCCTGTTCCACCTATAAATAAAACCTTCATTGTACTATATATTTTTCGTTATTCGAATATAACTATAAGCAACGGTAATCCAGCAATTGTGACCAGCCCAATAAACGCTTTTTACAATCTATAAAGCCAAAGACTTTAAACAGTACTAAACAAAACTGTATTTTTGAAATATGACCAACCTGCCACCATTCAAACTTTAATCCACAAGACAAAAAATGGCTTACGACGAATATCTTGCCGACCGATGTAGACAAATATTAAAGCAAAAGCATGTGTATTCCGAAGAGAAGAAAATGATGGGTACCCTATGCTTTATGGTAGATGAAAAAATGTGTTTTGCAATTACTATTGATAAGGACAGTGAGTCATCTCGTATGATGGCAAGAATAGGAAGGGATAATTATGACAATATACTTCAATTACCCCATTGCAGACCTATGGACTTAACTGGCCGCAAGATGAAAAGTTATATTTATGTAGATGCAGACGGAATGGACACGGACGAAGACTTAGAAAGTTGGATTCAACTTTGTTTAGATTTTAATCCGTTGGCCACAAAGAGCAAGAAGAAAAACAAGAAATAAAAAAATCCCCGATGAACATTAATGTCCATCGGGGATTTTTCATCTATAATCGCCTAAACTATATTTCTTCAGCCAACCAAGCTTTCATCATCCAGACTGTTTTTTCCTGACCTGTAATGAAATCACTCATCATAGAGTTGGTACCTTCGTCTCCAGATTCACCTGAAGCATCTAAAATTCGTCTCTCAATAACCAAAAGACCTTTTAATGAATCTACTACCAAACGGATAGCATCTTCATCTTTACTTATATTCTTACCTACTGGTACTTTTGAGTTTTTTATATAATCCTCAAACGTATGCAATGGCACTCCCCCTAAAGTAAGTATACGCTCTGCAATCTCATCTACATTAAGATTTGCTTCTGTATATAGTTCTTCAAATTTTGGGTGGAGCTCAAAAAAGCGTTTCCCTTTTATATTCCAATGAATACCTCTTAAATTTTGGTAGTAACGTTGAAAATTAGCTAGCAATTCGTTTAAATCTTCGCTTAATGATTTTGAATCTTTTTCGCTTAATCCTATACTATTTAGTTTCATGGTTCTTGTTGTTTTAACTATAGTATAAAGGTACCCAATATTAGACCCTTCTTAATGATAGATATCATTGATAGTTTTTATATTTTTATCACTAGAATTTATAGCAAATGACAATTACTCAATTACAATATGTGCTGGCCGTTGCCGAGCATAAAAACTTCACCTTAGCTGCAGAAAAAAGCTTCGTTACGCAACCCACCTTAAGTATGCAAGTACAAAAGTTAGAAGACGAGCTAGATGTTTTGATTTTTGATAGAAGCAAAAAACCTATTTCTATTACAGAAGTAGGAGCAAAAATAGTTGCGCAGGCAAAAAACATCGTAAATGAAGCCAGTAGAATAAAAGATGTAGTAGATCAAGAAAAAGGATTTATAGGAGGTGATTTTACTTTAGGCATTATACCAACCATAATGCCCACACTATTGCCCATGTTTCTCAAAACTTTTATTAGCAAATACCCCAAGGTAAATTTGATTATAAAAGAGCAGAGCACAGAAACGCTAATTCGTAACATCCAAGATGGTCATATAGATGCGGCAATTGCTGCAACGCCATTGGGTATTGAGTTCATAAAAGAGCGGCCTTTGTATTACGAGCCATTTGTAGGCTATGTTCCAAAAGAGCATAGACTTGGAAAAGCAAAAACATTAAAGCCAGAGGATTTAGACATTAATGATGTTCTATTGCTACAAGATGGGCATTGCTTTAGAGATAATGTGATTAACCTATGTAAAGCAACACGGAATTTAGACACTAAGCAATTTCGTTTGGAAAGCGGCAGTTTTGAGACATTGATCAATCTAGCCGATGAAGACCTTGGAATGACTCTATTGCCTTATTTAAACACCTTGGTATTAGATGATAAAAAGAAAAGCAAGTTGAAGTATTTTGATAAGCCCTCACCTGCTCGTGAAGTAAGCTTAATTTACCACAAAAGTGAGTTAAAAATTCAGATTACAAATGCGTTAAGAGATGTCATCTCTAGTATTGTTAGAGGAGCCATTGCTTTTCAAGATGTACAGATTATCAGTCCTGTAAACAAATAAGTTGTTACCCGTTTATTTATAGCTAAATCGTGCTATACTATGCTTGGGTAGTAATATTAAAAAAGCCCTCTGTTTAGAGGGCTTTTAATTATGATTTTATATAAATAAGCGTTTGTTTTAGTTCTGGCTTATCTGTAATAAATTGATGTAACCAGAGTTCAAGTTCTTCAATTTCTTCGGGAAGCAACATTGATACTGCTTTTTGAAGTTCTTTAATGAACAATTTCGCGTCAAAACTAACTTTTTTCAATACTGTTTTAGAGTATTCAAGCATAGCTCTAGCCATATGTCAAAATGTTTAAGTTATTAGTTGTTGTTAAGAGAAATTCTCTCCTTATAAAGTTAAACAATAATGCATTTACTATATTGCTTAGGGGTTGTTAAATGTAAGCCAATTTCTTGTTAAATGCCCTAGATACAGGCGGTAACACAATTTTAAAAATGAAAAAAATACTATTTATACTTCTTGCCTTTGTTTCTTTAACTAGCTGTAAATCATATAAGAAGATTATTTCTAAATCTACAGACACCATTATTTTATCTGACTTTTATAAAAATCAGTTTGTGGGCTTGCTGGTTTTAGACCCAGAAACGAACGATACTCTGTACTCTAACAAAAGTGAGAAATACTTTACACCGGCTAGCAATACCAAAATCTTTACACTATTTGCTTCTTTGCAATTATTACCCCAACAGGTCCCTGCTTTGAAATACGCTGTTAAAAATAATACGGTATATGTTGAGGGTACTGGAGATCCTTCTTTCCTACACCCGCATTTTAAGGATAGTACTGCTTTTCATTTTCTACAAAAATATAATTCCATAGTTCTTGACCTGAATAATTTTGAAGACAAAAAGTTGGGTCAAGGATGGGCGTGGGACGATTATCAATATTACTATCAACCTGAAATAACCTCTTTACCACTCTATGGTAATGTCACCAATATTTCCAATACAAACGGACTGAACGTAATACCTGATTTTTTTAAGAACGATGTTGTACGCACTGGGTATAAAAAGAATAGGGAATTGGAAAAAAATACGTTTTACTTCTCACGTTCACGTAAAGACACTATTGAAATTCCCTTTCGTACAGATTCTGTTTTAACCAAGCAATTATTGGAATCTGCTTTGAATAAAAAAATAAGCTTATCCAACAAACCTATTACAGGCGAAAAACAAATCCTTTACGGACAACCATCAGATTCCCTTTATATACGGATGATGCACGAAAGTGATAATTTTATTGCAGAACAATTACTGGTTTTGTCTTCATCTACCCTATCCGACACCCTTAGTGGAAAAAGAACAAGGGAATATATTCTTGAAAACCAATTAGCAGATTTAAAACAACCTCCTAGATGGGTTGATGGTTCCGGGCTTTCTCGTTATAATTTGTTCACTCCAGAGTCTATGGTAAGTGTTTTAAACAAATTGTACCAGACGGTTCCCCGCCAAAGACTGTTCTCTATTTTTCCAGAGAACGCAGTTTCTGGAACTTTAAAAACATGGGATTATGACGGTGGGTTTCCAAAAATATATGCCAAGTCCGGTAGTCTGAGTAATAATTATTGTCTGAGTGGCTACCTTATTACCAAAACGGGAAAAACGTTGATTTTTAGTTTTATGAACAATCATTACCAACAACCCACCTCTGAGGTAAAAAAGAAGATACAACAGATTTTACGACAAATAGCAGATACCTATTAAGGTAGAAATATAGGACCTAACTAAAAGTTGACTAGGCCAGCAGTTTATGAACAGCCGCGTATTGTAATAACAGAATGGTTTTAGCGTCTTTGATTTCTCCAGAAGAAATCATAGCCATAGCTACATCAAACGGATATTCAAGAACCTCTATGTTCTCGGTTTCATCTTCTGCACCACCACCGTCGCCAATTTTCATTTTTTCCTCATAGGCACCCACAAAAAAATGGAGTATTTCTGTTACCGAACCTGGTGACATATAAGATTCAAATACTTTTTTGACGTTTTCTATCTTGTAGCCTGTTTCTTCTTCTACTTCTTTTCTGATGCAATCTTCAGGATTATCGCCATCTAAAAGACCAGCACAGACCTCTATCATCATTCCACTATGATTACCATTAACATAGGTAGGCATACGGAATTGTTTTGTTAGCACCACCGTTCCCTTTTTCTGATTGTACAATAGAATTGCTGCTCCATTGCCACGATCATAGGCTTCACGTTGTTGAGTTTCCCAAGAACCATCTTCCTTTTGATACTCGTAAACATACTTGTTTAAGGTGTACCAATTATCTGATAAAACTTCCTTTTTGATGTTTTTTATTGTGCCGTTTTTCACTGTAGAATAGTCGTTCGTGGATTATTATTGATTCAAAGCTACTAGCATTTAAGCAAATGCTACTATTTAGCCTCTTCTTTTTCTCCAAAAATACGGCTAAGTGCGCGCTTTGAAATAGGTTTATCAAAATAACCTTTTACTACAGGATGGGTAGATGCACGTTGTCTTTCTTTTGTGCTCAAAAATGCAGACAAAATATAGATATCAGAGCTTCTAACATGCTCCGGCATTTCTTCCAACTTTTCTAGAAACTCCCAACCATTCATTTTAGGCATGACCAGATCAAGCAATATAACGTCCGGTAATTCTTTGTCACCCTCAAGACTATCCGATAATATTTTTAAAGCAACTTCAGCGCTGTCAAAATCAACCACATTGTAAGGTTTCTTTAACTGCTCTATACCATAGCGCGCTGCAAATAACGAAACAAGGTCGTCATCTATAATCCAAATTGTTAAGGGGGTAACCGTTTCAAATATCATAATTCCCTAAAATATAGTAAGAAAAAACTTTCAAATCAAATTTTAATAAAATAAATATATGCAAAAGATTTATTACTATACCCTTTTCAGGCTACTGTTACCGCTTTATTGAGATATCTTCTAAATGGAAGCATTTCTTTATACACATTGATAATTTTTTCTTCAAAATTATTGCTAAACACCTCATTTGTAGGAAATTCGTGTGCCACAGCAAATGTTTTATTGCGTAAAAGCTCTATATGTTCATGAGAATTTGAGAACCCTTTTGGCGCTTTTATTAACTTGGCATCTTCATAAAGTTTGCCAAAAACTTTTTTGAAAGATTTTTTATCAATTATTTTCTGAAACACATCTCCATCATAATCAATAGCATCACGTATACTTTTTAGCGTTGGAGAATCCGGCCTCCAAAAACCACCTGCCATGATACATCTTTCAATTCCAATCTCAATATAAAAATCTCCCGTTGAAGGTCTTTTGTCCAATCCCGCTCCAAAATGGTCTTTGTAAACCGGTTTGTTAGGATGAAACATTAGGTTATTATTAATACGGTTAATTCCCTTCTTTCCCGGCGTATCATAATACTCTTCATCTAAAGCAGCCATTTCATCATTCATATGGTCTAACCAATTTACGAAATCCGTGCGTACTTCTTTATACCATTTACGATTGGCGTCCATCCACTCTTTGGAATTGTTGGAATTGAGTGCCTTTAAAAACTCTATGAGGTTTTTGAAATCCATTTAAATATTACGACTGATGCGCATCTTATTATGAATTATACGATTCTTTTTGGAGGTTCTTCCTAAAAACGATTATCACCACCAACAATATCTCCTAAAGAACCTAAAATACTTCCTTCGCCTTTATCCTTGCCTCCTCTTGGAATAGAAGCCAAAACTCTACCGGCAAGTCTACTAAATGGCAATGATTGAACGTAAACCGTTCCAGGCCCTCTTAAGGTAGCAAAGAAAAGTCCTTCCCCTCCAAAAACCGTGTTTTTAATACCACCTACAAATTCTATATCATAATCTACGGTTTGAGAAAAACCAACAATACAGCCTGTATCTACTTTCAATACCTCTCCGGCAGCGAGTTCTTTTTTTGCCAAAGTACCACCAGCATGTACAAAGGCCATACCATCTCCTTCTAACTTTTGCATGATGAAACCTTCTCCACCAAATAAACCTCTACCCAACTTTTTGGAAAACTCTATACCAACTGATACTCCTTTTGCCGCACACAGAAAAGCATCTTTTTGACAGATGAATTTTCCTTGCTTTTCAGATAAATCTATTGGAAGGATTTTTCCTGGATACGGAGAAGCAAAACTGACTTGCTTTTTCCCCTGACCTACATTTAAAAAAGCGGTCATAAAAAGACTTTCACCAGTCAATATTCGTTTTCCTGCAGAAAAAATCTTTCCCAATACGCTGTTATCCTGGTTAGAACCATCTCCAAAGATGGTATCCATTTTAATATCAGAATCCATCATCATAAAACTTCCTGCTTCCGCCACTACAGCTTCTTGCGGGTCTAGTTCTATTTCTACATATTGCATTTCTTCACCGTAAATCTGATAATCTATTTCGTGTGCATTCATAATTAAGTATTTTGTTGTCATTTCCGTAAAAGCATGACCCTATTTAGTTTCTACTCACAATTGTTAGTTTGCAAATACTAAAGATTGTTACAATTAAAAATGATAATTTAAATATTCGGAACAAGAAATCGAAGCCTTTTTACTGATAAATAGATTCCTATTGCACAGACAATATAAATGAAAAGTCCTATACGATACCACGGGTCAGATATTTCATATGTTGTTAAAATAAAACAACTTGACAGTAAATTATAAAAACCGTGCAGTAGAATATTTAGCCATAACGCCTTGGTCAAATAGTATATATACGTAAAAGCCAGACCTATAAGAAAATAAGCTAACAGACCTTCTAGGTTCCAATGCATTAAGGCAAACAAAAAAGAGGTAATTAAAATACTGATTGTAAGACTGTAGCTTTCAAGCATTTTTTTAAAGATTATACCTCTGTAAAATATTTCCTCTACTATAGGTACAAAAACTACGCTTACCATAATTACCAGGTATCCGTGCGAACCCTCGGGAGCACGCATACTTCTTTCTAAGAACTTTAAATCGCCATCTACCAAAGCATCAATAAAAGATTTATCAATTGCATTCTGAACTATAAAAATCATAAGAAATAAAAAAAATGAGACAATTATAATTTCAGGACTTAGGAACACACCCTTAAATTCTAATTTAATTTTAAACCGCTTTAATGTATATAAAATTGCAGAGCCGAAAATTACAGGAAAGGTCAGAATTGAAATGGAAACTAGTTGCGAATAAGTCAAAAGATCAAAATAATTCAAGATCAAGAATAACCCGGCATCTATTATATTCACGACTAGTAATAAACCTATAAAAAATAATAAGTCCTGATGTTTTTTATACATTACTTGAAGATAAGAAGAATTTTAAAGGTAAAACCGAATTAGAAATCCGCACCATAACCCTAATTTTATTTCTTCACTCGCACAGTCCACTCAAAATTAAAAGTAGAAACCACTACTCCATCCTCATTTACACCAACGGACTTCATCCAAAACGCCTGTCCCTCACCAGTAGCAACGGTTTTATCTATAGCCTCCTTAATCATATGACCATCTTCACAAGTAAATGTGATTTTACCTGTAGCCTTTTTAGAAAAGTTGGCATTATTATTTGCTACAAGCATAGATATTTTTTTTCCGCTTTCTTTAATTTGTGCAATAACCATAGCGCCAGTACTTAACTCCGCAGCCATTCCTTGTACGGCCCAAAACATGCTTTTAAACGGATTTTGATTAAACCATTTATGAGTAACCGTTACAATTGCCTTCTTTTCATCCATATGTCGCAACCTTACCCCACACCACCATGCAGATGGTAATTTAAAAAAGGTAAATGTGTTGAACTTGCCCGTAGATACTGCCATCGTCTTATTTATTTTCTCTAAATGTATTGAAATTTTTCCTTTTTACAATTGTTAATTTCATGTTAATTTTTAGTACTTTGTTTTGCATAGTACCTTCTTTTAGCCATATATTTGCATAAGAAATTACTAAGCCATGGAAAGTACACTAACAAAACACGAACGAAATTTAGCCGCAATGGTGCATGCTTCTTCTTTTTCAAAATTCTTTATTCCTTTCGGAAATTTTATTATTCCGTTGGTATTATGGACTGCCAATAAAAAAGATTCTGCACTTGTAGACTATTCTGGAAAACAGGTTTTAAACTTTCAGATCAGCCTTCTACTCTACTCTATTGTTTTGGGAATCATTAGTATACCATTATTGGTTGGTTTCTTTCCTGATTTATTAGATAGCAGCTTATTTGGTCTAAACCACCTGAACGATTATAATAATCTAAACATTGACTTTAGTGAAACTTTTAAGTTTAGTTCTTGGTTATTTCCGTTGGGTGTTGCCGGTCTGGCCCATGGTGCTTTGTTTGTTGTAAACATAGTTTATACTATTCTAGCGGTCATTAAAACTAACGAAGGACAAGAGTTTTCTTATCCCATCACTATAAAGTTTTTAAAATAATGAAGTTAACTACCGTCATAATCGCACTTATTTTCATTTCCAACTTTTGTGAGATGGCAGCACAATCTGCTACCGAGGAACAATTAAAGGAAACGATTACCAAGTTAGATGCAGATTACTTTGAGGCTTACAACACTTGTGACTTGGAAAAGCAATCAGAAATGTATTCTGAAGATTTAGAATTCTATCATGACAAAGGAGGCTTAATGACATCAAAACTAGATTTACTTGAGAGCTTAAAAAAGAACATTTGTGGCAAAGTTACAAGAGAATTAGTTGAAGGTAGTATTGAAGTGTATCCCATAAACGGTTTTGGCGCGGTAGAAATAGGATTGCACAAATTTCATAACAATCAAGAGCCAGACGCCATTTCAGAACCGGGAAAATTTATAATAATATGGAAAAAAACAGATTCTAATTGGAAGATCACGAGGGTCATCAGCCTTCATTAATATAAAAAGGGTGCTCATCACACCCCAGTCAAAAAGGAGTTTATTCATCAATCAATTTACTCAAAATTTGCATAAGGGTCTCACTAATCACGGGGCGTTAACCTAAACAGATTTGGAGTAAAGAAAAACGAACAATCACACTATGCAGCGTACCATTTATGAACAGACACGTTCCCCCAATTTAAAGGAACTGCATAAAAAGAAAAAAGAAATTATGAATGTAGAAAATACAAAAGCACAAATGCGCAAGGGCGTTTTGGAGTATTGTATTCTGTCTATCTTAAATGGGAAAGACAAATACGCTTCTGAAATTCTCGCAACGCTAAAAGATGCGAAAATGCTTGTAGTGGAGGGCACAATTTACCCTTTATTAACTCGCTTAAAGAATGCAGGCCTGCTCAGCTACCGCTGGGAAGAATCAACCTCTGGTCCCCCAAGAAAATATTACGCATTAACGGAAACCGGTAAACTTTTTCTAAAAGAACTGGACAGTACTTGGGATGAGCTAAGAACAGCAACTAATTTGGTAACCAACAACAAATAAACCTAAAAAACTACTTTGTAACTTCATAGCTACTATGCGTTTACAGAGAAAAAACGACTAAAATGAACAAAACTATAAACATTAATCTAGCAAATATGCTCTTCCATATGGATGAAGATGCATATAACAAAATGCAGCGCTATCTGGAGTCCGTGAAGCGCTCTTTTGCCAACACACCGGGCAGTGATGAAATACTGGCGGATATTGAAGCACGAATAGCAGAACTGTTTCATGAAAAGCTTGATAACGAGCGACAGGTTATTACCCAAAAACAGGTAGACGAAGTTATAGCTATCATGGGGCAGCCAGAAGATTATATGGTGGATGAAGATATTTTTGAGGATGAGCCTAATACAGGTAGAACAAATTCTGAACCAAGAAAATCTAAGAAACTGTACCGAGATACGGAGCAGAAATATGTAGCGGGTGTTTCCTCCGGTTTAGCGCATTACTTTAATATAGACCCACTTTGGGTACGCTTAATATGGGTGCTTTTAACCATTGGTTCTTCGGGTGGTTTTATTTTGATATATGGCCTACTATGGTTATTGATTCCCGAGGCTGTTACTACTTCGCAAAAATTAGATATGCGGGGGGAGGACATCAACATCAGCAATATAGAACGTAAGGTCAAAGAAGGCTTTGATGATGTTGCCCAAAAAATTAAAAGCGTTGATTATGAAGATGTAGGTAATAAAGTAAAAAGCGGAGGTAAGTCTTTTTTTGATACCCTAGGAGATATTATCATGTTCTTCTTTAAAGTCTTTGGAAAGTTCATTGGCGTACTCTTAATCATTATTGGTGCTTCTACTATTATAGGCCTTTTTATAGGCATGATAACCGTAGGTATTTCAGATATGGTTCAGATACCTGGTCTTAATATGTATAATCTAGTAGATGCAAGTAACATGCCCATTTGGTTGGTATCCATACTAGGTTTTTTTGCCATAGGTATTCCATTTTTCTTCCTTCTCTATTTAGGATTAAAAATACTGGTGAACAACTTAAAGTCTATTGGTAACATTGCCAAGTTCTCGTTATTGGGTCTTTGGTTGATATCAATTATTATGCTGATTGTCTTTGGAATAAAACAAGCTGCAGCGCGTGCATATTCAGACACTGCTCAAGTTACTGAAGACCTATATTTTAGAGATGTAAAGGACACCCTAGAAATTAGAGTAGTTGCATATGATACCAGGTTCCGAAATAAAAGAAAAGTTGAATTAGACGGACTTACCATTACCCGTAATGAAGCTGGTGAAGAGGTAATGGTTCTAGACGATGTTAGCTTTTATATTGAGCGCTCACGAGACTCGATTGCCAAAATAGAGATCGTTAAAGAATCTGATGGTTCGTCTTTTGAGAAAGCCGAAGAATTGGCCGAGAAAATTAACTATGAGTACACAATTGAAGGCAACACATTATTGCTGGAAGATTTCTTGACCACCTCTCGTGAGAATAAAATCATGAACCAAGAGGTAAGAGTTAACCTATTTATTCCTGCAGGTGCTGTTTTAAAATATAGTAAAGATAGTGGCTTTAACTGTTGGAGGTTCCATGCCAAAAATGATAGAGACCTAGATGGCTGCGAAGTTAAAGACGAAGTATGGAAAATGGGTGCTGATGGCGAATTAAAATGCCAAGATTGCCCTGAGATTATTGAAGAGGATGATAATGATGACGATAACAACGGGAGGAATAAAATTAGAATAGATGAAAACGGAATTGATATTGACATTCATGAAGACGGTGAATCAATAAAAATGAAAATAGGTAAAGACGGCGTTCATATAAATTCTAATGAAGAAGATACTGATGGTCAGAACAGGATAAATATAGACGAAAATGGCATTGATATAGATATTGATGATAACCGTTCAGAACCAAATGACACCAATTATAAAACCTGATTTTATTAAAGTTTAGCCAGTGTAATCAATTCAGTATCAAAATATGACGTTTGAGTCTGAAAATCTGGTAAAGACGCAACCAATAGTTCAATTTTACATCAATCTTAAAACAACTATCATGACAACTTTAATTCGTATTGCAATTGCATTTCTAGTAGCACTGTTTTTATCTTCCTGTGGTTTTGACGTCAACATTGGCGACTTTGGCTCCGGTGAAAAAGGTAACGGAACCGTAGTAACGGACGATAGAACAATAACAGATGAGTTTACAAAAGTATCTGCATCAGAAGGTCTAACAGTGTATGTTACTCAAGCCAGTGAATTTAATATTAAAGTAGAGGCAGATGAAAACATAATTGACCTCATTGCTACAGATATTAAGAACGGAAAACTACGTATTCACGCCAAACAGAATATTGGTAGAGCCACAAAGAAAGTTTACGTTTCACTTCCTGTGGTTTCCAACTTAAGTGCATCAAGCGGATCACAACTGCATGTTGAAAATACTATTGAAAGTGATGATCTTGAAATAGATGGTAGTAGCGGTGCTCAAATAGCTGTTGAAGTAGTTGCAGATGTCCTAGAAATAGATGCCAGCAGCGGCGCAAATCTAAATATATCCGGCCAAGCCAATCGTGCAGATGTAGATGTAAGTAGCGGTGGTAATATCAATGCCAAAACACTTTTAACCAAAACCTGCACTGCAGATGCCAGTAGTGGTGGAAATATGAAAATTCAAGTTTCCGAAACCCTTGTTGCCGATGCCAGTAGTGGTGGTAACGTTGCCTATACCGGTAATGCTAGTGTAAAAACTAAAAAATCTGTTTCAGGTGGCGTACACAAATATTAAAATCAAAAAACGAACAATCCTAAATGCAAGCTGTCGAATTTTCGGCAGCTTGTTTTTGGTTTAAGTCGGTAGAAACGTTAATCTTTTCTGCTTTCCGAAAAAAAGCTCAGAGAAGAGTGCAAACCCTTTTTCTCTTTTTATATTAGTGGAAACAATTGGAACATGCAGTTAGATTTAAAAAATACGTTTTAGCCTTAAAACATACCTTTAGTATCTCCCGTGAATCTCACGATTTTCAAAACACTTTAATCGTTAGTCTTTCTTTAGAGGGAAAGACTGGTTATGGAGAAACCACATCTAACCCTTACTACAATATTACCGTAGAAAGTATGATGGCAGAAATTGAAACCATCAGAAAAGAAATAGAAGCCTTTCACATAGATCATCCTGAAAATTTTCATGCTTTTTTGACTAGTAAAAAACTATCAAACTTTGCTATCTGTGCATTAGATCTTGCCGCTTGGGACCTTTTTGGTAAACTGCAAGGAAAGCCACTTTATGATATTTGGGGAACAGGAAACACCTCCTACCCAATAACAAATTACACTATAGGTATTGCCCCCGTTGAAAAAATGGTGGAGAAAATGAAAGAAATGCCTTGGCCTATTTACAAAATAAAATTAGGTACGGATGATGATGTTGCTATTGTTAGAGCTTTACGCGAACATACCGATGCTATTTTTAGGATAGATGCCAACTGCGCATGGTCTGCAAGTGAAACCATTGCAAACGCCCCATTATTAAAAGACTTAGGAGTAGAATTTCTTGAGCAACCTT
Organism: Zobellia laminariae; assembly: GCF_009725995.1. Next base: position 203,589 of record NZ_RCNS01000002.1, on the reverse strand, counting down.
TAAGAGCCGATGATTGGGAAGGCATGGAAAAAGTTATGCACCACAGTGTGCTACCTGTCATTGCAGATGAGAGTTGCATTGTAGAAAGTGATGTTCAAAAATGTGCGCTTCATTACAGCGGTATTAATATAAAATTGACCAAATGTGGAGGTATTACTCCTGCCATACGCATGATAGCCGAGGCAAAAGAAATGGGAATTAAAGTAATGATCGGTTGTATGACAGAATCTACCGTAGGTATTTCTGCCATAGCCCAATTAGTTCCTCAACTGGACTATGTTGATATGGACGGCCCGTTATTACTTAAAGGTGATATCGCCGATGGCGTAAAAATTTTACCAGACGGAAAACTCGTTTTTTCAGAACTGAATGGAACAGGAGTTAGTTTAAGATAATGAACCATTATATTGATACATTCCCAGGCAGAAAGATTACTCTAAACGGAGTTTCTCATCTTTATTTTGGAGGTACTTCGTATTTAGGTCTCCAAACCGATAGCGATTTTCAGAAACTATTCATTAGTAATATTAAGAAATACGGTACCAATTATGGAGCTTCAAGAAAATCTAATATTCGCCTGTCCGTCTTTGATGAAGCTGAAACGTATTTAGCCAAAATCGTGGGCAGTGAGGCATGTGTCACTTTATCATCTGGGTACTTGACTGGTCAGTTTTTGGCACAAGTACTCAACACCAAAGAACATCAGTTTTTTTATGCACCCAATACACATTCTGCGCTCTATCAATCTAAAATAAAATCATATACTACTTTTGCTACATTAAACATTGCCGTTCGCGAGCATTTAGAATCCAATAAATCTACACCTGTTGTTTTTTTAGATAGTATAGATTTCTCCGGCTGCAATTATCCTGATTTTGAAACTTTGAAAATTCTCCCGCTAGAGGATATTATTTTGGTTGTAGATGATTCTCACGGATTGGGTATTGTTGGTGAAAATGGTGGAGGCGTTTATTCTATTTTAGCAAAGCTGAAAATAAAAGAACTTATTGTATGTGGATCATTGGGCAAGGGTTTCGGTATTCAGGCGGGTGCTGTTTTTGGTACAAAAGAGCGTATTCATTTTCTAACTGAAACTTCATTTTTTGGAGGTTCTAGCCCAGCAATACCAGCAGCCATGGCAACGCTTGTAGAAGCAGATGCCATTTATGAACTTAAAAGAAAACGACTGCAGCGTAATATGGATTTGTTTTTTGGCAATCTTAAAAAACGAAAAGCATTTCATTTTATGAAAGGCCATCCTGCCTATACGTTTTCTGATGAGCAGTTAACCGAGTATCTTGAAGCAAACCGTATTATTGTAACCAGCTTTCCCTATCCTGATAAAAGTTCTCCGCTTATGAGTAGAATTGTACTGAGTGCGGCGCATAAAAAAAAGGATATTGAGCACGTTTTACATTGCATCAATATCCTTCCTTAGAACTTAACATCCAGAGGATTAGTCTCTATCCCACCAGACTGGGTCACCAATTCCTTTGGTTACCGCTTCTACCTGTTCTCCGTTTCTGGTTTGTTCAGAAGTTGGGTACTGAGCTCTCCTCACCCATTGTCCATTTAAAACTTCATTATGACCTACAGGTAGTTCCAATCCTACAAATACATTGGGATCAAAATCATATCTTCTTAAATCTACAAACGATTCCGGGTTTAGAAAAGTGGCAATAAACTTCTCTCTCATAATTAAGGCCATCGTTAAATTATCTGCTCCCACGGCAATTGAAGCATCACTTAAGTAAGTCGCTTTATCTACTGGAGCAACACCAAGCTTATCCATGTTTGCTTCTATTCCTTCTAGATATGCATTGTAAGCATCTGCTGAAGTACCAACCGATGTGGCATCTCCTCCATTTTGGAGAAATAATGCTTCGGCCTCCATAAACTTTAACTCAGAATAACTGCCCATGATTATAGGAGCACTCTGGGAAGAATAAAAATTATCAGCTCCTAAATCTGTATTAGCGCTTATATCATCATCATCTTCAGTTGCTGCTAATTCATAACTACCGGCGCCACCATTTAGACCTCCAAGATATTCAGTATCGTCTTCACCTATTGTAGTTATCAAAGTTAAACGTGGATCCAATTCTATAGAAGCAAACGGAATAGATGTGCCATTCATAAGGCTTACCAATTGATCAGATAATAACACAGAAAAGTTACCCGTATTATTAGGAAGTACTACTCCTGAATTCCATGGATTGAAATTTCTTTCGTTGTACACCAATTGAAAATCATCTTCATTACTTGAAAAGCTATTGGACACACTACTCAATACACCTTCAATAGCTACGTTTTGGTCAACCTCCGAAAGGTGTAACGCATACTTTGCTTTTAGAAAATAAGCTGCTTTAATCCATTTTGTAGTATCACCTCCATAGACTAAATCGTCTTCACCAATGGAGAATCCTGAACTATCTGCGCCTTCCAAAAAGGTAATCCCCTCATTCAATAAAGCATTTATTTGCCCATAAACACTCTCTTGTGAGTCATATGATGGTCTAAAATTTGCTTCGCCTTCTAGGGCAGTTGAAAAAGGAACATCTCCCCATTGATCTGTAGCAAGTCCCAAATTAAATGCTTGTAAAATTTTTGCCACTCCTATATAATGACCGGCTTCATTACTCTCTGCAATAGTAACTACTTGATCTAAATCTGCTAAGGCTTGTAAATAGATATTACTCCACCCCCCAGTTATCTGAACTTCTTCCTGAGTATCTGCACCAGGCTCAAAATAAGAAGCCAATTGTTGTGAGTATTGACAGATGCTTAAAGCAATACTATAATGTGCGGAAGAGGAATTATAAATTGCCGTTGGCAAAAGATCTGCTTCTGTTACATTTTCAGGAAGCTCTTTATTAGGGTCGACATTATCGCCCAAATAATCATCGCAACTTACCAAAAGGCTAGTCGCTACCGTAATTGAAAAAATATATTTTAAAACTTTCATCTTTCTAGAAATTAAGGTTTAGACCAAATATGAACGACTTTGTGTTAGGTATGTTTAGACCGGTAAAACCGTAGGCGTTTGTACCTGCACTAAACTGGCTACCTTCTGGATCATACCCTCTAAATGGCGTATCTAACCATAGGTTGGTTCCTGTAAAACTGAAACCCATAGTCGTAAATGGGGTGTTCTTTATGAGTTGGGTAGGAAGGTCATAAGACAAAGTAACGTTTCTTAATCGCCACCAAGATGCATCTTGAACTAAGATTTCTGAAGCACGATTGTAAACTGCAGAATTTCTGTAATAGTTTTCATCTATAAAGACGGGAATATTATTTGGAGTACCATCTGCTAAAACACCGTCTAAAACAGTTGTAGCATCTCTGAACTCAGTAATTTGTAACACACCATTTCTAATACCATTTCGTTGGCCAGAATCATACAATTCACCACCTTCTTTTCTCTCTATTAAAAATGATAATGCTAACCCTTTATATTTTAGCGTACTACTTATGCTACCTAACCAATCTGGTAATGCACTACCTACTTTTACCCTGTCCGAAGGATTACTAGCAACAATAGATGGGAAACCGTCTTCGCCAATTAGTCTACTGCCATTTTCGTGCTTTTCCCATACATAACCAAAAAGGTCACCAGGTGCACCACCTACTTCTAGTTTAGAGATAACTCCAGGAAAACCACTATCTGCAAAAATAATCTCATCTACACCGTTTGGTAACGAAATAACTTCTGCGTCTACTTTAGACCAGTTTAATGTAACGTCCCATTTAAAATTATCTGTTTTAATAGGTACAATGTTAACCAATGCCTCAAGTCCTCTATTCTCTATTTCCCCAGCATTTAGAACAAACGTATCATACCCTGAAGATTGTGCAACCGGAACAGGTAGAATCTGATCTTTACTATTCTGCTTGTAATACGTGAAATCAATTCCAAAACGATTATTGAAAAACTTGAATTCCCCACCAAATTCTACCGAAGCAGTTCTTTCCGGTTTTAAAGTACTTGATCCACCAGAACTATCTCTAGAAAGACCGTCTACAGTTCCGAACGGAAAATTAGATGGTTGGTCGTAATAAATACCTACATAGGCAGATGCATCCTTTCCAACCTCAGCATACGATGCTCTAAACTTAGCAAAAGTTAAGAAATCTGGTAAGCTACCGGCATCTTGAAGTGTCTGTGAAAGAACATAACTTAAGTTAAAAGACGGGTAGAAGAAACTTCTATTTTCTTTTGGTAAAGTAGATGACCAATCGTTTCTACCAGTTACGTTCAAGAACAAAGTATTCTTATACTCTAATCTAAAGTCTCCAAAAAGACCAACAACTTTACGTTCTGCTCCACCTATATCTTCAAAAAAGTTATTGGCTTGACCAAACGCTGTCATATTATCTGGGTCAAGACCTTCAGCTCTCGTGGTCAATCTTCTGCTTTTAGTGTTAGATACTTGATTACCTACTAGTAAGGAACCAGATAAATCTTCACTAAAGTCCTTTGAAAGTGTTACAAATAAATTAGATGTTAATTCATTGTAATTTAAACCTTCATCTACAATAAAACCATTGGTTGCGGAACCAGGATCAATATCTGGCGGCACAAATCTAAGTCTTGAATCATGGTAATTATCTACACCCAATTGGTATTGTACCTGAGCCCAATCATTAAACTTATAATTGAATTTAGTGTTTGCTAAAATTCTATTTACTTTACTATCTAAATAACTTACTTCGGCAAAATAACGTGGGTTATCCACTACTCCCGCTGTATAGTTTTTTTCATCTCCATTTGGCAAAACATAATCGTTTATATCTATAGTTGGCGACCAATACGATAGCGAACTCATAACCGACTTATCTCCACCATTTGGTAATCTACCATCAGAAACGATGTAGGATAGAGAAGGTTCTACTGTAAATTTATCAGTAATGTTAATTGAACCTGATAGCTTTAAAGAAGTTCTATCAAAATACGTGTTCGGCACTAAACCTTCATCATCGGAACGAGAAACAGAACCAAAATAAGTATAGTTTTCTCCACCACCACTTACGTTCAAAGAATTGTTCGTTGTAAATGCTCTATTGAAAAAGTTCTTGAAATTATCATAGTTCTTATCATTTGGACCGTATTCTGGGCCTAATGTCCAGAAACCAAAACTATTCCCGTCTGCAAAGTCATAACCGTCTGGAGCATTATTATTAGAAGTTGAAATTATTTCACCTCCTCTACCTTCTCTCCATTTGGTTTGAACATCAGGAGTTTTATTTACTTCTTGCCAACCAATGCTAGTTCTAAGGTTAAATTTTGTTTCTCCATTCTTTCCTTTCTTTGTGGTAATAACTACAACACCGTTTGCAGCTCTTACACCATATAATGCGGTAGCAGCAGGACCTTTAAGAATTGATACACTTTCAATATCGTTAGGGTTTAAATCCGCTCCTCTATTAGTAAAAGAAAATTGCTCTGAGGAAGAAGGAGCATTAGAACCTGTACTAGGCAAAAGATTACCTGTTGAAGCCTCGTTACTAATAGGTATACCATCTACAACAAATAGCGGTTGGTTGTTTGCCGATGGGTTCAAAGAGGTTATACCTCTTATTATAATACTAGAACCTGCTCCGGCTGCACCACTACTGGAATTAATATTCACACCGGCCACTTTACCTTGTATCCCACTTAAAACGTCTCCGTTATTATCGCGGTTAAGTTCTTCTGAACCAATTTCTTGAATAGCATACCCGACGGAACGCTTTTCTTTCTTTATACCTAATGCAGTTACCACAACCTCGTTTAACTGTTGTGCATCTTCTTCTAAAACAACATTAATAGTTTGATCCGCTCCAATTGTGACGGTCTTACTTTTCATACCTATATATGAAAAATTGAGCGCATCACCCTCAGCAGCTGTTATGGTATAATTACCATCAAAGTCTGTGGTAGCACCTTTGTTTGTTCTTGCGACTACAATAGAAACGCCGGGAAGCGGAACATTTTTTGTGTCGGTTACATTTCCTGAAATTGTTTGCCCAAATGATGTGTACGAGCACAAAAGAGCAAACATTACGAGTGTAATATTCTTCATGTGTTTGGAGTTAGTTAATTACTAAAATTAGCAAATAATTGACTAAATACCTTGGTCTTGAGTGCAGAAATCACACATCGGCAAAATACATTCTCCTTATTATTAATATGTCGATTTTATTCGATTTGAATTTCAAATACCCAATATTGAGGATTTTACCTACACTGATAATATCATACAATTTTGTTACAAAAAATACGATATTCATAAATTTTGTTGTAACTTATTGGTACAAAACCGCTTATCCACTTAAACAACACTATTATGAAAAAACTACTAGGATTAGCTTTATTAATGCTTTTACTCATCTCTGCAACAGGACCTACATCTGTTGAAAACGAACTACACCCTTCAATTGAAGGAACATGGGAACTGACTAGCCGTTATAATTATGATGGCGAAAACGTTACGGACACTTTAACGCCTGTAAAGGGGTATAGCCAGATTAAAATGTTCTATAACGGAAAGGTTATGTGGACGCGCTATACACCTAATAAAGAAGTAGAATGGTTTGGTTATGGCTCCTATGCCGCTACAGAAAATACTTTAGTTGAAAAATTAGAATATATGTCTGCTTCCATGCGTAAAATCGCTAATGAAGATATGCAATGGAGTATGGAACTACAATTAGACAATAATACGTTCACCCAAATTTCATTGGATGAAGATGGTGGACGGATTGCTTCGGAAAATTACCACCGCATAGATTAATTACGGCTCCTTACGGCCTGTTTATACAGGCTGGTCTTATATATTAATATACGTCAACCTTAAAACACTTGGCCATGAAAAAAATAATCACTTTAATCTGTATTTCATTTTTACTTATTTCCGCCACCAAATATGAAGCTCCTGAAACACCGTATCACCCTACTATTGAAGGCACGTGGGAATTAGTGAGCCATTATAATTATGCTGATGGCGTTCCTACCGACACACTACTGGCAGCAGATGGATACCGCCAAATTAAAATGTATTATAACGGTAAAGTAATGTGGACCCGTTATGTACCCAACGATTCTGTTGAATGGTTTGGCTACGGTTCTTATGAAACTACGGACAGCACACTTACCGAAAAACTAGAATACATGTCTGCCTCTATGCGTAAAATCACCAACTCAGATATGAAATGGGATATGGAACTGGAATTGGATAAAAATAGTTTCAGTCAGATTTTTACCGATGAGGAAGGAAATAGAATTAATTCCGAAAACTATAAACGCTTGGATTAATAATTTTCTAACAAATAAAAAAAGCTGCATAATGCAGCTTTTTTTTTGTTCTATATATTGGTTCTTTTAAACCGTTTCCTGAGGAGTTTCCACAGTCGCTAAATAACGCTCAGCATCTAGTGCAGCCATACAACCTGTACCGGCAGCGGTAACTGCTTGACGATATTCTCTATCTTGAGCATCACCACTGGCAAAAACACCTGGCTTGTTAGTTTTTGTAGATTTCCCTTTAGTTATGATATATCCCGTTTCGTCCATATCTAACTGTCCTTTAAAGATATCTGTACTTGGCTTATGACCAATAGCTATAAAAAGACCTGTAATAGCAATATCTTCTTTTACTCCAGTTTCATTATTGACCATACGTAGACCTTCAACAACTTGTTCTCCTAGAACCTCATCTACTTCTGTATTGTATCTAATCTCTACATTCTTTAAGCTTTCAACACGGTGTTGCATAGCTTTAGAAGCACGCATGTGATCTTTACGAACTAACATGGTTACCTTGTTACAGATATTTGCCAAATAAGAAGCCTCTTCTGCTGCAGTATCTCCTGCACCAACAATAGCTACATCTTGACCTCTATAGAAAAATCCGTCACAAACAGCACATGCAGATACACCACCACCACGTAAACGCTGTTCACTAGGGATGTTCAAATATTTTGCCGAAGCACCAGTGGAAATTATAATAGTTTCCGCTTCTATAGTCTTGTTATCATCTATGGTTACCTTGTGAATACCACCAACGGTATCACTCAACTCAACAGCTGTTGCCATTCCAATACGTACCTCAGTTCCAAAACGCTCTGCTTGCTGCTGTAATTGCACCATCATGGTTGGACCATCAATACCTTCTGGGTAGCCTGGGAAATTATCGACCTCAGTTGTAGTGGTCAATTGCCCTCCGGGCTCCATCCCTGTATACACAACCGGTTTTAAATCTGCTCGAGCTGCATATATTGCTGCGGTATACCCTGCAGGTCCCGATCCTATAATCAACGTTTTAAGCCTTTCTATTTTCTCAGACATAATCAAATACTCATTTTAAATAGTTAATGAACAAAAATAGACTTTTTGTAAAAAGCCTCTTCTAAAAGTTATTAAAAGTTTTTCCTATTGGTCGTTTTCCCTTGTGATTCTTACAAACCTTCTAACATGCTATAAATAGGCGGTTTCCAGAGAAGTGAAAGATATGTATCCATCTTTTACCGAAAAAAATTGTTGAAAAACCAAACCTTTGGTAAACGCATCCCGTAAATACTTGTTGAAAAAGATTAAAGTATTATGGATGATTTAAAATTGACGTGTGTAATTATTGAAGACTCTATTCTTCACAGCAAAGAACTGGAAAAACTAATAACTCAACACCCAAATCTAAACCTTAAAAACACTTATAGAAATGGAATAGAGGCCAAGAAAAATAAAGCCAATAAAAATGTAGACCTAATCTTTCTTACCGTAGAACTGCCCTTTATTAACGGGTTTGACTTAATTGAAACTTTTAAAGAAAGTCCGCAAATTATATTGGTAAGCAGTACCCCTACTCATGCCTTTAGAGCTTTTGATTATACTATTACAGATTATTTACTAAAACCCCTGTTACCTCTAAGATTTCACAAAGCGGTAAAAAAAGCACTTCACAATGCACAACCCACCACGAACCATAAAGGTGAAGAACACTTTTTTGTAAAAAGTAATTCTAGAAAAGTGAAAATAAATTATATGGATATTAAATGGATAGAAGCTTTAGGAGATTATATGAAACTAGTCACCAAAAAGTCTAACCACATTGTTCTCTCTTCCATGAAGGACTTTGAAAAAAAATTACCTGATTCCCAATTTATCCGTATTCACAAATCGTACATCATCAACTTAAAAAGAATTGAGAAATTTAATAATACCATGGTTGAAGTTGAAGGCAAGAAAATTACTCTAAGCCGAAGCCGAAGAGATAACTTTATGAGTGCCATAGGAACTTCTTAAATTCTAGTTCTCCACCGGAATCACTAAAAATGGTATTTCTACACTAAAACTCACTTTTTTAATTACCGGTTCCCTCATTATACCTTCTATAAAATCATGGTCATATTTAACCATAGTCAAGAAATCAATATCCAATTCTTTTAAAAATACTTGAATGCTCTTTGTTTTATTTGTAAAATTAGGCATCCAATGATATGTGGGGACAAATTCATTTAAATAAGCGTCTAACGTATTTCTGTTAGACTCTTGCGTGAAATCTAACCGTTCTTCTTCATTTATGTGCATTATATGTACAGATGATTCAAAACGGGAAAGAACACTTTTTAAGGGTGCCAAAACCTCTGCAGAAAAATTTCTTTTGTAACTAGTTACTAAAGCCACTTCTTTGGGCGCTTTATAAAAACATCCCTTTGGAACTACAAGTACGGGACATGCTGCTATTCTCAAAACATTCATTGTTTTAGTACCCAAGAACACAGATTTAGCTCCAGTAGCTCCTTGCGTTCCCATAACTATAATATCTACACTTTCTTTTATAATTACTTGTAAAACCTCATCCACTAAAGATTCTAATGCAATGTGCGTAATAAACTGATGTTTGGGATTATGGTTTGTAAGTTCTAACTCCTCACGAAACTCATTTATTTCGGTTTCTGTTTCAGTCAGCCAATTATCGCCTAGACCTATCTGTCCGGGTGAACCCAAAATATAATCAATCCTCATTGCTGTTGGGGTGTAGGTATGCAAAAGATAGAAAGTACACTCTACTTCTTTATAAAAATGCAGGGCATAATCAATGGCATTTCTAGAATTTTCAGAAAAATCGGTCGGTAAAAGGACTTTTAGCATGACTTTTGATTTAGTTTTATAAAACTATGGCTTTCAAAAATAAAAAAACATGACAACTATCAGTTTTACTGTCCATATCAGTGAAATTTAAGAGTCAGACTCAATTTTAAAAGTGCTGAAAAGCCAGTAAAATATTATATTATATATTTGCATTAGCTAACCTATTTTTTATCTGGCCCCACAACTGTAAAAAGAAGGTGATTAGTTAATAATTATTTAACCTCTTTAAGAAGTTACATACTTTTTAAACAATCCTCTTACTATGAATTCTGTAAAATTAACGTGTGTAGTTATAGACGACTCTAAGACGCAACGTACTGCAGTCGCCAAACTTATCAAAAACCATATTAATCTTCGTTTTGTTGCTGATTATAAAAATGCAATTGAAGCGCAAAAACATATGGAGGAAAGCGATGTAGACCTCGTTTTTCTAGATATAGAAATGCCTTTGATCAATGGTTTTCAATTTCTAGACTCTTTAAAAAGCCGACCGCAGATTATTCTAATTTCTGCAAAAGAAGAATATGCCATGCAGGCTTTTGACTATGATGTAACCGATTATCTTCTTAAACCTATACGTCAAAACCGTTTTAATACGGCTATTAAAAAAGCATTACAAAACAATATTGAGATTGAAGAAAATGAAGATGATTATATTTTCGTGAACAGCAAACTCAAAAAGGTTAAATTACCTCTTGGTCAAATAAAATGGATTGAAGGTCTTGGTGACTATATAAAAGTAGTTACAGACGAGAAAAATGTTTTGATTCTGTCTACTATGAAGTCTTTTGCCGAAAAGCTACCAGAAGATAGGTTCCTGAGAGTACACAAATCCTATATCATAAACTTAGACAGGGTTGATAAATTTAACGGATCCCAAGTTGAAGTCTGCGGACATTCAATTCCATTAAGTAGACATAAAAAACTTGCACTAGAAGACGCGCTAATGAACTCAGAGGCTCAATAGTTTCTACTCTCATATAAAAAAGGCCAATCTTAAGATTGGCCTTTTTTATATGATAGATGTACCACCACTTGGCCGCACTTCAAATGCTTCCAATGTAATATCAAACTTATCTTTATATGCTTTTGTAGCAGCACTTACAAAATCTCCAATAGCGCTTTCGTGCACAATGTTCAATGTACATCCGCCAAAACCACCACCAGTCTGTCTAGCACCTAATACTTGAGCGTTATCCTTAGAGAAGTCTACCAAGAAATCCGATTCAGGACAACTTACTTCATACTCCTTACTAATACCATCATGGGCTTTATAAAGAATCTGACCAACCTCTTTAAGATTGTTTTGTTTTAATGCATCTACCATTTCCAATACCCTATCATTTTCTTTTACGATAAATGAACATCTGTTGTAAACCGTAGGGCTCATATCTTCTTTGGATGCAAGAAGCATTGTTTCATCAACATCCCTTAAAGATTTTACATTAGGGTATTTCTTCTGAATAATGGCTACACCCTGTTCACATTCTTGTTTCCGGGTGTTATATTCACTAGAAGCTAGATTATGAGAAACCTTTGTATTAAGAAGTATGATTTTATACGGATGTAAATCTATAGGAATATGCTTGTATTCCAAAGACCGGCAGTCTAATAGAATAACATTTCCCGCTTCGCTCATTACCGAAGCAAATTGATCCATAATACCACATTGTGTTCCCACGTACGTATGCTCTGCAGTCTGCGAAAGTTGCACCATTTCTATTTTAGAAAGACCCAAATCAAAAATTTCATTAAGACCAAAAGCCAAACCACATTCCAAAGCTGCAGACGAGCTTAGACCAGAACCAGTAGGCAAGTTACTTTCTACGATACAATCAAAACCTCTAACTTTATCAGTTCTTTTTGAGATTTCATTCAACACGCCTAGAATGTAATTCTCCCACTCTACTTTACTTACCGCAATCTTATCTAGATTTAATTCAAAACCTGTGTCATATGTTTTACTGTACACATGACATTGGTTTTCGGAACCGTTCTTTTTAAAACTGAATGTAATATTCTTTTCTATGGCTGTTGGAAGCACATAACCCATATTATAATCAGTATGTTCACCTATAAGGTTTATTCTACCCGGTGATGATATGACTAATTCTGGTTTAAAATTTTCTAAAAACTGCATAAGAGAGGTTGTTTATTTTGAGTTACGAACCATATCTGCCGTTGCAACGGTTCTAAAACCTAAATGTTCTAATGATGAATCTAAACTTGTAGCCATACGAGATGAAACTCTATAACTGGCGCAATAACTGGCGTTGCATAAAAAAGAACCACCTTTCATTACTTTTTCTCTTGCATAAGGGTCTCTTTCGTTATAAGCCTGATCTGCTCCCAATGGATTTTTAGCCACCGGATACGTTGTATTCAATTCTTTGTAATAGTTAGTATTGTACCAATCGTTAGTCCACTCCCAAACGTTTCCTGCCATATCATATAACCCAAAGTCATTTGCTGGATAGGATTTTACAGGTGCACGAAGTCCATAACCGTCAGTCTCTGCATTGGTTACCGGAAACTCACCTTCCCAAGTATTTGCCTTTTCCGATAATTTAGTGTCTTCGTCTCCCCAAGAATACGTTGTTGTTAAATGCGTACCACGAGCAGCACGTTCCCATTCCGCTTCAGTTGGCAAACGTCTATTTGCCCATTCACAATATGCTAAAGCATCTTCGTATGCAATGTGTACTACAGGATAATTTCCTTTACCCTTAATAGAGCTTTTTGGTCCATTTGGATGTTGCCAGTCCGCGCCTATGGTCCAACTCCACCATTGTGAAAAGTCATAAAGATTTGGCACAGCACTTTTAGCTTGTTTAAAGGTCAAAGAACCTGGTTGCATAATACTATCATGTGGCTTAGGAGTGCCTTCAGGAAGTTGTTTTTTCATTTCTTCCCAATCTATTTGGCGTTCCGCTACGGTTTCATAACCCGTTGCCTTTACGAATTTTTTAAAATCGTCATTTGTAACCTCGGTGATATCCATAAAGAAACCATCTACCGCAACTTTATGTGCAGGCTTCTCATGCTCCATAGCCCCTTTATCTTGCGGAACCGCTCCTTGAGAAAACACAGCGCCAGGAATCCAAACCATTCCCTTAGGCGTAGCTACATCTTTGGGCATTTCTTTAATGACCGTAGTATCTACTTCAATGGTTTTGGGAGCCTCTATTTTCTCAGCAGCGTCAACTACTTCTGCCTTTTGAGATTTATCTTCCTTACACCCTATAGATAAACAAAGAACTGCTACAGAAGCGTAAATTTTAATCGTATTGTGCATAATTATATTTGAAAAATGGAAAACAAAGTTAACCCTATTTTTCGGTTAACCGTTAAATTTAGAACCCGTCTGTTTCTTTTAAAACAGAAACAAAAAAATGTCCCCGAAAATCATGGGGACACTGTTATTTTTTGAAGTTCATAAATTAAATCACAACTGTTTCACCGGGTTTTGGTTTGTTGTAAGTACCATCAGCATTTGGCTGTACCGGAGCTGGAGAATCCCAGGTTAATTCATCGGGAGCCAAATCAATATTAGACTGAATAGCCTCATCCCATTTAATTACTTTTCCGGAATATGTAGCCATTCTACCTATTATAGCACTCATTGTACTTTTAGCCCCATTTTCAGCATCGGCAATAACGCCACCGTTTCTAATAGACTCAAAAAGTTTTATATGCTCTACTTGATAAGGGTTTGGATCTTCTTTGCCTCTGTGTTCAAATATGGAATTTCCATTATAATCTGTTAATGTAGCATTATCTCCTTTAGTATATACCGTCCCTTTTGTGCCTTGGAAAAACTCTGAAACTTTACTCATAGTTTCTGGTTGATGACGACACTGACTTGCTATTACAGCTCCACTTGGATACGTATACTCTACAAAATGATGATCAAAAATTTCACCATGGTCTTTCCCTTTTCTTACTTGTCTACCACCCATACCTTGAGCGGAGATAGGATATTCGCCAACAAACCAATTGGCTACATCTATATTGTGAATGTGCTGTTCCAAAATATGATCGCCACATAGCCAGTTAAAATAATACCAGTTACGCATTTGATATTCAAGTTCACTCTGTTGCTGCTGACGCTCACGAACCCAAACTCCACCACTGTTCCAATATACTTGTCCAGAAACAATTTTACCAATGGAGTCTTTTTTAATTTGGTCAATAGCGGCCAAATAACTGTCTTGATAATGTCTTTGAAGACCAACCACTACATTTAATTCATTTTCTTTTGCTTTTTTAGCAGCTGCCAATACTTTACGCACACCGGGTACATCTGTTGCTACCGGCTTCTCCATAAACACATGTTTACCATTATTTACTGCGTATTCAAAATGTTGCGGACGGAAACCAGGAGGTGTTGCCAAAATAACCACATCTGCCAAATCCATTGCCTTTGTAGCGGCATCAAAACCAACAAACTGGTTCTTTTCCTTTACATTAATCTTTTTGGTTTCGCCCATAGCTTTAGAGATATTCGCCAAACTACCTTTTAAGCGATCTTCAAAAGCATCTGCCATAGCAACAAGCTCTACATTATCATCTGCAGTTAATGCTTGAACCGCTGCACCCGTACCACGACCACCACAGCCAACCAGTGCCAACTTTAATTTCTTGTTTCCTAATACATTTGCCATACCGCTCATATGCAGGTTTGGCAATAACATAGCTCCGCCGGTAAACAAAGCTGTGTTTTTTACAAAATCTCTTCTTGATTTTTTGATCATACTGGTTTTGGTCTTGTTTTCTTTCATTTTCTCAATATTTCTGATATTAATTCTGGTACGTATACTATGGATAAAGCAGGTGTGAATATAAAAATAATAAGGCAATTTATTTCACTAAACCTTGCGTTTTTCTCACTTCCACAAGGACATTATTATCAAAAAATTATAATATTGTTAGTTTTACAAGTTGGTGTTTTCTAAAGGTTCAATCCTATTGAATACTAACGCAATCTGGCTAATTCTTTATCTTTTTGCAGTTAATCACCTGACTTTTTGCACCTTGAAGATAACATACTTCTTTTAAACAAGTGTATATTTAACACATGTGTTGTTAAAAAACCATATTTACATGCCAATTATAAGGCCAGATTCTAGGTTATACTTAGTTGTTAAATTCTGTTTTTTTTTATCAATTACATATTTTTGATTTATCTTTCGTTTCGATTTTCGCAATAAAAACGTATTGAAAAATACTTTTACGAATTTCAGCTTAAACAACAAACCAATATTTTATGGAAACAAAAACAACTGAAATGGCTTCAAACGCCAACAGACTTTTTTACGCAAGTTGCTTTGCGTTAATTACTACCGCCTTCTCTTTCAGTATTAGGGCAGGTATTCTACCACAATTAGGAGAAGAACTTAGTTTAAGTGGTGAACAACTAGGTTTTATTAATTCTATGTGGTTCTTAGGTTTTCCATTGTCTATGGTTGTGGGTGGATTAATCTACCATAAGGTAGGTGGTAAAGCCATTATGCAATTCGCTTTCTTTGCGCACGCTGTAGGTATAATCTTAACCATCTATTCAGGTAGTTACATTGGCCTTCTAGTCTCAACACTTTTAATTGGCCTAGGTAACGGTTGTACTGAAGCAGCTTGTAACCCTATGATTGCAGATGCATATCAAGGAAACAAGATGAGTACAATGTTGAATCGTTTTCATATGTGGTTTCCCGGTGGTATTGCCATTGGTAGTCTTGTCTCAGGTTTTATGACCGATTTGTCATTTAGTTGGGAGAGTCAAATTTGGTTAATTCTTATACCAACACTTGTCTATGCCTATTTGTTCTTTGGACAATCATGGCCTAAAGCTAAAGTAGAAGAAGCTGCCACAATAGGCGGAAACTTCAAAGCTATGTTTTCCCCGCTCTTTATATTCATGCTCGTATGTATGGCGCTGACTGCAATTTCAGAATTTGGTCCAAACCAATGGGTGGGTCTTATTTTATCTAAAAGTGGAGCCAACCCTATGATTATCCTTGCATTAACAGCAGGTTTAATGGCGGTGGCTAGATTCTTTGGGGGAGATATGGTAAAGAGATTTAACCAAACCGGCGTTCTTTTAGGTTCTGCCGTACTTGCTACATTAGGTATCTACTTATTCAGTACTCAAACAGGAGCTATGGCTTATGTTGCCGCTATCTTCTTTGCCTTGGGTGTTGCTTATTTCTGGCCTAACATGATTGGTTTCGTTGCCGATAAAATTCCTAAAAGTGGTGCATTAGGTCTTTCTATTGTTGGTGCTGTAGGTATGTTCTCTAGTTCTATATTCCAACCGATAATTGGTGGATGGATTGATGCCGATAAAGCAAAAGCTGCCGCAGAAGGTTTTACCGGTGATGAATTAGATTTAGTATCTGGGCAAGCAACATTATTGACCATGACCATATTTCCCGGAATTCTAATCGTACTTTTCACCTTACTCTATTTCTGGATGAAAAATAGAAAAGAAAACCCGGAAGCCGAAGTTGCATAAACTAAAGAATTACATATTTATATTAAAAAGCCCGATATATATCGGGCTTTTTTTATACCCCTAATAAACTAATAATCTTTCTTAAGGATTCTCTATCACTTTCCTCCTGCTCGTACTCCATTTCTTCATTTAGGAATACTAGACACTCTACGTTTATTATAACTAGCCTCTCAATACCCAAAACACCATCACCATCGTATTATAATAACCCAATGGAAATCAACATATGTATTATTCAAAGCAATTAATTTGAGTAACATATGGTTTTTTACTTCATATTTCTTCTATTTCAGGCATGTATTATATTACTAAATTTTACAGCTTCAAACTACTGAATTCCCCTTTTTACCCCAAAAACATTGTGATATAATGAATCATGCAACATTATTTTCAGTATATGCATCATATCTTCTACTGCTCATTCAACCCTTCACATACATTTGTTCAAGTGCGGTCTTTATAAGACCAACACCTTAATAATTAACTAACTAAACCAATGATTATGATTAAACTTAAACATGCGGTCATTGCATGTCTTGTAATGATCGGGCAGTTTGCCTATTCACAGACTTCCACAATAAGTGGTGTAGTTTCTGATGATAGCGGCACTCCCTTGCCAGGTGCTACAATAATAGTAGCAGGTACAACTAATGGTACAACTACAGATTTTGATGGTAATTACGCCCTCTCTAATGTAAACTCTACTGATAAACTGGTATTCTCTTATATAGGGATGACCACTCAGACTATCACCGTAGGAAGTCAAACTTCTATTAATGTTAGTCTACAAGAAGATGCAGAAGCTTTAGATGAAGTGGTAGTAGTTGGTTACGGTACACAATCACGTGCAGAAGTAACTGGTGCTATAGCTACAGTAGGAGCCGAAGAATTATCGGCATTACCTGTGGCTAGTGCAGATCAAGCCTTACAAGGTAGAGCTGCGGGTGTTACAGTTTTGAACACTGGTTCTCCAGGTAGCGCACCAGTAGTACGTATTCGTGGTCTAGGTACAATGAATAACAATGACCCGTTATATGTTATTGATGGCATTATTGCTGGTGGTTTGGGCGATTTGAATCCCAATGATATCGAATCCATTAACATTCTAAAAGATGCTTCTACAACAGCTATTTATGGTTCATTAGGGTCTAATGGGGTTGTAATGGTAACAACAAAAAAAGGGAATAGATTAGGAAAGACTTTGGTAACTCTTGATGCCTATACAGGTGTTAACTATTCAAATCAAAGGTTTGATTTATTAGATACACAGCAATACTTACAATATGCACAAGATGCTTTTGGTTTTACACCAACATCTCCCCTTTCACAATCCAATGGTAACACTACAGATTTTCAAGATGCTCTCTTTAGAACTGGTGTGATGCAGAAAGTTGATTTTAGTCTTTCTGGAGGTGGTGAAAATAACAACTTTAGATTTTCTGCCGGATATATGGACCAAGAAGGTGCTATAATCGAAACCGGATTCGAAAGGTTTTCTTTTAGGGCCAATAGTAATTTTTCTGTTGGTAAGTTCAATTTTGGTGAAACTATGGCCGTTTCTTTCCAAAAACAAAATCCAGAAAGAAATTTAGGTGACCGTTCTTTAATTGAACATGCTATAAAAGCGGCTCCTTACTTGCCAATATATAACCCAAACAATTTACAAGGTTTTCAAGGCCCAAATAGTGCTCTAGACGGCCAAGATGGTGAAAACCCTATTAGAGTTCAAACGCTTGGTGAACAAATCAACAAATCATCTTCCATTATTGGTAGTATTTTTGGAGAGTTTGAAATTATAGACGGACTTAAATACAAAAGCCAAGTTGGCCTAGAATATAGAAATGCAAATACCAACATTTTTGTGCCTTCTTATAATGATGATAGTGAAGGAGCAACACATAGCTCAGATTTTGCAGAAATCACAAAGAATTCTAGCTTAAGAAAATCTTATACGATAACTAACAGTTTAAACTATGCGTTCACTCTTAGTGATAAACATAATTTTGACCTTTTAGTTCTTGCGGAAAAACAAGAAACTGTAGATGAGCTTCTAAACAGTAACAGTCAAAACCCTATTACTAATGATTTAAATCAAGTTTCTTCTGAAAAAGCATTCTTGCAATCATTTACATACGAGTATAACCGCTTAGGTTATTTGGGAAGATTGAATTATAACTTTGATCAGAAGTATATTTTTGCAGCATCAATTAGACGTGACGCTTCTTCAAGATTTGGAGAAAACAATAGATGGGGTACTTTTCCTTCTGTTGCTTTAGGTTGGAATATTGCCAAAGAAAGTTTTCTGACAGATACCGCATTTAATACCTTAAAACTAAGAGGTAGTTGGGGTATAACTGGTAATGACCGTATTAATAATTACCAATATAGTGCAACCTTACTTTCAGATTTCTTTTATCCTTTTGGAGATGTTCTTGCTACAGGAACAACAGCAGGAGGACTTGCCAACCCTGATTTGAAATGGGAGGAAACTACCATGAAGAATATTGGATTGGACTTTGGGCTTTTTGATGGGAGGTTGACGGGTGCTGTTGAATACTTTAATAATACAAGTGATGATTTACTTATGAGCCGTCCACTTGCGGGATCATTAGGTATCAATTCAGGTTCTGTAACGGAAAATGTAGGTTCTGTTGAAACCAGTGGTGTTGAATTTAGTCTTGGCTACAATGATTATGATGGAGATTTTACATGGTCTGCTAACCTTAATATAGGAACATCTACCAATGAAGTAAAGTCATTAGGATCTAATGAGTCACTTTCTGGTGGTACGTTTGAATCACAGAATATTTCTAGAATTGAAGTAGGCGAGCCTTTGTTCTTTTTCTATGGATATGAAACCGATGGTATTTACCAAACACGTGCTGAAGTAGACGCTAATTTAACTCAAACCCTTGTTGATGGAGAGTTTCCTGTAAACCCAGGCGACATTAGATTCGTGGACCAAAATGGAGATGGGCAAATAAATGCAGATGATCGTGTAAAAATTGGAAATCCTTACCCAGACTTCACGTATGGTCTAAACTTAAATGCTAATTACAAGCAATTAGATCTTAATCTATTTATATCTGGTGTATCTGGTGTAGATGTTTACAACACTAATATTTATGACTTAGAAGGTATGCCTAGGTTATTCAACGCAGGAACTAATGTATTAAACAGATGGACAGGTCCAGGAACTTCTAATAGCGTACCTGCAGCAGGAGGAAATGATCAAAATTTCAACTCTATTTCAGATCGTTTTGTAGAGGATGGTTCATATACCAGACTAAAGAATATAACTCTAGGATATACATTGGATAATCCAGCTTTAGAAGATTATTTTTCTAAATGTAGAATATACATCAGTGGTCAGAACTTGATTACTATAAGTGATTATTCTGGATTAGACCCTGAAATAGGAAACCCTTTGACAAATAATGGTGGAAACAGCCAGTATGAATTAGGAATAGATAGAGGAAACTATCCACAGCCTAAATCAGTATTACTTGGAGTACAACTATCATTTTAAAAAAAAAATCATGAAAAAAACTAAAATACTAGTAACGGTCTTAGCTACGATCGGCCTTGTGCTCTCGTGTAATGAAGACTCATTAGAATTAACGAATCCAAACGAGCTTTCGCCAGATACGTTCTTTACGAACCAAACTCAGGTTCAGTCTGCTGTAAATGCCGTATACTCCAACCTTCAGACAAGAGGTCTATATAGCCGTCATATGTTTTTTATGATGGATAATATGGCCCATGAAAACGGAGGAAACAACCAGTTAGAAGCAGATAAACGTCAATATCTAGATTTTTCGTTTGACTCTAGTCATGGTGCTATAGGAGCCTATTGGGAAAGTTGCTATAGAGGTATTAACAAAGCAAATTTTGTTATAGAGAATGCTCCTAAAATTAATGAGATATTACCATCTCAGAT
Organism: Zobellia laminariae; assembly: GCF_009725995.1. The sequence goes on along the minus strand of NZ_RCNS01000002.1, from coordinate 183,006 downwards.
GAGTGATGATTTGAAGAAAAAGGCAATTGGCGAGGCTAAATTCTTGCGTGCTTTATTTCATTTCTTCATCGTGACTAGATATGGTGATGCCCCTCTTATGACCACCTTACCACCTGATGATGGTTCAGGTCCCGGTAAAAGTCCTAGCTCTGAAATATATGCGCAGATTATCAAAGACTTGCAAGAAGCTATACCCACTTTAAAATTAAAAGGCGAAGAAGAAAATGGACGAGCTACTAAAGGAGCTGCACAAGCTTTGTTAGGTAAAGTTTATTTATTCTTAGAGCAGTATGATGATGCTTTAACCCAATTCAACGCTTTAAACGGTTACAAACTAGAAGACAACTACTTTGATAATTTCATGGAAGAAACTGAACATGGTGATGAATCCATTTTTGAAATTGAATATAATGATGATTTTGGTACCAGTGCACAGTGGAACTCAGACCGAAGCGGTCAAGGTCCTAACGAGGCTACTTTTAGAGGTCAGGAATATGGTTTTAATGATTGGTTTAATGTTTTTCCTTCAGATGACTTATTAGAAGAGTATGAAATTGGAGACATTCGTTTTGAGCAAACATTCTATGTAAACGGTGATACTTTTGGGCCTGATGGTTCATTAACTGTAGATGCTTTTCCTAGTAATGGAGGTGGTAATGCAGGATGGGCCAAGTACAACAACTACTATAAAGATGCGAACGAAGATCAAACTTCAGGAATCAACTTTAAGTATTTGAGATATGCCGATGTATTACTAATGATGGCGGAGTGCGAGAGCATGAGAGCTGGTGGCGACCAAGATGTTGCTATAGGCTATATTAACCAAGTTCGCGAGAGAGCTACATTAGACCCACTACCTACTGGATTATCAAAAGCCGAAGTATTTGATGCTTTAGTGCACGAACGTAAGGTTGAATTGGCTGGTGAGCAAACTAGATTTAATGATATTATTCGTTGGGGAATTGCTAGTACAGAATTAGCCAATACGCAATTTCAAGCAGGTAAGCATGAGCTTTTACCAATACCTCAACCTGAAATAGATGCAAACGTAAACATCTCTGCTGCTGACCAAAACGCAGGGTATTAAAACGCTTAATTTTAGTTAGTTTTGAGTTAGTAATTTTAAAACAGTGTGTTTTGGTCGACACACTGTTTTTTGTTTCTATTCTAGTTTTAAAAAACTGTATCTTAAAATTTTGAACACGAACAAATGGATATAAATATTTACAGTAAAACCTTAGTATACTCGTTTTTTATTCTTCTCTTGGGAAGTTGTACCAAAGAACAAACCAAAACGAATAGTAAAATATTTACTGGCTTAAAATCTGACCAAACAGGTGTCAACTTCAACAACACCCTTAATGAAAATGATTCCTTAAATTATTTCACCTACTCCTATTTATATATGGGCGGTGGTGTGGCCAGTGGCGACATCAATAATGACGGCTTAGTAGATCTCTTTTTTACCGGTAACCAAGTTTCCAATAAGTTATACCTAAATAAAGGCGAGCTTAAATTTGAAGATATTACAGAAAACGCAGGTATTTCTGGCGATGACCGCTGGTATACTGGCGTAACCATGGCAGATGTAAATGCAGATGGCCTTTTGGATATCTATTGTTCTGTAGGTGGTAAATTTGGACCAAAAGACAATGAACTATACATCAATAATGGGGATGAAACCTTTTCTGAAAAAGCTGCAGAATATGGTCTAAATGACATTGGAAATAGTGTACAAGCTACTTTTTTTGATTATGATAAAGATGGTGACCTAGACCTATTTGTTGCCAACTACCCTCCTACTCAATTTGATTCTCCCACTTTTGCCTATGTCTATAAAATGGAAAATGTCAAAGACAATGAATCTGGGCATTTGTACCAAAATAACGGAAATACCTTTACTGATGTTACCGAAGCGTCAGGTTTAAAGGCATATGGACTTTCATTAAGTGCTACGGCAGGTGATCTTAATAATGATTCTTGGCCTGACCTTTACGTTTCCAATGATTTTAATTCTCCAGATTTCATGTACATCAATAACCAAGATGGCACATTTAAAGAAGTGGTGAAAGAGGCTACTTCACAGACGGCATTTTATGGTATGGGTGCAGACATAGCCGATTTTAATGATGATGGAAATCTAGATATTTTTCAGGTTGATATGGATGCGAAGTCCAACCGACGAAAGAAAGCCAACATGGCCAGCATGAATCCTGAACTTTTTTGGGATGTAGTCAATGCTGGATTCCATTACCAATACATGCACAACTGCATGCAAGTTAACTCGGGAGTTTTTGAAGATGGCATTCCACGTTTTTCTAATGTTTCCAGAATAACCGGCACTTCCTCTACCGATTGGAGCTGGGGTCCTCTTTTTGCAGATTTTGATAATGATGGGCACAAAGACCTTTTTGTATCCAACGGTACGCGACGTGAAATCAATAATAATGACTACTTCAATAAGCTTAAATCTATCAAAATAAAAAGCGATACATTATTAGAGCTAAGTCAAAAAATACCATCGGAAAAGATAGACAATTTCATTTTCAAGAATATGGGAAATCTAGAATTCAAAAGAGCCAACAAAGATTGGGGCATTGAATTTAAAGGTTTTTCAAATGGCGTAGCTTATGCAGATCTTGATAACGATGGCGATTTAGAACTTATTACCAATAACATAGATGATGAAGCTTCAATCTTTAAAAACAATGCTTCAGAAACCAATAATTATATCCAGATAAAATTCAAAGGTAATCAGAGTAATCAGTTTGGTCTTGGGTCTCGCGTTTATGTTACCATTGACGGGAAAACCCAAATGCAAGAACTAACGCTTACCAGAGGTTTTCAGTCTTCCGTTTCTCCTGTACTTCATTTTGGATTGGGAGATGCTTCTAAAGTAGACGAGTTAAAAGTAGTATGGCCTAATGGTAAAATTCAAAAATTAAATACCGTTGAGGCTAATCAAGCATTGACGCTAGATTTTAACAATGCCATTGTAGACACCGATATAAACATCTCTAAATCCAAAATATTCGCCACAGATAAAACATCAAAGTTTCCTGAATACAAACATATCGAAAACGAGTATGACGATTTTGAGGACCAGGTTTTACTTCCTCATAAAATGTCATCTTTTGGCCCAACTTTAGCGGTTGGAGACCTTAATAATGATGGTTTGGAAGATTATTTTGTTGGAGGTTCTTCCGGTAATGTGGGTAGTCTATTTATGCAAACTTCAACTGGGTTTCAAAAACAACCTTCCACCTTTTTAGAAGATGATATTAGAAGTGAGGATTCTGGTTCTTTAATTTTTGATGCCGATGGTGATGGTGATAATGACCTGTTTGTAGTAAGTGGTGGTTATGAATTTTCAAATAACTCCGAAGCTCTCCAAGACCGATTATACCTAAATGATGGTCTAGGAAATTTTACTAAAGCAAACTCTACTGCTTTACCAGATTTAAAAATAAGCGGTTCCAAAGTATATCAATCAGATTTTAACGGTGATGGCAAACCTGACCTTTTGGTATTAGGTAGACAGGTTCCAAAAAATTATCCCAGCCCTGCTACGAGCCACATTTTAAAAAATACGAGTAGTAACGGGAAAGTTAGTTTTGAAATTTTTGAAGAAATACAACCCAAAGAATTTCAAAATCTAGGGATGGCTACCAGTGCCGTAATTACAGATTATGACAATGATGGTAGACAGGATATTATGATTGTTGGGGAATGGATGCCTATACGTATGTTCCGCAATACCAAAACAGGGTTTGAAGAAGTTTCTGAATCAATAGGGCTAGCAAAAGATACCACAGGCTGGTGGTGGAGCGTACAACAAGGCGATTTTGACAATGATGGTGATATGGATTATATTGTTGGTAACAACGGTCAAAACTACAAATACAAAGCTACCAAAGAAGAGACTTTTGATATTTTCGTGAGCGATTTTGATAAGGACAACAACCAAGATATTGTACTTAGTTATTATAATGACGGTAAGCAATATCCCGTTCGTGGCCGCGGATGTTCATCGCAACAGATACCTGCCATAAAACAAAAATTTCAGGATTACGAGAGTTTTGCAGAAGCTACTTTAGAGGATGTATACACCGAAAAATCTCTAGAGTCTGCACTGCACTATCAAGTGAAATCTTTTGCCAGTATCTATTTAGAAAATAGGGATGGAAAATTCATAGTTCACGAGCTTCCGGTTTTAGCCCAAACTTCTAGCATTAATGAGATTTTAATAGATGATTATAACCTAGATGGCAATCTGGATATCCTAGTAGCAGGAAACCTTTATGCTTCTGAAGTTGAAACACCACGTAACGATGCCGGTCATGGACTATTTTTAGAAGGTAATGGTAAAGGGGAGTTCACAGCTATTCCGCCATCAGACAGTGGCTTTTTCGTTTCGGGCGATGTGAAGAACATGGCTAGTATACAATTAAACTCTCAGCCTTATATCATCGCTGCAAAAAACAATGACTACCTTCAATTTATTGGATTGAAAAAGAAAAAGGGACTATCATCAGAATAGTCCCTTTTACAAATTTTAATATTTAATTTACTCTTTTAGATAAGGATCTAAAGTTACTATGCTCCCATCTGGATTATAAGTAATTTCTGCAACCTTCACAGAACGTAAATGAGTTACACCTTTTGATAGGCTAGAATCATGATAAAATAAATACCACTTGCCCTCTACCTCACAAAGGGAATGATGAGAGGTCCAACCCACAACAGGATTCAATATACGACCGGTATATGTAAAAGGTCCATAGGGGTTATCGCCTATCGCGTAGCAGATGAAATGGGTATCTCCCGTAGAATAGGAAAAGTAATATTTACCATCGTATTTATGTATCCAAGAAGCTTCAAAGAAACGTCTATCATTATCAGCCTCTAAAAGTAATTCCCCATCTGCATCCAAAATTTGAACCTCTTTTGGCTCTTCTGCAAATTCTAGCATATCATCAGTTAGTTTGGCTACAATAGGTAATAGCGCCACTTCTTCAGGTTCTGGCATTTCATTGCTTTTATCGTATGTATTATTACGATATTTTTGAAGCTGTCCGCCCCAAATTCCACCAAAATACATATAATAACTACCGTCTTCATCTTCAAAAACTGCGGGGTCTATGGAATAACTACCTTTTATAGCTTCGGGCCGAGGCGTAAAAGGTCCTTCGGGAGCATCGCCAACGGCAACGCCTATTTTAAAAATCCCATCGTAATCCCGTGCAGGAAAATATATATAGTACTTCCCATCTTTATGTGCTGCATCCGGCGCCCACATTTGTTTTTCTGCCCACGGCACATCATCAACATGAAGCGCTACTCCGTTATCAACTGCTTCACTATGAATTCCATCCATAGAAATTACATGATAATCTTGCATGGCAAAATGACTCCCTAAGTCATCAAAGGGAATTCCCGATTCTATGTCATGAGATGGGTAGATATATATTTTTCCATTAAAAACATGAGCAGATGGATCTGCCGTATATATGTTCTTTACCAACGGCTGGGAAATAGCTGTTTCGTTTAACTTATCAAAATCGATATTTTCTATAGATTCTTCTGGCATGTGATATTCGTGTTATGTTATCATTTATTTTAGTCTTCGTTTCTTTAAGTCTACCTCTATCTGAGTTTCCATCTTTTTATTTATCTCATATAAAAACAGCAAAGCAATCCCCAATAAAAACGGAATTGCAGGGTAAATACTCACTAACATTTTTGTTCCTTGAATAGCACTTTCGGGTTGCACAATAGCTTCTCCCGCAACCATAGCTTCTTTTGAAATATAACCATATGCTCCTAAAATGGCCGTTAGCAATGCACTCCCAATACTTAGACCTCCTTTTAAACCGACCATCATAGCAGAGAAAATTATAGCCGTAGCTCTTCTATTGTTCTTCCATTCCGAGAAATCTGCTACGTCTGCAATCATGGCCCAGAGTAAGGGGATTGTCAAACCATAAAAGAAACCATGAAAAATCTGTGATGTAAAAATTAATCCCACAGAATTGGGAGAGAAGAAGTAAAAGAAAATAATAAAAAGTGTTGATATAAAAAGAGCTACCATAAAGACATCTCGCTTTCCATATTTATCGGCAAATCTTTTTGATAGCGTAATACCCACAATCATAAAAATAATACCACCGGCATTAAAAAGTCCAAAACCCGCAGAAACCGGATTCTCACCAAAAAAATTGACGCCAATAGATGCTAGAGCATCTAATATAGGTTGTATAAAAACCGTCAAACTTTCTTCATTCACGTAGTTCTCAAAGTAGTACACATAAGACCCACCTTTCATTGCCAAGGTTACAAATACGAGCGTAGTAAGCACCAACATAATGATCCATGGTTTGTTACCGAATAAATCACCCAAATCTTCTTTTAAAGTAGATTTCTGTTCCGGAGTAGGTACAATACGTTCCTTAGTAGTCAAAAAAGTAATTATGAGCATCACTGTGCCAATAATGGCCAACCAAGTCATTACAATCTCTATACCCACAGCTTTATCTCCATTACCTGCAGATTCAATTATAGGCAGCATAAATACCTGTACAAAAAACTGCGCGAACATTACAGCTACAAAACGATAAGCGGATAGACTATTCCTTTCACCCATATCGCCTGTAATAACACCACTTAATGCGGAGTAAGGCAAATTGTTTGCTGCATATAACAACAATAACAAAGTGTAGGTTACAACGGCATAAATAACCTTGCCTTTATAATCAAAATCCGGAGTACTGAAGGCTAATAGTGCTACAATTCCCAGAGGCACCGCAGTAAATAAAATCCATGGTCTAAACTTGCCCCACTTAGAAGTTGTACGATCCGCAAGTGCTCCAATAATTGGGTTGAAACCAAATGCGGCAATAAGACCTACCGTTAATATTATAGCGGAGGCATGACTTGTTTCTAGACCATAAATGTCCGTGTAAAAATAGGCTAGGTACGTCATTAAGGTCTGAAAGACCAAATTTGCCGAAAGATCACCTAGACTATAGCCTATTTTTTCCTTAACGGATAATTTTTGAGATTCTAAATTCATGGGGATTACTATTGGTTGGTTGAATCTGTTTTAAGTTGAATTACTGACTGGTATGCTTTTTTCGCTTCAAATTTTCTATCAAAAAGTAATGGGTAGTTGGTTCTATTTTTAATTGGCCAATTGTTGAGCCATGAACTTTGGTCATTCACACCCCAGAAAGTAACCCTATCAATCTTATCACTATGCTTTAGGAAAAGTTTAAAAATATCTTGATAGCGCTGGGCCAATTGAACTTCTACAGAATCTGGCAAAGCATTTGGATAAGGATTCATTTCTTCGCTCTCCTCATAGTTTTGACTTATTTCTGCGCCTTCCAAATCCCATGGGTTTGGTAAAACAGTAATATCCAATTCCGTAATGGCAACCTTTAATCCTAGTTTTGCATAGGCAACAATACTATTTTCTACTTCTTCCAATGAAGGTTCTGTCAAACCCCAATGTGCTTGCATGCCTACCCCATTAATCTTAGCTCCGCTTTTTTGTAGATTTTCTATAAGCCGTATAGCCCCTTCCCGCTTTTCGGGTTTCCACATATTATAATCGTTATAATATAACTCAGCAGATGGGTCTGCTTTTTCAGCTACCTTAAATGCAAATTCTAAATACCGCTCTCCCATCACCTTTAAAAAGACAGATTCTCTTAGCGAACCATCTTCATTTAAAGCTTCGTTTACCACATCCCAACCATCAATTTTACCACTATACCTACTGGCCACGGTTGTAATGTGTTCACGAATGTAATTTGCCATAGTGGCACTATCACTTACGGTATTCATCCATGGTCCTATTTGACTATGCCATAGAAGGGTATGACCAATAACAAACATGTTATTTTTTTTACCAAGAGCCACATATTTGTCTGCCATATCAAAATTATAGGTATCAGGAGATGGGTGAAGTGCTTCCCATTTCATGACGTTTTCTGGACTTATGGTATTGAATTCTCTCTTTAAAACTTCAAGAGCCTTTTTATCTTTTCCTGTTATAATTTTGTCATTAATAGCCGCTCCTATATAAAACTCTTTTTGGAATGCTTTTTTGAGGCCAGTAACCTCTTCACCTGTCTGAAACTTATTTTCTCTTAGTTTTCCAAAACCAAACAAGAACAACAGGATTGCAAAAAATACTACAACAGTTTTAAACATATCATTAAATTAAAATGGTTAAATAGAGAAATCGATAATATAACTAGTCAATTCTATTAACTATGAATATGATAAAAGTCGTGAAATTCCTATGTTGCCTATATTACAAATGAAGCGCTGTATAGAACAATTGTGGCATTTTGCTCTATAAAAGCGATGGCCCTGAGGTAATTGGGCATTTTGCAGAAAATGTGAGTGTTTAAAACTCGCATTTTTGAATGTAGAAAATGAGCGGTTTTAATTGAATTTTGAGAGGGTCAGTTGATTGCTAAACAATCCTATTTTAGCTTTCTTCTCCGTTACCTCTAGTAATTTCTATTCCTTTATAGACATTTGGATTGTGCTTCTCCATATAAAATTCAGGACGAGGCAATTCTGTAAATCCAAATTTCTTATAAAGCCATTCTGCAGTGTCAGTTAGTAAAATCCATCGTCTTAATCCTTGTAGGTTTGGATGTTGCATGATTTCATTTATCAACCACTTACTTAATCCTTTTCCTCTATATTCTTTTAGAACAAATACATCTCCTAAATAGGCAATTGTGGAATAGTCTGAAATTATTCTGGCATAACCTATTTGCTTGTTATTATGATACAGTCCAAAATTCAAAGAGTTTTCAATGGATGTTTTTAGGGTATTCATTGGAATTCCCTTAGCCCAATCAGTTTCGTTTGAAAGGAATTTGTAAATGCTCAAAATATCTAGCTTATCCTTGTCGGTTGAAATGGTGTATCCCTTTTTATGTGTTTCTACTATTTCCAAGACAGTATTTTTAATTTATATAAAGATATGGATTTACCTAAAACACTACATACGCTTCTATTGTTCCCGTAATTTTATTGAATCATTTGTAGTGTCAACATCTAAGAAAACGTAAGGAATAGAATGCTTAACGAGAACTCACCAGGCTTCTTTCTACCGCCAAATTTGATTTTATAAACCGTAATGCTAGTGTAATCTGGTTCTCAACCGTTTTTGGACTGACCTCCATTTCTTGTGCAATTTCTTTTACCGACAAGCCATCAAACCTACTCTTCATAAAGGTTTCTCTTCTTCGTAACGGAATTTTTGCAACAACGCCCATAAGGTTATCCATCAAAAAAGTATAATCAACCCTATTCATGGTAGAGTAATCTAAACTTTCACCGTCTACTTTAGAGTTCATGTAATTTTTATGAGCGGTTCTTTTTGAAAACATCCCCTTAATCTGATTGAAGCCTATGGTGAAAATGTAAGATTTAAAGGAACATTCCGGCTTTAAATCAGCTCTCTTTTTCCAAATGATAACAAAAACATCTTGCACCAATCCTTCTGCTTCTACATGGGATTTTAAATATCCGAATGCAAAGTGATAGAGTCTATTCCTATACTTTTCATATAGTGCCTCATATGCCTTTATATCACCAGCTTTTAGATTACTTACTAAAACCTGGTCCTTTTCTATTATCATATTTTCTTTACCTCTTTTGAAATATTCCTACCTACTACCCCGCACTATAATGCGCGTAGGTTTCTACAAATAGTAATTGAAAAACGCTGTTATAGTTAGGCGTCTTGCATTAGTGCCGACCTTCCCCCGTCCATTAGGTATGTTGTTCCGTTCATGAATTTTCCGTAATCACTGCATAAGAAAGCGCAAAAGGCTCCCACCTCCTCTGGTGTTCCAATCCTTCCACTAGGATGCAAAGCGTTAGTTCTCTTCCGCTCCTCCTCTGGATCAGGAAAAGAGTCAAACCAAGTTTGTGTTCCCACAGTCTCTATAAATCCTGGAGCTATACCCACGGCCCTTATTTTTGGTCCCCATTCAATTGCTAACGACTGTACTAAACCTCTTAATGCCGTTTTAGTGGTGTTATACGGAAAACAGCCCGGCATGGTAGAATAGCCATGGTTTGATGTGATAATAACGATGGTTCCATTATCACTCTTACTTAAATGAGGTTGACATAATTGACTTATTTTCCAATGTGACCTCAAGTTCAGGTTTAGGTTTTTATCAAAATCCGAATCGCTACATTCCTTTGCTCCCTGAAAAGAATTTGCTCCTGCATTAGATATTAAAAAATCGATTTTCCCAAATTCATCTACGGTACGGTCAACAAGATTTTTCAGGTCGTCATCATTTGTAACATCGGTTTGGGTATAGAGAGTAGCTGATTCGTATTGCTTTCCTTTGTTATGAAACTCTTGCACATCAGTATGGGATTCTTCCCTTCTTCCACAACCCGAAACAAGACAACCTGCTTCTGAAAATATGGCAGCTATTCCAGCCCCTATGCCACTGGTTACGCCCGTGATCAGTACAACCTTATTTTTAAAATCTATGTTTAACATATCAATTTGTAATTAAGAATTAGGAGCTATTAATTTATTAAAAAAGAAAACCTCCGGGCCGCCCACAGGTAGGTCTATAGAAAAAAGACTTCCGCTTAATGGGTACTCGGACAACAGTTTTTCGGTTAGACCTTCCCTTGCCGTCGTGATGAAAAGTTTGCGCTGATCTTCACCTCCAAAAGCACATGATGTTACATGAGGGGCAGGTATAATAATCTTTTCGATAAGCTCACCCGTATTAGGATTCCATTGAGATACCGAGTTTCCGCCCCACAAAGCAATCCACAACATTCCATTGTTATCAATCGTCATTCCATCGGGAAAACCAAATTCTTCAGGTACATCAATTACTTTTATGGGGTTAGATATATTTCCGGTTTCTACGTCGTACGAATACGCCACTACTTTTCTTGTTGGCGAGTCTATATAGTACATGGTCTTATGGTCCAAACTCCAAGTGATACCGTTTGACACGGTAATATTTTCCACTCTTTTCACAAAGCTCTTGTCTGTGTTTATAGTGTATAAAGCTCCTGTTGGGTTTAATCCATGACGGCACATACTGCCTACCCAAAACCTTCCCTTTGGGTCGCACTTACCGTCGTTGAACCTATTACTGGGTTTATCTTTTTCTAGTTCTAAAACGGAGGAAAATTCACTTTTTTTGGTATCTAGTTCCACTACACCATTTTCTAGGGCCACCAACAATCCACCAGAAACAATGGGAGCAATAGTACCCACAAATTCAGGAAACTTAAAAGTTTGGTTGCTTCCGGTTTTTGGGTCGGTGGCGTGAATTTCTTTGCCATAAATATCTACCCAATAAACTTTTTTCTCTTGGGGATGCCAAAAAACTCCTTCACCTAATGTTGCCGTACTATTTAGAACCGTTTCAACCATATAACTCTACTACTGTTTAATTAAATATAATATCCCTCCCTATGTTTTCGTATGCCTGGGTGTTTTTCCATTTCACTCTCAACGAGATCAACACCAAGTCCGGGTCTATCCGAAATTATCAATTTACCACTTTTAATATTTAAGGGGTGACTTATAACTTCGTCCCTCCAAGGTACATCGTTGAAAATAAACTCCTGACGAAAGAAATTGGGAATAGAAGCGCAAACATGAGAACTTGCCAATGTGGATAATGGTCCATTGGGATTATGTGGGGCTACTAAAACATTGTAAGCTTCCGCCATTGTTGCCATCCGTTTCATTTCACTAGGGCCACCGCACCTTGTAATATCCGGCATAATAACATCTGCTACGTAACTCTCCAAAACATCCCGTATGCCATATCGTGTATAGTGTCTTTCTCCAACACAAATAGAAACTTTAGGATCTATGCGTTCTCTAAACGCCCTTAAGGTCTTTGTACTTTCCGGACCTGCTGGTTCTTCAAACCAAGCAATGTCCAAAGCAGCCAATCTTTCTGCCATGGCCACGGCAACTTTAAAATTCAGCATGGCGTGTGTTTCAATCATCATGTCCATATCCGGACCTATGGCATCACGTACCGCCTTACTAATATTGAAAGCTAAATCTTGTTGCGATTTGGTAAGGGTAAGCTCCGTACTAAGATCTTCGCCATAAAAATAATTGGTATGTGCAAAGGGGTCGAATTTCAAGCCGCTAAAACCTGCTTCTTTTACTATTTTGGCCTGACGTACGTAATCATCAGTATTGTGGCCGCCGCCTACAAACCAATAATTGGCATATAGTGGAATCTCCGTACGATACTGACCTCCCAACAGCTCATACATGGGAACTCCCAACACCTTGCCCTTCAAATCCAAAAGAGCCATATCAATGCCACTTATAGCACACATACTGGCGCCATAAGGCCCCACCCAGTTTAGATCACGGTATAGTTTTGTCCATATAAAATCGGTTCGCATGGGGTCAAGACCTATAATTCTTTCGCCTAGCTCTCGGGTAGCTGCCTCCACAATTTGGCTACCGGGCCAGTTTGTAGACTCACCAACACCGGTATGGCCGGTATCCGTATAAATTTTTAATAGTGTCCAGTTATATTTTACCCCTTCTACCAGCCAAACTTTTACTTCGGTTATTTTCATTGTACTATATTCGAATTAATATTACTCTCTTCTCTTTTTTCAGTTTACATGATACCATAGGTGTTCCATGCATCTACAGCGCTCATACCATCTTGTACCGCTTTCAACACTTTTCGTTCGCCTCTTGCTTTTTCAAAGGCACGTTCAAAAACTTCCTTCTCATGTACTTTAGGCACAACACACACGCCATCTACATCACCTACAACAATATCGCCGGGATTGATCCTCACGCCTTCTATTTCTATGGGCACCCGAAAATCGATTACCCGTCCTCTAGGCCCTTGGTCTTGCGCATAATTTCCATAGGAAAAAATGGGCATATCTAATTCCAACAACCCATGGGTATCCCTAGAATAACCGTTTACTACAGCACCGGCGGCACCTAGCTTTTTAGCTCGGGTCATCATAATCTCCCCAATTAAAGCATAGTGGTCAGAAGCTCCGGTACATATGTAGACCTCGTCTTTTTTTAAATCATCCAAAGCTTCTAGCATTAGCCCGAATGGTTTTTTAAGTATAGGGTTGTTCGTGAAGCTTGGCGTTTCTTCAAAAGTATCGGCTTCAAGCACGGTCATCGCCCTTCCTATTAAAAGCATGTCAGATTTAAGCGGCTGTACTTTAGCTGGCAAAAACTGATGGAGCAATTTCATCTTATCCATAGCATCACCAACTACGGCCGTAAACAATTCTTTTCGGGCCGCCGTGAACAATTCTTCATCCGACATATCCTGTACATTCATATACGCTTATTTTTAGAATAGATTAGAAATCCAAAACTAGTGTACTAGAGCACTCAACACCTCCACAGCGTTTACAATAAAATACACTATATTCACATTTTATTGATAATTTGAATCGCAAATTGACAATATAAGCGTCTATGAAAGCCATTTCCCAGAAAATAACACTACCCTCAAATAAGGCATTTGAAGTTAGAAAAGATGACTTGCCCCATTTTTATAACTCATGGCACTTTCATGATCAAATTGAGCTTACCCTTATTTTAAAGAGTGATGGAATACGGTTTATTGGTGACCATATTGACCAGTTCTCTGTGGGCGATTTGGTATTGATCGGGCCTAATTTGCCCCACCTATGGCAGAACGAAGCATCCTATTACCAGAATACCTCGGGTAATCATGCTGCTGCAATTATTATTCATTTTGAACCTGAGCTTTGGGGAAGCAGGTTTTTGACCCTGGAAGGCATAAAAGCGGTAGATGATTTATTGAAAAAAGCGAAGTACGGTATTCGTATAGATGGTCCAGCCCGAACGGAAATAGCTGCAAAAATTGAAAAGCTGACTCATATTGAAGGTTTCGAAAAACTGATGTTGTTCTTTGAGGTATTAAACGATATTGCAACAAATACCGAACACCAGCTCTTGGCTACTTCTGGTTTTGTTAAATCGTTTAATAAGGGAAATGACGAAAGACTGGATAAGGTGTATGAATACGTCATGGAGCATCTGACCGAGACCATAAGTTTAGACGAAGCGGCAAACCTGCTCAATCTTTCCAAAAGTGCATTCTGTAGATTCTTTAAAAAGAAGACCCGAAAAACATTTTCTCAATTTGTTAAGGAAGCTAGAATAGGCTATGCCTGTAAACTTTTACAAAGCAATGACCTATCTACTAGTCAAATTTGTTATGAGTGTGGGTTTGATAGTTTCACTTATTTCAGTCGCTCGTTTAAAAACATTACAGGAAAAACCCCTACCATTTACAGAAACCAGTACAATTTTGATACGGTTTAGAATTGGACAAATTTTACAATTGACCTTTCATTTTGCTTCTATCAGTTCGTAAAACTGCTATCCCTTAATTTGATAAAAGATACAATAAATCATTCCCAGATTAAAAGCGGCATGACAAGGATTGTGGTCAAAATAGTTTTTTTTACGAATTACTGGCTTATACCAAGGTTAGTTTTACTCGCATTTGATTTTTCCATCAACTCGGTACCAAAAGCTTTTATCTGATCTATAATCGGCAGTATTTTTTGTCCTTCTTTAGTCAATGAATATTCTACTTTAGGTGGAATCTCATTGTAGGCTTTTCTAATTAAAATTCCTGCTCCAGTCAAATTTTTCAGTTCTTGGATGAGCATTTTCTCGCTAATTGCAGGAATAAGCCTTTTTAACTCTCCAAATCTCCTTTTTTCATTACCAATTTGAAAAATTATCTGTAACCTCCATTTCCCACCTATGATGCTTAATGCTGTACCTACAGGACAGGTTTCATCTTTTAACATTTTTTATTTATTACAACTAGTTGATTATCAATTTTACATACCTTTTAGTAGGCACCTTACTTTTTGGTAAGTACTTAAAAAAGTAAGGTAATATACTATTTTTAGACTATAATTTAAATTTGAAATAAGAAAGATGAAGATATTTGTATCAGCAGCTACTGGGTTCCAGGGAGGCAGCATAGCACAACAGTTAATCAAAAAAGGACATGAGGTAACCACATTATCTCGTTCAGAAAGCAATGTCCCAGATATACATGTTGTAAAAGGAGGATTAGAAAATAAGGAAGCTTTACATAAAGCATTGACGGGAGTAGATGCGGCTGTTTATACGTTCCCATTACTATTTGATTTAAGCTTAGCAAAGGGGTATACTTTAAATTTTATTGACGCGGCAAAAGAGCAAAATGTATCCCACGTGGTATACAATGTAGGTTTTGATTTGCCTGAAAAAAGTCATGGCCTGTTAGCCCTTGACATAAAAGCAGAAGTTAAAAACTTACTGGATGCATCCGGACTAAATGTAACCACATTAGTTCCTGATATTTATATTGATAATATTTCTGCACCTTGGTCTATTCCGGTAATTTTAAATAACAATATTGTTCCTTACCCAGTGGCATCAGGAAGTATAGTGCCATGGATCAGCCATACGGATTTAGCAAAATATGTAGCCTCTGCAATTGAAAAACCAGAGTTGTCCGGTGAAGTTTTACCTATTGGAGGGAACTTGTTTTCTGGAGAAGAAATAGCAGCAGCCATTTCATCAGAAATAGGCAAAGAACTCCATTATGTTCCTATGACTCCTGATGAATTCGAAAAGAAAATTTCACCTGCATTTGGAGAAGTTGCAGGAAGAGAAATCTCCAATCTTTATAGATATGTAGAGAGCAATAGAGAAGAACTGATTGCTAAAGACTTTAAACGTACACAGGAACTGTTAGGAGTAACTCCACAAAGTTTATCCGATTGGGTAAAGTCTGTAAAATGGGAATTGGTATCCTAGTTTTAAAAGGTTCTGATTAACGTTTGCCACAGACGGCGGGCTCTAGTTTATCCAATATGGACAGTATCCAGAATTTTGTTTGTACAGAATTTTGGGTACTGTTTAAATTTTGTTTCGCTTACAAACTAATCAACAAAGCGAGCATGGAAACAAAAGCCATTGATCCGTAAAGAATTTTGGATGTATTGGACTTGATTGTCTTTGTCTTATACAGTCCGTAAAAACCTAAAGGTGGCAATAAAAACAATAAGATATCTACCGTAGTGCTGCTATTATACCATTTACTCTGTTGTTTAGTTTCCATATCTCGGATTCATCCTGGTTAGTTAAATAAATATAATTAATGCTATTGAGCTGGAATGTATTGTTAACAATGCTTTATGATAGTAACCTAAAGGGCAAACGGTTTCAAGATTAACAGGAGTTAAATATTTTATGGCTTTAGAAATATGCAGGTAAACTAATTTATAAGCTAAAAAATCCAAGCTGCTAATGAGTCTTGATACGTATGAGTTTTATTCAAACTTTCTTTTAATTTCTCGCCTTAATTTGCTCCTGTCATAACTTTCATAATAAAGGTTGTTCAACTCCGGAAAATAATCACTAATCCGTATTTTAATGGTTGCATTCTCGCAATCAGAAACCGTTCCACAAGATAGACTGTCAATGTGCTTTCTTGTTCTAAATTCATACTTTTCCTTATTATATTCATAAGATATATAAAGGTCTAAGTACTTTTTTGATGGATAACCGATTTTTTCTACAATTCCATTTATCTCCGGTCCATTATTTATTAAAATCATTGGATTAATAGATTTCTCACGTATAATTATTTCTGAATTTTTGAGATTGGTTTTATCAAAATTAACTCTATAGTATTCCCCTACTTCAGAATTAAAACCTCCAGAACCACTTCCGGTGACCCAGTTACCATTATATTGAAATTTATAACCAATTCTATTTCTACGCCCCTTACTAATAATTTTTGCAATTGAAATTTCTTCATTAGCATTAATTTTTTCTCTCTTCCTTTCGTCATTACAATAAAGCACACAGCAGACCAAAAGAAACAACAATACTTTGATGGAGTTTTTTTTAAACAATTCCTTCAAGACTAATGAATTTTAAATGCTTAACGAAAGTTTCGTTGGGCCTAGTACGGAGGCCGTCCGCGAGAACAGCAGACAAATTATCGTGTTGGCCGGTCTCCTTCTAAGCTCAAAGCTAAAGCTTATTGTTAGGTTTTTATATTTCTTATCCAAAGCTAAATCCATAAGATTTAGCGACATTATAAATATACACAGACCTCTCGGAAAGCCTAAACTAGCTAAATTTTATATAAATGTTGGCAATTCGTTTTTATTCCGTTTTCAGAGTCTCTAGGATTAAATTAATATCGCCAAGGTTATTCACTTTTTTCATTTTCTTATCAACTTCATATTCGTCATATTCCTTCATAACTGAAGTCATTAAATCAGATGTATAAACCAACTGATATATTTTTTTATTAAAAAAGAAATAATATTGAGTAGTATAAGTATATTCCTGAAGGGCAGTTAATTCCGAATTTTTAAATTTCCTTGTTCTCTTTTGAAAATAGAAAACATCAAAATTTTTAATTTTAGTCATTCCAGCAACCTCATCTTCTTTTTTATAGAATTCGTCAGAACCAAACGAGATGGTTTCAAAATTAGCAAAATCAGAAATTTCTTTAATGTTATTTTTTTAGGATTATACCGGATTCTAAAATTCTTATTTTTTTTAAAAATTTTTAATTTTCCTGCTTGGTCGAAATGCGTAAAATGTAATTCATTATTTTCTTTTTCAACCAATTCATACTTTTTGTTGATTTCAAATTTATAAACACCTTCATTTATTTGTTTAGATTGTGCGGTAGAGATTTCAAAAGCACAAAAAAATATTATTAATATTAGAATCTTATTTTTCATTAAGTTATTTTTAAATGTTTACCAATGTATATGTAACACAAAACCCATACACATCTATTCAACCCCTAATTTAACTAAATCTAGCGAAGTCTTAGGATTCCTACTACAATAAAAATAACAAGTTCTTACTTTACTTCGGTTGGAAGAAACCCAAATTGGGCCTTAAAGCATTTGGTAAAATAGGAAGGAGATGAAAAGCCCACTTTAAAGCAAACCTCGCTTATAGATTCGTTTCCGTTCTCTATCATCTGCTTGGCTTTTTCAAGTCTTATTTTGCGTAGAAACTCATTTGCAGAGTAGCCTGTGAGCGCTTTTATCTTTCTATATAATTGACTTCTACTTAGATTCAGTTCCTCGGCCAACTGCTCTACGTTAAGGTTTTCATCCGATAGATTTGCAGTAACATAATCTAGCACCTTAGCAATAAATCCCTTGTCTAGCTCAGAAGCACTTTCGGGTACTTTTACGTTGTTTGAATCCTTCAAATACTTATTAAAAAGTACTTGCCTACTACTTAAAATTTGCTTCAACTGCGCTCTAAGCACGGTCATTTCAAAAGGTTTGGTCAGATAAACATCCGCACCACAGTCAATACCCTTTACCCAATCATCGGTCATTGTTTTGGCGGTGAGCATTAAAATGGGAATATGACTTGTTTTAAGGTCTTCCCTAATATGCCTACAAAACTCAAAGCCGTCCATTTCTGGCATGACCACATCAGAGAGAATAATGTCCGGTGTTCTTTTTTCGGCGGCCTTTAACGCCTCCGTTCCGTTTACTGCTTCAATAACTTTATACTCGCCCTTTAGCTCACTTCTTAGATAAGCCCTTAGCTCAGCATTATCTTCAACAATTAGAAGCGTAGTATCCAAACCATTATTTGCATACTGGTTTACGATATCTCCGGTCATTGCAACCGATGCTAATTCCTCGCTCTTAGGCTCGGGCTTTAAAAACAACTCGCTGGGTTTGAAGTGGGCATTACCAAGTGGTAGAAAAATTCTGAATTTGGTACCAAGTCCTTCTTCACTTTCTACAACTATTTTCCCTTTTAGCAAGTCTATAAAATTCTTCACTACTTCTAAGCCAATACCTGTACCGCCATAATATTGGCTGTTCATTTTTTCTACTTGGTAAAAACGTTCAAAAACTTTTTCCAATTCTTCTTTTCCGATACCGCTTCCTGTATCTTCTATACTTATTTCCAAGGCCTGAAAAGGTTCGTTCTCATTTACCAGAGGGAATATAATTTTATTGGCACACTTAAAAACACCTACGGTTATGGTTCCCCTATCCGGAGTAATTTTAAAGGCATTTGACAGAATGTTGAAAATTACTTTTTCTAACATAGATGGGTCACTCCAGAGCGTTATGGGTTGCTCCTCCGATTCTACTAAAAAGTGAATATCCTTTAGCGTAGCCTCTTCTTCAAAATGATTTGTAATTTCTTTGATGAACGTTATGGCCTCTAACTCTGACACCTTAACGTTGAGCTTGTTGATGTCCAGTTTTCTAAAATCCATCAACTCATCAATCAATCGTTTTAATCTGTTGGTGTTTTTGTGGATGATACCCAGCTTCTCCTTCATTTTTTGAGGAAAAGAAGTGCCCGAATCTCTAAGAATATCTTCTAACGGATTTAAAATAAGCGTAAGCGGAGTCCTGAATTCATGGGAGATATTAGTGAAAAACTGAATTTTTCTATCGTTCAAAACCTCTTCTTGCAAACGCTTTTCTCTTTCAAACTGAACCATTCTTTTTTCCTGAACTCGCTGATTTGCCAGCTTAATCAAAAAGTAAGTTATTAGCAAAATGGCAAGTATATATAATAAAATAGCCGTAGTTGTTCCCCACCAAGGGGCTAAAACAGTAAGCTTTAGAGTCTTAGGAGTTTCATTCCAAACTCCATCATTATTGGCTGCTTTCACCTTAAAAATATAATCGCCCACAGGTAGATTCGTATAGGTTGCACTTCTGCTTTTCCCTACATAATTCCACCTATTGTCAAACCCTTGCAAAAAGTAAGCGTATTGGTTCTTTTTGGGTCTTGTAAAGTTAATACCCGCATACTCTATGGTAAAAACGGACTGATTATGAGTGAGGGTTAAATTTTCCGTACGGCCTATAACTTTTTCCAAAGGCGTTTTTTCCGTTCCTGGAACAACGGACTTATTGAACAATTTAAAATCTGTAAAGTAAACTTGTGGTTCATTACTATTGAAACTCAAGTTTTGGGGGTCTATGGAATTAACTCCCTCATAACTCCCAAAATATAGAATACCAGAATCATCTTTATAAGTAGCATTGTAGTTGAAATCATTGGCCAATAACCCGTCATGGATATCAAAGTTTTTAAAACTCTCTTCCGCTACATCCAACCTAGAAATACCATTGTTCCCGCCCAACCAAAGCGCACCGTTATCATCTTCTAAAATTGAAGCAATGGTCTGTTGCCCTAAACCATTCCTATCTCCATACCATGTAAATACATCTTTAAAGGGGTCATATTTACATAAACCTCCGCCATCTGTGCCTATCCAAATGATATTATTACTATCCTCAAATAACGATACTATTCTATCTACGGTAGGCTTTAGACCAGTATCTGCGTGCATGCGATCTACCAAAGAAATGGCCTTGTCCTCACCAGAAAAATCATTGGCTATTTTATAAAGTCCGCCTGTGGTTCCCAACCAAATAACGTCATTACTATCTACTAAAATTTTACGCACTTCTCCATGACTAGGAATTACGTCTTCATAAATCTGGGTGTTGTAAGGCGTGAATTTTTTGGTTTCCGGATTATAGGAATGTAAGCCCGTTACGTAAGAGCCAATCCAAATAATTCCGTTTTTATCTTCATCAAATGTCATTATACGGTTGCTTGTGAGCCCACCGTTCGTGTTTGAGATTTTATAGTTTATAAATTTTGATGAGTTTTTAGGCAGATAGTAGATACCGGAATTCCATGTTCCCACCCAAAGATTGCCTTTACTATCAAAAAACATTCCTGCAACAGCAGCCGCATGCAGGTTAGTTGCTATTGAATTTTCTGAGTCTTTTAAATGAACTATGCTTTTTTCTGCAGCATCATATACGTCTATACCACCACCATCTAAACCTATCCACAATCTACCTTCTTTATCACTAGCAATACCGGTAACCGAAGGCAGCAGCAGCGAATTATTGATATTGGCCAAGCTTTCAATATCCTTAAACTTGTCAAACAATTTATCGTAAACCCCTACTCCTTTGTTGTAATATCCAATCCAAATACGTTCTTGACTATCTACAAAAACAGACCAAATGGAGTTGGATTTTACACTTTTAACATCAAACTTATCATAGCGATAATTCTTAATTAGAGTCCCGTCTGATTTTAGCACAAAAAGCCCATCATTCTCCGTACCACATATGATATTGCCATCTGCTCCTTGAGCAATGGATAACACCCTTTCTGGGGTTACCTTAAAGGAATTTATTTTATACTTATTTGCAGACTGTAGTTTTATTCTAATCAATCCGTCTGATAGGGTACCCAGCCAGATTGCGCCTTCTTTATCTTGAAATAACGTCTCTATATTTATATTCAGGTTTTCAGCTATTTCTCCGCTTTCATTCAGAAGTTGCGAGGGTGTAACCTTAACTCCGTCATATTCAAAAAGACCGTAATTAGTAGCTACAAATACATTACCTGTTTTACTTTTTAAAATACAATTTACCTGTATGGCCGATTTAGCTATAGTAGACTGAAAAGGAATTGACTCACTGCGTAAGGTTAACGGATCTACTCTAAATACCCCATGGTAATGAGAACCTACTAATAGCTCTCCATTAATACCCTCTTGAATTGCTCTAATTAGGACACCGTTTTCTAATCCGGGTTCTCCATTCAATCCTATTTTATCAAAATTATCAAAATCTCTATTGTACAAATCCAAGCCCGTTTCCGTACCTATCCAAAACCTATTTGATTTATCAATGTACGACGTGTGGATAAGCGAATTACTCAGCGATTTTGGCTCGCTAATATCTTGCTTATAGGTAGTAAAATCAATACCATTATACTTCTTTAGTCCCACCCCATTGGTACCCATCCAAATAAGTCCCATGCTATCTTCAACTATAGTGGAAACGGCTCTTTGGGTATTATCTTGTTCTATATCTATAAAGGTGTAATCGTCATTTGAATTTTGCCCATAGAGATGACATTGCGTAAGAAAGACGCAAAAAACTAAACTCAAAATTATATTACTTAATCTCATATTGCAGTGCTTCTTCTCTATTGTATTTTTAAAAGTTGATATTTGATAAGGTGAAAAACCAAAATATGCTGTGCATTATGGAATTGGTTAGAAGATAGAACAAATGACTATTGCACACAAACAGATTAGTTGTTCTGCACCATATCTAGACTCCGGTATTACTTTTTTACATAACGGGTTTTCCAGAGTATCTTGCCTACTTTATCCTGTCCTTCTAGATACACCTCATTATCTGAGAAAAACTGAAAAGAGACGGTCTGTGTATGCTTACCATTAAAATCATGGTCCGTCATTAACCAATGGTCCTTATCGGAAAAACTTCCTGTTCCGGAAAAGCTTTCACCTTTTTCATTTTGCCCAAGTGCTACAATTTTATGGGTTGTTACATCATAGTTTATTAATTCAACCAAGATAGAAATATAAGCACCGTTACGCCATTGAAATACTTCAGCTTGTATGGCCGTACCATCCATCTTGGGTACGTTTACCATTTTAATGTCTGGCTGGGCACCTACATCATTAGATTCCGGAGAAACTGTACTTACCCATTCCCCTATATATCTTTTTAAACAAGAAGCCTGATCAATCTTTATTTCTTGCGCAGATGTACCTATAGTACAAAAGAATACGAGTAAAACAAGTTTACATTTCATAGGAGTAATTTAAGTGAAACAGATTAATCTTAAACCAAATTGCCGGTAGTTTCTACCACCGGCAATATAGTTTATAAAATAAATTAGAAACTGTTGCTCAGACCTATCTAGTACATCTGATTACGACTAGTTTTCTATTCATTTCCTTTTTTATAATCTGCCAAAAATTTCTCTAAACCACTATCTGTTAACGGGTGCTTAAGCAGACCTTCTATTGCTGACAATGGACCTGTCATTACATCTGACCCCAATTTAGCACAGTTAATTACGTGCATGGTATGACGTACAGAAGCCGACAAAATTTGCGTGTCAAAATCGTAGTTGTCATATATAAGACGAATTTCTTCGATCAAACGCATACCGTCTGTAGAAATATCATCTAACCTACCTAAAAATGGAGAAACATAAGTAGCCCCAGCCTTAGCAGCCAATAATGCCTGGCCTACAGAAAACACTAGAGTTACGTTTGTTTTTATTCCTTTATCAGAGAAATATTTACATGCTTTAACGCCATCTGCAATCATTGGTAATTTTACCACAATCTGAGGATGTAAAGCGGCTAGCTCCTCACCTTCTTTGATCATACCTGCATAATCGGTTGCAATAACCTCAGCAGAAACATCACCTTCAACTTTTTCACAAATTGCCAAGTAATGCTTTAAAATATTGTCTTTTCCGGTTATACCTTCTTTAGCCATTAAAGAAGGGTTGGTAGTTACGCCATCCAAAACACCTAACTCATAGGCGCTTTGAATGTCGTTTAAATTTGCTGTATCTATAAAAAACTTCATATATTCTAGATGTACTGATTAATAATGTTTTCGAACAATTCTTGCTTACCACTCTTCAGCTCTAACTCGCCATTAGTAGTTGCTAAATCGTATAAGTTCTCAAGACTTAACTTACCTCCTTCAAACTCTTTTCCTTTTCCTGAATCAAAAGAGCTGTAACGGTTTTCACGAAGCTTGGTATAATCAGAAGACTGGATAATTTTATCGGCCGTAATCAAACCTCTTGCAAACGTGTCCGCACCACCAATATGAGCCAAGAAAATATCTTCTAGGTCAGTAGAATTTCTTCTGATTTTAGCATCAAAATTAACACCTCCACCTTGTAAACCGCCTGCTTGTAAGAATACCAACATAGCTTCAGTAGTTTCTTGAATATTGTTTGGGAACTGATCGGTATCCCATCCGTTTTGGTAATCCCCACGGTTGGCATCTAAACTACCTAACATTCCTGCTTTAGCGGCAACTTCCATTTCATGCTGAAAAGTGTGCTGTGCCAAAGTCGCATGGTTTACTTCAATATTAATTTTGAAATCTTTATCCAATCCGTACTCTTTTAAGAAACCGATTGCCGTAGCCGAATCAAAATCATACTGGTGCTTGGTTGGCTCCATTGGTTTTGGTTCAATAAAGAAATTACCCTTAAAACCTTGCTTACGAGCATAATCTCTAGCCATAGTTAAGAACTGCGCCATATGGTCTAATTCGCGACCCATATTGGTATTCAAAAGAGACATATACCCTTCACGACCTCCCCAGAAAACATAGTTCTCACCGTCTAATGCAATAGTTGCATCCATCGCTAATTTTACTTGACCGCCTGCTCTAGCAACCACATCAAAATCTGGGTTTGTAGCAGCACCGTTCATGTATCTTGGATTAGAGAAACAGTTAGCCGTACCCCACAATAATTTAATACCTGAAGCTGCTTTTTTCTCCTTTATATAATCGGTAATAGTAGCTAATCTTTTTTCTGACTCCGCGAAAGTTGGACCTTCTTGAATTAAATCGAAATCATGAAAACAGAAATAATCGAATCCCATTTTACTGATAAACTCAAAAGCAGCATCTGCCTTGTCTTTTGCAGCTTGAACGGCATCTGAAGATTTGTCCCAAGCAAAATTCTGTGTACCTGGACCAAATGGATCAGAACCTTGCCCACAGAACGTATGCCAGTATGCGATAGCAAATTTGAAGTGCTCCTTCATTGTTTTACCTGCAACAATCTGGTCCGGGTTGTAATATTTAAATGCTAAAGGGTTGTCTGATTCTTTCCCTTCAAACTTGATCTCTCCAATACCTTTAAAGTATTCTTTGTCTCCTAATAATGCCATGTTACTTGTTTTTTAATAATTGTTCTAATTCTTTTTTCCATGCGGAATATGCAGATTGTAATGCTTCTTTTTCTGCGGAAGGTTTATAGCTCATTACATAATCATTAGCCATAATCTGTTCTCCGAAGCTTGAAAAATCTCCATCACGTAAAATACAGGCCCTAGCTGCGCCAATGGCACCTGTGGTATTATATATTTCTATCTCGCGGTCAATAAGTGTCGCTATTGTATTTGAGAAAATTTCCGAGCGAAACAAGTTATCGTTTCCTGCCCGTATTTTGGTAGCGGTAATACCATCTGACCTAAGGATTTCCATACCGTACACAAAAGAAAAGGCAATACCTTCCAATGAAGCTCTACACAAATGCGCTTTGGTGTGGTTGTTTAAGTTGATACCAAAGATATTCGTCCCTAAGTCCACATTGTTCAACATGCGTTCTGCACCATTACCGAAAGGCAATATTTTTACACCATCCGAACCTTGTGGAACTGAATTGGCCAAATCGTTCATTTCATCGTATGAAGCAACACTTAAGTTGTTCAACAACCATCTGTATTGGATACCGGCTCCGTTTATACAAAGTAGTTTACCCACAAACCTGTTGGCTTCACTATAATTTACGTGAGCAAAGTTGTTTACCCGCGAGCTTTCTTTAACCGAAAGATTATCGGTAACAGCATAAATAACCCCCGATGTCCCACCGGTTGCAGCTACCTCTCCTGGATTGAAAACATTCAAAGACAAAGCATTGTTAGGCTGATCGCCAGCACGGTATAAAATAGGTGTGCCTACTTTTAAACCTGATTCTTTTGCTCCTTGTTCGGACACTTTACTTTGAACCGAAAAAGTATCTACTATTTCAGGCACGTGAGATTCGTTCAATCCGTAATAGTCCAATAACCAAGTGGCTAAGCTATTCGTCTTAAAATCCCAAAATATACCTTCGGACAAGCCGGATAAAGTTGTATTTGCTGTACCGCTCAACCTACAGGCTATATAATCTCCAGGAAGCATGAACTTATGAATACGTTCAAAAATTTCCGGCTCGTTTTCCTTGACCCACTTTAATTTGGATGCGGTAAAATTAGAGGGCGAGTTTAATAAGTGCTCACTACAACGGTCGTTGCCCAACTCATCAAATGCTTTTTGACCAATACCTACCGCTCTACTATCGCACCAAATAATGGAATCACGCAAAGGCTTTAGGTTCTCATCAACAACCACCAATCCGTGCATCTGGTATGAAATACCAACACCCGTAACCTCCTCTGGTTTTATATTATTTTCCGATAACAATGTTTTTGTAGCGGTACAAACATGTTTCCACCATGTATCTGGATCCTGTTCTGCCCAACCATTGTTAATGGCAAGAATATCCATTTCTGTTTTAGGTTCGCTCACTACAGTAACGGGTTTACCCGTACTCACCTCAACTAAGGCTGCTTTTATTGACGAACTTCCTATATCGTAACCTATACTATACATAATTTGTTGGTGTTTGTAAGTGCTTCTGTTTTTTGAACGTTATCCTATTGGATATTTTGTATTCCATTAAAAACCAAGCCCTTTTGTCAAATTTAAACTATAACTTAAAACGAGTTCTAGATAATTCGTTTTCGTACTAAAAATACGAAATACAAGCGTTTGTAAATTCAAAATTTCACAATCACAACCCATTTAAAATCAGATATTTACAATATTTTGTATTTTTCGAAATGGGTTTCGTAAAAAGCGTAGCTCCAAAATGCTATTTTAGCGATCGGAATGGCAAAAACGAAGTAATATCTTAGTATGATATTTAGTATCTTGATACAGTTATGAAGCGAAAACTTAGTTTAGACGATATTGCCAAGCATTTTAAAGTCTCTAAATCTACCGTATCCAAGGCGTTAAATGATAGCCATGAAATAAGCGCCAAAACCAAGGCGAAAATCATTGCGTATGCACGGGAGCATAAATATCGTCCTAACCTTAATGCAATCAATCTTAGAAAAGAACCTTCGCAATCTGTTGGTGTCATCATTCCCAATATCCTCAACTACTTCTTTGCCCAAGTTATTAGTGGTGTAGAAAAAGTATTGAATGATCGTGGTTATAATATGATTGCCTGCATCTCTAATGAATCTTATAAGAAGGAGGTTGCCATAACCGAAATGTTACGCAAAGGCGCTATATCCGGACTCTTAGTTTCGCTTGCGGAGGAAACAGGAAAACTTGATAATACCGATCACTTTGAGCCCTTCTTGAACAAAGGTATACCTGTAGTAATGTTTGATCGTGTATCATCAAAACTGGACTGTGACAAAGTAACCATAGATGATACCAAGGCTGCTTACAATGCAACGGAACATCTTATAAAAAGCGGATGCAAGCGTATTGCCGTGGTTTCGCTCTTGGGCGACCTTGAGATATCAAAACTGAGAATAAACGGGTACCATCAGTGTCTAAAGGACCATAATATAGACTTGGACCAGAGCTTGATTTTCGAAAAGCTGGAAAAGTCTTTTATGGAGGTTGAAATACGAAAATTACTATCCGCAGGAAAAGTAGATGCCATTTTAGGTTTAGAGGAAGAAGCGGGTGTCACCTCACTATTGACCGCAAATTCTTTGGGAATAAAAATTCCTGAAGAACTTTCCATCATCTGTTTCACTAACGGAATTTTACCCAAATACGTAGTACCCAGCCTAACATCTATTAGTCAGCATGGGTATCATATGGGGCAGCGCGCCGCTCAACAATTGGTAAACAGAATAGAACAAAACGATCCCGAAAAACCATTTGAAACCGAAGTCATCAAAACCACTATGATCGAGCGGGATTCCACCATACCCTTGATCAAGGCCCAGCCTTAGAAAAAGAACAATTGATTGACGCGTATGGTTTGGCCTTTTTGGGGCTGCACTACTATTTTTAAGTATTTATACGATTTCTTTGGCAGCTGCATAGATATCTCCTTAAGCCGATCTAAATTGTTTTCATTGGCAAAAGTTTGCTTTTTAATCAGTTGCCAATCTTCCTTATCATCACTGGCCCAAATCGCTATATGATCTAATGGCGATTTTTTTTGTCTAAAGTGGATGCCACAGCTTAAAACCACTTCCTTTATTTCGGGAGAGGTTACGCTAAAGTCAACAATGGCCTCAAGTGGATTTTTGTTATAGGATGCCCAGAATTTAGAGAATCCTATTTTTTCATTTTTCCGCACGGCATCCGTCAGTATTTTTTCTGTATCACCTGTATATGAACTTAAAACGCCTGGATACAGAACTTCTATTCCATCGGGTACTAGACCTCTATCATAAAAAACATAGGAAATAGATTTACTGGGCAACCAGCCTTCTTTATGAGCTAGCGTCTTTATGGTTTGTTCTCTTTTCCCTTTCAAATCCAACGAAAACGGTTTTTCAAAAGCTATTGAAGTGGAGTCCGGCTCGCTCCCATCCAAAGTATATTGAATAGTCACTCCGTTCATTTTATGCCCAAGAGAAATCAAATCACCGGAGCTAATTATGTTCCCATCGTTGACCAAAGTTGGTGGTGTTAATTGTAGCTCCTCTTCTGGATTTGGAATATAACCTTCATTAATAATAACCTTGGGCAATTCGCTTCTTAACACCTCAATATCTTCAGTTTCCAAATTGGTATTCCACACGAACACTTCCTTTAAACTCTTTAAGCCTTTTAAGTGTTCCAATACGGTTACGTCTATAGCTGTTCCTGACAAGGATAACGTTTCTAGTTCAACACAACTTGCCAATGATGATAAAGATTCACTGTTGATATCCGTAAAATTGAGCACCAAGTGCTCAAGGTTACCTAACTTTCCTATGGTCTGCAAATGCTCGCTTGTTATGGGAAGATTGGCCAAATTCAAATACACTACTTGATCTTTTACCTTTTCAAGCTCCGTTAAGTTGTTTTCTTGAAAAGCGCTTCTACCGAATATAACAACGTCAATAGCTGGGGACGTCGGTGATTTTTGAACTACCGTTCTATATGGGTTGTTGAGTTCCTTGATGGTTTGCGCCGTTACAAAATCGAACTCATATTGCTTATCCTCAATAGATTTCAGCCATTTGCTGGTAACGAGTTGCTTTAAGGTATCCCCTTCCTTCAGTTGAGCGTAAGTAATTTGGTCATCGGCGCCATGTGCAATCCAAATCTGCATTAATTCTATTTCTGCTGCCGTTAGTTGTGGTTTTCCTTCGGGTGGCATATGCTCTTCGTCTTCAATGGGTAAGGTCGCTCTTTTTAACAAGAGGCTTTCTTCCGCATTATGGGCTAACCATACCTCTCCATTTTCACCACCTTTGGTTATGGCTTCAATCGTTGTCAAATCCAAATCGCCTTTATGCTTTTGGGGATTGTGGCAACTAGTACATTTCGCTTTTAAAACAGGAGCTATATACGCCGAATAAATAGGTGTATTTTCATCTACGATTTCTTCTTTTGAAGCAGTAATAGGCTCCATTAAAAAATTGGTGCCATGGGTCAATCCCGCTCCAAAGTGCCCGCCTACGAGCACTCCTATCAAACCAACATATAGTAATATTTGAAATACTTTTTTAAAAGTGTAACACCAAACCAAAGCATATATGACAAAACACAAGGCTATACCTACCCACTTGTGAAGCGTCAACAGTTCCGAGTCATAACCTTCTAGGGATAACAATAATCCCATAAGGGTTGCTAGAACCGTGGTAAACGATGTGAGTAATAAGAGAGCGAAGTTTATCTTTTCAAAAGAAGCCGGGTCCAGTTGTTTTTTGAACAAATTGAGCAATACCAAAAGCACAATAAACGCTACTGGAAAGTGTAAAACCAATGGATGCATTCTTCCCAAAGGTTGAACCCAAAACGGAACTTTCATATATCCTTCAAAGAGCACCAAAAATGCCAGCAAAACATGCAGAAAGAATAAAACATTTAAAAAGAAAGGGACTGTTTTTTTCATATAGCTACGCTAGAATATCTTTTACCACATGGCCATGAACATCGGTCAACCTAAATCTTCTACCTAGGTGTTTGTGCGTTAGCTTTTCATGGTCCAAGCCCATTAAGTGCATGATCGTCGCATGTAAATCGTGAATATGCACAGGGCTTTCCACAATGTTATATCCTAACTCATCTGTCTTACCATAAGACATCCCAGCCTTTACGCCACCACCGGCCATAAAAATGCTAAAACAACGTGGATGGTGGTCTCGCCCATAATTATCTTTGGTCAGTTTCCCTTGGCAATAGTTGGTTCTACCAAATTCTCCGCTCCATATCACTAAGGTTTCATCTAAAAGTCCCCTTTGTTTTAAATCGGTAATCAATGCTGCCGATGCCATATCTACATCCTTGGCCTGCCCTTTAATTTCGCCTACCAAATCATTATGCTGATCCCAGCCCTGATGATACAATTGAACAAAACGCACTCCGGATTCAGAAAGTTTCCTAGCTAACAAACAATTGGCTGCGTATGTACCAGGCACCATACAGTCCGGCCCATACATTTTCTTAATATGATCTGGTTCTTTGGATACGTCCGTAATTTCCGGTACGGCCGTTTGCATTCTAAAGGCCATTTCGTACTGCTTAATTTTTGCTGGAATTTCAGGATCACCAAACTCATCATACCCAAGCTGGTTTAATGAAGCCAAGTGGTCTAACATCTTACGACGTGTTTCCCTATCCATCCCTTTTGGGTCGTTCAGATATAGAATTGGGTCTTCACTGGCACTCAATTGCACACCTTGGTGCGAACTATCTAAAAACCCGTTGGACCATAATTTTGAATACGCACCTTGACCGTTACCTTTTCCCTTTGAAAGCAAAACACAATATGCGGGCAAATTTTGGTTCTCACTACCCAGTCCATAACTAAACCAAGAACCAATACTAGGTCTGTTACCCACCTGCGCCCCAGTTTGCATGAATGTGAGTGCTGGGTCATGGTTAATAGCGTCTGTATGCATACTTTTAATCATGCAAATATCATCTGTAATCTTGGCAATATTTGGCAAGAGCTCACTTACCCAAGTTCCCGATTCCCCATATTGTTTAAAGCTAAATTTAGACCCCACTAACGGAAACGATTCTTGACCTGCGGTCATGCCTGTCAATTTTTGCTCTCCTCTAATTGATGGCGGAAGTTCTTGACCGAACATATCGTTCAACTTAGGTTTGTAGTCAAATGTCTCCAATTGAGAAGGCGCCCCGTTTTGAACCAATAAAATGATTCGTTTGGCTTTGGCCGCAAAGTGTTTTAAGCCTAGAGGCAACTGTTCTTCGGCGGCTTTCTTTCCTGTCAACAAATCGGGCATTAAAAGCGAGCCCAAAGCCACGCCGCCCATTCCCATGGCCATTTTACCTAAAAAATGTCTTCGGTTCGTATTCAAATAATGTTCAAAAACTTCTTTATCCATATCGTTTGATTGACCTTTAACCTTTTACTATTGTTTCTTCTAGATTGTAGATAGTATGAATGATTTGCATGAGTGCTGCAACCTTAACCTCATCTCTACCTTTCAAAATAGGGTACTCCCCTACTTCAATAAAATCTTTTGCCTTCTGTTTATTGTTCGCGAATGCTTCTTCTTGATCATGATAATACCCCACCAACATTTCCTTTTCTTGGGGTTTAATGGTCCTGCTCATAATACGTCCAAAAGCCTCCGTTATCTTTTCATCTACGGTACTTTCCTCTTGTATTAAGGTTTCCGATAATACCCGGGCAGCTTCCAAAATAGTAGGATCGTTCAAAGCAATAAGTGCTTGAAGCGGTGTCATGGTAGATTGCCGTTTTACCTCGCATTGGTCACGTGTGGCGGCATCAAAAGTTAACTGTACCGGTGGCAACGTGGTTCGTTTTATAAAAATGTAAATCCCCCTTCTATATAGGTCTTCACCATGGTCTTGTACATAATTGGCCAAAATACCACGACCTGAACTTGCTGCTTCCCAAATACCATCTGGCTGATACACCTTTACGCTACGGCCTCCTATCTCCTCGTTCAACAAACCGCTAGTTGCCAGTGCGTGGTCTCTAATGGTCTCCGAACTAAAACGCAATCGGGTCATATGTGACAAATACCGATTGTCTGGATCTATGGCGAGTTTTTTGTCGTCAACTACAGAAGATTGCTTGTAGGTAGATGACATGACTATTTGCTTCACCAAACGTTTCATATCCCAATCGTTCTCCATAAAATCTGCGGAGAGCCAGTTTAAAAGACCTATATGCGTGGGTAAATCTCCCTGCATACCGAAATCTCCCGAAGACCTAACAATACCTTCCCCAAAAATTTCTTGCCATACCCTATTAACAAAGACCCTACTGGTCAATGGATTTTTCTTATCAAAAAGCCATTTGGTAAGACCAAGACGATTGCTATCATAAACAAGTGTATCAAACTTTAAAACCGACTCCGGTGTGCTTGGCTGAACAATTTCACCTTTATCGTCATAGACTCCTCTGTTCAATATGTGAGTGGTTCTAATATCCGCCTTCTCCTCAATAACCATGACCTCTATATCCTCTGGTTCTTTTTTGTTCACAAACGGAAGTTCCTTTTCAATAACCTCATCGGTAATCGTGATTAATGGAGCTTCGGCCAAAACTTCTCCCATTGCCTTTGGCCTATGGATTACCTTATCAAAAAAAGCAAAGGTGTTGAAGTATTCTTTCTGTGAAATAGGATCATACTTGTGATCATGGCACTTGGCACATTCTAAAGTCAGCCCTAAAAATGCCTTACCAAAGGTGTTGGTTCTATCGGTTACATTTTCTATTCGATACTCTTCTTCGATAATGCCCGCTTCTTGGTTTATTTTGTGGTTCCTATTGAAGCCTGTTGCCAATATGGTTTCTATATTTTTCTTGGGCATTAAATCTCCTGCCAACTGATAGGTTACGAACTTTTTGTAGCTATAATTTTCGTTAAAGGCATAAATCACCCAATCTCGCCATGGCCACATGGTACGTAACTGATCGTTCTGAAAACCGTGTGAATCTGCATAGCGTGCCACATCTAACCAATGACTTGCCATTTTTTCACCATAATGGTCACTGCCCAGCAATTCATCTACTATTTGTTCGTAAGCATTGGTGTCATTAGTACTTATAAATTTTTCACGCATTTCCGGTGTAGGCGGTAAACCTGTAATATCTAATGAAACCCTTTTTAACAAACGTTCTTTATCTGCTATTTCATTAGGCTGAAGGTCTACCTCATCCAGTTTATTCAGCACAAAATGGTCAATTTCATTATTCACCCAATCTGAATCCGTATTAGGAATTTGGGGTTTTTCCACCGGACTAAAAGCCCAATGCGCGTCATAGACCGCACCTTGTTCTATCCACTTTTTCAACACCTTTATTTCGTAGTCGGATAGTTTTAAATTGGAGTCCACGGGAGGCATAAGGTTGGAACTATCTTTAGCCGTAATCCGCTGATACACCACCGATTTCTCAATGTTCCTAGGTACTATGGCAAACTCATTCTCTGAATCTTTTAACGCCCCATAAGCACCTTCAGGAGTATCCAAGCGCAAATCTTCCGATCTTTTGTTGGCATCCGGACCATGGCAATTAAAACACTTGTCCGATAATATGGGCCGCACGTCAAAATTATAGTCTACCCTATCCGGCACTTTTTTCTGCGGAATGGAAGCGTATTGGCCCTCTTCCTTACAAGAGACCAAGAGTACCCCTAAAATGAAAAGTTGTAAAACGATTTTTTTCATAAACTATACCCTTTCAAGTTTTATAGGATACGTTTTATTGGCATTCCACTGGCAGACGTAAATATTCTTATCGTCGTCTATACAAACATCATGACAGTGATTAAAAAGCGGCACATCTTGCACCATAACTTGCAATTCCCCTTTCTCATAAACAGGAGCCGTCCCACCAGGGTTTGAGATTACTTTGTTGTTCTTATCCAATATGGTAACAAAACCCGAATCCGGGGTTTGTTCCAAATATTTTAATCTGGACCAGCATACGCCAGAATATAAATTCTCGCCATCTATAACCGGCCTGCAAACAAAGGCTCCAGGCAGAAAAATACTGGATAGATATTTACCGTCTAGGCTATAGCGCTTAAACGAGTTATGTTTTCTAGAGGTACACAACAAGGTAATATTGTTGGGGTCTCTATCATCTATGGTAACACCATGGGCCGTACTGAACAAATGGTCTTCAAAACCACGGCCTCCAAACTTTCGGATAAATTCTCCGTCTTTGGTGTATTGTAAAATGAAATCGGATCCATAACCATCCGCTACATAAATATCCCCGTTGGGACCTACAGCGGTTTCTGTAGGACGATACTTTTGGTCCTTTTTATACACACCTATATCATGCGGATTTGGCAACTCCATGAGTACCTTTCCTTCAACAGTTGTTTTTAGTATAGCACCGTCGTTATCAGTAATAAAAAGCATATCAACTTCACCTTCTTTGGACAAGGTTAAACCGTGAGCGGACTTTAAATTATGCGTCCAGGTTTTTAATAGTTTACCGGACTTGTCATAAACAATAACATTGTTCTTAATTTCATCGGTTACCATGATAAGTCTGCCCTTAGAATCCATCACCATTTCATGGCAGTTTTTCACTGGGGTATTTGCAGGATTCAGGTTTCCCCATTCCTTGTGGACGCGATATGTAAAATCGCCATGGCCTATAATTTGGTCTGAAAATTTTGGTTTGTTTATTATCCCAAAACTATATGTGGGAACAGTTAGGGCGGCGCTTGCAAAAGCCGACTGTTTAATGAAGTTTCGTCTGGAGTTTTTCATTCAGGTGTTTTTTGGTTGCAACACTACTATGTGCTCCTCAAAAATACCTAACTACCTGTTTTACAATGTAGACTAATTGAGCAAAAGGGTGTACTTTTTGTGTAACACGTACACTTAATCTATTTACTGGGTACGTAATGTGACGGTGGGTGCCCAAACTCCTTTTTAAAAATTCGACTGAAATATCGGTTATCATTGTACCCTACTTTAAAGGCAATTTCCTTTATACTTAGGCTGCCATCTTGTAGCAAGGGCATGGCTTTGGAAAGTTTGTAGGTGTTGATGTATTCAATTATAGTTTTACCGGTAAGGGCTTGAATTTTTCTGTACAATTGCGATCGTCCAATGGCCAATTCATCGCACAGAAAATCAATTGAAAAATCTGAATTTTCCAGATGCGCATCAATAACTTCATTGACCTTTACTAAATACTGATCTACTGAAGATGTAGGTTCTACATACAACTCTTCTTTTTGATATTTTTTGATAAGCTGATGCCTGCTTTTTAGACGGTTCTGGATTTTCATTTTGATCTCCGAGACATTAAAAGGCTTTTCAATATAATCTTCGGCGCCCGTTTCCAGCCCTTTCAACTTGTTTTCCAAGCCCGTTTTGGCCGTCAAAAACATCAACGGAATATGGGCCGTCAATTCATTTGCTTTTAATTGATTTGCTACTTGAATTCCATCGAATAAAGGCATCATAATATCACTTATTACAATATCCGGAATATGTTCCAAAGCCAGCTGAAAACCGTCCCTACCATTATCGGCTTGAAGAATAACATACTCTTCGGATAACTCTGTCGTTAAGTAATTCCTGATATCCTCATTATCCTCAATGAGCAATACAACGGTTTCTCCCGATGTTATTTCTGCAGTTGGCACGACCGTTTCGTCAACACTAGTTTCGTAATCTTTATATCCTATGGGCAACGTTATGGTAAAATGCGAACCTATGCCCTCTTCACTCTTTAGCGCTATGCTACCGTTATGCAACTTTACCAATTCCGATATTAAAGAAAGCCCTATACCACTGCTATATCCTTTATTCGGGTTTTCATCTAACTGATAGAAACGTTCAAAAACTTTCTCTTGGTATTTTTCCGGAATACCTGCTCCGTTGTCAATTACCTCAATGCGGAGACTTCCCTTCTTTACTTTATCATCTTTATCAATTTCAAGATTTGCATAAGATGCCTTTAAGGTGATTTTTCCGTTTTTTGCCGTAAACTTAAATGCATTGGAAACCAGGTTGCTTACCATTTTTTCAATAACATCTTCATCAAAATAAAGCGTATAATCCGTTTCAGGAGCATCACATTTAAAATTGATATTCTTTTCCTTTGCCCAATATTCATAGGCGGTGTACATGTTGGTGCAGACCAAAAGCTCATCATGTGGTTTAATCCGTAATTGCTGATTACCTTCCAGTTTTCTAAAATCCAGAATCTGATTAACGAGTTCCAACAAACGGTTGCTATTCCTGTGCATCATCTGCAACACCTTGGTATCTGGCTTAGTGCCTTTACGGATGTACTTATCTAGCGGAGAGGTAATTAGCGTTAAGGGCGTTCGTAGCTCATGGGAAATATTGGTGAAAAACCGCAGTTTCATCTGCGCCAGCTCTTCAAATTGATACACGCGTTGTTTCTCAATTTCAAACATATTTTTTGTCCTTTCTCGCAGTAAGAAAAACCGAAAGCCCCAAACCCCTAATAAAATTACTAGAATTCCTGCAAGAATCTGAACCCATAGTTGCTCCCAAAACGGCGGGGATACCACGATGTTCAATCGTTTTAACTTATCCGTCCAAACGCCATCTTCATTGGTAGCCTTTAAGAGAAAAGTATAGTTACCGGACGGTAAGTTGGTATAGGTAGCCCGTGTGCCGTTGGCCATGGTCCAGTCGTTATCAAAACCCGCCAGCATATAGGCATATTGGCACCGTTGCGTATTCTCGTACTGTATGGCCTGAAAACCGAGTTCTATCTTTTGGTCTTTATAGGACAACTGCAGATGGTCTTCTACCTCAATACTCTTTTTTATGTAATCGCTCTTAGGCGAAACCAGTTCATTGTTCACCCATAATTTAGAAATATAGACCGATGGTGTTTTGGTGCTGGGCACTACCTTTTCCGGGTCAAAAGTCATTAATCCCGCGTTGGTAGAAAAAACCATATGGCCCTTATCCGTAACCGAACTGGAAATATTTATTTTCTGCGAAATGAGTCCGTCCTGTTCATTTAAAATACGGACAACATTGTTCTTGGCATCCAGTTTTATAAGTCCGTTTCTTGTACCCAACCACAAATTTCCTTTGCCATCTTGTTCAATACTATTAATTATCCTATCCTTCAGGAGGCTATTATCATACTGAATAAACAAATCTTTTTTCGGGTCATAGCTACAAAGCCCGGAGTTGGTACCCACCCAAAGGGTACGGTCCGCATCCTCAAAAATCACATTTATAAAATTGTTGTTTACCGTAGCGGTATTCCCAATTTCGTGTCTGTAGTGTACAAATTGGTTTTTTTCGGGCAGATATCGTTTTACCCCATCACCATTGGTCCCAATCCAAATTTGATTTTTATAATCTTCAAAAAGTTCATTGGCACGATGAAAATATCCTATACCATTAGGATCATTGGGGTCACAGTCAAAATACATGGTGGTACCCGTTTTGGGGTCGTAGATACGTGCACCCAGAACCTCGCCCGTCCAAACCAGTCCGGTACTGGTCTCCAAAAGACCAAAAAGTTCGGCAGGTTTTCTAGCGGTTTTGGACAGCGTTTCTCCCGCTTCGGTAAATTGATAGATAGAATTGGTATCTGCCGCCCAAATGGTTTCCTTATCATAGGAACTCATATACGTTCTGTGAACAAAGCCTTCTAGCGCCCTAACGAGTGTATAGGTAGCTTTGTCATAAATGGTAATGGTGCCCTTGTTAAACACCCAGTAATTGTTATTTGTATTTAGAATTTTTCCACTTACACCAGACGCTATAAACGGCTCAAAAATGACCGATGATTTTTTAATGTGAAAAAAATGGCCTGCTCCATCCAAAGCCCAAGAATCTTCTTTGGCAGGGTTATGGAATATTTGCCGTATGTAAAAAGACCCTTCATTAAACCGCTCGTTCAGCGCTATTAATTTCTTGGTCTTAAAATCCGAATCTATGATAGCAATTTGGTCACGGTACGCTATCCAGCAATTCTTCTCATTATCCGGCTGTATGGCACTTACCCAATCCTGTGGCAAGTCTAGTTTATGAAACTGGTTCTTTTTATCTACAGTAAACAGCTTACCGCTAGAAACAATAAGGTCATTATAAAAACCTAAAACGGGATACGAATGCGAACCTCCTGGTATATTTTTAACAAGACGCGTGAATTTTCCCGTATTGGGATGAAATATGTTCAGCCCGATCCACGTACCTATAAAAAGGCGCCCATCCGGACTTTCCTGTATGTCCAGTACGTTGTTATGGCTAATACTTTCAACATCTAATGTGTTGTGTTGGTATCTCTTAAAAGTTCCCGTTTCCCGGTCCATTAAGTTTAATCCGCCACCATCCGTGCCAATATAAAAAGCTTTGTCCGCCGTTTCATAAATTACCCTAACTTCATTAAAACTAAGGCTCTCCGGGTTATTTTCGTCATGTATAAAACGTTGAAAACGGTCATATTCACGGTCATATTTCAATAACCCTCCGCCATAGGTACCCACCCATAAAACTCCGGCACTATCTTCAAATAAATAAGAAATATGGTTGTCCGTAATGCTGGTCTGCTCGTGCTCATTTTTACTGTAATTCTTAAAATTACCTCCATCAAAACGCCATAGACCGTTAGTGGAAGCTATCCAAAGAAAACCATAGCGGTCTTCTAAAATGTCTTGGGCCTCCGTTTCTATGGGTAATTGAAAATGAGTGATCTCAAAATTGCTCACATTCCCCTGGCCGCAGACCACAGTAGAAAAACCTAGGGTACAGATTGTTAGAAACAGAAAGAAAAAATGAGAAATTCTAAGCATGTTTTGAATATAAAGTAATTCTCATGAAAGGTAAATTAATTTTATTTTTTATGACCGAATAATTCAATTTAGCTCTCTTTAGCGTTACGAAAATCGACTAAAGTACAAACTAAGCTTATAGGGTTAAAATAGTGCCGACGCTTGATAAAATTGGAAAATGAATTCACACAATTTTAAGGTTAATTTGTAATCGGTTCAAAATATTGTTTTGTACTTCTTATAATAATCCCCTTCTAAATCGTTTTATAAAACTCGATAAAAATGAACATTCGCATACTCGCTCTTATCTGTGTTGGACTTTTATTTAGCTGCAAGAATACTACAACTCCCGTAGAAAAAGAAAAAGCAAAGCAACCCAATATTCTATTTCTTGCTATTGATGACCTTAGACCAGAATTGGGTGTGTACGGTTCTGATATTGCCATTACTCCAAATATTGATGCCTTGGCCCAAGACGGACTTCGCTTTAATAATGCCTATTGCCAACAAGCTATTTGCAGCCCATCTAGAGCAAGTTTAATGACAGGCGCACGACCCGAAACCATTCAGGTTATTGAAAATTTCACCTATTTCAGAGATAAAAATCCGGATATAGTAACGCTTCCCCAGCATTTTAAGAACAATGGCTATGAGGCGGTTTACACCGGAAAAATCTATCATGGGAAATATAATGACCCTGAACTCTCTTGGAGTAGAGAACCCGTTAAGATGAATAAAACCGACGTAAAGTTCGGATTCAAATTACCGGAAAATATAAAAATGCAGAAAGAGAATAGCGCTGCCATGGTTGCTAAATACGGAGAGAAAGCACTAAGAAACGGACTTGGCAAAGGTCCTTCTTACGAATTTGCCGATTTTCCCGATAACGCCTACGAAGACGGATTCAATACCGAACTGGCCATTGCCACCATGAAAGATATGCTTCAGGAAAATCCTGAAAAGTCCTTCTTTTTAGGAATGGGAATGAAAAAACCGCACTTAGATTGGATCGCCCCAAAGAAATATTGGGATATGTATAATGAGGCCGATATAAAACTTGCCGTACAGGACAGTGCTCCCAAAGACGGAGCCACCATGGGACTACATGCTTCTTTTGAATTACGGGCAAGAGCAGGTATTCCCAAAAAAGGAGATATCTCTCCAGAGCAGGCCCTAAAATTGAAGCATGCTTATCTAGCTTGTGTAAGCTACGTAGATGCGCAAATTGGCAAGATGCTCAGTGCTCTTGATGATGCCGGGATTAAAGACAACACCATTATTATTCTGTGGAGCGACCACGGCTGGCATTTAGGCGATATGGGCATTTGGGGGAAAGCTACCAATTATGAAATTGCCACAAGAGTCCCCTTAATTATCTGGACACCGGATATGGCAAAAGAAACCAGAGGAAAATCTACCGATGCCCTCGTAGAGCTTGTGGACATGTACCCTACGCTATGTGAGCTTGCTGACATTTCCAAGCCCAACACTTTAGAAGGCCAAAGCTTTGCGCCTTTACTTTCCGATCCTGAACAAGAATGGAAAACAGCCGTTTTTTCCCAATTTCCTACACCAGCACTACGTGAATGGGCTGCCAACCCCTTATCCAAAGGAATGCGGGAAACTTCTTTTGGTCCGTTAATAGAAGAGGTTGAAGGGCGTATTAAAAAACAACAAGGCGAAAAATGGGACCGTGACCTTTTTGAAAACCGACTCATGGGCTATTCCATGCGAACAAAAAATTATAGGTTTATCGTTTGGAAAGACTATACTGATGCTACTGCAGAACCTGTTTTTATAGAACTGTATGATCATGAAAAAGACCCTTCCGAGACCGTAAATGTGGCTAAAGACCACCCTGAACTTGTAGCCGAGCTTATGGAGCAATTCAATAAAGGTTGGAAAGGAAACCAAGCCAAAGTAACGGAGAAAGGAGCTTAATATCTCTTTTAAAGAAAGTGACCTATACGACAATAATAAAAGCGAAGGAAAATTAGAGTACAACCACTATAATTTTCCTTCGCTTTTCTTTGCTTTAGCCAGCGCTCGTTTCTTTTTGTAATGTTCCTTGTTCGCTACATAAATCGTTTTTTTTACTTCACAGAAAACAGTATTCCGCTCAGCGTTCATTAAGCGTGTAGTCTTTACAATGTCTATCTCATCTTCCTGCGCTACCCTTAATTTAATTTCGTCTATTTCTTCCTGGTTGTATTCAAAATCTGCATAAACATCCTCCTTTGCAGGTCTTTTGAAGGCTATCTCCGCAGATTTGTCCCAAACCACAAAATCGTTACCCAAAATATTAATAAGCTGTACCATAGGTATCGGATCCACTGCCGAAAAGAGACTACCTCCAAAGATGGTACTTACGTAATTTCGGTTCTTATAACTTATAGGCAGCTTAATGGTAACCTTTTTAAGATCCTCGGAAACATGCTTAATTCTAGCAGTGCTTCTGCGGTACATAGGCGAAAGATTAAAACCATGTTTAAAGATGATATGCTTGCCTATAAAACGTGAACCGAAGTCCGATAAGTTGCTGTAAAATGACATTTTTTTTGTTGTTCTTATTAATGTTAACTGACAACAAATTTATCACTCTAAATGAGTTAAAAAAAATAGGGGATACTGACGGCATTATTTTCTATACTAAACTAGGATTTTAGTACTGAGCTACATACTAATTATCTGTCACCTTTATACTTAGTGGCCGATTCAACCGTTCAGCGTAGTTTTTAATAACTTTTTCAGGGGCTTCTGAAACTACCGGAAAGATTAAATAAGCATTTTTCTCATAATACTGACTTCCGCCCGGAAAAGTCTGAATAGTATCAGATAAAACTCTATTCCAATATCTACCGTTATTTGAAGATTTGGTAATCTTAGTGTATGGATTATGCATTGGTGAAGGCTCTCCTTTTGTATTTGTGTTATCATACTGAAGACGTATTGAACCAAAGCCGTAACCTTTTTCCAAATTATAAAAAGCCAACCAAGGCGCATCATCAGTAACATGATTTTCTTCTAAAACATCTAGTTCATCAGAATATAGATTTAACCGTTTAATTGTACCGTCTTTTTGAGCGTAGGCGAGATGAGTAAAGAGACTATCCATGGTCATTTCATCATTCCGTAAGAGATTTAGTTCCACTTCTTTTTGAACCGAAATCATAGACTCAAATAAAAAATAGGGTAGATTATCATAAAACTCATAACGCCCTTCAATTAGAATTTCCGGTACACTATCCGTGATACCTGAGCGCTCCTTAATTACACGATACTTTTCTAGTTCTATATGATTTCTAGAATCAGGTCGTAAATCTTCTAAATTGAAATAAAACTCTGAACTACTTTTAGAAAAATTAGGAGCCCAATGCATTGCAATATGGCTTCTTTTTAAAAGCTTATTTTTGAAGTTCTTCAACTCTATTCCATTTACTTGTCCCCCGCGTTTATCATCCTCTGTACTAAAAGTAGCTTTATAAAACTTATTTTCTACAGCAAGATTGTTTTCGGATAGCATTCGCCGAACAGGTAATGAACTCTTGTTTTTTTCTTGAATACTAATATTGAATTTTTTGGATTGATTGGCTGTAACCGCAACCGGAAAAATAATTGAATATTCAAATCGGTTTTCAACTTTATTAAAAGCAATATCGTCCACCGGTATTACAGAACTATCCTCTGAATCAATAGCTACGAACACCTCATCCTCCTTTAATTTACTACCTAAACTAATTGTTGGGTTTACATATTCTAAAGTACGGTCTAAGCCCGCAGTTTCAGAAACAATAATGACAGGCATCCTTTCTGGTGTAGAACAACCAGCAATCAATACGATTAAAATAATGTATTTAATTAGATTTTTCATTCTTGATCCAATTCATTTACAACACAGGAATTCCTGGTCTAGGAATTACATAATTACCATCTTCCAATGGTGCATTAGGCATTTTCATGTCCCAAGAAAATTCAGAAGGGACTATACTTAAATTAGAAGCTTTGGCCTTCTCTAAATCAATAATTTCACCAGATTCAATTGCCATTCTACCCATTATAGCAGTCATAGAACTTTCAGCACCATACTTGGTATTGTTTACATAAGGTCTATTTCCTAAGATTGCTCCAATAAACTCATCTTGTTCTATTTGAGAAGACGATGGGTCATCTTTATCTCTGTATCTCCAAAGCGAATTTCCTTTTAAATCAACCATCTGGAAACGTTCATCGGCCTTACCTTTTGAACCTTGAATATTAAAACCCAACCTATTGGCACAATTATCCATTTGTCTACACTGCACATGTAGTTTTGTACCATCGGCATACTCATATTCTACATAATGATGGTCAAATATTTCTCCATGGTCTGGTCCTTTAAGCATTGCCCTACCTCCCATTCCACTTGCTTTGATGGGATAATCTTTTTTAACCCAATTAATTACATCAATTTGGTGAATGGCCTGACCGGCAAGCTGACCGCCCCATAACCAATTAAAATAATGCCAATTGCTAATTTGATATTCCAATTCCGTTTGACCTGGCTTTCGAGGATGTATCGTGGCCAAGCCAATGTTATAATACACATCCATAGAAAGAACGTCTCCTATCTCTCCTGCATGAATTTTTTCCACCATTTTGTTGAGCGCAATTTCATAACGGAATTGCAGACCAACCACAACATTTAATTTCTTCTCTGTTGCCAATTTTCCGGTTTCTATAATCCTTCTGTATCCAGGACCATCAACAGCCAATGGCTTTTCTAGAAAAACATGCTTGCCCGAAGCTATGGCGTATT
Organism: Zobellia laminariae; assembly: GCF_009725995.1. The sequence continues at coordinate 139,524 of NZ_RCNS01000002.1, read as the reverse complement.
CAAAATGATCAGGTCTAAAACCAGGTGGTGTAGCCAAAATTACCGCATCACACTCATCAATAACTTTCTTATAAGCATCTAAACCTAAAAACTGACGCTCTTTTGGGACGCTGACCTGTGCTGGAAAATCTTTAGAAACCCTTTGAAAACTATTATCCAACTCAGGTTGAAAAACGTCTCCCATTGCTACTAACTCAACAGATTTTGATGCCGTCAAAGCTTGAAATATAGCGCCGGTACCACGACCTCCACAGCCCACTAAACCCAGTTTTATTTTTTGTTGTCCAAAGACATTAGCATTTGAAAAAACAGGAAGATGACTGAAAACCATCCCGGCTGCTACTGTTTTTGAAGTTTGCTTTATAAATTTTCTCCGTGGATTAGTTTTCATATACTTCTCTATTTATTATTCTAAAAATTTTCAATTATAGTTTAAAATGCTTTCTTATTTACAGTCCTTTCAACCAATTTTCTATGTTATCCCTAACAAAATCATCATCATTTAAATGCGGGTAATCATTATAAACTCTACTGATTTCTTCATTCTGACCTATAGACAATTTTTCATTTTCATCTAAACACCAAATCCCTTTTAAAAGTCCCTGTCTTCTTAGCACCTCATGTATACCTGCAATACACCCTTCAAAATTATTGGCAGAATCAAAAAAGGCAGCGTTGCTATCTGTAACTGCTATATTCAAAGTCATTGATTCTTTGGGCATGGTTATTCCCGATTCTTTTATTCTATGGATTTCCTCTAAAAGAGAAACAGCCTTATTCGTCCAAACAGCCCAATGCCCTAATAACCCACCGACAATATCTTTTTTGATGACTTTTTCCCCAACAGTTATATTATAAGTTGTTAAAAGGTCAGCTACAATATTATCATCATTACCTGTGTATAACGCAATTTCGTCACAACGTGATGAAGCGCATACGGCACGTATCACTTCTAAAGTTTGATACCTATTAAACGGTGCCATTTTTATAGCTTGTACATTTTCAATCTCGGAAAAGGCCTTCCAAAAATTATAACTCAAAACCCTACCACCCACTGCTGGTTGTAAATAAAATCCGAATACGGGTATGATTTCGCTAATTTTAGCTGCTCGTTCCAATAATGCCTCTTCTGACCAATCTCCTAAGCCATTTGTACTTACCAAAACAATATCATAACCTAATTCTGCACAGATTTTAGCCTCATTCACAGCTTGTTCCGTATTACCGCTAACGCCAGCTACTTTTATAAAAGGGCGGTTTAGATTAGCTATTGTAATTTCCTCAATAGCCAGTTGCAATACCTTTTTATATAGGTTGATTTTTGGGTCTCGTATTTGGAATTGTGTTGTATGTACCCCTATTGCAATACCTCCTGCGCCTGAAGCCATATAATATCTGGTCAACAATCGTTGACGTTTCTCATCTAGCTCACGACCTTCTGTCAATGCTAGCGGATGGGCAGGAATTACAGTACCTTGTTGCAATAATTGTTTTAATACAGGATTTAAAGTCTTCATATTAACTATGCACTGATTTGATTAAAAATCTCCTTTTCGTTCTTGAAAATGCGTTGGTTTACCTAATTGCTCCCCTCCAATTTTAACCCAATTAGCTGTCCACTGTATCATATCTTGAAGTGAGGTCGTGGGTTTTCCAAATAAGCTGTAAGCCTCACTGGAGTTATTCAATAAAGCCGTTTCTGCAGGCTTATTTTCAAAAATGGGTTTAATCTTAAGTAATTTACCAAATTCTTCTGCTAACCATTGTATTGATATGGTTTCCGGGCCGGTTACATTCAGTTTTTTAGCTGGTGATTCGCAATGTAAAAGGGAACGTATAGCATATTCATTGGCATCTCCTTGCCAAATGACATTGGCAAAACCCATACTTAAGTTTATAGGCTTCTGCTCCATTACCGCCTTTGCTATTTCTAACAAAACACCATACCTAAGATCTAGTGCATAATTCAATCTGTACAAAAGCATTTTTATTCCGTTTTTAATAGAAAAATGTTCAAATACACGTTCGCGTCCTAAACAAGATTGCGCATATTCACCAATTGGTGAAGGTTTTACTTCCTCCGTAGCACCACCACTTTTAATAGGCATAAACGGATATACATTGCCCGTAGAAAAAACAACTATTTTTGATTCTTTATATCTTTCCGAAACTCTACCAGGAAGGTAAGCGTTCATTGCCCAAGTAAAATGTTCATTACCCGATGTACCAAATTTGTTACCCGCCATGTAAATAACGTTTTCAACTTTTGGAAGTTTCATTAACGCTTCATCATCCAATAAATCTACCTTGATACATTCAATACCAAAATCGGTTAATTCTTTATATAGAAGTTGATTTGAAAAGCGAGAAGCACCTATTATTCTTTTAGTGATTCCTGCAGCATCAACTGCTCTTTTTGCAAGCTTTGCTAAGGTAGGCCCCATCTTTCCTCCCAAGCCTAAAATCATTATATCCCCTTCAATTTTACTCATATCTTCTATCAATCGTTTTGAAGGTTTAGAGAGTTGTTCCTCTAATTCGGCTATTGTAGCTATCATAGATTTCTAATTTATTTAATAAATATGTTATAGGTATTAGCCCCTGCTAAAAGAACAAGCATTGCCAACCCTAAAATCATAATAATATTCAATGTTGCACTTAATTTAAAAAAGTTTTTTGATGCTCTATCCCGTGCTATCATAAAAATCATGAAGCCTATTACCGGAACAACTATAATGGTAAAACCTTGAGCCATAATAATAAGCTGTATCGGTAAGTTTCCAAAAATAATAGCAACGGCTGCACCGATCAATATGACCGACATTATCACATACCGCACATTTTGAGACTCTAACTTTCTACCAATATTTAGTGCATCTGATAGTAAAACACCGCCCAAAGTTGCGTTCCCGATTAAAGAAGAAAAAGAAGCCGCAAACAAACCGAACATAAAAATCACAGTGGCATAACTTCCAAAAATTGGTTCTAACGCTTTACCCATTTCTGCTGCCGAATTAACTTGAATACCTTGTGGATAAAGGACAGAAGCTGCAACTAACATAACTGTAGCTGTTATTACTCCCAAAATAAATACACCGGACAGGCCTTCTCTTTCATGTGATTTAGACTCACTCTTATCCCACCCTTTTTCTTGGACTAGATACGACTGATAAAATGCTCCCGCAATTGAAAAACTGGATGCTACTAAAGCCAGAGCCAAAAATTCTGAACCAGTTGGTAATATAAAATTAAATTGTTGTACTAAGACTGAAATATTAGGCTTTGAAATTATTAGAGTAAGTACAAATGAAACGAGCATTAAAACAACCATGCCAATCATAATTTTTTCTAGAATCTTAAAAAAAGATTTAAAAAACAATAAAATAATTGCAATCACGGAAAAGGTAATTACCCAAGGTACAGGTGATACATTGAACATTTCACCGAACACCATACCAGCGCCTATGGAGTTACCTGCCTGAAACGAAGCGGCTACTATAAAAAGACCAACACCAATAACAATACAAATTGTATTGCCATATTTTTCACGTATTAGTTCAATAAGTGTTTGTTTTGAACTTAGGCCAATTCTAGTAGAAACAATGGTGAAAGCCGCCATAAAAAGAACACAAATGGGCACTATCCAAAGTAGTCTAAATTCATAATTAGCTCCAATTTTAGAACCTATTGCTAAACTTCCTGGACCTAGGACTAATGCAGCTGTTATAAAACCAGGCCCTATGAGATTAAGTATGTTTTTCTTTTTTCTATCTGCCATTTAAAATTCAACTCATTTATTATTTCTGACTAAAACCTCATGAGATAAGGCTTTTTGCTGCATTACCTAAAAGTAACATTAAAAACAGAATAACCTTTAATTTGCATTTCACAAAAAATCGTTGCACTTTTCTAAGTGGCAATTATTGAGTTTTCACATCCAAAATTTTATTAAATATTGAAGTAAAGGTATTTTGAGTTAGTAATAACCTTTAAGGAATTTTTAGAATGATGAACATATTACGCATTAGCTTTTTAGTTTTAATTTTTGGCTTCGTTTCTAATAGCGCATATGCAGAATTAGACTGCCCAATACAAAGTGATGGCTATAATATCACCAATTATGGTGCAAAAGGTGATGGAGAATTTTTAAACACAAAATCCATTCAAAAAGCAATAGACGCCTGTGCTGCAAAAGGAGGTGGAAAAGTAATTATCCCAGCGGGAGTTTTTAAATCAGGGTCTATTATTTTAAAGAGCAACGTTGAGTTACATTTTGAACATAATTCGGTTTTACTTTCCAGTATTAATGTTGCTGATTTTCCATTACAACCTATGCCCAAATACCGATCGCACAAAGACCAACTTGGCGGATTTAATGCTCTTATTTATGCCGAAGGCCAAGAGAATATAGCTTTGACCGGTAGTGGCACAATAGACGGACAAGGACCACTTCATACCCCCATGCCCAACCCCTATGCAGGTGACATTGACGGTAGGCCAAGAAACATACTTTTAATTTCCTGTAAGAATATAAAAATAGACGGTTTAAGGATGCTCAATGCCTCCATTTGGAACCAACATTATCTAGATTGCGAAGACCTTTTTATTTCTAACATTTATGTCTACAGTCATGGAAGCCGAAATAATGATGGTATTGATATTGACGGGTGCCGCCGTGTTGTACTCTCAAATAGTATCATTGATTCAGATGATGATGGTATTGTTTTGAAAAGTACAGGTGCAGCTGCTTGTGAAGATATTGTTATTACCAATTGCGTAGTCAGTAGTTTTTGCAATGCTATAAAAGCAGGTACAGAAACCACTGGCGGCTTTAAAAATATTTCTATAAGTAATTGTGTAATAAAGCCCTCAAAAGAAAAAGGGAAACCTATTTGGGATACGCCACGTATAGGTGTATCTGGCCTTTCACTTATGATTGTAGATGGTGGTACCTTAGAAGGTTTTACCGTAAATAATTTAACTATTCACGGTACTGAATCACCTATTTACATTCGTTTAGGCAATAGAGCACGACCTCATACGCCCGGTGCTGTGGTAAATACTATTGGAGAAGTGAAAAATATTTCAATTAGTAATGTAGTTGCTTACGATGCGGGCACATGGGGTTCGTCTATTACAGGGCTTGAAGGACATCCAATCAAAAATGTATCACTGAATAACATTCAGCTTTTCTCTAAAGGCGGACTTAAGATGGGAGATTTTAGTACTACCGTTGAAGAAGATGAAAAAGGGTATCCACATGCAATTACGTACGGTAACCTTCCAAGTCATACCCTATACGTTAGGCATGCAGAGAACATATCCTTGAACAATGTTACCATTGGAACAACAACACCAGATTCTAGATTCCCTATCATAGTAGATGATGTAGATGGCCTTCAAGTTAGAAATATAGTCTGGAAAAATGCCGATGGAACAAAACCCTTAGTTAAAGGAAAAGCAATTAGTAATCATGCCGTTGAAGCCCCATTAGGATGGACAGACGGAGATTATTTTGACTTAATGGATGAGTAAATTTCCAATAGTATAATTGGATGGAAAGAAAATATAAAAATGCGAACGATAATTTCAACTAGGCCGATTGCTGTTTTTTCAAAAAGGGGGAACATTTATTATCATTCTATCATAAACAACAGTAACTGACCTTTTTCAAACTTCCTATCAGACATATATCGTCCGCATTTTAATGAACTAAATTGTGATTTCTTTAATTTGCTTACACCAAAATTACAGCATCGTTCTATTTGAAATTTGATATTTTCGGTGAGTACCGTTTATCTACACTTGAAAACTAATTACCTATAGACGAATGGAAATCGGAAATGAGAAGTAGCTACTTATTTTAATAAAATCCGGGCATAAAAAAAAAGAACACCATAAAATGATGCTCCTTTAAATTCGTTTGATAAACTATTAATTAGTTCTTTAAACTTTCAGATTTTAAACGTTCCTTCTGTTTTTTACTTAATCCCTGTCTGAAGTACACGTCAGGTTTATGTTTAACCCGGTGCTCTTTCATTTCTTCATCATGTAGATCCAAGCTTAAATCACAATCAAAACGCACCAGTTTTGAATGGAATTCACCTTTTCCTCCTAAATTAATAAAATGGGCCAAGCCCCAGGTAATCCCGCGACCATCTTCTGTATTTGTAAAAGCATCCGGTACGTGAGGTGCAGCTGCGTAAGGCATCAGCTCCGTGATTGAAGCAATTTCAAAATTCACCCAATCTTCCGCATATTGAATAGTGTTGTGCTCCGGTCCGTCTTTATATACCAAAGCCGCTACTCCTTTTCGAAACGGAAACAATGAAGTTTCGTGCCCAGAGGTTATCACCGGATTCAATGGGTGCTTTTTAAATGGCCCCAAAGGGTTATCAGCAATGGCAAGCCCTTGCATACGAACCTTATCTGGCTTTTCACCAAAATCAGATTTGTAATAAATATAGACCTTACCGTTATGTACTAGCGGGTAGGGATCATGTATGGAATATTGGTCCCACTCTCCTTCTTTCCCATTTTCGATTACAATTTTGTTATAAGGCGTCCAAGGACCTTCTGGAGAATCTGCATAAGATACAGCAACAGGACAGTCGTCTCCTCTTTTGCCACTGGCCTCCATAAAACCTTGGTAATAGAGGTAATACTTTCCTTCCCATTCTAGAATATCCGTAGTGGTAACAGAACGCCAGCCTACCAAAGGTTTTTCCGGTCTTTTAATGGCCACACCTTGTTCTTCCCAAGTAAAACCATCTGTGGAAGTAGCGTACCAAATTTCCGATAAATCCCAATCTGAAGACGGTATGGTATCATTGCTCATATCTGCTCCTCTTGGCGGTGTAGAAGTGTTTCTATACGTATACCATACGTAGTACTTCCCGTTATGCAAAAGTGTTTTTGATGGATCTCTTCTTGTAATTGTACCATCGTGACCATTATAGTCAAATCCTTTTAACTCCGTGTACTTGAACTGACTAAAAAGCTCATTGTGCTGTGGTTGTGGAGCTTCATAATCCGTATAAATACGCTCCATAGCAGCACTCATTTTTCTATTAGGTTTTTCCTTTGGTAACACAAAAGGAAAACCTTCTTGGTTTTCCGTAGGTTCTACTACTTGTTTTTCAGATTGTGCTTTGCATGAGCTTAGCACTAAAAGTAACAGTATTACAGTGGTAATATTCTTCATAATATGGTCTTGTTATTATTTTAAATACTTTTTTACTACTTACCCAGATATTCAATATAAGTGTAGTACACTCCAAAGGCTTCTCCATTTTCAATAAAGTCATTTACCAACATAGTTTTGCCTTCTTGAAGATTTAAGATAAAATCTGCACTTTGCATATCGCCTTCTATTGTTTGTTCCTTAATTTGATTGGCAATTTGTATACGCACTTTCTCTGGATGCATGGTTTTATACTCGTACTGGTTTTTTGGATTCTCTTCAGGAATACCCAAAATAGGTCCAGCACATTCTTTTGGCCAGCGCATACACGATATTTTATACTTACCTGCTTTCTCCACTTTTATTGGATGCGTATTGTTTCTATTTTTCATTCCTGATGCTACTTGCTCAGGTTTCCAGATTCCTCCGTCTTCTCCAATAGCATGTTGAATGGTTAACTTTATTTCCTTTTGATTCTCATTCCCGATCGTACTCACGGGAAATTCCTGGTATTCGTAACCTGATTTTGCTATTTCTAGAAAAGCTTTGTTCTGAGACAAAAACCCTTCTACCACCTCCATATTTCCTGATGCTACATCTGTATCTTGATGTTTATCTGCCTCTATATCGTAAAGCTCCTTACCATTTACCAATCGCCATTTCTCATTTAGTATCGCAGTTTCTTCTTTATCATGGGGTGTGCGCCAATCTTGACGATTATGAACAAATACCGTTCTTTTATCATCTAACTTTCCTTTTTTCAGTAGTAATGGCGAAAAATCTATTCCATCTAACTTCATACCTTCAGGAATTTCAAGATTACAAAGTCCAGCTAAAGTTGGAATCAAATCCACATGTGCCGTTAATTCATTCAAGTCTTTTCCTCCCTTTATTTTTCCATCTTTCCAACGGATAAAGAAAGGAACACGATGACCTCCTTCTGTACGTTGGCCTTTTCTCCCTCTAAACCCTTTATTAAAACCTAACTTACCATCTTCACTAAGCCCACCTCCAGAACCATTGTCCGTCATATAAATCAGTATGGTGTTATCCGCTAGTTTTTTCTCTTTTAAATAAGCTTCTAGTTTCCCAAAGTTCTCATCTATATTGGTTATCATTCCGTAGAATTCAGCTCCAACAATTTTATCTCCTACTAAATGCCGATAAGGAGCCGCGTACTTTTCTGCAACAATAAAAGGACTATGAGGTGCATTGGTAGGTAGATAAAGAAAAAACGGAGCATCTTTATTTTTGTCCATAAAATGCATAGCTTCTTGAAACCATACATCCGTACAATACCCCGAAAAATGCTTGGGCTCATTATTCACGTAATACACATCATCATTATAACTATTGCCCCAATAATCAGATAGTTCTCCTACTCCACCAGCTTTATGATGGATAGCTACATCAAAACCACTATCCGTAGGTCTTGACGGATAATTATCTCCCAAATGCCATTTACCGAACATGGCCGTCTTATACCCGTTCTTTTTAAATACATCTGCCATGGTATTGGCATTTTCCGCCAACGCATCCCTGCCTTTATATGTTGCCCATGTTCCATTATTTACAGGATATCTCCCCGTCATTAAAGCTGCACGAGTTGGCGTACACATTGGGCTTACGTGAAAATCGGTCATGCGCACCGCTTGTTTATAGAACTTATCTATGTTAGGAGTCTTAATCCAAGGGTTACCATGACAACCTAAATCTCCTATGCCTTGGTCATCTGTCATTACCAAAATTACATTGGGTGGTTTCCCTTCTTGTGCAAATCCGTTACTCACAAATAATACCAACAAAAACATCAGGACATTATCTGCCAACCCATATCTGAACATCTTAAATTTTATCATACTATTGAATGGTAATATTACTTTACTCGGGTTTTCTTAATTGCAACTGTTTAACCTTAATCCAACCTCTCAAAACTAACCATAGAAAATGAAAAATTGCTAAAAAGGTACTTTACAAATATTATACAAGCCTAGAATTACATGTTATTATGGCGATAATCATCTTAATATTTAATATCTTGATTTCACCAATCTAACAAACGCATATGGTTCTGTACACCAGAATATTACATATTTTCGTCATTCTTTTTTTAATTACAGAAATTGGTATTTGTCAGACTATAGAATCTAAAAATAGTATACAATACAGTACTTCTTATTATACAAATCGATTTAAGGAAGCAATGGCGAAGTCAAACCTGTTTCCTACTGAATCCTATCAGGTTCTTGATAAATCCCAAATATATTTTGAAAGTAAAAAGGACACAAGTAGAGTGGTGAAATGTCTTCTGGCTATGTCCGAAATTCAAAAGAGAAAGGGGAAATTCAGTAAAACTTTTGACCACCTTTGGCAGGCTAAATATCTAAGTGACCAAGCTTTTGATAGAGCTCAAAAAGTTAAGATACGAATTAGTTTGGCTCGTCTTTACGATGAGTTTAATATGAACGAGCAATCTGTTTTCTATCTAACGGAAGCCTTAGAAATCGCAAAACGAATTTATGCTCAAGACTCTACGCAAGTAGATAATCTTATTTCTAGCTATATGTACATGGCTGTGCGGCAACGAAAAATGGGTAACCACCAAGAAGCACTTCAGTATCTAGACTCTTGTTTTGTAACTCCTTCTATTGCTCTAGAAAAAAGTATAGAAATGCCTTTTTGGGATGCTGAAAAGGGTAAAATTATGCAAGAACTACATCAGTATAAAAAAGCAAATACCTTTTTGCATTTATCTCGCAACAATACGTTAGGAAAAAAAGCAAGTTACAGGCCCAATATCTCTATGTATTTAGGCGACCTAAAAAAAGACCTTGGTCAGAAAGATAGTGCCCTATTTTTTTATAACGAGAGTTTAACCCTGAGTCAAGACCAAGGATTCAGGAACGATTTAGAAACGGAAGTACTGCGAAAAATATCTGAAGTATATTCCGCAAACGGAGACGCGCAACTTGCCTATAACTATCTTGTAAGGTCAACAAATACTGCTGACCGGGTCCTTCAGAATAAGAACCAAACCAATAGCGAGCTTTTTCAAATAAAGGATTCTTATCTAAAATCTATTTCGGAAAAGAACGAACAGTTAGAGCAAAAAAAACGGACTATAGAAAAAAATAGTACTATCCAGTTTAGGCTTAAAATTATTCTCTTTTTACTAGTTCTATTAGGCCTTGTTTTAGGTATTGTATTTCAAATGCGTTTAAAGCTCAAAAAGACCCTTTTACATAAAAAAGAAGCTGAACTACAAACGAAATTTGTGGAAGAACGCAGCAACAATGAGATAGAATTAAAAAGCAGAGAACTTACCTCTTATGCACTGCAATTAATTGATAAGGATAGCGCAATAGATGAACTGTTGAACATGCTAAAAACAGAATCATCCCCTCGTTATAAATCGCTTTTTAGTAAATATAAAAAAGGTTCTAAAGACCTATGGAATGAGTTCAATCTTCAGTTTACACAAGTCAATTCAGCATTTTATGATAAACTAAAAGAGCTACATCCTAAATTAAGCTCAACAGAGCAGAAACATTGTGCCCTCATAAAACTGAATTTAAGCACGAAAGAAATGGCTAGAATCCTGAATATAGAACCACATAGTGTTCATGTTTCGCGTTCTAGAATACGTAAGAAAATGGGATTGGAACGTTCGAAGAATTTAGAGAGTTATATAGCTGGTATTTAGTTACCCCAATTCTACCCATCTATTTTTCTAAAACAAAATACATTTAAGATTGTATGAGAAAAAGTAGTATTTACCATTGTAATTCATAACTTTAACTACTTAATTAGCGGATGGTTAAGGTTTTTTATTCTATTAATACTCCTTAGTCCAGACCTTAGGAAAATCATCTATAAACGATTAAGATATCTGAGCTATGAAAAAATTAATACCCCTCCTTATTCTTGTTCTAGTTGCAAACCTATTGCAAGGTCAAAGCGAAGACAGTAAAATAATGCACATGATAGATGCTTCCTACGACAGTAAATCTGAGCTAGGCTATCTTTTTATTAGTCGGTTAGATGAAAGTCCAATAACTTTCAATCAAATTAATCTTGAACTGCTTCAAAAATTTAATTTAAACGACGACTCTCTTAAGGGGTCTACTTTCAAAATTACCTATGGCACTGAGAAGTTATACGCTGAAGAAAACAACGCACAGAACAGCATACCGATAAAAGAGAAAAAAATTATTCTGAATTTAGAACAGATTGAATAAATGGTCTTACTAATCAGAAAGAATGGCGGTACATTTTCTGCATTAACCCATAAAGTTCAGGGTGTTTTTTCTGAAATGCCTCAGGATTACTAAAGAAATATTCGCTGGCCACGCTAAGAAACTCTACTTCGCTGGTAGCGCCGTAAGGGTTAATATCGGACTTATTTTCCCTAATATCATCTATTTCTTTGTGCATCAGTTTTAGCCATGGAGCAACATATGTATTATGCATTAGGCTTTCTGGTATACCATCAATAGCACCATCTGCCTTATCTATTAGATGAACAAACTCATGTATACCCACATTGCTGGTCGCGTTTTTATTTTGGAATCCTGCACGTAGCGCTGGTAAGGACAAAATCATTAAACGGTTCATATCTCCCGTGCCAACTTTTCCTAAAATATAACGTCCTTCACCCTCGGTCTGGTGTTCTTCATTAAAACTACTCTCATATAACAGGACCTCATTAATATTTCGGTAACGTAATTCTGGAAAACCAAATAACGGTATTACCGCACTTGCGGCTACTAACAAGCGATCGGTATCGTTAATTTCAATTTTTACGCCCGTAATTGTTACATCATCAAAAAAGTATAAAACCTCCTGTTCAAAACGAATCTTATCTGCTTTAGACAAGTCTGCATAGAACAATACTTCTTTGTTAAGGATATTGCGCCACGCTGGATTAAAGTCGTTCAGATTTATTTTTTTCTTATAAAACCAAATCCGCCAAACAATCAGCATCACTAGTACTAAAAGAGGGATAAAAACATAGAAATTAGTGGTCATACTTTAAAACAAGGATTTGATTACTATTTGTAAATTAGCCTAAGATTCCTGACACTCCTGCCGGTTACTTTGTTAAACGAATTATTACTTTCTCTAGCGTTAAACCTTGTACGATTATAGAAAATATAACTACTAAATAGGTTACAGGCACAATGTAATTCCAGGAAACTTCCTCGGGTAAGGACAGTGCCATTGCTATAGAAATACCTCCTCTTAATCCGCCCCACGTCATTAATAATGATGTTTTTGAATCAAAATGCAACCATTTTTTTAATAAAACTATTAGAACACTTACCGATAAAAAACGCGAAATTATTACCACGATAGCGGCTAAAAAACCAACAACTATAAGTTGTTGTGTAAACGGAATTAACACAATTTCTAAACCGATTAACACAAACAAAACGGCATTAGACAGAATATCTATAAGCTCCCAGAACTTATCTACGTAATCTACTGTTTTTTCTTTTTTCTCCTGACGATACGTTCTGTTACCAATAAAAAGTCCAGCCACTACCATACTTAATGGACCTGAAACACCAATCTTTCCTGCAACAACATAGCCACCCATTACCATACCCAAAGTAATAAGAACTTCCGTTTCATAGGAATTAATTTTTGAAATTGCCCTGTGCGCAACACGACCCAGAAGATACCCGAACAAGAGTCCTCCGCCTATTTCAAGTAAGAAATTTTCTGCTATACCCAATGCATCAATGCTTTCTGAAGTACCGGCACTGGCAAACTGTAACAAGGTTAGAAAAACCACCACTCCTACCCCGTCATTAAAAAGACTCTCACCAACTATAGTGGTTTCCATGGACTTTTTAATTCCTATTTTCTTTAGAATCCCTAAAACCGATATTGGGTCTGTTGGAGAAATAAGGGCTCCGAATAATAAGCAATGAACTAGTGGCAAGGGCATTCCTATTTGTTGTAATACCCAGAAAAAAATACCTCCTATAAGAGCTGTTGAAATAACGACCCCTAAACTAGAAAAGGCAACAATTTTCCATTTCTCTGATTTTAATTCATTTATGTTTACGTGCACTGCGCCAGCAAAGAGCATAAAACTCAACAAACCGTCCATCAATAATTTTTTAAAATCGATGGAGCCTACAATGTCTTTTTCAAATTTTATTAGCTCAGGAAAGAGTTTGGATAAACCGAGTATTCCCAATGAAAAAACAATGGAAATTATCATAGTACCTATGGTGGTCTGTAACTTTAAGAATCGTGTATTGAGGTATGCAAAGATGGATACCAGTACCATGAGTATACTAATAATCGTAAATAAATCCATATCTCAAATTAAGCTGTTAACAATTGTGCTACATTAATTTTACTACTACTAATTGTGATATCTGTTCACCAATAAAACAGTATTGACACCAATATACCTTTATAATAAAGCGGCTGGGCCTGAGGGCAAAAATAGTCTAACAGCCTTACATCTTCCTGTTATAAGATAAAACTAAATCTCATGTTTCTATTATTTTCATTGAAATCATTAGAATTTTACTCTTTACAGCACATTCTAGAATAGCTGTTTATAAAATCCTACCATTCAGTATCGGGCTACTTCTTTTTCTTTAATTCGAAGTAAAAAGAAACCCGGTGAATAAAATCAATGTCCGCTCTTTGGACAATGATTTCATTTACCGGGTTTGAATAAAAAAATACTTCTTTGATCTAAAATTTAATCCATAATGAATTTTCAATTTTTAAACTTAATATTGGTCAACTGTTGATCATACTTCAACAACCAATCTTTTATTTTTTGCGCAGAATCCTCATCTGTCTGAGAAGAATAATAACTGCCATCAGGAAGCTCTATCCATAAAGTCAATAATACTCCGTTCTCTGAGTAATTGGGAGCAAAACGTGAATGTAATATCACCAATTTCTCCCCTAACATTGGAAGTAATACATGTTCGCTCTCAAACTCTACATTACCTTCATTGGCAGAAACCAAGTAGGTTTTTCCTTGGTGGCCCTCAATAAATTTTTGCCATTGATAGTAGACATTACTTTCATTCTGTCCAATAATATTAGCCGTAAAACTAGTTGCCATTTTATTGTACGGCATGTTTTGCTCCGTAATTTCATACGGGTTTTGGGCGTTGACCATTGGCATTAAAAAGAGCATTAGTGCACCTATTAAAAATGTTTTCATGGTTCTTCTAAATTGAATTTATGATTTCCTTTTTTTTGAAGACTTAAACCTTCCTCCTTTTAAAAAGAACTGTACTTAAACTTTTGTCCGCCTACGGTAGCCTTTGCCATAAGTCCTGATTTAGGAAGGGTAAAAACCGCAACACCATCTTTGTATTTAGCGTTTGCCGCCACACCAGATTTTAGGGCTATAGCAGAAATTTGAGCAGAAAATTCAAAATTATCTTCTTCAAATTCCATGACATCATCTTCAGTTTCAAAAAAGATAACCTCAATAACAGATTGGCCACCAGCTTGAAAACCTACATCTAGTTTTTTAAGATCAGCCATACCTAGGGCAGTACCTTCTTGGTAAAGAACACCGTTACCAGATGCTGCGCCAACTAAAAAACCACCTTCACCAACATTTGGAAATATGACATAACCGGCAGAGTTTTCAAAAAACGTATTAATATTGGCATCGGTCTTTACCAATTCCTTTTTTGCCTTAGCGGCATCTTTAATAATTTTTTTATCCTTTCTTGTCTGTGCAGACACAACAAACGTCATGCTCAATGCAAGTACTATTGTAATTAGTTTCATCTTCTTTTTTTTTATTATTACTGTTCTCGTTTGGGTTTAAAAATGAGTTCCCTATTCCCTATTTTTAATATTATTTCATTAGAAAATACGTCTAATGATTCACCTAATAAGCTTCAATACGACCCATGGTTCCAACAATAACCCTTAACTCAAAAGTCTTTTTGGTTTCCGTTCCATTGGTGTAATCTATTTTAAGCATATCCTCTCCCGTACCCACTGTCTTAAAATTAAACGTAGATATGGTGTTTGTTGCGCTGGTCTCCGCAGTTACTGGTTCCGCAAGTTTTATATGGTTATTTTCTGAAACAATATGCCATTCATACTCTGGAAAATCTTCCCCTTGCAGGTTAATTGTAAATACATCGTCCTCACTTAATTCAATAGTAGAACCACTATCTTTATTGGTCAAAGGGCTGCTACACCCTGCCACTAATAGTAAAATCGAAAAAATTAAAATTGCGCTTCTTTTTAACATCGGATGGTTAATTTAATGCCGACCCTATTTCTCCAAACTAGAAAACCGAGCCGGATTTATATTGTTATTCAACTTTTGTTGGCACTACCAACAGAGGTGTTTTAGTATGCTTTACAATTTTTACAGCGGTGTTACCCATCAGCACATTTTCAAAAGAGCTATGGCTGTGCGTACCAATTACTAGTAAATCCATCTTATTCTTCTCCACATATTCTAAAATAGCAACATCAGTTTCTCCTTCTAAAACGGCTGTCTTTATATTTCCTCCTCCCAAATGTTCCGCAGAATCTATTAAAAAATTATTGGCACCCTGCATCAGTTCTTTTACCAATTTCAAAGAGCCTGTGTTAAAGGGACTTTCATAACCCAAAAATGGAGAATAGTCAATAGCATAATAGGAAGCATCAGAGATTACGTGTATCAAAAAAATCTCTGCATCTAAGGCCTTGGCATAAGCATATCCTGTTTTTCCCACTTTTTCTGCTGATGGATTATAATCTAATGCTATACATATCCTTTTCATATCTCTTTATTTTAATTGAAAATTAATAAGCTCATTATAATTAATGGGCAGTTTATAATCTTGATAAATCGCTAGGCGTTTCTACGAATATGCTTTTATGGCCGCGAACAGCAATTGGTTCTTTTATATATTCCGGACTCTTTCGCAGCAGCTTGATCCAATCATTATCCGAAAGGTTCGCATCATTAAATTGAGACGGAAAATCAGGGTGGTCTTTATTAACTAATCCTTCAAGAGGTACAGACAGACGTTCGGCCAATTCTTCCAACTGTGTTCCCGTAAATATATTTTTAAGAATATCTACGTCCCGTACCGGTAATCCCTCCCCTATTGCATACGCCAATGTCTTTTCTGCAGACGCTCTGTTAGGATTGTAATACAAAACAATTTCATATTCTGATGTAGCTAATTCGGGCATAATTTTTAGAATTTATATCAAGTTAATGTTGCCTCATATTAAAGGTTTGAAATAAGTATTCTCTGGGTTCACAGCTAGGCCTTTACTATTAATTACTCAAAATTATAAAGTTTGAAATGTTGATGAACTGACCTAAATCATGTTGTGAGTTATTTATGATATACGGTACAATTAGTTATACTTTTTTAGGAATGTACTTCTACTGTTCAAACAACCAAATGCAAAACATCTCTAGCATGACCTGCGTCATGCTTTCTTCATCACAACCACAATACATTTGTACTAGTAAATTGTATAACTTAAACAATTCCGTTGTGAGCGATTTTAGAAAAAGACCGAAAGACAGCTATATTCATGAAGCTGATTGGGCTGAATTGTATGTTCTAACTGAGCATTGGAAATCAGATCTTGAATTTTATAACGACGACCTAAAGTTTTTGCATCATCTTATTGACAAATATTTTATGTGGATCTCAAAAAAAGAGAACATAGATATGGTGCGACAAATTGAAGTTGGTCTAGTTGAGA
Source organism: Zobellia laminariae (assembly GCF_009725995.1). The sequence continues at coordinate 122,612 of NZ_RCNS01000002.1, read as the reverse complement.
TGGATAACCAATCTAGCAAATTATTAAAGCAAGTAAATACAAGTTTGCACCATTTGGCTGAGTTAATGGATAATCCGTTTGCTTACGATTCCCATAAATTTAGAACGGAGCACCAACAAATAGAAGATGACCTTACCTCTTTTGTTAAGAGCTTTAGAAAAAACAGAAAAGCAGTTTTCTCCATTACGGAACACGTAATAGATGCAGAAGAAATGGTACGACGTCTAAATTTAATTCCAAAATAAACCAATCAGAATTGTTGTGAAGATTTCATCATTGGTAGAACACATATAATTTAGAAGATTTAAGACTGATAAAATGAAAGATCTACATAAAATACTAAATCAGATTACGCAGCTTACCACCAATATAGAAACTAATTATCCGGAACTTTATCGTTCATTGGATGAAAATCCTATGACCCTGCCAACAAAGAACCATCCGCAAATGGATAAAGAGGTAATGCAGGAATATTTAGAAGATTTAAAAGAGCTGCTTGAGCATCATTTAGATACTCATAAAAAGAAATAATTTGAGTTTACAAAAGATGGAATGTGCCGTACTTTTTATAGTACCGATAAAAACCGATTATTGAATAAAAACAAAACATCATGGTAGACGCAACTTATAATTCTGACCTACATTTTGAACATACTTTATGGACGTCAGAACTTACCTTTTGGGGAGGCGAGTTAAAGTCATTAGAAAACAGGCTAAATGAATTGATAAGCCATTGGACAGATAAAGAAGTACTCACAAAACTGGAGCATTACCTAGATGAATTTAACCTTCAAAGTAATATAGTCAGGGATATACAAAAAAGCATTCAACAACATGAGATAAACATTTTAGACCATACGCCCAATGGTAGTGAATCCATGGATATTCCCAGAGTTAAAGAACACCTAAAACTTCGCCATAAAATGGAAGCCCAACGAGAAACGTATGGAAATCTCAAAAAAGAATTTTTCCTATTTTCGAGCGAAAACTTATAGGTGTAAAAAGACTTAATTAGGTAAATCTCTCAAACTAAAACTTGAACACCCCGAAGGTCTTTTCATTACATAGTTAAGGCTACCCGCTTAGATTTCAACAAAGTATCTTGAAAATCTTGCAAGCCTTTTCCAGACTCAAATGAATGACCTAATTCTAATAACGCCATTTCTAAAGCACTCAAAACGGCTACCAAATCACTAGAAGATACCGAGCCCATATGACCTATTCTAAAATAGGATGCTTTCATTTCCGCAAGTAACCCTCCTGCAATAATAACATCGTAAGTAGCAATTTTTGAGCGTAATTCTGCACCATCAACACCATTAGGGTAATATATAGCTGTTAACGTATTGGCCGTGATTTTTTCTGTTTTTGGTAATGTTTCCAAATTAAGTGCCTTAATTCCTACTCTAAAAGCTTCTGCTAAATTTCTATGCCTTTCCACCCTATTGGCTATCTTTTCTCTACATATAATTTTTAAACTAGCTTCTAAGGCTACAATTAAATTAACGGCAGGTGTTCCAAAATATGAAGGGCGTCTTTCTTCATATGCTTTCATAATCGGCAACCAATTGTTCCAATCAGAATAATAGCTAGACACGGGTGTTTTTCTATTTTTCCAAACCTCCATTGCTTTTTGGGAAGCCACTAAAAGTGCTAAACCAGGAGGTACACCTATTGCTTTTTGAGATCCAGTTAGAACAATATCAACACCCCATTCTTCTTGTTTGATTTCTTCTCCCGCAACAGAACAAACACCGTCCAAAATGCTTAAAACATCATACTTTCTAGCTAACTGTGCTATAGGCTCCGGATCAACAAGAACTCCTGTAGAAGTATCTACATGGGTCATGGTCAATACTTTGTATGGTTTAGACCTTAGCTCATTCTCAATAGCGTCAATAGATACAACTTCGCCTACAGGAGCTTCCAATATTGTTGTATTAGCTCCGTATCTATCTAAAATATCCTTAAACCTTTCTCCAAAGTATCCAGTAGAAATTACAAGAGCATTATCTCCCTTTTCTATAAGATTGGCCGCAGCCATATCCATAGCTAAAGTTCCTGTTCCGGCAACTATAAAGGGTTGTCCGTTTGGTGCCAACCAAACCTCTCTCATCATCTCTAGACTTTTTCCAAAAATCTCAATAAAATTTGGAGCTACATGACTCGTAGTTGCCATACCCATGGCACGTAAAACTTCTGGCTCAAATTCTATAGGACCAGGAATCATTAATAATTTTCTGTTTTTCATATCTTTAATTTTATTGATGAAAAATTTAAAAAATAGCTTGCTCGCTCAATAATAGGCCATCTGCATCTACGTATACATAGTGATTAGGAACAAAGGTAACACCAGCAAAATTTACAGGAATATCATTCTCTCCAATATTACGTTTTATACTCTTAACTGGGCACGTATTCAGAGCTCTTATACCCACATCCATCGTATTAATTAGTTCACTATCCCTAATACAACCATTTACAATAATTCCGGACCAATTATTCTTTAAAGCCAATGCGGCAAGTTGATCCCCAACTAAGGCACAACGTAAAGAACCGCCTCCATCTATAACCAACACTTTTCCTTCTCCTTTAGTTTCTAATTTTTTGCGCACCAAGGAATTATCTTCAAATAGTTTTAAGGTCGCTATTTTTCCCCAGAAGGTCTTCTTTTTTCCAAAAGGCTTAAAAATAGGGTTTGCGCATTCAAAAATCCCGATATTATCATCCCAAAGATCTGCTGTAGTAAACATAAATAACAATTGTAGTTATGGTCCAAGTTTTAATGTATTGAAATAGAATACATATCTATTATAAAATAATGATAAAGGCGAAGTTCAGACACACCGCCTTTATCATTAAACAGAATAAGACTAACTGGTCAAAGCAGTTTCTCGTTTCATCTTTTTATCAATCGTAAACTGATTACTTGTGTTCTTTTCTCCACCTGCTTTTAGAGCTTTATCACCTGCAAAGAAAGTTTTGTGATCGTCACCCAAATCAGAACCGGCCATACGTTGGTGCTTAACACAAGACACTCCTTTACGTATTTCTTGTCGCTGAACATTACCTACATAAGCCAACATGCCCATATCACCAAAATAGCCTTCCACAAGATTGTTCATATGTAATGCCGTTGTGTGGTACGTTGGCAATGTAATTAAGTGATGAAATACACCTGCATGTAAAGCGGCATCCTCTTGAAATGTTCTGATCATTTCATCTGCACGTTCTGACAATTCCGTTTTATCATATTTAGCATCCATCAGGTCTGCCCTATCATATCCCAATATATTGTCGCCACTTTCTTTCATAAGGTCATATGCCTGTTGTCTAAAATTAAGCGTCCAATTAAAAGATGGTGAATTATTGTATACCAACTTCGCATTAGGTACTTGCTCTTTCACCCTGTTTACCATGTTCGCAATTTGTCCTACATGCGGTGTTGGTGTTTCTATCCAAAGTAAATCTGCACCGTTCTGTAGACTTGTAATACAGTCAAGAACAACCCTATCTATATTAGAGTTTGCTTTAAACTTGTAGAGTCCGTTAGGCATACGAACGGGACGAACCAGTTTACCATCACGCTTAATCAATACATCGTTCTCTTTTACATCTTCCATAGAAATTTCTTCAGCCTCTATAAAATCGATATACTTAGAAGCCAAATCTCCTTTTTCTTGAGAAACAGGAAGCTTTTGAGTTAAGCCAGCACCTTCCGAATCTGTACGAGCCACAATTACGCCTTCATCTACTCCTAGCTCTAAAAATGCATAACGTAAAGCATTCAACTTTGCTATGAAATCTTCATGAGGTACGGTTACCTTTCCATCTTGGTGACCACATTGTTTAGCGTCAGACACCTGATTTTCAATCTGAAGAGCACAAGCACCAGCTTCAATCATTTTCTTGGCCAATAAATAAGTGGCTTCTTCATTACCGAATCCTGCATCAATATCTGCGATAATAGGAACTATATGCGTTTCAAAATTATCAATCTCATTCTGTACATCCTCTCCTGCATCTAGACGGTGAAATAAATCATTTAGTTCAACAGCATCTGCTTGTCTTAAAAACTGATAGATTTCTTCAATTAATTTAGGTACCGAAGTTTTTTCGTGCATAGACTGATCAGGTAAAGGACCAAACTCTGAACGTAATGCAGCTACCATCCAACCAGAAAGATATAAATATGATTTATCTGTAGTACCGTGGTGCTTTTTTACCGCTATCATTTTTTGCTGCGCCACAAAACCATGCCAGCAACCTAAGGACCGGGTATAGTTCATAGGGTCTGCATCATAGTCCGCCATGTCTTTACGCATGATAGACGCGGTGTATTTTGCAATATCCAATCCTGTTTTAAATCTGTTCTGAATAGCCATTCTAGCCGAATTCTCTGGATTTATGGCCGCCCAAGTATTTCCGTGTTTAGCTTTTAAGTTACGTACAACATCAAGAGCCGAATTATAATTTGTCATAATAGTAGCGTTTTAAGAGTTAAGATTAATTGTTGTAAACAGCCCTTTTTTAATTCTAGACCCGTTGTATTGTAACGTGTTATTAATTGCCCATTCGGTAATTAATGCTTGAGTTTTTTTTAAAGATTCCATACTTTTGTTTTACGTTATTATTTATTAATAATTTGGGCCCTGCAATAGATGTTGTAGCATCTGCGGGGTTCCTTTTTTGTTTAGATATACTTATAGGCCGGTATCGTAAGAAACTCCTCAAAATCATCGGCTAAAATCAATTCTCTAAATAGGTCAAAAGCCCTTTTAAACTGGGTATCTTTTATTTTAGATGGTCCTACTTCTGTTAGAATTTTTTCCATCTCTTCATCAAAAATGGTATTGAAAAGAGCATTGTCAAATTTTCTACCATCTTCTAGAACAACCTCCTTATTTAACCAATGCCAAATCTGTGTTCTTGAGATTTCAGCTGTCGCCGCATCCTCCATAAGATTATATAATGCTACCGCACCATTGCCTTGAAGCCAAGCTTCTAAATACAAGGTTCCTACATTAATATTTTTACGCACTCCCTCTTCGGTAACCGTACCCGTGGGAAGAGCTACCAAATCCTCAGCAGAAATGGATATATCATTACGTGTAACATGCAATTGATTTGGAGTTGGCATGTGCTTATTGAACTCATTCATAGCCACCTCTACCAAATCAGGATGTGCTACCCAGGTACCATCATGCCCGTTTTGAACTTCTCGTTCTTTATCCAACCTCACTTTTTCCAAAGCAGCTGAATTTGCTTTAGGATTATTCTTGATTGGAATTTGAGCCGCCATACCACCTATTGCAAGAATTCCCCTTTTGTGACAACGTTGAATTACCAATTTTGAATAGGCGTCCATAAAAGGAGACGTCATTGTTACTTGATCACGATTAGGAACCAAAAAGTTAGGATGGTTTCTAAACTTTTTGATGTAAGAGAATATATAATCCCATCGGCCACAGTTTAAACCAACAATATGGTTTTTAAGCTCATATATAATCTCATCTAGTTGATGGCTTGCCGTAATGGTCTCCACCAATACGGTAGTTTTGAAAGTACCTGTTGGTACACTAAGATACTCTTGGGCAAATTCAAAAACTTCGTTCCACCAGCGCGCTTCTAAATAGTGTTCCAACTTTGGAAGGTAAAAATACGGGGCAGTGTTATTTGCCATCATAGTTTTAGTATTGTGAAATACATAAAGTCCAAAATCAAACAAACTGGCAGATATTTCCACTTCTTTAATTTGAATATGGCGTTCGTTTAAATGAAGGCCTCTTGGGCGTACCAACAAAACAGCTGTCTTGTCATTTAAAGTATAAGACTTGTCTTTCTGTCGATTGTAATAATCAATTGTTTTTTTGTTGGCATCAATTAAGTTCTGTTGTCCCTCTACACAGTTAGACCAAGTAGGTGAATTACTATCTTCAAAATCTGCCATAAAAGTTTTAGCACCTGAGTTTAGGGCATTGATTACCATTTTACGATCTACAGGACCAGTTATCTCTACACGACGATCTTGCAAATCATGCGGGATGGATGAGGCTGTCCAATCAGATGCTCTAATACTTTTGGTTTCAACAGGAAATTCAGGAAATTTTCCTTTATCAAAAAAAGCTTGTTCGGCTTTCCTTCTCTCCAAAAGTGATAATCTTTCATTATCAAAACGCTCATGGAGGGCCGTTAAAAAAGCCATAGCTTCTTCTGTTAATACCTGTGGATAGTAATTTTTTACTTCCGTATTAAACTGCCATTTGGTAAATGTTGTTGTTCTATTTTCCATATCTCGATTGTTTTATGAAACAATATTAAAATAAAGTTTTCACATATTCTAGCGAACGTTCGCTAAATTTTAAATTTTAACATAATTTACAATGTTCGCATATTTGATTATCTTTGCTCTTGAACTATGGAAGAAGAATACGTTAAGCTCATTTTTGGACTGAAATTAAAGCAGATCCGCACCGAAAGAAATCTATCTCTATTTGGATTATCAAAGCTTGCCAAACTATCAAAATCGTATCTGAACGAAATTGAAAAGGGCAAGAAATATCCAAAGACCGATAAGATTATTATACTATCCGAAAAATTAGATGTTTCTTATGACGACCTCGTTTCTTTGAAATTGGATAAGAATCTTGCTCCTATTGGTGAAATTTTACAATCCAAGATTCTAAAGGAAATTCCATTGGAACTTTTTGGAATAAAAGAGAGCAACCTAATTGATATTATTGCAAATGCGCCTGATAAGGTCAATGCCTTTATCACTACTATAATTGAAGTTGCAAAACATTACAACTTCAATAGAGAGAGTTTTTACCTTTCTTCTTTGCGCTCTTACCAACAGTCCAACTATAATTATTTTGATGATTTAGAACAGAAAGTAGTTAAGTTTTGTAAAGCGTATCAGATAGATTTGAAGTCGCCGGTATCTTCTAAAGAATTAGAAGAGGTTCTTGTTGAAGAATACGGGTACACTATAAATAATAACGATTTAAAAAAGCACAAAGAACTTTACGACCTGCGCTCTGTTTTTGTACCAAAAACAAAAACATTATTACTGGCTAGTGATATAGATGAGGCGCAACGTACTTTTATATATGCCAAAGAAATAGGGTATAACTACTTGGATTTTGAGCAACGTCTTTACACTTTTCCATGGATTAAGTTTGAAAATTTTGACCAAGTTTTGAATAATTTTTACGCGTCCTATTTTGCCGGCGCACTTTTGTTACCAAGAGCTGCATTGGTTAATGAATTTTCTAAACTCATTAAGAAAGATACCTTTGACAAGGTTGCCTTTATAAAGATTTTTTCTTTTTTTGCGGCATCACCAGAGACTTTCTACCAACGTTTAACAAACTTGTTGCCGCAAGATTTTAATATTCAAACGCTATTCTTTCTACGTTTTACCCATGACGTAGGCAGCAAAAATTATTACCTAACAAAAGAATTGCATTTACCTAATCAACAATCTCCTCATAGTAATGAAACCAATGAACATTATTGTAGAAGATGGGTTTCATTAAAGGTTTTAGAGGATATTGATAAAAGCAAAGAAGATCATGCTTTTGATATACAAATTTCTCAATATCCTGATGATGATGTTTCGTATCTAGTATTTTCCTCCGCTACCAAAGATCCATTTAAAAAAAACCAATATAGAAGTATTAGTATTGGCTTGCTTATCAATAAGCAATTAAAAAAGAAAATGGCTTTTTTAGAAGACCCAAAAATAGACACACAAGTTGTTGGTAACACCTGTGAACGTTGCTCTATTATGGATTGTAAAGAACGCGTGGTAGCTCCTAAAATCTTAGAAAAAATCAAAAAAAATAAAGTGATAGAAGAAGTAGTTTCTGAGTTAACGAACAAATTTAGTTAAGTTTTTCAGCGATTGCTTCTATTGGTTATTCGGCTAACAATAAGAATTAAGTGATACTTAATATCTGCATTTTTTTTATCACTCGCCCAAGGAAAATATATAAGACAAACCACATTAGGACATATAAAAAACAGGTTTTAAATCTATAGAAACCGGACTATCATCTGCATTTGTTTCCATGAGACCTGCCATATGTTTCCACCATTTTTTACAAATTTCCGTATCACCTATTGCATTCCATTTTTCTTCAGATTCTACCTCGGCATAGCCAAATAAAAAATGCGTCTCGGAATCCAGAAAAATATTATAATTATGAACCCCGTATTCTTTAAGTAGCTGTTCTAGTTCAGGCCAAATAGGATTGTGCCTTCTTGTATACTCCTCTATATTATAAGGATACAGCTTCATTTTGAATGCTTTACGAATCATTTTCTATTGGATTAGATTTAGTTTTTAGGGAGATTCAGCTTAAGATTAAAATAATTTAAACACCTCCCCAAAAATAACCTCTCAAAAATGGTTATGTATCCTGTACAGTGCTGTTAAAATAATATGATTACTTTTTGATAATAAAATAGACCCTTACCAACTGAATAATCTTGTGGGTAATGAAGGGTATACTTCTGTGCAAGATGATATGGAAAAATTACTATCTCAAAGGTTGAAAGAAACTGGGGATGAGTTTCTTCCCGGTTTGGAATACATTAAAAAATGGGGATATCCCATTGATGAAACAGGGACAGTTCCTTATACCAATTAATCTGTTTTGGCAAATCTAAAAATTGATAAAAAAAATCGGGGGTAATATAGCTTTCAGCTATATTACCCCCGATTTCATTACTTATTAAAACTAAAGTTTTACATCCCAGCCTTTGGCATATTCCCTACCCCATAAAGCCAATGCTTTACGGTCTAGCATTCGCCCGGTTTTGGAATCTATATCAAAACCATTACCAATTCTATACGCTACATTACCGAAGTGAACTAATGCCATACTTTTTGATGCATCGTCTATTGGTGCTTGTAATGTTTCCTTTCCCCTAATGGTATTGAAAAAATTACCAACGTGTACGGTAGTCATTCCGCCACCGCCGCCAAGCTCTATTCCGCCTTCTTTCGTTTTTGCGTTAACTGTTTTTACCAAGTTACCCTCTCTGTCATACAACTTGTACAAGTTTCGGTTTACATAGACACTACCTTCGCTACCGTATATAACGGTACCACGACCTCCGCCGTAAGTCCCATAACCGTTTCTACTTTTACCGTCCCATTTAATAGTCGTATTATTATCGAACTTAAAAGTAGCTTCCATAGTATCGTACATTTCCCAGCCATCATCAACAAAAGCCGATTTAATACCATCTGCCTCTACATGATTTGGAAAATCTACTTGCAACGCCCAACGTGCTACATCTAACTCATGCGTACCGTTATTACCTAATTCTGCCGTACCATAATTCCATCCGTACCAGTGCCAGTTGTAATTCCAAGTTTCAGAAGTATAATCACGACGAACAGCTGGTCCCTGAAATAATTCCCAATCCAGACCTGCAGGAATGGGTGCTGCTTTTTGAAGTGGCACCTCTCCTCGTTTACTACTAAAAAAAGCAACCGCCTTATATGGCTTACCGATTACACCATTATGAATTTGCTTTATAATATCAATACTATGCTCCGCAGAACGTTGTTGGTTCCCCATTTGCACCACACGGTCGTACTTTTTCTGAGCCGCCACGAGTAATTCATTTTCGGCCATATTATGGCTACATGGCTTTTCTACGTAAACGTGTTTTCCTTCCTTTAACGCCATTATAGAACCCGGAGCATGCCAATGATCAGGAGTTAAGTTGAACAACGCATCTACTTTTTTATCTTCAAGAACTTTTCTAATATCGTTTTCAAGTTTTGGAGTATAACCCAATCTAGTAGACATTTCCGTAGCGGCTTTTACACGCTGACTCTCCATTACATCACAAAGGTATAACAGCTCTACATTATTACTCTTTAACTCTATTGGTGTATACATAGCACTAACACGGCGTCCCAGACCTGCAATAGCTACCTGGATTCTATCATTAGCACCCATCACTTTTCTGTAACTCTTAGCCGATAAGCTAGAACTACCCAATATAGCACCTGTAGTTCCCAATGCTGTTTTCTGAATAAAACTTCTTCTAGATGTTTTCATTATAGTTATTCTTTAATTATAAAATCTTGTAACAAAATTGGGCTTCCATGACCCAATAACAGGCTGCTATATGTTCTGGCTTCTCCAAAATTTGGTTAATCTTTATACTTATGTTTTTATAAATGTACCTTTTACAATTAAAAAACTAAAGAATCTTTAAAAAGAATTAACTACTAATTTAATTTCATGCTTCCCTGGCTCCAAACGCACAGAGCCAAAAGCAGCGTTTACTTTTTTACCATTGTGCATGAGTTCTTTACCCGGTGACGGGGCAATTTCAAATTCTGCAACCATATTAGCAGGAATCTCAATTTCAAAAATTTGAAGCCTAGGAGTTTCATATTTGTAGCTTCCTTTTATCGTTCCTTTTATGGTAGGCACTTCAATACTGCTATTTTTTAAATCGCTCATTTGAGGTTTGATAATAGCAATTCCAAATCCTGGTGTTTTAGGTTGAATACCCCAAAGTCCACGTGGAATAGCGTTAGCTGGCACAGCACCCCAAGCATGGTTCCAATCTAGATTATTCTTATATTTCAAATCCCAAGCTTCTAATGTCATTGTAGACCCGATACGAATCATGTTATACCAACTTCTATCACTTGTATCGGTTAGCAGTTCCAAAGCATAATCTGCTGCTCCTGCGTTATAAAGTCCGTCCATTAAATATTGTGAACCGTAAACACTACATGCCATTCCACGCGATTTCACATGTTCCACAACAGAAGAAATATGCTCCTCCGGCACCATATTGAAAGCTAAAGGCAACATATTAGCATGCAGGGCAGCATGGTCTGTGCCTATACCATCTACATAAACACCTCGTTCCGAATCGAACATTTTTTCATTGACCACTTTTTTCGCTTTTAAAGCACGGAGTTCAAAATCTCTAGCTTCCTCAGTTTTACCCAAGACTTTTGCAAATTCGGACATGATATTCATATTCTGGTAATAGAATGCATTCACTACGGTATTATAATCTTTAAAAACATAGGCATCACGTTCCCCTTTATTTGATGGGTCTCCTCCCCAACCTGCAGATGGCCAATCTACAATATCTCTAAAGGTCTCTTTCAATTGCGGAGAAAAACCAAGGTTCTTCATTAACTCCGGTGTCATTTTAGTAGAAGTTATCAGCCCTTCTTCATTAGAAAGCTCATAAAGGGTCTTGTATTTTAAACGGTCATAATATTTCTCAATTAGCTCCGTATTGCCGGTATACATATAATCTGCATAAAACATGAGCGCCACGTGCTGCTGCCATTCGGTAGGCCATGTTGGGTGCTCCATAAAGTATTCTATGGTCTGCCTTGCAATGGCATATTCTCGATCGGTGGTGTAATGGCTTAATTGGTTCAAATACGCATCTGCCTCATACGGAATACGCTCACGGTCACCATCTACATAGAGTCCATTAAAAGTAGTGGCCTTAATTGTGTATTTACAGATTTCCCAAACTTGGTTCAAGACATCATCCGAGCTTTTAAAACTACTAGCATCATTTTCCCAATAACTATGATGAGCCAATAATGTAAAATCTTCTGCTGTAACAGGTTCTTTTGCACCATCTACCTCAACATATCTAAACGGCATCAAAATCGGAAAGTCTTCTGGTAGTGGTAGCGCCTTACCTGGTCTTGTATTTCTTTCATCTACTCGTACCTGAAGTTGGTATTTTGTTTGATCAGGGTTTACAGCCATTTTAATTTCTTGATATCTGATATGACTCCTGTGGAAAGGTGTTCTATTGATGTTTTCACCATCTAGCTGTTCTCCTATTCTAAAAGTAAGACTATCACTAACCTTAGCTTTATATGTAAAGTCTAGAGTTGCAAAAGCTGCTTTTCCAAAGTCCATAAAATAGGTTTCACCTCTTTTTTCAAATTTGACGGGTTTTATTTTATCGATTTGAAAACTGTTGGGAGTGGTTATTGTTGCCTTAGTACTTCCCATTGTAAAAAACTGACTTTGAGAATACCTTGAAAGCCGATTATCTTGGTCCCAAATACGCACTTTCCAGAAATAGGTCTCTCCGCTTTTCAACGTTGTACCTCCATGTTCTATTTCTGATGACGCGCTAGTTCTTATTTGTTCACTATCCCAAACATCACCAATATTGCTGTTTATCTTTTCTTTGGATGAAGCCACCAATATTTGATAGGCTGATTGTGAAACCGCTCCGTCCGGCACAACCCATCCAAATTCTGGTTTAGTATCAATTACCGTAACCCCTTCCGTGTTTCGTATCCATTCTACAACCAAAGTACTAGGGCCTTTGGAATAGTCATCAGAAAGCTCAAGAATAAGGTCATTAGTTTTGTTGCGAAATGCCATCAATTTTTCGGCATATTTTGAATCTTTTGCCAAATTGTTAATCTCTTTAGTATCGTCTTGTAAATTGTAAAGTTCTTCAAAAGACTGGTCGTTGACATAACGGAAATATTTCCAATTTTTGGTACGGATTCCTTCGCTTGGTGGAATATGATCAAACTCCCAAAGGTGTTCGATCAATACCGTATCCCGCTTAAAGTCTTTCTTCGATTTTTCTACGATAGGCATAAGACTTTTTCCTTGCCATGATTTTGGCGGGGCTATTCCGGCTAAATCTAAAATGGTAGAAGGCACATCTATATTCAATACCAATGCATCACTATCTTTTTGTCTCTTTACCCTTGGATCAAAAACAATTAAAGGCACGCGAACAGAATTATCATATAACAACCATTTCCCCGCAAGCTGGCGTTCACCTAAAAAATAACCGTTATCTCCCATTAGAATAATAACCGTGTTTTCTGCAAGTCCCTTCTTCTCTAGCTCAGTCCTGATTTTGGCAATTTCTCGGTCTATTCCAGAAATCATTCTATAATACCCTTTTACACTATGCTGATATTTCTCAGGAGTATCATACCGCCACGTCCAACGTAAACGGTTAAAGCCATCACGTACAAATTTAGGTTGAGCCTCAAAATATTTGTCTTCTCCCAAATCTGCTTTGGGCATATTCATATTCTGAAGCAAAGCATCTGACTCCCCTTGCCAGAAATATTGGTCCTCAGCGCCATCATGGGCATGAGGAGCACTAAAACTCAAGGAAAGACAAAAAGGCTCATCTGTCTTTACATCTGCAATAAAATCAATCGCTTTTTGTCCTGTGTAGCGTGTTAAATGAACCGTGTCCTTACCTAAGGTTTTATAGTAATAACCACGTCTATCTTTATATTCATTATTACGGTCGTAAGACTCATATTCGTCAAATTGATTTTTTAGGTTATCATAACGGACTCCATATTTACCATAGAAACCAGTAAAATATCCATTCTCCTTTAAAATAGAAGGATAGGATTCTGCCATATACGACTCTCTAATATTTCCTGTTTGAAAATTGAAATTGTGCGTACGTTCGTGAAGCCCTGTTAAAATGCTAGCTCTACTGGCGGCACAGATTGGTGTGGTTACCATAGCATTTTCAAAATAGGTGCCTTTCTTGGCCAATTTATCCATTTCTGGAGTAGAAATAAGCTTGTTTCCGGCATAACCCAATGCATCAAAACGTTGGTCATCCGTTAGAATAAAAATTATATTGGGCCTATTTGCTTGTTGTTTCTGTACTGTTTTTTGTGCCTTTAGCGGTAGTATACATCCGCAAAGAAAAAGTACTGCCAAAACTGGTATTCTCATAAATCAGGTATTTGTCAATTTCCCCTGAAATTAGGCGTTCAGGTTAAAACTAAGAAGTTAGAAAAAATCTTCTTCAAACTTATATGTTATAGAGACATTACCCATCCTGTGCTGTCCTGAGGATTGCTACTTTTAACTGTTTAATTGTTTTCCATACCTTGCTGACAAATTAAACCTTGTTTGTTATCACTTTAAGTATCCTGAGTATTTCGTCTACACCCATTCTTTCTGTATAGTTTGCTTCAACATGGGCTTCTTCAATTGTTTGATTGGTGTTGATAATAAAAGTAGCCGGTATAGGAAGAGTTTTTGAACCGTCGCCATTTAGAAGTGTTAAATCACGTCGTGCATGATAATCCTCTCCCGGATCAAACTGAAGACCATACGCTTTAATTACTTTCTGATCAGCATCACTTAGCACTTCAAAATCTAAATTATTCTTTTCTTTTGCCGTTAGTGCACTATCCGGACTTTGCGGACTGATTGCTAAAAATGAAGCTCCAAAAGATTTAATTTCCGATAGTTTACTTTGTACTTCTTTAAGGTCTATATTACAAATAGGGCACCATTCACCACGGTAAAATTTAATAACCACAATGCCTGATTTTAGCATTTCAGAAAGTGTAATATCTTTACCTACAGCATTTGGCAAAGTAAAATCTGGAGCTTTATCACCAACAGATAATCCTTGGAGATGACTTGCATTTGAAATAACTAACTTTTGAAAATCTTGTAATTCACTCATATAATTATCTTTCTTTACGAATTTATACTACTACAAATTCTTCAGCCTAATATTTCTATATTCAACCTTCATTGGCGGACCTACATGAACCTGTACTCCTAAATATCCTTTTAACTTTCTATTTATAGTGTCTTCATCATTTACATCACTCATTAAAACTCCGTTTACATAATGTTGAAGTCTATTACCTTTTATGATTAGATGTACCTCGTTCCAATCCTCACTCTTTATTTTGGTCTTCAGGGAATTTGATTCGCCCAAAGAACCTACCACTTCCCTACTCTGCCAACAGTTGCTTTTCACATTGGCTCTCAAAGAACCCTCAACTTCAGGGTTATCTTGACTATTTATAATCACTTTTTCACCACGATAGGCTAAGGTGGCTCTTTTTTTCTCCTCGTAGTTTTGACCCGTATATCTACGCTTACCGTCAATATCTGCTTGGTACCCTTTCATGGCATTTGGAATTGTATCAATCAAATCACTTCTATAATTAATACCACTATTCCCTGATTCAGCGATTTTAAATTCCAACTTCAATTCAAAATCATCTGGTTGACCTCCTTGCCAAATAATAAAAGTATTACTTTTTAAAAGAGTTTCCGGGGTTACCTCACCTACTAAATTTCCATTTTCAACACGCCAATAGGTACTATCACCTTTCCAATCCGTTAAAGTTTCTCCATCAAATATACTTACAAAGCCATCTCCTTCCTCCTGAACTTTAACCATTGCGTCTACCGCTGTCTCTTGTTTTTTTTTCTTTGCAAGATTGAACATATGCAAGCAGTAATAGGGCAATAAAGCTACCAGCTAAATATTTGGATACTGTTCTACTATTTTTATACATCATATTTTTTTTCGATTATCACGGTTTTGTTATTAGCAATCAAAGAAACTAATAGAATCTTTTAGCAAGTGTCCTAGGTCTAAGACAAGCTTAATCTGCTCTATTCTCATCGGTAATTTTAAATAATAAATTTTCTACCGATTTTTTTATGATTAAAGGCCATGGAGATCCATGACCTTTAATTATTTGCATCCTAAATCGTTCCCGGTTAATTTAATTAAAAATTAGGATTCAGGGAGGACTCCGAAGCAGGAAGAGCGTATCGTTCAGAAATATTGGTAAAGACATTACCACGTGGTTCTACTCCTGCAGGATAGTAATAGTCAATTGGGTTTGCCTTTATCTTATTACCATGGGCCGTAATCACATCTATTGCACGTCCAGTTCTTACCAAGTCAAACCATCTTTTGTTCTCAAAAGCAAGTTCTACCCTTCTTTCATTAAAAATTGCTTCACCTAAATCACCTGTAGGTGCACCAAGACCGGCACGTGTACGAACCTCGTTTAGGTAAGGAAGAGCTTCGCCCCCTTTACCTTGTTCTTCCAAAGCTTCCGCTAAAAACAACAAAACTTCGGAATACCTATATACTGGCCAGTTCATACCATGGTTACCATGTAATGCATGTGGCTCAACATATTTTTTAATAATTGGGTAAACACCATCTTCCCAAAAACTTTCGCTAATAGTTACGTACATAATTGAAGCATCTTCCCTTAGATCTCCATCTTCATAAGCATCAATTATGTCCGGTGTTGGAATATTGTTTCCTTCACCGTTTACAGGCTGAGGGTTAGATGTCCCCGTAATAGCACCAACTTCTTCTGCAGTAATAGGTCTTGGAAGGAAGTTATATAAAAAGCTGCCATTCAAACCTTCTGCACCTTCTCTATATTGAATTTCAAAAACAGACTCCATGTTGTTCTTGTTTTCACTATTTCCGGAGAAAGCATCTTCATAATTAGGCATTAGCATGTATTCATTACTGGCTACAACGGCTTTTAGTAAAGTTTCTGCCTCGCTCCATTGCTCACGCACCATATAAACATTGGCCAAAAGTGTTTGGGCCGCACCCAAGGTAGCCCTACCCGGTTCTTGGTCTGATTTAAGCGGTAATAATCCTGCAGCCCCTTTAGCATCCTCAATAATTTGCGCATAAAGTTCGTCCTCGCTAGAAAGAGGTAAAGCTGCCCCATCACGATCTAATACAGGTTCTAGGTGCATAGGCACACTACCAAACAACTGCGTTAGTTCAAAATAAGCATATGCTCTTAAAAAGAGAGCCTGACCCTTAAGATTAGCCTTGGGTGTTTCATCAAATTCCGCATCATCAATAGTGGTTAGAATTTGATTGGTACGAGCTACAATCTGATAATATTCGCGGTATATCTGTTCCACCCAAGTGTTGGCCGTAATACCTCCATCACTAGGTATAGAGTGGTCCGCAATATCTTCTTGATTATCCGTTGCACCAAAGGCGGTGTTACGCGCAAAATACGTATTATCGGAATGCATTTCCGCCAAATAAGGCTTTGCCTGATTGCTAATCAGGCGCAACGGAACGTAAGCACCGTTGACTGCTTGCGTAAAATCCGTTTCCGTTTTAAAGAACGTAGGAACACTTAATGAGTCCTCGGGAAATATAGTTAATTCGTCATCGCAACTGCTGACCAAAAAGGTCATGGACGCTACGATACAGTAGAATATCTTTTTCATTTTTTCAGTTTTAAATTTTGTCGAAAGTGAAATATGTTTTGACATCGTAGTTTATGATTTAAAAGTTTAAGTTTAAACCAACACTAAAGATTCTTGGAACAGGATACCCAGAGATATCCACCCCGGAAGCAAGGTTACCACCATCTCCATCTCCATCGTTCTGGACACTTACTTCAGGGTTTGGTCCACCCCAATATTTGGTAAATATGTGTACATTTTGAATAGATCCGTATATACGAGCCGACTTGAAATATTTCTCCACCCCTGGTAAAGTATACCCCAAGGTGATATTTCTAATATTGAAATAAGAAGCATCAGCCACAAAACGATCGTTTATCCAGTCTCTTTCAATACCAGTAACATTACCACCACCAACGGTTGTTCCATAAAAACCGTCGCCGGGGTTTTCTACCGACCTAAAACGATTTTCAACATCTTGCAAAAGATTAAAAACACCATCAAGATTTGTAGTACTGTACAAGTGGCGCACTAATAATTCGTTCCCTTGAGAACCCGTTCCCACTACTGAAAAGTCTAAATTACCATATTTAATAGTGTTTGTAATACCGTAGGTAAAATCCGGAAAAGGACTTCCGGTAATAGCACGGTCATCAAAATCTCCTCCATTTGTAATAATACCATCACCATTAACATCAACGAGCTTTATACTACCAACTGTTGAACGACCTGGAACCTGTGGTGAGCTATCCAAATCTTGCTGATTTAGATATACACCATCCGACACATGACCATAAAACTGACCAAAAGGTTGTCCTACTTGGGTAATATGCCATCCTCCTGGACCATATACCCGATCAATTCCATCAGCCAACGCTTCTACCCTATTTCGGTTAAAAGAAATATTGGCATTGGTAGTCCACTGAAATTTACCGGTTGTATTTACTGTATTCAAGGCAAATTCATGTCCCCAGAAACGAATCTCACCAATATTATCGCTAAAATTGGAGAATCCGGATTCACGGGCAACTTGAACATTATAAAGTAAGTTGGTTGTATTCTTTGTGTAATAATCATAAACAAAAGAAACCCTATCATTAAACAGACTTAAATCAAGTCCAGCATCAAATTGTTTGGTAGTCTCCCAACCTAAGTTTGAATTAGAAAGCGAATTTACCGCTGAACCTGGTGCAAAAGTATCACCAAAAACCGCATTTACCGTATTATCAATTAAGGCGTACTGGGTGTAATTACCAATGTTATTGTTCCCGGTAACACCATAACTACCTCTTAATTTTAACAATGATATAGTCTCTGAATTTTCTAAGAACGGTTCATCTGAAGCTATCCAACCTGCCGATACAGAAGGGAACGTACCCCAACGGTTCTCTGACCCAAATCTTGACGACCCATCACTACGTATAGATCCGGTCAACAAATATTTTCCTTTATAATTATAAGTAAGTCTAGATAGAAAAGAGACTAAACTCCATTCCCTTACTTCATCAAATGTTCCATTTCTGTTGATATTAGTTGCCCCTTGTATAGTTGGCAAACGATCATCGGCAAAATCAGACGCCTGAACTCTGTTGCGGTCCTGACGGTATTTTTGGTACGTAAAACCTCCTAAAACGGAAAACGTATGGTCTCCGATGCTCTTATCATATGTAACCGTATTTTCGTTCAACCAAGAAAATGTATTTCGGTCGTCCCAAATGGCTTCGTTATTAGTTGGTACGGGCCTATTGATTGAATAAGTTGCGTTAGTTGGACTAAAGAATTCATATTGCTCATTATATAATTCTGCATTCAAACTCGTTTTTATGGCAAGACCTTCTATTGGTTTGTACTCAAGAAAAGCATTCGTCAAAAGGTTGACGCTCTTAGTTTCATCTTTTATACGCTCTGCAGAATTCAACCAGTTTGCGTAAGAAAAGATATTACCCGTATCTGCTGGAAATCTATTAAACTCCGTTCTTGTGCCATCCGGATTATAAATAGGCATAATTGGCCATGTGTGCAATGCGTTGAACAAAAGACCAGTACCTCTAGTACCATCCGTTCTAGGCACGTTATCTATGATGTGATTAGGTGTAATATTTACCCCAACACGAATCTTATCGGATAAGGCATAATCTAAATTTGCACGAAGCGAATATCGCTTATAATCAGAACCTAGCACAACTCCTTCTTGATCAAAGAAACCCAACACTACCGTTGTTTTTAATTTTTCTTTGTTAGAAGTAATACTAAGATTATAATTGGTCATAGGTGCGGTTCTCAATAGCGCATCATACCAATCATTGGTCTGACCTTCATATTGAGCCGGATTCTGAAAAATATCCGGAACAGGACTACCTTGGTCCTCATAATATTCTTTTTTGAATTGAGCGAATTCAACAGCGTCCATCATCTCTATTCTTCCACGTTGCGGAACGCTCTGCATGCTGGTGGTCATATTTAGGCTCACACTGGTTTCGCCTGCTCTTCCACTTTTAGTGGTAATCAATACCACACCATTTGCAGCTCTAGATCCATAGAGCGACGTAGATGCCGCATCTTTTAGCACTGTAATGTCCTGAATTTCATCTGGGTTTATAGTATTTATGCCTCCAGAAATTGGAAAACCATCTACCACGTACAATGGATCACTTCCTCCAGAAACCGATAGTTGACCTCTTATCCGAACCGACATTCCCTGACCAGGTTTACCCGTAGCCTGATTAATTTGAACTCCCGGAAGTCTACCTTGTATTTTTTGGGTGACCTGCGAAACCGGAATATCAGCAAGCTCATTGGCTTGGATAGTGGATACCGCACCTGTTACTTGCCGCTTAATTTGAGTTCCATAACCAACTACAACCACTTCATCTAGAAGTGCCGCATCTTCATTCATCGTTACATCTATCTGGCTTTTACCACCTACTGCAACTTCCTGAGCAGTAAAACCTATGTACGTAAATACCAAAATACTATTAGCATCTGGAGCTACAATACTGTAATTCCCATCAAAGTCTGTTACAGACCCGGTAGTTGTACCTTTTACAACTACGTTTACTCCTGGCAAAGCTTGTGAATCATCTGCTGAAATTACAGTGCCAGAAACTGTAATGCTTTGCGCTTGCATTGCAAAACCCCATAATAAGGTAACAACAATTAGAAATCCTTGAGAATTCCTTCGAAATCTTTTTTTCATAATCTTGAGGTATTTAGTTGAGTTACATAAAATCCTTAAAATTTTGAGCGGTATTTTAAGGGATTGTCAAATATATATGGGTGATTCTAAGAACTCATCCTGTACCATGCTGTAGTGTCCTGTACTGTCCTGCATATCTACTCAAAAAAAGATTTGGAATTAATTCTAGTTAAATATGTCAAAAACGTAGAAGCAATATTGAACTCTGTAAAATTGCAGTTTGAACATGACCAATCTTTCTATTCTAAAATTTACATGAAGATTTATCCTAAATTAGAGTTACAATCTTATTCGTTGGTAAAATTGTATTCTATTATATTTTCAAAACTTAAAGCCCTAATAGTATTTGTCTTTCCAAACCCTAGATATCCAATTTAACATCAAAACCAACTCGGTCTGTGACTTTTCACAGTAAACTAATTGTCACATAAATGGATATTACAGAATTGAAATAATTTGGTTTTGAAGCTCTATTCTCTTTAAATAAATCAGTAAAAAATGGATTCCCTAAGGATTCGTATAGGCAGAGAACAAATCTTGAAAAGGCTCCTTTCTAACTTCTTCGGACGCGTTGTAATCAGGGTTAATTGTGGGCCAATATCGCTCCTCAATATTTGCTGTTACCCAAACCAT
This sequence comes from Zobellia laminariae, assembly GCF_009725995.1. The sequence goes on along the minus strand of NZ_RCNS01000002.1, from coordinate 101,756 downwards.
TAATTTATTAAAAAGCTGTTTTTTTAAATTTTCTTTTTCTAGGGCCAAGTCATTTTTCTCAAATGGGTCCTCAGCTATATTATAAAGATGTATTCGTCCGTACCAATCAAATATCAACTTATAATCTCCGTCACGTATAGCAGAATGAGGTGTTAGCGCGTAAGGTTCGTAAGGACTATTATAGATAACATTAAAAGGGTAATGCCAATAATGTGTTGTTTTAGTATAGGTATTCTGTTCGTTCTTAGTGTCTGTCAATAAACCTAAAACACTTTGCCCGTCTAAGGACTTCTTTTGGGAAATAGATTTTGAATCGTACCCTGCAGCCTCTAGTATAGTGGGGTAAATATCCGTACAATCAATAGGGACATCTACCCATTGCCCTTCTTTTAGTTTTTCCTTCCATCTAAAAATGAGGGGCACTCTAATACCCCCTTCTGTAAGACAAGCTTTACCTCCTAGAAAGGGGCTGTTATCCGTACCTTCTCCTCTTGGTGTAATTTTAGAATCTATACCACCGTTGTCAGACATAAAAACAATCAATGTATTTTCGTCAAGCCCTGTTTCTTCTAGTTTCCCCAAAATTTGACCAACTGACCAATCCAAAGTTTTAATCATAGAAGCATAAGTTGGATCCTTATGATTGTTCCAGCCTTTAGTTGCTTTATTTTTAAAGTAATTGATTTCATCTTCTTTTCCTTGATAAGGAGAATGCACGGCAAAATGGGAGAAATAAAGAAAAAAGGGTTCTTCCTTTATTTTTGACCTTTTATCAATATAATTTAGAGCCTGAACAGTAAGGTCGTTTGTTAAGTAATCTTCACCCGTTTCTTGTCCGGAACCTCCTATTTCAGAAAATTCTTGTGGCATATTAGGAAAACGAGTCTTCTCTTTATTGTTCCATCCTTTTTTCCAATTATAGTATACCGAGCCTCCTGCATCAAACCAAGCTAAAGGTTCAAAACCTTGGTTAGATGGTTGGTAACCTTCTGCTCCAAAACCACCAATATGCCACTTTCCAATAAAGGCGGAATGATATGCTTTCAGGGCTTCCGCAATGGAAAGCTCATCATTACCATCGTCAACAATAGAACCTGCAGGAACGGCGGAATTAGAAACTCCATTCCTCAATGCTTGTTCAATTTTTATAGGGTCTTTGTGCTCCAGAACATCATTTGCATAATAACCATTAGGTACCGGTAAATTTTGATTATAATAAGTCTCTCTTGGCGGCATGGCTGTGGTAAAACCAAGCCGACTTGCATATTTACCGGTCATGATACTTGCTCGTGTTGGCGAACAAAGTTGATTAGCATACGCTTGCGAAAACGCCACCCCCTCCTTTACTAAACGATCTATATTGGGTGTTTCATAATACATAGCGGATGCTTCCGCACCTGAGAATTTATGAGCATAAGCCTGGCTATCCATTATACCATAATCATCAGCTAGAATAAAAATAACATTCGGCCTTTCCGTTGTAGGTTCTTTTAGTGCTGTTACTCCCGTTTTATTTTTACACCCAATTACAAAATTAATTAGAAAGCATATGGCTACTATTTTTGATTTTGTCATTTTTATTAATATTGATTATAGTTATAAAATGTGTATGATTACGCCCTTACAGATATATCCTCTTGAATGCTTAAAAATTTATCAAACCGCAATTTTCGCTATAAAAACAGGGCAGATGTCTGAATATGTATTGAAGAAGATGTTAAATTGCAGCTAAACTAAGTATGGATTTCTAGTTGACCATCCTGCTCTATACCGTTCCACAGGATAACACAAAAGGGTTTGATAGGAAATCAAAAATACTTTTAAGAGGATAAAACCAAATTTATTTTAAATGAAACTAGCATCAATAGATATTGGGTCTAATGCCATACGGTTACAGGTTGTGAAGGTTTACGAAGAAGATGATTTAGTCAGCTTTAAGAACCTTCAATTATTACGATTCCCTTTGCGATTGGGCCACGATGTATTTTCTAAAGGAGAAATATCACAGCCTACAAAAGAGAAGTTTGTTAAGCTAATGAGCACTTTCAAACATTTAATAGACCTCTACGAAGTGGAAGATTACTATGCCGTTGCCACTTCCGCTATGCGAGAAGCTAGTAATGGAAAGGAGGTTAGCAATCAAATCCTGAAAGATGTTGGTATGAAAATCAATGTCATTAGCGGCAAGAAGGAGGCGAGCATTCTAAACAAAGCCATTAAGCCTACGTTACAGAATAGAAAGTATGTGCATATTGATGTGGGTGGCGGTAGTACAGAACTTAATTTACTAGAAGGCGGTAAACTTATACAGAGTAAATCTTTTAAGATAGGATCAGTAAGACAATTAACCGCAAAAGAACGTGCGGCGGTTTTCGCTTCAATGAAAGAATGGCTTCATACCACAAGTTTTTATAAATCAAAAAATATAGTTGGCATTGGTACTGGCGGTAACATTAACAAGCTCTACGGACTGGCCAATAAGGCTTCAAATATGGCAATTTCTTTTGCTGAATTGAAGGCATTGCGAGCCTATGTAAGTGAGTTCACTTACGAACAACGCATGTCTATTTTAAAGATGAATCCGGACAGGGCAGATGTTATCATTCCTGCTTCAGAAATATATTTAAGGGTACTAAAAGAAATGGGAAGTGACCAAATTCTTGTACCCAAAGTGGGATTAAAAGATGGTCTTATTTATGAACTTTACGAACAAAGAACTCATAAAAACCTTGACAGAATAGAATACTTGGGTTACCTCTAAACAATTTTTGAATAGCGAATCTGATTAAATTGAATTTCTGTCGATAAAATGAAATGGGTTTTTTACTTTCCCTTTTTTCTTGTCCATAATCATTCGGGCCGTTGTTTCTCCCATCGCTTTAAAATCTGTTGAGATACATGTAATTCCCAGTAATTGTTTTAGAGGCGTATCGTTATAGGAAATTACACCTATATCATTTCCTAGCTCAAATTCCTGGTTCCGTATTTGGTTGACGAGATTCACCAAATCCGACTCATTTATGGTTATAAACAAATCGCCTTTTTTCAAAATCATATCATCATAGATTTCGTCCAGCACTTCAAAATCTATATTATGCTCACTGCAAAACTTCCTGAATCCGTGTAAAATTCTTTTAGGATAAGGATAAACAGATTCTTCAGGGTACGTAATGATTAGTTTTTCATATTTAGAAATCTTACCATAACCTTCTTTTAATGCATTATAAATATCGTTCTCAAAATCCTGATAAATTTCAATATAGTTCCCTTTAATTTCGGCAACAGGATTATCCATTATGATTAATTTCTCCTTTGGAATTTGATCTATCGCCTTAATAACTTCCGGAGTATTGCTGGTATGTTTTAGTTTTTCAGTTTTAAAATGAGGCATGATTACATAGTAGTCATATGCGTTTCTATTTTTTTCCAGAAGGTTAAGAAAAAGCTCTTCTTCGCAATGGTAAATGAAAAGATTGGTGTGTGCCGTTCCTCCAATACTTTCTATAAAAGAATTATAAATCCGCATCTTGTACGAACTCAATTTATTGATTAGGAAAAGGATATTGACTTTTGAAATTAATTTGGTTCGTGCTATATAATAACCCTTACCTCTTATAGAAATAATAACTTTTCGCTCCCTTAGAATACTATAGGCTTTTTCTACCGTATCCCTAGAAAGAAGGTACTCTTCACTAAACATATTTATGGACGGAATTTTATCATCCATCTTTAGATTTCCAGCAGAGATATTATAGATAATCGAGTCCACAATCTGTCTATATTTGGGTACTCTTGAGTTCTCGTTTATTTTAATAAAATTAAATATATTCATCAGCTGAAGTCTTTATTTTTTTTCAATTTCAATGGCCATATAATACCACAATAGTAAAGATGTAATTTGGTAATTTACCCAAAATACACATATTTATTTTTTACCTAAGCGGTACAGTACAGGACACAAAGCTTTATTTCATCATATACTTTTGTTATCAAACGTAATAACCCTTCAAATGAAAAATACAACACAACAATTCAAGTATGTAAATCATCTTTGGGATGAAAAGAAAGCAGCAGATCTAGGTGATGACCAAGTAGCTTTATTTCTTTATCGCTCAAATATTCTTGGAGCAGATTTAAGAATAACGAATTATGGTGGTGGAAATACGAGTTGCAAAACCATTGAAAAAGATCCATTGACCAATGAGGATGTGGAAGTAATGTGGATCAAAGGTTCTGGTGGAGATATTGGTACGTTGACCAAAGCTGGCATAGCAGGTCTTTATACCGAACGATTAAGAAATTTAAAGAATGTTTACGGTGGTTTAGAAGACGAAGACCGCATGGTGGGTCTTTTTAACCATTGTATTTATGACCTGGACAGTAAAGCCCCTTCTATAGATACCCCATTGCACGGTTTACTACCATTTAAACATATTGACCACCTACATCCAGATGCTTTAATAGCGATTGCCGCAGCAAAGGATAGCGAGAAGGTTACCAAAGAGATTTGGGGAGATACAATGGGCTGGGTACCTTGGCAAAGACCAGGTTTTGATTTGGGGCTTCAACTGGAAAAATGTTTGAACGATAACCCAGTAATTCGTGGGATAGTTTTAGGTAGCCACGGACTTTTTACTTGGGGAGACACTTCTCATGAATGTTATATGAACAGTCTTGAAGTTATTGAAACTGCTTCTGAATATATAGAAAAAAAGATTGCGGAAAACGGAAGTGTATTTGGTGGCCAAAAAATAGAAAGTCTTGCAAAAGAGGAGCGTTTGGAAAAAGCAGCTCAACTTATGCCTATGTTAAGAGGACTATGTTCTTCTGAAAATAGAATGATAGGTCATTTTAATGATAGTGATGTTGTTCTTGAGTACATTAACAGTAATGATTTAGAACGTTTGGCGCCTATGGGCACCTCTTGTCCTGATCACTTTTTGAGAACTAAAATTCAGCCTTTAGTATTAAAATTAGATGCTAAAGAAGACCTTTCTGATACGGAAGCCGTTCTTGCCAAATTACGCCCTGATTTTGAACAGTACAGAAAGGAATATCAATCCTATTATGACAACCATAAACGTGCTAATAGCCCTGGCGTTAGAGATGCCAGTCCGGTTATAATTATCTACCCAGGCGTAGGTATGTTCAGCTTTGCAAAAAATAAGCAGACCACACGTGTTGCCAATGAATTCTACGTAAATGCCATTAACGTAATGCGTGGAGCAGAAGCTATTACGGAATACACATCATTGCCAAGACAAGAAGCTTTTGATATTGAATATTGGTTGCTGGAAGAAGCAAAACTACAACGAATGCCAAAAGAAAAACCTTTATCCCGTAAGGTAGCTTTGGTTACCGGTGCAGGTGGTGGTATTGGCAAAGCAATTGCCGATAAATTGGCCGAAGAAGGTGCTAATGTGGTATTGACTGACATTGCTGAAGACAGGCTCAAAGAAGGCGTTGCCACATATGCTAGAGACACTGCTAGCTATGCCGTTTGTGATGTAACAAAAAGTGAATCGGTAGTGGATGCTTATAAAAAGGCATGTTTAGATTTTGGTGGTGTAGACATCGTTGTACATAGTGCCGGTCTTGCCATTTCCAAACCTTTAGAAGATACTACGGAGAAAGATTGGGATATTCTTCAGAACGTTCTTGTAAAAGGGCAATTTGAACTAGCGAAACAAGCAGTAGCTGTAATGCGTAAACAAAGCCTAGGTGGTGATTTTATCAGCATTGCTAGTAAAAATGGTTTGGTTTCAGGTCCAAATAATGTAGCTTATGGAACAGCAAAAGCTGCTCAACAACACATGGCTCGTTTATTAGCTGCAGAATTAGGCGGTGATAAAATACGTGTGAATACAGTTAATCCTGATGGGGTTATTGTTGGTAGCAAAATATGGGAAGGTGATTGGGCCGAAGGTCGTGCTAAAGCATACGGAATTACAGTTGAAGAGCTTCCTGCCCATTACGCAAAGCGCAACCTTTTAAATGAAATTATTTATCCTAAAGATATTGCCGATGGGGTCTTTGCCTGTGTTGGTGTATTGAACAAGACAACAGGAAATATTATTAATGTAGATGGCGGTATGGCCAATGCATTTGTACGATAGTTAGTTCTGAGTTAGTTAGTTTGTTTTTACTTCCATGGATCGGATTGGTTCATGGAAGTATTTTTCCAAAATCAAGAACTTTATGAGAATAGATAAAAACCAACTTGGTGACACCAACAAAAAAGGAATCACCGAGCATAATCAGCATTATGATTTTTTAGGATATACCCTTACCAAAAAAGGAAAAGATGTTAATGCCATAGTTAAAAAATTACAGGATTTTCAGGTAGCCATACCAAGTTGGGCATTGGGTGCAGGTGGTACGAGGTTCGGACGTTTTGGATTTCAGGGTGAGCCCTCAAGTCTAGAGCTAAAAATTGATGACGTTGGATTGATTCATTCACTCACACAAACTGCGGGCGCTATATCATTGCATATTCCATGGGATGTTCCAACGGATTATAATGCCATCAAAGATTTGGCAAACTCTCATGACATCTTATTTGATGCCGTGAATTCCAACACTTTTCAGGATCAAAAGAACAGTAAGGAGAGTTATAAGTTTGGCTCTTTAAGTAATACGAGCAAATCTGCTCGTGAACAGGCTGTTACACATAACATTGAAGTAGTTAAGATTGGAGAAAAATTAGGTTCAAAAAGCTTAACGGTTTGGTTGGCAGACGGTTCTAACTTCCCTGGGCAAACTAATTTTCAATCGGCATTACAAAATACAGAAGATAGCTTAAAGAACATATACAAAACACTTCCCGAGGACTGGAAAATGTTCATTGAATATAAGCCTTACGAGCCCAATTTCTACAGTACGGTAATCCAAGATTGGGGAACTTCATTTATGCTGGCTAATGCTTGTGGAGAAAAAGCGTATACTTTAGTAGATTTAGGACACCACCTTCCTAACACTAATATTGAACAAATAGTTTCAACTTTAATGTTAAAAGGAAAGCTAGGCGGATTCCATTTTAATGATAGTAAATATGGTGATGATGACCTTACCGTTGGCAGTGTTAAACCTTATGCTCTATTTTTGATTTTCAACGCATTGGTTTATGGAATGGAAAATAATCCACAGAATCCATACCCAGCTTGGATGATAGATGCCAGTCATAATATAAAAGACCCATTAGAAGATTTAATTCAATCTTTAGAGGCTATACAAGAAGCACATGCAAAAGCTTTACTTGTAGATCAAAAACTATTACTTAAAGCACAACTGAACCATGATGTTGTAAAATGTCAAGAGATTCTCCAAGATGCTTATCGTACAGATGTTAGACCGTTGTTGCAAAAAGCAAGGTTGAACAGAGGTGGTGCTTTAAGTCCAATAGATGCTTATAGGTCTTTAAAAGTAAGAGAGAATTTAATTAAGGAAAGAGGTGCTAATTCAGTAGCATCCGGACTATAATTACAATACCATGAAAATTAAAGTAACGGCTGTATTTGATATTGGAAGGACCAACAAAAAGTTCTTTCTTTTTGACGAGAATTTTCAAGAAGTTCATCGTGAATATAATCGTTTTTATGAAATTGAAGATGAGGACGGGTACCCTACGGAAAACCTTGCTGCTCTAGAAGTATGGGCAAAAGAGGTTTTTGATAAAATGCTCGATTCCGAAACATTTGAAATTGAAGCTTTAAATTTTTCATGTTACGGAGCAAGCTGGGTACACATTGATGAAAACGGAAAACCACTCACGCCGCTTTACAATTATATGAAGCCGTTAAAAGATGATGTTTTTGCTTCTTTTAATAAAGCTTACGGACCGGAGAAGGAATTATCAAGAGTAACAGGCTCTCCGCAATTAGGTATGCTAAATACCGGCATGCACTTGTATTGGTTAAAAAATACCCAGCCAGAAACTTTTAAAAAAATAAAACACTCCCTTCATCTACCGCAATACCTCAGCTATTTATTTACAGGTATTCCAGTAAGCGAATATACCAGCATTGGTTGCCACACTATGCTATGGGACTTTGAAAAAAAGGATTATCATTCATGGGTCTATCAAGAAGGAATCGACAAAAAATTACCTCCTATTGATTCCTCTAGAAAAACGGCACTCATAAATTACAAGGGAAAAACAATTAAAATGGGTGCTGGAATCCACGATAGTTCTTCTGCCCTAATTCCGTATATCAGAAGTGTAACCAAACCTTTTTTGCTGATTTCTACGGGAACCTGGAGCATTTCAATTAACCCGTTTAATGAAGGAATGCTTACTGAAGATGATATTGAGAACGACTCGTTGTTCAATATGAGAATTGACGGTAGTCCGGTAAAAGTTTCCCGCTTGTTTTTGGGTAATGAATATAAGCTTCAAGTTAAAGCTTTGTCCGACCATTTTAATGTCTCTCCTGATGCTCATAAAAAAGTGAAATTTAATCAAGATACTTTTTTTGAGATCAACAAAGATTTTATTCACATGTTCAAATGGTCTACCATGTCTTCCGAAGATATGCCCAATGAGACCACCATATCTTATGACAAATTTGAGCATGCCTATCATCAATTGATGTTGGAATTGGTTTTGCTTCAAGAAAAAAGTATTAGGGCGGCTATAGGAAATTCTGAAATAAACCAACTTTATGTTGATGGTGGCTTTAGTGACAATGAAATTTATATTCAATTGCTCTCACAATACATGGGGAATATGAAGCTTAGCACCACAGATTCTTCTCTGGGGTCTGCCTTGGGCGCCGCAATCGTTATTTCTGATGTAGTATTGGAAGCTACATTTTTAGACAAAAATTACGCTGTTAAAAACCATCGTCCATTTATCCTTAAATAAACCAATGATATGACTAAGGAATTCAACCCGGCTTACCCTTCAATGGATGATTTGAGAAACAAAGCTATGAAGCGTATACCTAAATTCGCTTTTGAATACTTGGATGGTGGCTGTAATGAAGATGTAAGTATTACTAGAAACACTTCAGAAATTCGTGAAGTGCAACTACAACCTAGATATCTAAGAAACCAAGGGGTTAGCTCAACCAAGACCAAAGTATTGGGTATGGAGTTTGATGCGCCTTTTGGAATCGCTCCTGTAGGGCTTCAAGGCCTAATGTGGCCCAATTCTCCAGAGATTTTAGCTAAATCGGCTTTCAAAAATAACATCCCTTTTATTCTTAGTACGGTGACCACCATGAGTATTGAACGGGCAAGTGAATTGACCGAGGGCAATGCATGGTTTCAGTTGTACAATCCTGCTGAGGATGCTTTAAGAGACGATATTATCAATAGAGCTGAAGCTGCTGGTTGTCCCGTATTGGTATTGCTTTGTGATGTACCCACTTTTGGCTACAGACCAAGAGATATTCGTAATGGATTGGCCTTGCCTCCAAAAATGTCGTTGACCAATATTTTACAAATTTTAGGCAAACCCACCTGGGCACTGAACACATTAAAATATGGCCAACCCACTTTTGAAACCTTAAAACCCTATACACCAGAAGGACTCAACTTAAGGCAATTAGGGCAGTTTATGGACAAGACTTTTTCAGGCCGATTAAACGAAGAACGGATAAAACCTATTCGTGATAAATGGAAAGGGAAACTAGTCCTCAAAGGAGTTGCCTCTGAACAAGATACCCAAGATGCCATTCGTATGGGATTTGATGGTATTATCGTTTCCAATCATGGCGGCAGACAGCTAGATGCTGCTCAATCTACAATAAACTCACTTTCTGAAATAACAGAAAAATATGGAGACCAGATAGAAATTATGATGGATAGTGGGTTACGCTCAGGACCGGACATTGCCAGAACTATGGCTAGTGGAGCGAAATTCACGTTTATGGGGCGATCTTTTCTCTATGGTTGTGGCGCATTAGGCAACAATGGTGGAGACCATACGATATCCATGTTAAAAACACAGTTCAAACAGGTTATGGACCAGTTGTGCTGTGAACGTGTAGAAGATTTGCCAAAACATCTTATTAAATAAATAACCACCACCATTATGAGCCAAAATCATCACGAAGAAGAGCTAATTGAAGAATTGGTTGGTGGCGAATTCGAAAGAGAAGCTGTACCCACGTCAAAACTAAAAAGCTGGAAAAGCTTTCTAGGAATGTATGCCGGAGAGCATGCTGCAGGAACCGAATTTATGATTGGCCCGTTGTTTTTGACTGCCGGTGTCAGTGCTTTTGATTTGATTGTAGGCTTATTGATAGGAAATCTTCTTGCCGTATTAAGCTGGAGGTTTCTAACCGCAAAAATAGCCGTTGAAAATAGATTGACACTTTACTACCAATTTGAAAAAATCTGTGGTAAAAAGCTAGTCATTGGTTATAATCTAGCCAACGGCATATTATTCTGTTTTCTTGCTGGTGCCATGATAACCGTATCAGCTACAGCTGTTGGTATTCCCTTTGATATGGAAATGCCAAAACTAACCGACACCACGCCTAATGGAGCAACCTGGGTGATTATTGTAGTACTCATAGGAGCCGTAATTTCACTGATAGCCTCAAAGGGATATGATACCGTATCCAAGGCTGCAAATTGGATGTCTCCCATTATTGTACTTGCCTTTTTAGCCTGTGGAATTGTTGCTTTAAATCAGCTAGGAGTTAAGAGTTTTACGGATTTTTGGAATATATGGGGAGAAGGATCAGAACCCTTTCCCGGACAATTAAAATACACCTTTTGGCACGTAGTGATATGGTCATGGTTTGCTAATGCCGCTATGCACGTAGGTATGTCTGATTTATCAGTTTTTAGATTCGCGAAAACAGCAAATGCCGGATGGACCACCGCTGCAGGAATGTACGTGGGGCATTATATGGCTTGGATTGCCGCTGCACTACTTTATGTCGTCTATTTAAAGTCGCCCGAGGCGCAAGCTTTTCTTTCTAATGGAGAAGCACCACCGGTAGCCCCAGGGCCTCTGGCAAACAATGCTATTGGAATATTCGGGATTATTGCAGTAGTTTTAGCGGGATGGACAACGGCAAACCCCACTATTTACAGAGCTGGATTAGCCTTTCAGGCCATTATGCCTAAGTTATCTACATTTTGGGTAACTATTATAGCCGGCACCGTAGCTACAATTGCCGGATTGTTTCCCGCTTTTGCAATGAAGCTACTCGGATTTGTTGCGCTTTACGGATTTATCTTAGCTCCCTTTGGTGCCGTAATCGTATTTGAGCACTTTTTCCATAAACAAGCGGGAATCGTAAAAAACTATGCTGAAGTAGCGAATATCAAATTCAACAAGTCGGTGTTCTTGGCGTGGGCCATCAGTTTTGGATTGTTTTACTTTATTTCAATTCAATTTGATGTATTCCTATCCTTTGTAACACTACCTGCATGGTTGCTCTGTGGCGCTTTGTTTTTGGTATTTAGTAAATCGTTTCAGAAAAAAACTGCTAATTAAAAATATAAATCTTGTCTTTAGTAATTCGCATAAACTAGAGAAAAAGTACCATCAGTAACTTCTGTGGTTGTGCTGTCCGTATTATCTATTCCTGTTAGACTAAATTTTCCTTTTAACAGGGTTAGTTGCGGCCCTACCTCTTTTGCGGTAATAACCAAGGTACCAGAGCTTTCATACGATACAAATTCATGAGCAATTACATCATAACGCGAAAGGGCAACTGAATTAACACTATTGTCTGCATTAAAAATGAAAGTACCTTCTTCCGTTTCCTCATGGTTAATCGTGATAGATATTAGGTGTTCATTATCACTTAATTGGTGAAGTGTTATGTCAGAACCACTAACAAATCCTCCTGTCTGAAAGCTACCTGTTTCATACCAAGATTCTCCATCTATTTGGGCATAAGCTCCCAAATTTGCAATACTAGGTTCATTTTCAACGTAACTGGCTATAAAACTCCCTTCCACTTCATGAGAGGCAGATTCTATATCATACTCATCCTCGTATAATTTTCCTGAGAATTGAACCTCAACCTTTTTATTAACTTCATCGATATTAACCAACTCGAACGTGAAAAAGTTAGACGTGAAGTAGGCAAAATTTCCTGATGAAGGAAAATCAAAATCAGTTGTTGAATATGAAGATATTTTTCCTTGGTCGCCAAATGTATTGAATAGCAAATTAATACTGTTCCCATCTGAACCCGAAGCGGTGATGCTTAATGTATTTTCTACTTTCTGTCCGGTCCAATTATCTATATTTACTGTTTCACCCTTATAGACATAATTAAAAAAATCTTCCTCGGTAATCGCAACATTATCTTCAGAATCTTCTTCTTCAATTTCTTCCTCATCAATAACTTCATCATCTACAGATTCTTCATCTTCAATAATTTCTTGATTTTCCTCTGTATTTTCATCAAGGACAGAATCTATATCATTAGAACAAGAGACAATAAAAAGAATCAAAAAAAAATGGAGAACTAGCTTTATATTTTTCATAGGGACAGGTAAAGTTATTTTTAAATCTGGGTCGTTATCTGAACTATAACGCACCAAGGATTTTGGTATTGCTTTATCTGTTAATTTTCAATCCAGTGTTTTAACTAAGTTCTTTATTAGCATCTAACTTTACTGCTTCCATTTGTAAACTCTGCTTTTTGAGGACATTACAATTCTTTCTCAACTATTTTACTAGGCGTATAGCCTATTCTATATGCCTGAGCTACAACTTTACTTCCTACGGGAATTTTGAAAGGCTTTTGATAAACGTTCCATACTTTTGTTATGGTTCCTTCTTTATCAATAATTTTATAACCTAAAGATGCGCCTACGGTAGAGCAACTCATTGTAATCAAGTTATCTTTAGATTCAATTTTTGGTTCGGACGTTATAGGCTGGCTGTCCGCACCGTTCCATAACTTGGTAATCAAATCTCTTTCTAAAAGACTGGGGTCATCCCCTATCTCACTAAGCCACTCATCCATTTCCGTTCGTAACTCTTTTAGTTTTTTATCATAAGTAGGATCTTGGGCCAAATTGTTTACTTCGTACGGATCTTTCCTACAATCATATAATTCCTCAGGCTGTTTACTTTCCCTAAACCAAAGGGATTGTATGCTATCTAAACTACCTTCATCACGTAAACGCAACAGCTCTTGCATAGTCGGTATTCTTTCTCTGTATTCAACTGGCAAATAATATCCTTGGTTAGGTCTGTAGTTTCGTATATACTTAAACTGGTCATCACGTACAGCACGAATTGCATCAGAAAACCCATCAAAACGGTCTGCTGCACCATGAATATATTCTCGTTCATTTTTAGATTTATACTTCCCTAAAAAAGCTTGTCCCTGCATATATGACGGTGGTTCAATCCCTACCAAAGAAAGAAGTGTAGGAGCAAAATCTACAAAACTGAGTAGTTCATCATCTTTGGTCTCAGAATGTTGCTTATTTGGAAATCTAATAATCATAGGAGTATTTAACCCTGAATCATAAACCAAACGCTTCTCCCTAGGTAATGGCCCTCCATGATCTCCGTAGAAAAAAATAATCGTATTTTCCAAAAGTCCATCTTCCTCCAACTGTTTTAATACCGCCCCAACCTGCTTATCCATTTCAGCAATATTGTTGTATACCTTCCACATATCACGTCGCACTGTGGGAGTATCTGGCAGATAAGGAGGAATAGAAAATTCTGTGTCTTTGGATAGGTGGATAGGTGTTTCTTCTTCTGACATGCGACCCCCTGCCCAAGTATAGGTTGTATCCCCTGCTTGATAATGTCTCGTTTCTATATTTCTAAAACCATAGGGTTCAAATAAGCCAGACTCGTGTGTTTCGGTAAAATTGAAGACCGAGAAAAATGGTTGATTATTGGCTCTATTTCTCCAATGTGCATACGGACTACTTTCGTCCCAAGCAGTTTTAGGAGCTTTAAATTGATAGTCTTCTTTATCATTATTGGAACAATAATATCCATTCATTCGCAGTAATTCACTTACCATACGAGCTTCTGATGGAGGAACAGCCCCATAAGATGGTAAACCTGTAACCTCTGTATACGAAGTAGTTCGCATACCATTGGCACCAATACTCGTAGGGTACATTCCAGTGGTAATGGCTGCCCTACTCGGGGCACAAACTCCCGATGTTGAATATAAATTTGGATATATCACACCCTCTTTAGCCAAACGACTCAAATTAGGAGTTACTATTGTAGAGTCTCCAAAAGAAGGAATGTAGGGTCCCATATCTTCTGTAACCAACCACAAAATATTAGGCCGTTTGGGCAATTCTATTTCTGAAGAAACGGCAACTTCTTTTCCGACTTTTTTAGTTTTTGTTTGGCATCCATTTAAAATATAAAAACAACACTAAAGGACAGTAAAGTCCGCAAGAATGAGATATACTTGTTCATTTTTTAGATTTTATTTTAATGCTTGGCTGTTTAAGACTTAAAAAGTGGTATTTGCTTCCTCCATTTTAATTGTTCACTGAATATAATCAATAAACTATTTAATCATTATAACCCACCACAACCAAATATAATTTCTCTATCTGTTTTACCTGTCCTGTACTGTGCCGTAATAGTTTCTTTTTAATTGTAAAGTGTATTAAATTCCGTAGATTAAAAGAACTGGTTATAAATACTTCATAGGCTGTTTATTATTGAATATAGTAAAATAAGACAAGCGGGAAAAAGTACTTATAAACAATTAAAAAAGAGACATTTATCATATAATCTCTTTTAATAAAGACCTATTTTTAAACTTACATCAACCAATACCACACTACGAATGATCATTCTGGGCCTCAACTATTATTTTCATGATTCAACGGCTTGTATAGTAAAAGACGGAAAACTAATAGCAGCAATTGAAGAAGAACGATTAAATAGAGATAAGCATACACAGGCTTTTCCTATAATGGCTATTGAACGTTGTTTAAAATTGGCCAATATATCTTATGAAGATATTGACCATATTGCAGTTTCTATAAAACCGACTACCAATTGGAAACAGAAATTAGTTTATCTATTTAAACATCTTGGTAGTTTTATGCCTTTTATTGGCCATTACTTAGTTAATGCCTATGCTAAACAGCGCCGTTTTTGGATTTGGTACGGGCAGCAATTCAAATCAAAAGAAAAAGGTCCGAAAGTACATTTTATAGAACACCATCTTACTCACGTAGCAGGTTCATTTTTTGTATCACCTTATGAAGAGGCTGCTCTTTTGGGAATTGATGGTTCTGGTGAATGGGCCACTTCTTGGTTAGGTTATGGAAAAAACAATACGGTAACCCGTTTTGAACAGAGCTACTTTCCGCATTCCTTGGGTTCTTTTTACGAAGCGGTAACCGAATTTTGTGGCTTTAGACCTAACTACGATGAAGGTAAAACAATGGGACTAGCCCCAATGGGAAACCCCAATACGTTTATTGATGAAGTAAGAAAACTTGTTACAGTAGATAAAAGCGGGAAAATAAAAATTGATCTAAGCTATTTTAACTATCAGCATATTGTTGGTAAAAGGTGTTCGGATAAATTCTACAAAACTTTTGGTAAGCCGCGTGTACACGGCGAAGAATTTGAACAACATCATATGGATGTAGCGGCTGCCTTTCAAAAAGTATTGGAAGAACGTCTATTAGAAATATGCCAGATTTTATATCAGAAAACAAATGCTAAATTTTTAGTGCTCTCGGGAGGTGTTTCATTAAACAGCGTTGTAAACGGAAGGATTGTTAGGGAAAGTCCGTTTGATGATATATACGTAATGCCCGCGGCGGGAGATAATGGCACAGCAATTGGAGCAGCCTACTATTTATACAATGGCATTCTGGGCAATCCACGAAATTTTATACACGATAACCCCTACGTAGGAACAAGTTATACTAATGAAGAAATAAAAAAAGTTATTGACGGAGCCAAATTAGAAGCCGAATACATAGACGATATCTGTCAAAAAACAGCCGATTTATTGGCTGAAGGAAATATTATAGGATGGTTTCAAGGTCCTATGGAGATTGGTCCCAGAGCACTGGGCAGCCGAAGTATTTTGGCAAATCCTGCCTTTCCTCAAATGAAAGATAAAATTAATGCCGAAGTGAAGTTCAGGGAGGCCTATAGACCCTTTGCTCCCTCCGCTCTTGTAGAATCATATAAAGATTTTTTTGATTTAAAAGTAGAAGCTCCCTTTATGCTAAAAGTTTGTAATGTTTTAAAAGACAAACAACATCTAATTCCCGCCATTACACATGTTGATGGCAGTGCACGATTACAAACGGTAAAAAAAGAATTGCATCCAAGATATCATGAAGTAATACAAAAACTGGGAGAAAGAACCGGAATTCCCGTTGTATTAAACACAAGTTTTAATGTTCAGGGGGAACCTGTTGTAGAATCGCCAAAAGATGCTTTACGGTGTTTTTATTCTACAGGATTGGACTATCTGGCTATAGGCAATTATCTATTGCGCAAGCGAAATAGTTGATATCAAACAAATACAGTAAAACAAAAAGCACTGTGAACTAAATAGTTTACAGTGCTTTGGAACCACATTAATTGTGATTAGTCGGGATGACAGGATTTGAACCTGCGACCCCACGCCCCCCAGGCGTGTACGCTACCGGACTGCGCTACATCCCGAATTTGGATTGCAAAAATATAAAAGTTAGACAGATATTCTGTTATCTTTTTTGAAAAATGCTACAACTACTTTAGACTCTCCATCCAACCAAATAAAAGCTCTGGCCAGGTTCTTAAATATGGGTCTTGTAGCCCCAAAGCAAAACCGTGACCTCCTGTTGGAAACACGTGTAATGCAGCGGGAACATTATTTTCTACCAAAGCCTTATAAAATACCAAGCTATTTTCTACAGGAACTGATGCATCATCAGTTGCATGCAGCAAAAAGGTAGGCGGCGTATTAGCCGATACTTGTTTCTCGTTACTAAAACGTTCAACCGCTCCTGGTTTTGGTTTATTACCAAGTAAATTATTCTGAGAACCTTTGTGTGTAGATGATTGATTAAATGTAATTACCGGGTAACATAAGGTCAGAAAATCTGGTCTTGCACTCAGTTTATCTGCTTCATCAATTGGCGTGTATACTTTTTCATCAAAATGAGTTCCTAACGTAGACGCTAAATGTCCTCCAGCTGAAAAGCCCATAGCGCCAATCTCATTGGGGTCTATATTAAACTCTTCTGCTTTGCTCCTAACTAAACGTAATGCACGTTGTGCATCAATTAACGGTACATCTTCTTGATTAGTCTGAGATACCGGTGAAGGAAGACGATACTTCACTACAATGCCTGCTATGCCTTTACTGTTCAAGAATTTGGCTATATCAATACCTTCCCAATCATAAGCCAAAATACGATATCCGCCTCCAGGAAAAATTACCATCGCCTGGCCAGTAGCGTTCTTTTTTGAAGGCAAATACACTTCAATTGTTGGCTCTTGAACTTTACTAATACGTAAAATATCTTCTATTACATGCTCTTCTTTTTCATCAGATACCACGTGGTTTGGTATCTTGTCTTTTGGCCATAAAGGTATTATGGTGTCTTGTGAAAATACGTTTACACTCATTGCAAATACGGTAAGGAATATTAGTTTTTTCATCTTAAATACTATCATTAATTACAATCCCATTTAAAATTTGCTATCGGATACTTATGCGCCCCGTCTAAATTATAATGCCACCATTCTGTTCTTGTAGACCAAAACCCATGCTTCTCCATCGTTTCCTTTAAAAGTTTTCTATTGGCCAATATCTCTTTTGGTAAATCAAAATTATCATGATAAGCCCGTTTTCCAAAAAAATCAAAATCGGTTCCCATATCCAGTTCTTCGCCATCTAAAGATTCCAAAGTAATATCTACGGCACCTCCTTTATTATGAATAGAGCCTTTTTTAGGGTTGGCTACATATTGCGGATTGGGTACTATTTTCCACATCTTGTATTGTACAGAATTTGGACGGTAGCAATCAAAGAACTTTATGCGTACGCCGCTTTTTTTGAAATCTTCATTAGCTTTTAATAAAGCCTTTGCCGTTATCACCCGTGTGTAACATTCCGGGCAATCGTAAACTTTTTCTTTAAGAAAATTATTTTTGGTAGCATATCGTAATTCATAACCAAAACCATCACTAAAATCTGCTAAACGAACAAATGTAGTATCCGCCAACTTTTCAAAAGTCTTAAATGTTTTCTTGGGAACTTCTTTTTCTTTAACTACCGTATCCACCTGCTTTGTAACTACATCTTCATTTTTCTCTGCATTCTTTTCTGCTTTTGGATTGTCACCACAAGACACTAAAAAAACAAATAAGAAAAGCGTACTATAAAAATTCCTCATAAAAATAAATTATCTACCTGACATGAGATGTTAGTCAGTTTTTAGGGATCTATTGATATAAAATCGATTTTCAATTTACATGCAAGATATTACTTTCTCGCTATAACAATTACCCAATCTTTCTCTTTTTGCCCATTGTAGGCTGATAATTCTACACTGTTAGGTTTGGTTATTTTCCAACCTTCGTTTTGCTTGTCAAACAACATTCCTCCTGCTTTAGGGTCATAAAAAGCAATTGTAAAAGCACCATCGCCTATGGAAAGATCGGTAGTCTCATTCTTTGGCAAATACACTACGTAAATTTCATCCTTTTTAGCAAAACAGTACGCTTTATCGTTACTCAACAATTCGTCATGATTTTGCATTGTTTCATACGGCAAGTGGTCTTCGAAAAACTTCCGGGCATTATTGCTAATATCCCACCAAGTATCACGCGCTCTAAAATCTTCTGCAGAGATATCATTATTAGGCATATCCTTACCGCCAAAATACCAGGAAGTACCGGCCGCCCCGGACATTAGGCTTCCCCAAAGACTGCTGTGCATGACCATGTCATGGTTATTATTGGCGGCAGTATCCGTAGTTACGCCAATATCCCAATGACCAATTTCATCAAGGTAAACTACCCATGGTCTTTTTTTCTTTACAGATAAATCCAACCACTTTTTCACTTCCTTATGGACCTCTGTAGTATCATACATCTGTAAAGATGGGATTTCAAAATTACGATATCCTAACATAGGCGTGAATGTTTCTTTTATAGGGTCTAAAGGCCTACCTTCTCTTCGTTCTCCCGTAACTCGGACATGATTATGAACCGCTATAGGATGATTGTAAGGGTCAATTTTGCGAATATAATCTGCATAACTTTTCAACTGCTCTGGGCTACGATTGGTTTCTTCCCCTAAATTCCAAACAACACCTAAATGATGGCCAAAACGAGCTACTAATTCTTTATAAAATAGTTTCCGTTCAAGTCCTAATTCACCCTTGTTCAAAACCGTATCATTCTCTGTTTCTTGAGTAAAAACATTCATGGCCATTCCCAGTTTATCCATATGAGTGAAAACAGTTTCCCATTGGTCTAGTTTACTTACATCATATCTTGTTTGCTCTTTAGGCGCTATCCATGGCCATACATCATTTCCATCTCCATTTTCGTTCATAACAAGAAAATAAAGACTGTTCATTCCTTTATTAGACAAATAATTAAGGGCTCCTATAATTCCTTTGCCATTATTAAAGCCCCATACTGGGTCTGAATCCTTCCAATCATCCACATGTGTAGGGTATTCATGAAGGCCGTCTTCTAATGTTGGCGTATCCGGTCCTCCATTATCGTAAGTTCCATCAAATTCAGAATAGGCCAAAAAGTTCTCAGGACTACCTACTCCATTTTTCAAAAAAGGCTTTCCCGTTTCACTTTGCTTGAGGTAATGCGTGCCGTTATAAACGAGCATGCCTTTGCTATAAAATCCACTTTCGGTTGAATCTATAGGTTGTACTTCAAAGTTTCCTTTTATATCCAAAATGCTTTTATTCTTTTTGGGCAGGGAGAATTGCTTGACGGCAATATTTTTTCCTTCCATCAAATAGGCTTTAAAATCCCATTCACCAGTTTTACCAGGAGAAAATTTTACCTGCCATTTATTTCCCGCATCAGCACTAGAGTTGGCCGCATCGCCATCTGCAGCAAAATAACCGTGAACTGTATAGGTGGTATCTTTATTTGAGAAGTTAACCAATAATGAATAGTCTAAAAACGGATTTATAGAGTCTGTTTCAGATACTTCTGGTCCACTAAAAGTTAGGGTTACAGGCTGCCATTTCTTTAAATTACCTTCAAGCAGATAATTCTTAGTACTTCCTTTTTTTGTACAAGAACCTAACACAAAAACAAGTGCACAAGTAAGTACAAAAAACTTCATTGGTCTGTGGGAACACATAAGCAGTTATTTGGTTTTAAGCGACCATAAGGTAACAATATTTTTTATTACCAGGCTACAATTCTCAGTTCTATTAAGCAGAATAGAACCAATATTTTTTTTCAATTTAACCGCCTTAGACCTTTAAGGTCTGTAGTGCATACAATCTATTTTAAAGCACCAATAAAATGATTAAAAAACAAAGGCCTTTACCTTAAAAAAGATAAAGGCCCCTGCCATTAAAAATTGTACTAGATTACTTTTCTAAGCTCTTTAAATACTCTAAGCTTTGAGGAACTTGCTCAACTACACTAGATGATTCATCTTCTATGAACATATATTCAATTCCCAATTCCTTAGCTTCTGCAACAATACCAGCAATATCTACTTGACCTTGACCCAGAACTACGTTAGTTTCATGGTCTTCTTGTCCCGTATTATTTCCTTTTACTCCTTTTTCCATATCCTTCAAGTGGAGTAAAGTGAATTTAGATTTGTACTTCTTCATCAATGCCAAAGGGTCTGCACCACCATGTTGCGCCCAAAACACATCTAATTCAAAAGTATAGTCTGTAGCGTTCTGAATCATATAGTCGAATAAGGTGCCATCTTCATAAGGGCGAAATTCATACCCATGTGGATGATATGCCAATGTAATTCCGTTTTCTTTTAAAAGTTTACCGGCCTTGTTAAATACCTCGGAAGCATGTTTGGTTTCTTCCAAATCCCATTTGTTATCATCATGAGGTACCCAAGCACACATAACATACTTGGCGCCATATGCTTTTGCATCTTCCACTACCTGCTGTGCATTTTTCTCTAAATCGCCAAATTGAGCTCCTACACTTACCACATCCAGGCTATTCGATTTCAATAATTTCTTGAATTCATCTAGCGGCAAACCGTAAGTTTCGCCTCCTTCAATTTTCGTGATTCCCCACCCCTGAATAGTTTCAAGTGTTCCGGGTACATCTGTCTTAAACTGATTTCGTAAACTATAAAGTTGCAAACCTACTTCTTGTGCCGATAGTGATACCGTGAAAAGGGCGGTTGCAATAAAAATATTTATTTTTTTCATTTTCTTGTATTTTGATTAAAAGCTGATGGTTGTTCTAAACCAGATTTATCTATGTTAGTAAATTTCCCTTTTCGTCCCATTCAGCAATATCGTTTCTCTTACTTTGATCCACACATTTTGCAATCCATTCTGGATCATATGCTACACCATGCTTTTTAAGAACTTCATCTGGAACACCGTCCCAAACATTGGGTGAATTACCCTTGTACCCCAAATCTGCAATTCCCACTTTAGACGTGTAGTAACCTGTAACCACAAGATTACGCATCAATGCGAAAAATTGAATTTCTAAAGGCTG
Organism: Zobellia laminariae; assembly: GCF_009725995.1. The sequence continues at coordinate 80,125 of NZ_RCNS01000002.1, read as the reverse complement.
TTCATCCAATGGTATATCTAAATCATGGTTACAGATTGTATCCAAAATCTGTTTTTGTTGCTCCAAGGTAGCTCCTTTAAACTCTATTTCATTATCTGAATTAGACCTGTGGTCTAACCACATTAGACCTCCCAATAATGTATTCTGCATATCGGGCATATCTTTACCAATAAATTCAATAAATGCTGGAACATCTGCTTCAATAGGACCACCATGCGGTTCTTTTGGCGGAAGGATAACCGTGCTTAAAACAGCAATGGTTTCCATCTCATGTTCGTTGAATAATTGCTCCGTATTCAATTTTTCTACGCGCTCAATTTCTTTAGGCGTCCTGCCATAATAATTGGTATCTGTAGTAACTGCTGTTTCTGGCAATACGGGCTCCTCTCCTTCGGTCTTACACCCGTGAAAAGCAAGTGCAGAAGCTCCTGCACCAAGAATCATGGTCTGTATACTCTTTCTTCTGTCCATCATTACAGGTTTTGTTGTTTCAATTGTTCAATAATATAATCCGATGCTCTCCAAGACAAGGCCAAGATGGTCCAAGTACAATTTTTATCGGCTTGAGAAACGAATGGTCCTGCATCAACTATAAAAACATTGTCCACATCGTGCAATTGGTTGAACTTGTTCGTTACAGAAGTTTTGGGGTCATTACCCATTCGGGTAGTTCCTACCTCATGGATAATTTCTCCGGGAGCATGAAGACCATAGTCCTTATCCTTGCCTGGTTTATTCAAATAGATTCCGCCCATGTTATGAGAAATCTCTTCAAAAGTATCCTGCATATGCTTAGCTTGGCGAACTTCAATATCTGACCATTTATAATTGAACTTCAGTACAGGAATACCATAATCATCTACAGTAGTCGGGTCTATTTCACAGTAATTTTCCTTTACCGCTAAACCTTCTCCTCTACCGCCAAAACCTACTATTGCTCCATAATATCGCTTAACGTCATCACGTAGTTTATCTCCATAACCACCGGTTGGTTGACCCACCAATTTATTGAAGCTGTCCTGATCAAAACCGAAGCCATAATTAGGTTGCCCCATACCGCCCCAAACTTCAATATGATATCCTCTAGGAAAACCTAATGCTTTATTGTCTCCCCACCAAGGTGAATAAACGTGCATGCCTCCTACACCATCTTCGTTATAAGAAACATCACGATCCATTAAGTCTGGTACGAAAGCCATACCACTACTACCGGTAGAATCATGTAAATATTTACCAACAAGGTCACTACTATTTCCTAAACCGTTTGGATGCTGCTTGCTCTTACTATTTAAAAGAATACGTGCCGAACTACAAGCCGATGCTGCAAGTACAACTACTTTAGCTTTTAACTTATACTCTTTTCTATCTTCTTTATTGATGTACGAAACACCAGTTGCCTTACCTTCTGCATTGGTAGTTACCTCACGTACCATAGCATTCACGAAAATCTTTACTTGACCACCGTTCTTTTGAGCAGGAAAAATTAAACAACTACCAGCTGAGAAATCTGCATATACAGAACATGACCTTGAACATTGTCCGCAATAAAAACAGACTCCACGCTCATTATTAATTCGTTTGGTAAGCATTGAAAGCCGGCCAGGAATTACAGGAATACCTGATTTTTTAGCTCCTTTTATATAAAAAAGTTCATGTAACCTTGGTTTTGGTGGAGGGAGAAAAAAACCGTCTGGGTCATTTTCTAAACCTTCGTTGGTTCCAAAAACCCCAATTAATTTATCAACTTTATCGTAGTATGGTTTTACGTCATCATATCCTATTGGCCAATCCTCGCCATGACCATCACGTGTCTTTCCTTTAAAATCTTTTGGTCCAAATCTTAATGAGATTCTTCCCCAATGGTTCGTACGCCCACCTAGCATTCTAGAACGCCACCATCTAAAATTAGTTCCCTCTGCCTGAGTATATGGTTCACCGTCAACCTCCCAATCACCATAGGACATATCCCACTCACCAAAGGCACGCGTGGTACCCGCACCACGACGTGGAGAATCATAAGGGTTCTTTAATTGAGTCATTGTTTTGGGATCCGCAGGATCGAAGAAAGGACCTGCTTCTACAACGGCTACTTTTAAACCGGCATCTGCCAGTTGTTTTGTAGCCATACCTCCACCTGCCCCGGAGCCTACGATAATAACGTCGTACTCCTCAGGGTTTTCCTTTATTTGCATATGTTGTTTGTTAGTTTGTTTGCACAATTTAAAATAAAAAGTGTATCCCTACCACTTTTTTAACACTGGGTTTCACGTCTACTTTTACAACTAGAAGCTTTTTAATTGCATAAGAGCTTCATTTATAGTTTTTACAGGAAGTTTACATGTTGTATTCTGACATACATAGATAAATGTATTATCTACCACATAACGATCTTTAAAAAGAGGCGCTTCACTCTTTGCTTTGCTTCCCACTATCAAAGAATTTGATAATTGAATTTCGTTTAAAGCCTTCACCAAAATATCTGCGTCTTTTCCCACCACTGCAATCTCAAAATAAGGGTACGTATTATTTAATAAAAGCGAATTCCATTTTGAATAACTTGGTGCACTTTCTTTAATCGCTGGCACCATTGCAGATAACATTAGTTTTGACTTTGTAGTGTAGTCCGTATTATACTCCACATGCCCTAATTGAAAAAGATTATTTGCCATGACTGCATTGGGAGAAGGGATTACACCATCATCGGTCTTTATTATTTTAGCGATGAGATTATTGCCTTCATTATAATGGTACATACCAGATGCTTCATCTGCAAAATCTTGTTCTACCGTCTTATTCAACTCCTTGGCAAAATTGAGGTATTCCGTATTTAAAGTAACTCCATAAAGTTGAAGCGAAGCATCTATCATGAAAGCATAATCCTCAATAAAACCTTCTTTACGCTGACTTCCTTTTTTATACGTATGTACTAGATTTCCGTTTTGATAGGAGTTCGATTTTATAAAAGAAAATACGCTTTCGGCTTTTTCTAAAAATTTATCTTGGCCAAAAGCCTTGTAAGCATCTACCAATCCATTAATCAAAAGAGCATTCCAAGATGTTATAATCTTATCATCGCTTCGTGGGCGTACTCTTTTACTTCTTGTTTCTAAGAGTTTTTTATTCCATTCGGATTTTATAAAATTTAGCTTACTCTGCTCTATACCGTGCTCTTTTATAAACGTAGCATCGTCTACCTTTCTGTGTAAAACATAATTTTCATGCTCCCAAACAGCTCCTTTGTTTATAGTATAGTAGTCCGAAAAAAGTGCGAAACCATCTCCCAAAACCGACTTTAACTCTTCTTCTTTCCAAACATAGAACTTACCCTCTTCCCCTTCACTATCAGCATCCAAAGCGGCATGGTAGCCTCCATTCTCATCTTTCATTTCCCTGTCTAGAAAATCTACAGTTTCCCAAACCACATCTTTGTACGCATCATCTTTAAAAATAGTATATGCTTTGGAATACAGACTTAATACTTGGGCATTATCGTAAAGCATTTTTTCAAAGTGTGGCACTTTCCAAAAGGCATCTGTGCTGTATCTATAAAATCCACCACCTATCTGGTCGTAAACACCGCCCAAGGCCATTTTATCTAACGTGTTTCTAACATGATTCTTAGCTTTTTCGTCTTTTGTTAAATCAGCATAATTTAATAGAAAATCTAGATTTGTGGGAATCATAAATTTCTGAACGCCCTTTTCTCCGCCTTCTTCTAAATCCCAGTTCTGACTCCAATTTTCAACACTGGTTTTTACAGCCTCTTTGGTTATAGCTTCAAAATCCTTTGCAGGTTCTACTAAATTAGCTTCAGCAATACCAGCTGCCACCATATCCGAATATTCTTCGGCCTTTTTGGGGTCATTTTTATATAACTCGCTTATTTTGGTCAGTACTTTTGTCCACTGATCTTTAGTATGGTAAGTTCCTCCGTAAAGAGGTTTTCCGTTGGGTAATGTAATGACATTTAAAGGCCACCCTCCATTTCCTGAAATCAATTGTAGCGCAGTCATATACACTTGGTCAACATCTGGGCGTTCTTCTCGATCCACTTTAATATTGATAAAGTTATCGTTCATGATTTTTGCGACCTCCTCGTTCTCAAAAGTCTCCTCTTCCATTACATGGCACCAATGACATGAAGAATAGCCAATACTAACCAATACCAATTTGTTTTCTTTTTTGGCTTCCTCTAATGCTTCTTGGCTCCAAGCTCTCCAATTTACAGGGTTATGGGCATGCTGCAGCAAGTAAGGACTTGTTTCCTCTGCAAGGGCATTTGTGTATTTATGCGTTTTCACTTCCTGCTCGGTTTTATTCTCTTTGCATGAAACATTAAAAAACATGACCAGCATTATAAAACCGGTCAAAAATCTAGAAAATATTAAGGTCATAGTACGCTTCTTATTCCACGAAATTATATGAATACCGTGCATTGAATTAAAAATTGGTTACTTACCAATTACTCACTTATAAAGGACGAAGCCGGCAAACCTGCTGCATTGAAAAGATTTGGCTCTGCAATATTATCCCATGCAAAACGCACATTTAAAGGTTCCTTAACTTCTTTTGAAGACAAAATAACCTTATCATTTTTAATTATCGCCTTCGCGGGATGGTATGTTCCATCAGCGCCAGCCACTTCAAAATGAGTGACTTTTTTCCCTTTAGACATAAGTCCGGCTGAATGGTCAAAGATCACCTCTATCTTTTTTCCTTGCGGATGAACCTCTTTAAAAAGCGGGCCGTAAACTTCTCCTTCAAAACTATTATAGGTTTCCTTTAAAGCTAAATTCGCAAGACGTAAACCCACGTCTTGTTTGTTGGTTGGATGAATATTATCTATGGTGGCTATATCACTTACGACTACCATACCTGAGTTTGGTATGGTTTTCAGTACACGCCTTTGCACATCTCTTAGCTGCACGCCTCTTTCTCGTTCTTTATATTTAAAGGGTGCAATTTGCACATAATAAAATGGAAAATCAGCACCCCATGCCTCGCGCCAAGAACCCACCATTTCCGAAAATAGTTTACCGTAAATCTCAAAACGATTTCTATTTGCTTCACCTTGATACCAAATAGTTCCCGCAATCTTAAAAGGTGTTATAGCATGTACCATTCCGTTATATAACTGTGACGGAGAAACAGGGCTCCACCGTGACTCTTCTACTTTTTCTGCGGAAACTCTTAAATCATCATTCTCATCAAAAACAGATTTAGGTGCCCATACTTCAGCTGGGGAACCGCCCCACGCATTATCTATTAGGCCAATAGGAACATTGAGTTCTCCTTGTAATCTTCTTGCAAAAAAGTAAGCGATAGCACTAAAATTTTTCATTGTTTCGGGCGTACAAACCTCCCAAGCTCCAGGTATGTTTTCCTGAGGATATTCAGAGGTTCTTCTATCTATCGTAAAAAAACGAATATCGGGATAATTGGCATTTTTTATTTCCTCCTCGGCATTATCAATACCCTTATTAGTTGTTGCGCTCCATTCCATATTAGATTGTCCGGAAGCTAACCAAACCTCGCCAATCATTACATTTTTCAATACAAGCTCATTATCATTACCCTTAAAATTAATTTCATAAGGTCCACCTGCTTCGGGTGTATCTACTTCAAGACTCCACTTTGCTTCTATGCTTGTTTTAGTTTTGTATTCTTTATTATCCCAACTGGTAAGAACGGTAACTTCTTCCCCTGTATCTGCCCATCCCCAGAGCAAAACTTTTTCATTTCGCTGTATCACCATATTATCTGAAAATATATTGGGCAATTCAATTTTAGCCCATATGGGTTGACAAGCGAGTGCTAATAAAAAAGTAACAATAAAAAATTTAGGTTTCATATAAATAGATATTAGTTTGATCAAGATTTAAATATACCAAATTATTAAAGTACCCCAATACTATAGTTTTAATTGTAATGATTTAAATATCTTTAGGAAGCGAACCGAACACAAAACCGATGCACAAAAAAATCAGTTCTTTAAGCCGAAGGAATTTTATTAAAGGTACCTCTAGTCTCATGGCGTTATCCTCCTTTGGAGCGTATGGACTAGACTTTGCAAATAGAGAGAAAACACTACGAGTTGGATTAATAGGTACGGGGTGGTATGGCAAAAGCGACCTTTTTAGACTTATGCAAGTAGCTAATGTTGAAGTAGTTTCCCTATGCGACGTAGATCAACATATGTTGGAGGAAGCTGGAAAATTATTCGCTTTAAGGCAAAAATCCAGAAAGACTCCTCGTCTATATGTCGACTATAAAAAAATGCTCGCCGAGAAGGATTTAGATATTGTTCTTGTGGGAAGTCCAGACCATTGGCATGCCTTACAAGGTATAGATGTATTAAAATCCGGAGCTCACCTCTACCTTCAAAAACCCATAAGTGTAGATGTAATGGAAGGTGAAGCGTTAATTGCTGCGGCAAATAAATATGGAAAAGTGGTTCAAGTGGGTACGCAGCGAAAGAGCACACCCCATTTGGTAGAGGCCAAAAAAAATATTGTTGACGCCGGTTTATTAGGTAAAATCTCCCATGTAGAAATTTGCTGTTACTACCATATGCGTGCCAACGGTAATCCGCCCGTTATACCCGTTCCCCACTTTTTTAATTATGATATGTGGACAGGACCTGCCCCCCTTAGGCCATTTGATGGCTTACCTCACAGACGTTGGTGGCGAACTTTTATGGAATACGGTAATGGTATTACAGGCGATATGTGTGTTCATATGCTAGATACCGTACGATGGATGCTAGATTTAGGATGGCCAAAAAAAATAAGTGCTACAGGTGGCATTTACGTACAAAAAGATGGGAAGTCCAACATTGCAGATACGCAAACCGCAGTTTTTGAATTTGATGAGCTTGATTGTGTATGGAATCATAGATCTTGGGGAACTCCTGCGGACCCAGAATACCCTTGGTCATTTAAATTATACGGAGAAAATGGAACCCTTTCTGGCGATGTCAAGAAATATGATTTTGTACCACATGGCGATGGTAAAAAAATACATGGCAATGTTATTTACGAAAGAGAAAAATACCCTGAAGACCTTACTGAAAAAGATATTGAATTGCATGCAGCACCTGCTACAAGAGCGCATATGTTAGATTTTTTAGCGGCCATCAAGAACGGAACACAACCAATAGCTAACATTCAACAAGCACATATTTCCACTGCCAGTTGTATCCTTGCCAATATGGCCATGAAACTTGAGAGACCTTTGGTTTACGATCAAAAACAGATGATTGTAATGAATGACCCTGAAGCTACAAAATTGCTACAGCGCAGTTACAGGGAAGGTTGGGAACATCCGCTTCCGGGGATGTTTAAATAACTACATTACACCTTAATCCGGATTGATTTTTTTGCTAATTCAACTTTTGACATAAAGTGAAGATCTTAATAGGGCTTTCTCAAAGTAAGTACCTTACAACGATAATATCCTCATTTTTAAATAATTTTAAAGCCGATGTTACTCTTGTAAGAATATAAATCGACATCTTTGCGCAAGTAAATAAAAAAACCATTAGAACTCGGCATTATGAAAAAATGTTTGATTACAGGAATTACAGGACAAGATGGAGCATACTTGGCTGAATTTTTATTAAAAAAAGGATACCAAGTTCACGGACTTAAAAGAAGATCCTCTCTTTTTAATACTGATCGAATTGACCACTTATATCAAGATCCTCATGTTGAAGGTAGAAACCTTCATCTTCACTACGGTGACATGACGGATAGTACCAATCTTATTCGCCTTATAAAGGAAATAGAACCAGACGAAATTTACAACTTGGCGGCAATGAGCCATGTTGCGGTTTCTTTTGAGACTCCAGAATATACTGCAAATGCAGATGGTATTGGTACTTTACGTATTTTAGATGCTGTTCGTCTTTTAGGTCTGGAGAAAAAAACTAGAATCTATCAGGCTTCAACTTCTGAGCTATACGGAAAGGTACAGGAAGTACCTCAGTCAGAAACTACTCCGTTTTACCCTCGTAGCCCTTATGCTGTTGCAAAAATGTACGCATATTGGATTACTGTAAACTATCGTGAGGCTTACGGCATGTACGCTTGTAACGGTATACTTTTTAACCATGAATCTCCTATACGTGGGGAAACTTTTGTAACTCGTAAAATTACAAGAGCTGCTTCTAGAATTGCTTTAGGCCTTCAAGACAAGATATACTTAGGTAATCTTGATGCTAAAAGAGATTGGGGTCATGCAAAAGATTACGTAAGAATGATGTGGATGATTCTTCAGGCCGATGAGCCAGAAGATTGGGTAATTGCTACTGGTAAAACCACCACTGTTCGTGATTTCGTAAAAATGAGTTTCGCTCATGCAGGTATAGAAGTTGCATTTAAAGGTGAAGGTGTTGACGAAGTAGGAACTGTAGTTTCTTGTAGCAACCCTGATTACCAAGTTGAAATAGGAAAAGAAATTGTTTCCGTAGATCCAAGATACTTTAGACCAACAGAAGTTGATTTACTTATTGGTGATCCAAGTAAAGCAAATAATAAATTAGGATGGATTCCTAAATACGATTTGAAAGACTTGATCGAAGATATGATGCAGAGCGATTTAAAATTGATGAAGAAAGACACTTACTTAAAAGAAGGTGGCTACAGAATCATGAACTATTTCGAATAGTATGAACAAGGACGCAAAAATTTATATTGCAGGACATAGGGGTCTTGTTGGTAGCGCCATTCTTAAAAAATTAAAAGCAGAGGGTTTTTCTAATTTTGTATTGAAAACTCATGCTGAGCTTGATTTGATTGATGCTAACGCTGTCGCTTCATTTTTTGCCGAAGAAAAACCTGAATATGTTTTTCTTGCTGCGGCTAAAGTGGGCGGTATTGTTGCCAATAATACCTATAGGGCAGATTTTATTTACGCTAACCTTATGATTCAGAACAACATTGTTCACCAGAGTTATGTGAATAATGTGAAAAAACTTCTGTTTTTGGGTAGTACTTGTATTTACCCAAAAGAGTGTCCGCAACCAATGAAAGAGGATTATCTTCTTACTGACACCTTAGAATACACTAACGAACCATACGCTATCGCAAAGATTGCAGGTATTAAATTGTGCGAGAGCTACAATTTACAATACGGAACAAATTTTATTTCCGTAATGCCTACTAACCTTTATGGTCCTAATGATAATTTCGATTTAGAGAAGTCGCATGTATTGCCTGCTCTAATTAGAAAGATGCATTTAGGTAGAGCGTTGGAAGCTCAAGATTGGGACAATGTTCGAAAAGATTTGAACGAACGTCCAATCGAAGGTGTAGATGGTAAATCTAGTGAATCTGATATCTATGCAATTCTTGAGAAATACGGTGTAAAAAAGACCGGTGACAAGATGAGTGTGGAGATTTGGGGAAGCGGGAAGCCTATGCGTGAGTTTCTTTGGTCAGAAGATATGGCCGATGCGTGTATTTTTATAATGAAAAGTAGAGATTTCAAAGACACCTATAATTCCGGTGAGAAAGAAATTCGTAATACCCATATCAATATAGGTACAGGTAAAGATCTTTCAATTCGCGAATTAGCAGAATCAATTAAGAGTATGGTTGGTTTTGAAGGTTCTTTAAATTTTAATGCTGACAAACCTGACGGCACAATGAAGAAATTGACGGATGTCTCTAAACTTCATGGCTTAGGTTGGAAACATAGCATTGACCTTAAAGAAGGTATAGAAAAAATGTACAGCTGGTATCGTTCAGCCTAGTCATTAAAAATAGTAGATAAATAAAAATCCCGCTAAACTTAATTGCTTAGCGGGATTTTATTTTGATAAGGAATGTAAACTTAATTTTCTAAACTAATCCGGTATCTTTCCAGCTTTTAGAATTGGCCGAGTTAATTACTGCTTCGCAAACCTTTTGTGTCATTAAAGCATTCTCAAAAGTTGGCTCGCAAGGTTCACCTGTTTCCAAGCTCTTTAGAAAATCGGCCACTTGATGTACAAATGAATGCTCATACCCGATAGACGTACCTGGTATCCACCACTTATCCATATAAGGTTGATCACTGTCTGTGATTAGTATTCTTTTCCACCCTCTTACTATGGCATCGTCTGCGTGGTCATACATTTCAAGATAGTTCATATCATGTAAATCCCACCGTAGCGAAGCATGTTCCCCATTTATCTCAAGAGTATTCAAAGCCTTGTGACCACGTGCATAGCGCGTTGCTTCAAACAGACCTAAAGCCCCGTTCTCAAAGTGACAGTGAAAAATACAAGCGTCATCTATAGTTACCTTCTTAACTTCTCCAGTTTCTTGATGTACACGTTCTTTAATGAATGTCTCAGTAACTGCAGACACATCTTTTATTGGTCCGTTTAACCACATGGCACTATCAATACAGTGTGCCAATAGATCTCCCGTTACCCCAGAACCTGCAGCCTCAGCATCTAAACGCCATAAAGCCTCACCCCCTTGTGGTAATTCCGGGTTAATAGTCCAATCCTGTAAAAAGTTAGCCCTGTAATGGAATATCTTACCCAACTTACCGGAATCTACAATTTGCTTGATCAAGGTTACTGCCGGTATACGACGGTAATTATAAAATACGGTGTTTGCTACACCTGCTTTTTTAATAGCATCTACCATAGGTTGAGCTTCAGCTATAGTACGGGCCAAAGGTTTTTCACAAAGTACCATTTTACCTGCCTCTGCTGCAGCAATTGCAATATCAGCATGCATATCATTAGGAGTACAGATATCAACGGCATCAATATCATCTCTGGCAATAACCGCTTTCCAATCCGTTTCATAGGATTCAAAGCCCCATTGTTCAGCAAAAGCTTTCACCTTTTCCTCTGTCCTGGCACACACCGTTTTTAAAACCGGTCGATATTCAAGTTCTGGGAAAAAATCACCACTACGCTTATAGCCATTTGTGTGTGTCCTCGCCATTAAACCAGTTCCTATCAATCCTATACGGAGTTCTTTTTTGTGTGCCATTGTACTATTATTTTAAGTTTAAAAAATGTTCATATTCGTTTATATCAAAGGCCTTAATACCTCTTCTATGTAAATACCATCTTTTAAAGTAACCCCATCTGGATCTGTTATTGCAGCATCACATTCGTCCTCTACAATAATCCATCCCTCAAAGTCGGTTTCCTTTAAATACGATGTTATTCCCTTAAAGTCAATTATACCATCACCCATTGCAGCCCATTTACCGTTGTCATACATATCCTTATAATGGACACAGTTTACCAGTTCCCGATATTGTTTTATAATAGGTAAAGGATCCATACCACCTTTGGCCATGTGCCCAACATCTGGTGTGTATTTAATCACATTACTATCCAGACCGTTCAAAAGAATTTTATAATCCTCCTCTGTTCTGTATATGGAGCCCATTGGAGAATTTGGATGATACGAGCATATCACACCTTCCCCGGCCGCCCTAGTGGCAATTTCATTTACACAGGTCAATAGATTCTGTTGGCGCTCTTGTAGATGCTCACGATCTTGTCCCGGCATTTGTACTAACAGCAATACAGCTTCTGGAAAATGCTTCATGAACTCGATCCACTGATCTGAATTTCTTTTTTCCGAATCGGTTTCCTTTGGATTTCTCCAGTCTTCAACGTGACACAAAACGGATAGTTCAATATTATTTTTATCTAAAGTTTCTTTAAAAACTTTTGGATCTGTAAACCCGTACATAAAACCCGTATCTGGCTCAATACCTTTAAATCCCGCCTTAGAGGTTACCTCAATTATATGGTCTAATTTATTTTTATATTTTTCCCCGGACATTGCCCAAGTATAGGTCTCGCAACCAATTTTTATTTTTGACATCGTTATATTATTTTTTTGTTAGGATTGGATAGTCATTTACACCAAAACGACAGGGATTACCCAAAAACGTTTCGGAAATAATCTGACTTAATAGTTAGCTTTTAACCAGTTCAACACTCTTGGATTAAAATCGTCCAATTTTTCCCAATGGAAAGCGTGACCTGCATTATCGTAAAGATGGAGTTCACTATTTGGAATTCCCTCAGATACCTCACGCACCATCCATTCTGGCACGAACATATCCTGCTTACCTCCTATTACAAGTGTAGGCGATTTAATTTGGGATAATTGTGCTACCACGTCGTGGGCGATACAGGCTTCTGCCTGAGCTTCCAATCCATGCAAGGGTTGTTGAATAGCTTCTAAAGCAGCTCCTTTCTGGCCACTTAACAATCCTTCAAATTCGGCATCATCATCAAAAGTAGGCTTGTCAAAAATGAGCAACTGCATAAAATTAGCAAACTGCTCCGGCCTTAAATGTGCCTTTATATGTGTAATGTGCCTAAATATAGCTTCACCCTTTCTATCGCAGCTCGCCCAAGGGCACATGGCTACCATAGCCGAGACCTTTTCAGGATGTCTAATAGACATCTGCAAAGCTATAGCTCCACCCATGGAAACCCCCACGAACGCGGCATTGGGTATGCTCAATGCATCTAGAAGCGCCGCACTATCATCGGCCATTTGAGCCGTCGTGTAAGGGCCTTCCGGCTTATCGGACAATCCTACCCCACGGTTATCAAAAAGAATACATTGGTATTCTTTTTCCCAATGAGACACGTGCTTTTCCCAAACTGCCGATGCAGCTGTAATGCCCATTATTAAAAGTAAGGGTTTGCCTTCTCCTCTTATTTCATAATATAACTGAACTCCGTTAACTGTAACAAATGACATAGTTTATATTTTTTCGTTTGTTAGTTAACTCCATCCATGTAATTCGCGGACCTTGATAAGGGTCGCTAAAATATCGTTCCAGGTCTGTTGTTTCAGCATCACATCATTATCAAACATGCAACCATCCCAACAAATATGCTTAACCGCTTTTGTCAATTCTCCATTCCCATCCCTTAACCAAAAACCAGCATCATTGGCGACATCTAATTTACCGTTTGGATCTGTAGCCAAACAGTGACGCCCTGTCTTATCATGTGATCCAGTTCCATGCGCTGTACCATCATTTTGAGCAACATGAAAATCTATAGTCCACGGTCTTAACGCATCTGTAACTGTTTTCAATCCAGCTTCCAATGCTTTTCTATCGGACCAATCAAAATCCTTAGGCAGAATTCTATCCTCTGGTGCATTATAACCCAATAGATAAAGTAATGTATGAGACATATCTGCTTGAAAACCTATATTTGGTCTATCTACGGCTTCTAAAGTTTCTACCATAGCTTTCCAGCTATGCATACCTCCCCAGCAAATCTCTCCTTCCGCAGCTAATTTCTCATCATAATCGGCAGCTACATCGCAAGCCTCACGAAACGTTTTAGCAATCAACTTGGTATTGTTTATCGGGTCCTTTGCCCATTCTTCTGGACTTGAAGCAGAGTCAATCCTAATAACGCCATATTGTCTAACACCGTGCTCACGGAAAATTTTACCAAAATGACACGCGCGTTGCACCATGGCCACAAAGGTCTTACGGTCCTCATCTGAGCCTAAAGTAGGCCCGCCCCAAATAGGGGCTACCAAAGTACCAATATTCAAATCTCGACCAGCAACTTTATCAGCCAATCTTTTTATGTCATCATCAGAACTATGAATATCAACATGTGGATCAAATAGCCCAATATCTATACCGTCAAACTTAATACCGTTCACTTCTGCATTTGCAGTCATTTCAAGCATTTGGTCAAAGGAAATAGGCGGCTCTGAATCTGGTCCTTTACCAACAATACCAGGCCATGAGGCATTGTGGAGTTTTGGAAAAGTGTTGTTTTTCATACTTCTGTTCTTTTAAATTAAACGTAACTACTTTTTAAATTCCGTGTATTTTAAACGTAAAAAATACACTTGCTCTAAAATACGGTTTATTTATAATTTAAGGTCAGGATTTTTAGGTCCAAAGTGTTTTAGCATTACAATAGGGTCTGTTTTACTATGATTTACAATGGTAACACCTTCTTTTGCTGCTTTCTCCGTTACAAAATATTCATCATGTGTTAACTGCCCGTATCTTATAAGTGATGGTGTTTCAATATCCCAAACACCCATTCTACCATGCCCTTGCATCATAATCATTCCGTAACAGGCACTATCTTTAATAGTGACCGTTTGCCCTGGCAACACAGTCAATTCTTTGGCACTAAAAGCATCGGAACGATAACAAATCCATTTGTCAACATACCCTTCTGCTTCCATTTCCTCTAAAGGTTTTACCGGAATAGGTCTCATGAAGCGTGTTTCCAACATATTTGGGTCTGTATTCAACTCCCAGTCTATCACTTCCATTAGTTGATCAAAATCGCCCATTCTATCTTCTGGAGTTCCGTTCCACAATAGTTCTTCCGGAATAATTGCTTCATTTACCAAAGATTGGTACATAGCAAATACATCAGATGCTTTTTGAGGTTCGTAGGTACACATACTACCTGGAGCATGAAGCATTCCTGGTGGTACATCCCATCCGGTTCCCGGTTCCAATCTAAAAGCCGATGAAAAGTTAGTAATCTTATTATCGCCCTTTGTAAAATTCTTCAAACATTCTTTTATCTCTTCTTTGGTTGTTCCCGGAGTTATTCCAAAGAAAGTATATGGAAAATCGCCTCCGTGATTGTTTACTTGAGGTGGAAAATAATACGCTTCCGGTTTTCCTTTTTGACCAATTTTAGCTGCATGCTCGTCATTATGGTGAATGTGATGTGGCAACGGCCCCATGTTATCAAAAAACTTAGAGTACATAGGCCAACTTTGATACTCGTCCCAAAGACGGTCACCAATAATTTCTCCTTTTAATTCATCAATAACATCTTTTAAAAGAATCTGAACTTCTTTGCCATCTTCCTCTAGAACAACTGGACTTAAACCTTCATTTTTGCCCGTTAAAGGACCATTTTCAGCGGGAGTAGTTGATGAAAACCAACGTTCATCTATCCCTCCACGCTCTCCTCCCAAAACGTAATAATCGTCTGGGTGCAATTTTATTCTTCTACCCGGAACACAAAAAGAACGCGGTACCCATGTTGGCGCCAAACGTAAAATTCCTTGCCCCTGCTCCAATGCTTTTTTAGCTGATGAATTTGCCATATTACTCAATATTTATTTTATAAAAAAGATGTTATAAATGATTCTATTTTTTCTGGTGACAGTACTTCTAATTCTAACAAATAACTTCTACCTTCATTTGGCTCCAATAAAATAAGAGAGCCTGCTTCTCTTGCATTTTTTTGCCCTATCGGTGGATTTGTTGCTGGCTCTAGGGCTGTCACATATTCATTTTTACCCCAATGCTGCCAATTGATCAACCAAGGCAATTGTTTTTTTGGAAAGCGAAGTGCTACGGCCAAATTCAATTTTTCGTTATAGATTCCGCAGTTACAATTACCCTCCGTATCCTCTTCTGCATCAATAAATGCTACATCTTCACCCGTTCCCGAATGCGCATCCACAGGCTGTGGACATTTCCTAAAATTGACTTCGTCTTTAAAAACTTTTCGCTCAGAATCCGGTGTCGGGGATTCCCAATTTCCCTTCCAAAGTAAATCAGTGCCTTCATCTATCAAAGGCCAACCAAAATTTACATGATACAGAAGCATGTGCGGTGCCTTTTCATTTCCTCGGTTAACCACCTCATCATGAACATGAATCTTAGCCTCACCTAATTTACCGGAAATGGTTCGTTTCAATTCCAATACAGGTCCAAAAACCTGGGCTTCCCTAATAATACCGGTTATACTCATTTCCATTTTCCCCGCAGCTGGGTCTGGCTGAACAATGGAGACTATTTCTGCAGGCGTATTGCTAATAAGACCATGAAGTCCCCTTGTACCATGCTCGTCTTCTTCCGGCCCACCTACGTGAGAAAGTCCGCAGGTAGTTAAAAGTCCACCGCCAAAATTCCGTATCCAACCCATTCCCTGATCAGAAAATCGCTCGGGAGAAACAACTCCTGTCTGACTTAGCCAAGCCAAACTATATGCTTTATAGAAGGCATCTGCAATGTCCATCCCGCGGTCAATAACAACCTTATACCTAAGCCCGGTTCCTGTGTTAATCCATGCGATTCGTGTTCCTCGACCCAGACCATTATCCAAAACAGAAGTCTCAATACCGCCTACCTGGGCCGTATTGCCAATTTTGTCTTTCCCTTTACGTATAAAACTTTCTGTGGACATTAATAATTTTATTCTATTTTGACCTTCTAACTTTATTATTCTTTGCTAAACATCTCATTCTCGGCATCTCCACCAGAAATAAGGTACGCCAACAAATCTTTAACCTCATCATCACTCAAACGATTAATACTACCCGGTGGCATCAAGGAAACTGAAGACATCTTCATTCCCGTTACATCTTCCTTAGGAATAGTTCTTAGAATGTCCGGTGCATACGGGTTCTGAGAAACCTTATAATTAGCTCCTTCTTCACTGATCAATCTACCTACTATTGAGTTTCCATCTTTTAAAGAAAAAACGGTTGTATTGTATTGGTCTGAAATTACATCACTTGGATCAATAATTGCCCTAAGAATATCTTCTGGGGAGAATCGCGTACCAACTTGGGATAATTCCGGGCCAATGTTCTGACCTTCGCCACGCATACTATGACACGTAATACAATTGGTAGCCAAAAACATATTTCTACCGGTTTCAAAATTTCTATTATCCAAACCATCGGCTAATAACGGAGCAATGTCTTTCTCTTCCCATTTCTTCCCTGGACCTTTAGGCTGAATAGCACTTGAAGCTAATTCATTCCCTGATTTACTCAGTAAGGAATCTCCAGACATTTGATTGTAAAATTCCATTTTATTTGCAGCCACATGGGTCAATGCCTTTTTTCTAGCTTTATCTATAAAACCTATATAGCTACGTCCTGCTTTAAATGAAAAAGCTTTATAAAACCACTTGAAATACCTCTCCCTTAATTCAGGTGTCCACCCTGTTGTAGCATCTTGTAATACCAAGCCGTAATAGGTGTGCTGTGCTAATGGCATATTCTTTAATGTTTCGGCAATGTCCATTCCATACTGCGGATTTCTAAGAATTAAATCTGATGCCTCCGTAGCCGTATTTGCCATAACAGAGGCATTTTCCCCCTCTTCAGACTCCAACAAGGCAAGTGTTTTTGATATAACGGAAGAATCATCTACAAATACCAATGTCTTACTCAGTAATTGATTTAACACATCTGTATCCGCTGGATAATGAGCTGAAAGATATGAGCTGACTTTTCTTTTAACATCAGTATTCGGTTTTCCAAAACGTGATAAGGTAAGCTCTATAGCACGAACTAGGTCTACTTGGTTCTGCTCAGAGAGACTAACGTAATCAATATTAACTAAGGAATTTATTAATCGGCTCTGCTGACTTTTATCGCCCTGTCTTGCCAAAGCTACTGCAGCATGAATTTTTCTTACCGCATCGGTTTCCGAATAAACCTTTTCTTGCCAAGTGCTTACTGCTTGATGTTCCACAGCAATACGGGCAGCATATTGAATAAACCGGTCTTTACTATTTAAATAGGGCCAAGCAAATTCTATTGCTCCATCTTGGGGAGCACCATGATAGGTCTCTAATTTTTTACGAATCGTGTTTTCTTTTGTTTGCTCTAAATCTGCAACAACCTCCGTTAGTTCATCTTGATTGTTATAGTATACCCGATACAAATCCGATTCTAACCTACGTCCACCGGTCATAAAGTATATAGCTCCGTCAGGACCAATAACTCCATCTGTCAATGGAAGTGGAATACCCGATAGAAATTCTTCTTTCTCTCCACGGTATGATGAACCTTCAATTTCCATCTCAATGGCATAAATAATTCCAAAACTCCAGTCGAAAGCGAATATACTATGTTGATATTTTTCAGGGAATTTAGACCCTCTTCCTGACAATACGTTCGTTGGAGAACCTTGACCTATATTAATTACAGGAGGTACATTATCCGGATAAGCCGCTGACCATTTTCCATTCCCGGTTCGCCATCCAAACTCGGCTCCACTGGTAACATGGCAAATTCGTGTTGGACGATACCACGGCATACCTAAATCCCATTCCATATCCGAATCATAAACAAACATATCTCCTAACTCATTGAAAGCCAAATCAAACGGATTTCTAAAACCCGAAGCTATAAGTTCCCATTGCTTTCCTTCTGGGTCGAGATTGGCTACCCAACCACCTGGTGCTCCACGATCATTAGCATGGCCACGTGGGTCTTTTATTTGAGGAAATAAGTTGTCGTCCTTCCAATTATTAGGAAGACGATAACCGTCCATCTCAGGTAAATCAGTATGGTTACCAGCTATTACATAAAGTGATTCTCCATCAGGAGAAAGAACAATACTATGGGGACCATGTTCTCCGGCTCCCTCTAAAGCTTTTAGAAGTGTTATTTTATCGTATTGATCATCATTATCCGTATCCTGTAAACGATAAAGACCACTACTCTCTTCAAATTCATCACTACCTCTATGGTTTACCATAACATAAAGGCTATTAAAAGCATACAATAAACCTTGGGCATAGCCCATTTGTATGATTGAATCTGCAACCTGCGTACCCGTCTGTATTTTAAGTTTTTCTATTTTTGGCGTAAGATTCTCCGATCCTATAGATGCAACTTCCATTCTATATAAAGCACCGTATTGATCAGAGGTGATTAACCTACCCTTATTATCAAAAGTCATGGCAACCCAAGACCCCATATTATTATCTCCGGGACTATATAAATGTTCCGCACTAAAACCTGGTTGTAATTTTAGCTTTGCTATTTTGGGGTTTTGAGACTCAGCATTTGTCGCACTTTCCTTTTTTGTATCGGTTTTACAAGAAGTTGCTAAAACTAAAACACAGGAGAGATAGATAAATAACTTTTCAATTTTCGACATTTTTATGGCCATACCTTCGATTTGTTTTAACAGAAACATCATTGGCTAAAACCCAATAAATTTCCTATTATGAGTTGGTTTGAATGAAAAGCATTGGTCTTTTTTAATTAACAATCTATGCTTCTAAGTGTCTAAAACTAATGAAGCATTTTTTGTTTACTATCCTGTAGTGTGCTGCTCAACTGGAGCTGAAAAAGTTAAAAAAGAAACTATTTAACTGAATATCATCCTCCTAGACAAAAATCATATAATTACTAAAATTTATCTCCCCCTTATTACATACTATTACTATGCTAATGAACCTTGGAATAATAGATTTAAATGCAAATTCAATTTACACTATTCTATCTCCAAAAATTAATAACCATCAATAATTCAGGTAATTTTATATCTTTATAAGAATCTTATTCTCATAAAAAAGAGATTATCCAAATTTTGAGAAGTCTTCTTTTGGCTTTTAAACTGAGGAAACAAAAAGAAAGAGACTATGAAGCTGACGTACAAACAAACCGAAAAACGACCTGAAAATTCCTTTTTAGCACGTCAAGACAGATTACCATGTATTGAACAGAACTGGCATTTTCACAAGGAATTAGAGCTAATTTACTTTATTAAAAGTAGCGGAACGCGTTATGTAGGAAACTCAATTGGAAGTTTTGCCCCCGGTGAATTATACCTTATTGGCAGTAACATTCCACATCTGTTTAAAAATCATAAGGAGTATTATAACGACCAGCAGGAAGCTGAAGCTGTTAACCTGATTGTAATAAAATTTGAACCCAATTTTTTAGGAAGCGAGTTTCTTGACTTAACGGAATCAAAACGTTTAAAAGGTCTTATGCAACGAGCAGACAGAGGAGTGAAATTCTCCGAATCTGCCACTTATATGGTTCATAATCTTATCTCTGGACTTGTTGGAGACCAAGGATTGTCTAGTATTGTAGGGCTTTTAAAGATTTTGGACATCTTATCTATGAGTGAAAATTATGAGTCTTTATGTTCCGAAGTAATTGCCAATACTTACAACAGCAATGAAAAGGACAGGATGCGTAAAATCATAAATTTCCTGACGGAAAATTTCGAAAAGAAAATAGAGTTAGAAGAAATTGCATCTATAGCGCATATGACTCCAAATGCGTTCTGCAGGTACTTCAAAAAGAAAACTCGAAAATCATTTACGCAATACTTGAATGAAATACGCTTACGCAATGCTTGTAAACTTTTAATAGAAGGCGAAATGCAAATCTCCACCGTTTGTTACCAATCTGGCTTCAATACGCTTACTAATTTCAACAGACAGTTTAAAGCTTTAATGAATATTACCCCAACCGAATACATGCAGAAATATAATGAGAAGAAAGAGATGGTATAAGTCAAATTAAATACAATTGTCTCCATTTTGTTTTCTCTAGAATATATTAGGAAGGTTACAATAGTGCCTACAATGGTTAATGCACGCATTTTCATGAGCGTATATTTAAATTATTTTTGTTTGGATAGCCATCCTAACTTTAATACAATCGCGTGACCAGCCTTATATTTTTAATCCTCTGTATTGTTTTGCTCATTGTTGCGGTAACCGTATTCAAAGTACACCCAATTCCTGCTCTACTTATTTCAGGATTGATTCTAGGGTTAACCACAGGCAGTTCCGTAGAATTGGTTACTGAAAGTTTGTTGAGCGGTTTTGGCAACACTCTAAAATGGATAGGACTCATTATTCTATTTGGCACTTTACTGGGTGAAATTCTAGCGCAAACCGGTGGTGCAGATGTCATAGCTAATACCATTATTAATTTATTTGGCACCAAGTACCTTCCATTGAGCATGGCCGTAATCGGTTTTTTGATTGGCATACCCGTTTTTATGGATGTTGCTTATTTGACCTTATTACCAACCATATTCGTCCTTTCAAAAAAATCAGGTCATTCAGTTCTTACTCTAGGACTTTCTTTAGCTATAAGTCTTACGGTTGCCCATGCATTGATTCCACCAACACCAGGACCACTTGCCGTAGCGGCCATTCTTGAGATTAACATTGGAGACATGATTCCCATTAATATTGTGGTGGCCATAGCCGCAATAGCCGGAGGTTTATTGTGGATAAAGCTGAACAAGAAAAACTTGGACCTTAAATTACCTGAGACAACTATTGATGAGGCATCAAAAATAAAGGAGTTGACCGGGTTCAAAAGAGTATTACCTTTTGCCGCTTTATTAGTACCACTATTCCTTATGTCCATAGGCACTATTTTCCCATCGGAAAACGGATTTATCGCGTTTATAAAAAACCCTGTATGGGCACTTCTTATAGGTTTACTTTTTGCACTTCCTTTACTCCCTAGAAAAGATTTTTCTACCCGTTTGAATACATTTTTCAAAACTTCGGGAGAGAAATCAGCTATTGTCATTCTCATTACCGGTACAGGTGGTGCTTTTGGGCAGGTAATTAAAGACACTGAAATAGTAGGTTCAATGTTTTCCGATGTAGATGATATTGCAGCTATGGGTGTAGTTATTCCATTCCTATTGAGTTTTCTTTTTACTACGGTTACAGGATCAATTACGGTTTCACTTATCACTACGGCCTCAATTGTTGCTCCATTAATTTCTAATGGCACCCTGCACCCTACGTTTACCGCCGCGGCAATTGGTGCGGGTTCTCTTGGGATTATCCACGTAAACAGTAGCTTCTTTTGGTTATTTAAAGAAGTACACGAGGTTTCCGTTTCACGCTTGCTAAAATCTTTCAGTTTATTATCGGGCGTGGTTGCTTTAAGCGGAGGGCTTCTTGTGCTGGCATTATATTATTTCACCCAACTCTAACCTATCCTTAACTAGGATAAAATAATGTCATACTAGGGTAAAATCCGAGAATCCATCTGCTTCATATTCAATTTTCTTTGTGTCATATGAGGATTTGAGCACATCTCACTTCAATAGTATTAATTCCAAAGAAAACAAAACAACACATATGGATACCTATCTATTAGCTATCGTTTTAATTCTATTCGCTAGTTTCTTTCAAGGAACTTTTGGTTTAGGAATGAAACACATTGCACCATTAAAATGGGAAGCTTGGTGGTTAGTCCACGCCTTTACGGCCATGATATTATTCCCAATTATCTGGGCGTTAATTGTCATGCCCAACCTTTTTGAAATCATTTCTAAAGCTGATAGTAGCACTTTATTATTAGCTGCCTTTTACGGTTTCCTTTGGGGTATTGGTGGTATTCTTTTTGGAGTTAGTGTAGAGAAAACCGGTATTTCTATTACCTATGGTATTGTTATGGGTCTTGCCGCATCAGTTGGTTCCATTATTCCTCTTTTTCAGATTGAAGGAGCGTTTGACCAACCGTCATTCCCAATCATAATGTTAGGTGTTGCCTTACTCCTTGTGGGCGTTGCAATTACCGCGGTAGCAGGTGTCCAAAGAGATAAATTACACAGTAATTCCACAACAACAACTAAATCTATAAAAATTGGGGTATTGATTGCCGTAGCATCAGGTGTTTTATCCGCCTTTTTAAACGTTGGTTTTTCCAACGCGGCACCGGTTGCAGCAATAGCTGTAAACGATTATGGTGTAGGTGCCCAAAATGCTAGTTTAGCATCATGGGTGGTTGTTTTATTGGGTGCGTTTGTTATGAACGGTGGTTATGCTCTCTACCTTTTTATCAAAAATAAATCATGGAACGCCTATTCAATTCCCAACAAGGGCAAGGCTTTAAAATGGGCTATTGCAGCAGGTATTTTTTGGTTCGCTGCATTAGGGGTTTATGGTCAAGGCGCAGCACTTATGGGCAATCTAGGCCCCGTTGTGGGATGGCCTATACTTTTAGGGCTCGCTTTGATTATTAGCAATATTTGGGGTTTTAGAGAAGGGGAATGGAAAAATGCAGACAAACCTTTTAAAATTTTACTAGCGGGTCTAGCCGTTCTCATCATCGCCATTTGTATTTTAGGGTACGCCAATTATTAAGCTAACCATTAATTAAACTATAAGCACTTTTATTATGAAAATCCAGAAGATAGAGCCTTTTGTTATTACACATAAATTAGACACACCCTTCTATTTTTCGCAATGGCAGTATGATACCCGTAAAATATGTATCGTAAAAATAACACTGGATGATGGCACTTACGGATGGGGAGAAGGCTACGGCCCTGCAGCGGTCATAAAATCCGGAATAGACTTTTTTACTCCTTTTCTTTTAGGAAAGAGTGCCTTAGAACATGAAATCCTTTGGCAAGAAATGTACAGGCGCTCTATGGATTACGCTAGAAGTGGTGCTTTCCAAGCGGCTATAAGTGCTATAGATGTTGCTTTATGGGATATTAAAGGGAAATTACTAAATCAACCGGTATCCGTTTTATTGGGCGGAATTAAAAACCCAATTATTGAACCCTACGCTACAGGACTTTATTTTACACGAAACGAAAATCTTGAAGAGCTTTTGGTCAATGAAGCCTTATTGTATAAATCCCAAGGGTTTAAGGCTACCAAAATGAAAGTCGGACTGGGTATTCAGCAAGACTTAAAATACATTGCTGCTATACGCAAAGCCATTGGTCCAGATATGCGCTTAATGATAGATTCCAACCACGCTTATTCTTATAAAGAGGCCATAGAATTGGCTCGAAAAGCTGAAAAATATGATATTTCTTGGTTTGAAGAACCGGTATCACCAGAGGATTATGATGGTTACCGCAGACTAAGAGAAAATACAACTATACCTATTGCAGGTGGTGAATGCGAATATTTGAAGTTTGGTTTTAAACGTCTTTTTGACAATGATTGTGTAGATATAGCACAACCAGACATCTGCGCTACGGGAGGTTTAACCGAAGCTAAACGAATCACCAATCTAGCACAAGCGTATAACAAAGATGTAGTACCACATACTTGGGGCACTTGGATTGCCATAAGTGCAGCAATTCATTTGGTGGCCAATTTGGATAAGAATCCAGGCAGAATGTACAACGACCTGCCTACAATGGAATTGGACAGAACGGAAAATGCCCTTCGCGACGAGGTTACCCTTCACAAGGTAAAATTAGAAAACGGACATTTAGAAGTTCCGCGTACACCTGGTTTGGGTGTTGATGTTGATATGGACATATTAGAACACTATTTAGATAAAGAAATACACAAAGATGGAGCAGCTAAAATTCGGTCATAAGAAATTATATATTGATGGTGCACTTGTTGAAGCCTCAAACAATAAAACTTTTGAGGTTATTTGCCCAGCGGACGAAAAGCCCACTGCCACAATTGCTTGGGCTAGTTTAGAAGATACCCAAAGAGCTTTAAAAGCTGCAGAATCAGGTTTTAAAACTTGGTCAAAACTTCCCATACAAGAGCGCCTAGATTGGATAGATAAGCTTAGAAACAAAATCATAGAGAATAGCGACTTGCTACGTGAAAGCATCATGTATGAAATGGGCAAAACTTGGGAAGGTTCAGAAGAAGACCTAACCAGTATTACCAATTCGTTACAGTACTATTCTGAAGAAATATTAAAGCGAAATGACATTCCTATTGAGGATAAGGAAGGTACGCATGAACATCACTTTGTTTCACAACCTTTGGGGGTTGCGGTTGCTTTTCTAGCCTATAACTTTCCGTTGTTGAACTTAGGTTTTAAATTAGGGCCTGCGCTAGCCGCTGGCTCAAGTATCATTTTAAAACCTTCAGAATTTTCACCTTTATCGGCTTATATTATTGGAGAATTATGCGCTGAAATTAATTTTCCCAAAGGAGTCATAAACGTTATCTGTGGAGATTTAAACGATGTTGGTATTCCGCTTTGCGAAAGTAAAATTCCAAGACTGATTACCATGATCGGTTCTACGGAAACTGCGCAAAAGCTTATCGCACAAAGTGCAAAAACCTCTATAAAAAGATACAGCATGGAATGCGGCGGAAATGCCCCGTTTATTGTTTGTAAAGATGCTGATTTAGAATTGGCCATAAACATTGGTACAGCTCTTAAAGTTGGTAACTCAGGACAAATCTGTGTAGCTCCTAATCGTTTTTTCGTTCATGAATCGCTTATAGAAGAATTTGCCGCTGGCATGGTAGAAAAGTTTAAAGCGACCAAACTTGGGTTTGGACGAGAAAAAAAACCTGATATGGGTCCGTTGACCAATAAGCAATCGGTTATAAAAGTCCAAGGTATTGTAGATACAGCCGTTAAACAGGGCGGTAAATTACTATATGGCGGAAATGCCTTAGAGGGTCCTGGTTATTATTTTCAACCTACGGTTATTACTTTCAACAAAAACGAAGCCGAGATACTTCAACATGAGATCTTTGGTCCTGTAGCTCTCATTGTTCCATTTAAAACAAAAGAAGAGGTTATTGTACTAGCCAATAATACGGATGCCGGACTAGCATCTTACGTATTTTCTAAGGATGAAGAAACGCTTGATTTCTTTGCCAGCTCCCTAGAATTCGGTGAAGTGCAACTCAATGGCGTAAAATATGACATATACTTACCGCATGGTGGTGTCAAAAACAGTGGTATAGGAGTGGATTGCTCTACTTATGCGCTAGATGATTATCTTGCCAAAAAAAGAGTAACCAAAGCTTTATAACACCAATGAAATTACCCGAAAAATTTATTAGCTGCGATTGGGGTACTACCAATTTTCGGCTGCGTTTAATAGAAACGAAATCGCTCAAAATTCTCTCGGAACACACGACAGATATTGGCATTAAAAAACGCTTTCAAGAATTTAAAGAACAATCTAGTATTTCTCAAGACCAGTTTTTTGCAGAATACTTGAAAGATCAAATCAAAAACCTAGACGGCACAATCAGTAATGACTATGTCATAGTAGCATCCGGAATGCTCTCGTCTTCAATAGGCATGCACGAATTAAATTATGCAAATATGCCTTTAGCTTTTAATGGCGAGGATTTAATAAGCAGGTATATTCCTTTTGATGATATGCCAGACCTTTTATTGGTATCTGGTGCCAAAACGGATGCAGATGTTATGCGGGGTGAAGAAGTTCAAGCCATTGGTCTATCTAAAGCGCTTTCTAAACACAAAAAGGGTATTTTATTATTACCGGGCACACATTGCAAACACATTACTTTTGAAGCGAATGTTTTTAAAGATTTCACCACGTATATGACCGGTGAACTTTTTGATACCATTAGCAAGCATACTATTTTATCGGCTTCGCTAACATCCGCTGCTTGGGATGTTTCTTTTCAGGATATTTTCTTGGAAGGAGTCAAAAAAGGACTAGCGGACCAACAGATGCAATCTTTATTCTCAATTAGGGCAAACACTTTAATCAATCAAGTTTCTGGTGAACAAAACTTTTACTTTTTGTCCGGTCTTATGATTGGTGGCGAACTGGCCAGTTTACAGCATAAAGATGGAACCATCTTTCTTGCAGCTAGTGGTATTTACAGCACGCTTTACAAACTGGCACTAGAATCTTTTTTACCAGCAGAACGGATTGTTTGCTTTGAGGAGCAAGTATTGGAACAAGCATTATTAACAGGACAACAACAAATATTACACACGTATGCAGAATAAAATATTTTCATGGGATAAGTACAACCAAAACCCAATAGTAGGTATCCTAAGAGGCTTAAACACAGAAGAAGTACTTCAACTTATTCCTTCCTATATTAAAAGTGGTTTCTATACTATAGAAATAACTATGAATTCTCCTGAGGTTGCGCAAACCATTGCAACCTTGGCAAAAGAATACCCTGAACTAAATGTAGGTGCCGGTACGGTATGTACCATGCAAGATTTGACCAAAGCTCTAGAAGCTGGTTCTCAATTTATTGTCACTCCTATTATTGATGAAGAGGTAATAAAACATTGTGTAGCCAATAAAATTCCAATTTTCCCTGGCGCATACACTCCAAGTGAAATTTACAAAGCATGGTCTTTGGGGGCATCCGCAGTAAAAGTATTTCCAGCAACGCAACTGGGCATTCAATACATAAAAGATGTGCTAGCGCCTTTAAACGAAATAAAATTGTTGCCTACAGGAGGGGTTTCCGTAGATAACATTAAATCATTTTTTGAAGCAGGAGCTGTTGGGGCCGGTATGGCGAGTTCTTTGTTTGATAAAAAAATGATTCGTGAAGGGAATTATACCGATTTAGAAAAGCACTTTGCAAAGATGAAAAATGAGATTAAAGATTTTATAAAAGAATAAAACCTTCAACTTAATCAATACTTAGAAAATGAAAAACAATAGAAAAATGGCTAAACGGAACCTCATATTTTTACTTGTGATTGGCCTGACGGTATTTAACGGTCTCGCTTTGGATACTTATAAATCAGACCCTATTGTTTTAGAAAATGAAAAGTTGAATGTGAGCATTGATTCTGAAACAGGATGCTTTTCTGTTACCGAAAAAACTTCTGGTCACGTTTGGAAATCGGACCCGTGGGAAAATGCCGCGGGTCTATTGACCATAACCGATTCCAAAGGAAAAAAACATTCGGTGAACATCTCCAAGAGCAAAAAAATTGAAGTTTCAAAAACTTCAAATAATACGGTATCTCTCAAATTTAATGACCCTGTTCTTGAAGACGGCTCGGTGGCTACAGGGGTTTCCATTGTCACAGAATTAAAGCTAGACGCAAAAACAGCTCTGTTAGATGTTGAAGTTAAAGAACATAATGCCGGTAATTTCAAACTATCGGATTTACGTTATCCAGCTAGGGCTTTCAGCTTAAAAACAGATGAAGATAAGGGTGCTGCTGTAATTCCTCAAAAGCAAGGAATTATCTGTCCGTCCTATATTTTTCCTATGAACGGAGGTCGTTTTTGTAAATGGGATGACGCCACTTACAACAATAAATCACAAGGTTTTTTTAGAGTTGTTCAACAACGGTACCGGACTTACCATGCCTTGGTGGGGTACGTATAACGAAAAATCTGCCGTAATGGGTATTGTAGATGAATCTGCCAGACCCCAAATGCAATACAATATCAATAACAATGGTCAATACCTTTTTAAAGGTGAAATGTCTACTTACCAACGTATTGTTTTTCTTGACCCTATTTGGAAATTGAACGAAGAGAAAGGTAAAATGCGCATGAGCTACCATTTTATTCCCGGTGGTGATTACGTAGATATGGCCAAAGAGTATCAAAAGGAGGCTAAAGCCCGTGGACATTTTGTTTCCTTAAAAGAAAAACTAAAAAGAAATCCAAATGTAGATAAACTTCCAGGAGCTATCTATTTCGGAATTTACGGTGGCTATCCTCATTATGTGAACATGCCTGGAATGGCTTTTACTTTTGATGAATTAAAAAATACGATACAAACCATTCATGATGATTTAAAAGTGGATAAAGCTTTTGTTCATGCATGGGGAACCTTTTCTAATTTTGTTCCGCACAACTCCCCTATCAGTGAAGCTTTAGGAGGACCTAAAAAATTAAAGGCAGCGGTAGATTTAGCCAAATCTTATGGGTACTTGTATTCATCTTACCATGCCTACTCCCCAATGCTGGAGAACGACCCTAATTTTACAACGGACCTTATGCAACGTGATGCCGAAGGAAAATTGATGAACGCAGGGAGTCGTTGGGCGCGTGTTGACCCGAAATTTCAAAAAGCATTAGCTCAAGAAAATATTGAAAATGAAATTTCTTATTTAGGCCTAGAGGCCGATATAACTGATATTACTTTTGCCGCATACCGTGAAAACGGAAAAGAAGGACGTATTGAGCTTGCTAAATATATAGACAGTTTTAACTTGGTAAACGGAACCGAACATGGCCAAGAACAATGGATACCCTATTTTGATATGTTCGAAGGGATGACCTATTTAGAGGACCGCCCACTTTCTGTAATCTCCCACCCTGCTCCGCTTTTCAATTTGGTGTACCATGAAGCTATAGCCAATTTTGGAAAAATTCAAGATCCAGATAATGAGGTTACGGCCAACGGCGATTTTAGAATTAAAGCCTTAAGAAGTATGTTGTTTGGAAGAGGTACTACCATATTCTTTGCTCCTTACGAATTTGAAGGTATGCGCCCTATGATAGAAATGGCAAGAGATTTGGTAAGCCCTGTTCATAAAGAAACATTCTATTCAGAATTAAAAAGCCACGAATATCTAAGTGCTGATTACAAAGTACAGAGAAGTCAGTTCTCTAGTGGTACTGAAGTAGTCGCCAATTTAGGCCCGGTAGCACAAAAGGTAGAAGGCGGTGTTTCCATTCCCGGATACGGTTATAGAATTAAAATGAAGGATGGCAGTGTAAAAACCGGTCATTTCCAAGTGAGTCTTCACATGGATTAACAGAAGGTTTTCATCAAACAAATACAAAAGACAGGTCATTATGAAATATGTTGCAACAAAAATAAAATCAAATCAGACTAGATTTAGTTCAATTATATTCTCTTTTTGTCTTTGTACGATTTTTTGCCACAACACGCTCCTTATAGCACAAGACCGTCCTAATGTATTGATTATGCTTACCGATGACCAAGGCTATGGTGACCTAGGTTCTCACGGAAATCCCTATTTAAAAACACCGAACATAGAAAAGATTGGTAAGCAAGGGCTTGAAATGACCCATTTTTTCTCCTATCCAAATTGTTCTGCTACTCGTGCTGCCCTTTTAACAGGCAGGTATCCGTATCGCACAGGAGTCACAGGGGTTACACAAGTAGATCACTTTATGAATACTTCGGAAGAAACCTTAGCCGAGATTTTGAGTAAAAACGGCTATCGCACGGGAATTTTCGGAAAATGGCATTTGGGAGACAATGCTCCCATGCGCCCTACGGACCAAGGGTTTCAAGAAGCTTTGGTTCATAAAGGTGGAGGAATCGGGCAAGCTGCAGGACCTGCCGGTAACACCTATTTTGATCCAATTCTTGAGCACAATAATCAATCTAAAAAGTACGAAGGGTATTGCGATGATATTTTTACGGATGCCGCTCTAGATTTTATGAGCGAGAAAAGTGAGAAGCCTTTTTTTACATATCTAGCAACCAATCTACCACACTTTCCACTTGAAGTACCCGATGAAAAAGCCGACCCCTATAGAAAAATAGGACTTCACGAAGACAATGCCAAAACCTACGGCATGATCGATAATATTGATGCCAATGTAGGTCGTGTTTTAAAACGCTTAAAACAACTGGGCATTGAAGACAATACAATAGTTATTTTCCTTTCGGATAATGGGCCTAGGAACAGACGTACTAAAAATGACGTCTACCCAGGAAGATGGGTCTCAAATTTACGAGGAACAAAAACAAGTGTTTATGAATGTGGTACTCGTGTACCCTTTTTTGTAAGATGGCCAAAACATATTGAAAAAGCACAACAAAACAGTACTATGGGTGCAGTAATTGATGTACTGCCCACCATTCTAGATGTCTGTAAAATTGAAGCTCCTGAGCATATTAAATTGGACGGTAAATCATTGCTGTCCCTATGGAAAGGTGAAAAATCGGACTTTAAAGACAGGGAGTTCATTGTCCAAATGCATTACGGTCCAACTGTGTTTAAATACATGCATTTTGCGGTTCGTACCCAAAAATATAAATTGGTAAGTCCGCATGATGACCCACACCATATTCTTTATCAACCTAAGGATGAAGAATTAAAAGAGGTCCTTGCTAACTTAGAATTATACGATGTAGAAAATGACCCAAGTGAGCGCATAAACTTAGCCCATAATCACCCTGAAATCATAGAAGACCTTCTGGCACGTTATGAAAATTGGTTTGACAAGGTTACTGAAGAAAGAGATTCAAAAGGTATTCAACGTATTTATCTTGGTAGCAACATACAACGCGCTACTAACCTCTCTCAGTTTGATTGGGGCGGCCCTAGAGTCCTATCCAAGAATGATCTTGGCCACTGGCGGGTAAAAACGGAGGCGGGCATATACAATGTGAGCTTTGATCTTCCGGAACTGGACCATGAAGGTGTAGCGCATTTGAAATACAAAGACGTGCATTTAAAACTTCCGGTAAACAAAGAGCAGAAGAAAATCACCTTTACAGATGTTATACTTCCTGAAGGAACAGGAAACTTCCATGCTTTTTTAAAAACAGAAAGATTAGCTACAGGCCCTTTATTTGTTGATGTTGAACGTATTGATTAATGCTTAAAGATTTCGATTTTACTGGTTTTCGCATTTTTTAAATCACACTCAAGTACCACATTTCACAACATTAACCAACAAACAAGGTTAAAATAGTGCCGTAACAGGATAAAATCTACAAATCACTGCTCCCTCTATTACCCTTTATTTGTATGCTACACTGCATCAAAGTATTCGTTGAACGCCAAGTTCTATTTTCAACGAATTCTAGACCATAACGCAACAGTGTATTATATAAATATTGGATTATGAAAAGAATAACCCTCTCCATTTGCCTCTTATTAACCGTGCTTTCTTGCAAACAAAGCGAGCCAGACCAGAACCTCAGCGCAAGTACAACAAAACCGCGTGATTATGCTGCTAATCTAGACACAGGAAAAGGTGTCATCAATAACACGAACAGTCCACATGTTAAGTTGAAAAGTATTGACATAGGAGACTGTAGATGGACGGAAGGTTTCTGGGCCGATAAATGGAAGGTTGCCGAAGAAACTATGATTCCCCACATGGGTGAAATCCTAAAAGGAGATATCGGTCACGGTTATAACAACTTTAAAATAGCAGCCGGACTCAAAGAAGGAGAACACAAAGGTTTTTGGTGGCATGATGGCGATTTCTATAAATGGATGGAAGCCAAAATGTACATTTACGGCGTAAATAAAGATGAAAAAATTGTTGAGGAAATAGATGAGATTATAGACGTCATAGCCCAAGCACAACAAGCAGATGGTTACCTCTCCACGCCAGCAATCATTAGAGATGATATAGACCCTTTTACCAACAGAAGATACCACGAATTATACAATAGCGGTCATTTATTGACTAGTGCTTGTATTCATTACCGTCTGACTGGAAAGACCAACTTCTTGGACATTGCCGTAAAGCATGCCGATTATCTATATAAATTGTTCTCTCCTAAACCTGACCATTTGAAACGTTTTGGTTTTAACCAAACACAGATTATGGGCTTGGTAGAATTGTACCGTACCACCAAAGACAAGCGCTATTTAGAGCTGGCCGAGCAATTCATAAATATGCGTGGTACTTATAAAATTGAAGATGATGAGTCCACAAAAGGGTATCCTATTGGAGATATGGTTCAGGAACGCGTTCCGCTTCGTGAAGAAACCGAAGCTGTAGGTCATGCGGTACTGGCACTTTATTTCTATGCCGGTGCTGCCGATGTTTATGCGGAAACTGGCGAGAAAGAATTAATTGATGCGCTAGAAAGGTTGTGGGACAACGTGACCAACAAAAAAATGTACATTACGGGAGCCATCGGCCAAACACACTATGGCCGTTCTTCTCGCCTCGATAAAATTGAAGAAGGCTTTATTGATGAGTACATGATGCCTAACATGACTGCTTACAATGAAACTTGTGCCAACATCTGTAACTCCATGTTCAACTACCGTATGCTTACATTAACCGGTGATGCCAAGCATGGCGATATTATGGAACTTGTGTTGCATAATAGCGGACTCTCGGGCATTAGCCTTGACGGAAAGAATTACTACTATTCCAATCCACTTCGGAAAATTGAAGGCGCGCTAGATTATGAAAAAATGAATGTTGAGTTTCCGGAAAGACAGCCCTATCTTAAATGTTTTTGTTGTCCTCCAAACTTAGTACGTACCATTGCAAAATCTCCAGGCTGGGCCTATAGCAAATCTGAAAACGGAATTGCAGTCAACCTATACGGAGGAAATGAATTGAACACTACCCTATTGGATGGTTCAACCATAAAACTTACTCAAAAAACAGACTACCCATGGGATGGCGCCGTTAAGATTACAGTGGATGAATCCAAAGCCGATGCTTTTGATATTCTTCTTCGTATTCCCAGTTGGGCTAAGGGTACTCAAATTTATGTAAACGGAACAAAAACGGCAGAAGCTGTACCCGGTACGTTTGCTAAAATTGAAAGAAATTGGGCGACTGGTGATGAAATTACTATTGACATGCCAATGGAAACCAAATTCATTGAAGGACACCCACGCATTGAAGAAGTTCGCAACCAAGTCGCCTTAAAAAGAGGTCCGGTCGTGTATTGTATTGAGTCGGCAGATTTACCAGAAAAAACAGATATAACCAACGTTTACCTTTCTTCCGATAAAAAACTGAACCCTACTTCCAGACCTGATTTCTTGGGAGGTGTCACCACTTTAGAAGGCGAAATATTAATACGAAAAGACAAATTGGGGGAAATGTACCAAGAAGTAAGTGCCCCAGAATTTCAATCTTTTAAAACCAATTTTATACCTTACTATGCTTGGAGCAATAGAGGCCAAGGAGAGATGACCGTTTTCCTTCCAGTAATCTGGAATTAGCATTTATGATAGCTCACCACACCTTAATTTAAACAATTTATGGGTTCCTATAAACAGAATGCTTTTAAGTATGCCACCATTGTAGCCATGGGCGGTTTTGTCTTTGGATTGGACGCAGCGCTAATATCGGGAACGGTGAAATTTATAACACAAGAATTTTCACTCTCGGAACTAGAATTGGGTTCAGTAGTAGGAGCTCCAGCCATGGGGGTACTTTTAGCACTTGTGTTTGTGGGATATGCTTGTAATAAATATGGTCGCAGAACCACTTTAATGATTGCTGCGGCCCTGTATCTTTTTTCTGCAATCTCTTCTGCACTGGCTCCATCCTATGCTTCGCTGCTGGTAGCTCGGTTTATGGGGGGATTGGCTTTTAGTTCTATATCCTTGGCATCCATGTATATTGGCGAAATAGCGCCTCCAAAATGGCGTGGAAAATTGGTTTCCATGACCCAAATAAATATAGTGGTAGGACTTTCCGCCGCCTACTTTATAAATTACCTCATTCTAGGTTGGGCTAACACAAATGCTCCATGGGTTCAAGAATGGGGACTGGACACGAACACATGGCGCTGGATGCTAGGTACTGAAGTTATTTTTGCTTTCTTATGGTTTGTCCTACTCTTTTTTGTTCCCAGAAGTCCGGCTTGGTTACTATATAATGGACGCGAACCAGAAGCCATAAGGATGCTACAAAAAGTAACTCCCGAAAATGAAATTCAGGCCAAAATAAACCAAATGCGCTCTAGTGTTGAAAACAGTAATCAAGACCGCTCAATGCTTACTCAACTAAAAGAAATTTTTGGTAAGCCCATGCGTGTCACTATGATCATTGCAATGACCATAGCTATCGCACAACAGGCCACGGGTATAAATGCCATTCTGTTCTACGCTCCTACTGTATTTGAGCAATTGGGCATAGGAACAGATGCTGCATTTGTGCAGGCCATTTATATTGGACTTACCAGTGTAGTGTTTACAGTCTTAGGTTTATTATTAGTTGATAGAATAGGTCGTAGGCCTATGATTATCTGGGGTATGCTTTGGATAATTTTAAGTCTTGGTGTTTGCTATTACGGATTTGAAACCGCCAACTATGCCATTAGTGAGAATGCGGTTTCCGAATTGTCTGAAATCCCCAACTCAGAAAGGTTGAATGCCCTAGTAGACGTACCTTTTGATAGTGATATAAGTTTTAAAACGGCGTTAATTGAAACCTTAGGAGAAACGGATGCCAGAGATTATTCAGGTCTACTTTTACAGAAAGCGGCCGATATAAACGCGCTTCTTATTTTATTAGGCATACTCAGTTTTATTGGTGCGTTTCATTTTTCCATCGGCCCTGTTATGTGGGTCTTATTTTCAGAGATTTTCCCTATTTCATTAAGAGGTGTTGCCATTCCATTTTTCACTTTGGTCACCAGCTTTGTAAGTTACTTGGTGCAGAAATTTTTCCCATGGCAATTAGCAACCATGGGTATCAGCTCAACACTCTTATTCTATGCCATTGTCGTAAGTATCGGTTTGGTTATTCTTTATATCTATTTAAAAGAAACCAAAAATATGACCATAGAAGAAGTGCAATTGGCATTAGCCACAAGACGGAAAACCTAATAGATATACAACATCCATATAAATAGATTTTTTATTTAAATCGATTTCTTTTTGAATAACACAGTACAGATGAAACAAGCTACTCCTGCAAATACAAACAGCCCGTATACCCAACTTAAAAGCATGAACATTGGCGATTGCCAATGGACCACTGGTTTTTGGGCCGATAAATTTGAACTTTGTGCAAATGCCATGGTACCTTATATGGGTGATGTATTATGTGGAGATGTAGGTCACGCGCTTAACAATTTTAAAATAGCCGCAGGTGAAAAAGAAGGGGAACACCAAGGCATGTTTTGGCATGATGGGGATTTCTATAAATTCATGGAAGCCAAAATCTATGTGTACGCTCACACCAAAAACAAAGAATTATTAAAAGAATTAGATGAGTACATTGCCATAATTGGTAAAGCACAGGAAAGTGACGGATATCTTCAGACTCAAATTCAACTCAGAGACGGCGTAGACCGATACGAAAATCGAAAGTACCATGAAATGTATAATACTGGGCACTTACTAATAAGTGCTTGCATTCATTTTAATGTTACCGGACAGCGTAATTTTCTGGACATCGCCATAAAACATGCGGATTTACTGCACACTATTTTTATGCCCGACACCAAACACTACGGTCGCTTTGGTTTTAACCAAACGCAGATAATGGGCTTGGTAGAATTGTACCGCACTCTGGGTTATAAGAAATATTTAAAGCTTGCTGAAAAATTTATTGATAACCGTGGGAAATACGAGGTAAAACATCATGCTACTACCGAAGGTTACCCTATTGGCGATATGGTACAAGAACGCACCCCTTTACGAGAATCTACGGAAGCAGTAGGCCATGCCGTGCTCGCCCTATATTACTACGCTGGTGCTGCAGATGTTTATGCAGAAACAGGAGAAAAAGCGCTGCTTGATGCACTAGACCGTCTTTGGGAAAACGTAACGACCAAAAAAATGTATATTACCGGTGCCGTGGGCCAAGCCCATTATGGCGCTTCGGTAAATCGTGATATGATAGAAGAGGGTTTTATTGATGCCTACATGATGCCCAATATGACCGCCTATAATGAAACCTGCGCCAACCTTTGTAATGCCATGTTCAGCTACCGCATGTTGAATCTTCATGGCGAAGCAAAATATGCAGATATCGTTGAGCTGGTTCTTTACAATAGTGCCCTATCCGGAATTAGCGTAACAGGAAAGGAATATTTTTATGCAAATCCCTTACGGATGCTAAACAACACTAGAGATTACCATGCGCATGAAAACGTAACGGAAACCCCTAACAGGG
This sequence comes from Zobellia laminariae, assembly GCF_009725995.1. The sequence goes on along the minus strand of NZ_RCNS01000002.1, from coordinate 43,864 downwards.
AACCCTATCTAAGCTGTTTCTGCTGCCCGCCAAATCTGGTACGTACCATTGCCACGGTTTCGGAATGGGCCTATAGTCTTTCTGAAAACGGGGTAACCGTAAATCTTTATGGCGCCAATAATTTAGTATCGCAGCTACAGGATGGCTCTCCCATTAAAATTTCGCAAGAAACGGTATATCCTTGGCAAGGAACGGTAAAATTGAATATCGAAGAATGTAAAGTAGATGCTTTTACCATTGGTCTACGAATTCCAAAATGGGCCAAAAACGCAACACTCACACTTAACGGAGAAAAACTAACAAACTCATTAACTCCCGGAAGCTTCGCCCAAATTGAACGCAATTGGAAAAACGGGGACGTACTTGTTCTTGATATGCCAATGGAAGTTGAATTTGTAGAAGGTCATCCAAGAATTGAAGAAGTACGCAACCAAATAGCCATAAAACGTGGTCCAATAGTATATTGCATTGAATCACCAGATTTGCCTGAAAATACAGACATTCTGGATATTTACTTTAACGGAAATAAAAAACTGGAACCTACTTATCAACCCGATTTTTTAGGTGGAATTACCACTCTTGAAGGAGAAGTCTTAACCCGAAAAGATAAAGGTGAAGGCATTTACAGAACCGTTCAAAAACCCGAATGGACACCGTACAAAACTCAACTTGTACCCTATTTTGCATGGAGTAATCGTGGGCAGGCCGAAATGACCGTATTCATGCCCGTTGTCTGGAAAGATTAAAAGACCGTCCTCACAAACCACAACTAACTGACCTAACCGTACCATATAGATAAAATAGTGCCAATAGCGGTTAACCCATGTAAAAAGATTTTTTTGCTTTAGTCCTTTATTTGTAATACTTGGAATCCTGAAAAATTCTGTTAAAGGCATGAACCTTGCTACCGAAAATTCATAGCCTATCTCTTTAACAATTCAGAAAAAGGAGAATCGGCTCACAATACATTCAAAATATCGCTTTGCAAAAACCTAAATTAAATTTATAGCTATGATAACTCACTTTAATCATTTCAAACTGTTTCTATTCGCCACGGTCCTGTCTGCGACGACCATCGGATTAGCACAAGAAACACGTCCTAATATCCTTGTTGTTTTATGTGACGACCTCGGTTATGCAGATGTAGGCTTCAACGGCTCTACGGATATCATAACACCGGAACTTGACAAGTTAGCTAAGAACGGCTCTATTTTTACTTCAGCTTATGTTGCCCATCCCTTCTGCGGTCCAAGCCGATCAGCAATAATGACTGGCAGATACCCTCACCTAACCGGTACAGCATACAACTTGCTCCACAACAGTAGTGAGAATGACGATGATAATATGGGCATTCCAGTAGAGGAAACTTATATGGCCAAAGTGTTGCAAAAAGCAGGGTACTATACCAGTGCTATTGGAAAGTGGCACCTAGGCTCAGCTCCAAAATTTCACCCTAACAAAAGAGGGTTCGATAATTTCTATGGCTTTTTAGGTGGAGGTCACGACTACTTCCCACATGAATATAACAAGACCTATGATGCACAAATGCAATCTGGCAATAAGAATATTAGGGATTATGTATTTCCGATGGAACATAACGGGAAGCCCGCCAACGAGACAGAATATATAACCGATGGCTTTTCTCGCGAGGCGAGTAACGATATTAGAATAGCCGCTAAAAAGAAACAACCTTTCTTTATTTACCTAGCCTACAATGCACCACATGTTCCGCTTCAAGCTAAGAATGAAGATATGGCCAAGTTTGCCAATATAGAAGATAAAGACCGAAGAACCTACGCTGCCATGGTTTATGCCGTAGACCGTGGTGTTGGAAAAATTGTAGAGACTTTAAAGGAAACGAACCAGCTGGACAATACCTTGATTGTGTTCTTAAGCGACAATGGAGGCAACTTTGATCACGGCGCAAGTAACTACCCTTTAAAAGGAACTAAAGGCGATACTTGGGAAGGTGGTTACCGCGTACCAATGTTCTTTCATTGGCCCAAGAAAATTAAGAAAGAACAGCGTTTTGATTTTCCTGTTTCTTCTCTAGACTTCTACCCTACTTTTACGAATCTCGCTAAAGCGAAACTTCCTGAAGGCAAAAAATTGGATGGTAAAAATATCATGGACGATGTATTACAAAATACAGAACCCTACAAAGACGATTTGATTTATTCTTTGCGATACCGTGAAGGCTACAATGATGTGGGCGCACGATTGGGCGATTGGAAAATTACAAGAATGGGCAATGAGCCATGGAGTCTTCATAACATAACGAAAGATATAGGTGAAAAGAAAAACCTAGCAGGCCGTTACCCAGAACGTTTAAAAGAAATGATAGCCAGAACCGAAGAATGGACAAAGAGCTTTGTAAAGCCTTTATGGTACTATTCCGTAAAGGATAAAGAACTATGGGAGAGTGGTCAAATGCCGAATTATGAAGCTACTTTTGAAGTAGATAAACTGGTTGATAGTCCTTATCACAAATAACAGTTACAACTACTAAATAAAAAGAGCCCCGTATGTACGGGGCTCTTTTGTATTATACAAGAATATTATATTCTATTTTGCTACGTTTACTGAACGGGTTTCCCTTATTACAGTAACCTTTACTTGTCCAGGATAGGTCATATCTGTCTGTATCTTCTGTGAAATCTCAAAAGACAACTGAGCCGCTTTCTCGTCATTCACTTTTTCACTTTCAACGATTACCCTTAGCTCACGTCCTGCTTGAATAGCGTAGGCCTTTTGAACCCCCCCAAAACTGAAAGCAACCTCTTCAAGGTCTTTTAAACGTTGAATGTATGAATCTAACACTTGTCTACGTGCTCCTGGTCTTGCTCCGCTAATAGCATCACAAACCTGAACGATAGGCGCAATAAGTGTCTTCATTTCTATTTCATCATGGTGAGCACCAATAGCATTACACACATCTGGTTTTTCACCGTATTTCTCAGCCCACTGCATACCTAAAATAGCATGTGGCGTTTCTACCTCAGCTTCGGTATTAGGAACTTTACCTATATCATGTAAAAGTCCAGCACGTTTGGCCAATTTGGGATTCAACCCAAGCTCTGCTGCCATAACACCACATAACTTAGCAACTTCTCTAGAGTGTTGTAATAAGTTTTGTCCGTAAGAAGAACGGTATTTCATTCGGCCTACTGCACGAACTAACTCAGGATGCAAACCATGAACACCCAAATCAATAACGGTACGTTTACCTACCTCTACGATTTCTTGTTCTATTTGATTCTCTGTCTTTTTAACTATTTCCTCTATACGTGCCGGGTGTATTCTACCGTCCGTAACTAGCTTGTGTAAAGAAAGCCTTGCAACTTCACGACGGACAGAATCAAAACAAGAAAGAATAATAGCCTCTGGCGTATCATCTACGATAATTTCAACACCTGTAGCTGCTTCCAAAGCACGGATGTTTCTTCCCTCTCTACCAATAATTCTACCCTTAACATCATCAGATTCCAAGTTAAAAACAGATACACAGTTTTCTACTGCTTCTTCCGTTCCTATACGTTGAATTGTATTTATAATGATTTTCTTGGCCTCTTGTTGCGCAGTTAATTTAGCCTCCTCTACAGTAGTTTGTATATAGGCCATAGCATCTGTCTTGGCCGTTTCCTTCAACGACTGCATCAATTGCCCTTTGGCATCATCTGCTGAAAGACCAGAAATAACTTCTAGTTGTTGTACTTGGTTTTTGTGAAGCTTTTCTAATTCACTTTGCTTTTTTTCAAGAAACTCTTCTTTGTGGGTAACTTCTTTTAACTTACCATCAAGTTGGATGTTAAGTTTTTTGCTTTTTGCCAATTCGTTACTAACCTGAGACTCTTTATCACGAGTGCGCTTTTCTGCCTCGCCAATTTTTTTGTCCTTGCTAATAATTACTTTTTCATGTTCCGCCTTTAACTCTAAAAACTTCTCTTTAGCTTGAAAAATTTTGTCTTTCTTAATGTTTTCGCCTTCAGTCTTCGCGGCACTGATTATCGTATTTGCCTCGCTTTTAGCGTTGGAAAGAGTTTTTGAGGCTTTTCCCTTTTCCATGAATTTTGCGATGGCAAATCCAATCGCAAGGCCGACGATGCCGGCTATTATAAGTGTTGCACTATCCATATATCTAACAATTTAGGTTTGAACGCGCTTGAGTACTTAGAGCTGTACATGAAGAATATTGTACCGACCACAGTTGCTCAAACAAATTCATAAAAAAAGCCCACATCAGAGAAGTTTTGTACAAACTCCAATAAACAGGTTTAGGGCTACAAGACTGATCAAGAATCCCTATACGAGTAGGGCCTGCTTTTACAATCTAAACTCACCCTTTTTAAACAAAATTAATGTTGAGTTTGTCAAAAGGTAATACCAATGTGGGCAGTAACTTATGTATTTTAAAGAACGTATTTATTTTACACCAAGCTTTGAGCTAACCAAATCATCTAACGCTTTAAGGCGTTCAGTTGCGTTTAGGGTTCCTTCGGACTGATCAATGCCGCGTTGCTCTATTTTAGATGCAAATTGTAAGGCACACATGGCCAAAACATCTTGTTTATCTCGCACTGCGTAACTCTGTTCAAACTTTTTTGCCAATTGCTCAATGTTCTTCGCTGCCTTTCGCAAGCCTTCTTCTTGGCTTGGATCGATAGTCAAAGGGTACACCCTATCTGCTATGGAAAGCTTAATTTTTAGCTTTTCTGACATTTTATCTTTTGAACATTATTCCGAAAGTTGTGCTATGCAATAGTCCAACTCTCTGATCAATGTATTTATTTTAAGCTTAGCTTCGGTTTTATTTGTATTACTGCCAAGCATTGAGTTTGCGAGCTTCAACGAGTTGTATTTCTCTTCCCACATAGAAACGGAATCCAACACTTTGTCCTTGTCCTCTTTAATATCATTAAGCTCCTCTTGCAATCTAGTGTTGGATTGGTGAAGCACCTCCAACTTGTGCAAAAGCTTGCTTATTTTATTCTCTAAAGAGTCGACAACTTTGACTAATTCACTCATAAATCAAACGCAATGCATTTTACACAAAGTTAACATACCTGCCCTTACTTAGCAATACTTTTTTGAATTATTCTTCAAGTAATACTTTAAGGCCTTAAATAACGTTGGTTAAAGAAGATGTGTCATTTTTCGTGCTAGATATTTTCAAGAATTCAAACGGTTTGGCTAATTTCGTATCACTGTCCAAAAAATTATGAGAAAACTTTTTGTAGCCCTTTTATTATTCATAACCGCTATTGGTACCTCCCAAGAGAAATATCCGCAAGATGCGTTTAGATCTCCGGTAGACATTCCCTTAGTTCTTGCGGGTACATTTGGCGAACTGCGTTCAAACCATTTTCATTCTGGCATTGATATTAAAACCGAGCAACGTGAAGGACTGCCTATCTACGCCATTGCAGACGGTAGTGTTACCCGCGTTAAAGTCTCTCATTGGGGCTACGGAAAAGTACTATACATTGCACACCCAAATGGCTACACCTCTGTTTACGGGCATCTTCAGAAATTTGCTCCTAAAATTCAAGAATTTGTAAAGAAGTTACAGTACAAGAAAAAATTATACGAGGTCGAAGATTTTCCTGAATATGCCGAAATAAAAGTCGAAAAAGGAGAAATTATCGCCTACGGCGGAAACACTGGAGGATCTTCCGGACCGCACCTTCATTTTGAAATTAGAAGCAGTATCTCAGAAAAACCTACAAACCCTCTACTCTATGGTTTTGATGTTAGAGATGCTACAAACCCTACACTACAAAAAATATACGGTTTTCCATTATCTGATGATGCGCAAATCAATCAGAATAAAAATACTACCGCAATTAATTTTACTAGACAAAAAGACGGAACTTTTTTAGCGGACCCTGTTTATGCTACCGGAACTATAGGACTTGGTTTTATTGGTTATGATCGTCAAGATCTTGCCGCCAACCATAACGGTTTATACTCCGTACAGCAATTGGTGAATGGAAAAGTTTATACTGATTATGACCTGGAGTCCTTCTCTTTTGGTGAAACCAGGTATATCAACACTTTAATAGATTACTACTACTATGGCAAATACCGCCAGCGAATTCAATTGCTTTATAAAGCTCCCGGAAATAGATTAAGTATCTATAACAAACTTGAAAATGACGGTAAAATAGTGGTTCGTGAAGGACTGAGCTATAAAGTAGAATTATTGATAAAAGATTATGCGGGTAATCTAACAAAAGCCATCATACCTGTGGAGGGCAAAAAAGAACCTGTAAAAGTTGAAAAGGACGAAAAAAAGACGGAAAACTATGTCATTGCCAAAAAACCGAACAATTACGATTTAGGTGCTGCAAAAGTATATTTTCCTTCAAATACTTTTTATGATGATTTTTATATCGATCTAAAGAAAGATGACGATACCGTTAGGATACACAATTCCCGTGTAGCCGCTCACCGGAATTTCACTATTACTTTTGATGTATCAAAATATACCGAAGCAGAGAAAAAACAAATGTTCATTGCAAGACTTAACAGTAGATTACGCCCATCGCACGCCTCTACTTATAAGCGCGGTACAACGTTTACCACTAGAACCAGAAATTTGGGAACCTATACTCTATCAAAAGACACAATCGCCCCAAAAATTCAAACTAAAAATTTCAAAGAAAAACAGTGGTTAAATAATTATCATTACCTCAGCGTACGTATTACCGATGACCTTAGCGGTATAGACACCTATTCTGCGACTATAAACGGGGAATGGATTCTTATGGAGTATGAGCCAAAGACCAATACACTTACCTATAATTTTGACGATGTTATTCTTGATAAAAAAGAATGCAAACTTGAGGTTACAGTAACCGACAATGTTGGTAACACAAACACTATGACCAGTACTTTTTACAGAAAATGACACCTCTTTGAAGTGCACTAGACTTATTCTGCTTTTTGTACTATTCGGTTTTACACTTCACATAAGTGCGCAGACCGCTACCCTAACCGGCATTGTTCTGAACAACGAAAATGAACCTTTGCAAGAGGTAAATATTGCAATTGGGTCAATTGGCACTTTTTCTGACGAAAACGGATTTTACTCACTACAAGTAACTGCAGACGAAGCCATAACCGTAACATTTTCTCATTTAGGTCATAAGAATGTGGTGCTAGAAAATCTAATTCTCAATACCAACGAAGTTTTTGAATTCAATCCGGTTCTAAGTACAGATACCATACAAATTGCTGGAGTAACCATTACACCCACAGGCAAAAAAACCGTTACAGGAATCATCACTGTGAGTCCAGAAATAGTACGTAATATTCCAGGTGCAAATGCAGGTGTTGAAAATATTATAAAGCTATTACCTGGTGTTTCTTCAAGTAATGAGTTAAGCACCCAATACAATGTAAGAGGTGGCAATTATGATGAAAACCTGGTGTATGTTAACGAAATTGAAGTCTATCGTCCTTTTCTAGTTCGCTCTGCCCAACAAGAAGGAATGAGTTTTGTAAATAGTGACATGGTTCAAAATGTACGGTTTTCTTCGGGAGGATTTCAGGCCAAATATGGAGACAAACTTTCTTCCGTATTAGATATTACCTATAAAAAACCTTCGGAAACCGGAGTACAAATAGACCTTAGCTTTTTGGGAGCGAGTGCAACCGTGGAAACCGTTTCTAAAAACAAAAAATTAAGTACTATAAGTGGAGTGCGCTACAGAAATAATGGCTTGCTCGTTAACAGCCAACAAACCAATACCAACTTTAACCCTACTTTTGCAGATGCCCAAACTTTTACGACCTATAGATTTTCGAATAAATTCCATCTTGATTTTTTAGGTAACATTTCTATCAACGATTATCAAAACGAACCTCTAAAAAGAGAAACGAATTTCGGAACCATTTCAGAGCCAAAATCTCTTGTAGTCTTTTATCAAGGTGAAGAAAACAACAGATACAATACAGTTCTTGGAGCCTTAAAAGGCAACTACTTTTTAAACGATAATACAACTTTAAAGCTTATAGCTTCACTTTACCACACTACAGAAGAAGAATACTCAGATGTTATTGCACAGTATGCTTTGGGCAGTGTTGATAGTGATTTATCTAGCGATTCTTTTGGTAGTGCAACCAACTTACGTGGAATTGGCACACAATTTAACCGAGCCCGTAACGAACTGGATGCACTGATATTCAATTTATCGCACAAGGGTAATCACACCTCAGAAAATAAAGTATTGGAATGGGGTTTAAAATACACCCATGAAGACATTCGGGATCAATTACGAGAATCAGAATTTATAGACTCTGTCGGCTTTTTTGTTCGCCCTCCTTTACCTGAATTTAGTAATAATCAACCCGAAGAACCTTTTGAGTCTCCCCTTGTTGCCTATGACGGTGTAAATGCAACAAATTTTGTGAAAACCGACCGATTTTCCGGATTTGTTCAATTTAGCAACCGTTTAAATATAGCATCGCACAACGTTTACTACAATCTTGGGATTCGGGCGCAACATTGGTCCGTTAGTGGCAAGGATATTAAAACCTCGTCACAGACAGTAGTAAGTCCGCGCGGACAAGTTTCCTTAAAACCAAATTGGGAGAGAGACATGCTTTTTAGGCTCTCTGGCGGTCTTTATCACCAACCTCCTTTTTATCGTGAGTTACGTAATCAAACCGGCACTATAAATCCAGATGTAAAAGCACAAGAATCTATTCATCTAGTTTTGGGCAATGAGTATTCTTTTAACCTATGGGAACGTCCTTTTACTCTAATGAGTGAAGTATACTATAAGAAACTCAATAACGTCAACACCTATACTTTAGAAGACGTACGCATACGATACGTGGCCAACAATAATGCGAAAGCCTACGTGTATGGTGCGGATTTACGATTGAACGGCGCTTTTGTTCCCGGAACCGAATCTTGGGTAAGTATTGGATTTTTAAAGACCGAAGAAAATAGTAACAACCGCGGATATATTGCCAGACCTTCTGATCAACGGTTGAAATTTGGTATTTTATTCCAAGATTATATCCCTGAATTTCCAAATTTTAAGATGTACTTAAACTTGGTTTATAACACCGGTGTACCCGGTGGATCGCCAAATTATGCTGATCCTTACATTTACAATAACAGATTACGCGATTATAAGCGTGCTGATTTAGGAATTTCCCATATTTTTGTGGGCGGAAACAGAACCTATCAAAAAAATCATTGGTTGCACAAGTTTAAAGAGCTAAGCGCGGGCATTGAAATATTTAATTTGTTCAATAATCAAAATTCAATTACAAATACATGGGTTAGGGATGTTGATAGTAAGCAACAATTTGCCGTTCCCAATTTCATGACAAGTCGCGTGTTAAACATTAGGTTGCGCATGCGTTTTTAGAAGACACACTAATGAAGAAGATATTTTTTGCTGCACTCTTATTGACTACCGTTTTAGCTAACGCCCAAAAGAACATTTACGAAAGCGATAAGTTTGACGCTCTGAGCGACACTCACGAACTACTAGCCATTATTCCCTTTTTAGCAAATCTTGAGCTAACTGATGAAATATCAAAAGAAGAACTAAACGCACTTGAACAAAAAGAAGGTTACGCTGTGCAGAACGCGCTCGAAACCTATTTTTCTCAAAGAAAGAAGAAAAAAAAGTTCTCTGTTGATTTTCAAGATGTAAAGAACACCAATGCTATTCTAACTCAAAATAATATTGATTATAATAATATTGATGTTTACACCACTAAGCAACTCAGTGAAATTTTGGGGGTAGACGGAATTATAAGTGGAAATATGGATTTGAACGTCCTTCTCTCAAAAGGGATTCCAACGGAATTTAGTTTTATGGATTATTTTTCAGGGGATGCCAATTACGGACGCATAGGCGTAAAAATTAGTGACGGCACTACCGGAAAGCTACTCTGGAAATACGAAAAGAAAATCAACAAAAAATCAGGAAAGAATACAACGGACCTGATTGATCGCATGATGAAACTAGCGGCTCGTAAATTTCCGTATGACAGGGAAAAACGAAAAGACAGAAAAGAAAAGTAAATATTTAAACTCCCTTTAACATAGGGAGTTTTATTTTTCTACAAACTCCTTAAGTGCTTGAACGGTATAATCCAACTCTTCTTTGGTGTTGTATTTTGAAAAAGAAAACCGCACCGAAGGCTTTTTAAGCTCTTCTGCAGATAGTATTTCTGTTAACACATGTGAACCTAAGTCGCTTCCTGATTGGCATGCACTTCCTTTTGAACAGGCTATACCTTTCATATCTAAATGAAACAATAGCATTAGTGCTTTTTGAGGATCTATGGGTAAACAAACATTTACTAATGTAAACGTGCTTTTATCCAAGTCTCCCGAATGGCCGTTAAACTTAGCCTCGGGAATCTCTTCTTTAATTCTATCTATAAAATAAGATTTCAGCTCGGTAACATAAGCCGTTTCAGCCTCCAGGTTATCGTATGCTTCTACAAATGCCATTTCCAATCCCACGATATTATGGAACGATTCTGTCCCTGCCCGATGACCACGTTCTTGAGAACCGCCAGATATGAAAGGCTTTAAACCTGAGTTTTTCTTTATATAAGCAAAACCTACTCCCTTAGGACCGTGAAATTTATGTGCGGCAGCAGTAAGAAAATCTACAGGCACTTCTTTTACATCCCATGAATAATGTCCTATGGACTGAACGGTATCCGAATGAAAAAGAGCTCCGTTTACATGACAAAGTTCACAAACTTTAGCAATATCAATTTTATTACCAATTTCATTGTTTACATGCATTAAGCTAACCAACTTCTTAGAATCGTCTTGTTGCAACAAAGTTTCCAAGTTTTCTAGATCAGGATTACCAAATTCATCTAAATTAACATATAACACCTTGGTGCCTTTTTCACTGGCTAAATCTTCAACAGTATGAAGAACAGCATGATGTTCAATTTTAGAGGTGATAATCGTTTCCACTTTCAGGTCGCGCACAGCACAACGTAAAATCATATTATCTGCCTCAGTACCACCAGAAGTAAAAATAATTTCTGCCGGATGGGCGTTCATGTACTTAGCAATCGTTTTTCTAGCACTTTCTACACCAGTCTTTGCAGAACGTCCAAAACTGTGTGTTGATGATGGGTTGCCATAAAAATTGGCTAATGCGTCTTGCATCTTTACAATCACATTTTCACGTACTTGTGTTGTGGCCGCATTATCTAAATAAACCTTTTCCATTCCCAAAAAATTCAATTAAGAGCTGCCAAAATTAGCGGAATTAAAGTTAATTTCTCCCTAATTCAGAATAAACTTCTCCTTTATTTCCTTTAAATTTGACACATGAAGAAAACGCTACTTTTAGGTATCCTGATCCTTTTATCTGCCTGTGATGATGGCGACCTACAAATTGAAAATGTAGATTTTGAATTAATCGCTCTTGAGTCTTGTGGCGATGAGGAAGACCCTCTGGATACTACCTTTTTCTTTAAAACGGATGATGACGATGCGTATTTATTGGAATTAGAAAGTGGGTTGTTATTTAATCAAACCTCAACAGAGGGAGCTTTAACGAGTTCTTTAGGAGGCTCTTCTGATTTAATCTATCGTTTCTTTTCCGATGATGTTTCTTCAGATTATTTTTGTTCTACCATTCCTGCCACAGAACCAACAGTTCTTAGCGAATCTACTGCTGCCGCAGGAGATATTGCTATAAATACGAAAGTAACTGCAGTATCTAAAGATGTAAAAACCTATTCTCATACGATATTAATTACCGGCTTGGTACTAACCAATGAGCAAAACGAGAGTATTACAGATACCTCTTCTTTTACTTATGGAACTTTTAAAACATCAACACCAACTAGTCAAAACCTTGAGGTACCATTTTCTAATTATGGTGCTATTACCTCTCTTTCTGAATGTGATAGCGAAATTATTGCCGGAAGCTTAAGATTCTACAAAAAAATAAATGATGAGTATATCTCTTTAGATGTCCCATTGTCAATCTTTGTAAACGAAGCTACCGTAGTAGACGAACCTAGAACATCAACTTTAGAAAACGGAGAGTTTAAATATACCATATTGGATGCAGTTGTAACGGATGATATGATATGCACCACAGCAGCCCTTTCAGAAGAAATCATAAGTTATAATTTTGTATCCTCAGGCGGAACTATAAATGTAGTTACTGAAGCTAGCGAGCCTGATGCTGCAGGAGCAATTACCTATGCTCACACCATTTCGCTTGATAATACCATCCTTGTTCTTAAAGCACAGAATGAAGATGATACCGATGTAACTCTTACTGCAATAGAAAGCTTTATTATTGGTACTTATACTACAGTTGGCAATTAAGCATTCTGGTAAATATATACTTCTGTTGCTCCAAGACCATATTTCTGATAATCGGCATCATAATATTTAACATTTTCATAGCGTCTAAAAAGATAGTAGAGCTCTTCTTTGAGTATACCTTCTCCTACCCCATGAATAAAAACTACTTTTTGGATGCGCTTTCTCATGGCAAAATCCAATTGACGCCTTGCGGTATCTAACTGAAGGTTCAGCATTTCATGATTGCTCATGCCCTTACTGGTTTTTGTCAATTGATGTATGTGTAAATCCACTTCCATTTTGGGAGCATTGCGCTCCTTAGGTTTCATTGCCTGTGTTTTTCTTTTCTTTGGAAGCTCCTTTTCAGCCTTAATCTGACTTATTTCGTAGTTACTTACCTTAATATCTCCAGTATCTATTCTAACTAGTTCATTAGACTCAAAATTGAGCGAAAATCCATCGGTGGTTTCAATGGTAACCGTATCTCCGGAAACCTTAATTACCTTACCAGAGATGACGTCATCTAAAGTCTCCACCTTGTCCCCTATTTGAAAAACGGCCATAATTTGTTTTGTATCCACAAAAATAATGGTAATTTCCGTGATAGAATTGCTAAACCGTAAAAATGCAGTTAGCCACCTTTCTATTGGTTATTGAAGATTACATGCTCCCGTGCTTGAACAAAAAGCTCTTTGGTATTGACTGCCCTGGCTGTGGTCTTCAACGTTCTATTGTTCTTTTTTTAAAGGGAGACTTTGGTGCTGCCTTTGATATGTACCCTGCAATTTTCACTCTTATTCCGCTTATATTATTCTCTATTGCAAGCCAATTTACCCGATTTCGTTTTGATACATATATAAAAGTAACCCTTGGTATAACGAGCGGTGCTATTATATTAGTTAACTATATTTTAAAAATGACTCACCTAACCCACTAAAAAATGGAAGAACACAAACTCCCTAACTCCACCCTAATTCTAGTATTTGGTATTCTCTCAATAGTTACTTGCTGTTGTTATGGTATCCTTGGCCTTATATTTGGTATTGTTGCCTTAGTTTTAGCCAACAAAGCAACAGCTATATACCTAGAAAATCCAGAAAACTATACTGATTACGGAAATGTAAAAACAGGTAAAATCCTTGCAATCATTGGTATTGTATTAAGTGTAATTTACTTGATAATGACTATTGGTGCAATTTCTTTCTTTGGATTCGAAAATATTCAAAACGAAGAATTGATGCGTGAAAAAATGGAAGAATTATTAGGATAAAACTATGCAACAACCTCTACCAGGATCAAGTAACGCTCTAACTTTTGGAATTCTTTCTATAGTTTTAACCCTGCTTTGCTGTGGCCCTTTTGGTGCTATTTTTAGCTTCATTGGTCTGTCTAATGCCAAAACAGCGCAACAAACCTATGACCAAAGCAATGGCGAATATACGGGTATTGAGAATGTAAAAACAGGGAAGACACTTTCTTATGTAGGCCTAGCCATAGCAGGCGTTTATTTACTATTAGCTATTCTCTACTTTGGCGTTATAGCGGCAATTTTCGCAACGGCAATTTCTAATGGCGATTTTTAGATAGAAGACAGAATTGTATAAAAAAAGCCTGAAACTTAGTTTCAGGCTTTTCTTTTTTATTTCTCAAACTGTTTTAAAGTTGTTGTGATAATTTTTACACAATCTAGCAGTTGTTCTTTATTCATGACCAAAGGAGGTGCAAAGCGAATAATATTTCCGTGGGTTGGTTTTGCCAAAAGTCCGTTTTCTTTTAAGGCCATACAAATGTCCCAAGCAGTTGAACTTTCTTCCGTATCATTAATTAGGATAGCGTTCAATAAACCTTTACCCCTAACTCCGTTTACAATATTAGAACCTTCTATAAATTTACTAAGTTCTGCTCTAAATAATTCTCCTAAATCATATGCGTTCTGGGCTAGTTCTTCTTCTTTAACAACATCTAAAGCAGCAATACCAACGGCAGCAGCTATAGGGTTACCTCCAAAAGTACTACCATGATTTCCTGGTTTTATAACACCCATAATATCATCATTAGCCAAAACAGCCGATACAGGATACGCACCTCCTGATAAAGCCTTACCTAGAATTAAAATATCTGGTTTAATTTCTGGCTCTCCACTACAATGTTTATCCTCACAAGAGCAGTTACCACAGGTTGCCAAAAGTCTCCCTGTTCGTGCAATACCGGTTTGAACTTCATCTGCGATGAACAAAACCCCATGTTTCTCACAAAGTGCTTTTGCTCCAGCTAAATATCCCTCAGAAGGAACATATACTCCAGCTTCACCTTGAATAGGCTCTACCAAGAACCCTGCAACGTTTGGATTGTTTTCTAACACTTCTTTTAGAGCGTCTAAATTGTCATATTCAATTTTAAGAAAACCTGCCGTGTAAGGACCAAAATTCTTGCGGGCGACTGGGTCGTTAGAAAATGAAATAATAGTAGTTGTTCGTCCGTGAAAATTATTCTCACAAACAACAATCTGTGCTTCGTTTTCTGCTAATCCTTTTTTCTCATACGCCCATTTTCTACATAATTTCAATGCAGTTTCAACAGCTTCTGCACCTGTATTCATAGGTAAAAGCTTGTCGAATTTAAATGTTTCGGTAGCATACTTTTCATACTTCCCGAGCATATCATTGTAAAAAGCTCTAGATGTAAGCGTTAACCTCTGAGCTTGTTCCGTCATGGCGCCAACAATTTTGGGATGGCAATGACCTTGATTTACAGCAGAATAAGCCGAAAGAAAATCGTAATACTTTTTTCCTTCAACATCCCAAACATACACGCCTTCTCCTTTGGTCAATACCACAGGTAATGGGTGATAGTTGTGTGCTCCGTGTTTATCCTCCAATGCAATAGCATCTTTAGAAGTGATTTTTTCTAAAACTGACATAATAAAAATTACTTTAAAATAAAACTTCAGTAATTCCTTCTATACCTTTTTCCTTTCGAAGATTCGAAAATTCAGCGTGGGAGAGAAATCATCCTTGTAGAATTGCAAACTTAATAAATATTTTTCGCTTCGCATATATAAACTCTTTCATGAACCTATTTAACAAGTTAAAAGTGACTTCCTATAAAAGGTGGTGTCTTAAATTATAGCACCAAACTTTTTTAAAAACATCTATATGAACTATTTAGAAAACATTATGAACAGCCTTTCCAACTCGGTAGGCGATTTTTTACCAAGCACAATTGGTGCAATCCTTATCCTTATAATAGGATGGTTTGTAGCTGGTTTTATCAAAAGGTTAATTACCAAACTGATAAAGCGCACCAAAATAGACGATAAAATGGGCACAGGTAAAGTTGTGATTTCCTCCCTTATCGGAAAGCTTATTTACTTTTTTATTATGATTTTTGTTTTCATGCTGGCCTTAGAAAAGTTAGGCATGACAAGTGTTTTAGATCCTGTTAAAAACTTGCTTAACGGTTTCACAAATTACATTCCTAATATAGTGGGCGCTGGTTTAATAGGCTATATAGGGTATATGCTTGCAACTATTGTTTCTGAGCTAGTAGGCCTGTCTGGAGACACCATTCAAAGCTTGGTACCAAAACTTAAGCTACCAGAAAATATTGATTTGGTAAACATTCTTAAAAAGATTGTTTTCATATTTATTTTCATTCCTCTATTGATTACGGCTCTGAATATTTTGAACATGGATGCCATTTCTGTCCCGGCCACCCATATGCTAGAGCAGTTCTTTAACGCTATTCCAAAAATTCTAGTAGCAGTTATTATACTTATAATTTTCGTTGTAGGAGGTAAATTCGTTGCGGGTCTACTTACAGACTTATTAGAAAGTCTAAAATTAGATGGCATCGTAAAGAAAATGAACTTAGGAGGAGTTTCTTCTAATACAAACCTTCCAAAATTGATTGGTAATATTGCCTTTTTCTTTATTGTTCTTTTCGGTATTACAACGGCTTTAGAAAAATTAGAATTTGCAAAACTTACTGAAGTATTAGACACCTTAGTGGGTGTATCTGGAAACATTCTATTCGGTTTAATTATTTTGATTATTGGAAACTGGATTGCCTCAATTGCCCATAAGGCTATGGCTAAAGATGAAAACAATCTATTTGTAGCTTCAATTGTAAGGATGTGTATTTTGGCCATCTTCTTAGCAATGGGTCTTAAAACCATGGGTATTGGCGATGATATTATCAACATGGCCTTTGGTATAACTTTAGGTACCATAGCTGTTACTATTGCTCTTTCTTTTGGACTTGGAGGTAGAGAAGCTGCCGGTAAACAAATGGAACGTATTTTAAACAAATTCAACAATAACAAACAGTAGTTCCCTCGATTGACTATAATGTTTGTAAAGTCGAGAGACCTTGTAATGAGGTTTCTTGGCTTTTTTCTTTTCCCATTTTTCAACAAAAAGAAGTCACTCTTCTCAATTTACAGATTATAAATTACATTTTTAACTATTTTTAATAAGTCCGATTGTATTGATAGTTATAATAAATGCAATGGGATGCTTACTTTTGCCGCATGCGAAGAAAGAACAAGCGACAGGTATTCGAAAACGTAGAGGTTGTAGATGCCGGGGCAAAAGGAAAAACCATTGGTAAGGCACCCGACGGGAGAGTCATTTTTTTGACAAACACCGTTCCTGGTGATGTTGTAGATGTACAGACTACAAAAAAGAGAAAAGCATATTTTGAAGGGGTTGCCACCGCTTTTCACTCATACTCAGATAAACGCGTAGAACCTCAATGTGAACATTTTGGAGTTTGCGGCGGTTGCAAATGGCAAGATATGGGCTATGAGCACCAACTCTTCTACAAGCAGCAAGAAATTGAAAACAACCTAAAACGAATTGGGCACCTTGAACTACCCGAGACTTCACCTATTTTAGGTTCTGAGGAACAGTATTTCTATCGTAATAAAATGGAATTTTCATTTTCAGATAGTAGATGGATGACTTTAGAGGAAATTCAATCTGATAAAGAGATTACAGATAGAGATGCTTTAGGGTTCCATATTCCTGGAATGTGGGATAAAATTCTAGACATTAAAAAATGTCACTTACAGCAAGACCCTTCTAATGCTATCCGGTTGGAGACCCGTGATTTTGCCATTAAAAATGGACTTACATTTTTTAACCCTAGACATCAGCATGGAGAATTGCGCTCTCTTATGATTCGCACAGCTTCTACTGGTGAGTTAATGGTCATGATTCAGTTTCATGATGATAACCAAACCAACCGTGAGGCGATATTAAATCACCTTAAAGAAACCTTTCCTGAGATAACTTCGCTGTTATATGTTATCAACCAAAAACAGAATGATACCATATACGACCAAGAAATTATTTGTTTCTCTGGACGAGACCATATTTTTGAAGAAATGGAAGGCTTGAAATTCAAAATCAATGCTAAATCATTTTATCAAACAAATTCAGCACAAGCTTACGAACTATATAAACTTACCCGCGAATTTGCAGATTTAAAAGGCGATGAGCTTGTCTACGACCTTTATACCGGTACAGGAACCATTGCTCAGTTTGTTGCTAAAAAAGCAAAGAAAGTAGTTGGTATTGAATCCGTACCCGAAGCTATTGAAGATGCCAAAGCAAACGCAGAGCGTAATAAAATTGATAATGTAGATTTCTTTGTTGGTGATATGCGAAATGTCTTCAACCAAGAATTTATTAATACCCATGGCACACCAGATGTTATTATTACTGATCCGCCAAGGGTTGGTATGCATAAAGATGTGGTACAACAAATCTTGAACATTGCCCCGGAAAAAGTAGTTTATGTAAGTTGTAATAGCGCTACACAGGCACGCGACTTAGAATTAATGAAAGAGGCATACAAGGTTATAAAAGTGCAACCGGTAGATATGTTCCCACAAACGCACCATGTTGAAAATATCGTACTTTTGAAAAAGCTATAGCTTTATGAACAAACTGAAAATACTTTTTGTTATCCTCTTGGGCATACTTTGTTTTTCTGCATGCGAGAAAGATGATATTTGCACGGAAGATGACACACCACAATTGGTCATTCGTTTTTATGATGCCCTCAATCCTACTGAATTTAAGGATGTGCAGAACTTAATTGTCTGGGGAGTATTACCAACAGGAGGAAAAGATACCATAGCCAATATAGCTTTGGATTCTATTGTGCTACCATTACGAGTTGATGAAACTAGTACAACATTCGCTTTTTCAAGACAGCTAAGTATTGACGATATTAATGTAGACACCCTTACCTTTAACTATGATGTAAAGGAAATCTACAAATCTAGAGCCTGTGGGTATATTGCCAATTTTGAGAACTTAACTGCTACGGTAAAACAAGATGACTCTGTTTGGATTCAGACCATAGATGTAGATAACGTACTTATTGAAAACACAGCTTCCGCCCATGTTAAGATATTTCACTAGTCTTTTTTTCTTCTTAGTTGTTGCTGTGGGATTTTCTCAGAGCGAACCTATTGACCTTAATAAAAAAGATACCACCGTATACAAACAACGTTATGGCTTAAGGGTTGGCGTAGATTTAAGTAGAATCGTTAATTCCTTTTTTGATGAGGACTATACGGGACTAGAATTCGTAGGTGATTATAGACTTACGCAAAATCTTTATTTAGCTGCTGAACTTGGTAACGAGAAAAAAACAATAGGTACGCCACTTGGTGCTGAAGTTGATAGTGAAGGAGGAGACTTATATACCTTTACTACATCTGGTAGCTATATTAAACTAGGTATAGATTACAATACCTATGGCAATTGGTATGGTGAGCAAAACATGATTTATATTGGTGGTCGTTATGCTTTTAGTACTTTTAGCCAAGAGCTAGATGCCTATAAAATTTTTGACAGCAGCCGCTATTGGAACCCAGATGATTTTGCTTCAGGAACCGAAGCTCTAGGAAAATATGAAGGTCGTAATAAGTCTTGGCTAGAATTTGTAGCAGGACTAAAAGCAGAGGTTTTAAGGAATATCTATATTGGTGCTAGCGCACGTTTAGGAATCTTAATAACGAACAAAAGACCTGAAGGTATTTTGGATGACCTTTTTATTCCAGGTTTTAATAGAGTTACCGATGGTAGTAGATTTGGGGTTGGCTATAATGTTTCTCTCAGCTATCTAATTCCTCTTTACAAAAAGAAAAATGAACCGAAAAAAGAAAAAGTTCAGCCAGAACCGGAGTCCAGACCCGAACCTGAAGATAGACCTAGAAGACAATAATTTTTAGATTAGAAAAAAACTACTTTCTAATCGTTGTCCTTATCCTTGTTCATATACTTGGCTTTCTTACTACCTTCGTACATTACATATTTTACCAAGCGCGATTCTAACTGGCTATTGAAAACCTTGATTTTTCGAGAAGGTCTTAGACCTACATATTTAAGCGCTTCCATATTAGATGTGATAAACCAAGCTTCCGTACCAGGGTATTTTTGCTTCAATGTATCTCCAATAGAAGCATAGAAATCTTCCATTTCTAAACTCAATCGCTCTCCATAAGGTGGGTTAAAAACCATATGCAGCTTACCTTCCGTAAATTTTTCAGTATCAAAAAAGTTCTTTCTTTCTACGGAAATGAATTCTGATAGGTTGGCGTTTTCCACATTATCTAATGCTTTGCGAACTGCAGAAGGTGCTTTATCGTAACCTACAATTTTATGATGAAACTCCCTAACCCTGTTTAGGCATACCTCAACAATCTTATCAAAAAGCTCTTGATCAAAATCATCCCATTTCTCAAAAGCAAATTCCTTTCTATTAATGTTTGCAGGAATATTACAAGCAATCATAGCCGCTTCTGTTAACATAGTACCACTACCACACATAGGATCTATAAAATCGCATTGACCGTCCCATCCACTTAAGAGTAAAAGTCCAGCTGCCAGCACTTCGTTTATAGGTGCAATATTCGTGGCGGTACGATAGCCCCTTTGGTGTAAAGAACGCCCTGAACTATCTAAAGAAACATTACAATGTTCATCATGAATATGAATGTTGATGCGTACATCAGGAAACTTTACGTCTACACTAGGGCGGCTTCCATCCATATCCCTAAATTTATCTACAATAGCATCCTTTACCTTTTGTGACACATAAAGGGAATGTGTAAAGTTATCCGAGTTTACCGTAGAATCTATAGCAAAAGTAGTATCAACCGAAAGGTACTCTGCCCAATCCATCGCATAAATCTTTTTATAAAGATCATTTTCACTACGAACAGAAAAAGAATGAATAGGTTTAATAATCTTAATGGCCGTTCGTAAACATAGGTTGGCTTTGTACATAAAACCAGTATCTCCTTCAAAAGCGACATTTCTAACGCCTTCAACTACATTGCTACCACCTAGATTACGAATTTCCTTGGCCAACATCTCTTCGAAACCAAAGAGGGTCTTGGCAACCATTTTAAAATTTTTACTCATGTCTTATTCTAAAGTTGCCGCAAAAATACAGTATTTTAGCCGGAGAAATACGAACCCACCCGCTGCTTTCTTAAATGCCGTTCTTCCTTTCAACAACTAAAGGAGAAAATTGCTTTATTGAAAACTGAAAAAATTGGGTTTGCAGATGTAATTATCGCCATAATACTAAGACTAAGAGCCCCGATAAAAACGATTTTCCGTTAATGAATTACGCCTTACCCATTTTAGCCGTTCTACTCAGTTTTGCCTTTGTATATATTGTAAAACCCCAGAATAGAAGCAATTTTAAGCTACTTTTAGCATTTAGTGGTGCCTTTTTACTGGCGCTAACGTTGTTTGAACTTTTTCCGTCAGTTTACGAAAATGGTGACCCTAAAAAAGTAGGGTTATTTGTAATGCTGGGAATTCTATTTCAAATATTCTTAGAATTCTTTTCAAAAGGAGCGGAACACGGGCATGTTCATTTAGATAGTGAAAAAGAGCTTTTTCCTTGGTTATTGTTTGCTAGCCTTTGCGTTCATTCATTTTTAGAAGGTTTCCCAATTCACCACCACGATACCATAATTTACGGTATACTCATCCATAAAGTACCCATTGCCATTATACTGAGTATCTTTCTGTTAAACTCAAAAATACCTTTAAAAAAGGCATTTTTCTTTATCACCATATTTTCATTAATGACCCCACTAGGGAGCTATATTGCTGATCATGCAGATTGGGCAGACACCTGTTTTGCACCAATTAACGCATTGGTCATTGGTGTGTTCTTGCATATTTCTACGGTTATACTTTTTGAAAGTTCAGAAGGCCATACATTCAACTTGCGTAAAATAGTCGCCATTATTTTTGGCATCGCAATCGCATATTTTTTATAAGATGTTCAGTAAAGCCGAATCAAAAAAATTACGCGAAGACTTCTGGATTGCCTTTGGAAAATCATATCCTAGAAAATGGATACTGTATAACACCAAAGTGAAAGCCCTTGTTTTCAAGTTTCATTTTGACCTAAAAAAGGCAATGGTATCCATAGATATAGAAACTGAAGACCTGGAGAGACGCATAACACTTTGGGAGAAATTTCAATCGCTACAATCTCTTCTTCAATCTGAAGAATACCTACCAGAGGCTGTTTTTGAAGAGATTTTTTTTCTATCCAACGGAAAAGAAATATCAAGAATATACGTGACCCTAGAAAACGTTTCAATCCACAATAAAAATACTTGGCAAGAAACTATGATTTTCCTGAGTCAACAGATGGCCCAAGTAGAACTATTCTTTGAAGATTTTAGGGAAATTTTAGAATAGGATCAAACTAATTTCATCTGATGCCTGATTCCTTTCTCAAGTCCCGTTAACTGTGCCATACCTAAAGCTCTTCCTATTAACGAATACCCAGGATAGAAATCGCTCTGTCGTTTTTTATCATCAAGCAATACATGCCCATGATCAGGACGTAATGGAATGGCAGCATCAGTGCGGCCATACCCTTTTCTTTTTAATTGCTCTTTTATTAAAGCTTCCATAATATCATCTATAGCCACGGAACCATTTAGGTGCTCAGCTTCATAAAACTCACCAGAAACACTCAGTTGTACATTTCTTAAGTGGATAAAATGAATACGTTCTCCGAAGTCCTCAATAATTTTCACCAAATCATTGTCAGGAGACGCTCCAAGCGACCCTGAGCAAAACGTGAAACCGTTATGGAGTGAAGGATAGCAATCACGAATAAACGCTAAGTCCTCATAGGTTGAAGTTATCCTTGGAATACCAAACACAGAAAACGGCGGGTCATCTGGATGAATGGCCATATGAATACCAAGTTTTTCGGCTTCAGGCAATATGGCTTTAAGAAAGTATACTAAATTTTCCTGAAGTTGATTTTTTGATATCTGGCTCACCAGCGCTAAATTCTGTTTGAAAACAGACATTTGAATCGGCTCTTTACTTCCCGGTATGCCTGCCAGAATAGCATTCTCCAATGCTCTTTTTTCTTGAGCGGACAAGCTTTTAAAATAAGCTTCGGCCTTTCTCAACACACTATCTTCATATACCTCAGCGGCATTGTCTCTTTTCAATATAAAGAGGTCAAAAGCAGCAATAGCAATTGGGTCATAAAGTAAACTAGATGCTCCGTTGGGCAGTTGGTAGTCCAGATTGGTACGCGTCCAATCAATAAGCGGCATAAAATTATAGCAAATGATATTAATATTATGCTTTGCCAGGTTTCTCAATGTTTGAATGTAGTTCTCAATATACACATCCCTTTCTGGGAGTCCATATTTAATAGCGTTGTGAATATTAACGCTCTCCACCACGGACCATTCCATTCCATGCCGTTTTATTTCATTTTTTATTCCTGAAATGGTTTGTTCGGACCACACCTCTCCCGTGGGTATGCTGTGGCAAGCCGTAACAACACCTTGAGCACCCAACTGCCTAATATCATCTAAGGTCACCCCAAAATCTGGTCCAAACCAGCGGTAGGTCTTCTTTAAGTACTCCATATTAAACTCCGGTAAAAGAATTAAAGCCTCCGTCTACATCATAGACCGTTCCTGTAACAAATGAAGATGCTTCACTCATAAGGTAATGTACCATCCCATTTAGTTCGGATGCATCGCCAAAACGGTTCATAGGGGTTTTTGCCAATATTTTTTTACTTCGCTCCGTATGCGAACCATCTTCATTTATTAAAATTTTTCTGTTTTGATTACCAATAAAAAAGCCAGGAGCTATAGCATTTACTCGAATTTTATCACTGAATTTTGTCGCCAGTTCTTCGGCCATCCACTTGGTAAATATATCAATACCGGCTTTTGCCATGGAATAGCCAAGCACCCGAGTTATAGATTGCTTTGATGCCATAGAGGAAATATTAATGATGGAACCATACCCCTGCTCCGCCATTAATTGACTTAGAACAATAGTTGGCAGTACACTACCAAAAAGATTAAGGTCTACTACCTGTTTTGTATCCTCCAAAGAAATATCAAAAACGGTTTGGTCGGGACGCAGTGTTGCGCCTGGCAGATTCCCTCCAGCCAAGTTAATTAGGCCATCTATTGCACCATGAGCGTTCTTTATTTGCTCTCGCAAGGAAATCAATTCCTTTTCTTCCATTACGTCTACAACATAAGAGACTGTACTATTGTTAGAAATACGGTTTAGCGCATTTCTTTTGTCATCTAACTTATCTGCCGATCTGCCAAGGAGTATTACGCTAGCACCATTTTTAACCAAGTATTCAGCAATGGAACCTCCTAAAACTCCGGTCCCTCCAGATAGGGCAATTGTTTTATCTCTTAAATCAAAAAGGTCGTTCATATCTAGTTTTTCTTGGCCAGTTCATAAGCTTTGGTAGTCGTATAATATTTACTGATCATATTAGGCACTTCCCAACTGGGTAGTTGACCGTCTTCCAAATACTTTAAATAATTCTCGGTTACCTGACCAAAATGGGCCTCATGTCCAATTTTAAATGAATCCGGAATATTAATTTTATAATTACCATCTTCCATTTTCTTCATTGTAGTACCTGGAAATTGGGCTGTGATCTCACCTTTTATTGCTGTATTCAATAGTTCTTCAAAGCCATCTTGTTGTTTTGGGCTTATATATAAAGTGGGTTTATAGCCCTCTTCTTCCCCTTGTTTAATAATCAAATCACTCTTAGTGCCTCGCATGATGCTATAATGCGTATCGCCAGTGCCTTCAGGTGCTTGATAGTTCCATATTACCGATACTTTGGCATGTTTGCCATTAATTTTATAGACCATTTCACCATTACAGAACACATTTAATTTATCATCCGTTATATCCTTTTTTAAATAATCAGGATAACCATCAAGGCCCGTAACTTTCTGAAATTCTTCTGTAGTGAGTATGGTAGGCCAACGCTTGGCTGTTATCATTTCAATATTATTGGTATCAATAATTTGTTCGGAAAAAGCCTCCCATTGCACCAAATCTACCAAATGAGTAGTAACATCAACGATGCCTTCGCCTTCCTCATTTACATCAAAAAACCAAGCCGGACGCACTAGAGGCTGACCAGAGACATACTTAAAAAAGTGATGCACACTTTCTTTACTAATAGCAGGTTCCTCGGGCGTACCATCTACTAATTCCCCAAATACTTCAGGTAACCCGGAGAAAGTTTTTTGCATTAATGTAGTAGACTCAAAACGCTCGGTCATGATATCGTAAATCAACACCCCGTTCTTTTCCGCAACTTCAAAAGCTTGCTGCAATTTTTTAAATCCCTCAGGGTTGATGACTAAGGGCTTGTCTGCATAAACGTTCAATCCCGCCTTTACCGCCTCAAGCACATAATCAATCTTTTTACTGTTCTTTCCCGCTACGATCATAACGTTACCGGGCTTATCGGCAATCATTTTTTCCAAGTAATCATCACCCAAATATTTCTCTACCTTCCAAGCTGTAGGAGCTTCTTCCCGAGAATTATACGAGTTTATCTTATTTAAAAAATCCTGTACTTCTGGACCATCTGGTGCAAAAAGATAAATGGTGGAATCTACTTGAGGGTACATTTTTTTCTGAACCAATGCTGCATGAAAATGACCTGGATCTAGCGTCATCATTTTCACATTATCAGAAGTCTTTTTATCGACCATTTTATTATCGGTTTTTTTTTCACCGCATGCTATGCAGAGTAACAAAAGTAAAAATGAAATTGTATTTTTCATGTATGGGTTGTTAGTCTTCAGCTTTCTCTTATAGTCGGAAAAAGCCCTTCAATCTATATTATAAAAGTTTAGAAGCTGTTTAAAAAGCCCGTTCATAATGAACAGGCTTTTCTTATTTTAATACTTTACAGTGTCCGTCCCGTAAGGTTTTCTTTGCTCACGACGCAACATGGCGTTTGCTTCATCGTCATTTATGAACACCTCTTTATCGTAATCCCATTCCAGTTTTCTATCAACCTGCATAGCTATATCGCTGATCAAACAGATAGCACAAGCCTTATGCCCTTTTTCAATTGGTGAAATAGGTGCTTTTCTTGTCTTGATACAATCTAACCAGTTACCATGTTGGTCGTCAATTTTTTCAAGGTGAATCTCATTTTCCCCGATAACCGATTCTAAAATTTTAGGATCAGAAGCGTTTAATGCTTTACTGCTCTTTTCTTTATCTACTGGATCGGTAGCCGAAGCTTGGTAAGAACCACGTGAAACGAAAATCCATCCATCAGTACCTTCATAACGAATACCATTGGTATATCCTCCGCTGGTATAAACCGTGATGCCGCTATCATACTCATGCTTCACAAAGAAATCGCCATGTACGTTCCACAATCCAGATTTTGGAAACTCTGCAAGCGCCTCAACGGAAATAGGTCCTCCTAATTCCGTATTCATACCCCAAGCCGCGGAATCATAGTGATGCTGACCCCAACCGGTAATCATACCAGCGCCATAATTACGAGAACGCAACCAGCCTGGTCTGCTATAATCTGCTTGAGGGTGCACACCTATTTCTGTATATGGAACTTCTGGGGTAGAACCCAACCACATATCAAAATTCAGGTTTGATGGTATAGGCATTGCAGGAGCTTCGGGTCCGGCAGGGTCACCAGGTAAACCAATTTTTACCGTATGGATTTTACCTATTCGCCCATTTCTCACCAGTTCTGCAGCAATCCTAAATTGCGGCATGGCACGTTGTTGTGTTCCTACCTGTAAAATAGCACCTGTTTTCTGAACAACTTCTCGCAATTGTTGTCCTTCCCTTACCGTTAAGGACGTAGGTTTTTGAAGATAGATATCCTTTCCGGCCAAAGCAGCCTCCATTGCCGGTTGCGAATGCCAGTGGTCCGGAGTACTTATAACAACTGCATCTATATCCTTGTTCAAAAGCATTTCCCTATAGTCTTCATATACTTTGGTTCTGTCATACTTGGCTTTGCCTGTTTTTTCCTGGTAAAACCCATCCACTAGAAGCTTAGCGTCTGCAGCTCTTTTAGAATCAAGATCACACACTGCCAAATAATTTGCTTGATCAAAACGAATAGTATCGCGAATATCATGGTCTCTAGCAATACGACCACAACCGATCTGACCAATATTTATCTTATTACTGGGCGCATTTTTACCCAAAACATGGGCTGGTACAATGCTAGGAAAAGCTACCATAGCGGCAGTACTTAAAGCTGTTCTGTTTATAAATTTTCTTCTATCCATGTTAGTAATACGTATTTTATTTATTGATTAATTCTATTTGGTTTTCCTTTGCAAACGATTGCCAGTACGCTTCTGCTTCCTCAGCATTTAAAGTACCATCAAACACAACCATTCTGTAATTCAGTTCATATCTTTTATTCGGTTCTATTTTCCATTCTTCATGACGGATAGGGCAAAATTCAAAAAACATATCGCCTCTACCTCCATTGGCATCAATAGGCCAAATACGCATAGGTTCGGGATGGTTTCTATTCTTAGGGTGACTCATGAACAGAATTCCGTTCGTGCCTTTTCTATCCGATGCTTCTCCTGATACAATACACCATTTGGCGTTGGTTCCATCAGCAGTTAAACGGTCATTACCTTCAGAAGTCAAAACCGAACAATTATCTGCCTTCCAGCGTTCGTTAAAACGAAGTCCCAATCCTCCACCGTAGCGGTACGCTTCAAATAAAATACCTTTCTCCAGAGGTGAACTGAACTCACTTGTGTAATCGAACATATAGCGGTCCGGCCGGTTTAAGTTCCATAGTTTTACTTGAACATCTTCGTTTAAAGCTACTTGAGGTTCTTTCTTTGTTTTCAGGTCGATGTGCTCTTGAGCCGCAGTAAACGAAGCATAGACATCTCCCGCTTCTGTATTTTTAAATTTCTTAAAAAGAACCGTTCCCATTCCATCTCCAAGATTCCAAAAATCCACTCGTTCGCCATCTACTTGCGTATGGGTCCATGGCCCCCAAAGACCGTAATGATGATAATGGTCATTAGGTTGAATACGGGTAAGGGTATCCCCTTTTGGGGTGATAATAGGGTGAATATATCCTGATTTTTTAAAAATGGAATCTACACCTTCTGGTGGATAAGTCATTTCATACCGATACGAGACGGCTGGTTTGTTCTGAAAATTAAGTTGTAAACTACCATCTTGTTTTTTTTCTGAAATTCCGCTATCCGCTTTGAATGAAGCTACTCCGTTTCTTAAAGTATAATTTAAAGGTTCATCACTATTTTTTCCAGTAATCGGTACAAACCAAATTTTATTCTCGTCTTGATTTACCTGAAAAGGAACCTCTACCTCTTCTTTTCCTATTTCTTGAAAAAGAACCATAGGTTCTTGTATATTTATTTTAGTTTCTTCGGCTTTAGCCAAATTAAAACTGACAGGTTGAGTTAAAAAAATTCCGTCACCTTTATCTACCGTAAAGCGTACTGAATCTTCAGAATTACATGACCACATGATTGAAACAAGAAGAAAAAAAATAATTGCACGCATAAACAAACAGTATTTTAGATGACGGAATTTAAACAAAAACTAACTCAATATTAATTATCATTCTCTGATTCAGGAATACTAGTCAGAGGAGCAATGTTCAGCTCCGCACCTGGATATCCTTCATTTTGATTGATTCGCCCTTGGGTGTTGGCGTTTATTGCCGATGCAGGCACAGGCCACAAAACATGGTAAGGGCTCATTGTAAAAGACACACCAAAAATAGTCTTGAGGCCCGGAACGTTATAAAAATCCGTAACGTCCATAATACGGTCGTACCAGAAATTATCTTGGGAAAAATTATCCAAATTATATGATTTTCCATTGTATGCAGTTCTTCCCGTTCTCGCAAAAATGTATGCCACTCTAGTAAGTTCTGTTTTTCTGCTTTCTTCATAGTACAACTCTCTTGCACGCTCATCTAGAATCATATCAATAGTAACATCTGCCGCGTTGATTGGGTCAGCTTGCGCCCTTTGTCTAACAGCATTTATATCCGCGGCTGCCAAACCACTATTATTATTCCAGAAATGGGCTTCAGCCCTTAACAAATATGTTTCGGCAATACGGTAGACATACCAATCTCCATGACCACCAGCAGGTCTTGTAGCAGTAGGATCTGGAACTAAGAACTTATATTGTGGGAAACCATACCAGTTCCTAATTGTATCTGAGCAGAGAGGAGTTCCATCCGGCAAGTACAATTCCAAATTTTTTCCGTAAAATGTATTACCAGATTCCTTTAGGCTGGGCGCGTTATAAACCAAGTCTTCCATATCAAACCAGTTACCCAGTTTATGTCTTTGATCATCATTGGCATCTTTCCAAATTTCTTTGGTACTATAATTAGTTCCTCTGTTTCTTCCTATTCCCCTGCCTATATCGGTAACCAAATTAATTTCAGCTTCAGGTGAATCTGACATTCCGTTCTGACCATCTGGAGTATTGATAAAGCGCCACCACAAAGGTACCGCCTGTCTTTGTATGCTGGTACCACTACCAGTGGCTCCTTGATCAACGAATTCCAACCGATCTACAGCTACTAAAATCCCCTCGGTATTACCTGGTATACTTTTATTTTCAACCCGGTGTAAATCCCAAGTTATATCTTTTGAAGCATCGCCAGCATTGATGCCAAATCTTTCTGTCATTAAAGCATATTGCCCACCATCTATAACTTGTGAGGCAGAGGCAATGGCCTCATCAAAATCGCCCAAGGCAAGGTTTACTTTTGTCAACAAATGCAACACAGCTCCTCGGCTGACCTCACCACCTGCAGCAACTTCATTGACCATAGGAACCGCCATATTCAAGTCGTCCTGAATCTTTCTAAGAATAACATCCCTATCCGTAGACACAAAATCTAATTTTGGACCACTTATCTCCTCTAACACTAAAGGTATATCGCCAAATTGATGGGTCAACCGATAATAACGATACGCCCTATGAAACAGTGCTCTACCAAGGATATCTGCGCGTTGTTCAGGGCTATCGAATTCTGCATCATCCAATCTATCTATTACCGTGTTGGCAAACTTTATACCTTCATAAAATTCCTCCCAAAACCAGTTAATTTTATTTGTGTTACTACTATTGTTATTCGCATCCGGCAAAATCTGTGCGTTTAAATCCTGTGCTGGGCCGGCTTTATCCGTAGTGCCTTCTATAGACACCTCTGAAAATATATTCTCGGTAATCATTGGAGCACCGTCTCCATAGAATTCTGCACGAATACCGGTAAGGGCCTGAGAAAGTATGGCGTTCAAGCCTTCAGGTGTATTCAAAGCATTTTCTGGCGTGAAAAATGATTTTGGCTCTTGCTCCAAGAAATCTTTTGTACAAGAAATTGGAATGAAAAGAGCCACCAGAAAAAATGGTATCAAATTTCTTAAATAGAATTTATTTATATTTTTCATCTTACTGCTGGATTTTAAATTTATTATAGACTAATATCAACTCCTAAAGTGATAAATCTAGGTGTTGGCTCTCTACCGTTAGCATCAAACAAACCATCCGACCCTCTGGATGCTCCATTTACATTTGAACCTTCTGGGTCATAAAAATCCCAATCTGGTGCCCAAACAGCCGCATTTCTAACGTTCGCATAAATACGTGCACTAGACATGGATAATTTTGACAATATGGATTTAGGAAGTCTATAAGCCAATGTTATATTACTTAACCGAACAAACGAGCTACTTCTATAAACATTAAAGCCCGGACCGTCATTTGAAAACAAACGGGCATAGTCATTAAGTGGATTGTCTGGCGTCCAATAAGGAGTTTGCGGAGAGTTTACCCTGTCTACAAAACCATTTCTATTTTTTGACTCATTAAAAACTCGTTTTTGACCGAGTCTGGCGTACCATTCAAAAGAAAAATCAAAATTTTTCAGAAAAGAAAAACGATTAGACATACCCATGTTGAACTGGGGCGAACGATTGCCAACAAAAACCTTGTCATCATCTGTAAAAATACCATCACCATTAACATCCCTTAATTTAAAATCACCCGGTTCAAACCCAAGCTCAGCAGCTTCGCTAGCTTCATTGGATTGCCAAACGCCCAACACTTCGTAATCCCATATAACATCTGTGGCCTGTCCAATAAATCGTTGGGTCGTTAGGTCATCCAGTTCATTTCCATTTTCGTCCAAATCTCCATACAGTGCATTGATTTTGTTTCTGTTCAATGAAAAGTTAAAACTAGTATTCCAACTGAAATTTTCTCGATTGTAATTTTGAGTTGAAACCACAAATTCAAGTCCCTTATTCTGAACCTCACCCAAGTTTGTAAATACTTCATTAAAACCTATTACACTAGGTAATTGCCTACGTACAATTAAGTCCGTAGTAACATTTCGGTAGGCATCAATTGACCCTTCTACAATACCTCCCGCAAAGCTAAAGTCAAGCCCTAAGTTAACTGCCTTTGTTCGCTCCCACCTTAAATCCGGATTTGCTATAGTATTGTTGTTAAAAGTGGGAACCGGGACAACCGTACCACCATCTACATTGAGATAATTACCTCCGGACAATTCCGACAACTGTGCGTAGGCCCCCAAACCTCTTTCATTATTGAATGACCTGAACCCTCCTGGATTAGGACTAGTAGTAATTCCTCTTGCACTTCCAAATCCCCTGTTTCCATTCTCGCCATAAGATGCTCTCAGTTTTAAAAAGGTAACAAAATCGGATTTAAAAAAATTCTCTTCCGAAACCGTCCAAGCTCCTCCAACAGAAGGGAAATAGGCTCTTTTATTGTTAAGACCAAATGCGGAATACCCATCTCGCCTCATAGTCAAGCTTAGATTGTATCTGGAATCATAGTTATAATTGAACCTGGTCATAATAGCATCACCAGTAGTCTCTTCATCATCAGTAAATACATTTTGATTTGTGCCTGCCTGTAGGTTACTAAAACCCAATGCATCACTTGGCTCAAAGGTGTTTGCGTTTGCAATGGTTGTATAGGTTTCAAACTTTTCGGCATAAAACAGAGCCGTTAGACCAAACGTGTGCTTATTTATCGTTTTGTCCCAACGTATAATATTGTCCAACTGATACTCTTTTTGCTTTCTATTCCATCTCTGGGCACGTCCTACCACATTATTGGGGTTTAAAGAAGATGCGTGTACAAAGTACTCTTCAATATCCAACCTATTTGTAAAACCAAGTTCATACGAAAAGCCCAAGGGCAACTGTACTTTAGCATATACCCTTGAATTAAAAGTGTGTTCCAAATCAACTAAATCATCATAAGTAGGTCGTAAGAACGCAGATGAGGCTCCGGCCCCAGGATCATCTTGAGGGCTTATTCTTAATAAAGTACCTTCATCATTAAATTCCGAACCCCAAGGTGACGAACTAAAAACTTGATTCTGATCTGCAGGAATGAACCCTTCATTTCGTTTGGCAAATTGTGTATTCATTCCCACGGTCAGCCAATCATTAACCTTAGCATCTAAATTTAAACGTGACCGTAGTGCTTCAAATTTCTCTCCCACAATAATCCCTTCATTAGAAGTCCGCCCAATGGACCAGTAATAATTCAATCCACCATTACGACCAGAGATACTTACATTCTGTTCGTTTCTAAATCCAGTTTGCATAATTTTATCATACCAATCAATACTTTTTCCCGCCAAATAATTTTGAACTTCAACATCCTGAAAACCTATCCTCGTCAACCAAGCAGAAGTTGGATCCCCTTGTGCTCCTGTATAAGCAAGCCACTGATCTACCGATACTCCATCGGGAAGATTATTTGGATTATCAAAAATACCTGGGTTTTCAGAAGCTAATTGCCCTCTACTACTTTTAAAGACATCTACACGCCAGTCTGCATAACCATTAGGGCTATAAGGTCTAACTGGATTTTGTTCACTTGCAAAACCAACACTGGTATTGATAGTAACTACTGGTTTATCGCTGGAACCTCTTTTGGTAGTCACCAAAATTACACCACCGGCCCCACGTGCACCGTAGACCGCTGCAGAACTAGCATCTTTTAAAACATCTAACTTATCTATATCGGCAGGGTTAATATCAGAAAGATCTCCAGTATAAAGTATACCATCTACAACAATTAATGGGCTTGTACCTGCTGTCAAACTATTGTTACCCCTTATCTGAATCTGACTAGTTCCCTTTGGTGATGCAGAAAAACCAATATTTAGACCGGCTACATTACCACGCAGAACATCAGTAACCGAATTTACCGATTGGTTGGAAAGTTCAGCCGCATCAACTTGAGCGACCGACCCTGTTAAATCTTTCTTCTTAACGGCTCCATAACCTACTACAATAACTTCATCCAGCGAAGAAGCACTAGGCTCCAGCGAAGTGTTTATTTCCGATTTGCCAAACACAGCAATCTCCTGAGCTGCATAACCTATGTAGCTAATTACTAGCACTGAGTTTTGATTGGCAACGGATATGGAGTAGTTACCGTCAAAATCTGTAGAGACACCATTAGTTGTTCCTTTTTCCACTACCGTTGCCCCAGGTAATGGAACATCATATTCATCCGAAACCGTTCCTGTAACAGTAAAATTATTTTGGGCATAAGCCGAAAAAGAAAAAATTGACACGAGCCCCACGAGAAATAACGTTCGTTTAAAGAGCTTAAAATCACTTAGTTGTTGTTTCATAAAGAGTGAGTTAAAATTGGATTTGATTATTTAGGTCGAGTTGATTGGAAACAAAACTATAAAATAATATGAATTGCGCAACCGATTGCGTAAATTAATTACATAAAAATTGATAATTACTCATTTTAAACACCCTAAACAAGACTAAATTCTTTAAAATGGACTCAAAAATGTAATAAATCAGAAATTAAGCTTGTATATTTCGATTTGTTGCGTAATATTGTTGCAGTAAACTTGCACTAACCAAATGGCAAAAAAAATCACGATTTATGACTTGGCGCAGAAATTAAACATCTCTCCGGCCACCGTCAGCAGAAGTTTAAACGACCATCCGGCCATCAGCCAAAAGACTAAAGACAAGGTGTTATTGGTCGCTAAAGAGACAGGCTATAGAACCAATAAATTTGCGGCTAACCTTAGTAAGCAAAAGTCCAACACCATTGGGGTAATTGTTCCAAAACTAAACTCCAACTTTATGTCCACAGTTTTATCGGGCATAGAGAAGATTGCTAATGATATTGGATACAACCTAATTATTAGTCAGTCCTTAGAATCAGAAAAAAAAGAAAAGCTCAATGCAAAAACTCTTTTTGATAGTGGTGTTGATGCCTTATTGGTTTCCCTTGCATACGAAACGGAGAACTTTGACCACTTTACTACTTATACGGACAGGAAGATTCCACTCTTATTTTTTGATAGGGTGTGCGATCTACCCAATTGCCCTACTATTTCCATAGATAACCATGCAGCAGGTTTTGATGCTACACAACATCTTATTGAACAAGGATGTAAAAATATTGTACATATAAGCGGAAGTCTTAAACGTAATGTTTATTCAGATAGGTTTGACGGATACCAAAGAGCCTTATTTAAAAACGACATACCGTTCAGAAAAGAAAACCTTTATGAGAGTGACCTTAAGGTAGAGAACGTTAAAACATTTGTTGACCGAATAAAAAATTCAGAACACAAAGTAGATGGAATTTTTGTATCGAACGACACCTTTGCCGTGCACTGCATAAAAGAATTAAAAAAGGAAGGATACAGGATACCGGAAGACATAAAGATTATAGGTTTTAACAATGACCCTGTTTCTGAAGTTATCTCACCAAACTTAACTACTATAGAATATCCTGGTTATAAAATGGGCATTCTTGCCGGAGAAAGTATTATAAGCCATCTCAGCGGTTCTATTAATATTCAATCTGCGGACCAAATCCTTATAAAGCATAAATTAATTGTTAGAGAATCTACCAAACTTTAAATCCAGTTATTACCCATGAAAAATACTATTACCGCCCTATTTTTATTTGTTTCCGGTTTCATTTTTGCCCAACAAATTGAAGAATTTAAAATCACGGAAGAATGGCTTGCCAAGATAGAACAGATGGCCCCGTCTGAAACTACGGTGAAAAATGTTTCCAAAAAGAAAGTTTTGGTATTCTCAAAGGCTACAGGTTTTGACCATTGGACTATTCCGCATAACGTAGAAATGCTTAAAATACTAGGCAAAAAATCCAATGCTTTTGAAGTCCATATAGGTTATGATATTGAGAGTTTTGATAAAAAGAACTTGAAAAAATATGATGCTGTAGTATTTAATAATTGTAATCCTGCAGGACCAAAAAGAGATTTATTTTGGGATTTATTACAAAAAAACACAAACCTTCCCGACCAAGAGATCACAACTTTATCCAAACAATACGAAACTAATTTGCTTGACTACGTAGCTAAAGGTGGAGGCCTGATGATACTACACGGGGCCATTACGGTTCAAAACAACTCTAAAGAGTTTAGTAAAATGACGGGCGGCAGCTTTGACTATCACCCTAAACCACAAGAAATGCATGTTAAGGAAGTAGATACAAACCATCCATTAGTACAAGCATTTAAAGGAAATGGACTTACACATGTAGATGAACCTTATTTTTTCAATAATGCTTATTTTGATTATAATTTTAGACCATTGCTTTATATTGAAATAGACAAATTAGAGGGCATGAGAAAAGAAGTGGACGAAAAGATAAACTATGTTTCTTGGATTAAAAGACATGGAAAAGGTCGTGTTTTTTATAGCTCACCTTCTCATAACGCCCAGAGCCTAGATCACCCAGAGTTGCTTCAATTTTTCTTAGATGGGTTGCAATATGTAGTAGGCGATTTAAAATGTGATGACTCGCCAATAGGAAAATAGATTGGGTTGAAGTAGTTTTGCTTAAAACAGCAAATTGAAAACGAACCACATCTCTATCTTAGCATTACTCCTCTGTTTACTAATCTCATGTAAAGAGACAAAACAGAAACCTAATAATAAAATTATAGATACTTCCGAGGCATCTTCAATAATTGAAGACGCAAGCCTGTTAGACAAATGCATAAATGCACATGGTGGCATTAAAAAGTGGAAATCGTTTACCGGTATTTCTTATAATTTAGAAGAAAACGGGAAAACAGTTTATCAACTTACCAATATTAAAGACCGTAGAGCCTACCTAAAATCTGATGATTATGAGGTGGGCTTTGATGGTAAAGTAGCATGGGCAAAACCAGATGCGTCTAAAATTCCCGGGAAATCCGCTGCGTTTTATTATAATTTAGATTTTTACTTTTTAGGAGTTCCTTTTTTATTGAAAGACCCCGGAGTAGTTGCTACGGATGAAGGAGCATCCGTAATTAATGGTAAAAATTACGAAACCTTAAAAATCACTTTTGGATCAGAAGTAGGGCTTTCTCCTGAGGATGTTTATTACCTATACTTAGACCCTGAAACTTTTAGATTAGAGATACTCACCTATTCCGTTTCTTATTTTGATAAAAAGAATGCACAAATTAACTCTGCTAAAACATATTCAGAATATCAGGAAATACAGGGTCTTATGATGCCAACAAAACTGGAGAATTTTGCATGGGATGACGGAGAACTTGGAGAAAGCACGAACCATGTTCGCCTTTTTAGCAATATTCGTTTCTTGGATAAAATATCGGATGAATCCATCTTTCAAACACCAGAAGGCTCCGTAACGGAGCGTATAAACTAGAATAAAACCTATTTACTTCTTAGAATAATCTAGTAGTTCTTGCTCAGTATACTCCGCCCCGCTTTCGGGTTTTGTTTTGCGTAACTCTTCTATTTTTTCTAGTTTTAATCCACGTGGCACATCTGAAAAAGCATTGGTAACATAGGAGATTATGTCGGCAATATCTTTGTTAGAAATGTCCTCATTACGAATAAGGCCTGGCATAGCTAGATTTAAATCATACCGCTTTCCTTTAACTGTTATTGGCCCTTCAAGACCATGCAGAATAATAAGACCTAGTCTTTCTGTATTTGCAACATGCTCAGAACCCATTAATGGTGGCGCAAGCCCTTCTATGCCTTGCCCATTGACCCCATGACAAGATGCACAGATTTCATAGAACATTTTAGCTCCACTTGTCCTAGTATCTTCTATTAACGATTTCCTTGCAAAAATAGGATTAACTTCATCCTCTTTCCTCTTGTTCTCACTTATCACCAATGCCTCTGCAAGTAATTTATTTGTTGGCTCTAACGCTTTACTCAACATTTCTTCTTCTCCTCGAACACCACTAACTAAGGCTTCTTTAAAAATTGGTTTCTTTGAATACTTAGCACTTAGTTTCTCCATAACTGGAAGAAAAGAATCTTCATCTATAGAAACCAAACTTCCCATAATACTGCTCAAGTAAAGGTCTACTGTTACATTATCTTTTGCCAAAAGCTCAGTTACCAAAAACGTGTTCTTTTCAGTACTCGCTTCTTTAAAATAAGGTTCAATTAGAACTAGTGCATGTGCTGTGAGTTCCGCATTACCTTTTATTGCTACGCTACTCAACAAATCATAAGACAATGCGTTGAGTCCTTCTAGCGCATATAATGCATGTAATTGGGCTATGGGATCTTGAGTATCAAATACAAGTTGCTTCAATTCCTCAATCCCATTCTTTTTTTGTTTGTAAACAAGTAACTGCTGTGCACGATCACGCACCCAACCGTTCTTATCCTTGAGTAATGCAACAAGTTGCATGGAAGTTAATTTATTGAAATCGCGGACCGGCTCATTAATTTGGCCTAGTTTCTTTACCCTTAAAATTCTTCCAAAATTAATAAGTGTGTCCAGTTTATTAACTGCTACTTTCTTTTTTAAATAAGGACTTAAATACGCATGATGTCCTATCATACCCCTGTGCATATCTGTTACGTACATGCTTCCATCAGGGCCGTTATTCAAATTTACCGGTCTAAATCCTTCATCAGTTGAAGTCAAAAACTCTTTATTTTCATATGCTTGCTTAGCAATAGTTGAATCTCCTGTAAAGGTTAAAATGTTTCTCTTTATGAGATTTCCCTCTGGGATGCAAACAAATACATTTTCATCATATTCTGACGAAAACGCACCACCTCTATAAACTAAAGGTGCACATGCTGCAGTAGCCTTCACCAATATACTATCTTGATTTAAAACTCCTTTTGCGTACCCTCTATTAACCGTAGTTGCGTGCTTAGGATAGACACGTTGGTCATCCGTCAACATTCGATTTACACCAAATTCTGGAGTGAAATATTTATTTCTTACCAATACATTGGGCAATACATGGTCCCCCAACAATTGCCTTGAATTATCATTGAAATAAAGTCTCCCAAAATTATCGTGACTTATTCCCCATTGCCCCCTAAAAGTTGTAGCTTCCTTTTTCCATACTCCATTTTCACGTCGATACCGGAAATTAGATTTCGCATTATAAATCCAGTTATCAATATTCATCATCAAACCATTAGGTTGATGCTCCGGGTTTCCTTCTACCGCGTAAATAGAATCTACAACTACTCTATTAACAGGTTTATCATTTTCTATTTCGGTAAAGTAAAGAAAAGGTGGTTCTGAATACAAAAGCCCTCCGTATACATGAGCCAAAGCCCTGGGCATTATGAGACTATCAAGAAATGTTTTCGTGTGATCTACAACCCCATCATTATCCAAGTCCTCAAGAATGTCTATGCTGCCATTTGGTTTGGTTTCATCACTCCCTTGCATATCATTCATGTAACCTGGCATTTGAACAACCCATATTCTACCTTGATTATCAAAATCAATGGCAACAGGTGCTTTCAAAAAGGGTTCTGATGCTACAACATCTATTTCAAAACCAGATTCTACCTCATATCCTTCTAAAGAAATACGGGGTTCATCATAAGATGTATTACAATTAGTTAATAAAAGAAGAAGCGCGCCTAAAAAAAAAGATTTCAAATACATCATTCTAAAGAAAAAAATTATGCAATAATTATATCGTTTAAATATACATTAAACAACGATCAAATACATGAGAAACCAATGAAAAGCAGCACCAGCTAAAACAAAAAGGTGCCATATGAAATGATTGAATGGTATACTTTTCCACGCATAAAAGAGAATTCCACAGGTATAAAACAGCCCCCCAAGAAGCAATAACCAGATTCCTAAAGGTGACATACTATTAAGAAGATTTTCATAATCCAATACAATCAACCATCCCATCGCTACATAAAACAATAAGGATAGAAATTCATATTTACCGGTATAAAATAATTTGAATAAAGTACCGATGAACGCAATACCCCAGATGGCATAGAAAATATTCCAACCGTTTCCATCATATAATGTGATTAGGGCTATAGGGGTGTATGTTCCTGCTATTAAAAAATAGATATTTACATGATCAACAACCCGTAATTTAATCTTTAGCCTTGGGTTAGTAGTAAGGTGATAGATTGTCGAAACCCCAAACATAGAAATTAAGGTAGCGGAATAAAGTAAAATAGAAAATGTTGAATACGATGATTTATTGCCGTCTTTAACCAACAATAAAATCATTCCTATCAAAGCCAATAATACTCCAACACCATGGGAAAGAGTATTAAATTTTTCTTCTTTTGTAAAAATTATTTTTTCGTTCATGCAAGTAAACTAACAAGCACATTCAAAAATTTGATTACTCTACAATAAGCTTTATTCTCATTGAAGCTGAATGCCCTGGAAAGGTACAAACAATCCAGTATTCTCCTGCAAATGTAGGTACATCAAAATAGATTGTTTCGTCTGTTTCTGGTTGAACAATACCAGTATGTACAAGAACCAAATCTGTATCCGGAACATAGTTTAAGTCTGCGCCATCTAATCCTAAATGCAGCGCTAAATCCCCCACCTTAGTTACAGACTCTTCACCTCTTTCTGTTATGACCAGATTATGAAGCATATCGTCATTATTGCTAAAGGTAATCTCTACTTTAGATTTTCTCTTGAGCTTTAACTCAGTAATATCATATTTTAAACCTGGCTTAGTACTAATCACTATTTTTTCATCAGGACCATTCACCCATGTCAACGGCATTTCATTTATCCTTTTAGGTTGTACAAGCCCATCTTTACCCGTTTTACTTTCAATTTGTTTGGATTTCAAAGTACCTCCAGGAACTTCATTTAATGTATAATAACCCGTATCATGCAAAAGTGATTCTCCTTTATTCGTTTTTAAATCAGCAACTTTCAATTGATGTATAAACCCGAGTTTCATACCATCAACTTTTAATCTAACAGCTAGTCCATCATCTGAAACATCTGCGCTTGTTACCACAGCTTTCTGTTGATCAACAATAGGACTTCCGTAGGTATTATGATACAGATAATTAAATGTTGTTATCTGATAGCTAGATACATCTGTACCCGGCTTTTTATTTATAGGCTTTGTAAATTCTAAAAGAAACCCATCATCTTCAGCCTTCATTGTTTTAACTTCAAATGGAACTTTACCGTTCCACTTTAATCTCTGTAGACCAAACATCTTTTTGCCGGTAGATGACCAACCTCTACTGGTCATACCAACAAACATACTGTTATCACTACCCCATAACATCCTGAGAATTCCCGAAGAAAACCCTTCTACAAAAGGAAAAACAGCTCCTTGGTAAACACCATTTACCTTCTCCATGTACACTCTCATTATCTTACTGTGACCTTGATCGCCTACAAACATTTGACCTTCAAATGGGCCAAATTTACCTTTCGTGGTATCATAAATCATATCAGATGTAGAGATTCCTAAAATTGTATGAGGCAACCAAATTGCTGGCGCCTTTAATTCAGGTACTTTCTTTGAATACTCATAAAGACTTAAACCAGATTCCTCTTCAATATCTTCTTTCTTTAGCTTTAAAGGGGATTTAGGATCACCTGACCAAACTAGCCCTTCTGGATTTCCAGCAAAATCACCTTTTTCCAAATGCGTAATTCTTCCTGAACCTACCCAGTCTCCCTGATTTTCAGAATAAAAAATATCTCCAGCATCATTAATAACGTATCCAGAAGGAGAACGTAGACCTGTTGCTATAGGAGTCATCTCCCCTTCTGGTGTAATTCTTAACATCCACCCTCTCCATTTCACCAAACTAGCTCCATGACCAATCCAAGATAAATTTAAAGTAACTAGCATATCACCATTATCCATGAATTTTGGCCCGTAGGAATAATCATGATAATTACCTGACAATGGCCATGAATAAATAGTTTTATACACATCTGCGACACCATTATTATCCTTGTCGTCAAGTCTAGTCAACTCACCCCTCTGAGATAAGTAAAAGCTCTTATCTTTATAATTTAAACCTAACGCTTCGTGCATACCACTAGCGAATTTAGTATAGTCTGGCGAATCACCATAAGGCTTGTCAATAACCCAAACTTCCCCTCTTCTTGTGGAAACCCCTAACTTATCTTCGTCAGTTAAGGCCAATCCCCCAACTTCCAAAACTACATCCTCTGGAATAGGAACATCTACGATATCATAGAATTGAGCTTCTTTTTTGGCCATGGCCGATTGTGCCGTACCAAATTGATAGCTTCCGAATAGAACTAAAAAAAATATTGTTTTATATAAAGTCTGCATGTCCTCCTATTTACCAAATGATACTATATTCAACCTTTTGCTCACCCGCTGGAATTTTCACTAACAATTCCTCTTCACCATCCGATACCCGAATTATAGGAGATAAACTATCATCAGAAAAATCAACAAAGTAACTCTCGTCATTAACTATATACGAGCCATCTGGCAGTTTTTCTATTGCTTCTCCAGAAGCCACCTTGTGCCAAATTTCTCCTTCTCCACTAGCTAATACAGTTCGATTCAATTTACGTTCATCTGAAGATGGCACCATTTTATCTTTAATAATTTTAGACTCAATTTTTCTAATAAATATTGGAATTCCTACTTTGTCGAGCTCATAGCCCTCTGAAAATTGTAAAGCCTCTTCCGATACATTCTTAGGCCATTTTGAATCAGCCGATTCCAATATTGTAAATTCCGGGTTTCCATGAAAGGAAACCGCAAAACCAGCTGGTTCTCCAAGTTGCCTTATACCTCGTGAGTGCCACATTTGGGTAGCATCTAAAAAATCACCGTACCAAACTTCCAGTAGACAACCAGAAGCTAAATCATAAGCATAGTTTATTTTTTGTGGTGTCCCTACTGATATACAATGGGTATGTTTTTCATTTTCATGCATTAAAAAACTACGTTGGGTTACAGCCAGTTCCGTCGGTTCCACCATAATTTTTCTACTTCCAACACTTTTCTTTTTCTCTATGGAACTAGCAGCATGAAGTGGTTGTTTTTCAATTCCAGGACCTTCTACAGAGAGGCTAAATCCTATTACCCAAGGATTGTGCTTGTTATAAATTAATCTAAATGGCACTACTCCTTTTGTTAGAGTAACCTTGCTGACTCCCAAAGAATCAACAATAAAGTTACCATCACGGTTAACCACCGTGTCATTATCTATTATTAATAAGCCACCTGCCTGGTTTAATCTGAAGTTAAAAATGTAATCACCAGTAACAGGAACTACTAATTTACCTTGATAATCCAATATCCGTGTAACCTTGTCGCCAACCGCCATAGTAGCAGATATAGAGTCTGTTACAATTTCTCTGATAGGAACTAGACTATCCAAATTGGGCAGCATAACATCTTCGTTCTTAAATTCTTTCATTTTCATATTTGAAAATGAAAGCTTGTTGTTCTCGTACAATTTATACTTTAAGTTTTTGAATGCAACCGCCCCATGATCTCCCTGAATCATTAATGGAGCCTTAGCAACTTCATCCTGACCAATACCCCCCCGAGTAGCACCTGTAACTTTAACATTTTCTTGAATCAATGTTCCATTCAACCAAACTTCCTTAAATTCAGCATCCTTAATTTTATAACCAGTAGAATCGAACCTTGGAGCATGAAATATAATTCTAAAATGCTGCCATAAACCAGGAGCTTTTGCTGCATTAATTCTTGGAGCATGTCCCTCATAACCTTCATTTCCTTTATCTTTTGTGCTATCCCAACGTTGATAAATACCACCCATATCACCATGTGAAACATCAAGAACCTCCCAACTATCAAAAAGCTGAACCTCATATCTTTCTTGAAAATACAACCCAGAATTGGAACCCTTGGGCATCATAACATCTACCTCTAACTCAATATCACCATGTTTAAAATTAGTTTTAAGATTTTCCTTCTTTGGTTTCGTGGGTATATTTACCAATACACCTGTTCCTTCTGTTGATGTGATTTCCCCATCCTTAGAACGATCAACATATACTCCGCCAACAACACTCCAATTATTTGAAGTTCTTTCAAAATCGTTCATATCATCAAGAGATATGGATTCAAAAGCGAGTGAAGTTATTTGTGATAAGGATTCCGATAATTCTGTTTTCTTCTCTTTTTCAGTACAAGAAAACAATAGTATACCGATGATAAAAATAGGTATTGCTCTTTTCATGAGTTTGGTTTGAACCCAAATATACCGTGCTTCAGTGCATTCTAGTGAAACATATGTCTTAAAACCTATAACATTTTAAATACGATAACATATTTCCGTAAATAAACGCACAATAATATAACTAAGTTAGGCTATTACTCTTTAAAAATAATAATTTCAAAACCCTAATAATCAATCACTTAAAAATATTCAAAACATATTATTTTCTAAAATAAATATATCAAACCTGAGAATTGATATATTTCACATATACCACATTAAATGAAGAAATTATGAGGTAAAATTGTTGTAAACAGAAGATGGTAAATGATAATTCAAGTAAATCTAAGAGTCAACTATACGAAGGTGTTGTAAGTGATATTTTACTCTTAATACTGAATTAAATTATAGGAAGAGTACTGAACGGCCAAAGTCTAGTAGATAATTTTCTTTGAAACTAACCGAAGGGCTAGTCATTTTATACTTAATAACTTAAAATATAGGCAGTAATCTTGGATTATGGTCAAAAAAAAAAGGTCCCGACCAGAATAAACTGATCGGGACCTCGAAGTAAGGCGGCTTCCTACTCTCCCACCTGTTGGCAGTACCATCGGCGCTAGCGGGCTTAACTTCCCTGTTCGGAATGGAAAGGG